>NZ_JACHOK010000024.1:0-1172 GCF_014199855.1 Xanthomonas sp. F1 | reverse complement strand
TCGCGGCTGAAGCCGCTTGTGTCAAATGAGGGTTTATCGTTTTAGGTGAGAGCGGAGTGCGGCAGGCCGTTTAGCCGCAGTGCCAAGCGAGCACGAGTAGGAGTCAGCGCCGCCGCACTCCGTGTCTCCTGCCTCATAAGCCCGAACAGTTGCCCGAGTCGCGAGCTCGAACTCCACAAGCATGGGCATCGGCAGGAGTGCTCTCGTCCCTGAGTCTACTGCGGAGAACGTCTATGCGACGCTTTGTCGGGATTGATGTAGCCAAGGCCGAACTGGTCATTCATGTCCTGCCGGAGGAGCAAACCTGGATCCAGCCGAACACCGCACAGGAGCGGCTGGCGCTGGTCAAGCACTTGTCCGGGATGAACTGCGAACGGATCGTGCTGGAAGCCAGCGGCGGCTACGAGGCGGCGGTGCTGCGGGCACTGCGGCAGGCCGGCCTGCCGGCGGTGCGTATGTGTGCGCACCGCCCACGGGCGCTGGCCAAGGCCCTGGGCGTCAAGGCGAAGACCGACGCGTTGGACGCGCGTTTGCTGGCGATCGCGGCCCAGTCCATCCCGGCCACGCCCACGACCGTGGTGCCCGAGCACCAGCAGCATCTACGCGAACTGCTGGACCTGCGCGCCACCCTGGTCGGCCAGCGCGATGCTCATCGGCGCCGCTTGGAGCACATCACCAGCGCCCATGTGCAGGAACACTGCCGTGAGGCCATCGCCCTGCTACAAGGGAAGATCCAGACGCTGACCCGGCAGATCGAGCAACAGGCCAAGGCCTGCTCAAGCCTGCCCAAGGTCCCCGGGCTCGGCGGGATCCTGCGCGCCACCCTGGCCGCGCGGCTGCCGGAATTGGGGACGCTGCCGCCACGCAAACTCGCCGCCCTGGTCGGGTTGGCGCCGTTCAATCACGACAGCGGCTGCTGGCAAGGCCAGCGCCGCATCAAAGGCGGGCGCGCCGACGTACGGAGGGTGCTGTACATGGCCACCTGGGCCTCCATCCGCTCCGGCTCACCCTTGGCCAAGACCTACGCGCGCCTGACAGGCGCCGGCAAACCGGCCAAGGTCGCCATCGTCGCGTGCATGCACAAGTTCCTGCGCTGGCTCAATGCCATCGCACGCGATCAAGCCCCGTACGCTCCTCCAGCCATCGCGGGTGCATGACAGTTGACTCCTACA
>NZ_JACHOK010000023.1:0-1830 GCF_014199855.1 Xanthomonas sp. F1 | reverse complement strand
GCTGGGTGTGGAGCAGGTCGGGCGCCAGGACAACTTCTTCGAACTGGGCGGACACTCGCTGCTGGTGATGCAACTGGTGATCCGGATCCGCGAGCAATTCCAGGTCGACGTGGTGCTGCGTGCGCTGTTCGAACGGCCGACGCTGGTGGAGCTGGCCGCTGCCGTCGACGAACTGCAGAAGACTGTCTTTCTGGGCGACGAGCTCGAGCGCATGCAACGCGAGCTGGACTCCCTGTCCGAGGAAGAACTGCGCGAGATGCTGGATCGAGAGTCGATCAATGACTAACAACGCCGCCGCGCTGGAAGCGCTGAAACAGACCATCATCCAGAACCGGATGAAGCAACGCATCGCGCTGCATGCCGAAGAAAGCAGGAAGCAGGGCATCCCGCGCGCCGATCGCAGCCAGACCTTGCCGTTGTCCTGGGCGCAGCAGCGGCTGTGGTTCCTGGACCAGCTCGATCATGCGGCCGGGGCGGCCTACCATCTGCAGGCTGCCCTGCGGTTGATCGGACGCCTCGATCAGGTGGCACTGCGGTCGACCCTGGACCGCATCGTGGCGCGGCACGAGAGCCTGCGCACGGTGTTCGTCAGCGCCGACGGTGAGCCGCGCCAGGTGATCGTCGCCGCGGATGTCGGGTTTGCCCTGGTCGAGCAGGACTGGCGCGCGCTCGATCCCATGGCGCAGCAGGCAGCGCTGGACGCGTTGCTCGTAACCGAGGCGCAGGCGCCCTTCGATCTGAGGAACGGACCGCTGTATCGCGGTCACCTGCTGTCGCTGTCCGAGGACGAGCATGTCCTGCTGGTGACCCAGCACCACATCATCTCCGACGGCTGGTCGACGGCCGTACTGATCCGCGAGGTCGGCGCCTTGTACAGCGCATTCTGCCGGGGCGAACCGGATCCGCTGCCACCGCTGCGGATCCAATACGCCGACTACGCGGCCTGGCAGCGGCAGTGGCTCCAGGGCGAGGTGCTGCAACGGCAGCTCGATTTCTGGACCGGGCACCTGCGCGGCGCGCCGGCATTGCTGGAACTGCCGACCGATCGGCCACGGCCGGCGTTGCAGAACTACGCCGGTGACGGCATCGACGTCAGCCTGACCGTAGAACTGAGCGCCGGCCTGCGGGCGCTGTCGCAGCGCCATGGCACCACCTTGTTCATGACCTTGCTGGCCGCGTGGTCGATCCTGCTGGCGCGGTTGAGCGGGCAACACGACATCGTCATCGGCAGTCCGGTGGCCAATCGCGCGCGTGCGGAGGTCGAGCCGCTGGTCGGCTTCTTCGTCAACACGCTGGCGTTGCGTGTGGACCTGCAGGCCGATCCCAATGTGGCCGCGCTGCTGGCCCAGGTCAGGGCCACGACGCTGGAGGCTTACGCGCACCAGGACCTGCCGTTCGAGCAGGTGGTCGAAGCCCTGCAGCCCGAGCGCAACCTGAGCTACAGCCCCGTGTTCCAAGTGTTGCTGAGCATGAACAATGCGGTCGGCGAGGAGGCCTTGCAGCTACCGGGGCTGACCGCCAAGAAGGTCGAGACTGCGTATAGCAGCGCGCACTTCGATCTGGATCTGTCGTTCATCGATTCGGGCAAGGGCCTGACGGGCAAATTCATCTATTCCACCAGCCTGTTCGATCGCGAGACGATCTGCAGGTTCAATGCGTATCTCGTGGCCATCCTGAACGCCATGGTAGCCGACGACACGCAGCCGGTGAGCCGCCTGCCGCTGCTGTCGCCGGTCGAGCGGTCGCAGGTGCTGCACGGGTTCAATGCCACGCAGTCGGCGTACCCGCAGCAGGCCCTGATCCACGGCCTGTTCGCGGCGCAGGCGGCGC
>NZ_JACHOK010000022.1:0-5382 GCF_014199855.1 Xanthomonas sp. F1 | reverse complement strand
CAGTACGCCGACTATGCGGCCTGGCAGCGGCAGTGGTTGCAGGGCGATGTCCTGCAGGAACAGATCGAGTTCTGGCGTTGCCACCTGTCGGGCGCCCCAGCGCTGCTGGAACTGCCGACCGACCGGCCGCGGCCGGCGGTGATGAGCTACGCGGGAGACAGTGTCCCGGTACGCGTGCCGCACGATCTCAGCAGGGCGCTGCATGCGCTGGCCCAGCGCCACGGCGTCACCCTGTTCATGACCCTACTCGCCGGGTGGGCGGTGCTGCTGTCGCGGCTGAGCGGCCAGCACCAGGTGGTGATCGGCAGCCCGGTGGCAAACCGGCAACGTGCCGAGATCGAACCGTTGATCGGCTTCTTCGTCAACACCCTGGCGTTTCGCGTCGATCTGCGCGACGACCCGAGCGTGGCCGGGCTGCTGGCGCAGGTCAAGGCGACCACGCTCGACGCCTATGCTCACCAGGATCTACCGTTCGAGCAGGTAGTCGAAGCCCTGCAGCCCGAGCGCAGCTTGAGCCACAACGCGGTGTTCCAGGCGGCGCTGAGCCTGAACAACACGCCAGGGGACGATGGCTTGGACCGTCTGCCGGACCTGACGCTCTCTGCGGTCGAAGGCGCGCACCGCAACGCGCGCTTCGATCTGTCCCTGTCGATGACGGAGACCGAGGGCGGGCTGGTGGGGGGCGTGGTGTACGCCACCGACCTGTTCGAACGCGATACCGTGCAACGCATGCTCGGCCACTGGCTGATGCTGCTGCAGGCCATGGTGGCTGACGATGCCATGACGGTCGGCAGCCTGCCGCTGCTCACACCGGCGGAACGCACGCAACTGGTCGACCAGTTCAACCCGGGACCGGTCCGCACGCAACCGCGGCAGCTGATCCACACCGCCTTCGAGGCGCGTGCCGCTGCGCAGCCCGACGCGGTTGCCGTGGAGTTCGCAGGCCAGCAGCTCAGCTATGCCGAACTGAATCGACATGCGAACCGAATCGCACACCGGCTCATCGCGCTCGGACTTGCGCCGGACGATCGCGTTGCGCTTTTCGCCGAGCGCAGCCTGGCGACGTTCGCCGGGATCCTGGGCATCCTGAAGGCAGGGGGGGCTTACGTACCGCTGGATCCCTCGCATCCTGCCGAACGTGTGGCCTACATGCTCGCCGACAGCACACCCGTGGCAGTGTTGAGTTCCTCGGCATCGCAGGCGCGCCTGCCGCTGCTGCAATCGCTGGATGTTCCAGTGCTCGCGCTCGACGCCGAGCGCGACGCGGCACCGGCGCAGCATGCAGTCGATCCGCAGGTGGACGGGTTGACCCCGCACCACCTGGCCTACGTGATCTATACCTCGGGCTCCACCGGGCAGCCCAAGGGTGTAATGGTCGAGCATGCCTCGGTCATGAACCTGCAGTCGGAGCTGGAGCATTCAATCTTTTCCGAGCTGGACGCCCAGGCGCGCGTGGGATTGAACGCATCGTTGTCGTTCGACGCCTCGATCAAGTCACTGCTGCAACTGCTGTCGGGTCGTTGCGTGGTCATGCTTCCCCAGGATGTACGCCTTGACGCGCGGGCCTTGCTCGAGTTCCTGGGCCGCTACCGGCTCGATGCCTTGGATTGCACGCCGGTACAACTGGAGGCCTTGCTGGCCGAAGGCCTGCTGGATCAGGCGACGTATCGGCCACAGGCGATCATGATCGGCGGCGAGCCGATCCCCGCCAGCATCTGGCGGCGCCTGAACGGCGACCAGCGCACGCGGTTCTTCAATGTCTACGGCCCCACCGAATGTACGGTGGACAGTTCGCTGGCGCTGATCAACGGCAGCGGGGATCGGCCGCAGATCGGCCGGCCGCTGGGCAATGTGCGCATTTATCTTCTCGACCCGCAGCGACAGCCTGTGCCGGTCGGTGCGGCGGGCGAGCTTTACATCGGCGGTGCCGGCGTGGCGCGTGGCTACCTCGATCGTCCGGAGCTGACCGCACAGCGCTTCCTTGCCGATCCTTTCGTCGATGATGCCGACGCCAGGATGTACAGGACCGGCGACCTCGGCCGCTGGCTGCCCGATGGCACGATCGAGTACCTGGGCCGCAACGATTTCCAGGTCAAGATCCGCGGCTTCCGCATCGAACTGGGCGAGATCGAGGCCAGGCTGGCGGCCTGCGCGGGGGTACGTGAGGCCGCGGTGGTAGCACGCGAGGACACGACGGGCGAGACACGCCTGGTCGCCTACCTGCTGCCACACGACGGCCACACGTGCGCGTCCACCACGCTGCACGAGCGCCTGCTGCAGGAGTTGCCGGAGTACATGGTGCCGGCGGCGTTCGTGATCCTGGACGCGTTCCCGCTGACGCCGAACGGCAAGCTCGACCGCCAGGCGCTCCCCGCACCCGACCAGGAGGCCGTGGCCAGTCGCCCGTACGAAGCGCCGATCGGCGAAGCCGAGCAGGCCATCGCCACGATCTGGCAGGAACTGCTGGGCCTGGAGCGTATAGGCCGCCACGATCATTTCTTTGAACTCGGCGGGCATTCGCTGCTGGCAGTACGGGTCGTGGTCCGGCTCAAGGAGGCGCTGCAGGTGGAGATGGACCTGCGCGACGTGTTCATGTCGCCGCAGCTGTCGGCCCTGGCCGCGCTCATGGTCGAACGCCAGTTGGCGCAGTTCGACCAGGTGGAGTTGCTGGACATGCTGGCCTCCATCGACGAAGCACCGGCAGCGCCTTGAGCGCGTTCCGACGCTACGGATTCGCAAGGACACCTGCAGACAAGGTCGCTAGATGGAACGTACTGCGCTGAAGAACCTTTCCATTGCCGAAAAGGAACGCCTGCTCAAGCTGGCAAAGGCGAAACTTGCGCCGCAGCCGGTCGGGAGCGCACCGATCCAGCCAGTGGAACGAGGCGGCCTCTTGCCGGTGTCGTGGGCACAGCAGCGGCTATGGTTCCTGGATCAGCTCGACCACGCGGCTGGTGCGGCTTACCACATCCCGGCGGCGCTGCGATTGACTGGTACGCTGGATCGCGCGGCGTTGCAGGCGAGCCTGGACCGCATCGTGGCGCGGCACGAGAACCTGCGCACCACCTTCGTCAGTGTGGAGGGCGAGCCGCGGCAGGCGATCGCCGCCGCGGACGTCGGCTTCGCACTGACGGTGCACGATCTGAGTGCCCTGGAGCCGGCCGCGCAGGACGCCGCGCTTGCGCAGGTGAGCCTGCAGGAGGCCCGTGCGCCGTTCGATCTCGCACAGGGGCCGCTGATCCGTGGCCGCTTGCTGGTAGTGTCCGAGCGCGAGCACGTGTTGCTGGTCACCCAGCACCACATCATCTCCGATGGCTGGTCGATCGGCGTGTTGGCAAAGGAAGTGGGGGCCCTCTATGCCGCGTTCAGCCGCGGCCTGGCAGATCCATTGCCGCCGTTGCCGATCCAGTACGCCGACTACGCTGCCTGGCAGCGCGGCTGGTTGCAGGGCGACGTGTTGCAGGGGCAGGTCGACTTCTGGCGGAGACAGCTGGCTGGCGCCCCGGCATTGCTGGAATTGCCCACCGACCGGCCGCGCCCTGCCGTGCAGAGCTACCGTGGCGATCGTCGGATGCTGCGCCTGTCGCACCGACTGAGCGAGCAGTTGCGCGCCTTGTCGCAGCGCCATGGCACCACCTTGTTCATGACCTTGCTGGCGGGGTGGTCGATCCTGTTGTCGCGATTGAGCCGGCAGACCGACTTGGTGATCGGCACGCCAGTGGCCAATCGCCAGCGGGCAGAGATCGAGCCGCTGGTGGGGTTCTTCGTCAATACCCTCGCGCTGCGTGTGGACCTGTCCGGTGCACCGACCGTCGCCCAGTTGTTGGCGCGGATCAAGGCCACGACCCTGGGCGCCTATGCGCACCAGGACCTACCGTTCGAGCAGGTGGTGGAAGCGATCCAGCCGGTTCGCAGTCTCGGCTACAGCCCGCTGTTCCAGGTGCTGCTGGCCTTGGACAACACGCCGGGCGTGGAGCAGCCGCCATCGTTGCCGGATTCAAAACTGACCATGGCCGCACTGGAAACGGTGCAGAAGACCGCGCACTTCGACCTTGCGCTCTCCCTGGTCGATGGCGCCGACGGGCTGGTGGGCGGTGCGATCTATGCCACCGATCTGTTCGACGGCAGCACAATCGAGCGGATGCTCGGGTACTGGGTGCGGGTGCTGGAGACGATGGTGGCCGACGATTGCCAGGCGGTCACGCGCCTGCCACTGCTGGACGCCGCCGAGCGTGGGCAGGTTGTATACGGCTTCAACGCGACGCAGCGACCGTCTCGGCACGACGCCCTGATCCATGTCCTGTTCGAGGCACACGCGGCGCGGCAACCGCAGGCGATCGCGATCGACTGCGACGGCCTGCTGCTCAGTTACGGCGAACTCAATCGCCAGGCCAACCTGATCGCGCATCGCCTGATCGCGCTGGGCGTGGGTCCGGACTGCCGCGTCGCGCTCTGCGCGCAGCGTGGGATTGCGCTGGCCGCAGGCATGCTGGGCGTGCTGAAGGCTGGCGGCGCCTACGTTCCATTGGACCCCGCGCTCCCTGCGGAACGTCTGGCGTACATGCTGGAGGACACCCGGCCAACCGCCGTGTTGAGCGAAGCCACGCTATTGGAGGCCGTGCCGGTGTTGGACACCGCGTCGTGCCCGTTGCTGGTCTTCGAGCACATCGTGGCCGCTGCCGGCGCCGGGGATGTCGCGAACCCCGTCATCGATGGGCTGACGTCGTGTCACCTGGCCTACGTGATCTATACCTCCGGCTCCACAGGCAAGCCGAAGGGCGTGATGCTCGAACATCGCAATGTGGTGCACCTGACCACCGACAATGCGGCCGTGCCGATCTCGGCGGACGACTGCGTCGGCCATTGTTCCAACCCGGCGTTCGACGCAGCCACATGGGAGGTGTGGGGGGCGTTGCTCAATGGTGCGCGCCTGCTGGTCATTCCCCAGCCTGTGCTCATGGACCCACAGTCGCTCGGCGACACACTGCGCGAAGGAGCGGCAACCCTGCTGCTGCTCACGGTCGGGCTGTTCAACGAATACGTGAATGTGCTCGGCCTGTCGTTTCCCGGCCTGCGCTATCTGCTGGTCGGCGGCGACGTGCTGGAGCCGCGCAGCGCTGCCCGGGCATTGCGCGGCTCCTCGTCTCCAGCACATTTGCTCAACTGCTACGGACCCACCGAGGGCACGACGTTCGCGACCACGTATCGTGTGGCCGATGTGCCCGACGGAGCACACATCATTCCCATCGGCAAGCCGATCGCCAACACGCAGGTCTACGTGCTGGACGCGCAGGGTCAGCCGGTGCCGATCGGGGTGATCGGTGAGCTGTACATCGGCGGTGCTGGTGTGGCCCGCGGCTACTTGAACCGCCCGGAGCTGAC
>NZ_JACHOK010000021.1:2500-6171 GCF_014199855.1 Xanthomonas sp. F1 | reverse complement strand
CGCGCGCCTGGCGCAGCAGTTGGGTCACGGGACGCCGTCCTGGCGGTTTGGGGATCAGCCTGCTGACCGGCGGGCCGCGGTAGCGCAGTGCCGCAAGTCAGCGGCACACGTGCCGTTGACGCTCGACTGCAGGCGAGGCGCTGCGTGACGCGATCGCGCTGGACGTCGTTTAACAGCCGGATCGCGGTGGGTCTGGCGGCCGACAGCAGCCGCGCTGTGCCTCCACGCGGTAGCCGCGATGCGCATGAGGGGGGGCTCTTGCGATCTATCCGCAACTTGCATGGCCGATCATCCACGCTGTCCCTGGCAAGGCATTCCCGTATCCGCATGCACGGTGCGTAGCCGGGTGTCGTGATGGAGCTGAGCCAAGCTATTTGCGGCGTCGTTCGGACAACCGCATTGCTCGGCGGCGCTGGTGGCTCCACCAGCGCCCACCAAGCCGTTGCTGCGCGGTGTTTTGTGTTGTGCCGTGGGCGCTGTTTGCTTTCTTTAGCTTTTCCCCCGCGCAATAAAAAATCCCCGTCCTTGTGGGACGGGGATTTGGGGTAAAGCCCCTGGCGATGACCTACTCTCGCATGGCTTGAGCCACACTACCATCGGCGCAGCTGCGTTTCACTTCCGAGTTCGGGATGGGATCGGGTGGTTCCACAGCGCTAATTTCACCAGGGAGACGGTTGGAGTGTCGCCGTGCGGTCGATCGGTCGTATGACCGAGGACGGCAGGCGCCAGCCTCTCATGGGGTGTGATGTAGCGAGCGAGTGAGAGCGATCGACGTGTGTCGCGCTAAGGGATGCTTATGAGGAAGCATCTTGAGGTTATATGGTCAAGCCGCACGGATCATTAGTATCAGTTAGCTCAATGCATTGCTGCACTTACACACCTGACCTATCAACCACGTAGTCTACATGGTTCCTTTAGGGGACTTGTGTCCCGGGAGATCTCATCTTGAGGCGCGCTTCCCGCTTAGATGCTTTCAGCGGTTATCGCTTCCGAACATAGCTACCCGGCAATGCCACTGGCGTGACAACCGGAACACCAGAGGTTCGTCCACTCCGGTCCTCTCGTACTAGGAGCAGCCCCTCTCAAATCTCCAACGCCCATGGCAGATAGGGACCGAACTGTCTCACGACGTTCTGAACCCAGCTCGCGTACCACTTTAAATGGCGAACAGCCATACCCTTGGGACCGACTACAGCCCCAGGATGTGATGAGCCGACATCGAGGTGCCAAACACCGCCGTCGATATGAACTCTTGGGCGGTATCAGCCTGTTATCCCCGGAGTACCTTTTATCCGTTGAGCGATGGCCCTTCCATACAGAACCACCGGATCACTAAGACCTACTTTCGTACCTGCTTGATCCGTCGATCTTGCAGTCAAGCACGCTTATGCCTTTGCACACAGTGCGCGATGTCCGACCGCGCTGAGCGTACCTTCGTGCTCCTCCGTTACTCTTTAGGAGGAGACCGCCCCAGTCAAACTACCCACCATACACGGTCCCCGATCCGGATTACGGACCTAGGTTAGAACGTCAAGCACGACAGGGTGGTATTTCAAGGATGGCTCCACTGCAGCTAGCGCCACAGTTTCATAGCCTCCCACCTATCCTACACAGACGAACTCAACGTTCAGTGTAAAGCTATAGTAAAGGTTCACGGGGTCTTTCCGTCTTGCCACGGGAACGCTGCATCTTCACAGCGATTTCAATTTCACTGAGTCTCGGGTGGAGACAGCGCCGCTGTCGTTACGCCATTCGTGCAGGTCGGAACTTACCCGACAAGGAATTTCGCTACCTTAGGACCGTTATAGTTACGGCCGCCGTTTACTGGGGCTTCGATCAAGAGCTTCGCCTTGCGGCTGACCCCATCAATTAACCTTCCAGCACCGGGCAGGCGTCACACCCTATACGTCCACTTTCGTGTTTGCAGAGTGCTGTGTTTTTGATAAACAGTCGCAGCGGCCTGGTTTCTGCGACCCTCTTCAGCTATAGCTCGCACGAGCCACCAAAAAGGGTGCACCTTCTCCCGAAGTTACGGTGCCATGTTGCCTAGTTCCTTCACCCGAGTTCTCTCAAGCGCCTGAGAATTCTCATCCTACCCACCTGTGTCGGTTTACGGTACGGTCTGCGTAAGCTGAAGCTTAGGAGCTTTTCCTGGAAGCGTGGTATCAGTGACTTCGTCTAAAAGACTCGTCTCGGTGCTCGGTCTTAAAGGATCCCGGATTTGCCAAAGATCCAAACCTACCGCCTTTCCCCGGGACAACCAACGCCCGGTACACCTAACCTTCTCCGTCCCTCCATCGCACTTACGCGAGGTGCAGGAATATTAACCTGCTTCCCATCGACTACGGCTTTCGCCCTCGCCTTAGGGGCCGACTCACCCTGCGCCGATTAACGTTGCGCAAGGAAACCTTGGGCTTTCGGCGTGCGGGTTTTTCACCCGCATTGTCGTTACTCATGTCAGCATTCGCACTTCCGATACCTCCAGCAGACTTCTCAATCCACCTTCGCAGGCTTACGGAACGCTCCTCTACCGCGCATCGCTTATCGCGATGCACCCCAAGCTTCGGTTCACTGCTTAGCCCCGTTAAATCTTCCGCGCAGACCGACTCGACCAGTGAGCTATTACGCTTTCTTTAAAGGGTGGCTGCTTCTAAGCCAACCTCCTGGCTGTCTATGCCTTTCCACATCGTTTTCCACTTAGCAGTGAATTTGGGACCTTAGCTGTGGGTCTGGGTTGTTTCCCTTTTCACGACGGACGTTAGCACCCGCCGTGTGTCTCCCATACAGTCCGTCTCGGTATTCGGAGTTTGCAATGGTTTGGTAAGTCGCGATGACCCCCTAGCCATAACAGTGCTCTACCCCCGAGAGGATACATATGAGGCGCTACCTAAATAGCTTTCGAGGAGAACCAGCTATCTCCGGGTTCGATTAGCTTTTCACTCCTAATCACACCTCATCCCCTACCTTTGCAACGGGAGTGGGTTCGGGCCTCCAGTCAGTGTTACCTGACCTTCACCCTGGGCATGACTAGATCACCCGGTTTCGGGTCTACTGCCCGCGACTATGCGCCCTTATCAGACTCGGTTTCCCTTCGCCTCCCCTATACGGTTAAGCTTGCCACGAACAGTAAGTCGCTGACCCATTATACAAAAGGTACGCAGTCACTCTTGCGAGCTCCTACTGCTTGTACGCACACGGTTTCAGGATCTATTTCACTCCCCTCTCCGGGGTTCTTTTCGCCTTTCCCTCACGGTACTGGTTCACTATCGGTCGGTCAGGAGTATTTAGCCTTGGAGGATGGTCCCCCCATGTTCAGACAGGGTTTCACGTGCCCCGCCCTACTCGTCTTCACTGGTATGGCCCTTTCAAATACAGGGCTATCACCTTCTATGGCCAACCTTTCCAGATTGTTTTTCTAAAACCATACCAGCTTAAGGGCTAGTCCCCGTTCGCTCGTCACTACTTAGGGAATCTCGGTTGATTTCTTTTCCTCCGGTTACTTAGATATTTCAGTTCACCGGGTTCGCTTCCAGCAGCTATGTATTCACTGCAGGATACTGCCGAAGCAGTGGGTTTCCCCATTCGGACATTGCCGGATCAAAGCTTGTTGCCAGCTCCCCGACACTTTTCGCAGGCTGCCACGTCCTTCATCGCCTCTGACCGCCAAGGCA
>NZ_JACHOK010000020.1:0-6182 GCF_014199855.1 Xanthomonas sp. F1 | reverse complement strand
GGTCGATGCCGCCGCGGTTGGCATAGCCGGTGGTCTCCGGCGCCAGCGTTTCCAGGTGGCCGTCGGGCGTGCGCAGGTGCCATTGCACTTCATAGCCCGGATCGTTGGGGGCGGCGACGGCACTGGCCGTGGCCTGCGCGGTGCTGCGCACCGGCTTGAGGATCAGGTTGGGTTCGACGTGCGCCACCGCCGGGTCGGCGCGCAGGCTGGTCATCAGCGTCTCCAGTTGCGAGGGACTCAGCGCGCGACTGGGCCGCACCAGGTCGGCGCCGGTGGCCAGCCGCCGTACCCGGCTCAGCGCCGGCGCGCTCTGCCGGTAGGTGCTGGCCCAGGTGCCGGCGCTGCTGCGCGCGGCCTGGTTGAGCGTGCTGGCCGCAGCGTTGCCATCGCGGCGCGCGCTGCTGCCGTCGCGGTAGGTCACGATCAAGCCGTCGTAGACCGTGGATTGTCCAGGGCTGCCCTGGGCCAGGGCCGAGAAGCGCGGGGCGGACTGCGCCTGCGCGGCGCCGGCGAGCGCCAGGCCCAGCGACAGGGCGAGCAGGTTGCGGGAGAACGGTGCGGTGGGCGTCATGGCGGTGTCTCTGCAGAAGCGTGGATAGGCGGGATAGACGGGGTGAACGGAGGCGCTGCGGACGTCACCAGCTGAAGCCGGCGCCGGCGGAGACGCTCTTCTCGCTGCCGGAGAAGGCGCCGCCGAGCGAGACGCTGGCGCGGTTGCCGATCGCGCGCTGGTAGCCCACGGCCAGCGCGCTTTCGCCGCCCTGCGAGCCGACGCCGACGCCGATGCGGTTGGCGCCGGCCAGGCCCGAGGTGTTGACCGCCATGCCGGCATAGGCGGCGCTCACCGCGCCCATCCGGTCGATGCGCCGGTCCAGATGCTGGAAGCGCTGGTCGGTGTCGTTGCGCAGCTTGGTGAGGTTGTCGTCCCACCCCGCCATGCGGCTGTCGGTGTAGGCGTTGGCGCTGCTCAGGGTGGCGCTGTCGCCGGCCTGCATCTGCGACACGTTGACCGCATCGGTGGCGGCGCTGCCGGCGGCGACGTTGCTGATCTGGCGTTCGTTGCCGGCGCTGCCCACCGAGACGGTGTTGGCGCGGGTGGCAGACGAACCGCGGCCGATCGCCACGGCGTTGGTCGCCGAGACCGAGGCGCCCTGGCCCAGCGCGGTGCCGGAGGCGGCGGTGACCGTGGCGCTTTCGCCCACCGCCACGGCGTTGGTGGCGGTGGCGCTGATGCTGGCGTTGGCGCCGACCGCGGTGCTGCCGTCGGCATTGACCCGCGCGTTGCCGCCCAGCGCCGTGTCGTTGGGGCCGTAGGCCAGCGCATTTGACCCCATCGCGGTGCCGTTCTGGCCGTTGGCGGTGGCCTGCGCGCCCACTGCCACCGCATTGGTGCCGGCGCCGACGCTGGGGCCGCCCGCGGCACCGCCGCCGACCGCCACGCCGCCGGCACCGCTGTCGACGCGGGTGTCCAGCGACGACAGGGCACCGTCCAGCGCCGACAACGCCGAGCCGACCGTGCCGTAGCTGCGGCCCTGGATCAGATAGCTGCCGCCGGTGAAGCTGCCGTCGCCGCCGACCGCGCTGCCGGCGCCGAGCGCGCTGGCGATGCTGCGCAACTGCAGCACGTTGACCGCATCGGTGTCGGCGGTGCCGGCGGCGACGTAGGTGAGCTGGCGCAGCGCGCTATCGGTGCCGAACGCCACCACGTTGTCGCGGTCGGCCATCGAACCGGCGCCGATCGCCACGCTGTTGAGGCCGGTGGCGGCGCTGTTGTAGCCCAGCGCGACGCTGCCCGCGCTCAGCGCGGTGGCGCCGCTGCCGAGCGCCGTGGCGCCGGCAGCGTTGGCGCTGGCGACGGAGCCGAAGGCGCTGGCGTCCTGACCGTCGGCGAAGGAGGTCGCGCCCACCGCCAGCGCATGGCTGCTGGTGGCCACCGCCGAGGCGCCCAGCGCCATGCTGTAGTCGGCATCGGCATGGCTGTCGAAGCCCAGCGCGGTGCCGTAGTCCGACAGCGCCCAGGCACCGGCGCCGACGGTGACCGCGCCCAGTCCGTTGGACTGGGTCGGCACGCCGGCATTGCTGGCGCCGATCGCCACGCTCTGCTGGCCGGCCGCCGCGGCGTTGTCGCCGATCGCGATGCCGCCGTCGCCGCTGGCGGTGGCGCTGTAGCCCATCGCCACGCCGAAGAAGCCGGAAGCGACGCTGTAGCCGCCAGTGGCGATGGCGCCGGTACCGCCGGCATTGGCCGCATAGCCGAACGCGCTGGACTGCACGCCGCTGGCGGTGGTGGAGGAGCCGCTGGCGGTGGCGTACTCGCCGGTGGCCGCGGAGGTCGAACCCACCGCCGTGGCGCCGCCGCTGGTGGCGCTGGCGTTCCAGCCCAGCGCGCTGGCGGAGTCGGCGGTCGCGGTGGCGGCGGTGCCCAGGGCCAGCGCGCCGAAGCCGGTGCTCTGCGCGCCGGCCGAGTCGCCATAGGTGCTGCCGAAGAAGCTGCCGCCGATCGCGATCGCCGAGGTGCCGCTGGCGACCGCGCCGTCGCCCATGGCGATGGCGGCGCTGTCGGAGGCGACGGTGTGGTGGCCGATGGCGATGGCGAAGGCGCCGGAGGCCGTGGCACGGGCGCCCATCGCCACCGCGCGCAGGCCGGCGGCGCTGGCGTAGTCGTTGCCGTCGTTCAGGCCTTCGGCCAGGAAGTAGCGGGTCGTGTTCTGGGTGCCGGGCTGCACGTCCTGGGTGGTGGCGTCCTGCGGCGTGGCATCGGCAGGGTCGGCGCTGTCCGGCTCGGCGCTGGTGGCCGCCGCGGCGGTCTCACGTTGCGGCGACTGCGAGGGTGCCTGGGTTGCCGCGGTCGGCGCGGTGGCCGCGAAGGCGCTCGCGGGCAGGCTCAGCGCCAGCAGCAACGCGGCGGTCAACAGACCGTCAGACGCCTGCGGCAGGATGGACGAGGACGACGACAGCGGGCGCACAGCGGTGCGCAAGGCATTGGGCAGAAGAGGCATGGTCGGTTCCGGGCTGGGGCCGGGAGCGTCGTCCCGACAACGAGTCAGGTCCGATTAAGGCCGCTAGCCCGGCCCTCTTCAATGCACGCAGATTCACGGCTTCCTCACGGTAGACTCACCGCCATGGGAGTCTGGGTGAGATGGGGTGCGCACTCTGCGCCGGTCGCGCTCGCCGCGCGGCTGTGGCGGCGCCTCTCGCTGTGGCTGCGCCGGGTGCCGATCGCCGACGCGCTCGATCGGCGCAACGCGCCGGCGCTGCAGGTGCTGTTCGTGTTCCTGGGCAGCGAGATCCCGCTCAACAAGCTGTATCACCTGCTGACCGCACCACGCATCGAGATGAGCGCGGTGCAGTTGGCGGTGGACGTCGGCACCGATGCGGCGATCACCGCTGCGGCCTGGGCGGGGGTCTGGATGATCCGCCGCGGCCTGCTGAAACAGGCCGCGGCTGCGTTCATCGCGGTGGTGCTGTGCTCGGCGGTCGCCGCCAACCTGGCGTTCGGCTACCAGCTGCAGGCTTTCGATCCGTATCCGATGATGATGCTGACCCTGGCTGCGCTGGTGATCGGGCGCCGCGCGTTGTGGCTGGTGTACCTGTGCATTCCGCTGATCTTCTGGCTGGGCATGGAAAGCCCCTGGGGCCAGGATCCGCACGGCAATCGCAGCCCGTTCCAGAACCTGCCGTCGCTGGCGCTGAGCTACCTGATGATCACCCTGGTGCTGGACCGCACCGTCGCCGCGCTGCGCGAAAGCCTGTGGCGCGCGCGCCGCAGCGCCGCGCGCCTGCGCGTGGAAATGCGCGAACGCACCTTGGCGCAGCAGCGCCTGCTGCATCTGCAGAAGATCGAGCTGGTGGAGCAACTCGCCAGCGGCGTGTCGCACGATTTCAACAACATCCTCAGCGCGATCCTCGGCTATACCGAGCAACGCCATTGCGTGCACGAGCTGGACTATCACCCGCCGCGCGATGCGCTGGTGCTGGCCGAGGCGCTGGAAGGCGTGGCCCTGGCCGCGCACCGCGGTGTGGCGGTCAGCCGCAAGCTGCTCAGCTTCAGTCGCCGCGAGGCGAGCGTGCCCGAGCGCTTCGACGCCGGCGAAGCGCTGCGCAGTTTGCAGCCCATGCTGCGGCAATTGTTCGGCGCCGCCGTGCAGGTGCGGCTGGACCTGGCTGCCGAGCCGGCGCCGGTGTTCCTGGACCGCAGCCGCTTCGACCTGGCGCTGCTCAACTTCGCCGCCAACGCGCGCGATGCGATGCCCAACGGCGGCTGTTTTTCGCTGCAGCTGCGCCGCGACGGCGAGGCCGTCGCCATCGCCATCGCCGATACCGGCGTGGGCATGAGCGAGACCGTACAGCGGCAGATCTTCGAGCCGTTCTTCACCACCAAGCCGGCCGGGCAGGGCACCGGGCTGGGGTTGGCAGTGGCGTTCGAGATGGCGCAACAGGCGCAAGGCAGCCTGCAGGTGCACAGTGCGCCCGGTGCCGGCACCTGCTTCGTGCTGCGCCTGCCGCTGGCCGGATTCAGCGCTCCTGCGGCATGAGCAGATAGCCCTCGCCACGCACCGCGCGCAACGGCAGGGCGCTGCCGGTGCGCTCCTGCACCTTCTGCCGCAGCCGGTGCAGCAACGCGTCCAGCCGATGCGGATCGATCTCCAGCCCGGCGTTGCCGCCGAGCATGCCGATCAACGCATCGCGGCTGACCAAGCGCCCGCGCGCCTGCCACAGGCTTTGCAGCACCTTGCGTTCGGAGGCGGTCAACGGCACCGCCTGCCCGTCCGGCGCGAACAGGCACCAGCCGTCGTCCTGCAGCTGCCATTCCTCGCTGGCCGGCGCGCTCGGCCGCAGCATGCGTCGGGCCACGCTGAACAGGGTGGCGGCGAGGATCTCGATCTGCACCGGCTTGATCAGGTACGCATCTGCGCCCTGCACCAGCCCGCGCACCAGATCCGGCTGTTCGCCGCGGCCGCTGAGGATGACGATGCCCATGCCGGGACGACGTTCCTGCAGCTGCTGGGTGAGGGTGAAGCCGTCGCTGTCGGGCAGGCCGATGTCGAGCACGATCAGATCGAAACGCTGCGCCTCCAGCGCCGCCCACAGCGCCTGCGCGGTGCGCAGCGGCGTCGCTTCGAAGCCGTGCCGCAGCAATCCGGGCAGCAGCACGCGGTCGCGCAGCACGTCGTCGTCTTCCAGCAACGCCACCCGCAGCGGGGCGTTGGCAGTGGCGGCGAGCGGGGACGGGCTGGGATCGGAAGCGCGGCTCACGAGGCGGAATCGGCGAAGGGGCGGCAGTCCTCACGGGGCAGCGTGCGGCGTCGAGGACGCCGTGACCGCGGAGCATCCTGCCGCACTCTCGACAGTAGCCAGTTTCTCCGAGGCTTTCAATGCGCGGCGCAACGCGTCCCGTGTGCCGACCGCACGGCGCCTGGGACGCGCTGGTCGCCTGCTGCCACCGGTGTCGTTGGACATCGCTCCGGATCGCTGCATAGGTGCTGCGCCGCGCCACCGACGATGGTCGCCTCTGCGGCCATCCGGAGGCGCAGCTGCCGATGGGAGCCGATCAGCGCCAGCATGGCCCCATGCGCGAGCCGGACCGAGTTCCAGTGATCGGGCCTCGCCACAGGTATGTGAGGAGTCGCCTCGCTGATGCTTTCACGCGATTACTCCCAGTAGCTGATCAGCAGGGTGACATTGGCGTAGCCGTCGCTGCCGCCGGCAAGACGTAGGAAATAGGCACCACGCGCTGGCGAGCCGATCTGCACGTTCTGGACGGTGCCGTCGCGCGATGAGCGATGGTCGGCATCGCTCCCGTCCGCCTTGGGCGCGCGATATGCACTTACGTACAGCGCGAGTTGGCCGCTGCCGCCGAGCGTGCGGATCTGCAGGTTGCGCGCGGTGGATGGAAGATCCAGGCGATAGAGAGGACTGGCGCCGGCGCCAGCGGATAATCCATCCGTCCTTCCGCGCGCGATGGCGACTGCATTAGCTTCCACGCCTACGCTGGCCCCGGCACTGCGCTCGGCGGCCTTGGCGGCGTTGAGGATGCCGGCGCCGATCGGCAATTTCTGCTTGACTAGGAATGGTGTGGAGGTTTGCGTCAGGATGTCGCGCATCTGTGCGGTCGTCGGCACCGGTCGGCCGGCGCTGATCGCCGCGCTGATCGCCAGGGCGACGACGCCGGCCACGTGCGG
>NZ_JACHOK010000019.1:0-9550 GCF_014199855.1 Xanthomonas sp. F1 | reverse complement strand
CCAACGGCGGGCGTGGCTCAGGTGATCGTGGACGATCCTGCGCTGGCCCTCCAGCCGGCACACGATCCGGTCGTGGCTGGCCTGAGTGCACGGCATCTTGCCTACGTGATCTACACCTCCGGCTCCACCGGACGGCCCAAGGGGGTGATGATCGAGCATCGGCAGCTGGTGGCGTCGACCCTGGCCAGAGCGAACGCCTATGCCGGGTACGAGCGCTTCCTGCTGTTGTCGTCCATTGCCTTCGACAGCTCGGTTGCCGGTATCTTCGGCACCCTGCTCGCGGGCGGTACGCTGGTGGTCCTGGAGGGCGATGCTGGGCATGAACCGGAGGCACTCGCGCGTGCCATCGATCGGCATCGCATCACCACGCTGCTTTGCGTGCCGTCGCTGGCACGCCTGATCCTCGAGCGGCTGGAAGAGAGCCACGAGCGAAGCCTGAAGGACATCATCGTGGCGGGCGAGGTCTGCCCTCCCGAGCTGCAGAGGATGACGGAGCGCTTCGTTCCGGAGCTTGCGCTGTACAACGAGTATGGCCCCACCGAAACCACCGTGTGGGCGACGCTCCATCGTACCCAGGTTGGCCTGGTACGCGATCCGATGCCCATCGGCCGGCCCATCGCCAACACGCAGGTCTACGTGCTGGACGCGCAGGGTCAGCCGGTGCCGATCGGGGTGATCGGTGAGCTGTACATCGGCGGTGCCGGTGTGGCACGTGGCTACTTGAACCGCCCGGAGCTGACCGCCGAGCGTTTCCTGGCCGATCCGTTTGCGTCCGATCCCGACGCCCGCATGTACCGCACCGGCGATCTGGGGCGCTGGCGACCGGACGGCAACATCGAGTATCTGGGGCGCAACGATTTCCAGGTGAAGGTGCGTGGGTTCCGCATCGAGTTGGGAGAGATCGAGGCGCGGCTGGCGGCGTGCACGGGCGTACGCGAGGCGGTGGTGCTGGCACGTGAGGATGTGCCGGGCGACAAGCGACTGGTGGCCTATGTGGTGCCGCAGCAGGGGCATGCCTTGGTAGTGGTGGAGGTGCGCCAAGCGCTGTTGCAGGCGCTGCCCGAGTACATGGTGCCCAGCGCGTTCGTGATATTGGAGACCTTGCCGCTGACGCCCAATGGCAAGCTGGATCGTCAGGCATTGGCGGCGCCGGATCGGGCGGCGTTGGCCAGCCGCGACTACGTGCCGCCGCTGGGCGAGATCGAGCAGTCGCTCGCTACGATCTGGCAGGAATTGCTCGGCTTGGAGCGTGTGGGCCGGCACGATCACTTCTTCGAACTGGGTGGACATTCCTTGCTGGCCGTCCGGCTGGTGACGCGCTTGCGCGCGACGCGGAATGTGGAACTTGCCGTGGGCAACGTATTCGTCGCACCGACGTTAGCTGCCCTGGCCACCGTCATCGCCGCGGCGAGCCGGGCGTCGCACGCGATCATTCCGTCGACCGATCGCGCCGGACCGCTGCCATTGTCATGGGCACAGCAACGGCTCTGGTTCCTGGACCAGCTCGACGCGGCGGCGGGGGCGGCCTACCACATCCCGACGGCGCTGCGGCTGAGCGGTCAGCTGGACCTCGCCGCGCTGCAGGCGAGCCTGGACCGGGTGGTGGCACGGCACGAAAGCCTGCGCACCACCTTCGTCAGTGTGGAGGGTGAACCGCAGCAGGTGATCGCGCCGCCCGACAGCGGCTTTGCATTGACCCTCCACGATCTGCGTGGGTTGGATGCCGTCGCCCAAGCTGCGGCGGTCACCGAGCTGCGCCTGGCCGAGGCACGCGCGCCATTCGACCTGGCGCAGGGGCCGCTGATCCGCGGTCGCCTGTTGGCCTTGTCCGCGCAAGAGCACGTGCTGCTGGTGACCCAGCACCACATCGTCTCCGATGGCTGGTCGATCGGGGTGCTGGTGCGCGAGGTCAGCGCGCTGTATGCGGCGTTCCTGACCGGTGCGCCCGATCCCTTGCCGGCGCTGCCGGTCCAGTACGCGGACTATGCCGCGTGGCAGCGAAGCTGGCTGCAGGGCGACCTGCTGCAGGAACAGATCGCCTTCTGGCGCGAACAGTTGCGGGACGCGCCGGCGTTGCTGGAACTGCCGACCGACCGACCGCGCCCAGCCATGCAGCGCTACGCGGGCGACCGCATTCCGGTTCGTGTGGACGTGGGCCTGGTCAGCGCATTGCATGCCCTGTCGCAGCGTCATGGCGCCACCTTGTTCATGACCCTGCTCGCCAGTTGGTCGGTGCTGCTGGCGCGCTTCAGTGGTCAGGACCAAGTCGTGATAGGCAGTCCCGTAGCAAACCGGCAGCGGGCCGAGATCGAGCCGCTGGTGGGCTTTTTCGTCAATACGCTGGCATTGCGGGTGGATCTGCGGGAAGACCCGAGCGTGGCAGCGCTGCTGGCGCAGGTCAGGACAACGACGCTCGCAGCTTATGCGCATCAGGACTTGCCGTTCGAGCAAGTGGTCGAAGCACTTCAGCCAGCGCGCAGCCTGAGCTACAGCCCGGTGTTCCAGGCGATGCTCGGTCTGAACAACACGCCCACGGACGGCGAACTGGCGTTGCCTGGAGTGAGCTTGGCGGTGCTGGACAATCCGCAGAACACCGCGCAGTTCGATCTCGCCCTGTCGCTGAGTGAAGTGGCGGGTGCCCTGGCAGGTGAGCTGACCTATGCCACAGATCTGTTCGATCGCCAGACCATGGAGAGGTTGCTCGGCTGCTGGATGTCCGTGCTGAACGCCATGGTGGCGGACGACCAGCAGACGGTTTGCCGATTGCCCATCCTGCCGGACGCCGAGCGCGAGACGCTGCTGGTCCGGTTCAATGCCACGCAGACGGAGTATCCGTATCGGCAACCGGTGCATGCGGAGTTCGAGGCGATGGCCGTGCGGCAGCCCGATGCCATCGCGGTGGAACACGGGGAGCAGCGACTGACCTATGGCGCATTGAACCGGTGCGCCAACCGGCTGGCGCATCGCCTGATCGCGCTGGGGGTGCGTCCGGACGACCGCGTCGCGATCTGCATGGAGCGTTGCACGGAACTGGTCGTCGCCGTGCTCGGCGTACTCAAGGCGGGTGGGGCTTACGTTCCTCTGGACCCCGCCTATCCTGCCGAGCGCCTCGCCTACCTGCTGCAGGACAGTGCGCCATCCGTGGTGGTGACACAGCCATCCGTGGTACTTCCGCTCGCCGCTTCTGTGCCGCGTTTGCATCTGGACACGCAGGGCCTGGAAGAACTGACGGGGCAATCCGAAAGCGACCCCTTGCCGCAGGGAATGGGAACCCACCACCTTGCCTATGTCATCTACACCTCGGGCTCGACGGGCCAGCCCAAGGGTGTCGCGATGCCGCATCGGGCGCTGCGCAACCTGTTGGCATGGCAGGAAGGAGCCGACTCGGGTGCCTGCTTGCCCCAGCGTGTCCTGCAGTTCTCTGCGCTGGGATTCGATGTCGCGTTCCAGGAAATCTTCCACACTCTGGGCACGGGCGGGTGTCTGCTGCTGGCGGACGAGGCGATCCGGCAGGATCCGTTCGAACTGTTGCGGTTCCTCCAGGCGCAGCAGGTGCAGCGGATCTTTTTGCCCTTTGTCGCGTTGCAGGGCCTGGCCGTTGCGGCGCAGCAGTCCGGAACCGCGATGCCGGCACTATGCGAGGTAGTGACAGCCGGCGAGCAGTTGTTCGCCAATCCGGCGATTCGAGCATTCTTCCACGCGAACCCAGGTTGCCGGCTGCACAATCACTATGGCCCGACGGAAACGCATGTGGTCACAGCGTTGACCCTGGTGGGGGAGCCGGCGAAGTGGCCGGCGCTGCCTCCGATAGGCAAGCCGATCGCGAATGTGCGCATTTACCTGCTGGATGCGCATGGCGCCCCGGTACCAATCGGTGTGACTGGCGAGCTGCATATCGGCGGAGACGCACTGGCGCGCGGTTACCTGCACCGTCCAGCGTTGACTGCGGAGCGATTCCTGGCCGATCCGTTCGTGGACAAGCCGCATGCGCGCATGTACCGCACCGGCGACTTGGGTCGCTGGCGGGCTGATGGCACCATCGAATACCTGGGCCGCAACGACTTCCAGGTGAAGGTCCGCGGCTTCCGCGTCGAGCTGGGAGAGATCGAGGCCAGGTTGGCAGCCTGCACCGGCGTGCGCGACGCTGCCGTGTTGGCACGCGAGGATGCGACCGGCGACAAGCGGCTTGTGGCCTATGTCGTGCCCGAAGCCAGCACCGCGCCATCGGCGAGCGCACTGCGAGAGGCATTGTCGCACGCGTTGCCGGAGTACATGGTGCCCAGCGCATTCGTGATGTTGGAGAGCTTGCCGCTGACACCCAACGGCAAGCTGGATCGCAGGGCCTTGCCGGCACCCGACCAGAAAGCGGTGGTCAGTCGCGCATACGCAGCGCCGCAGGGAGGACTGGAGCAGGCGATCGCCACGCTTTGGGAAGAACTGCTGTGCCTGGAACGGGTGGGACGACAGGATCACTTCTTCGAGCTCGGCGGACATTCGTTGCTGGCGGTGCGGCTGGTGACGCGACTGCGCGCGACGCTGGGTGTCGAGCTTCCGCTGCGCGAAGTCTTCGCTCATCCGGTGCTGGCGCCCTTGGCCGCGCGCGTGGCCGACGCGGGTACTGCGACCCAGGACACGATCGTGCCGGTGGACCGCAGCGGGGCGCTGCCATTGTCGTGGGCACAGCAACGGCTGTGGTTCCTGGATCAACTGGACCCTGCGGCCGGCGCTGCTTATCACATTCCCGTGGCGTTGCACCTGAGCGGTAGCCTGGATCGGGCGGCGCTGCAGTCCAGCCTCGATCGTCTGGTGGCGCGGCACGAGAGCCTGCGCACCACCTTCACCAGCGTGGAAGGGACACCGCAGCAAGTCATCGCCGCCGCGGATGTCGGTTTCCTGCTGATCTCGCATGACTTGCGTGCGCAGTCCGCCGTGGCGCAAGTCGCCGCGGTCGCCGAGCTCAGCACGAACGAAGCACGTGCGCCATTCGATCTGGCGCGCGGCCCCTTGATCCGCGGCAGGCTGCTGCAGCTCTCAGAACAGGAACATGTGTTACTGGTGACCCAGCACCACATCGTGTCCGACGGCTGGTCGATCGGGGTGCTGGTCGGCGAGCTCAGCACGCTGTACGCAGCATTCCGCCAGGGCGAGCCCGACCCTTTGCCGACGTTGTCAGTGCAGTACGCGGACTATGCCGCCTGGCAGCGGCGCTGGCTGCAGGGTCCGGTCCAGCAGGAACAGCTAGCGTTCTGGCTGGAGCACCTGCGCGATGCCCCGGCGCTGCTGGAATTGCCGACCGATCGGCCGCGGCCCGCGGTGCAGCGCTATGCGGGCGACGAAGTCGAGGTCCGCCTCTCCGTCGCCCGTGTCGCCGAGTTGCACGCTTTCTCGCGCCGGCATGGCGTTACCCTGTTCATGACATTGCTGGCCGCGTGGACGGCGCTACTGTCGCGCTTGAGTGGTCAGGAGGACATCGTCGTCGGTACCCCCGTGGCGAACCGCCAGCACGCCGAGATCGAGCCGCTGGTGGGTTTCTTCGTCAATACCCTGGCCTTGCGCGTGGGCGTACAGGCCGATCCCACGGTTGCCGAACTGCTTGAGCGGGTCAAGGCCGTGACGCTGGGAGCTTACGCGCACCAGGACCTGCCGTTCGAGCAGGTGGTTGAGGCACTGCAGCCCGAACGCAGCCTCAGTCACAGCCCGCTGTTCCAGGTGTCGCTGGATCTGCAGAACACGCCGCAGCAAGAGTTTCGTCTGCCGGGCCTGACCCTGGCGGCGCAGGAGAGTTGCAGCCCCACGTCGCAGTTCGACCTGTCATTGGCATTGCTGGAAGAGGGTGACGCCATTCGTGGGGTGCTGAAGTACGCGACCGATTTGTTCGACCGCGAGCGGATCGTGCGCCTGGCCAGCCATTTCGATCTCCTGCTGCAGGCGCTGGTCGGCGACCCGCAGTTGCGCGTCAGTGAATTGCCGCTGCTCACCGATGCCGAGCGCCACCAGTTGCTGGTGGCGTTCAACGACACGGCGAGGCCATATCCGCGCGATCTCTGCATTCACCATCTGTTCGAGGCGCAGGTCGCTGCGCAGCCACAGGCCATCGCGGTGGTGGACGACGGGCAGCAGCTGAGTTACGCCGAGCTCAATCGCCAGGCGAACCGCCTGGCGCATCGCCTGATCGAACTCGGCGTGAAACCCGACACGCGGGTCGCGATCTGCGCCGAGCGCAATGCATGGATGGTGATCGGCGTGCTGGGCATCCTCAAGGCCGGCGGCGCCTATGTGCCACTGGACCCGGCATACCCGGCCGAGCGCTTGGCCTACATCGTGGAAGACAGCCGTCCCCTCGTGCTGCTGACGCACGCCGGTCTCGACCACATCGCCCAGCGTGCCAGCTGCGGTCACGTGCAGATTCCGCTGCTGACGCTGGACCGGGACCGGACACTGGTGCAACAGCCGGTGCACGATCCGCTGGTCGCCGATCTGGCACCTGGCCACCTGGCCTACGTGATCTACACCTCGGGCACCACCGGCCTGCCCAAGGGCGTGATGGTCGAACATCGCGGCCTGGTCAACTACATCTTCGACGCCGTGCGCCTGTTCGGCATCGTGCCGAGCGATACAGTGCTGCAGCAAAATTCATTGAACTTCGACGTCTCGGTGGAAGAGATGTTCCCGGCCCTGTGCGGCGGCGCGACGTTGCTGCCGACCAGCCGCATCTTCGGCACGGGTGGCGAAGATGCGGGGCCGGTGCTGACCGTGGTGCATATCACTGCCGCGCATTGGCATACCCTGGTTAACGAGTGGCAACGCGACCCTGATAAGGCGCATCGTGACCTGCACCACCTGCGCCTGCTCAACGTTACCGGCGACGCGCTATCTACCCAGAAGCTGCAAGCATGGGATGCGCTGCGCCCTGCGTCGCTCAAGCTCATCAACACCTACGGGCCCACCGAGACCACCGTCACCTGCACGGCGGCCTATGTGCAGTACGACGCGCTGCACAAGACGATGGCCAGCGCGACGATCGGTCGGCCCGTGGCCAATACTCAGATCTACATCCTGGACGCGGCATTGCACCCCGTCCCGCTCGGCGTTGCCGGCGAGATCTACATCGGCGGCGACGGTGTCACGCGGGGCTATCTCAATCGCGATGCACTGACCGCCGAGCGCTATCTGCGAGATCCATTCAGCACGGTGCCGGGCGCGCGCATGTACAAGAGCGGCGATCGCGCGCGCTATCGCGAGGGCGGCCATATCGAGTTCCTGGGCCGCAACGACTTCCAGGTGAAGGTACGTGGATTCCGCATCGAACTGGGCGAGATCGAGGCAAGGCTGGCTGCGGCTGCCGGGGTGCGCGAAGCGGTGGTGGTCGCGCAGAAGGGAGCGTCCGACGAAAAGCGTCTGATCGCGTACGTGGTACCGCACGACGGTGTCGCGCCGACGGTGGGAGCCTTACGCGAAGCGTTGTCGAAAGACCTGCCGGACTACATGGTGCCCAGTGCGTTCGTGACACTGGAGGCGCTGCCGCTCACACCTAACGGCAAGCTGGATCGCAAGGCACTGCCGGCACCGGACGTCTCGGCCGTTGCCAGCCGCGTCTACGAGGCGCCGATGGGCGAGGTGGAGCAAGCCGTCGCGACGATCTGGCAAGAGTTGCTGGGCCTGGAGCAGATCGGGCGGCAGGACAACTTCTTCGAACTGGGCGGGCACTCGCTGCTGGTGATCGGCATGATCGAGCGATTGCGCAGGAGCGGGCTGAGCGCTGATGTGCGCAGCGTGTTCATGGCGCCGACGCTGAGCGCGCTGTCGGCACATCTGGCACAGGCGTCGCCGGCAATCGTGCGCGACCTCGTGCCCCACAACCTGATTACTCCATCGACCACTGCGATCGTGCCGGAGCTGCTGCCGCTGGTGAACCTGACCCAGGCGGAGATCGATCGCATCGTGGGCGGCGTGCCGGGCGGCACTTCCAATGTCCAGGATATCTACCCGCTGGCGCCCCTGCAGGAAGGCATCCTGTTCCATCACCTGCTGGAAAGCGGCAGCGGTGGCGACATCTACCTACTGTGCACGATGGTGGCCTTCGACGGCCGCGCGCGGCTGGACGCCTTCCTGGAAGCGTTGCAGCAGGTAATCGATCGCCACGACATCCTGCGCAGTGCGGTGCACTGGGAGGAACTGACCAAGCCGGTGCAAGTGGTGCAGCGCCGCGCGGTGTTGCCGGTTCACGAGCTGCTGCTGTCGGCGGATGCGCCGGCACAGGCGCAGCTGCTGGCCCTGACCGACCCGCGGCGGGTGCGGCTGGATCTGCGGCAGGCGCCGATCCTGGCGGCCTACGTGGCGCGCGACCCAGCCACGGGCGAGTGGCTGCTGGCCCTGCTGAACCACCACATCGTCTGCGATCACATCGCACAGGATCAGATCCTGTCGGAAATTCAGGCCGTCCTGCAGGGCCAGCAGGCCACGCTGCCGGCGCCGAAGCCGTATCGGGATTTCATCGCACGGACGCTAGCGGTGTCCGAGGCGGAGCACGAGGCGTATTTCCGCGCGCAACTGGGCGATGTGGACGAACCCACGGCGCCGTTCGGGGTGCTGGACGTGCAGGCGGAAAGCGCCGGCGAAGTGCACGAAGCACGCCTGCGGCTGGATGAGGCATTGGCGCTGCGGCTGCGCGAGGCGGCGCGGCAACAGGGGGTGACCCCGTCGGTGCTGTTCCACCTGGCCTGGGCACAGGTGCTGGCGCGGTGCAGCGGACGCGACGACGTGGTGTTTGGCACGGTGCTGTCGGGCCGCCTGCAGGAGACCGAAGGGACCGAACACGTGGTCGGGATGTTCATCAACACCCTGCCGATTCGCTTGCAGCTGGCGGAACTTGGCGTGGCCGAGGCGGTGCGTGAGACGCACCGTCGCTTGAGCGCGCTATTGCTCCATGAGCAGATGCCGCTGGCCGTGACACAACGTTGCAGCGGCATCCAGCCACCGCTGCCGTTGTTCACCGCCTTGCTCAACTACCGGCACAATTACGACCACGACAGCGCCGAGGCACAGGCATGGTCGGGCGTGCGGGTGGTGAGCGACGAGATTCGCACCAATTACCCGCTGACCATGTCGGTTGACGATTTCGGGCGAGGCTTCGCCCTGGTCGTGCAGTGCAGCGCCAGGATCGATCCGCAGCGCGTCGTCCATTACCTTGGTGCGGCCGTGATGGCCCTGGTTGCCGCACTCGAAACACAGCCCACCTCTGCGGTGCGCGCATTGCAGGTACTGTCGTCGTCCGAGCGGTCGCAGGTGCTGCACGGGTTCAATGCCACGCAGTCGGCGTACCCGCAGCAGGCCCTGATCCACGGCCTGTTCGCGGCGCAGGCGGCGCGACAGCCGGATGCCCCGGCGGTGGAGTACGACGGCCAGGTACTGAGCTACGGCGAGTTGAACCGCCGCGCCAACCGGCTCGCGCACCGCCTGATCGGCCTGGGCGTGCGCCCGGACGAGCGTGTCGCGCTGTGCACCGAGCGCAGCCTGGAGCTGGTGGTCGGCGTGCTGGGCATCCTCAAGG
>NZ_JACHOK010000018.1:0-13602 GCF_014199855.1 Xanthomonas sp. F1 | reverse complement strand
GCGATCGCGACGATCTGGCAGGAGTTGCTGGGTGTGGAGCAGGTCGGGCGCCAGGACAACTTCTTCGAACTGGGCGGACACTCGCTGCTGGTGATCGGCCTGATCGAGCAATTGCGTCTACGCGGGCTGAGCGCTGACGTGCGCAGCGTGTTCATGGCGCCGACGCTGAGTGCGCTGGCGGAGCAACTGCTGCTGGCGGCGCCCGCGCCGCCGCGTGACGCGGTACCGCCGAACCGGATTACCCCGGCGACTGCGGCGATCACGCCCGACCTGCTGCCGCTGGCGAGCCTGACCCAGGCGGAGATCGACCGCCTGGTGGAAAGCGTGCCTGGCGGCGTTGCCAACGTCCAGGACATCTATCCGCTGGCGCCCCTGCAGGAAGGCATCCTGTTCCATCACCTGCTGGAGCACGACAACGGCGGCGACACCTACCTGCTGTGCACCGTGGTGGCATTCGACGGCCGCGCGCGTCTGGATGCGTTCCTGGACGCCTTGCAGCACGTGATCGATCGCCACGACATCCTGCGCAGCGCGGTGCACTGGGAGGAACTCGCCAAGCCGATGCAGGTGGTGCAGCGCCGCGCGGTACTGCCGGTCCACGAACTGACCCTGTCGGCGGACGCGCCGGCGCAGGCGCAACTGCTGGCCCAGACCGACCCACGGCGGATGCGGCTGGATCTGCGGCAGGCGCCGATCCTGGCGGCTCACGTGGCACGCGATCCGGCGACTGGCGATTGGCTGCTGGCCCTGCTGAACCATCACATTGTTTGCGACCATATTGCACAGGATCTGATCCTGTCGGAAATCCAGGCCGTGCTGCAGGGCCAGCAGGCTGCGCTGCCGGCGCCGATGCCATATCGCGATTTCATCGCAAGGGCGCTGGCAGTGTCCGAGGCGGAGCACGAGGCGTATTTCCGCGCGGAGCTGGGCGACGTGGACGAACCCACTGCGCCATTCGGGGTGCTGGACGTCCAGGCGGAGAACGCAGGCGAACTGGACGAGGCACGGCAACGGTTGGACGAGACGCTGGCACAGCGGATCCGCGAGGCCGCTCGGCAGCAGGGCGTGACCCCGGCCGTGCTGTTTCACCTGGCCTGGGCGCGGGTATTGGCGCAATGTTGCGGACGCGACGACGTGGTCTTCGGCACCGTGCTGTCGGGACGCCTGCAGGAGACCGAAGGCGCCGAGCAGGTCGTGGGGATGTTCATCAATACCTTGCCGATCCGGTTGCCGCTGGCAGGTCTGGATGTGGCCGGGGCGGTTCAGGATACCTATCGCCGGCTCGGGGCATTGCTGCCCCACGAGCAGATGCCGCTGGCCCTGGCCCAGCGCTGCAGCGGCGTGCAGCCGCCGGCACCGCTGTTCACGAGTCTGCTCAATTACCGCCACAGCCACGAAGTCAGCGAACCCGCCGAGGTCGCGGCGAAGGTGTCCGCCTGGGAAGGTGTGTGGGTGGTGGATGGTTTTGCACGCACGAATTATCCGCTGACGGTCTCGGTGGACGACCTGGGGCAGGGATTCGGCCTGGCGATCTGGTCGGTGCCGGGCATCGACAGCGCACGCGTGCTTGGCTACGTGGAGCGGGCCATCGCAACTCTGGTCCAGGCCTTGGCGGAAGACCCGCAACGCTCGCTCACGCAACTGGACGTACTCTCGCCGGAGGAGCGCGAGCTTGTCGTGTCCGGTTTCAACGCGACGCAGGCGGACTACCCGCACGACCAGCCGATCCACGCCCTGTTCGAGGCGCAGGCAGCGCGGCAACCGCAGGCCGTGGCGCTGGACGGCGCCGGGGAGCTGGTGAGCTATGCCGTGTTGAATCGCCGCGCCAACCGCGTGGCGCAGCGGCTGATCGCGCTCGGGGTCAAACCCGACGATCGCGTCGCGCTGTGCATGGAGCGCAGCGTCGGCATGGTGGTCGCGCTGCTGGGCATCCTCAAAGCCGGTGGCGCCTACGTGCCGCTGGATCCGACGTACCCGGCCGAACGCCTGTCCTATCTGCTCGCCGACATCGCGCCGGCGGCGATCCTGGTGCAGTCGATATCGCGCGATCGGCTTCCTTCCAAGGCTGCGCATGCCAGCATCCTGGTGCTTGATGAAATCGAGGCCGCTCCACTGCCTGCGGCGGTGCCCGATCCGATCGTGCCGGGCCTGACGTCGCGTCACCTGGCCTATGTCCTCTATACCTCCGGTTCGACCGGGCAGCCCAAGGGGGTGATGATCGAGCACCGCAGCGTCGTGCGGCTCGCAGTCAATGCCTCCTATGCGCCGCTCAGCCCGGACGACTGCGTCGCGCACTGCGCCAATCCGGCATTCGATGCGTCCACCTGGGAGATCTGGGGCGGCTTGCTCAACGGCGCACGCCTGCTGGTCGTGGCGCAGGAGGACGTGCTCGACCCGCAGGCCCTCAACCGTGTGCTGGTCGAAGGCAAGGCCTCGGCGCTGTGGATGACCGCCGGCCTGTTCAACGAGTACGTCAACGTACTGGGCCTGGCCTTCGCCGGCTTGAAGTATCTGCTGGTCGGCGGAGACGTTCTGGACCCGCGCAGCGTGGCGCGCGTGCTCAACGGCGCACTGCCGCCGCGTCACCTGCTCAATGGCTATGGTCCCACCGAGGCGACGACCTTCGCGACCACCTTCGAGATCGCGACGTTGCCGGACGCTGCCCGGACCATTCCCATCGGCCGGCCGATCGCCAATACCCAGGTGTACGTCCTGGGGCCGCACGGAGACCCGGTGCCGGTTGGGGCCGCAGGTGAAATCCATATCGGCGGGCCAGGCGTGGCACGTGGCTATCTGAACCAGCCGGAGCTGACCGCGCAGCGCTTCCTCGCCGATCCCTTTGCAGCCGATCCCGAGGCACGGATGTACCGGACCGGGGATCTCGGTCGCTGGCTGCCGGACGGCACGCTGGATTATCTGGGACGCAACGACCTGCAGGTGAAGATCCGCGGCTTCCGCATCGAATTGGGTGAAATCGAGGCCAGGCTGGCCGCGTGCGACGGCGTTGCCAAGGCCGTGGTGATCGCACGCGAGGATGCCGTCGGCGACAAGCGGTTGCTGGCCTACGTCGTGCCGCAAGTCGGTGCAGAGGTAACGGCTGCCGCGCTGCGTGCGACGTTGTCGCGAGTGCTGCCGGAGTACATGGTACCCGGCGCGTTCGTGATGCTGGAGGCGCTGCCGCTCACGCCTAACGGCAAGCTCGATCGCCAGGCGCTCCCGGCACCGGATCAGGCTGCGGTCGCCAGCCTGGCCTACGAGGCGCCGGTGGGCGAGCTGGAGCAGGCGATCGCAGCGATCTGGCAGGACCTGCTTAGAATCGAGCGGGCGGGGCGCCACGATCATTTCTTCGAGTTGGGCGGGCACTCTCTGCTGGCGGTACGGCTGGTCACACGGCTGCGTGCCGCGCTGGGCGTGGAGCTGGCGCTGCGCGACGTGTTCGCGCAACCCACACTGGCGACGCTGGCCCGTACCGTGTCCAACGCGGCCGCGTCGGCACAGGGTGCGATTCTGCCGGTACCGCGCGGCGAGGCGCTACCCTTGTCGTGGGCGCAGCAGCGGCTATGGTTCCTCGACCAGCTCGACCATACGGCGAGCGCTTCTTACCACATCGTGACGGCGCTTCGTCTGTCCGGTCTCCTGGACCGGACCGCATTGCAGGCCAGCCTGGATCGCATCGTGGCGCGGCACGAAAGCCTGCGCACGACCTTCGTCACCGTCGAGGGCGAGCCGTGGCAGCGCATCGCCGCCGCTGACAGCGGCTTCGCCCTGGCCGAGCATGACCTGTGCGGTATGGACAGCACTGCCCAGAAGGCGGCAATCGATGCCTTGGGCGGCACCACGGCGCGCGCGCCCTTCGATCTGGCGCGCGGCCCGCTGATCCGTGGCCACTTGCTGGCACTGGGCGAACGCGAGCATGTGCTGCTGGTCAGCCAGCACCACATCATTTCCGACGGCTGGTCGATCGGTATCCTGGTGCGCGAGGTCGCGGCGCTGTATGCCGCTTTCTGCCAGGGCGAGCCGGATCCGCTGCCGCCATTGCCGATCCAATATGCAGACTATGCCGCTTGGCAGCGTCGGTGGCTGCAGGGCGAAGTGCTGCAGACACAACTGGAGTTCTGGCGCACGCATCTGGCCGCAGCTCCGGCACTGCTGGAACTGCCGACCGACCTGCCGCGCCCGGCGGTGCAACGCTATCGCGGCAACCGCGTGCCGGTCCAACTGAGCGCCGACCTCAGCGTGGCGCTGCGGGCGTTCTCGCAACGGCACAACGTCACCCTGTACATGACCCTGCATGCGGCCTGGGCGTCATTGCTGTCGCGCCTGAGCGGGCAACACGACATCGTCATCGGCAGCCCGGTGGCCAACCGCCCGCGCGCGGAGACGGAGCCCTTGATCGGGTTCTTCGTCAACACGCTGGCGCTACGTGTGGACCTGCAGGCCGATCCCAGTGTGGCCGCGCTGCTGGCCCAGGTCAGGGCGACGACGCTGGAGGCCTACGCGCACCAGGATCTGCCGTTCGAGCAGGTGGTCGAAGCCCTGCAGCCCGAGCGCAACCTGAGCTATAGCCCGGTGTTCCAGGCCTGGTTGAATCTCAACAACGCGCCCGGCGCCGGCGAATTGGACCTGCCCGGCCTGACCCTGGAGAACCTCGACACCGAGCAGCGGACGGCGCGCGTCGACCTGTCCTTGTCGCTGACCGACATGCCCACGGGCTTGACGGGCAGCCTGGTCTACGCCACGGATCTGTTCGTGCAGCAGACCGCACAGCGGATCGTCGGTCATTGGACGACCCTGCTCGCGGCCATGGTGGCCGACGACACGCAGTCGGTGAGCCGCCTGCCGCTGCTGTCGCCGGTCGAGCGGTCGCAGGTGCTGCACGGGTTCAATGCCACGCAGTCGGCGTACCCGCAGCAGGCTCTGATCCACGGCCTGTTCGCGGCGCAGGCGGCGCAGCAGCCGGATGCCCCGGCGGTGGAGTACGACGGCCAGGTACTGAACTACGGCGAGTTGAACCGCCGCGCCAACCGGCTCGCGCACCACCTGATCGGCCTGGGCGTGCGCCCGGACGAGCGTGTCGCGCTGTGCACCGAGCGCAGCCTGGAGCTGGTGGTCGGCGTGCTGGGCATCCTCAAGGCCGGCGGCGCCTACGTGCCGCTGGACCCGGCTTATCCGGCCGAGCGCCTGGCCTACATGCTGGCCGACAGCGCGCCGATGGCGGTGGTCACCCAGGCCGCGCTGCATGTGCAGTTGCCGATGCTGAGCAGCGCCGCCGCGCCCGTGCTGGTGCTCGAAGACCTGGCGCACGACGATGCCACTCCGACGCACGATCCGGTGGTGCCGGATTTGCACGCGAAGCACCTGGCCTATGTCATCTACACCTCCGGTTCCACCGGCCAACCCAAGGGTGTCATGGTCGAGCACCGCTCGGCGGTGAACTTCTGGCAGGTGATGGCCCGGACCACGCACCGCCAATGTCCGGCCAATGCGCGGGTGGCGTTGAACGCGGCGTTCTCCTTCGACATGTCGCTCAAAGGGCTGCTGCAGCTGCTGTCGGGCCACTGCCTGGTGCTGATCCCGCAGGCGCTGCGGGCCAATGCCGCGGCGCTGGTGGAGTTCCTGGAGCAGCAGCGCATCGATGCGGTGGACAGTACGCCTTCGCAGCTGGAGGCGTGGCTGGCGGCCGGGCTGCTGGCGCCGGGAGCGCGGCGGCCGCGCAGCGTGCTGTTGGGCGGCGAAGCGATCGGGCCGCACCTGTGGGAGCGGCTGCGCGCGTCCACGCAGGTGGGCTTCCACAACATGTACGGCCCCACCGAGTGCACGGTGGACGCGACGATCGAGGAGGTGGCAGCCTCCACGGGCGGGCCGGCGATCGGCAAGCCGATCGCCAATGCGCGGATCTACCTGCTGGATGCGCAGGGACAGCCGGTCCCGATCGGGGTCGCAGGGGAGATCCACATCGGCGGAGTGGGGGTGGCGCGCGGCTACCTGCACCGGCCGGAGTTGACCGCGCAGCGGTTCCTGGACGATCCGTTCGCGGAAGAGGCGGGGGCGCGGATGTACCGCACCGGCGATCTGGGCCGCTGGCGCGCCGACGGCACGCTGGAGTATCTGGGACGCAACGACTTCCAGGTGAAGGTACGCGGGTTCCGGATCGAGCTGGGCGAGATCGAGGCGCGGCTGGTGGCATGCGCAGGCGTGCGCGAGGCGGTGGTGCTGGCGCGCGAGGACGTGCCGGGCGATCAGCGGCTGGTGGCGTACGTGGTGGCGGAGGCGGGCGTGGAGCCGTCGGCGGCGGCACTGCGCGAGGCGCTGGCGCAGGCCTTGCCGGAGTACATGGTGCCCAGCGCGTTCGTGACGCTGGAGGCACTGCCGCTCACGCCCAACGGCAAGCTGGACCGCAAGGCGTTGCCGGTTCCGGGGCAGGCAGCGGTGGCCAGCCGTGCCTACGAGGCGCCGGTGGGGGAGGTGGAGCAGGCGATCGCGACGATCTGGCAGGAGTTGCTGGGTGTGGAGCAGGTCGGGCGCCAGGACAACTTCTTCGAACTGGGCGGACACTCGCTGCTGGTGATGCAACTGGTGATCCGGATCCGCGAGCGCCTGCAGGTTGAGGTGCCGCTACGCGCGCTTTTCGAGCAACCGACCTTCTCGTCGCTCGCCGTGATGGTCGTCAATGAACAGCTGAAGCTCTTCTCGACATCGGACGTCGTAGCGGTCGAGGACGGATTGAGCGATCTCTCCGAGGAAGAACTCCTCGCCCTGCTAGCCAACGGTGTCGACCATGAGCGCTGATGAGAGCCAGACCTTGCAACACCTGCGGCGCGCAGTCGCGCTACAGCAACTGCGGCAGCGTGGCGATGCCCCGCAGGCACCTGCGGCGACGGAGGCGATCCCATCGGCCGATCGCCATGCCGCGCTGCCGCTTTCGTGGGCGCAGCAGCGGTTGTGGTTCCTGGACCAACTCGATCATGCCGCGAGCGCCGGCTACCACATGCCGGCGGCGCTACGCTTGCGCGGCATCCTGGATCGTGCGGCGTTGCGGGCCAGCCTGGACCGGATCGTGGCGCGGCACGAGAGCCTGCGTACCACCTTCGTCAGCATGGACGGCAAGCCAATCCAGGTGATCGCATCGGCGAACAGCGTCTTTACCCTGCACGAGCACGACCTGCGCACGCTGGACGCCGACGCGCGGCAAGCTGAAGTCGCCCGGCTGGGGAGCGACGAAGCGCTGGCGCCTTTCGACCTGGCGAGCGGCCCGCTCATCCGGGGCCGCTTGCTACAAATGGCCGACGACGAGCACGTCCTGCTGGTGACCCAACACCACATCATCTGCGACGGCTGGTCGATTGGCGTGCTGGTACAGGAAGTCAGCGCGCTGTATGCGGCCTTCAGCCAGGGTCGGCCCGATCCGCTGCCGTCATTGCCGATCCAGTACGCCGACTACGCGGCTTGGCAGCGGCAGTGGCTGCAGGGCGACACGTTGCAACGGCAACTCGCATTCTGGACGGCGCATCTGCGTGGCGCGCCGGCCCTGCTGACGTTACCGACCGACCGGCCACGCCCGGCAGCACAGAGCTATAGCGGCGATCGCGTGGACGTCAGGCTGAGCGCGGACCTGACCGCAGCGCTGCGTGCGCTGGCACAGCGCCATGGCGCGACCCTGTTCATGACGTTGCTGACGGGATGGTCGGCCCTGCTGTCGCGTCTCAGCGGGCAGGACGACATCGTGGTCGGCAGTCCGGTGGCAAACCGGCAACGCTCGGAGCTGGAGCCCTTGATCGGCTTCTTCGTCAACACCCTGGCCCTGCGCGTGGATTTGAGCGCAGATCCCAGCGTCGCGGCCCTGCTGGCCCAGGTCAAGGCGACGACGCTCGATGCTTACGCGCACCGCGACCTGCCGTTCGAACAGGTGGTCGAGGCCCTGCAACCGGAGCGCAGCCTGGGCCACAGCCCGGTGTTCCAGGCCATGCTTGCCTTGAACAACACCCCGCGCGGCGGCGACCTGCAGCTTCCCGGCTTGGCACTGTCGGCGCTACCGACCGTGCGCCAAAGCGCGCAATTCGACATCGCGCTTTCCCTCTCCGACGATCCGGACCACGGCCTGTCCGGGAGTGCGATCTACGCGACCGATCTGTTCGATCGCGCCACGGTGGAGCGCATGCTCGGCTACTGGAGGACGCTGCTCACCGCCATGGCTGCCGACGACAGCCTGCCGGTCGGTCGGCTGCCGCTGCTCGATGCCCACACTCGCGCGCAGCTGCTGGCGGCGTCCACCGCTACCGCCACTGCCGTGCCTGCGTTCCCGATGCTGGCGCATGCGCTGTTCGAGGCGCAAGTCGCCGCTCGTCCAGACGCGCTCGCACTGCATTTCGATGGCCAGTGCCTCAGCTACGCGGCGTTGAACCGTCGCGCCAATCAGGTCGCGCACCTGTTGCGCACACTGGGTGTACGGCCCGACGACCGGGTGGCGATCTGCATGGAGCGCGGCGTGGAGATGCTCGTCGGCGTGCTGGCCACTTTGAAGGCCGGCGGTGCCTACGTGCCGCTTGACCCGGCCTACCCGACGGAGCGGCTGGCCTACATGCTGGACGACAGCACGCCGGTGGTACTGCTGACGCAGGCGGCGCTCGTCGACGACCTGCCGGCGGTTGGCCTGCTGCGTACCCTGGTCATGGATGCGGACGGCGACGATGCCGCACTGATCGCGCGGCAGCCGTACGAGAACCTCGATGCCGGTGCCGTCGGGCTCGTTCCGAGCCACCTTGCGTACGTCATCTACACCTCCGGCTCCACCGGGCTGCCCAAGGGCGTGATGGTCGAGCACCGTAGCCTGTGCCATCTGGCGGCGGCGCAGACCGCGCTGTTCGATGTCGGCGCGCAGAGCCAGGTGCTGCAGTTCGCCTCGATCAGCTTCGATGCCAGCATCTTCGAGATCGTGATGGCCTGGTCCGCCGGCGCATGCTTGCATATGGCGCCGCGCGAGGCCTTGCGTCCTGGTCCCGCATTGCTGGAGACCTTGCGCCAGCGCCGCATCAGCCACGCGACCTTGCCGCCTTCCGCGTTGATGGCCTTCGCCGCCGAGGACCTGGCCGACGCGGACATGACGCTCGTGGTCGCAGGCGAGGCATTCCCGCCCAAGGCCTGCCAGTGGGCAGGCGGCAACCGCGTGTTCAATGCCTACGGCCCCACCGAGACCACGGTATGGGCGACGGCGTACCGCTGCATGCCGCAGGACCGCGCGGCCTCGGTTCCGATCGGCCGGCCGATCGCCAACACCACGGTCTATCTCCTTGGACGGGATGGCGAGCCGGTGCCGCCCGGGGTGGTTGGTGAAATCCACATCGGCGGCGCGGGTGTCGCGCGCGGCTACCTGAACCGGCCAGAGCTGACCGCGGAGCGCTTCCTGCCCGATCCGTTTGCCGCCACCCCCGGGGCGCGGATGTATCGCACCGGCGACCTGGGGCGCTGGTTGCCAGACGGGACGATCGACTACGTCGGACGCAACGATTTCCAGGTCAAGGTGCGCGGTTTCCGTATCGAACCGGGCGAAGTCGAGGCACGGCTCATTGCCTGCGCCGGGGTGCGCGAAGCGGCGGTGATCGATCGTGCCGATGCGGCAGGAGGCGGTGCGTTGGTGGCGTATGTCGTGCCGCAGGAGGACGTCATCCTGGAGGCACTGTCGCTGCGCGACCAGTTGCTGCGTGGTCTCCCTGACTACATGATCCCGAGCGCGTTCGTAACGTTGCCGGCGCTGCCGCTCACGCCCAACGGCAAGCTCGATCGCAAGGCACTGCCGGCGCCGGACCAGGCCGCGGTCGCCAGTCGCCGCTACGAGGCGCCGTTGGGGGAGGTGGAGCAGACGCTAGCCGCAATCTGGCAGGAGTTGCTGGCGCTGGAGCGGGTCGGCCGGCATGACCATTTCTTCGAACTGGGTGGGCATTCCCTGTTGGTGATCAGCCTGATCGAGCGCCTGCACCAGGCCGGGCTGGAGGTGCAGGTGCGCACCGTCTTCGACGCCCCAACGCTGAGCGCGCTGGCGGCACGTCTGCACCGCGGCGGGGGCGGCGCCTCACCGAGGCAAGCCGTCGCAAACCCGATCACAGCGCAGACCACCCGTCTTACGCCCGCATTGCTGCCGCTGGTGCAGCTGAGCCAGGACGCCATCGACCGCATCGTCGACGGCGTACCGGGCGGCGTCTCCAATATCCAGGATATCTACCCGTTGGCGCCGCTGCAGGAAGGGATTCTGTTCCACCACCTGCTTGGCGGCGCTGGCGACACTTACCAACTGCGCCTGACGCTGGCATTCGACGATCAGGCGCGGATGCGCAGCTTCCTGGAACTGCTGCAAGTGGTGATCGACCGTCACGATATCTTGCGGACCGCGGTGTTCTGGGAAGACCTGCAGCAACCGGTCCAGGTCGTGCACCGGGAGGCGCCGTTGCGCATCGTGGAGCTGGCCACCAGCACGGACGCACCGGTATTGGCGCAGTTGCTGGCCCAGACCGATCCGCAACGGCTGCAACTGGACCTGCGCCAGGCACCGATGCTGGCCGCCTACGTGGCGCGCGACGTGGCGGCGGGCGATTGGCTGGTCGCATTGCTGAGCCATCACATGGTCTGCGATCACATTGGCCTGGACCTGGTGTTCTCCGAGGTGCAGCAGTTGCTGCAAGGTCACGGCGACCACCTGCCCACGCCGATGCCGTACCGCAATTTCATCGCCCAGACCAACGCGCTGCCCGAGACCGAACACGAAGCCTATTTCCGCGAGCAGTTCGGCGACGTCGAGGCACCGACCGCACCGTTCGGCATCCTCGCCGCACGCGAGCATGGCGTAGCGCAGCAGGAGAGCAGCCTGCCGTTTGACGACGCGCTATCGCGGCGCATCCGCGACACGGCGCGCGGGCTCGGCGTGACCCCGGCGGTGCTGTTCCACGTCGCGTGGGCCCAGGTCCTGGCCGAGTGCAGCGGCAGCGACGATGTCGTGTTCGGTACCGTGCTGAGCGGGCGGATGCAGGGCTCGGAGGGCGCCGACCGGGTCGTCGGCATGTTCATCAATTCGCTGCCGATCCGCTTGCCGCTGGCGGCGCTCTCGGTCGAAGAGGCAGTGCGCGACACCTATGCGCGCCTGACTGCACTGCTGGCGCACGAACAGGCGCCGCTGGCGCTGGCGCAGCGCTTCAGCCGGGTACCGTCGCACCTGCCATTGTTCACCGCGTTGCTGAACTATCGCTACAACCAGGGCAGTGGCAGTACGCAGAGTTCGGCATTCGACCCGGCGGGCTGGGACGGCATTCGCCTGCTTGCCAGGAGCAAGACCCATGGCAGCTATCCAGTGACGATGTCGGTGGAGGACTGGGGCCAGGCCCTGGGTCTGTCGGTGTTGTGCGTGCCGGAGATCGACGGGCAGCGTCTTATCCGCTACTTCGAGACGACAATGCGTGCCCTGGTGGACACGCTGGCGAATGCGCCGTCGACTCCGGTCCGGCGCCTGCCGGTGTTGCCGGCAGCCGAGGTCGCGCACATGCTCGCCGTCGGCAGGGGAGAATCGACAGCGCCCGCGCAGCCCGGACTGGTCCACGAGGCGTTCCAGGCGCAGACGCAGCGCGCCCCGGACGCGACGGCTCTGATCTTCGGCGATTCGCTGCTCAGTTATGACGCACTCAATCGGCGTGCCAACCAACTGGCGCACCATTTGCGCTCGCTGGGCGTGAAGCCGGATGCGCGGGTCGCCATCTGCATGGAGCGCGGCATCGAGATGGTGGTGGCGCTGCTTGCGGTGCTCAAGGCCGGAGGGGGCTATGTGCCGCTGGACCCGGCCTATCCGGCCGAGCGTCTGGCCGACATCCTGCGCAGTGACCCGCCCCTGGCCTTGCTGACCGTCGCAGCGGTGGAGGACAACCTGCCGGCGTTGAGCCTGCTGCGGGTCGTGGTGATCGACGATGATGCAGCGATCGCGCGTCAGCCACAGCACGATCCGGAGCCGGCAGCCATCGGCCTGACCGAGGACCATCTAGCCTACGTGCTCTACACCTCTGGGTCGACCGGGCAGCCCAAAGGCGTGATGGTGACGCATCGCAACGTCGGCACCTATCTCGCCCACGCGCATGGCGCCTACCTGCATGACGACGTTTGCGGCGCCGTGGTCGCCACGCCGCTGGGATTCGACGCGACGGTGACCACGCTGCTCGCGCCATGGCGGGTGGGCAAGCCGGTGGTACTGCTGCCCGAGGACCGCCAGCACTGCCTGGCCGAAGTGCTTCGCTACTGCCTGCGTCCCGAACCATGGCTGTTCAAGCTGACGCCTGCGCACCTGGACGTGCTGGCTGGCCTGAACGATGCGCCTACCGTGAGCACGCGCCACCGCCTGGTCGTCGGCGGCGAACAGTTGAGCGTGCGCACCCTGCATCGGTTCCGCGAACGCGTGCTTCCTCACGCCATCGTGGTCAACGAGTACGGCCCGACGGAAGCGACGGTGGGCTGCACGACGTTTGTCAGCGATGGCCACGGCGAGGGCGCCCTGCACGAGAGCGTGCCGATCGGCCGTCCGATCGCCGGCGCGCAGATCTATGTACTGAGCACGAGCGGCATGCCGGTGCCGGCCGGCGTGGTCGGCGAACTGCACATCGGCGGTGCAGGGGTCGCGCGCGGCTATCTGAATCGGCCCGTGTTGACCGCCGAGCGCTTCCTGCCGGATCCATTCACCAGTGAGCCCGAGGCCCGGCTGTATCGCACCGGCGACCTGGCCTGCTGGTTGCCTGATGGCAACCTGCAGTTTCTGGGGCGCAACGATTTCCAGGTCAAGATCCGCGGTTTTCGCATCGAGTTGGGCGAGATCGAAGCCAAGCTGGCTGGCTGTGCCGGGGTGGAGGAGGCCGTGGTAGTGGCGCAGACCGACGGATCCGGCGATGCGCGCCTGGTGGCCTACGTCGTTTCCGCCGACGAGGCCGACCTGCAGGCGACCGCGCTGCGCGCCACCTTGTTGCGCAGCCTGCCCGACTATATGGTGCCTGGTGCGTTCGTGACATTGGCGGCGCTGCCGCTGACGCCAAATGGCAAGCTGGACCGCAAGGCCCTTCCGGCACCGGATCAGGCCGCGCTGGCCAGCCAGGACTACGAGGCCCCGGTCGGCGAGGCAGAATCCACCATCGCGGCGATCTGGCAGGAACTGCTGGGCCTGGAACGGGTCGGGCGCCACGACCACTTCTTCGAACTGGGCGGGCACTCGCTGCTCGCAGTGCGCCTGGTGACGCGACTGCGTACCACGCTGGGCGTGGACGTGACGCTGCGCGACGTGTTCGCGCAGCCGACGCCGGCACTGCTGGCGGGTAGCATCGCCGCCGCGGCAACGACGCCGCAGGGGGCGATCATGCCCGTCGACCGCGAAGACGCCATGCCGCTGTCGTGGGCGCAGCAGCGGCTGTGGTTCCTGGACCAACTGGACCACGCCGCGGGTGCGGCCTACCACATCCCCGCGGCGCTTCGCTTCAGCGGGGCCCTGAATCGTGCCGCGCTGCGCGCCAGCCTGGACCGGATCGTGGCCAGGCACGAAAACCTGCGCACGACCTTCGTCAGCGCGGAGGGCGAACCGCGTCAGGTGAT
>NZ_JACHOK010000017.1:0-16562 GCF_014199855.1 Xanthomonas sp. F1 | reverse complement strand
TTGGTCAGCGCCGCGGTCAGCGTGGTCTTGCCGTGGTCGACGTGACCGATGGTGCCGACGTTGACGTGCGGCTTGGTGCGCTCGAACTTACCCTTTGCCATGTCTTCTCTACCTCGTGATTCGTATTGGGGGAACAGAGCACGGGATGCGGCGCGGATCGGGTCCGCCGCACGCATCCCGTCGCTCTAGTCTCAGCTCTTCTTGATGACCGCTTCGGCGATGTTGGCCGGCGCTTCAGCGTAGTGGTCGAACTCCATCGAGAACGTGGCGCGACCCTGCGACATCGAGCGCAGCGTGGTGGCGTAGCCGAACATTTCGCCCAGCGGCACCATCGCGTTGATCACCTTGCCCGACGGGCTGTCGTCCTGACCCTGCAGGATGCCGCGACGACGGCTGACGTCGCCCATCACATCACCCAGGTAGTCTTCCGGCGTCACCACCTCGACCTTCATGATCGGCTCCAGCAGCACCGGGTTGGCCTTGTTGAAGCCTTCCTTGAAGCCCATCGAGCCGGCGATCTTGAACGCCATTTCCGAGGAGTCGACGTCATGGTACGAACCGTCGATCAGGCGCACCTTGACGTCCACGATCGGGTAGCCGGCCATCACGCCGTTGGCCACCGCTTCCTGGATGCCCTTGTCCACCGCCGGGATGTATTCCTTCGGCACCACGCCGCCGACGATCGCGTTCTCGAAGGTGTAGCCCAGGCCACGCTCCTGCGGCTCGATCTCGAGCACGACATGACCGTACTGGCCCTTACCGCCGGACTGACGCACGAACTTGCCTTCCTGCTTGACCGCCTTGCGGATGGTCTCGCGGTAGGCCACCTGCGGCTTGCCGACGTTGGCCTCGACGTTGAACTCGCGCTTCATGCGGTCGACCATGATTTCCAGGTGCAACTCGCCCATGCCGCGGATGATGGTCTGGCCGGACTCTTCGTCGGTGTTGACGCGGAACGAGGGATCTTCCTGCGCCAGACGGCTCAGCGCGATACCCATCTTTTCCTGGTCCGACTTGGTCTTCGGCTCGACCGCCATCGAGATCACCGGCTCCGGGAACACCATGCGCTCCAGGATGATGATGTTGTCCTGCGCACACAGCGTGTCGCCGGTGGTGACATCCTTCAGGCCCACCGCCGCGGCGATGTCGCCCGCGCGCACTTCCTTGATCTCTTCGCGGTTGTTGGAGTGCATCTGCAGGATGCGACCCACGCGCTCCTTCTTCGACTTGACCGGGTTGTACACCTGGTCGCCGGAGTTCAGCGTGCCCGAGTAGACGCGGAAGAAGGTCAGCGAGCCGACGAACGGATCGGTCATGATCTTGAACGCCAGCGCGGAGAACGGCGCGGTGTCGGTGGCCGGACGGCTGTCTTCCTGGTCGTCCTCGTCGATGCCCTTGACCGGCGGACGGTCGCTGGGCGACGGCAGCATCTGGATCACGCCGTCGAGCATGGCCTGCACGCCCTTGTTCTTGAACGCAGTGCCGCAGTACACCGGCACCACTTCCACCTTCAGGGTGCGCTCGCGCAGACCGCCCAGGATCTCGGCCTCGGACAGGTCGCCCTCGTTGAGGTACTTGTCCATCAGTTCTTCATTGGCTTCGGCCGCGGCCTCGACCATGAACGCACGTGCCTCGGTGGCCTTGTCGACCAGGTGCGCGGGGATGTCGCGGTATTCGAACACGGTGCCCTGCGAGGCGGTATCCCAATGGATCGCCTTCATCTTGACCAGGTCGACCACGCCCTCGAAGCCGTCTTCGGCGCCGATCGGCACCTGCATCGGCACCGGGTACGCACCCAGGCGCGACTTCAACTGCTCGACCACCTTGTCGAAGTTGGCGCCGGTGCGGTCCATCTTGTTGACGAAGGCAAGGCGCGGCACCGCGTACTTGTTGGCCTGGCGCCACACGGTCTCGGACTGCGGCTGCACGCCGCCGACCGCGCACAGCACGAACACCGCGCCGTCGAGCACGCGCAGCGAACGCTCGACTTCGATGGTGAAGTCGACGTGCCCGGGGGTATCGATGATGTTGAAACGGTGCTGCGGCAGCGACTTGTCCATGCCGGTCCAGAACGCGGTGGTCGCGGCGGAGGTGATGGTGATGCCGCGCTCCTGCTCCTGCTCCATCCAGTCCATCGTCGCGGCACCGTCATGCACCTCGCCGATCTTGTGGCTGACGCCGGTGTAGAACAGGATGCGTTCGGAGGTGGTGGTCTTGCCGGCATCGATGTGGGCCATGATGCCGAAGTTGCGGTAACGCTCGATGGGAGTGGTACGGGCCACAGGGAGCCTCTCAAATTTCTTGGATTTCGGATGGCCGAACGCCGCCTTGCGGCGGCCTTCGGATTTGTGCCGCGCGCGACGGCGCAGCTAGCAGCACTTCTAGATAGTGCTGACGGGCCCCGTTTCCAAGGCCCGGAAGGTCACCAGCGGTAGTGCGCGAACGCCTTGTTCGCTTCCGCCATGCGGTGAGTCTCTTCGCGCTTCTTGATGGCGCCGCCACGGTTTTCCGAGGCATCGACCAGCTCGGCAGCAAGCTTGCGCGGCATCGAGTTCTCGCCGCGCTTGCGCGCCGAGTCGATCAGCCAACGCATCGCCAGCGCCATGCGACGGGAGGAACGCACCTCGACCGGCACCTGGTAGGTGGCACCGCCGACGCGGCGCGACTTGACCTCGACCGCCGGAGCGACGTTGTCCAGCGCCTTCTGCACCAGCTCGACAGCGTTGGGGTTCTTCTCGCCGATGACGTCCATCGCGCCGTAGACGATCTTTTCGGCGACCGACTTCTTGCCGCTCAGCATCACCATGTTGATGAAGCGGGCAATGGTTTCGCTCCCGTGCTTGGGATCCGGGAGGACGGCGCGCTGCGGCGTATTACCTTTACGAGACATGTGGACTTCCCCTTACTTCTTCGGGCGCTTGGCGCCGTACTTGGAACGACCCTGGCGACGCTTGGCGACGCCGGCGGCATCGAGCGAACCGCGCACGGTGTGGTAGCGCACGCCCGGCAGGTCCTTGACGCGACCGCCGCGGATCAGGACCACGGAGTGCTCCTGCAGGTTGTGGCCTTCGCCGCCGATGTAGCTGATGACCTCTTCCTGGTTGGTCAGGCGCACCTTGGCGACCTTACGCAGGGCCGAGTTCGGCTTCTTCGGGGTGGTGGTGTACACGCGCGTGCAGACGCCACGGCGCTGCGGGCACTTGTCCAGCGCCGGAGAGGCGCTCTTGTAGGTGGTCGCCTGCCGCGGCTTGCGGACCAGCTGGTTGATCGTCGCCATCAGTGGATTCTTCTGATTGAGGCCGTCGGGCCTGGATGCGTGAAAACGAAGGCAGGCCGAAGGACGGCCTGCCGAGACAGGAAAGTATAGCGGGCAAGTCAAAGCGCCGTCAACACGACGGACTTCACTTGCTGGCCCATCCGGGGCCGGAATACGGGGCGCTTCCGCTGCGCCCCCTTTCGCTTGGTAGACCGGCCCCGCGAGCACGGGACCGGTCCGGCTTGCTGCTTACTCTTCGCTACCGGCAGCCGTCGGCGCGGGAGCTTCGACCGCCGGCTCGGCGCTGCCGCCGGACAGGGTCTGCATCTCCGACTCGGTCAGGCCGCTGGCATTGCGGCGGCGCGTGTTGTGGTACGCCAGACCGGTACCGGCCGGGATCAGGCGACCCACGATCACGTTTTCCTTCAGGCCGCGCAGCGTATCGCTGGTGCCGCGGACCGCCGCCTCGGTGAGGACGCGGGTGGTCTCCTGGAACGATGCGGCCGAGATGAACGACTCGGTGGCCAGCGAGGCCTTGGTGATGCCCAGCAGCACCGGGTCGTACTTGGCCGGCAGCTCGTTGCGGGTCGCCAGCCGGGCGTTCTCCTCGATGACGCGCTGGCGCTCGGCCTGCTCGCCGTTGAGGAACTTGCTGTTGCCCTGGTCGGTGATCTCGACCTTGCGCAGCATCTGCCGGGTGATGACCTCGATGTGCTTGTCGTTGATCTTCACGCCCTGCAGGCGGTACACGTCCTGGATTTCCTTGACCAGGTACGCGGCCAGCGGCTCGACGCCCAGCAGGCGCAGGATGTCCTGCGGGCTCGGCTCGCCGTCCACCACGGTTTCGCCCTTGGCCACGTGTTCGCCTTCGAACACGATGATCTGGCGATACTTCGGGATCAGCTCTTCGTGCTCCGACCCGTCGGTGTCCTTGATGATCAGGCGCTGCTTGCCCTTGGTGTCCTTGCCGAAGCTGATGATGCCCGAACGCTCGGCCAGGATCGCCGGATCCTTCGGCTTGCGCGCTTCGAACAGGTCGGCCACGCGCGGCAGACCACCGGTGATGTCGCGGGTCTTGGACGCTTCCTGCGGGATCTTGGCGACCACGTCGCCCACGCCGACCGGCGCGCCGTCCTGCAGGTTGACGATCGAGCGCGGCGGCAGCAGGTACTGCGCCGGCAGATCGGTGCCCGGGATGGTCAGGTCGTTGCCCTTGCCGTCGACGATGCGCACGATCGGGCGCAGGTCCTTGGCCTGGGTGCCGCGACGCTTCGGATCGGTGATCTCGCGCGAGGCCAAGCCGGTCAGTTCGTCGGTCTTCTCGATGACGGTGACGCCGTCGATGAAGTCGATGAAGCGGATGAAACCGGCCACTTCCGACACGATCGGGTGATTGTGCGGATCCCAGTTCGCCACCGACTGGCCGGCCTTGACGGCATCGCCGTCCTTGGCGGTGATGGTGGCACCGTACGGCAGCTTGTAGCGCTCGCGCTCGCGGCCGTGGCCGTCGAGCACCGACAGTTCGCCCGAGCGCGACACCGCCACCAGCGAACCGTTGGCGTGCTCGACCGACTTCAGGTTGTTGAACTTGATCGAACCGGTGGTCTTGACCGTGATGTTGTCCACCGCCGCCGCACGCGAGGCCGCGCCGCCGATGTGGAAGGTACGCATGGTCAGCTGGGTACCCGGCTCGCCGATCGACTGCGCGGCGATGACGCCGACCGCTTCGCCGATGTTGACCAGGTGGCCACGGGCCAGGTCGCGGCCGTAGCAGCGCGCGCACACGCCGAACGCCGATTCGCAGGTGATGGTCGAGCGGACCTTGACCGACTGCACGCCGGCCTCTTCCAGCTTGGCCACCCACTGCTCGTCGAGCAGGGTGTTGCGGGTGACGATCGGATCCTCGTCGTTGCCCGGCAGGAACACGTCCTCGGCCACCACGCGGCCGAGCACGCGGTCGCGCAGCGGCTCGACCACGTCGCCGCCTTCCACGATCGGGGTCATGGTCAGGCCGTCGGTGGTGCCGCAATCGGGCTCGGTGATCACCACGTCCTGCGCCACGTCGACCAGGCGACGGGTCAGGTAACCGGAGTTGGCGGTCTTCAGCGCGGTATCGGCCAGACCCTTACGGGCACCGTGGGTGGAGTTGAAGTACTCCTGCACGTTCAGGCCTTCGCGGAAGTTCGCCTTGATCGGCGTCTCGATGATCGAGCCGTCCGGGCGGGCCATCAGGCCGCGCATGCCGGCCAGCTGACGGATCTGCGCCTGGCTACCACGCGCACCGGAGTCGGCCATGATGTACAGCGAGTTCATCGACTTCTGGTCGATGGTCTCGCCCTTGGCGTTGACCACCTTCTCGGTGCCGATGGTGTCCATCATCGCCTTGGCGATGCGCTCGTTGGTACGCGACCAGATGTCCACGACCTTGTTGTAGCGCTCGCCGGCGGTGACCAGACCGGACTGGTACTGCTCCTGGATTTCCAGCACTTCCTGCTCGGCTTCGCCGAGGATGCCCTTCTTCTCCGACGGGATCAGCATGTCGTCGATGCCGATCGACACGCCGGCGCGGGTCGCGTAGGCGAAGCCGGTGTACATCAGCTTGTCGGCGAACACGACGCTGTCCTTCAGACCCAGCTGGCGGTAGCTGGAGTTGATCAGGCGGCTGATGTTCTTCTTGGTCAGCTCGGTGTTGGCCAGCGCGAACGGCAGGCCTTCCGGCAGGATCTCGGCCAGCAGCGCGCGCCCGATCGTGGTGTCCACGATCGAGGTCTTCTTGCTGCGGTTGCCTTCTTCGTCGATCACCGTCTCGGTGATGCGGACCTTGACCTTGGCATGCAGTTCGACCGCACGGTTGTCGTAGGCGCGCTTCACTTCGGCGATGTTGGCGAAGACCATGCCCTCGCCCTTCTTGTTCTCCAGGGCGCGGCTCATGTAGTACAGGCCCAGCACCACGTCCTGCGACGGCACGATGATCGGCTCGCCGTTGGCCGGCGACAGGATGTTGTTGGTGGACATCATCAGCGCGCGCGCTTCCAGCTGCGCCTCCAGCGACAGCGGCACGTGCACGGCCATCTGGTCACCGTCGAAGTCGGCGTTGAACGCGGTGCAGACCAGCGGGTGCAGCTGGATCGCCTTGCCTTCGATCAGCACCGGCTCGAACGCCTGGATGCCCAGGCGGTGCAGGGTCGGCGCACGGTTCAGCAGCACCGGGTGCTCGCGGATCACCTCTTCCAGGATGTCCCAGACTTCGGCTTCTTCGCGCTCGACCAGCTTCTTGGCGGCCTTGATGGTGGTGGCCAGGCCGCGACGCTGCAGCTTGGCGAACACGAACGGCTTGAACAGCTCCAGCGCCATCTTCTTCGGCAGGCCGCACTCGTGCAGACGCAGGGTCGGGCCGACCACGATCACCGAACGACCGGAGTAGTCCACGCGCTTGCCGAGCAGGTTCTGGCGGAACCGGCCCTGCTTGCCCTTGATCATGTCGGCCAGCGACTTCAGCGGGCGCTTGTTGGTGCCGGTGATGGCGCGGCCGCGACGGCCGTTGTCCAGCAGCGCATCGACCGATTCCTGCAGCATGCGCTTTTCGTTGCGCACGATGATGTCCGGCGCGTTCAGCTCGAGCAGGCGGCGCAGGCGGTTGTTGCGGTTGATGACGCGGCGGTACAGGTCGTTCAGATCGGAGGTCGCGAAGCGGCCGCCGTCCAGCGGCACCAGCGGGCGCAGATCCGGCGGCAGCACCGGCAGCACGGTCATCACCATCCACTCCGGACGGTTGCCGGACTCGATGAAGGCCTCGATCAGCTTGATGCGCTTGGTCAGGCGCTTGAGCTTGGTTTCCGAACCGGTGCTGGCGATCTCTTCGCGCAGGCGGGTCATTTCCGACTGCAGGTCGATGGTGCGCAGCAGTTCGTACACCGCTTCGGCGCCCATGGCGGCGTCGAAGTCGTCGCCGTGCTCCTGGCGCGCGGTCAGGTACTGCTCTTCGGTCAGCAGCTGGCGGCGCTCAAGCGCGGTCAGGCCCGGCTCGGTCACCACGTAGGCTTCGAAGTACAGCACGCGCTCGATGTCGCGCAGGGTCATGTCCAGCATCAGGCCGATGCGCGACGGCAGCGACTTCAGGAACCAGATGTGCGCGACCGGCGAGGCCAGGTCGATGTGGCCCATGCGCTCGCGACGCACCTTGGCCAGGGTCACTTCGGTGCCGCACTTCTCGCAGACCACGCCGCGGTGCTTCATGCGCTTGTACTTGCCGCACAGGCACTCGTAGTCCTTGATCGGGCCGAAGATGGCGGCGCAGAACAGGCCGTCGCGCTCGGGCTTGAAGGTCCGGTAGTTGATGGTTTCCGGCTTCTTCACTTCGCCGAAGGACCACGAACGGATCAGGTCCGGCGAGGCCAACGCGATCTTGATCGCGTCGAAGTCCAGCGTCTGGCGCTGCTGGTTGAAGAGGTTGAGCAGGTCTTTCATTGGGTATCTCCGGGTCGGAGGAATTTCGTATCGAGGACGGGGGCGAAAAGGGTTCTATCGGGACGCGGGACCCGGGACCGGGGACCCGGAAAAGCAGAGCGGCTGCGCTCCTGGCTTTTCCGAGTCCCGGGTCCGGGACCCCGGGTCCCGGCCCCTCAGTCTTCCAGTTCCATGTTGATCGCCAGCGAGCGGATTTCCTTCACCAGCACGTTGAAGGACTCCGGCATGCCGGCGACCATCTCGTGCTCGCCGTCGACGATGTTCTTGTACATCTGGTTGCGGCCCTGCACGTCGTCGGACTTCACCGTCAGCATTTCCTGCAGGGTGTAGGCCGCGCCGTAGGCTTCCAGCGCCCAGACTTCCATTTCACCGAAGCGCTGGCCGCCGAACTGCGCCTTGCCGCCCAGCGGCTGCTGGGTGACCAGCGAGTACGGGCCGGTGGAGCGCGCGTGCATCTTGTCGTCGACCAGGTGGTTCAGCTTCAGCATGTGCATGTAGCCGACCGTGGTGTGGCGATCGAACGCCTCGCCGGTGCGGCCGTCGTACAGCTGGGTCTGGCCGCTGATCGGCAGGTCGGCGAGTTCGAGCATGTGCTTGATCTCGGCCTCGGTGGCACCGTCGAACACCGGGGTGGCCATCGGCACGCCGTCGGTCAGGTTCTTCGACAACGCCAGCAGCTCCGCGTCGCTGAACTGGTCCAGATCCACGCGGTCCTCGCCCAGCTTCTGGTCGTGGTTGTAGATCTGCGCCAGGAACTTGCGCAGGTCGGCGACCTTGGCCTGGGCCTCGAGCATGTTCTGGATCTTGCGACCCAGGCCCTTGGCGGCCCAGCCCAGGTGCACTTCCAGCACCTGACCGATGTTCATACGCGACGGCACGCCCAGCGGGTTCAGCACGATGTCCACGGTCTCGCCGTTGGCCATGTACGGCATGTCCTCGATCGGCTGGATCATCGACACGACACCCTTGTTGCCGTGGCGACCGGCCATCTTGTCGCCGGGCTGGATGCGGCGCTTCACCGCCAGGAACACCTTGACCATCTTCAGCACGCCCGGGGCGAGGTCGTCGCCGGCGGTGATCTTGCCGCGCTTGTCGGCGAAGCGACGCTCGAACTCCTTCTCGTGCGCCTGGATCTGCTTCTGCGCGCGCTCGATCGCCTCGGAGGCGTCCTCGTCCTTCATGCGCAGCGCGAACCAGTCGGACTTCTTCAGGCCGTCCAGGTAGGCGTCGCTGACGGTGTCGCCCTTCTTCAGGTTCGGACCGCCGTTGGCGACCTTGCCGATCAGCTGGCCACGCAGACGCGCATAGATCGCGCTTTCCAGGATGCGGAACTGGTCGTCGAAGTCCTTCTTGACCCGCTTGATCTCGTTTTCCTCGATCTGGCGGGCGCGCTTGTCCTTCTCGATGCCGTCGCGGGTGAACACCTGCACGTCGATGACGGTGCCGTCCATGCCCGGCGGCACGCGCAGCGAGCTGTCCTTCACGTCCGAGGCCTTCTCGCCGAAGATCGCGCGCAGCAGCTTCTCTTCCGGGGTCAGCTGGCTCTCGCCCTTCGGCGTGACCTTGCCGACCATGATGTCGCCGGCGCGCACTTCCGCACCGATGTACACCACGCCGCTCTCGTCCAGACGGTTCAGCGCCTGCTCGGACACATTGGGGATGTCGGCGGAGATCTCCTCCGGCCCCAGCTTGGTGTCGCGCGCCACGCAGGTCAGTTCTTCGATGTGGATCGTGGTGTAGCGATCCTCTTCCACCACGCGCTCGGAGAGCAGGATGGAGTCTTCGAAGTTGTAGCCGTTCCACGGCATGAACGCGATCAGCATGTTCTGGCCCAGGGCCAGTTCGCCGATGTCGGTCGAGGGACCGTCGGCCAGCACGTCGCCGCGCGCGATCACGTCGCCCACGTTCACCAGCGGACGCTGGTTGATGCAGGTGTTCTGGTTGGAACGCGTGTACTTGATCAGGTTGTAGATGTCGACGCCGGCGTCGGTGCCGCCGCCGATCTCGGCCTCGTTGACCTTGACCACGATGCGGCCGGCGTCGATCTGCTCGATCACGCCGCCACGGCGCGCGTTCACGGTCACGCCCGAGTCGCGCGCCACCGCGCGCTCGATGCCGGTACCGACCAGCGGCTTCTGCGCGCGCAGCGTCGGCACGGCCTGGCGCTGCATGTTGGCGCCCATCAGCGCGCGGTTGGCGTCGTCGTGCTCCAGGAACGGCACCAGTGCGGCCGCGATCGACACGGTCTGCATCGGCGACACGTCCATGAAGTGCACTTCCGCCGGCGGCTTCAGCAGCGACTCGCCCTGGTAACGGCACGGCACGAACTGCTCGGTCAGGCGGCTCTTGGCGTCGTGCAGCGCGTTGGCCTGGGCGATGACGTACTCGTTCTCTTCGATCGCCGACAGGTACTCGACCTCGTCGGTGATCTGGCCGTCCACGACCTTACGGTACGGCGTCTCCAGGAAGCCGTACTGGTTGGTGCGGGCGTACACCGCCAGCGAGTTGATCAGGCCGATGTTCGGGCCTTCCGGCGTTTCGATGGTGCAGACGCGGCCGTAGTGGGTCGGATGCACGTCGCGCACTTCGAAGCCGGCGCGCTCGCGGGTCAGGCCGCCCGGGCCCAGCGCGGAGACGCGACGCTTGTGCGTCACTTCCGACAGCGGGTTGTTCTGGTCCATGAACTGCGACAGCTGCGAGGAGCCGAAGAACTCCTTGATCGCGGCGGCCACCGGCTTGGCGTTGATCAGCTCCTGCGGGGTCAGGCCTTCGGACTCGGCCATCGACAGGCGCTCCTTGACCGCGCGCTCGACGCGGACCAGGCCCACGCGGAACACGTTCTCGGCCATTTCGCCGACCGAACGCACGCGACGGTTGCCCAGGTGGTCGATGTCGTCGACCACGCCGCGGCCGTTGCGGATCTCGGTCAGGACCTTGATCACGTCCAGGATGTCGGAGCTGTCGGCGTGCTCGGCGACCAGCCGCTTGGACTCTTCGTCGTTGCGCTCGCCGAAGTACTTCTTGTCGTACAGCACCGACTCGCCGGTGACTTCCTTGCGGCCGACACGGCGGTTGAACTTCATGCGGCCGACCGTGGACAGGTCGTAGCGCTCGAAGGTGAAGAACAGGTTGTGGAACAGGTTCTGCGCGGCGTCCTTGGTCGGCGGCTCGCCCGGACGCATCATGCGGTAGATCTCGACCAGCGCCTCGAGCTGGGTCTTGGTCGGATCGATGCGCAGGGTGTTGGACAGGTACGGACCGCGATCCAGGTCGTTGACCCACAGCGTGCCCACGGCGTCGACGCCGGCCTTGCGGAAGGCATTGAGCTGGTCTTCGCTGATTTCGTCGTTGGCGCTGGCCAGCAGTTCGCCGGTCGAAGCATCGACCACGTCGTGCGACAGGATGCGGCCGACCAGGTAGTCATCGGGCACGGCCAGCGCGGCGACGCCGGCGGCCTCGAGTTGCTTGACGTGGCGCGCGGTGATGCGCTTGCCGGCTTCGACGATGACCTTGTCGCCATCGGCCAGGTCGAAGTTCAGGGTCTCGCCGCGCAGGCGCTCGGGCACCAGCTCCAGCTGCACGCCTTCCTTCGGGTCGATGTGGAAGGTGTTGATCTCGAAGAACTCGGACAGCATCTCCTCGTTCGAGTAGCCGAGCGCGCGCAGCAGGATCGACACCGGCAGCTTGCGGCGGCGGTCGATACGGGTGAACAGCGCGTCCTTCGGGTCGAACTCGAAGTCCAGCCAGGAGCCGCGGTACGGAATGATGCGGGCGCTGTACAGCAGCTTGCCCGAGCTGTGGGTCTTGCCGCGGTCGTGGTCGAAGAACACGCCCGGCGAGCGGTGCAGCTGCGAGACGATGACGCGCTCGGTGCCGTTGACGATGAAGGTGCCATTGTCGGTCATCAGCGGGATTTCGCCGAGGTAGACTTCCTGCTCCTTGACGTACTTGATCGCCTTGGTCGAGGACTCGCGGTCGTAGATCACCAGGCGCACGGTCACGCGCAGCGGCGCGCCGTAGCTCATGCCGCGCTGACGGCATTCACGCTCGTCGAACACCGGTTCGCCGAGCTTGTAGCCGACGTACTCCAGCGCCGCGTTGCCGCTGTAGCTGGAGATCGGGAACACCGATTTCAGGGCCGCGTGCAGGCCGTGGTCCGAACGCTTGTTCGGGTCGGTGTTCTCCTGCAGGAACTCGCGGTAGGAATCCACCTGGATGGCGAGCAGGAACGGCACTTCGAGGATCGAGCGCTGCTTGCCGAAGTCCTTGCGGATACGCTTCTTTTCGGTGAACGAATAAGACGTCATGAGGTATCACCTTGGCTGATGCGGGCCACGCGTCCGCGGCCCTGAGTGAACATAAATTGTCAGTTGGAAGTCGCTGGTATTGCCGGCACCAGCACGCCTTCTCCCGCTACTTCCAACTACCAACTCGGTGAAGCCGAGATTGGGGATGACGGGATTCGGGATGGGTCGACGACCGCCCCTCGAATCTCCAATGCCGAATATCCAATCCCGGCGTTACAACAACGGCCAAAGGCCGGGGGCTTTCGCCCCCAGCCTTCAGTGCATCGCCTCGAACGGCTGGCGATGCAAGGGACTGCTTACTTGACTTCGACCTTCGCGCCAGCGGCTTCCAGGTCCTTCTTGAACTTGTCGGCGTCTTCCTTCGACACGGCTTCCTTCAGCACGCCGCCGGCCTCGGTGAGGTCCTTGGCTTCCTTCAGGCCCAGGCCGGTGATGGCGCGGACGGCCTTGATGACGTCGACCTTCTTGGCGCCGGCGTCGATCAGGATGACGTTGAACTCGGTCTGCTCTTCGACCGGCGCGGCGGCCACGGCCGGACCGGCAGCGGCGACCGGGGCGGCGGCGGAGACGCCGAACTTGTCTTCGATGGCCTTGACCAGCTCCATCACTTCCATGAGGGTCTTTTCGGCGATTGCGTCGACGATCTGCTCGTTAGACAGGGACATTGTGATTACCTTTGGAATTTTTTCTGGATGAGGTTCTAGTGAACCGTTTCAGGTGTCGCGAACTTAAGCCGTTTCGGCCGGGGCTTCCGCTTCGGCGTCGGCGGGCGCGGCGTCGCCGCCACCCTGCTTGTCGCCCACAGCCTTGACCGCACGGGCGAACATGCTCGCCGGCTCGGCCAGGACGCGTGCCAGCATGGCCAGCGCCTGCTCGCGGGTCGGCAGCGACGCCAACACCTCGAGATGAGCGGCCGGATACAGCTGACCACCCAGCGACACGACCTTGGCCTGCAGCTTGTCGTTACCCTTGGCGAATTCCTTGATCAGACGACCGGCAGCGCCGGGTTCTTCCGTCGAGAACGCATACAGCAGCGGACCGACCAGCGCGTCCTGGACGCACTCGTATTCGGTACCGGCAACGGCACGCGCGGCCAGGGTGTTCTTGACAACACGCAAGTACACACCGGTTTCGCGCGCCTTCTTGCGCATCGCGGTCATTTGCGAGACCGTGATGCCGGCGTACTCGGCAGCAACCAAGGAGTGGGCCTTCGCGGCGACGTCGGCCAGTTCGGCGACGACTTCTTGCTTCTGGGACAGATTGAGAGCCATTGCACTCCTCCGTTAAAGCCGGGAGTTGGGATTGGTGGTTCGGAATTCGTCAGGAGCAGCGGCGCCGCTCTTGCCAATCCCCAATTTCCAATCTCGAATCCCTGCTTCAAACTTACTCCGCTCGCGGCTCCTGCCGCTTGCGGTCCTGGGCGGCCTCCGTCCTGGATGCCGGGGATGCCGCATGGCATCCCAGTTGGTGGCCGTTCCAGACCTGGAGTGAGCGCGCCCGGAACACCGGGCTGGCCTGCACCAGAAAAACTCCAGAAAGGCGGCACCATCTACGCCGGCGCGTCCCCGAGGGGACTGGATTAAGCGATCCCGCTGTACCGACGGCGACTCCTTGCCATTTCGAGCTTCCGTGCCCGTCGTCGGTGTGCGCAGACCGCGCCTGCGGTCTTTGACGGCTTCGCGTCGGGTTGCCCCCGGGCGACGCCTTCAAAAGGGTGACACCGGCGCCGCACCTCGCGGGCGGCGCCGTGTTGCGATTACTTCAGGGACAGCGAGGCCTGATCGATGGTGACGCCCGGACCCATGGTCGAGCTCACCGAGATCTTCTGCAGGTAGGTGCCCTTCGAGGTCGCCGGCTTGGCCTTGACCAGGTCCAGCAGCAGCGCCTGCAGGTTGCTCTTCAGCGCGTCGTCTTCGAAGCTGGCCTTGCCGATGGTGCAGTGGATGATGCCGGCCTTGTCGGTGCGGTAGCGCACCTGGCCCGACTTCGCGTTCTTGACCGCTTCGGCCGGGTTGGCGGACACGGTGCCGACCTTGGGGTTCGGCATCAGGCCGCGCGGGCCCAGCAAGGTGCCCAGCTTGCCGACGACGCGCATCGCGTCCGGGGTGGCGATGACCACGTCGTAGTTCAGGTCGCCGCCCTGCATCTTCTCGGCTAGGTCGTCCATGCCGACGGCTTCGGCACCGGCGGCCAGCGCCTCATCGGCCTTGGCGCCGGCGGGGGCGAACACCGCCACGCGCACGCTCTTGCCGGTGCCGGCGGGCAGCACGGTGGAACCGCGCACCTGCTGGTCGGACTTCTTGGCGTCCACGCCCAGGCGCACGGCCACGTCGACGGCTTCGACGAACTTGGCCTTGCTGGTGGTCTTGACGATCTTCAGCGCTTCGTCGATCGAATACGCCTTGCCCGGCTGCACGGCAGCACGGATCGCTTTCTGTCGCTTGGTCTGTGCCATTGCTTAACCCTCCACCGTCAGGCCCATGCTGCGGGCGGAACCCGCAATCGTGCGTACCGCCGCTTCCAGCTCCGCCGCCGTCAGGTCGGCTTCCTTCGCCTTGGCGATCTCTTCGAGCTGCTTGCGGGTCACCTTGCCCACCTTCTCGGTGTTCGGGCGCTTGGAGCCGGAGCTGACGCCCGCGGCCTTCTTCAGCAGCACGCTGGCCGGGGTGCTCTTGGTGACGAAGGTGAAGGTACGGTCCGAATAGGCCGTGATGATGACCGGAGTCGGCAGGCCCGGCTCCAGCTTCTGCGTGGCGGCATTGAACGCCTTGCAGAATTCCATGATGTTCAGACCGCGCTGACCCAGCGCAGGACCGACCGGCGGCGAGGGGTTGGCCTGACCGGCCTTCACCTGCAGCTTGATGTAACCGACGACTTTCTTTGCCATTTTAGTGTCTCCGGGTGCTAGCGCCTGAACCGCAGGCTCCCCATCGCGACGGGAAAATCACGTGTCCCGCCATCACGTTTTTTGAAGTGCGCAGAAAGCCGCCTTGCGGCGGCTTCCGTTCTGCCCGGCGGCTTGCCTGGACAGGGAGCCGCGCAGTATAGCAGAGATTTTGGCGCTCGGCGCAGCCGCGCCGGGGCAGGCTCAGGCCTTCTCGACCTGGCCGAATTCCAGCTCCACCGGGGTGGAACGACCGAAGATCAGCACCGCCACGCGCAGGCGGCTCTTCTCGTAGTTGACTTCCTCGACCACGCCGTTGAAGTCATTGAACGGACCATCGGTGACGCGGACCATCTGGCCCGGCTCGAACAGCACCTTCGGACGCGGCTTCTCCACGCCATCCTGGACGCGCTGCAGGATCGCATCGGCCTCTTCGTCGCGGATCGGCAGCGGACGGTCGGCGGTGCCGCCGATGAAGCCCATCACCTTCGGCGTTTCCTTGACCAAGTGCCAGCTTTCGTTGTCGATGCGCGGAATGCCGCCTTCGTCATGGGTCTCGATCTGCACCAGCACGTAGCCCGGGAAGAACTTGCGCTCGGAACGGCGCTTCTGGCCGGAACGCATTTCGATCACTTCCTCGGTGGGGACCAGCACGTCGCCGAAGCGCTCCTGCATCTCGTCACGCACAATACGGTCGCGCAGCGCTTGGGCCACGGACTTCTCGAAGCCTGAATAGGCGTGAACGACATACCAACGCTTCACTGCTGCACTCTCCTCAACGGCTCACGAACCACTGCATCAGCTTCTGGATCAGGAAATCGAACCCGCCCAGCAACAGACTCAGAATGATCACCACCACGATCACCACCCAGGTGGTACGGATGGCTTCCTGACGGGTCGGCCACACCACCTTGCGCAGCTCGAAGCGGGATTCGGACAGGAACTCGCGACCTTCGCGCCCCTTGGCGGTCAGCAGGAACACCGCCGCGCCGGCAGCCAGGCCAGCGATCACTGCCAGTGCGCGCAGCGGACCGGACCAGCTTCCCAGCTGCGTCGCGCGGCTCGGCTCTCCGAACCAGAACCAGACGAACAGGCCCGCAATCACCAGCAGCGCTGCGATGACGTACTTGACGATATCGCCGCCAGAAGACGCGGCGGGGCCTTTGGAATGCTCGATCTTGCTGTTCATCCGACTCTTGCTGCTATGCGACCGAGGTCACTGGATAGGGAGCGGCAGATTGGCACGCCAGGAGGGACTCGAACCCCCAACCTGCGGTTTTGGAGACCGCTGCTCTGCCAATTGAGCTACTGGCGTGTAGTAAGAACGACTGCACTTCCCTGAGACGGCGAAGGCGGACCGAAGGTTCCGGCCCGCCCTTCGCTGAACCCGGCGGCCGGAGCCGCCTGCACCTCGTCGGATTCCGGCGACCAAGGCCGCCATCCTGCCGTCGAGCCCGGCGGCCTTGGCCGCCGGAGGGCATTACTTGATGATCTTGGCCACCACGCCGGCGCCGACGGTACGGCCACCTTCGCGGATCGCGAAGCGCAGGCCCTCGTCCATCGCCACCGGGTTGATCAGCGTCACCACCATCTTGACGTTATCGCCCGGCATCACCATCTCCACGCCTTCCGGCAGCTGCACCGCACC
>NZ_JACHOK010000016.1:0-44746 GCF_014199855.1 Xanthomonas sp. F1 | reverse complement strand
GGACTTCCCGCACCTCCTCCGATGATCAGTCGGAAGACATGACGCCTGTTTAGGGGCGTCACGTCCAGATACAAGGAGCGGCTTCAGCCGCGACGCGTTACCGGTAAGGCGTCGCGGCTGAAGCCGCTCCTACGAAGAGCAAGAGGCAGCACGCACGCGGTGTGCCACCAATCCCGAATCCCCACTCACGAATCCCCAAGAAAAAAGCCGGCGTCAGCCGGCTTTTTTCGAGACGTGAGGAACTTACTCCGATTCCCACCACATCCAGAAGCTGTCCCACAGGCGCTTGAAGAAGCCGGCTTCGTCGACCGCCTTCAGCGCCACCAGCGGGGCCTGCGCCACCACCTTGCCGTCCAGGCTCACCTTGACCATGCCGATCTGCTGGCCCTGCTTGATCGGCGCCTCCAGGGTCTTGGGCACTTCGATTGCGGGCTTCAGTTCGTTGTAGCGGCCGCGCGGCACGCTGACCAGCAGCGGCTGCGCCACGCCCAGCAGTACCTGCTTCTCGGTGCCCTTCCACACGCGCTGCTGCGCGACCTGCTTGCCCGGCTCGTACAGGCTGTGGGTCTCGAAGAAGCGGAAGCCCCAGTTCAGCAGCGCCAGGCTGTCCTCGGCGCGCTGCTTCTCGGAGCTGTCGCCCATCACCACCGCGATCAGGCGCTGGTCGCCGCGCTTGGCCGAGCTGAGCAGGCAGTAGCCGGCCTCGGAGGTGTGGCCGGTCTTGATGCCGTCCACACTGGGGTCGCGCCACAGCAGCAGGTTGCGGTTCGGCTGGGTGATGTCGCCGACGCGGAATTCCTTGATCTTGTTGTACGCGTAGGTTTCCGGATAGTCGCGCACCATCGCCCGGCCCAGCAGCGCCAGATCGTAGGCGGTGGTGTAGTGGCCTTCGGCCGACAGGCCGTGGGCGTTGACGAAATGCGAGCCGGTCATGCCGATCTTCTTCGCGTACTCGTTCATCAGCGACGCGAAGGCTTCCTCGCTGCCGGCGGTATGTTCGGCCAACGCGATCGCCGCGTCGTTGCCGGACTGGATCGCCATGCCCTTTTCCATGTCTTCCAGGCGCGCGGTCTTGTTGACCGGGAACCCGCTGTAGCTGCCGTCGGTGCCGGCACCGCCCTCGCGCCAGGCGCGCTCGCTGAGCATGACCTGGTCGTCGCGGGTGATCTTGCCCAGCTTCAGTTCGGCCGCGATCACGTACGAGGTCATCACCTTGGTGATGCTGGCCGGGGCCACGCGTTCGTGTTCGTTCTCGCCGGCCAGCACTTGGCCGGTGGCGTAGTCCATCAGCACCCAGGACTTGGACACGGCCGGCTTGGGCGCGGGCGGGATCGCCACGGTGGCCGGAGCGGCGGCGGCGGCCGGCGGCGCGGGAACCGGGCCGGGCGTCTGCGCGGAAACCAGGCCGACGGCGAACGTGGCCACGGCAGCGACGGCGAAGCGGAATTTCATCTAAAACGACTCCTGGCGGGCCCGAAGGCCGATGGAAAACGCGACATTGTAGGCCGAGCCGGCGCCCGGGCAGGCGCGGCGCGGACACGCGCGCCAACCGGCGTTAAGCCATCGGCGCACCGCGGGCCCCGCGGTGGCGGGTGCGCCGCCTCAGTCCTTGACGATCTGCGGCCGACCGAAGCCGAGGCCGGCGATGCGGCTGGCCAGTTCCGCGGCGCGGCCATGATCCTCGGCCGCCACCCGCAGCCGCCACAGGGTGCGGCCACCGGAAACGATGTCGCTGATGCTGGCGCCGACGATGCCGGCCGAGGCCAACTGCGACAGCGCGCGGTTGGCGTTCTCGCGACTGGCGAAGCTGGCCACCTGCAGCAGGATGCCGAGCGGCCCGCGCGCGCTGTCGGCCTCGGCGCGCGGCTCGGCGGTGGCGACCGCTCTGGCGGGAGTCGCCGGCGTCGGCGTGGCCACGGCAACGCTCTGCGCAGCCGCGGCAGGGGCGGCCGTGGGCGTGACGGCTGCGGTGCCGCGGGATCCGCGCACCGGGGTGCTCGCCGCGGCCACGCTGGGCGCCGGGGCGGTCGGCTTGCCGGTGGCCACGCGCACGCCGCGCGACTTCATCCAGGCGTCGAAACGATCGGCATCGCCGACCCGGCCTGGCGCGTCCTGGACGCGATAGCGCCAGCGCTCGCCTTCCGGCAGCGCCGCGGCCGTGGCGGTCGCCGCTGCGGCGCTAGGCGCAGCAACCGCAGCCACCGGCACGGTCGTGGCGGCGGCCACGCTGCCGCCGGCCGATCCGGCCGACTTCGCCGGCAGAGTCTTGACCAGGTTGTCCATGTCCGCCGCGCGCCGCACCGCCGCGGGATCGCGCGTGGCGGTCGCGGTGGACGCGCTGGCCAGCAGCGTCGCCGGGCGCCGGCCGGGAGTGCGCCGTGCCAGCAGGTCGCCGTTGTCGGCCGGGGTCAGTCCGCGCACTTCCACGCGGCCGGTGCCCTTGCCGGTGATGCCGAGCTTGACCGCCGCCGCGTAGCTCAGGTCGATCAGCCGGTCGTCGTGGAACGGGCCGCGGTCGTTGATCCGCACCACCACCGATTCGCCGTTGTCCAGGTTGGTGACCAGGGCGAAGCTGGGCAGCGGCAGGGTCTTGTGCGCGGCGGTGAACGCGTACATGTCGTAGACCTCGCGGTTGGAGGTCAGCCGGCCATGGAACTTGCTGCCGTAGTACGAGGCGGTGCCGCGCTCGACATAGCTGTGCGGATCGTCGATGACCACGTACTCGCGGCCCAGCACCATGTACGGAGAACGGTTGCCGATCGCCGAACGCGGTTCGTCGGTGACCAGCGGCTCGGGGATGCAGGCGACGTTGGGCACGTAGTCCGGGGTGCTGTCGCGCACGCCGGGCGCGTACAGCCCGCCGGCGGTGTAGTTGCCGCGCTTGGACGGATCTTCCTTGGCCGGCGCATAGGGCGAGGTCGACGGGCAGCCGGTGGCGACGTGCGCCGGCCCCTTGCCCTCGACCCGGATGCCGGGTCCGGCGCCGCCGGCGGTCTTCTTCGGGGCGCTGCTGCAGGCGGCCAGCGCCAGCACAGCGACGACGGGAGCGATCCGGAGCAGCGCGTTCGGGTTCATGCCGGGGGTAACTCCTTGCCGGCGATGGCCTGGGACAGTTGGTAGACGGCCATCGCGTACATTTTGGAATTGTTGTAGCGGGTGATCGCGTAGTAGTTCTGGAAGCCCAGCCAGTACTGCTTGCCGGTGCTGCCGTCGAGGGTGATCGGCGTGGCGTTGCCAGCGGACGTCGGCACCGGTGCGGTCGGCGTGTAGCCGCGCGCGGCCAGGTCGGCCAGGGTGTAGGTCGGCGTCCAGTCGGTCGGATTGAATTCTTCCGCCCCCGGACGCAGCATCGCCGGCACCGCGACCACGCCATCGCGCACCCAGCCGCCCTTCTTGACGAAGTAGTTGGCGATGGACGAGAACGCGTCGTCGTAGTCGGTGAACAGGTTGCGCTTGCCGTCGCCATCGCCATCCACCGCGAACTGGCGGTAGCTGGACGGCATGAACTGGCCCAGGCCCATCGCGCCGGCATAGCTGCCGGTCAGGGTGGTGATGTCCAGGTTCTCCTCGCGCGCCAGCGCGAACAACTGGCCGAGTTCGTCGCGGAAGAACAGCTCGCGGCGCACCTCGCGCTCGAGCTTGGCGGGGTCGCCGCTGCGCGGGTAGCGGAACGCCAGCGTGTACAACGCATCCAGCACGCGGTAGGAGCCGGCGTTCTTGCCGTAGCTGGTCTCCACGCCAATGATCGCCACGATGACTTCGGCCGGCACGCCGGTGCGCGCCTGCACCCGCTGCAGTTCGTCGCGATGCGTGGCTAGGAACGCGCGGCCGCCATCGATCCGCGCCTGGCTGATGAACATCGGCCGGTATTCGCTCCACGGCTTGACCCGCTCGGCCGGGCGCGACATCGCCGCGACGATCGCATCCTTGAACTGGGCCTGCGCCAGGGTCGCCTCGATCTGCGCCGGATCGATGCCGTACCTGGCCGCGGTGTCGCGGACGAAGTTGGCGCGAGCGACCTCGAACGGCACCGGGGTCAGGTCCACCGGCGGCGCCTGTACCGCCTCGGGTGCGGCTTCGACCGGTGGTGCCGGGCGGGGGGCCGGCGGCGGCGCACTGGCCTGCGGCGGCGACGGCGGCGCCTTGGGCTGGGTCGCGCATGCGACCAGGCCAAGCGTGAGCAGGCAAATCAGCGAGCGTCGGATCATGCCGGCAGACTAACAGATTCAAGATGAATTTCTACCAATAACGCCATGAAACAAAAGAACTTTGCCGCAGGTCAAGTGCACGCGCAGCATTCCTGTCAGGGGCTCGCCGCCCCGACCGGACCAGGCGCCGCACGCGAGGCGCGCGGCGCTGTGCGCAGGTGCGCGCGCTTACAGCGCGGGAAACACGGGTGCGCGCGCGCAGACCGGCGCCGTGCCGGCCACCGAGGTCGCATACGTGGTGGCGTTGCTGTCGGCGCTCAGCTGCAGGTTGGAGCGGTCCACGCCGATCCGCGCATTGGTGGCCTTGAGCGCGGTGACGTCGGCGGCCACGCTGGCCAGCACCAGGTCCAGCGGCGTCGCGGCGTTGTAGCCCTGCACCGCGCTGCCCTTACCTTTCGGCGTGCCCTGCGCAGTGAGTCCGTTGACCAGGATCTTGCTGAAGGTCGGTACCGTCCCGCTGCCGCCGCCGCTGTACAGCGGATTGATCACCAGCGCGTTGGCCACGCCGAACAGACAGGTGTTGCGATAGGTGACATCGCTGACCGGGCCGCCCTTGGCCAGGCCGGTCTTGATGCGCAGCCCGTTGTTGTCGGTACTGATCGCGCCATCGGCATCGTGGCCGACCAGACTGTTTCCGTCCACCAGCACGTTGTCGACGCCGTACATCACCTCGCTGCCGATGGAGATGCCGTGGGTGCCGTAGAACCGCGAGTTGCGCACTGTGATGTTGGCCGACTTGGCGGCGATGGTCTTGATCGCCACGCCGTCGTCGCCGCTCATCACGTCGTTGTCGTAGAGCGTTGCGTTGGTGACGCTATCCAGATCCAGCCCGTCGGTATTGGGACTGCCCGCGGGGGCCTTGACACGCACGCCCCAGACGGTGACTCCGTCGGCGATGTGGACGAACAGGTGAAAGTACGGGGCGTTGAGCAGATTGACGTCGTAGATGCGCACGTCGCTGGCGTTCTGCACCTTGATCAGGTCCGGGCTGTTCTGGGTCAGGCCACTGGCCTTGGCCTTCTCGCCGAATTGCCACCAGCTGTCGCTGCCGCCGAGCATCGGCAGGTCGCCGCGCCCGTCGATGCTGCCCTGGCGGCCGCTGCCGTCGCGCAAGCCCATCACCCCCAAGGCCTTGCCCTTGAGATTGATCAGCGCGCGGCAGCCACCGCTGCCGGAGGCGGCCTTGCCACAGCTGTTGGCACCGGCGACCTGGTAGTCAGCGGGCTTGCGCGAGGCAAACAGGGTGACGCCCGTGTCGATCGCCAGCGTGACGTTGGTGGCGATGTTCAGCGGCCCGCTGAGAAACGCATTGCCGGCACCGGCACGCAACAGCACCGCGCCTTGTCCACCGGCAGCGGCGCAGCGGTCGAGGGCGGCCTGGATGCGTGCGGTGTCCGGTGCGTTCTGCTCTTGGGCATCGGTAAACACCCGCCCTTGGGGCTGTAGCGTGGCGTCGAGCGGATTACCGCAGAGGGCCGGGACGGTCGGTTCGGCGACGACCCGCGTATCGCCGGTCGCAGCAGCGACGTCGGAAACGGCCAGGGCAGTGAGGCAGCCAAGCAAAAGCGCAATGGAAACGTGAGTGGTCATGATCGGGGGATAGTGTGGGGAAGGAAGCGCGCGCGTCGCGGCGCGTCGAACGCGACGATGGACGCAGGTCGTCGGGCAACTGCTGCGCTGCTGGCGGATGTCGACGATCCCCGACGCGCGTCGAAATGGTAACCCTGCACGCGGCGCCACGACCTACCCCGCACGCGTGCAATCCGGGCAGTACGCCTCCTTTTCCTTCGCCGTCTACGCGCCGCGAACGCCGCTGGCCTGGACAACGACGCATCCCGGATGGCGACCGGCGTCGGCTGCACCACGGGCAACATCGTCATGCGCTGCTCGACCGATCCTTCCAACGCGGCTGCGCTACCGCGAGTCACGCGCCCGAGTTCGAAGACGCCAGCCGCGTCCACGCCGGCCGGCGCGGAAAGTGCATCGATCGGACACTGCGGTTACAGCGCGGGAAACACCGGCGCGCGTCCGCAGGCCGGCGCTGCGCCGGCGAGCGCGACCGGATGGGTGTCGGCGTCGCTGCCGTCGTCGAAACGCAGTGTGGCGTGGTCCACGCCGATGCGTGCGTTGCGTGCATGCAAGGCCACGCCATCGGCCGCCACGTTAGCCAGCACCAGATCCAGCGGCGTGGCGGCGCTGTATCCCTGCACCGTGCCGCCCTTGCCGGCGGGCGTGTCCTGCGCACGCAGCCCATCGACCACGATCCCGGCGTAGGTCGGCACGCTGCCGCTGCGGCTGCCGCCGCGGTCGTTACCGTACAGCGGCGTGATCACCAGCGGCCTGGCCACGCCGAACAGGCAGGTGTTGCGGTAGAGCACGTCGCGCACCGGGCCGCCCTTGGCCAGGCCGGTCTTGATGCGCAGGCCGTTGTTGTCGGTGGCGACGATGCCGTCGGCGTCGTGGCCGACCAGACTGTTGCCGTCCACCCGCACGTTGTCGACGCCGTACATCACCTCGCTGCCGATGGAGATGCCGTGGGTGCCGTAGAAGCGCGAGTCGCGCACGGTGATGGCGGCCGAGCGCGCGGCGCTGGTCTTGATCGCGATGCCGTCGTCGCCGGCCATCACGTCGTTGTCGGCCAGGGTCGCATTGCGCACGCTGTCCAGATCCAGGCCGTCGGTGTTGGGGCTGTTGGCCGGCGCCCTGACCCGCACGCCCCACACGGTGACGCCGTCGCCGCCGTGCACGAACAGGTGGAAGTACGGCGCATCGATCAGGTTGACGTGGTAGAGCTGCAGATCGGCGACGTCCTGCGCGCGGATCAGATCGGGCGCGTTCTGGGTCAGCCCGGCGGCCTTGGCGCTGCGCGCGAACTGCCACCAGCTGTCGCTGCCGCCGAGCATCGGCAGGTCGCCGCGGCCGTCGATGCTGCCCTGGTGGCCGGCGGTGTCGCGCACACCCATCACCCCCAGGCTGCGCCCCTGCAGGGTGATCAGCGCGCGGCAGCCGCCGCTGCGGGCCGCGGCCTGGCCGCAGGCGTTGCGGCCGGGGACCTGGTAGTCGGCGGGTTGGCGCGAGGCGTACAGGGTCACGCCGCTGTCGATGACCAGCGTGGTGTTGCTGCGGATCGTCAACGGCCCGCTGAGGAAGGCGTTGCCGCTGCCGCCGCGCAGCAGCACCGCGCCGTGCGCGCCGTCGGCGCAGCGGTCGAGCGCGGCCTGGAGGCGCGCGGTGTCCGGCGCGCTGCGCTCTTGCGCGTCGGCGAAGCGGCGCTGCTGGGCCTGCAGGGTGGCGTCCAGCGCCATGCACACCGGTGGCAGGTGCGGTTCGACCACGTGGCGGGAATCGCCGGTCGCCGCCGCGCTGGCGAACGCGGCGGCGGCGAGCAGGCCGCCGAGCAGCAGCGCCGCGCGTACGCATGAGGTCATTGCCGGAGTGCGCCCTGCGGTGGCTGCGGCGTGGCCGAGGGCGATGCCGCGGCCGGCGCGGGGTGCGCCGCCCGCAGTTCGGCGATGGGCTGTGCGCCGGCGGACAGTTGCTGCCAGCGGGTGTCGACGATCGTCGCCAGGCCGGCCGGGTGATCGTCGAAATGGTGCCCACCGTGCAACATCACGACCTCCGCACCACGTCCGCGCAATTGTGGGCAGAGCGTATCTTTTTCCTTGTCGCCGTACACGCACAGCAATTGCCCCGCGGGAATCCGCGCCAGTTCCGGCTGCACCGGCAACGCATCGCCGTCATCGCCGAGGTTGAGCCAGCCGCGCACGCGGATCTGGAAATCGGCCTTGTGCTCCAGGCCCAGCAACGCCACCAGGCCGACCTGCTCGCGCTGTGCCGGCGGCAGCCGGTTGACCATGAACGGCAGCGTGGTGGCGCCGAAGGAATAGCCGACCAGCAGAATCTTCTGCGGACGCCAGCGTTGCTGGTAGTAAGCGATGACCCGGCTCAGGTCGGCGCTGGCGCGGGCCGGCGGCTTGGCGCGCCAGAAGTAGCGCAGGCTGTCCCAGCCGACCACGGCGATGCCGCGCCGCTGCAGGGCCTCGGCCATGCCCTTGTCGATGTCGCGCCAGCCGCCGTCGCCGGACAGCACGATGGCCAGCGGTGCGCCCGGGGTCGCCGATGGCAGCTCGGTCAATGGCAGATCGTCCAGCGCGCCGCCACGGCCGCGCGCATGCAGGTGCGCGGCGACCCGCGCGGCCAGCGCGGCATCCACGCCGCCGTCGGCCGGCGCCGCCACGGTGTCGACGAAGCCCTGCGCCGCGGTGGCGGCGGCGGTGCCGGCGCAGACCTCGGTGGGTGCCGGGGCCACGCCGATGGCGCCGCCCAGGGTGGCGGAGGGCGCCGCGCCGACGATGCGCGCGGCCAGGGTCGCGGCGGTGCCGGTGCCGGCCAGGACCGGCAGGTAATAGCTGTCGCCGTGCAATTGCCGCTGCAGTCGCCGGCTCAACCGTTCGGCGTCGTGCCAGGCCTTATCGCAACCATGGCCGCCACGGCGCAGATGCTTCAGATAGCGCTGACCGTCGACCACCGCGACCAGCGCGCCACTGGCGGCAATGCGCTGCGCAGCGGCCTGCCGCTGTGCCGGGCTGCCGCTGGCCAGCAGGATCACCAGGCCCTGCGGCGCCCCCTGCGGGTGCACCAGGGTCGTGCGGCCATAGCCGCGAGCGTGCAACGCCCCAGGCGGAAAGTAATAGCGCAGCAGTGCGTAGCCGCTCAGGCCCAGCACCACGCTCGTCAACAGCAACACACGCAGGAATTTCATCGACACGCATCCATCTCGGCCAACGCCGAGCATCGGGACAACCACGGAAACGGCGAGGGAGCGGCGGACGACGCGGACGCACGGGCCAGGGCCCGGATCGGCGGATGCGCTGCGTGGGGTGCCTCGGCGATATGGGCTGGGATGGATGCGCGGGGTCGCACCTGCCTGCCCGGAAGTTCCTGCACGCGTGTGGGCCGGGGGGAGCGGCGCGCGCCACGTGGCATCGACGCAGATTGTGGCACGCGTGACACGCGCCGCAATCCTGCGACCATCGCCCTGCAAGGGAGCGGTTAAGCCAGCGCGCGCCGGTGGCACGGCGAATCGCTCAGTAACCGTGCACCGGACGGTGCGCCTTCACCGCCATCACCAGGCCCAATCCGGCCAGCAGCGACACCGCCGAAGTGCCGCCGTAGCTCATCAGCGGCATCGGCACGCCGACCACCGGCAACAGCCCGGAGATCATGCCGCCGTTGACCAGCACATAGACGAAGAACGCCAGGCCGGTGGCGCCGGCCAGCAGCCGCGAGAAGGTGTCGCGCGCCTGCGAGGCGATCCACAGGCAGCGCCCGATCACGATCAGGTACAGGGTCAGCACCGTGGCCACGCCGATCCAGCCGAACTCCTCGCTGAGCACGGAGAAGGCGAAGTCGGTGGTCTGCTCGGGGATGAAGTTCAGGTGCGACTGCGAGCCCAGGCCCCAGCCCTTGCCGTGCAGGCCGCCGGAGCCGATCGCGATCTTGGACTGGATGATGTTCCAGCCGGCGCCGAGCGCGTCGTTCTCCGGGTTGAGGAACATCATGATGCGGTCCTTCTGGTACGGCCGCAGCAGCCACAGCCAGGCCACCGGCGCGGCCGCGGCGACGCCACCGACCGCGATGCCCACCCACCACCACGGCAGACCGGCCAGCAGCAGCACGAAGCCGCCGCTGGCGGCGATCAGCACGCCGGTGCCGAAGTCCGGCTGCAGCATGATCAAGGCGGTGGGAATGCCGATGATCACCGCGCTGACCAGCACCGTGGGGATGCGCGGCGGCAGCGGCATGCGGTGCAGGTACCAGGCCACCATCATCGGCATGCTGATCTTCAGCAGTTCGGCCGGCTGCAGGTAGAACACCTTCAGGTCCAGCCACTGCCGCCCGTACTTGCCGGTGCCCAGCACGAACACCGCCAGCAGCGGCAGCATCGACAGCGCGTAGATCAGCGGCGTCCAGGCGCGCAGGCGCAGCGCCGACACCCGCGACAGGCTCCACATCGCCACCGCGCCGATGGCGAAGCGCGCGCCCTGCGCCATCACCAGGTGCATGCCGCCGGCGCTCTTGAGCACCGCCAGCCCCATCGCCATCAGCGCGCCCAGGGCCAGGCACAGCGGCCAGTCCAGGGTGCGGGTGAAGCGGCCGCCGATGTCGACCAGCCAGCGCAGGAAATCCTTCATCGCTCGTCCGGAATCTCGTCGGGAATCGCCGGCGTCGCCGCCTGCAGCGGCACCGCCGCGGCGTCCACCTCGGCCTGGCCGATCAGCACCGGGCGTTCGCCGGTGGCCAGTGCGACCGCATCGGCGGCAGCGCGCGAACCCGGGTCCTCGGCGTAATACAGGTGGCTGCCGAACGCAGTGGCGCCACGCAGGCTGTCCAGCGGCTCGACGCCGGGCGGCAACCGGCCGAGCAGCCAGGCATCGAAGATCTTGCGCGCGATCGGCGCGGCGGTGCTGGCGCCGTAGCCGCCGCCTTCCACCGCGATCGCCAGGGCGATGGTCGGCCGCTCGGCCGGCGCAAAGCCTTCGAACAGCGAACGATGGCGCAAGTGCATCGGCAGGCTGCGCGGATCGACCGCGGCCAGCCCCTTGCGGCTGACCACCTGCGCGGTACCGGTCTTGCCGGCCATCTGGTACGGCGCGCCGACGGTGATGGCATAGCCGCTGCCGCCCGGGCGCATGGTGTCCATCATGCCTTCGCGCACCGCCTGCAGATTGCTGGGGTTGTCGCTGATCGGCTTGCTCGGCCCCAGTTGCACCGGTGCCCATGGCTGGTCGAAGGCCTGGCGCGTGGCCATCACCAGGTGCGGCGTGCGCAGCTGCCCATCGGCGAGGCCGGCGACCCCGCGCACCAGTTGCAGCGGCGTCACCTTCCAGTCGCCCTGGCCGATGGCGATGTTGACGGTGTCGCCGGGGTACCAGGCTTCCTTGCGGCTCTTGGCCTTGTACGCCGGCGACGGCACGATGCCGCCGGTCTCGCCGACCAGGTCGATGCCGGTGGGCACGCCGAAGCCGTAGCGGCTCATGTACTGGTCGACCTTGGTGATGCCCATGTCGATGGCCAGCTTGTAGTAGTAGGTGTTCACCGACTGCGCGATGGACTTGCGCAGGTCGGTCCAGCCGTGGCCGCCGCGATGCGAGTCGCCCCAGCCGCGGCTGACCCCGGGCAGGTAGAACATGCCGGTGGAGAGGATCTTGTCCTCCGGGCGGCGGGTGCCGCTGTCCAGGCCGGCCAGGCCCATGAACGGCTTGATGGTGGAGCCAGGCGCCACGCCGCCCAGCACCAGGCGGTTGAACTGCGGCCGCGACGGGTCGCTGTTGAGCGCCTGGAAATCGGCGTGGGAAATGCCGTTGACGAACAGGTTGGGGTCGTAGGACGGCAGGCTGACCATGGCCAGGATCTCGCCGGTGCGCGGATCGATGGCGATCGCCGAGCCCTGGTAGTCGCCGAAGGCGGCGACCATGGCACGCTGCAGGTCGGCGTCGATGGACAGGCGCAGGTCGGCGCCGGACTGCGCCGGCACCCGGCCGACGGTGCGGATCGCGCGGCCCTGCACGTTGGTCTCGACCTGCTCGTAGCCGACTTTCCCGCGCAGTTCTTCTTCGTAATAGCGCTCCAGCCCGGACTTGCCGATGTGGGTCAGCGCGGCGTTGCCCTCGCCCAGCGTCTCCAGGTCCTTCTCGTCGATGCGGCCGACGTAGCCGATGATGTGCGCGAACAGGTCGCCGTAGGGGTAGTGCCGGGTCAGGTAGGGTTCCAGCTCCACGCCGGGGAAGCGCCAGCGGTCCACCGCGAAGCGCGCCCGCTCCTCCTCGCTGACGCGCAGCTTCAGGGTGATCGGACGGAAGCTGCGGCTGGCCTTGCGCGCGGCCTGGAAGCGTTCGATGTCTTCCGGCGACAGCGCGATGACCTTGCCCAGTTCGGCCAGCAGCGCATCCATGTCGGCGACCTTGTCCGGGGTCACGTCGAGCCGGAACGCGGGCACGTTCTCGGCCAGCAGACGGCCGTTGCGGTCGTAGATCATGCCGCGCCCGGGTACCACCGGCCGCGGCTTGATGCGGTTGGCGTCGGAGCGGGTGGCGTAGACGTCGTGGTCCAGCACCTGCAGCTTGAAGTACCAGCCGCCCAGGCCGAGCAACGCCAGCAGCACGCCGAGAAAGCCCAGCGCCGCGCGGCGCCGGAACTGCTCGGCCTCGGCGTGCGGGTTCTTCTGCGCGCGGCGCGGGTGCAGGGCCATGCTACTTGCTCCGCCGGCCCAGCCGCAGCGCGTCCAGCAGCACGAACAGCGGCGGCCACAGCGCCATGCCCAGCAGCGGCGCCCACCAGTAGTTCCACGGCAGCGTCGGCTCGCCGACGGCCAGGTGCACCGCCGCGGCGACGATGCGGTCGTTGACCAGCAGCCCGCCGATCGCCAGCGCCTGCTGCGACATCGGGAAGAAGCGGATGCGCGCGCGGAAGCGCTGCAGGATGAAGCTCAGGATCACCAGGCGCAGCGCCTGCTCGCCCAACACCCCGCCGTACAGCAGATCGGCGAGCACCCCGACCGCGAAGGCGAAGCCCAGCCCGACCTTGTCCGGGGTCTCGATCACCCAGTACGCCACCACCAGCGCCAGCCAGTACGGCCGCAGCGGCTGCACCGCCAGCGGCAACGGCATCAGCCCCAGCAACAGCGCCGCGATCACGCTGACCGGGAGGACCCAGCCCTTGCTGCGCAGGCGGCTCATTGGGTGGGCTCCTTTGGAGCCGGGATTGGGGATTGGGGATTGGGGATTGGCGAAGCGGCTGGTCGTTTGGGCTTGGCGGAGGCCGCCGCTGGTGAGGCGGGCGTGCCACTGGCGGTGGCAGCGTGATTGACCGAGTCGGTCTTGCCTGTTGCCAGCGCCGCCGCCGGGGCATTGGCCTGGGCACCAGGGGCTGCGGAGGCGGGCGGCGGCTGGGCCGCCGCCGAGGCGGTGTCAGCGCTATTGCCCCGGCTTTTCACCAATCCCGAATCCCCAATCCCCAATCCCGTTGCAGCGGCCGAAGGCCGCAGCAACAACACATCGCGCCCGCGGTCCAGCTTCGCCGCCGGCTTCAGTTCGCCGACCAAGAAGGCGTGGGTGTCGTCCGGGCGCAGGGCGGAGATGGTGCCGACCGGGAAGCCGGCCGGGAAGCGGCCGCCCAGGCCGGAGGTGACGATCTCGTCGCCCACCTCGACGCCGGCGCTGAGCGGGATATCCCGCAGTTCCAGGCTGCCGCCGCGGCCGTAGACGATCAGGCGCACGCCGTTGCGCGCCACCGTCACCGGCACCGCGTGGTCGGGGTCGGTCAGCAGCAGCACGGTGGAGTGCAGCGGGGTCACCGCGATCACTTGGCCCATCAGACCGCCGGCGTCGATCACCGCCTGGCCCACGTGCACGCCGTCGCGGCCGCCGGCGTCGAGCACCAGCCGCTGCCGGGTCGGGTCCAGGTCGATGTCCAGGATCGGCGCCAGCTGCACGTCCAGGCCGCGGCGCTCGGCCACGCCCAGCAGTTCGCGCAGCTGCGCATTGTCCAGTGCCGCGGTCTGCAGCCGGGTCAGGCGCGCCTTGGCAATCAGCAGTTCGTTGCGCAACGCGCGATTTTCCTTGACCAGCTGCGCGTGGCTGGCCGCGTTCTCCTGCACCTGCGACCCCAGCCGCCCCGGCAGGCCGGCCAGCGCCCAGATCGGCTGCACCAGCACCGTGGCCTGGCTGCGCAGGCGGGCCAGCCAGTCGGCCTGCGCGTCGAGCACGATCAGCACCAGCGCCAGCGCCAGGTAGGCCAGCAGGCGCGGCGTGCTGGCGGATTCGCCGGGGCGGGCGGTGACGGGAGGACCGGCGTAAGGAGGCACGGTTAGAGCCGGGAATGGGGAATCGGGAGTGGGGAATCGGAAAGCAACGGCGCACTGCCGGCGCGATCAGGCCGGGATGGAGGCGGTGCGGTGGCGACGGAGCCGGCAGTGCGGAGACGGAGGGGCCATTCTATTCCCCATTTCCGATTCCCCATTCCCGGCCTCACCTTCACTCCGGCGCGAAGAACTCGTTGCCGTGCATGTCCACCAGTTCCAGCGCACGGCCGCCGCCGCGGGCCACGCAGGTCAGCGGATCGTCGGCGACCTGCACGTGCAGGCCGGTTTCCTCGGAGATCAGCCGGTCCAGGTCGCGCAGCAGCGCGCCGCCGCCGGTCAGCACGATGCCGCGCTCGGCGACGTCGGCGCACAGTTCCGGCGGGGTCTGCTCCAGCGCCAGCTTGACCGCGGAGACGATGCCCGACAGCGGCTCGTGCAGCGCTTCCAGCACTTCGTTGGAGTTGATCTTGATCATCTTCGGCACGCCCTCGGCGAGGTTGCGGCCGGAGATCTCCATCTCCTGCACCACCGCCTGCGGGTAGGCGCAGCCGATCTCCAGCTTGATCCGCTCGGCGGTGGCCTCGCCGATCAGCATGCCGTGGTTGCGGCGCACGTAGTTGGTGATCGACTCGTCGAAGCGGTCGCCGCCGATGCGCACCGACTGCGAATAGACGATGCCGTTCAGCGAAATGACCGCGACCTCGGTGGTGCCGCCGCCGATGTCGATGACCATCGAGCCGCGTGCCTCGGTCACCGGCATGCCGGCGCCGATCGCCGCGGCCATCGGCTCCTCGATCAAGTACACGTCGCGGGCGCCGGCCTCCTCGGCCGATTCCTTGATCGCGCGGCGCTCCACCTGGGTGGAGCCGGCCGGCACGCACACCAGCACGCGCGGGCTGGGACGCAGGAAGCGCGACTTGTGCACCTTCTTGATGAAGTGCTTCAGCATCGCCTCGGTATAGGTGAAGTCGGCGATGACGCCGTCCTTCATCGGGCGGATGGTGGTGATGTGGCCGGGCGTACGGCCGAGCATCTGCTTGGCCTCGGCGCCGACCGCGGCCACCGAGCGGGTGCCGCCGATCGCCCGATCCTGGCGCACCGCCACCACCGACGGTTCGTTCAGCACGATGCCCTGGCCACGCACGTAGATGAGGGTGTTGGCCGTGCCCAGATCGATGGACAGGTCGTTGGAGAACATGCCGCGGAGTTTCTTGAACATCGGGGGATTGGGTCCTGGGGCGCGCGCCGTCGCCAGAATGGCGAAAAAATGGGCAGAAAACGAAGTCCGCTAGCCTAGCAATCCGCCTGGGTGCGGGCAAGGAAAATTCTCGCTAAAACCACGCGTTGCGTGGTATCGGCGAGACCGCGATGGATCGTGGTTCTGGCCCTGCCGGGCCGCAGCCGTTACCCTTTGCGCCGCGGCGACCCCGCCCTCGCCCGCCTGAATGCGGGCTCATTCCTCCGCCAAGGCCTGCCCGATGTCTGCACTGATCTGTGGTTCTCTCGCTTACGACACCATCATGGTGTTCCCGGACCAGTTCAAGAACCACATCCTGCCGGACAAGGTGCACATCCTGAACGTGTCGTTCCTGGTGCCGCGGATGCGCCGCGAGTTCGGCGGCTGCGCCGGCAACATCGCCTACAACCTGCACCTGCTGGGCGGCGATCCGATCCCGATGGGCACCGTGGGCCAGGACTTCGGCCCGTACCGCGAGCATTTCCAGGCGCTGGGCATCGACCTGTCGCGGGTCAAGGTGATCGACGAGCTGTTCACCCCGCAGGCGTTCATCACCACCGACCACGACAACAACCAGATCACCGCCTTCCACCCCGGGGCGATGATGCGCAGCTACGAGAACCACGTGAAGGACGTGCCGGGCGTGACCCTGGGCCTGGTCGGCCCGGACGGGCGCGAGGGCATGATCCAGAATGCGGAGGAATTCAGCGCCGGCGGCGTGCCGTTCATCTTCGACCCGGGCCAGGCGATGCCGCTGTTCAACGGCCCGGAGCTGCGCCAGTTCATCGAGCAGGCCGACTACGTGGTGGTCAACGACTACGAGTCCAACCTGCTGCAGGAGCGCACCGGCTGGGACGAGAAGGACATCGTCTCGCGCGTGCAGGCCTACATCACCACCCAGGGCCCGAAGGGCGCGCTGGTGCACACCCCGGAAAAGACCTTCGACATCCCGCCGGCGCACGAGCGCCGCGTGGTCGACCCCACCGGCTGCGGCGACGCCTTCCGCGCCGGCCTGATCTTCGGCATCCAGCGCGGCTGCGACTGGCTGACCATCGGGCGGATGGGCAATCTGATGGGCGCCCTGAAGGTTGAGCACCCCGGCACCCAGAACCAGCGCTTCGATTTCGACGAATTCAACGACCAGTTCAAGCAGCAGTTCGGCTATGCCTTGTAGGGCGGGGATTGGGGAGTCGGGATTGGGGATTCGTAAAAGCTGGCCCCTGGCGCCTTGAGTCCACGAAGAACCGCGCGATCGCGCGGTTTTTTCGTTTGGCCTAAGCGGAAAAGAAGCCGCCCCAGCCAAGCCGCTTTTGCCAATCCCCAATCCCGACTCCCCACTCCCGGCTTTTGTTGCACTGCGGGTTGAGCGCCGGTCCGGTTTGTGCGTCACTTGCGCCAGGGGCCCCCTTGGGGGGACGAGAGCGCGCCCATGTCCGAGTCGACTGTCGCCAGCCTCGCGCAAGCCAAGGTCGTCGCACCATCCGCCGCCGAGGCCGACTGCGCGCCGCTGGCGCGCATGCGCCAGTTTCGCCAGATCGAGACCTTGCCGCCTGTGCTGGCGCGTTCGTGGCGGCGCTGTCTCGACGACTACGGCCTGGATCCGGATATCCATCCCTCGCCGATGGTCCACGACAACGGCGAGTTGCGCGAGCGCCAGCAGCGGCTGGAGGTGCTGCTGCGCATCGCCAAGGTGGAGATGGAGAATCTCTACGAGCAGATCGCCGGCGGCAGCTACGCGGTCGTGTTCGCCGACACCGAGGCGACCGTGCTGCACAGCGTGCAGGATCCGGCCCTGCTGCGCGCGTTTCGCGAAACCGGGCTGTTCTGCGGCGCCAGCTGGGCCGAACGCTACCAGGGCACCAACGGCATCGGTACCTGCGCGGTGGAGGGCAGCGCGCTGAGCGTGCACCGTGGCGAACACTATCTGGAGCGGCATCTGCCACTGTCGTGCAGCGGTGCGCCGATCCTGGATCCGCAGGGCCATCTGCTGGCGGTGCTGGACGCGTCCACGCCCGACGCGCGCGACACCAAGCTGGTGCAATGCCATACCGGCGCCCTGGTACGCATGTCGGCGGCGCAGATCGCCCGCGCCTATTTCCTGGAACAGTACCGGCATGCGTGGATCCTGCGCTTTCACAGCCGTCCGGAGTTCGCCGGACTGCTGCACGAGGCGCTGATCGCGGTGGGCGGCGACGGCCGCGTGCTTGCGGTCAACGAAGCGACGCTAGAACAGCTGGGCAAGTCCGACCGCTCCCCGCTGGTCGGGCGCGACATCGCCCAGGTGATGCAACTGGATTTCGATACGCTGGAACAGCGCGCGCGCAACGATGCCAGCACGCTGTGGTCGATCCGCTGCGCCTGCCACGGCCGCCGCTTCTTCGCCCTGGCGCAGCCGCCACGCGCACGCAGCGCTGCCGGCCGTACGCGTGCCGCCGGCGAGGATGCCCACGCAGCCCGCGGCAACGACCATGTGGGCTCCGATCCGCGCATGCTGCACAACCTGGACAATGCGCTGAAGCTGGCCAAGCACCGCGTGTCGATCCTGCTGTGCGGCGCCACCGGCACCGGCAAGGAAGAATTCGCCAAGGCGGTGCACCGCAGTTCGCCCTGGGCCGAACGTCCATTCGTGGCGGTGAACTGCGCAGCGATTCCCGAAGCGCTGATCGAGAGCGAACTGTTCGGCTATGCGCGTGGCGCCTTCACCGATGCCGCGCGCGAAGGACGCCACGGCAAGCTGCTGCAGGCCAGCGGCGGCACCCTGTTCCTGGACGAAATCGGCGACATGCCGCTGCCGTTGCAGACGCGCCTGCTACGCGTGCTGGAGGAACAGAGCGTGACCCCGCTGGGCAGCGACCGCGCGATGCCGCTGGAACTGCACGTGATCAGCGCCAGCCACCGCGATCTGGCGCAGATGGTCGGCACCGGCGGCTTTCGCGAGGACCTGTACTACCGGCTCAACGGCGTGGTGCTGCATCTGCCGCCGCTGCGCGAGCGCAGCGACAAGGCCGAACTGATCCGCACGCTGTTGCGCGAGGAGAGCGGCGAACAGCCGGTGCGCATCAGCGAGGACGCCCTGCACAAGCTGCTCAGCTATGCCTGGCCCGGCAACCTGCGGCAGTTGCGCAACGTGCTGCGCACCGCCGCGGTGCTGTGCGCCGACGGCGTCATCCGCATCCCCAACCTGCCGCAGGAGATCGTCGACGCCGACAGCGGACCATGCCTGCTTGGCGACGATGCGCACGCCGCCGATGGCGTACCCGGCCGTGTCGCCCTGGACAGCGCCGAGCGCAACGTGCTGCAGCAACAGCTCGAGCGCCACCGCTGGAACGTCAGCCGCACCGCCGACGCGCTGGGCATCAGCCGCAACACCTTGTATCGCAAGCTGCGCAAGCATGGCTTGGCGACGGCTTGAGTTGATGCGGCATCGCGATCCAAGGCGATCCAAGGGATTTGCTGCGTGTCGCCAATGAAGCCTCACCTATGCCGACTTGCTATTCGCTAGCGGCCTAAGTGCTGCCGGGTATTCGCACCCCAACCGCTGATGCGGCTGGAGGATGCCTGGCTTCGATGTCGCGACTGAAGTCGCTCCCACAACAGCCAGTGTCTCGATGAGACCGCACAATTCGAGGGAAGGACTTCGATCTGGACCGCTATCGGAGCCAGAGATTTTCCGACTTCGATGTCGCGGCTGAAGCCGCTTTTACAGCAAACGCTGCGCCGGTGACCAGGCGCGAACCTAGGTAGGAGCGGCTTCAGCCGCGACAGTCGTCGGCGCCGACTGGCGTCCAGCCGTGTGGAAACGGAGGATGGCATGCGCCGATCGGTGCCACCACACACACCGCAAACCGCACGCTAGAAGCGCCAGCGCAAGCCGACCTGATACTGCCGCGGGGCGCCAGGCGCGACGAAACGCGAGGGGCCATCCTCGACCGCGGCGTCCTGCGGGCGCGCCAGGGTGCCGCCCGGAAACAGGCCCTCGGCGATCGCTGCATAAGTCTCGTAGCGACGGTCGAACACGTTGTTGATCCGCAGGTACAACGACAGACCCTCGGCCAGTTCCCAAGTGCCGTGCAGGTCGAGCAAGGCATAGCCGCCGGTGGACAGGTCGTGGCGCGCCGGTGCCTCGCCTTCCTCGGGATCCTCGACCAGGCCGTCCTCGTTGCCGCTGGCCACGCGCCGCGACACCGTGCGCAGGTCCGCGCCCAGCGACAATTGCGCCAGTGCCTGCCAGTCCATGCCCAGCTTCAGCGTGCTGCGCGGCAGGCCGGCGATGCGCGTGCCCGAACGCAATGTCACCGTGCGCTCACCCGAGAGCAATTCGCCGGCGCTGCGGTAGGTGGCGTCCAGGTAGCTGTAGCCGGCGAACCAGCGCAGCGCGCCATGGCTGCCGCGGTAGCTGAGGTCGGCGCCCTGGTAGCGGGTGCGGCCGACGTTGTCGAAATAGCCCTGCTGGGAATTGGGGGCGCGCAGGAACAGGATGTCGTCGCGGTTGTCGGCGCGGTACAGCGAGGCGTTCAGCGTCTGCGCCGGCGACGGATTCCAGCGCAGCCCGACCTCGTAGGTGCGCGAGACGATCTGCTCCAGGCGCGGGTCGGCCTGCAACCCGGTCGGCAGCCGGCACGGTTGCTCCGGGTCGGCACAGCCGAGTTCGATCGCGGTCGGCGCGCGGCTGTTCTGCGAGGCCGAGGCGAACGCGGTGAAGCCGCTGCCCAGGCGCTGGGTGATGCCCAGCGAGGGATTGGCCTTGGCGAACACGAAGCGCTCGCGCGGCAGCACGCCGTCGTCGCCAGTGGACAAAGTGTTGGCGACGGCGACACGGTTCCAGCGCAGCGCGGCGTTGACGTGGGTGGCCTCGCCCAGTTCCCAGGTATCGGCAGCGAACAGGCCCAGGGTGCTGCTGCGACCGTCGACGCCGGAGAAGAATGCGCGGTCTTCGTTCGGATCGGCGACCACCGAGCGGTCGTCCTGCACGAACGCCTCCTGTTCGTACTGGCGGTAGCGCACGCGGTTGCGGTCGTAGGTGGCGCCGATGCTCAGCGCGTGCGCGCCGGCCTGGTGGCTGAAGTTCAGCGCCACGCCCTCGGCGTGCTGGCGCATCTGCGTGGTGTTGAGCACGCCGCTGTGCAGGGCGTCGGCGTCGGCGCGCGAGACCGTGCAGCCGGCATCCCGCGGCGTGCCGTCGGCGGTGTAGCCGTCGGCGCAGTCGTCGACGAATGCCTCGTAGTCGCCGTTGATGTCGCCGTTGACGGTGTCGCGGTGGCCCTCCCGGTAGTAGGCCAACAGGTGCAGCGCGGTACGTTCGTCGAAGCGGTGATCGAACTGCCCGGTCAGCAACGTGTTGCGGTTGCGGGTCAGGTCGGGCGAGGTGTAGACCGCGGCGCGGTCGGCTTCGTACAACCCGGGTTCGATGCCCTCGTCGGTGTAACGATGGCTCGGCAGCAGGCCATTGCCGACCAGGCGGCTGCGCCCGTGCAGCAGCGACACGTCCCAGTCGGTGCGCTCGCCCTGCCGCCCAACCTTGCCGAACACGGTGCCCAGGCGGCCGGCGGAGGCATCGCGCCAGCCGTTCTCGTCGAAGCCGGTGACCGCGACGAAGGCGTGCAGGCCGTCGGCACCAGCGTAGCCGTAGGACGCATCCAGGCGCTTGCGCGCGCCGCTGCCCACCGACAGGTCGGCGCGCAGGCCCGGCGCGGTCAGGCCGGACTGGGTGGTGAAGGCCAGCGCACCGCCCAGCGTGTTGGGACCGAACAGCGGGTTGGAACCCGGCATCAGCGCGACGCTGCGGATCGCCGCCTCCGGCATCATGTCCCAGCTGACGATGTCGGCGAACGGCTCGTTCATGCGCACACCGTCCAGGTACACCGACACGCCCTGCGAAGCGCCGGGCAGCGCCGAGGCGCGGAAACCGCGGAAGGTCAGGTCGGTCTGGAACGGACTGCCCTGCACCTCGTTGGTGTCCACGCCATTCATTTCGCGCAGCAGGAAGTCGGTGAGGTTGCCGGCCTGGCTGCGCGCGATGTCGTCGGCGTTGGCGGTCTGCACCGTGTATGGCAGCAGGTCGGCATCGATCAGCGTGCCGGGAATCGGCGTGGCGGTCACCTCGACCCGGTCCAGCGCGGTGATCTGCGCGTCGTCGGCGTTGACCGTGGTCTGCGCGCGCGCCGGTGCGGCGAGCAGGCCGATGGCGGTGGCGACGGCCAGCGCCAGCAGATTTGCCGACGGGATGCGTCCGTGGATGCGGGTCATGCCAACTCCTTGCGTGTCAGTAAAGGACGATCGATTTGATGCCGCGGCCCGCACGCATCGCCTCGAAGCCGCGATTGATGTGGTCCAGCGGCAGGGTTTCGCTGATCAGTTCGTCGATGCGGATCTCCCCGGCCAGGTAGCGCTCGGCATAGGCCGGCAGCTCGCTGCGGCCCTTGACCCCGCCGAACGCGCTGCCGCGCCAGGCGCGACCGGTGACCAGTTGCAGCGGCCGCGTGCTGATCTCCTGCGCGCTCGGTGCCACGCCGAGGATGATGCTTTCGCCCCAGCCCTTGTGGCAGCACTCCAGCGCCGCGCGCATCGCCCGCACGTCGCCGACGCAGGCGAAGCTGTGGTCGGCGCCGCCGTCGGTGAGGTCGACGATGACCTGCTGCACCGGCGCGCCGAAATCCTTCGGGTCCAGGCAATCGGTGGCGCCCAGCGCGCGCGCCAGCGGGAACTTGTCGCGGTTGATGTCGACCACGATGATGCGTTCGGCGCGCGCCATCACCGCGCCCTGCACCACCGACAGGCCGATGCCGCCCAGCCCGAACACCGCCACGCTCTCGCCCGGACGCACCCGCGCGGTGTTGAGCACCGCGCCGATGCCGGTGGTGACCGTGCAGCCGAGCAGGCAGGCTTTGTCCAGCGGCGCGGACGGGTGGATCCTGGCCACCGCGATCTCCGGCAACACGGTGTACTCGGCGAAGGTGCTGGTGCCCATGTAGTGCAGCAACGGGCGTCCGTGCAGCGAGAAGCGGCTGCTGCCGTCGGGCATCAGCCCGCGCTCCTGGCTGCTGCGGATCGCCTGGCACAGGTTGGTGCGGTTGGAACGGCAGTACTTGCACACGCCGCACTCGGGCATGTACAGCGGGATCACGTGATCGCCCGGGCGCACGCTGGTCACGCCGACACCGACCTCCTCGACCACGCCGGCGCCCTCCTGGCCCAGGATCACCGGAAACGCCGCCTCGGCGTCGATGCCGGACAGGGCGATCTCGTCGCTGTGGCAGATGCCGCTGGCGACCATGCGCACCAGCACTTCGCCGGCCTTGGGCGGCTGCAGATCCACCTCCTCGATGGCCAGCGGCTGGTTCGCCGCCCAGGCGACCGCGGCTCGCGTCTTCATTCCGGCTCTCCCCGCCTCCCCGTCGCGGCACCCGCTGGCGCCGCTCGCCTCACCTCATTGCGCCACGACCACACCCCATGGCATCTCACCCACCGCGATCTGCTTGATCTCCTTCATGGCCGCCGTGTCGATCACGCTGACGCTGTTGGAACGGCCATTGGCCACGTACAGCTTCTTGCCGTCCGCGCTCAGCGCCGGGTTCCACGGCCGTTGCCCGACCGGAATCTCGGCCAGGGTGCGGCGCGCGGCCGGGTCGATCACGCTGACCGTGCCGGCGCCGTTGGATGCGTACACGCGGCTGCCGTCGCGGGCGATGGCGATGCCGGCGGTGCGCTGTCCGGCCGGGATGCTGGCCACGCGCTTGCGCGCCGCCAGATCGATCACGTCGACCACGTTGGCCGCCTCCTGCGCCACGTACGCCGTCTTGCCGTCGGGCGCGAACGCCATGCCGCGCGGATGTCCGCTGGTGGCGATGACACCGGTGGACGTGCCCGCCTTCACGTCGATCACGTCCAGGTCGTTGGAGCCCTCGTTGCTGGTCAGCAACAGCGCGCCATCCGGGGTGTAGACGCAATGTTCCGGCGCCTGCCCGCGGGTGGCGATGTGCGCGCCGATCGCGAAGCTGGCCGGGTCGATCAGCATCACCTGGTTCTGCCCTTCCACGCACACCGCAAGCTGCCGGCCGTCCGGTGCCACGGCGACGCCTTCGGCGTTCTCGCCGATGTCGACGCTGCGCAGCACGCGGTCCTGCACGGTATCCAGCTCCAGCAGGCGATGGCCCTGCGCGTCGATGACGTACAGATGCCCGGCCGGTCCCGGCACCACCTGTTGCAGGCGCTTGCCGAGCTGGCCCTGCGCCGACAGCGTGCGCACCACGCGGTCGCTGCCGATGTCGATCACCGAGATGGTGCCGCTGCGCTGGTTCGGCACGTAGGCCAGCGCCGTGGCGGCGGCCGCAGGTGTCGGCACGGCGGCCGCGGCGGCGTCGCCCGCGGCGGGCGCGGGCGCGCGCTGGCAGGCCGCGGCGAACAGCGACAGCGCGACCACGATGGACAGACGCCACGCGTTCCTCATTGCGCAGCGCCTGCCGTCTTGTTGATGGAATGGATGAAGGCCAGCAGCTTCTCGGTATCGCCCGGTTTGAGCACCGGACCGAACGGCGGCATCTGCCCGACCACCTTCTCGTGGCCGATCCGGGTCTTGCCGTGCGCCGTCATGCCGGCGGTGCCTTCGGTGATCAGCGTGCGCAAGGTGTCGTCGTCGCTACCGTATACCCAGATGTCGTTGGTCAGCGGCGGGCACATGCCGCCGCCACCGGTGCCGCCGTGGCAGGCGGTGCAGCCGGCGGAATTGAAGATCGCCTTGCCTTCGGCGACCAGTTCCGGGGTGACCTTGACCGGTGGTCCCTTCGGAATCGGCGTCACCGCCGCAGTGGGGGCCGGTGCGGCAGCGGCGGGCGTGGCCGCCGGCGCAGCGGCCGGTGCAGGCGCGGACGCCGCGGCGGGGGTGGCCGGCGCTGGCGTGGCCGGCGCTGGCGTGGCCGCCGGCGCTGGGGACGTCTCCTGCTTGCCGCAAGCGGCCAGCAGCAGGAGCGAGGCAAACAGGGACACGGGCAGCAGCACGGAGACGGCGCGACGACGGACGGAAGCAGGACGCATGGGGACAACACCTTTGCGGAGTGCACGATGGGAAGAGCAGGCCGCGCAAGCGGCATGTGCGGGACGACAGGAAGCGGTCATTGCGCGCGTCGGTGCTGGGCCTCCGTCAACAGGTGGGCGAGTTCGGCATTGCCGCGTTGCTGGGCCAGCGCCGCGGGCGTCTTGCCGTCGGCGTCGCGCGCGTCGGCACTGGCGCCGGCAGCGAGCAGGCGCCGTGCACTGTCCTCGCGCCCGGCCGCGGCGGCCAGCATCAGCGGAGTGACACCGGCGCGGTTCGCGCGGTCGGCGTCGGCGCCGCGCTTGAGCAGCAGGTCCAGGATCTTCGGCTCGTTGCGCGCCACCGCGAACATCACCGGGGTGAAGCCGGCCGGGTTGGCGTGGCGCACGCTGGCGCCGGCGTCGAGCAGCGCCTGCACCACGTCGGCATCGGCGTAGGAGATCGCCAGGTCCAGCGGTGTCCAGCCGTCGGTGGACACCGCCTCGACCTTGGCGCGATGCGCCAACAGTTGCGCGACGCTCTTGCCGTCGTTGGACCAGGCCGCCTTCATCAACGGCGTCCAGCCATTGCTGTCGCGGCGTTCGACCTTGGCGCCGGCCGCCAGCAGTTCGCCGACCAGCAGCGGTGCCTGGTTGCGGATCGCCTGCTGCAGCGGCGGCTCGCCGAGCTGGTTGGGCGTGTCGGCGCTGGCGCCATGGCGCAGCAGCCAGGCCACGCGCACGCCATCGCCGGCGTCCAGCGCATGCGCCAGTTCCTCATTGGGATCGGCACCGCCGGCGATGCGCAACTGCAGTTGCGCCAGCATGTCCGAGGAGGCCTGCGCGCTCGGCGTGTCGTCCTGGTCGGCGGGCAGCGCATACGGGCCATGCGAGCGCAGGTCGCCGGCGACGATGCAATCGGCGCAGGCCACCAGCGGCACGTGGTAGTCGCGCAGGATCGCGTCGATCTTGCCGGCGCTGTGCTGCATCGCCGCGTTCAGCGCATCGCGCAACGCGGCGTTCTTGCGCGACACCGCCCACGCCATCGAATACTCCAGCACCTCGTTGTCGATGACGTTCAGCGGGACCACGCCGAGGCCGCCGCGCGCGGCGTAGTAGCCGGCCACCGGCCCCCAGGATTCGGCGGCATCGAGCTTGCCGGCGGCGACCTGCTCGGCGAGCTTGCCGGGATGCTCCTGCGGTGCGCTGGCCGAGTCGTAGAACAGGTATTGCACCTCGCCCTGCACGCCATGGTCGAACAGCGCCTGCCGCGCCGGCGAACTCTGGAACACGCCGACCTTGAGTTTCTTCAGCGCCGGGTCGTCCAGCGACGCCGGCCGCAGGTCCAGACCCTTGCGGGTGACCAGCACATAGGTGGAGCGATACAGCGGGCGCGTGGGCAGGCCCATCTCGAAGTCGCTGTTCATGTCCATCAGCACGTCGCAACGCCCGGCGTTGATCGTGCTGCGCGCCAGGCCGCGCTGGTAGTAGCTGCGCCATTCGTATTCCAGGCGCCGGCCCATCTCCGCGGCCACCACCTGGGCGATCTTGTTCTGGAAGCCCTCGCCTGCGCGGTTGGACAACGGCATGTTGCCGGGATCGGCGCAGACCCGCAGCACCGGCGCATCGGCCGGCAGCGTTGTGGCGGGTGCGGCAGGTGCCGCGGCAGCGGCAGCGGGCGGGGCAGCAGGAGCGCGAGCCGTCGCGGACGACGGCTCGCGCGTGCAGCCTGCGGCGACGAGTCCGAGGCTGCACAACAGCAACACGGCGCGCGCGCCCGCAGGCAGGCGCCACGAGACGGGCGCCATGCGGCCCCCGCTCGCACCCTGGACGCGGCGCCGCCGGCTCATCGCACCGTCTTGGCGGCGACCGCCGCGCTGCCGCCGCCGGCAGCCGCGGTGGCGGTCGCGGTGGGCGTGACGGTCTTGCCGGCGCCGTCGATGCGGAAGGTGTGCACCATGCCGCCCAACGGGATCTTGTCGAAGCCGTTGCTGAAGGCCAGGCCGGCGGCACCCAGCGCGCCGTACGGGTCGCCCGGATCCAGGCCAGCGGCGACCGGCAGGCCGATCCAGCCGCCGATGCCCGAGAACACCGCCACATACTGGTGGCCGTTGGCCTTGTAGGCGATCGGGTTGCCGATGATGCCGGACGGCAACTTGGTCTCCCACAGTTTCTTGCCGGTGTCCTTGTCCACGGCGCGGAACCAGCCATCCAGCGTGCCGTAGAACACCAGCCCGCCATCGGTGACCAGGGTGCCGCTCCACACCGGGAACTTTTCCTTGATCTCCCACTTGGACTTGCCTTCGACCACGTCGAACGCCTTGACGATGCCCAGCGCGCCCGGCTCGTTCGGCTTCATCAGCACGTTGGCGAACACGTACGGCAGGCCCATCATGGTGTTGCCGCGCTCCTGCGGATCCAGCTCCATGTGCCAGTTGTTGGTGCCACAGAAGAACACCGCCGAGTTGGCCGGATCCACCGAGCACGGCTGCTGGTCCTTGCCACCCATCGCCGACGGGAACGCCTCGACCTTGCGGCCGCGCTCCAGCGGCGAATGCGCCGCGACCTTGACCGGGCGCCCGGTCTTCATGTCGATGCGCTCGGCCCAGTTGGCCGGCACGAACTTGTTGGCGCGCAGCAGGGTGCCGTCGCGGCGGTCGAGCACGTAGGCGAAGCCGTTGCGGTCGAACTGCACCACCGACGGGACCTGCTTGCCGTCGATGGTCAGGTCCACCAGGATCGGCTCGTTGATGCCGTCGTAGTCCCACTGGTCGAACGGCGTCTTCTGGTAGCCCCACACCGCCTCGCCGGTGTCGATCTTGCGGGCGAACAGGGTCATCGACCACTTGTTGTCGTACTCGCCGGTATCGCATTCCTTCTGCGTGGTCTTGCCGCAGCGGTACGACGGGCTCCACAGGCCGGGATTGCCGGTGCCGTAGTAGACCAGCTTGAGTTTCGGGTCGTAGCTGTACCAGCCCCAGGCCGCACCGCCGCCGCGCTTCCAGCCTTCGTCGGGATAGGTCTTCTCGCCGAGGTCGCCGAGCTGGCCGTGCTGCGGATTGGCCTTGTTGAAGTCCGGGCCGAGGCAGATGTCCTTGTCGGTGCCGGTGGCTTCGCAGGACCAGGCCTGCTTGCCGTCGGCCAGCGCATACGCGGCGACACGGCCGCGCACGCCGAACTCGTTGCCGCTGATGCCGGCCACCACCTTGCCGTCGGCGATGATCGGGGCCATGGTGATGGTCTCGCCCTTCTCGGGATAGGCGAGCTTCTGCTTCCACACTTCCTTGCCGGTCTTGGCATCGAGCGCGATCACATCGCCGCTGAGGCTGCCGAACACCAGCTTGCCGTCGGCGTAGGACGCGCCACGGTTGACCGTGTCGCAGCAGGCCACCGCCACCGCACGCTCGTCCTGCTGCGGGGTGTACTTCCACAGCACCTTGCCGTTGTCTTCCTGCGACAGGTCGATCGCGAACACGTTGTTCGGGTAGGCGCTGACCATGTACATGGTGCTGCCGATCACCAGCGGCTGGCCTTCGTGGCCGCGGGTGGCATCGGTTTTCATCTCCCACGACATCTTCAGGTTCTTGACGTTGTCGCGGTTGATCTCCGCCAGCGGGCTGTGCCGGTTCAGGCCGAAATCGCGACCGATGCCGCCCCAGTTGTCGGGATTGGCGGCGTTGGTGGCGAACTCGCTGTCGGTATCGGCAACCGCGGCCGGCGCGGCGGCCGGCGGTTGCTGTGCGGCGGCCGGCGCGGCCGGTGCCGCGGCCTCTTCGTGCTTCTTGCAACCCGCCAGCGCCAACGCAGTGGCCAGCGCGAGCAACGTACAAGCCTGGGTACGACGTGAATGACTGTGCATCGTTCTACTCCCCTCGTTGAAGAGCCGCGACAGCTGCACCTGGGCCGGCGTGTGCCACGGAACCTGAAGCGTGGGTGTCTACGAGCAACGTCCATGCCATCGCACCGCTGCGATGCACCATCCCTTGACGCACGGATCACAACGTCGGGTGCCGTCCCAGCGCCTCATGGCATCCCGGCCGAAGGCGTCCCGGGAACGTGACACTTTGTGCCATGCCGTTGCATCGCGATTGGCGCACTTTGGGCATACGTACGCGTGGCACACCCTGCGCCATCGGCACGGATGCGGCACGGGCACACGCGAAGGCACACCGCGAAACGCGCGACGGGAGCGCGCATTCGGCATGCGTGCGCCGAGACGCGGCACGGGAGATGTATGTGAGTGCGCGGCGGCCGTCAGCCGCCGCGGTGCAGCCGTCAGTGCGGCTGCGGCCCGACGTGGTCCTGCCACCACGCCAGCAGCGCGGCGCAATCGGCGAAATGCAGGTCGGCCAGTGCCGGCCAGGGATTGTCCGGATGCAGCAGCACGGTGGTGGCGCCGGCATGGCGCCCGCATTGCAGGTCGTAAGCGTGGTCGCCGACCATCGCCAGCGCCTGCGGCGCCACGCCCCAGTGCTCGGCCAGCTGCAGCAGGCCGCCGGGATGCGGCTTGGGCGGGGCCTCGTCGCGGCCGAGGATGGTCACCTCCTCGAACAGGTCGTCGACCTCGATCTCCTCCAGGGTCAACTGCGCCAGCTCGCGCGCGTTGCGGGTCAGCACCGCCAGCCGGCAATCGGCCGCATGCAGGGTGCGCAGCAGCGCCGGCGCACCGTTGGCTGGGGTAGCCTCCTGGGCAAGCACGCGCTCGTGCTCCAGCAGCCAGGCGTGCTTGCTGGCGCGCTGCGCGTCCGGCAGCGCCGCCAGGTGCTGCAGGATGTCGGCCTGCGGCGGGATCTGCAGTTCGCGGCGGATCAGCGCGAAATCGTGCACGGCGCGGGTCAGGGTGCCGTCCATGTCGAACACCCAGTGGCGCACCTGGCACAGCGCCTCGGCCGGCGGCGGCGTGACGGCCTGCATCGCGCTCAATCCCAGCCCGGCATCTGCGCGCCGTCCAGGCCACCGGTCTCGAACACCGCGGTGCGGGTGCCGCCGGCCTTCACCGGGAAGGTGATCTGCAGCACCGTGGTCTTGCGTGCCAGCTTCCACAGCGCCTTGTCGTCGCTGATGAACATGGCGATGGCCTCGTCGGTCTTGGGCCGCCAGGCCGCGGCCGCGTGCGGCGGCGCGTCGTCGGCCTTCAGTTCCACCTTGCAGCCGCCGGCGCAGCGGAAATCGCCGGACTGCAGCACCAGGTAGGCGCTGCGCTTCCATTCCGGATGGTCGCGGAACACCAGTTGCACCGGCTTGGGCCCGCTGCCGTCCACATCGACCTTGTCGCGGCTGTAGAGCATCGCCGAGCGCTGCACGCCCTTGCCGGCCGGCACCTGCGAATACTGCCAGGCCGCCTGCATGCGCCGCAGCTCGCGCGCCGCCTCGCCCTTGGCCTTGACCTCGGCGTAGCCGGGCTGGATGCGCTCGGCCGCGTCCGACCCGGGATACTGCTGCAGCAGCGCCGCGCCGTGGATCCGCGCCAGGTCCCAGTTGCCGGATTTCACCGCGGCGTCGTACTGCTTGGCCAGGTCGTCGGCCGCCTGCGCCTTGGCCTGCGCTTCGGCCGCGGCCTGCGCCTTGCGCTCGGCCTCGTGATCACCGCAAGCGGCCAGGGCGACGGCGCACAGCGCGCCGAGCAGGATGCGTTTCATCGTGGGGTTCCTCGTTGGATCAGGGTGTCGATGGCCTGCGCGACCTCGGCGGGCTTCTCGACGATGGACATGTGGCCGCTGCCGTCCAGCAGCACCTGGATCGCCTGCGGCAGGCGCTGCGCGTACAGCGCCAGCGCGCTGGCGTCGATCACCGCGTCCTGCACACAGTTCAGCAGCAGCGCTGGCTGGCGGATGCGCGCGGCCTCCTCGAACGGCAGGAACGCCTCCTCGCCACGGCCGATGCGCGCCAGCACCTGCTGTTCGAACGCGGCCTCGCGGCGGCGCCAGGCCACCACCGCCGGCACCGCCCAGCGCGGGATGCGCGGCTTGGCGCGCTCGAGCAGGAACACGGTGTCGATGTAGCGCTGCAACGATGCGGCATCGTGCACCGCGAACGGGTTGTGCCCGTCCAGCACCGCCTGGCCGAAGGCGTTGTCGGCGAAGCGCACGCCAGCGGCATTGAACAGGCCGACCCGGTCGAACACCGCCGGATGGCGCGCCGCGGCCAGCGCGGCGATGCCGCCGCCCATCGAGTGCCCGAGCAGCACGCATGCGCTGCCCGCACGGCGCGCGCACTGCAGCGCGAACGCGGCCACGCGCTCGGCCTGCGCGACGAAGCCGTAGTCCTGCCCGGCGATGCGTTGACTCTCGGCCCAGCCGGGCAGATCCGGGATCACCAGGTGGTAGCGCGTGCCCAGCGCGCGCGCCAGCGGCAGCCAGTTCTCCTTGCTGCCGGTGAAGCCGTGCACCAGCAACAGCGTCGGCGCGGCGGGATCGGCCGCGGCGCGCACCAGGTAGGTCCAGGTGTGTCCGGCGACCTGCGCCTGGCGCCGCTGCAGCCCGCTGCCGCGGCGCTGGCGCAGGCTCTCCAGCCGGACCAGCAGGAACGGATCGCGCAGCACCAGCACCACGCCGATCAGCGCCGCCACCATCAGCAGCACGCCGGCCAGCAACAGCCAGGCCATCGTCAACACCAGCACGGCGACACCGAAAGGCGGAGACGGGTCATGCACTCACACCACCACGTCGGCTTCGCCGAGATGGATCGCCAGCCATACGGTCGGCTGCGCGGGATCAGTGAAGGTCACCCAATGCGGGGTATCGGCCGGAATGAACAGATGATCGCCCGGTGCCAGCGCGACCTCGCGCTCGCACAGCGCCACCCGCGCGCTGCCGCGCAACAGCAGGACCCATTCGTCGTGTGCCTGCTGGTAGGGCGTGTCCTGCGGCGTGGTCTGCCCGTGCGAGACGATGCGCTCCACGCGGCAACCGGAGCGCCGCAGCAGCTCGGTGAAGATTTCGCTACCACGCGCATCGGGCAGCGCGGCCAGCAAGGAACCGGAGAGGGCGTGCGCGTCGGTCATCTCAGCACCGCCTCGACGGGCGCAGGTGAGTCCGCTCGCATCGGAATCGGCAGTGTCCTGCCATGGCGATGGCGCTTGCAGCGAAGACTGGAGCGGCGGTGGCGAACGGGATCATGCACGCATGGGCCGAGGACCATCGGGACTGCCGAGGATATCGCGAATGCGTGGCAGCGGGTCGCTGCCCGCGAGCAGCGGCATGTGTGGAATTCGTTAACGTCGCGATGGACCGGCGCGCGTTTCGTGCAGGAAGCGCATACGACGCCGCGCGGCGCGACATTCTGCGGCACGTGCGCAACCGATCGCGCCTGCCCCGCGCGATGCGATCGCGCAACAGGCCGGGCGCACAAACGCACACGGCGCCGGGATCGCTCCCGGCGCCGTGTGCGCGGTCTTCAGCAGGCGGCGCGCGTCAGTGCGCGGTGCTGCCGGCCTTGGCCTTGTCCAGCATCTCCTGCACCGACACCGTGGTGATCGGGTGGTAGCCGGGCTTGGCCTTGGCGAACACGTCCTCGGCGAACGCCAGCCCGTCCGGGGTCTTCACCAGTTCGGCGTAGATCGGCAGGATCAGCTTGCGGCGACCGACGCGGGCGATGAACTCGCCGGCGGCCGGACGCGCGTCCACGTAGCCGCTGCGGATCGCCAGCGGGTACCAGCGCATGGCGATCTCGCCGTTGGCGGTACCGGTGAAGTGGTAGGCGTCGTCGAGCTGCTTGAGCTGCGCCGGCGTCAGCTTCTCGCCCAGGCCGCTGAGGAAGCGCGTCCATTCCTGGGTGCTCCAGGCATCGGTCACCTGCTTGCCCGGCAGCGTGCCGCTGCCGGTCCAGGCGATGCGCGCGGTATCGACCATGGCGAAGTTGCGCGAGCGCGCCTTCTGCGCGAACGCCGGAATGCCCGGCTCGTCCAGCCACGCGTGCAGTTCCTGCGCGGTCACCGCATTCGGCTTCTTGGCCAGAAGATGCGTCTTGAGATACGCGACGAACTGATCGGTGTTGGCGCTCTGGAAGGCGTGGTCGTCGAACCAGCCGCGCAGGAACGGATCGAAGGTGTCGCGGCCGAAGCGCTGCTCCAGGAACTGCAGGAACCACGCGCCCTTGACGTAGGCGACCTGGCTCAGCGCCTCGTCCGGATCGCGCTCGGTCAGCGCCGGCAGCGCCAGCGCCTGGTCGGCCGGGCTCATGCCCTTCAGTTCGGCCAGCAGATCGGTCTGGTCGATCTCGCGCTCCATCTCCGCCGCTTCGGGGCCGTACAGCGCCTCGGTGATGCGTGCCTGCACGTAGGTGGTGAAACCTTCGTTGAGCCAGATGTCCTTCCAGCTGGCGTTGGTCACCAGGTTGCCGGACCAGCTATGCGCCAGCTCGTGCGCGATCAGCGACACCAGCGACTTGTCGCCGACGATCACCGTCGGCGTGGCGAAGGTCAGGCGCGGATTCTCCATACCGCCGAACGGGAACGACGGCGGCAGCACCAGCATGTCGTAGCGGCCCCAGCGGTACGGGCCGTACAGCGTCTCGGCGGCCACGATCATCTTCTCGGTGTCCTCGAACTCCTTGGCCGCCTTGTCGACCATCGCCGGCTCGGCCCACACGCCCGAGCGCGCGGAGATCGGCTTGAACACCAGGTCGCCGGCGGCGATCGCCAGCAGGTAGGACGGGATCGGCTGCGGCATCTTGAAGCGGTAGTCGCCGTTGCGCACCGCCTTGGGATCGTTGTCGGCGCTCATCAGCACCATCACGTCCGGACGCGAGACCACGTGCGCGCTGTAGGTGAAGCGCACGCTCGGCGTGTCCTGCAGCGGCACCCACGAGCGCGCGTGGATCGCCTGCGACTGGCTGAACATGAAGGGCAGCTTCTTGCCCTCGGTCATCGACGGCTCCAGCCACTGCAGGCCCGAGGCGGTCGGCGCGGTGTGATAGGTGATGCTGATCTTCTGCGGCTGCGTCGGTGCCTCGATGGTCAGCTTGCTGCCGTAGATCTTGTCGGCCGGCGCCAGCGCGTACTGCAGCGGCGCTTGCTGCCCTTTGCCGTCGTCGGCCTGCACCTTCTCGATGGTCAGGTCGCGCGTGTCCAGCACCAGTTGCTTGGCGCTCTTGTCCTTCCAGTCCAGCGTGTAGGTGGCGGTACCGCCGATCTGCTTGCTGTCGAAATCCAGTTTCAGATCCAGCGCTAGGTCCTTGATCACGACCTTGGACGGCTCGGCGTAGGAGGTCTCGTCGTGGCTGCGGTCGGCCGGCTTGGCCGCGGCGGGTGCCGGCTTGGCGGCAGGTGCGGCCGCATCGGGCGCGGACGCTTCACGGGAACACCCGGACGCGATCACCGCGGCCAGGGACAACAACAGGAACGGGGAACGCATGGCGGACAGCACCGGTTCGGGGAAACCGAAAGTTTACCGGAAGGCGGGGATTGGGGATTCGGGTGTGGGGATTCGCAGCGGCGGCGCGCCGCGCGCGCTTTTACGAATCCCGATTCCCGAATCCCGGCTTTCTGCGGCAGATACTTGCACCGGCACCGCACGACCGCGCGTCGGGACTGAAGTCCCTTCCCCAAGGACAGCCAGCACCGCGATCGGTCAGCAACCGATCGCCCGCTCTTGCGATTCCCCAATCCCGATTCCCGAATCCCGGCTTCTGCGGCAGATGCTTGCACCGGCACCGCACGACCGCGCGTCGGGACTGAAGTCCCTCCCACAAGGACTACCTAGCGCCGCGATCTGTCAGCACCGATCGCCCGCTCTCGCGATTCCCCAATCCCGATTCCCGAATCCCGGCTTTCTGCGGCAGATACTTGCACCGGCACCGCAGGACCGCGCGTCGGGACTGAAGTCCCTCCCACAAAGACGGCACAGGCCCCGCGATCGGTCAGCACCGATCGCCTGCTCTTACGATTCCCGAATCCCGATTCCCGAATCCCGGCTTCTAAATTTTGTAGCCCGAGTGGATCGCCACGATGCCGCCGGTGAGGTTCTTGTAGTGGCTGCGGGCGAAGCCGGCTGCTTCCATCATCGCCTTCAGCGCGTCCTGCGGCGGATGCTTGCGGATGCTCTCGGCCAGATACTGGTAGCTGTCGGCGTCCTTGGCGAACAGCTGGCCCAGGCGCGGCAGCACCTTGAACGAATGGAAGTCGTACAGCGGCTTGAACCAATCGGCGGTGACTTCGGAGAACTCCAGCACCCGCGCCTGGCCGCCGACCTTGAGCACGCGGTACATCTCGCGCAGCGCGGCGTCCTTGTCGGTGACGTTGCGCAGGCCGAAGGCGATGGTCACCAGGTCGAAGCTCTGGTCCGGGAACGGCAGCGCCTCGGCGTTGCATTGCACGTAGTCCAGGCCCGCGACCAGGCCGCGGTTGGTGAGGCGGTCGCGGCCCACCGAGAGCATGCCGGCGTTGATGTCGCCCAGCACGATCTCGCCGTCGGCACCGACCCGGTCCTTCAGCAGCGCGGCGATGTCGCCGGTGCCGCCGGCCAGGTCGAGCACGCGGTCGCCCGGCTTGACCTGCGCGGTGGCGACGAAATAGCGCTTCCAGACCCGATGGATGCCCATGCTCATCAGGTCGTTCATCAGGTCGTAGTTGCCGGCGACCGAGGTGAAGACCTCGCCGACCAGCTTCTGCTTGTCCTTGGCGGCGACGTCGCGGAAGCCGAAATGGGTGGTGCCGGTCTTGTAGGGGGATTCGCTCATGCCGGGATTATCGCACTGCCGGCCGCCGCGTGCCGGTGAAGCGCCGCACGGGATGACAGCCGCCGGCCGCCTGCGCCAGACTGCCGGCCACTCCCTTCCCCCGGCCCCGCCATGCTGACCACGCCCAACTACCGCGCCCTGCTCGACACCGCCATCGCCGAAGCCCGCCAGGGCCTGGCCGAAGGCGGCATCCCGATCGGCGCCGCCCTGTACCATCGCGACGGCCGTCTGCTCGGCTGCGGCCACAACCGCCGCGTGCAGGAAGGCGACCCGTCCGTGCACGGCGAGACCGACGCCTTCCGCAAGGCCGGACGCCAACGCCGCTACCGCGACACCATCATGGTCACCACCCTGGCACCGTGCTGGTACTGCAGCGGCCTGGTGCGGCAGTTCAACATCGGCACCGTCGTGGTCGGCGAATCGGTGACCTTCCAGGGCGGTATCGATTGGCTGCGCGAGAGCGGCGTGGACGTCATCGACCTGCACAGCCAGGAGTGCATCGACCTGCTCGGTGGCTTCATCGCCGCGCACCCGGACGTGTGGAACGAGGACATCGGCGAAGACTGAGCCTCGCGCCGCCGCGCGCCGGTCCAGGCGCGGCGGCCCTGACGACGCGATTCGGGCGACAGCGTTGCCCAGCTAAGCCCCCCGCCATGCCCTGCCGGCACGCGTGCTGCCGGCACGACGGGTCATCGCCCCTCGGAATCACTCGAGCCGGCACGGCGCCCACGGCCGACACCTGACACGTAAGTGTTATATTGTTTCAATATTCGACACCGACCGTCACGCATGCCGCCCGCTGCTTCCGTTTCCGCTGCGCCCGCGTCCCTCACCCTGCCCGCCACCGCCTCGGCCAGCGCGCGCCTGGCCTCGATCGACTTGCTGCGCGGCACGGTGATGCTGCTGATGCTGCTCGACCACGTGCGCGAGACCTTCTACCTGCACCACCCGGTCGGCGACCCGATGGAAGTGGAGGGCACGGCGCCGGCGCTGTTCGTCGCGCGCACCCTCGCCCACCTGTGTGCGCCGGTGTTCGTGTTCCTCACCGGCCTGTCGGCCTGGCTGTACGCGGCGCGGCAGGCCGATGGCCGCGCCGCGGCCGCCAGTTTCCTGCTCAAGCGCGGCCTGTTCCTGATCGTGCTGGAGCTGACCCTGGTCAACCTGGCCTGGAGCGGCGCCTTTCCGCCGCAGGCGCTGTACCTGCAGGTAATCTGGGCGATCGGCCTGAGCATGCTCGCCCTGGCCGCGCTGCTGTGGCTGCCGCGGCCGGCGCTGGCCCTGCTGGGCGCGGCGCTGGTCGCCGGCCACCACCTGCTGGACGGCGTGGAGGTCCACGGCGACGGCCCATTGGCCACCCTCTGGGCGGTGCTCTACGACCGGCGCTGGCTGGAGCTGGGCGAGCTGCGCCTGCGCACCTCGTATCCGGTGCTGCCGTGGATCGGGGTGATCGCGCTCGGCTACGCCGCCGGCCCCTGGTACGGCGCCGCCACCGACCCGGCGCAACGCCAGCAGCGCCTGCTGGCCTGGGGGCTGGGCGCACTGGCCGGGTTCCACCTGCTGCGCTGGCACAACGGTTACGGCGATGCGCCCTGGCAGGTGCAGGACGACCTCGCGCATACCGCGATGAGCTTCTTCAACGTCACCAAGTACCCGCCGTCGCTGCAGTTCCTGCTGCTGACCCTGGGCGTGGGCCTGCTGTTGCTGCGCCTGTACGAACACCCCACGGTCGCCCGCGCCCTGGCGCCATTGGCCGCGATCGGCGCGGCGCCGATGTTCTTCTACCTGCTGCACCTGTACGTGCTGAAGCTCGCCTACCTGGCCGCGGTGTCGCTGTGGGGTACCAACCAGGGCGATCTGTTCGGCGTGGGCAGCGTGGCTGCGCTGTGGGCCATCGCCGCGGTGCTTGGCCTGACCCTGTACTGGCCCACCGCCGCGTTCGCACGGCTGAAGGCGCGGCGCCGCGATCTGGCCTGGCTGCGCTACTTCTAAAACGTGTCCCAAGGCGCGTTGGTTCATCTGCGTGCAATGCAGGCGTGGTCGACTGCCGGTTCCTTCGTCCGTGCCTGGAGACCTGCGATGTCCACCCGCCTGCCGCAGTTGCTGCTGATCGGCCTGACCCTGGCCGCCTGCGCCGGATGCGCGAGCGCGGCGAGCAAGCGCGACGCCTGGGTGGTGCAGCAGATCCACGACTACAACCATCCCTACGCCGCGCAGCGCGCCGAACTGGACACCAAGATGGCGACCATGGCCACCGGCGCCTACGCCTTCTATCGCGGCACCGACCACATCTTCTACCAGGACATGACGACCCTGCCGGGGTCGCTGTGGACCTCGCCGCAGACCGGCTACACCTGGCTCGGCGGCGACACCCACGTCGGCAACTTCGATGCGGCGCGCGACAGCAGCGGCAAGGCGGTGTTCAAGGTCGGCGACTTCGACGAAGGCCACCTCGGCCAGTACGTGTGGGACCTGCGCCGGCTGGCCGCGAGCATGGTCCTGGCCGGGCGCGACAACGGCCTGTCCGACAGCGCCATCGGCGACGCCATCGACACCATGGTCGGCGCCTACCTGGACAAGATCGCCGATTTCCGCGGCAGCGATGCCGAAGCGAGCTTCCAGTTGAGCAAGCGCAACACCAGCGGCGCGGTGGCCAAGATCATCGACGGCGCCGACGGCAAGAGCCGCAGCAGCCTGCTGTCCAAGTACACGGTGGTCAGCGGCGGCAAGCGCCAGTTCCAGGACCTGGACAACCTGGTCGCGGTGGACGCCAGCACCGCCTCGGCGGTGGCCGCGGCGATGAACGGCTACATCGGTTCGATCGCCGCGTCCAAGCGCTATGCGGCCAGCTACTACAGCATCAAGGACGTACGCCAGAAGCTGGGCTCGGGCACCGGCAGCCTCGGCCGCCTGCGCCTGTACGTGCTGATCGAAGGCCCGAGCGCGTCGACCAGCGACGACGTGATCCTGGAATGGAAGCAGGAAGCGGCCAGCGTGGTCGCGGTGGCGGCGCCGTCGCAGATGCCGGCCTCCACCTACGACAACAACGAGGGCGCGCGGGTGGCGCGCACCGCCAAAGCGCAGACCATCGACGCCGACGTGCTGGTCGGCTACGCCAATGTCAACGGCACGCCGTTCTACGTGCACGAGAAGTCACCGTTCCAGCAGGACCTGGACCCGACCGCGCTGGACAGCGCCGGCAAGCTCGCCACGGCCGCCACCTACCTGGGCCAGGCCCTGGCCTCGGCGCACGCGCTGGCCGACCAGGACTACGACCCGAACGTGGTGCCCTACAGCATCGACAAGCAGATCGACCAGGCAGTCACCAGCAAGAGCGGCCTGAAATCGGAACTGCGCCAGTTCGCGTTCGACTACGCCGCACAGGTGCAACTGGACTGGCAGTCGTTCGTGGCCGCGTACAAGGCGGGGATGCCGCTGTATTGAGTGTGCTGGGGCGTGCAGGGACGCACGCCATGTGCTGTTCCGAGCACGCCTGCATGCCGGAGCGGCTTGCTTGCTGCACGACGGCTTCCCGTGACTCAACTGTCATGCAGTCGCGACTGCGCGAAGGGGTGTGCGTTCCGATAGCGCAATGCGTCGGGACTGAAGTCCCTCCCACAGTGCTGTCCTCCGACAAGGCTAGTGCCGCCCCTGTGGGAGCGGCTTCAGCCGCAACGCGCGAAGTACAAAACCACCTGGCACCTTCATACGTCGGGACTGAAGTCCCTCCCACAATGCGGTCCTCCGACGAGGCTGGCGCCGCCCCTGTGGCAGCGGCTTCAGCCTCGACGAAGCGTACCTGCGAAGCCTCGTCGCGACGGAAAGGGATCCTCTAAAAACCTCGACTTCGAGAATGGCGAGCCAAGCGGATCAGTCACTCGTGAATGCTCGGGTGGAGCACTTCGGGGTCAAGAGGTTCCCTGAAGTCGCTCACACAACAGCTATACGCCTCTCCGGCGCGTGGAGTCACAGGATGTACCGGCTCAGATCCGGATCCTGCACCAGCTCGCCCAGGTGCGCGTCGACATAGGTCGCGTCCACGGTGACGCTCTGTCCATCGCGGTCCGGGGCTTCGTAGCTCAGCGTGTCGAGCAGCCGCTCGAGCACGGTGTGCAGGCGCCGCGCGCCGATGTTCTCCTGGCGCTCGTTGACCAGGAACGCGATCTCCGCCAGGCGCGCGATGGCGTCGTCGGTAAAGCGCAGGCTCACGCCCTCGGTCAGCAACAGCGCTTCGTACTGCTTGGTCAGCGCCGCCTTCGGCTCGGTGAGGATGCGGATGAAGTCGTCCTTCGACAGCGCCGACAGCTCCACGCGGATCGGGAAACGGCCCTGCAGCTCCGGGATCAGGTCGCTGGGCTTGGCCAGGTGGAACGCGCCGGAGGCGATGAACAGGATGTGGTCGGTCTTGACCGTGCCGTACTTGGTGCTGACGTTGGAGCCTTCCACCAGCGGCAGCAGATCGCGCTGCACGCCTTCGCGCGAGACGTCGCCGCCGGTGGCGCCGGCCTCGCTGCGCTTGGCCACCTTGTCGATCTCGTCGATGAACACGATGCCGTGCTGTTCGCAGGCCTCGATCGCCGCGGCGCGCACGTCGTCCTCGTTGACCAGCTTGCCGGCCTCTTCCTCGATCAACAGCGGCCGCGCGGCCTTGATGGTCAGCTTGCGCGACTGCGATTTGCCGCCGCCCAGGTTGGAGAACATCTGCCGCAGCTGCTGGCCCATTTCCTCCATGCCCGGCGGGGTCATGATGTCCATGCTGACGTTGACCGCGACATCCAGTTCGATCTCGCGCTCGTCCAGCTCGCCAGCGCGCAGCATGCGCCGGAACTTGCTGCGGGTGTCGCTATCCTGCGCCGACGGCTCGTGCCGCGCCGCTTCCGGATCGAAGCCGATGCCGGCGCTGCGCCGCGGCAGCAGCGCATCCAGGATGCGGTCTTCGGCACGTTCCTCGGCCTGCGTGCGCACGCGGGTCTTGGCCTGCTCGCGGTACAGCTTCACCGCGGTATCGGCCAGGTCGCGCACGATCTGCTCCACGTCCTTGCCGACGTAGCCGACCTCGGTGAAGCGGGTCGCCTCGACCTTGACGAAGGGCGCGTTGGCCAACGTCGCCAGGCGCCGCGCGATCTCGGTCTTGCCGACGCCGGTGGGGCCGATCATCAGGATGTTCTTCGGCATCACTTCGTTGCGCAGCGCGTCGGGCAACTGCATGCGCCGCCAGCGGTTGCGCAGCGCGATCGCCACCGCGCGCTTGGCCTCGTGCTGGCCGACGATGTGGCGGTCCAGCTCCTGCACGATTTCGCGCGGGGTCATGGTGGAGGTATCGGGATTTGGCATTGGGGATTGGGGATTCGTAAGAGCGGGGGAGGAAAGATCGATGCGTGGCCGGATACCGGGAGGGAGTCGCTCAGCGAATCCCCACTCCCGACTCCCGAATCACAGCTCTTCGACCACCACGTTGCGATTGGTGTAGATGCAGATGTCGCCGGCGATGTTCAGCGCTTCGGTGGCGATGGTGCGCGCGTCCAGCGTGGTGTGGCCGAGCAGCGCGCGTGCCGCCGACAGGGCGTAGGAACCGCCGGAGCCGATGGCAATGATGCCGTCCTCCGGCTCGATCACATCGCCGGTGCCGCTGATGATCAGCGAGGTCTCCTTGTCGGCCACCGCCAGCAGCGCCTCGAGCTTGCCGAGGCGGCGTTCGGTGCGCCAATCCTTGGCCAGCTCCACCGCGGCGCGGGTCAGCTGGCCGTGCTTCTCCAGCTTGGCCTCGAACAGTTCGAACAGGGTGAACGCGTCGGCGGCGGCGCCGGCGAACCCGGCAAGCACCTGGCCCTCGCGGCCGAGCCGGCGCACCTTGCGCGCATTGCCCTTCATCACGGTGTGGCCCAGGGTCACCTGGCCGTCGCCGGCCACGGCGACACGGCCATCGCGGCGCACCGACAGGATCGTGGTGGCGTGGAAAACATTGGGGTTCTGACTGGGATCCATGCGGCCTCCGGAGCGATGACTCAGGTGTGGGGGCTGGCGGCGCGCGGTTCAAGCGTCGCCGTGAGTGGACGGGTCTTCGCCGAGCCGGGCATGCGCCGGCCGCGCCGGATCGGCGGCGATGCCCCAGGCGAGATGCCAATCTTCGCCCTCGGTCTCGATCGGGTGCAGGGTGCGCCCGGCGCCATTGCCGCAGGCCAGGTCGTTTGCCGCGCAGTAGCGGTCGCAGCCCCAGCACAGGCGTTCGGGGTGGCGCGGCGCCAGCGGAAAGGGTTTGGCCATCGGTACGCCCTCGCGACGTGGGATGGCAGTGTCGTCCCGTCTGCGCCGGCGCGCCTTGATCCAGAACAAGCGCGGAGCGACAGCGGCCGTGTCGGCCGCGATCACCCAGTCAGGACTTGCGCTTGGCGCGCGGATGCGCCGCGTCGTAGACCTTGGCCAGGTGCTGGAAGTCCAGGTGGGTGTAGATTTGCGTGGTGGCGATGTCGGCATGGCCGAGCAATTCCTGCACGCCGCGCAGGTCGCCGGAGGATTCCAGGATGTGGCTGGCGAAACTGTGCCGCAGCATGTGCGGATGCACGTGCTTGAACAGGCCCTGGCGCCCGGCCAGTTGCTTGATCCGGATCTGCACCGCGCGCGCGCCGATCGGCGCCCCGCCACGCCCCGGGAACACGGGCGCGGTGGCCTCGGCCTTACTTTCCTCGCGCCATTCCAGCAACGCCTTGCGCGCATGCGAACCGACCGGCACCAACCGCTGCTTGTTGCCCTTGCCCAGCACGCTGACCATGCCGGCGACGAAATCCAGGTCGCGCCAGCGCAGCGCGCACAGCTCGCTCAGGCGCAGGCCCGAGGAATAGAACAGCTCCAGCAGCGCGCGGTCGCGCAGGCCCAGCGGGGCATCGGTCGGCACTTCGACCAGGCGCACCGCCTCGTCGGCGTCGAGTACCTGCGGCAGCTTGCGCGGCGCCTTCGGCGCGCGCAACGCCGCGGCCGGGCTGGTGGCGATGTGGCCGTGCTTGAGCAACCACGCATAGAAGCTGCGGCACGCCGACAACCGCCGCTGCAGGCTCTTGGGCGACAGCCCGCGACGGTGTTCGGCGGCGATGAAGTTGCGCAGTTGCGCGGCATCGAGCGCGGCGGGTTCGCCGAGCAGGTTGGCGGCCGCCCACGCCTCCAGCGCCGCCAGGTCGCGCCGGTACGCGTCCAGGGTATGCGCGGACATGCGTCGCTCGACCTGCAGGTAGGAAAGGAACCGGGACTCGGGACTCGGGACCCGGGACCCGGGAGAAGCGGCCTCGCTTGCGTCGCCGGCAGTGCCCTGCCCGGCCTCATGATCGGCAGCACTGGTTCCGGCGCTGTCCCGGGCCGCGGGTCCCGGGTCGCGGGTCCCGGCCGTTCTCATCGCTGCAACGCCACCGCCAGCGCCTCGCCCATCATGCGCAGGAACAAGGTGCCCATGCCGGGATAGAACCGGTTCGGGTCGCGGCTGCCGACCGCGATCAGGCCCAGGCCCGGCAGCGGCAGCAGCGCGGTGGATTGCACCTCGTCCACGCGCTCGCCGTACAGCAGCGCCTGCTTCTCCGGTTGCAGGCGGCCGCAGATCGGCTCGCCGTCCTTCAGGCAATCGCGAAACGGCGCCAGCCGCGCATCGTCGGCCGCCAGCACCTGCAGCCACGGCGCCTGCTCCAGGCCGGGCAAGGGCTGCAACAGCACGATGCTGACCAGGTCGCCCTGGAAATCCTCCTGCAGCGAGGCGGCCATCGCGCGCACGCTGTCGGCGGCGCTGCGCTGGCGCATCAGCGCCAGGGTCAACTGATGGGTGCGCACCGCCAGCCGTTCGTTGACCTGCGCGTTGGCGGCCAGGTCGGCCAGCCGCCGCGACAGTTCGCGGTTCTTGTCGCGCAGCACTTCCAACTGGTAGCTGGCCAGCGACGCGGTGGGACCGTCGTCGCGCGGCACCACCAGGGTCAGCGCCAGATCGGGGAACTGTTTCAGGAAGCCGGGATGGCGCCGCAGCCACGCCGCGACCTCGTGCGCACCGATCTTGTCGTGGCTGTCGCTCATCGGATCCATTCTCCATCGAAGACGAACGTCGCCGGCCCGGACATCACCACCGGCGCGGTTTCGTCCGGCCACTGCACGCGCAGTTCGCCGCCGGGCAGGGTGACGCGCACGTCGCGCTCCACCCGGCCCCGCTGCATCATCACCGCGGCCGCCGCGCAGGCGCCGCTGCCGCAGGCCAGGGTCTCGCCGACGCCACGCTCGTACACGCGCAGGCGCAGGTGGCCGCGGTCGATCACCTGCACGAAGCCGACGTTGACCGAATCCGGGAACGAGGCGTGCTGCTGCAGCAGCGGCCCCAGGCGGTCCACCGGCGCCGCATCGACCAGGCCCACTTCCAGCACCGCGTGCGGGTTGCCCATCGACACCGCGCCGAAGCGCACGCTCCCGCCCTGCAGCGGCAGCACATACTCGTCGCGCGCGCGCGGGAAACCGACCAGCGGCACGTCCTCCGGCGCGAAGCGTGGCACGCCCATCGCCACGGCGAATGCGCCGTCGGCGCCGTGGGTGATGTGGTGGCTGCCGGCGGGGCTTTCGATCACGAACGTGTCGGCGGCCGGCGCACTGCCGTCGCGCACCAGCCAGGCGGCGACGCAGCGCGCGCCGTTGCCGCATTGCCCGGCGGCGCTGCCGTCGGTGTTCCAGATGCGATAGCTGGCGACCGCCGCGGCACCGCGTGGCGGTTCGATGGTCAGGATCTGGTCGCAGCCGACGCCGAAGTGGCGGTCGGCCAGGCGTACCGCCAGTGCGGCGTCCGGTGGCGGGGTGCCGTCGCGCAGGTCGAGCACCACGAAATCGTTGCCCGCGCCCTGCATCTTGCTGAAACGCAGGCGCGCGTCGTGGCGGGCCTCACTCATTCCCATTGGTGGGCATGGTGGTGTCGTTGGCCGGCGGGCGCTGCCCATCCACCGGCTGCGCCTGCCCGGCGGGATCGGTGGTCGCCGGCGGCGTCGCGTCGGGCGGGGGCGTGGCGGGCGCGGCTTCCACCGGGACCGGCTTCTGCGGCATCACCAGCGGCCCCTTATTGCCGCAGCCGGCCAGGGCCAGCAGTGCAGCGGCGGAGAGAACGAGACGGATCGGAGAAGAGGACGATGTGCTCATGCGCCGAGTATAGCCACACCGGCATGAACCGGCTGTGCCGCGCTCGCGCAACGCGCCGCGCTCACTCGCGCGGCGGCTCGGGCCGCCACCACAGCCACAGCGCCACCGCGCTCATGCAGCCGATCGCCAGTACCTGCACCCACAACCGGTGCACGAACAACAGCAGCACCAGCGCGCATGCGGCCATGGTCAGCGTCGCCATCCATTTGCCGCGCCGGCTGACCGCGCCATGCCGTTCCCAGTCGCGGATGCTGCGGCCGAAACGCGGATCGCGCAGCAGGCGCCGGCGCAGCCGCGGCGAACCACGCGCGGCGGCATAGGCGGCGATCAGCACGAACACCGTGGTCGGCAAGCCCGGCACGAAGATGCCGACGATGCCGGTCGCCAAGCTGGCATAGGCCAGCAGCCACCAGGCCCAGCGGAAACGGGAGTTCGGACGCATCGGGCCATGATAAGCCCGCGCCGGCACGCGCAGGCGCAATCGCCCATCGATGCGACCGTGGTAGCCGTGCGGCAGCGACTGTAGATACCGTCTTACCCCCTAGCAGGCAAGGGCCCTTTTCGGGTCGAACGCGGTGCCCGATTTGAGGACGCCGTAGGCGAGGTGCAGGAGCT
>NZ_JACHOK010000015.1:0-77469 GCF_014199855.1 Xanthomonas sp. F1 | reverse complement strand
TGCGGCACTGCGCTACCGCGGCCCGCCGGTCAGCAGGCTGATCCCCAAACCGCCAGGACGGCGTCCCGTGACCCAACTGCTGCGCCAGGCGCGCGCATGCCGGATCGTAGGCCGCAGCAACCACCAGCAGCGATTCCGCGCCCTCCGCCGCGTACGGCATGCCGATCACGTGACCGGCTTCGCCGTTGTCCGAGCGCGCCTTGTCGAAGGTCACCTGGCTGCCGACGAATTCGGCATGGCTGCGCTCGCCGCGCAGATACGGCAGCAGCCAGTCGACGCTGCGTGCCAGCGATGCGCCGTTCGGTGCGCGCCAGTGGTACAGATCCTCGCCGCGTTCGGAGAACAGCAGCGCCAGCGTCACCAGCGGGCGCAGGTCGTAGACGTGGTAGGACAGCGCATCGCGTTCGACGAAGTCGATGCTGCGGCCATCGGGCAGCAGGTTGTCGGCGATCTGCTGGCGAAAGCCGGTTCGGGTGTAGTCCAGCAGCCGTGCGTCGTCGAGCGCGGCGCCGATCATGCCCACGGTCTTCAGGCGGTGGCTGTGCCAGTTGTTGGTGGCGGTCTTGCGCTTGAGATCGCGCGAGCCGATCTCGGCGTCGGCAATCTTTCGCATCCACGTGTCGACGGCGCGGCGTTGCGCCTCAGGTAGCACCGGGCGGACGATGCGGTAGGCGAAGATCGCCGGTTCGAGTCCGGTCTCGTCGATCGGGTTGCCGTTGGGCACGTTGCGTCCTGCCCATTGTGCGAGTTGGTCGCCGGCGGCCAGCGCGTCTGCGCGCTCACCCTGCAGGGCGAAGCGCAGCGCCAGTGCCTGGATGCGTGGCATGTCGCCCAGGCTGGCTTCGGTCGCCGCCTTCACCGGATCGCCGTGCAGGCGACCGCCGGTGCTCAGGTTGTCGATCGGATGCGCCCCCTGTGCGCGTGCCGCATCTGCCAGCCGGGCCTGCGCCGCCTCGACCTGGCCCCAGGCCGGATCGGTGGCGGCCGATGCATGCAACTGCTGCCATTGTTCCGTGGTCGGCCACAGCCGCTGCACTGCGGCGGCGGGCGCGCTGTGGGTCAACGCGAGTCCGGCAAGCACCACGCCGAGAATGGCGTGCGATGAACGGGGCATGGCGATCTCCGGAACCGGTGGCGAGCGTGTCGGGCGACTGTAGGCGCCGTGCGGTGAACAGCGGATGGCCCGGGTCCGGTGCGTGGCGCCAGCATGCGCTCGCCCGTTCCCGTCTGGTGACTGGTCGTATCGACGATAGCGCGGGGTCATGCGCCATTGGCTGTTTCTCCTGACCTGAGCGACGTTCGCGGAGTCGTTTTAGGAGTGACATGCGCGTCGCTGCGAGGTGCGGGGACATGGGGGGAACGGCTTCAGCCGAGACGTGCATTTCCCGTAAGGCCCGCTCGAAGCCGCGTTCTCGCAACAGGATTGTTTCTATGAAGCGCGCCGATCACCTTTGCGTGCCGGCTGCCGGCTGCCGGCTGCCGGCTGCCGATCCGGCGACGTCATGCTTGATCACCACGTCGCTTGTGGGGATCGCCGCACGGGCACGATGGTCATTGAATGCCTGCCTGCCAAAGCGCCAGCCTCGCATCGTCCGCTGGCGCGGGCGCTTCGCGTTCCGTACCTTCACCCCAACCCCTCTCCCGACGGGAGAGGGGCTTTGGCTTTCTCTTCTCATGTCGGGATCACGGCCCCCTTTTCGGGAGAAATGCTCCGAAGGAGGATGAGGGTCCGAGCGATGTCGTGCCCAACCGGCTGCACTCACCTTCCGACTGCCCTATCGCGCGCGATCCAGCAGCCACACTTCGACGCGTTCGTTGCGCGCCTTGGCCGGGGCGTCCTCGCCGCCGACCAGCGGACGCAGCGCGCCGAGACCGCGGACCCGTTCCACGGCGACACCGCGTTGCACCAGGTACGCGGCGACCACGTCGGCGCGGTCGTTGCTGGCGATGGTCGGGTACAGGCGGTTGGCACTGTCCGGTGTGGCGAAACCGATCACCGCCAGGGCGCGGCCGTGCATCGCCGGCTGCTGCATGAAGGCGACCAGCCGGTCGAGATCCTGGGTGCTGCGCGCCTCGTACATCCCATTGAGCGACTGCAGGCTGAAACGCAGCGTGGTGGTCAGGCGCCTGGCACCGGTTGCGGCCTGGACGTAGGCAGCGTCCGCATGGGCAGCGGCGCTCTCGCCTGGCGGAATCCCCGGATCGACGTCGATCGCCATGGAGATCGCACCGAGCCGGCGTACCTGCTGTTGCGCCTGCGGGCCGATTGCATACAGCGCCAGGCCGCGGCCGAGCGCCGACATCATCTGGCCGCCGTACAGGCTGTAGCGCTGGACCAAGGGATAGTCCTCGCCGCGCACGGCAGCGGCGGTCGGGAGTACCGCGATACCGCCGTCGGCGATGGCCAGCGCGCGCGTGCCGGCCGGCATCACCGTGGCCAGCCCGATGATCGCCAGTGCGTCGGGATGGCCGGCGACAGCGCGTGCGGCCGCGGCCAGGTCGGGATGCAGGACGTCGCCCGGGGCACGCAGCGCCGGCAGCGCCAGGCGCGCGCGCAGGAAGTCGTCGAGTCCGCCATGCACGGCGCTGCGATGCAGCGCGATCGGCAGATCCGCACCGCCGAGTTGCGACCAACGGGTGACGCGTCCGCTCAGGATGTCGCGCAACTGCGCCACGCTCAGCGTGGCGATGGGGTTGTCGGTGGACACCAGGACCCGCGCGCCATCCAGGGCGACGACAAATTGCTGGTCGGGCGAGGCCAGGTCGCCGAGCTGCCAGGCGGCCTCGCGTTCGCGCGCGTCAGGCTGGCGCGACAGCATCGCCAGTTCGGCGTCGCCATGCACGAGGTCGGCGATGCCGGTGGCCGAGCCGGTACCGGCGATCTCGACCACCAGCGGCGCTCCGTCGCGCACCGCGGCGATCTCCAGCGTCGTCGCATCGACGCGACGACGTTGCAGTTGCCGGTAGCCCATGCTCTGCAGCCAGGATTCCACCAGCGCCGGCATCAGCCGCGCGCCGAGGCTGTTGGAGCCGTGCACGCGCAGGCGTTCGGCGGATTGCGCGGACGCGCAAGGAAGCGCGCACAGCGTTGCCGCGCCGAGCAGCAGCAGGCGCAGGATGAAACGCAACATGGGATCCCCCCTGGGATCTGGACAGGGGCGGCAGTGTTGGCGATCGGCGTGACATCGCAGTGACCGTGCGCGCGGTCACGCACGACAACGCACCGTCGTGGCATGCCCTGTCGGCTGTCCACGCGCAACGTGATCGCGCGCGGTGACCGCGCGAGTCAGGCCGCGTCGAGGCGGCGCGCGGCGGCTTGCGCCCAGCGTGCGGCGATCGCCGGCGAGGTGATGCACACGGCGCTGTCGGTCACCGTGGTGACCGCGCGTTCCAGCAACTGGATGTCGGCTTCGTGCTGGCGCGCGACATGCGGATCCTCGAAGAAGATCGCGCGGTGGCAGCGTCGCTCCAGCACGCGATCGGCGATCTGCGCGTCGCCGCCCATCGGGCCGCTCTGGTAGCGGTGCACCCAGGGCTCGCCCTGCGGCCAGCCGCGGCTCCAGGCCAGTTCGTTGAGCCGCTGTCCGGTGGTGCCGGTGGCCACGCGCTCGGCGAAGCGCGACAGCAGATCGAAATGTTCGCTGGCGAAGGCCAGCATCTGCGGCTTCATCGCGTCATGGGCGATCAGCGCCAGGGTCTGCCGCGGCAACGCGTACAGATCGTCGGCGCCGCGGTCCTGCGGCAGCGCGGCGTGGATGCGTTCCATCTCGATCCAGTCGCGGGCGCTGGCCACGGTGGAAATGAACGGTTTGCCGTGGATCACGCACTGGCGCTTGAGCGCGATCGCCTCGGGAAAGATCGAGGACGGGTCGACCGGATCGATCAGGTAGATGGCGCCGTCGAGGGTCCGCTCGGCGCCTTCCAGCCCCACGACCTCGGCCACCAGCTTCATCAGTCCGCCCTCGCGGCCGAACGGGTAGCGCTTGAGGCCGGCATGGCCGGCCAGCAACCCGGCACGGCCGATCGCTTCATGGGTACGGCCGACCGCATGCAGGCCGAGCTGCAGTTCGCGGATACCGGTTTCGCTGGCGCGCAGCCAGCGGAACAGCGCGGCATCCTTGCCCTGGTGGTGCAGTCGGTTGGCGGCCAGGCCCAGGCGCATGCGTCGATCCGTGCGGGAGAGGTGCGACAGTCTGCGCCCGATCGCGGTGCAGACTCAATCGTCGCGCGACTCCCGCGCCATCGCTGCGGACATTGTCATGCCGAGGTCATTGCGTGACCTGTTGTGCGCGCGCAGCCAGCACGGCCATCTGCGGCTTGCCGGCACCGCTCTTGTCCGGCTGCAGGTTGAACGCGTAGTCGCTGCGCCACCATGCGCCGCCGGCCCAGGCGGTCCAGCCCAGCCAGACGTCGCCGTTGTCGTGGACGTAGCCGAGCATGGTGTCGAGCGCAGCCAGGCAGGTGGCGTCGCTGCTGCCGCCGAACTCGCCAAGGAAGCCGCGATAGCCATTGGCGCGCAGCCATTGGGTGAACCCTTGCAGGCGTTCCGCGCCGATGCCGGTGCCGACACAGGCGGCGCTGGTGCCCGAGGAGTCGGGATCCAGATACTGGTGCACTTCGAACGCCAGGTTGTCGGCGGGGTCGTGGACCGTCAGCAATGCCTGCGCGTTGGACACGCCGTACCAGGTGCTGTTCCAACTGTGCGCGCCGCTGAAGGCGGTGCCGGGCACGAGGATCAGATTGTCGGCGCCGGTGGCGCGGATCGCGTCGATCGACGCCTGCGCGATGGCCGCCCAATCGCCGGAGGCCAGGCCATTGGGTTCGTTCATCAGCCCGAACATCACGCTGGCGTCGTTGCCGAACACCAGCGCCAGGCGCCGCCACAGATCGGCCAGCGCCGCCGCCGGCACCGCGTCGCCGCCGATGCGCACGCCGTCGTACTTGGCGTAGTTGTGCACGTCCAGGATCAGTTGCAGGTCGTAGCGTTTGGCGCGTTCGACCGCGGTGCGCAGCGCGTCGAGCTGGGCGGCGTCGAGCGGACCGTTGGCCTGCGGTTGCAGTCGTTCCCACAGGAACGGCAGGCGCACGATGTTCATGCCCTGCGCTGCGGTGTACGCATAGTCGGCGTCGGTGGGATATACATAGTCCTTGAACAGCACGCCCGGCTTCTTCGCCGAGTTGAACTCGGCGCCGGCCAGGTTGATGCCGGCATAGCGCAGCATCTGCTGTGCGTTTGCGAACGGCGCGCAGGCGACCAGGAGCAGGCACAGCGCAGCGCGATGCCGCCATTGCGGGGAGCGGGAAAAACGGGAATTGCGTGGCATGACGGATCCTTCGTGGGGAAGAGCGGCAGGCGCCGCCGCGATGCGGCGTGCGCGACCGTGCACCACGCTGCAACCGCCATGCCAGAGCGATCGTGGTCATCGGAAATGTGCGACGCATTGCACGTCGCACGTCATGCGCGCGCCTCTACTCACCTGCTTGCGCACAATTGGCTGGATGCAGGTTGCCCTCTGGGAGCGACCCAGCCGCGACGACGCGTTACCCGATACAGCCTGTCGCGGCTGATCCCGCAAAAAGGACGGGCACCGCTCACAAAACACGCCCCGACGTGACGAGAGGTGCCTATTTGTCGGCGCGCGCCACGGCGGTGTTCCGCATGGCGCCGCGCGCGAGTACAGCTTCCGGCGGCGCCGCGCTCAGCGCGTGATGCGCTGCGCCCAGGGTGCGAGGATCGCCATCTGCGGACGGTCGTGGCCGTCGGCGTCGGGCTCCACGTTGAACGGATAGTCGGCGCGCCACCAGGCGCCGCCGGCCCAATAGCTCCAGCCCAGCCACAGCGTCGGGTGCTGCGCGATGTCGGCGAGCATGCCATCGAGCGCGCGTCGGCAGACCGGATTGTCGGCGGCGGCGAATTCACCGAGGAAGCCGAGGTGGCCGGTCTGCTGCAGCCAGTCGGTGAACGCGCGCAGGCGTTGGACGCCGATGTCCGCGCTCACGCAGACCGGACTGGTGCCACTGGAATCGGCGTCCAGGTACTGGTGCACTTCGATCGCCACGCGTTGCAGCGGGTCGTGCAGCGCGGCCAGCGCACTGGCGTTGGACGCCCCATCCACGCTGACGTACCAGCTATGCGCGCCAGTCCACAGCGCGCCGGGGACCAGGATCAGGTTGCTGGCGCCGGTGGTCCGGATCGCATCGACCGCGGCCTGCGCGGCGGTGGCCCACGCGGCCGGGGTGATGCCGTGCGGCTCGTTCATCAGCCCGAACACCACCGCGTTGTCGCTGCCGTAGGCGCGCGCCAGACGCTGCCACAGGTCGACGAAGGCGGCGACCGGCAGGCCAGTGCTGCCGATGACGCGGCCGTCGTAGCGCGCGTAGTTGTGGATGTCCACGATCACGGACATGCCCTGCGCCTTGGCCTGCTGCACGGCGCTGTCGATCAGCGCCAATTGCGCGGCGTCGAGCGGACCGCGCGGTTGCGGTTGCAGGCGTTCCCAGCGCACCGGCAGGCGCAGCAGGTTCATGCCCTTGCCGGCGAAATAGAGGTAGTCGCTGCTGCGCGGGTAGGTGTAATCGATTCCGACAACACCGGGAATCTTCGACGGTGCGATCTCGGCGCCGGACAGGTTGACACCGGCGAAGCGCAGCGCCTCCTGTGCGTGCAGCGACGCCAGCGGAACGGACAGGGAAAGCAGCAGTGCGGCACGCCAGGCGTGCCGCGACCGCCGCCGCAAGGTGCGCGCGATCATGCTGGGTCTCCTTCGGCATCAGAGGGGGAACCCGGCCGAGCGATGCCAGGCCGGGCTGATGACAACGGTGTGCGGACACCGTAGTGCATTGCCGAGGACGAGGCGATGCGTTGCATGCGTGCGTGCATGGATCTGTGCGGCGATTGGCAGCGCGAACCGGTACTGGATCGCGCTGCATGCGCTGTGCCTGGAACGCGCGTCGTGACGCCACATGGGTACTACCGTGACTGCAAGACGTTGCCGGCACGCGGCGCCGGCAACGGCGGCTCACTTCTTGCCGGTGATCTCGCGGGCGTACTTGGACAGGATCGCCATCTGCGGCTTCTCGCTGCCGTCCTTGCCGGGCTGCACGTTGAACGGATAGTCGGGCTTCCACCACGCGCCGGCCGCCCACCAGGTCCAGCCCAGAATCACGTCGTCGTTCTTCTGCATGTAGCTGAGCATGTTCTCCAGCGCCTGGTTGCATGTGGGCGTGTTGGCGGTGGCGAACTCGCCGATGAAGCCGACCTTCTTGTTCTCGCGCAACCAACTGACGAACCCGGCCAGCTTCTCGGCGCCGGCGGTGGCGCTGACGCACTCGCCCTTGGTGCCGCTGTTGTCGCGGTCCAGGTATTGGTGCGCTTCGAACGCCATGCGGTTGCGCGGATCCTTGAGCGGCTGCAGTGCCACCGCGTTGGGCGTGCCGTAGGCGGTGCTGCGCCAGCTGTGCGCGCCGGTGTAGGCGGTGCCCGGCACCAGGATCAGGTTGTTGGCGCCGGCCTTGCGGATGGCGTCGATCGCCGACTGCGCCGCACTGGCCCAATCGGTCGAGGACACCGCATTGGGCTCGTTCATCAGCCCGAAGATGACGTTGTCGTCGCCCTTGAACTCTTTCGCCAGGCGCCGCCACAGATCGGCGAACACGTCGTCCGGTGCCCCCTCGCTGCCGACCAGTGCGCCGTTGTACTTGGCGTAGTTGTGCGGATCCAGGATCAGGTACAGGTGGTTGGCCTTGGCCTGCTCCACCGACTTCTTCAACAGCGCCAGTTGCGCCGGGTCGAATTCGCCCTTGGCGGTGGGTTGCAGGCGCTCCCACAGGAACGGCAGGCGGATGGTGTTCATGCCCTTGCTGGCGAAGTAGCTGTAGTCGGTCGCCGTCGGGTAGGTGTAGTCCTTGTACAGCACGCCCGGTTTCTTGCCGGAGTTGAACTCGGCGCCGGACAGGTTGACGCCGGCGTACTTGAGCACGCTGCGGCCTTCGGCGGCGGCGTTGCAGGCGACGGCGGCGAGCAGCAGCGCCAGCGGCAGGGAGCGCCAGCGCGGGGAACACGACGAGGAAAGCGGCATGGGGGAGCTTCCTGGAGTGAGGGAGATGCCGTCCGCATCGGGGGAGCGCGGAGCGGCAGGCGCAAGCGTGCAAGGATCGCCCCCGTGATCGCCAGCCTGCACGCACCCGCGTTAGCCCGGCATTCACCTGGCGCGCACACGCTGCACGCGGACGTCTGCTGCGTCACAGCGCGTGCGTGGTGCAGCCATCAGCAGCGGCGTGATCGTGGTCGCGGCGATGCGTCCACTGCCAGCGGCCAGGATGGGCGCGCAGCGAAGGAGTAGTGGCGGAGGGATGATCTCCAAAGGCCAGCGACACGGCGTGCGGCGGTGGTGGAGAAGGCGATCGCCGCCGCCGCCGCCGGCAGCGGCGAGGTGGTGGCGTTCGACATGGCCGATGCCAATGCCGGCGCGCAGGCGCTGGCGACGCTGCTGGAGGCCCGGCCCGCTCTAGGCGTCACGAATCTCGGCGAACGCATGGCATAGCGGCTCACGATGCTGCCTTCGGCCGCGTACCCCAGTCGAGCAAGTTTTGCCGTCGCCGTCGCCGCCGAACGAACCGAACGCTGCCGGAGCCCCGGCAGCGTCGCTCAGGCAGCAGCCTGGGTCGTCACCGGCAGGCGGTTGCCGATCCATTCGGCGATGCTGGCCGCCGCGTCGCGGCCTTCGGCCACTGCGGTCACCACCAGGTCGGCGCCGCGCACCGCGTCGCCGCCGGCGAACAGTTTCGGGTTGGTGGTCTGGTACGGCAGGCGGCCGCTGCCATCGGGCTCGCTGCCGCCGGCGAGGATGCGACCGTTGACGGTGCCTTCCACGCCCTGCGCGGCCAGCCACTCGGGCACGCTCGGCGAGAAGCCGAAGGCGATGATGACCACGTCCGCGTCCAGCAGCGATTCGCTGCCTTCCACCGGGACCGCCGCCTGGCGTCCGCGCGCGTCAGGCTCGCCCAGCCGGGTCTGCACCACGCGCACGCCGACCAGTTTGCCGGCAGCGTCGGCTTCCACCGCCAGCGGCTGGCGATTGAACAGGAAGCGCACGCCTTCCTCGCGTGCGTTGGCCACCTCGCGCGCCGAGCCGGGCATGTTGGCCTCGTCGCGGCGGTAGGCGCAGGTGACCTTGGCCGCGCCCAGGCGGATCGCGCTGCGCACGCAGTCCATGCCGGTATCACCGCCGCCCAGCACCACCACGCGCTTGCCGCTCAGGTCGGGCAGCGCGATCTTGTCTTCCCAGCCGGCGATCGGCCGGCCCCAGGGATCGTTGCCGCCGACGATGCGGCTGTTCTGCACCAGGAACGGCAGCGCCGGCAGCACGCCGGGCAGGTCCTGGCCGGGCAGGCCGCCGTCGGTGTAGCGGTAGGCGCCGGTGCCCAGGAACACTGCGTCGTACTCGCCGAGCAACTGCTCCAGGCTCACGTCGCGGCCGATCTCCACGCCCAGGCGGAACTGCACGCCCATGCCTTCGAGCACCTCGCGGCGCTTGCCGATCACGCTCTTGTCCAGCTTGAAGCTGGGGATACCGAACTGCAGCAGCCCGCCGATCTGCTCGTAGCGGTCGTATACCACCGCCTGGATGCCGGCGCGGGCGAGGCGGTCGGCGCAGCTCAGTCCGGCCGGGCCGGCACCGATCACCGCCACGCGCTTGCCGGTGGGTTCGACCTGGCTCAGGTCCGGGCGCCAGCCGTTGTGCAGGGCGGTGTCGACGATGTACTTCTCGACCGCGCCGATGGTGACCGCGCCGAATTCCTCCAGCGTGCAGCTGCCTTCGCACAGACGGTCCTGCGGGCACACCCGGCCGCACACTTCCGGTAGCGGGTTGGTGCTATGGCACAGCGCCGCGGCTTCCTCGATGCGGTTTTCCTGCACCAGCTGCAGCCACTGCGGGATGGCGTTGTGCACCGGGCACTTCCAACTGCAGTAGGGGTTGCCGCAATCCAGGCAGCGCCCGGCCTGGTACTGCGCGTCGGCCTTGTCGAACTTGCCGTACAGCTCGTTCCAGTCGCCGGAGGTGCGCAGTTCCACCGGAATGCGTTGCGGCATCTGCCGAGGCAGGTCGAGGAACTGGAAGGCGTGCTTGCGGCTCATAAAAAGATTCCGTGGCGATTTCCCTTCTCCCCCGGGAGAAGGTGCCCCGAAGGGGCGGATGAGGGTACGGCGCGCGCGTGTTGTGTGGGGATTCGGGATTGGGGATTGGGGATTCGAAAAAGCGGAGGACTGGTGGCGGATCCGATGCGGGGTTGCTTTTGCCAATCTCGAATCCCGACTCCCCAATCCCGTCGCTGCGACGCGCCGCCATCAAGCGGCGCGCCGCAACGACTCGGTCAACGACTCGATGCTCGCCGCCTTCGGTTTGACCAGCCAGAACTTGCCGACGTAGTCGCGGAATTCGTCGAGGATCTGCTGCGCCCAGATGCTGCCGGTCAGTTCGCGGTGGCGGCTAATCAGTTTGTGCAGGTGCTGGCGGTGGCTCTCGAAGCCTTCGGCGGAAATGCGGTGGATGTCGATCAGTTCGTGGTTGTAGCGGTCGACGAAGTCGCGGTCCACGTCGAGCACGTAGGCCAGGCCGCCGGTGAAGCCGGCGCCGAAGTTCAGGCCGACCTTGCCCAGCACCAGCACGATGCCGTCGGTCATGTACTCGCAGCAGTGGTCGCCGGCACCCTCGATCACCGCCAGCGCGCCGGAGTTGCGCACCGCGAAGCGCTCACCGGCGCGGCCGGCCGCATACAGCTCGCCGCCGGTGGCGCCGTACAGGCAGGTGTTGCCGATGATCGCGGTGCTGCGCGCCTCGAAGCGCGCGCCGCGCGGCGGACGCACCACCAGGCGGCCGCCGGCCATGCCCTTGCCGACGTAGTCGTTGGCCTCGCCTTCCAGCTCCAGGTGCAGGCCGCCGGCGTTGAACGCGCCGAAACTCTGCCCGGCCGAGCCGCGGAAGCGCAGGGTCAGCGGCGCATCGGCCATGCCGTGGTTGCCGTGGATGCGGGCGATGGCACCGGACAGGCGCGCGCCGATCGAACGGTCGGTGTTGTGGATCAGGAAGCGATGATCGCCGCCGGTCTTCTTGGCGATCGCGTCGGCGAGCAGGCCGTCCATCTGCGTGGCCAGACTGTCCGGCGATTCGTACAGGCGCTGCGCGGCGCAGTGGCCGCCGTCGTGGCGCACGTCCTTGAGCAGCCGCGACAGGTCCACGCGCACGCCTTCGCGCGGCGAGATGTCCAGTTGCTGCAGCAGTTCGGTGCGGCCGACGATCTCGTCCAGCGAGCGCACGCCCAGGTACGACAGCCACTGACGCACTTCCTCGGCCAGCAGGCGGAAGAAGTTCTCCACGCGCTCGGGCAGGCCGACGAAGTGGTTGGCGCGCAGGCGCTCGTCCTGGGTGGCCACGCCGGTGGCGCAGTTGTTGAGGTGGCAGATGCGCAGGTACTTGCAGCCGAGCACGATCATCGGCCCGGTGCCGAAGCCGAAGCTGTCCGCACCCAGGATCGCGGCCTTGACCACGTCCAGGCCGGTCTTCAGGCCGCCGTCGGTCTGCAGGATGGTGCGTGCGCGCAGGTCGTTGGCGACCAGCGCCTGGTGCGACTCGGCCACGCCCAGTTCCCACGGCACGCCGGCGTAGCGGATCGAACTGACCGGGCTGGCGCCGGTGCCGCCGTCGTGGCCGGACACGGTGATCAGGTCGGCGCCGGCCTTGACCACACCCGCGGCGATGGTGCCCACGCCGGCATGGCTGACCAGCTTCACCGACACCAGTGCGCTCGGATTGACCTGCTTGAGGTCGTAGATCAGCTGCGCCAGGTCTTCGATCGAGTAGATGTCGTGGTGCGGCGGCGGCGAGATCAGGCCGATGCCCGGCTTGGCGTAGCGCAGCCGCGCGATCAGGTCGTTGACCTTGTGGCCGGGTAGCTGGCCGCCTTCGCCGGGCTTGGCGCCCTGCGCGACCTTGATCTGCAGCACCTCGGCGTTGACCAGGTATTCGGGGGTGACGCCGAAGCGGCCGGAGGCCACCTGCTTGATCTTGGAGCGCTTCTCGGTGCCGTAGCGCGCCGGGTCTTCGCCGCCTTCGCCGGAGTTGCTGCGCCCGCCGAGGCGGTTCATCGCGATCGCCAGCGCCTCGTGCGCCTCCGGCGACAGCGCGCCGAGGCTGATCGCGGCGGTGTCGAAGCGGCGCAGCAGGTCCTCGGCCGGCGCCACTTCGTCCAGCGGCGTCGGCGTAGCCGCACGCTTGAGCTGCAACAGGTCGCGCAGGGCCGAGGCCGGGCGCCCGTGCACCGCGGCGGCGTAGGCGTCCCAGTCGGCCTGCAGGCCGCTGCGGGTGGCGCGCTGCAGGGTCAGCACCACGTCCGGGTTGTACATGTGGTACTCGCCGCCGTGCACGTACTTGAGCAGGCCGCCCACTTCCGGCTTGAGCAGGTCGTTCCAGGCGCGCGCCGCCAACTGCCGCGCCTCGGTGTCCAGCCGCGCCAGGCCGACGCCGCCGATGCGCGCGGCGGTGTCCGGGAAGCACAGCGCCACCACATCCGGATCCAGCCCGACGATCTCGAACAGCTGCGCGCCGCGGTAGCTGGCGATGGTGCAGATGCCCATCTTGGAGATGATCTTGGACAGGCCCTTGTAGATGCCCTTGCGGTACTTGCGGCCGATCTGGGTCTGCTCGCCGCCGCTCTTGAGCAGCAGGATGCCGCGCCGGCCCAGGTCGAACAGGGTCTGGTAGGCCAGGTATGGGTACACCGCGGTGGCGCCGAAGCCGAGCAGGCAGGCCATGTGGTGCGGGTCGCGCGCGGTGCCGGTCTCGATGATCAGGTTGACGTCGCAGCGCAGGCCCACCCGCGAGAGGTGGTGGTGCACCGCGCCGGTGGCCAGCAGCGCATGCGCCATCGGCCGCTCCGGCACCGGGTAACGGTCGGTCAGCAGCAGCATGACCTTGCCGTCGCGCGCGGCCTGTTCGGCCTCGGCGCAGATGCGCTTGAGTCCGGCTTCCAGGCCTTCCTCGACGCTGTAGGACAGGTCGATCTGCGCGTTGCGGGTCAGGTACTGCGGCATCTTCAGCAACTGCCGCAGCTTGCGCTGGCTGAGCACCGGCGAGTTGAGGATGACGTGGTTCACCGTCTCCGGGCCGGCATGGAAGATGTTGGTCTCCTTGCCGAGCTGGGTGGTGAGCGACATCACGCAGTCTTCCCGCAGCGGGTCGATCGGCGGGTTGGTGACCTGCGCGAAGGCCTGGCGGAAGTAGTCGTACAGCGGCCGGGTGTGGCGGCTGAGCACCGCCATCGGCGTGTCGTCGCCCATCGAGCCGGTGGCTTCCTGCTCGGTCTCGGCCAGCGGCCGCAGCACCTGCTCCACTTCCTCGGTGCTGAGCTGGAACAGCTTGTGGTAGCTGCGCAGGGTGCGCTCGTCGAACGGCTCCTCGACCAGCGAGGGATCGATCAGTTCGGTCTGCAGGTAGGTCACGCCCTGCTGCAGCCACTGCTTGTACGGGGCGCGGCCGCGGTTGATGCGGTCGATGGCGTCGGAATCGAGCAGGTCGCCGCGCTTGAGGTCGATGGCCATCATCTCGCCGGGGCCGAGCTTGCCCTTGCGGGTGACGCGCTCGGCCGGCAGTTCCCACACGCCGGCTTCGGAGGCCACCAGGAAATGCCGGTCGGAGGTCAGCATCCAGCGGGCGGGGCGTAGGCCGTTGCGGTCGAGCATGCAGGCGGCGTAGCGGCCATCGCAGGCGACGATGCCGGCCGGGCCATCCCACGGCTCGGTGTTGAGCCCGTAGAACTCGTAGAACGCGGCCAGGTCGGCGTCCTTGAACTCCAGCGACTGCGTCGCCGGCGGCACCAGGATGCGCAGCGCCTGCAGCAGGTCCATGCCGCCGGCGACCAGCAGCTCGAGCATGTTGTCCAGGCTCTGCGAATCGGAGCCATGCATCGAGATCACCGGATCCAGCTCGGCGATGTCGAAACGCGGGGTCTTCCACACCTTGCTGCGCGCCTGCGCCCAGTGTCGGTTGCCCTCGATGGTATTGATCTCGCCGTTGTGCGCGAGCAGGCGGAACGGGTGCGCCAGCGGCCAGCGCGGCAGCGTGTTGGTGGAGAAGCGCTGATGGAACACGATGGCGCTGGAGGCCAGGTCGTTGCGCTGCAGGTCCGGGTAGAAGGTGCTGAGCTTGTCCGGCAGCACCATGCCCTTGTAGCTGATGCCGTTGGGCGAGAGCGTAGTGACGTAGAAATCGGCGACCTCGCGCAGGCGCTGTTCGGCGCGGCGGCGCGCCAGGAACAGGGCCAGGGCGAAGGCGTCCTCGCCCTGCTCGGCGCCGGCGTCGACGAACACTTGCTCGATGCGCGGCAGGGTGTCCTTGGCCAGTTGCCCGCACACCGCATCGTCGGTGGGGGTGAGGCGCCAGCCGCATGGCTGCACGTCGACGCGGCGCAGTTCCTCTTCCAGCACCTGGCGGCAGCGCGCGGCGGCGTCGGCATCGTCGCGCGGCAGGAACACGTTGCCGGCGGCGAAGCGTGCGCCGACCGCGATGCCGGCCTCGCGCGCCAGCGCGCGCAGGAACGGCTCGGGTTTGCGGATCAGCAGGCCGCAGCCGTCGCCGGTGAGGCCGTCGGCGGCGACGCCACCGCGATGGGTCATGCGCGACAGCGCGGCGATGGCGGTATCCACCAGCGCCCGCGAAGGTTGGTCGTCGAGTTGCGCGACCATGCCGAAACCACAGGCATCGCGCTCGTCTTGGGGGTCGTAGAGCCCGTGGCGGTTGCGGGGGGCCATGTCTGCCTCTGAAAGCGATCCGAAGGAACGCGGCGACACTCGCCCCCGCTCTATCCTGGAGCGCTTCTTGAGGTCACCGGAATCCCGACTAAAACATAGTTGGTGCGGTGCCGCAATACACCGTTACACCTGCAACTTCAGCGCTGGCGGCGGCGCTGTCGCCGCCGCCGTCCCGGGGTCTCGGCCGGGCGCTCAGCCGCAGCGTACGCCGGTGATCTGGTTCTTGTCGTCGACCTCGATGTTGAGCCGTTCGCCGTTGAATTCCATGGTCACCGCCTGGTTCGGCTTGAGCACGCGCACGCTCTTGGCGCCGGTGTCGCTGCGCGCCTGGTCCAGCAGCGCCTGCTCGGCGGCCTGGCCGACCAGGCCCTGCGCCTGCGAGGCATCGCAGGTCCCCACCGGCGGCGCGTCCGGGGCATTGGCCGGGTCCGGCGCGGCGGCCTGCTGTGCGGCGGCCTGGGCCTTGGCGCTCACCTGTTCCTGCTCGTCCGGCGGCGGCGCGCCGCAGGCGGCCAAGGCCAGCGCCAGGCAGGCCGTGCCGAGCAGGCCGGCACGCGTGGACGCACGGGAGGAAAGGGGTGTGCTCATCGGGGCTCCTGATGGATGGAGGGAAGATGGGGTGCAGCATAGAACGTGTGATGCGGTTTGCGTTGCCGTCCCGTCGCCGGCCGGCCGACGGCACGCGCCGACGCAGCGCAGGTTCCTGTGGCGACAGGATCGGACACCGCACGTTCGCCAGACGTTAACCGGCGCGCTGGGATGCCTGATGCGAGCCGCTGCAGCCGCGGCGAGTCAGCCCCAAGCCAACTGACCGCTTCAGGCGTCGGGACTGAAGTCCCTCCCACACGGACGCCAGCACTTCCGCAGCCCCAGCGGCGCGGGGCCCGACAGGCCCCGTGCGGCAATCTCACGCGGCCTAGCCGCGGCGCTGCCGACAATCGATGTTCGTGGAACCGGCGGCACGGGTCGCGGTTCCGGCTTTCGGAGGTCCGATGTCCAACGCGTCCCGTTCCAACGCCGCCACAGCCGCCGACGCGGCGCGCGCCCGTCAGTCCCGCCAGGCCGCCAGCAGCGCGGGCCTGGTCTACGTCAGCGACCAGGAGCCGGGCATCGCCCGCCGCCGTGCCGGCAAGGGCTTCGGCTACCGCATGCCCGACGGCAGCGCGGTGCGCGATGCGGCCACCCTGCAGCGCATCCGCCAGTTGGCGATCCCGCCGGCCTACACCGAGGTGTGGATCTGCGCGCGCGACAACGGCCATCTGCAGGCCACCGGCCGCGACGCGCGCCGGCGCAAGCAGTACCGCTACCACGCCGACTGGGCGCAGGTGCGCGGCGACGGCAAGTTCGAGCGCATCGTCGCCTTCGGCCAGGCCTTGCCGCGGCTGCGTCGGCGCCTGCGCCGCGACATGGCCCTGCCCGGCTACCCGCGCGACAAGGTGCTGGCGATGGTGGTGGCGCTGATGGCCGAGACCCTGGTGCGCGTGGGCAACGCCGAATACGCGCGCAGCAATCGTTCCTACGGCCTGACCACGCTGCGCAACCGCCACCTGGCGTTCGTGAAGGGCGGCCGCGCGCGGCTGCAGTTCCGCGGCAAGGGCGGCCAGGAGCACGACATCGAGGTCGACGACGTGCATCTGGTCAAGCTGATCCGTGGCTGCCAGCAATTGCCGGGGCAGGCGCTGTTCCAGTACCGCGACGACGACGGCCAGTTGCAGCCGGTGGACTCGGGCGAGGTCAACGATTACCTGCGCGAGGCGATGGGCGAGAGCTTCACCGCCAAGGACTTCCGTACCTGGGGCGGTACCCGCGCCGCACTGCAACGGCTGGCCACGCTGCCGCTGCCCGATACGGGCGGCGAGCGCGCGCTGGCGCAGGCGCAGAACGCGGTGATCCGCGAGGTGGCCGAGGCGCTGGGCAATACCCCGGCGGTGTGCCGCAAGGCCTACATCGACCCGTGCGTGTTCGACGGTTGGCGCTGCGGGCGCCTGCACGGCCTGTGCGAGGGCGTGCGCGGCGAGCGGCAATGGGATCTGCTCACGCTGAAGTACCTGGGGCGGGCACGCACGGCGGCGCGCAAAGCGGCCAAGTCCGCCGGCCGCACCTCGGCCAAGGCGCCGCCGCTGCGCAAGGCGGCGCGTGCCCCGCGCAAGGTCGCGGCGGCGAGCACGCAGGGCAGCGGCACCCGCGCCAAGCGCAAGAGCGCGCCGGCCGCACGCAAGCGCGCCTGAGCGCGGGACGCTGCGCTCAGGCGCGGCGGGACGGCCCGGCGCCGCGGATCAACCGCAATACACGGTGGTGATGTTGTTGGTCGGGCCGATCTCGACGGTCAGGCGATCGCCGCCGGTCTCGCGCGCGCCGCGGTTGGCGGTGTCCACGCCGCTGGAGGTGGCGCCGTTGTCGCTGACGCTGCTCCTGACCACCTGCACCTTGAGGCTGTCGCTGTCGACGCGGGCGCGCTCGACGGTCATGCGCGAGGCGGCCAGGCCGACCGCGCCGCGCACCTTGTCGATATGGCATTGGCCGGAAATGACACCGTCGATCGGTTGCACCTGCGCCACCTGGGTGGTGCTGCAGGCGCCGAGCAGCAGCACGGCGGCGAACGGGGCGAGGCGGGCGAGTGGGTGGCGGATCATGGGGCGTCTCCTTCGATCGATGGCGCGAGCCTGTCGCGGCGCATGTTTGCGCCGCATGAAGAGATCGCGCCGGGGGTTTCACCGGTCGTGGCCGCCGGCGGGGCCAGACTCGGGATTCCCCCAGCAACCGGAGCCGATCATGGCCACCTGCGATGTCTGCGGAAACGACTACGACCAGGCCTTCACCCTGACCCAGGGCACGCGCAGCGGCACCTTCGATTCGTTCGAGTGCGCGATCCACGCCTTCGCCCCGCACTGCAGCCACTGCGATTGCCGCATCGTCGGCCACGGCGTGCAGGCCGGCGAGCGCATGTTCTGCTGCGCGCACTGCGCCCAGCATGCCGGCGTCAGCGGTCTTGCCGACCGCGCCTGATCGACGCTGGTTCCTTCCCCTCGAGGAGGGCTGCGCCACCGTGGCCTCCTCCCGCATCCGGAGTATTGCCGATGGCCTCCCGCAAACGTCCTGCCGCCACCCCGTCCACCCCGCCCAAGCGCAGCGGCGCTGAGGCAGCGTCCAGTGCCAAAACGGCGCAGCAGCAACGCGCGCTGCAGCGCGCGGTCGATGCCGGCGACGCCAAGCCCAAGCCCAAGCGCGCCAAGCCGGGCGACGCCGGCCAGGCTGGACCGCGCAAGCAGCCGCAGCGCATGCCCAAGCAGCACCTGGCCAAGCCCGGCAACGAACACGAGCTGGCGCTGCAGCCGCGTTTTGAGGCGCCGGAGTACGTGGGCAGCGGCAAGCTGCGCGGCATGAGCGCGATCGTGACCGGCGCCGACTCGGGCATCGGTCGTGCGGTGGCGGTGCTGTTCGCGCGCGAGGGCGCGGATGTGGCGGTGTTGTACCTGGACGAACACGAGGATGCGCAGGTCACTCGCCAGCACGTGGAGAACGAAGGCCGCCGTTGCATCACCATCGCCGGCGACGTGAAGGATCCGGCGTTCTGCGAGGATGCGGTGGCGCAGACCGTGAAAGCCTTCGGCGGACTCGACGTGCTGGTCAACAACGCCGCCTTCCAGTTGCATTGCGATGCGTTGGAGGACCTGAGCGAGGAACATCTGCAGGAAACCTTGCAGACCAACATCGCCGGTTACTTCCACATGGCGCGCGCGGCGTTGCCGCATCTCAAGCGCGGCGCGGCGATCGTCAACAGCGGCTCGGAGACCGGGCTGTTCGGCAGCAAGTCGCTGCTGGACTATTCGGCGACCAAGGGCGCGATCCATGCCTTCACCATGGCCCTGGCCAGCCAGTTGCAGCCGCGCGGCATCCGCGTCAACGCGGTCGCGCCGGGGCCGGTATGGACGCCGCTCAATCCCGCCGACAAGTCTGCGGAGGACTTGGCCGAGTTCGGCAAGCAGAACCCGATGGGGCGCCCGGCGCAGCCGGAGGAACTGTCGCCCGCGTATGTGTTCCTGGCTTCGCCGATCACCGCCAGCTACATCAATGGCGCGATCCTGCCGGTGATGGGTGGGCCGACGGGGTAGTGGTTGAGCGGGTTGGCAGGTGAGTTGGCTAGCGGTCGGACCCTCACCCCAACCCCTCTCCCGGGGGGAGAGGGGCTTTGGCTTCTCCCTTCTCCCCTCTGGAGAAGGTGCCCCGCAGGGGGATGAGGGTGCGGGTCGCTCGTGTTCGATCTCAGCGGGTCGCTTCGCGCCGTACCCTCACCCCAACCCCTCTCCCGGTGGGAGAGGGGCTTTGGCTTCTCCCTTCTCCCCTCGGGAGAAAGTGTCCCGCAGGGGCGGATAAGGGTACGGGTCGCTCGCGTTCAATCTCAGCGAGTCGCTTCGCGCCCGGACCCTCACCCCAACCCCTCTCCCGCAGGGAGAGGGGCTTTGGCTTCTCCCTTCTCCCTCCGGGAGAAGGTGCCCCGCAGGGGCGGATGAGGGTGCGGGTCGCTCGTGTTCGATCTCAGCGAGTCGCTTCGCGCCGTACCCTCACCCCAACCCCTCTCCCGGTGGGAGAGGGGCTCTGGCTTCTCCCTTCTCCCCTCGGGAGAAAGTGTCCCGCAGGGGCGGATGAGGGTACGGGTCGCTCGTGTTCGATCTCGGCGAGTCGCTTCGCGCCGTACTCTCACCCCGACCCCTCTCCGGATGGAGAGGGGCTTTGTTCACTCCGCTTCGGCCCAGCGCGCCAGGTTCTGCTTCAGCGCATCGATACCGGCCCACGGATCCTTGCGCCGGCGCTTCAGCTTGGCCGGTACGTCGCGCAGCTTGAAGGCATCGGCGCGGTGCAGCTTGGGCAGGTCGCTCCAGGCCAGCGGCATCGCCACCGGCGCGCCGGCGCGGGCGCGTAGCGAATACGAGGCCACCGCAGTGGCGCCGCGGCCGTTTCGCAGGTAGTCGACGAAGATGCGCTGGTTGCGCAGGCGCTTGCTTGCGGTGGCAAGGAACCGCTCTGGCTGCGACTGCGCCAACGCGTCGGCGAAGCCGTGGGCGAAACGCTTGGTCAGATCCCAGTCGCAGCCCGGCGCCAGCGGTACCACCACGTGCAGACCCTTGCCGCCGGACACGCGCAGGAACGACTCCAGCTCCAGTTGCGCGAGCAGTTTGCGGATGTCGGTGGCCGCGCGCTTGACCTCGGCGAAGGGCACGTCCGGGCCCGGGTCCAGGTCGAACACCACGCGGTCGGCCACGTCCGGGCGTTGCGCCTTGGCGCCCCAGGGATGGAATTCCAGCGCGTTGAACTGCACCAGTTCGAGCAGCCCGGCCGCATCCTCCACCACCAGATACTCGGCCTGGGTGCCGCTCTCCTCCTTCAGCTTCACCGACGACACCAGTTCGAGCCCGGCGGTGTGGTGTTTCTGGAAGAAGCACGCGCGCTCGGCGCCGGCCGGGCAGCGGATGACCGACAGCGGGCGGCCGGCGATCTCCGGCAGCAGGTGATCCATCACCGCGCTGTAGTAGTCCCAGACCTCGCGCTTGGTGGCGCCGATGTCGGGGAAGACGACGCGGCCCGGGCTGGACAGCGTGGGCGGCGTGCGCGCGCTGTCGGCGCTCGCTGCACCGCGCTTGCCACGCTTGGCGCTGTTGGCCTTCGCGTCGACCGTCTTCGCCTTCGCCGCAGTTGTCACTTTTGTCGCTCTAGCTGCTTTAGCGGGTTTGGTTGCTTTGGCCGTTTTGTCCATTTTGGCTTTCCTGGCGGCCGGCGCAGCACGCGCCGCCGCTGCGCGCTGTGCCGGGGCGTCGCCATCGCCGAGGTCGGCGACGTCCTTGTCCGGTCGCACCGCCTTCAGCGAGGCCTGGCGCAGCAACTGCTGGCCACCAATGCCGCGGTAGAACACCTCCACCACGAAGCGCGGCGCGAACCAGCGCGTGCTGCGCAGGTCGGTCTCGGTGGTCGGCACGTGCACGCTGGGCGTGGTGCTGCCGGCCTTGCCGATCAGTGCGGTCAGCTCGCGCAGCAAGGCGTCGGAGAAACCGGAGCCGACCCGCCCGACGTACAGCCAGCCGTGCTCGGGATCCGGCCGTGCCAGCAGCAGCGAGCCGAAGCCGCTGCGGCTGCCCTTGGGCGCGGTGTAGCCAACCACCGCGAATTCGTCCGAGCGCAGCTGCTTGGTCTTGCGCCAGTCGTCGCTGCGGCCGCCGTGGTAGCCGCGGTCGGCACGCTTGGAGACGATGCCTTCGAAGTGCTGCGCGCCGGCGAGCTGGAACGCGGCCTCGCCATCGCCGTCGATGTGCGAGCTGAAGGCCAGGTGCGCATCGGCATCCTGCAGCAGTCGCTGCAGCAGCGCCTTGCGCTCGGACAGCGGCGCGGCGGCGATGTCGATGCCGTCCAGGTGCAGCAGGTCGAACAGGGCGAGCGCCAGCTTGCCCTGGCGCTCGCCAGACAGCACCGCCTGCAGCAGGTTGAAGTCCTCCTTGGTGCCCTTGCCGGCGATCAGTTCGCCGTCCAGCGCCGCCGAGCGCAGGCCCAGTGCGGCGATGGCATCGCGGATCTCGGGGATCTTGTCGGTCCACTCGATCGCGTTGCGCGACCACAGCCGCACCGCGCCGTCGGCGACGGTGGCCAGGATCCGGTAGCCGTCCCACTTGATCTCGTGGATCCACTGCGCGCCCTGCGGCGGCGCGTCGCCCAGCCGGGCCAGTTGTGCGGTGAACGGCCCGTCCGGCGCCGCGGCCGGCGCCGCGCCCGGCAGCGCCTGGGCGAGCTTGGCCCAGTTCGTGCGGCGGCCCTTGCGCACCGGTGCGGCGACGACCGTGGCCTTGCGTTTGTCGGGTTTGCCGGCGCCGGCGCGCTTCACGTCCTGCGCCGGCGCCGCGGTGACATCGGCCAGCAGGTCGTCCGCCTCCAGGTCGCTGGCGAAGGCGTCGTCCTCCTTGAACAGCAGCCACTGCGGCTGACGCGCCGGCTTGCCCGAGCGCACCAGGTGCCAGCCGCCCTTGAGCTTGTCGCCGAACAGTTCGAAGCGCAGATGGCCCTTGGCCAACTGCGCCTCCGGATCGTCCGCGCTGCTCCACACGCCGTGATCGAACTGGGCGACATGGCCGCCGCCGTACTCGCCCTGCGGGATCTCGCCCTCGAACGTGGCGTAGTCGAGCGGGTGGTCTTCCACTTCCACCGCCATGCGCTTGACCTTGGGGTCGTAGCTCGGCCCTTTTGGCACCGCCCAGCTCTTCAGCGCATCGCCGACCTGCAGGCGGAAATCGTAGTGGCGGCGGCTGGCGTGGTGCAGCTGCACGACGAAGATCGGCCGCTGCCCCGCCGGCACCGGCTTGCCCGGCTCCGGTTCGCGGGTCTTGTCGAAGCGGCGCTTGCGGCGGTAATCGGCGAGGCTCATGGCGCGGGCCGCCCCGCGTCACTTGCGCAGGTGCGCGCGGACCGCCGCGGCGCTGCTGCCCACCGCCTGCACCGCGGCGCGCAGTTCGTCGGCGGAGACGCCCAGCGCCTGCGTCCAGTAGCGCACTTCGTAGTCTTCGTGGAGGTTGATGCGGTCGCGGTCGGGCGAACCGGTATTGCGGGTGTCGTCGCTCATGCCGATGTCCTGTGCAGAAGCCGCTGCGGTCGTGGGGTGCACGCCGCAGTGCGGCGGCGAGGGCCGACGGACGCGGCATGCGTCGGCGGACCGGTGCGGAAACTTCTAGTCGCGCCGCCGTGGCACCGCCGTGAACGCCGTGTCTGCCCCATGCATGCGCACCCGTGGGGCGCGCGCATACGGCCCGCTCAGAACGCCAGCGAGGTACTGAACAGCAGTTGCCGTGGCGCGCTGCGCTGCAGCGTCTGGTAGTCGCCGGCAAAGGCCGAGCCGGCGATGTTGGCGGTGCCGATGTTGTGGCGGTCGAGCAGGTTGCTCACGTCCAGGCGCAGTTCCAGGCCGGGCAGCGGGCTGTCCGCGCCCAGCGTGTAGGCCGCGTACGCGTTGACCTGCCAGAACGCCGGCACCTGCAGGTCGTTCTCGTAGGTGAAGGGCTGATGCAGGTATTCGGTGCTGGTGGCGCCGAGGCGCCAGTGGCGCACATGCGCCGACAGGTCGCTGACCAGCGACAGTTGCGGATAGCCGGGCTGCGCCTTTCCCTGGATCGGATAGACGCTGCCGTCGACGAGGACGTCGCGGTCGTAGACCGAGCGCGCCAGCGCCACGCCTTGATAGAACTGCAGGTGCGGGGTCAGGTCGACGGTCACGCCCAGGTCGGCGCCGAACGTGTGCATCTTCGGCATCACCTGCACGGTGTTGACCTGCGCGAACTGGGTGCCGACCGCAGCCGACAGCAAGCGGTTGCGAATGTCGCCGTAGAACACGTCGGCGGTGACGGTGGCGCGGTCGAAGCGATGGGTGCCGCCGACGGTGAGGTTCCGGTCCTGCTCCGGGCGCAGGTTGCGGGTGAGGCGGTCGAAGGCATCCTGGTCGGGCACGGTCCAGGCCGAGGCGGTGTAGCCGATGTTGCCGCGCTGGGCGACGCGGAAGCCGTTCATCGCGCTGCCCAGGTCGATGAAGCCATCGGTCTGCGCGGTCGGGCTCCAGAACAGCGACAGGTGCGGCAGGAATGCGCTCTTGGCGCGCAGCGTGCCGGATGGGGGCCGGTCCGGCGCATCGCCGACGCCGCCACCGCTGGTACGAAAATCCACTGCCTTGGCGCCCACGCCCAACACCAGCGTGTCGCTCAGCGCGATGTCGTCGTGCACGTAGGCCTGCTGCGCGCGGGTCGTCCACTGCGAGACGTTGTCGGTCTTGAAGGCCGGGCCGTACACATCCCACGGCCCGGTGGTGCGCAGCGGCCGGCCCTGCCCAAGCAGCGGTTCGGTGTACCAGGACGTCGCCGCGTCGGCGCTGGCGTGCTCCTGCCAGACGCCGGCGCTGAGGGTGTGCCGGCCATTTACATAGGTCAGGCTGAGCAGGCCGCCGGTACGCTGCAGGTGCGGCGCCTGCACCTGCTCGGAGAACGGCGCGCCGTCGGGCGAGGGCGTGGTCGGGTCGCTCAGCGTGGCGTGGGTGCGGCTGCGCGCGCTATAGACCTGCACCCGTCCGCTGAGCGCGTCGGAGATGCGGAAATCGTGCGCGAGCGAGGCGATGCGGTCGTCGGTGACCTGGCCGGTGTCGTACGGCAGCAGTCCCGCCAGCGCGCCGCAGCTATAGGCGCCGCAGGACGCGCCGGCGTTCTGTGGCAGGGCGATGGCATAGGCCTTTGCGTAGTCGGGATAGAGACTGTCGGCGCGCCAGCCGAGCTTGCCGAGCATGTCGAAGGACAGGTTGTTGTAGCCCCACATCGCCGCATGGCTGGCGGATAGAAATACGGTGAAGGTGCCCCAGGCCACGTCCTGCGTCGCCTTCAGGTCGCCACGCAGGAAGCGCTGGGTGCCGCCGCCCTGGTACTTGTCCGCGCCCAGCCGCTGCAGGTCGACCTGCACTTTCGGGCCGTTGTCGCCGAGCTGCCCGCTCTGCGCGGAGACCGTGGTGACCCGCGTCGCGTCGCTGCCCACGCCCTGATTGAGGCGCAGGCCGGGCGTGTCCTTCGGTTCGCCCAGGCGGTACTCCAGCGCGCCGCCGTTGGCGCTGCTGGAGAACACGCTCACCGGCGCCGCACCGGGGCTGACGGTGATGGTGCCGATGGCATCCGGCACGCCGACGTTGACCACGCTGGTGCCGGTCAACGACAGGAAACCGCTGTCGTTCAATGGCACGCCTTCGAAGGTGATGCCCATTTCGTTCATGCGGAACCCGCGCACGAACAGGCTGGTGGCGGAGACGTCCAGGCCCAGGCCATCGGTGGCGGTGTAGCTGGCGCCGGGCACGGTCTTCAGCCGCGCCAGGCCATTGCTGCCGGCGATGTCCGCGTCCATGTCGCCGGCATTGATGACATAGCGGTTCGGGCCCACCACCTGGGTGGGCGCCACCGCCGCCGCATGCGGCGAGGCCACCACGTCCAGCGCGGACAGCGTGGTGGGCGTGGTGTCGGCATCGGCGCTGGCGACCGCGTCGGCGGCATGCGCCGAGGACGCGGCGAGGCACGTTGCCAGCGCCGCAGACAGCAACGACGGCATGCCTGCCTGCATATGGCGATGTGATGCGGACGGCGGCAGGGCGGCGGCGCGGAGACGGGAGGAAGTCGCGTGCATGGTCGAATCCGGCGTGGAGTGGGAAGCGGTGGCGCAGGCGCGCATCCAGCGCTGGGCACCGGCCTTGCGGCGGCGCCCGGCTGGCTGTGCGTTTGCGATGGAAGGGCGCCGGCGATGCGGCGCAGACCCGGAGAGGTGGCGCGCGGCAGGTGCGTGGCCCGCTCCGGCGCGATGGAGGCGAACGGCGCAGCTGCGGCAGCGCACTTCCCGCGGTGAATACAGCGGAGTGAAGCGATGCAGGGAATTCTTGCATCGCATGTGCGCTTGCACCATTGCGCGTTGGTACAGCCCTGCCTGCTGCGCGTATGCGATGCGATACCTGGGTATAGGGCGTTGGTGTCGCTGTGCGAACAGGGCCGGATCGCAATGAACTTCTACGGCGAATGCGTGCATGGTGGCGGTGGATGCGGATCTGGCGCTGCACGCGTGCGCGGGGCATGGACGATCGAATGCCCAGGACCGATTCGGCACCCGCCGGAATGGGATGAGGCGCTACCGCCGCCTCCTGGACGGACGTCATCGCCAGCCTGCCGCCAACCGCCAGCCCATGACCTGCGACCTATTGACGACAGTTGTCGTCATGGGTAGCTTTGCCGACACTTGTAGTCATCGGAGTGGGCGGATGCGCCGCAAATCGATCGGGGACCAGGAACTGGCCCTGCTGCAGTACATCGCCGAACAGGGCGATGCCAGCGTCGGCGAGGTCGCCGCCGGATTCGGCGAGGCACGCGGGCTGGCGCGCTCGACCGTGCTGACCATGATGGAGCGCCTGCGCGCCAAGGCCTATCTGCGCCGGCGCCAGGTGCAGGGCGTGTACCGCTATGCCGCCACCAGCGGCCAGGACGACGTAGTGCGCAGCGCGGTCGGCAGCTTCGTCGAGAAGACCCTGCAGGGCTCGGTGTCGCCGTTCGTGGCGTGGATGTCGCAGCGTGCCGAGGTCAGCGATACGGAACTGGCCGAACTGGAGGCCCTGGTGGCCAAACTGCAATCGCAACGGCGGGAGGACTGAGCCATGCACAGCCTGTTGGGGACGGACGTGTTCGAGAGCCTGCTGTCGCGCCTGCTGGCAACCAGCGTGCAGACGGTGGTGCTGGTCGCGCTGATCTGGGCGCTGTGCCGCTGGCTGCCGACCCTGCCGGCGGCGACGCGCTGCCGGCTGTGGTGGCTGGTTGCCGCGCAGAGCGTGCTGGGTCTGGTGTGGGCCGGTGCGGTGCAATTGCCGGTGCTGCCGGCCGCACCGGCGCCGGTGGCGGCAGCGCCGGCGGCCGTCGCCACGGTGCCGGTGACGCCGGTACGCGCTGCGACGCCGTCCGTGTCCGCTGCGGTGCCTGCGCAGATCAACGTCAACGCCACCACCGCCACCGCGGCGATCGCCGCCCCGCCGGCAACGGCATCCGTAGCTGCCTTGCCCTGGACGCAGGCGCTGGTGGCGCTATGGCTGGCCGGCGTGCTGGTCTGCGCCGCGCACAGCGTCCTGGCCTACCGCCGCAGCCGCCAGCGTGCACGCGAGGCAGCACCGTGCACCGACGCCGCCCTGCTCGGCGCGCTGCGCCTGGCGGCCGAGGCGCACGGCCTGCGCGAGCCACCGCAGCTGCGGTTGTGTGCGCACACCGATTCGCCGCAGCTGATCGGGCCGTGGCGGCCGGTGCTGTTGCTGCCGGCGCGGCGCATGGCCAGCCTGCGCGCCGACGATCTGGACATGGCGCTGACCCACGAACTGGTGCACCTGCAGCGCCGCGACCTGTGGTGGGGGCTGCTGCCGGCCGTGGCGCAGCACCTGTTCTTCTTCCATCCGCTGGTGCACCTGGCCAACCGCGAGTACGCCCTGGCCCGCGAGGCGGCCTGCGATGCGGCGGTGGTCGCCGGTCACCGCCATTGCCGTCACGACTACGCGCGGCTGCTGGTGCAGCTGGGTGTGGCACCGCGGCCCAGCGCCGGCCTGGCCAGCGCGTCGCCGACCTTCCTGAGCCTGAAACGGAGATTGCTGATGCTGCAGACCACGTCCGCCTTTCCGGGCCTGGGCGCGGCCCTGATCCTGACCGCGGTGACCGTGCTCGGCGTGATGCCGCTGCGCCTGGTGGCCCAGCCCGGCCATGCCGTCGCACCTGCCAACAAGTCGGACGCTGCCCGGACCGCCGCCGAGGCCGATGCTGCAGCCGAGGCGGCCGACGCGGCTGCCGAAGCCGCAGAGGCCGCTGCCGATGCGGCCGCCGAGGCAGCGGAGAAGGCGGCAGATGCCGCCGATGCCGACACGGACAACGACACGGCCATGGATGACGGCGCTGCCGCCCGTGCCGCCAACGTGCCCGGGACGCCGCTGCCGCCGCGTGCGGCGACCTCCGCCACTGCAGCGACGCCGTCGCGTCGCGCGGCACCGCCGGTCGCCCCGCTGCCGCCACCCGCGCCGCTTGCGCCGCCGGCACCGGCGGTTCCGGCCGCACCCGCGGCCATCGGCTCGCGGATCAGCACGCGTTCGATGCAGAAGACCCGCGATGGCCAGATCGAACAGTCGTATGTCCGGGTCAAGGGCAATCATTCGACGATGAGCGGCAGCAGCGACGAGCTGGCCACCATGAAGCACGAGACCCAGGGCGATGGCCTGTGGTTCCGCCGCGGCGGCAAGCGCTATGTGGTGCACGATCCTGCGCTGCTGGCCCGCTTCGATGCGCTGTTCGAGCCAATGGGCAAGCTGGGCGCGCAGCAGGGCGAACTCGGCAAGCGCCAGGGCGCGCTGGGTCGCCAGCAAGGCGAACTGGGCCGCGAGCAGGGCAAGCTGGTGAAGGAATCCCTGGCATTGGCGCTGGATCGCATGGACGCGAACGACATCGCCGCCAAGGCCCAGGAACGCGCCAAGGCGGATCTGGCGCAGCGCCAGGACGCACTGTCGGCGAAGATGCGCGCGCTCGGCGAACAGCAGGCCGCGCTGGGCCGGCAGCAGGGCGAACTGGGCGCGCGCCAGGGCGAATTGAGCGCGCAGGCCGATCGCGAGGTCGACCGCCTGTTCGATGCCGCCATCGCCGCGGGCACCGCGCAGCGGCTGGAGTGATCCGGTGCACGCCGCGTGCCTGGCGCGCGCGGCGTGTTCTTGCGTTGACGTTGCGCCGTCTCGAACCACGCGCAGGCCGCCGTGACACGGCAAGGCACTGTGGGAGCGACTTCAGTCGCGACGAGGGTTTCCGGGAAAACCCATCACGATGGAAGGGCGCGGCAGCAACGCCCTCCCGTTACGATCTGGCGAGACCTACCGTTGCCTTGTAGGAGCGGCTTCAGCCGCGACAGCTTTACCGATAACGCCCGTCGCGGCTGAAGCCGCTCCTACGCGCGTGCTTGCCAACATGACTTGACGCTTCTGACGTCATTTCCGCACCGGTCGCGCCCCTGGATGTATCGCCCTTGCAAATCGCCATGCCGCGTTCGCCGCATGTCGTCTGCATCAGCGCGCAATGCTCGCACGAGGCAGCATCATTAGGTCGGCAAGGCACCACGCGAGTGCCCAGACTACACCGACGCAGTCGCCGCCAGCGCCCGCTCCTCGGCCTCGGCGGCGACCAGGCGCTGCAGCAGCAACGCCAGCGTGACCACGTCCTGGTGGTTGTGCGCGGCGACGCGGCGCAGGTTGCGCGCGTTGCCGCCGCGCAGGTAGCTCAGCCACGCCGCCGGCGCTTCGGAGCCCGGCAGGTCGTCCTCGCGCACCACCCGCAGCAACTGCCGCTCGATGGTGGCGAGCTTGCAGTTCTCCCAGGTGCCGCGGTAACGGCGGCGGGTGGGATGCAGCAGGTCCACATGATCCAGCGCCGATAGCGGATCGGCGCAGCGCGCCAGCCGGTAGCGGGTCTTCAGCAGCGGCGCGTCGTAGCAGCGGCCGTTGTAGCTGGACAGCACCGTGCCCGGCCGCAGCCAGGCGCGGAACGCTTCCAGCATCGCCTTCTCCGCGCCCATCGTGGCCATCAGCAACTGGCGGATGCGCAGGCCCGGGCCATCGGCCGGATGCACGGTCCAGTCGGCCGCGCCGATCATGAAGGCGCGGGTGCCGGTGCCGCCGGCCAGGCCGGTGGTCTCGGTGTCGAAGAACAATAGGTCGGTGGGTTCCACCGCATCCTCGCGCCGGGCGAAGGCGAGCGATAGCGACGTCGCGGGAATCGGCTGCGGCAGGAACGCCTCGATCAAGTGCAGCCCGGGTGCGATCTCCACCCCGGGTAGGTGCCGGTCCGGCGCTGAAGCCGCTTTGCGTGTGGAGGAAGCCGTGGCGGGCGCGACGGCACGTTCGCGCAGGCCGAGCAGGCGCCGCAGTGCGGACACATCGGTGCCACCGCGATCGAACGGGGCGATGGCGATGGGGGGCGCCACTGCAGTATCAGTGCCGCCGCTGAGCGGGGGAGCCGGTTGCGTGCGTGCGGCTGGCGGTGCAGTTGGACGCGATACGTCGTCACGTGTCGCCGCCGATGATTTCCGCGACACGTGCATGGGCGTCGCCGCGGCAGCGCCCGCGCGCGACGCAGGAGCCGTGTCCGCCACGGTGCGGTTGCCGGAAGACGCCGGCGTGCGCTCGGCGCTGGCGTCGCCGGCCTGCCGACGCAGCGCGCGCAGGCGCTCCAGGCTGATGCTCATGCGCTCCACTCCGGCAGCGCGTCGGCATCGGCGTCGGCAGCGATCGTGGTCGCGCCGTGCGCGTCCAGCGCCGTGTCGTCCTCGCCGTCGAGCAGCAAGCGCAGCACACGCAGCGCCAGCGCCCTGGGCGTGGTCGCGCTGGCTTCCTGCGCGGCCAGCACCGGGCCGACGCAGGCCGGACAGCCGGCCACGCAGTCGCAGCCCTGCACCAGTTCGCGCGCGCGCTGTACCAGCTCGGCCTGGCGTCGCCACAACGGCTCGCTCAGGCCGACGCCGCCGGGGAAGTTGTCGTACAGGTATACGGTGGGCACGAACTGCTGCAGTTCGATGCTGGCCGGCTCGCCGCTGTCGCCGCCGCGCAGCTGGCCGCGGCCCTTGGCGTCGGCCACCGCGAACCACGCGCCGTCGCCGTCGCCCACCGCCTGCTGCAGGTCGCGCGCATCGGCCATCACTGCCACCGTGGCCACCACGTGCAGCGCGTAGGCCGCGCCGAGGAAACCATCCAGCGCGTCCTGCTTGCTGCCGAACGCCTTGAGCAGCGTGGCCTGCGGCAACTGCCACCACACCGCGGTGGTGTGCAGTTCCTGGTCGGGCAGGTTGACCGGGCCGTAGCCGATGTTCTCGTGGGTGTAGTAGCGGATCTTCTTGTAGCCGGCCACGCGCCGCACCACGTGTACCTCGCCGTGGTGCGCGTCGCCGCGGCCGGCCGCGCCGCCGTCGAAGCGGTCCAGCACCTTGAGCTTGGTGAAGTCGATGCTGTCGGTGTAGTAGTCCACGTGGGTGCGGGTGACGTAGGCCTTGCGGCCTTCCCAGTCCAGCTTCTCCACCTGGTACGGCGTGCTCTGCACCATGTGGATGGCGCCCTCGTACAGGGTCAGCGCCGCGGCGGAGTAGTCCACCTCGGCGATGATCTGCTGCTTGCCGTCGGTCTTGTCCACCACCACGAAGTTGCCGTCGGCCACCGAGCGCAGGCTCACCGCGTTGGCCGGATAGCTGTCGGCGATCCACTCCCAGCGATCGCCTTCCTGGTGCACCACCTCGCTCTCGGCCAGCGCTTCCAGGAACACCGCCGGGTCCACCGGCCCGAACGCCTCGCCGGCGACGAAGGTCAGTTCGAACGCGGCGCAGCGGATGTGGTCGAACAGGATCAGCGGCTGGTCCGGGGCGATGCGCGCGTGTTCGGGCGAGGCGTCGGCGAAGAAGTCCGGGTGCCGCACCACGTACTGGTCCAGCGGCTGCGAACTGGCCACCAGCACGCCCAGCGCCGGCTGCTGGCGGCGCCCGGCGCGGCCGAAACGCTGCCAGGTGGCGGCGACGCTGCCCGGGTAGCCGTTGAGCACCACCACGTCCAGCGCGCCGATGTCCACGCCCAGCTCCAGCGCCGAGGTGGAGACGATGCCGTCGATGCTGCCGGCGCGCATCGCGCGCTCGGCCTCGCGGCGCTCGCTGGGCAGGTAGCCCCCGCGGTAGGCGCGGATGCGCGGGGGCTTGCGTGGGTCGTGGTCGAAGATGTCCTTCAGGTACTTGGTCAGCACCTCCACCATCAACCGCGTCTGCGCGAACACCAGGGTCTTGAGCCCGGACTTGATCGCGATGCGGGCGATGCGGTTGCTCTGCGAGCGCGCCGAGGCGCGCAGGCCCAGGTCGGCGTTGACCACCGGCGGGTTCCACAGCAGCACGTGCTTGTCGCCGCTGGGCGCGCCGGAGTCGGTGATGGCGTGGACGCGCTGCTCGATCAGCGCCTCGGCATGCGCGCGCGGGTTGCCGATGGTGGCCGAGCACAGAATGAACTGCGGGCTCACTCCATAGAAGGCGCAGATGCGCTTGAGTCGGCGCAGCACGTTGGCGACGTGGCTGCCGAACACGCCGCGGTAGGTGTGGATCTCGTCGATCACCACGTAGCGCAGGTTCTCGAAGAACTGTGCCCACTTGGTGTGATGCGGCAGGATCGCCTGGTGCAGCATGTCCGGGTTGCTGACCACGATATCGCCGTGCAGGCGGATCGCCTGGCGCGCATCGCCCGGGGTGTCGCCGTCGAAGGTGAAGGCCTTCACCCCGAGGTCGCCGGCGCGGTTGAGGTCGAGCAGCTCGGCCACCTGGTCCTGCGCCAGCGCCTTGGTCGGGAACAGGTACAGCGCCTTGGCCTGCGCGGTCATCGCCGCGGCCACCACCGGCAGCGTGTAGCACAGCGACTTGCCTGAGGCGGTGGGGGTGACGATGGCCACGTGCTCGCCGCGCTGCGCCGCGTCCCAGGCCTCGGCCTGGTGGCTGTACAGCTGCGCGATGCCGCGTTCGCGCAATGCGGCGGCCAGCGCCGGCGGCACGTCGTCCGGGATCGGCGCGTAGCGGCCGGCCTGGCCGGGGATGGTGAAGCTGCCGGTGATGCGGTCGTGGTAACGGCGCTCCAGCCGCGCGCTGAGCAGGGCGCCGTCGCGCGAGGGCATCCCGTCGGTGGTGGACAGGGCGCGCTCGGCGTCCTCGGTGCGCGGGGCTAGGGCGTGGGCGGGCATCGGCACGGCTCTCAAAGCGGAACAGGGAAGCGAAATCGCGTCTCAGGGTATGAGACGGTGCCCGTCGAGGCGAGGAAGGCAGGCTGAGCGGATTCAGGCGGGGGGCTTGCGTGGAGGCAGCCCGGCTACCGACAGGTGCAAGCGGCTGCGCTGCGAATAACGAATGGCGCACCGTGACGCGCCTTTGGAATGCGGTGAAGGGCGCGTCAGTAGGCGCGCGCTTGTCCCTGGCTTGGCTGTTGCGCCTGCTCGTATGTTTGAACGGCATGTTGTTGCTCCGCCTGGTAGGCGCTTTCGCGGATTGGCGGTGCTGCAGCATGAGTATCCAGCTGGGTCCGGAATCCGGGCGTTCGCCCCGCGATGAATATCTGTTGATCCTGCAGCGTCACGGCTCCCAGCTGGTCGACACGTTCAATCCCGGCGCTCTTCGCGGCGACCAGTGCCTGTGCCACCTTGGCGTCGGACACGCTCTCTGGCAGCCGATCGCGCAACGCGTCGAAATACGCCCGGTCGGGGTGATTCTGGGGAAAGCGTTCCTGGGCCTGGTCCTGGAGCTTGGTCACATCGCGATTGATTCGGTCGACTGCATCATGGTCGACAAGTTCCCGCTGCGGGTCTCCTGCCGGCAACTTCAGGCGCGGGTCTTCGGGATAGAGCTGCTTCAGGCGCGCGTCGTTCAGGCCGGTCACGAGCTCGCCGTTCTTCAGGGCGGCGTAGGTTTCCCGGGCGAGTTGATCGGCGCCGGAGGTCCTGTCGCCGATACGGCGCCCAGCTTCGTTGTTCCACAGATCCATGCGGTGCTCTGCGGGATCGTTCGGGTGGGCCGGGCCGATTTCGGCGTCGTTGCCGAACCTGCGCGCAATCCACTGTTGCCCCAAGGCGATCTGGGTGACGCGCCCGCTGGTGTAGGCGTGCCGGAACGCATCCAGCGCGTCGTTGTGGCCTTGCGGCTGAATGCTGCCATCGGTGCGACGTGCCAGATGCACGCCGCTGAGTTGCTCGTAGTGCCGATACGCTTCCTGTTCGATCTCGCGCTTGGCGCCCTTGGGGTCGGTGATGTCGACCATGTTCAGCCCTCCGCTGGCTTGAGGAACTCCACTGGCCCCGCGTAGCCAGGATACTTCTTGCGGATGAGGATGCGTTCTCCCGGCTTCACGCACATGTCCTCCAGCGATTGTGGGACGTGCGCTTCGTCGACGAAGAACTGCTCATACGGGAGCGAAAGCGTCTGTTCGCCGGTGTCCTGCTTGAATGTCAGGCGCAGGCTGTCATCGCGCGTGAAGCACAACGAAGCCCACGGGAAATCGGTCAACTGGCTGGCAGCCACGACGACGTTGTCGCGACCGCCGAGCAGGGCTTCCACGCGCTGCGCGAACTGGGCTTGGGAAATTTGGGGATCGGTCATGGTGCATCCTGCAAGCAAGGCGAACGGGAGAAAATGCAGGAAAGACGGCAGCCGTTGTGGCGGCACGGTCATCGGCGTGGCTCCTTCCATTGGTCCCACAGAATTTATATCGCAGGAAGTGAACGCTTTCACTGTCGGTAGCCCGCCGCACCGACGGACATCGCCTCGACATGTGATAGGCGACACCCCTGCGTCCGGAGGCCATCGCCAGGTATCCTGTCGTCCCCCTCGGCAACGGCGGCTCCTGTCGTCTACTTCCCTTGCCCGTGTCCGCTCTCCCGCTTCCCCCGCACTACCGCACCGCCGCCGCCCGCCGCGCCGACCTGCTCGTGCATGCCGCCGGCCTGCTGCTGGCCGTGGTCGGCGGCGCGCTGCTGGTCTGGCGCGCCCATGCCAACGACGCGCTGATCGTGGCCACCAGCATCTATGCGCTGGGGCTGCTGACCATGTTCGCCTGCTCGGCGGCGTACAACTTCGCCCCGCCGCAGCGCCAGCCGGTGCTGCGCAAGCTCGACCACGCCGGCATCTTCGTGATGATCGCCGGTTCCTACACGCCGTTCTTCGTGCTGGCCTTGTCCGGCGCCTGGGTCTGGTCGATGACCCTGGCGGTGTGGGGCGTGGCGCTGTTCGGCGTGTTCGCCAAGCTGTTCCTGCCCGGCATCGCCAAGGGCTTCTGGGTGGCGATCTACCTGCTGCTGGGCTGGGCGGGCATGGCCGCGGTCAAGCCGATCGTGGCCGGGCTGGACACGCCGGTGCTGTGGCTGATCGCCGCCGGCGGCGCGATCTACACGGTGGGCGTGGCCTTCTACGTGCGCAAGTCGATGCTCTACAACCGCGCGATCTGGCATGCGCACGTGCTGGGCGGCGCGCTGGCGCACTGGTGCGCGATCTGGCTGTGCCTACGGCCGCTGTCGCCGACGTGAACGGCGGCGCCAATGCGCTAGAGATGACCGCGCCGCGTCCGTAAGCTCGGGCGCCATGGACAGCGTGGACACAGCGGATTCCATCGGCCGGCGCCTGCGGACGGTGCTGGCAGTCGCATTGCTGGTGGCGTGCACGCAGGCGCAGGCGCAAGCGCAACAGGCTGCGCCTGCTGAGCAGGCATCTGCATCTGCATCGCCACCGCCTCCGGCCGCCGCGCAGCCCGACATCCAGACCCTGGGCGAAGTGCGCGCGCTGCCCCCGGACGAGGGCGAGCCGCTGGACCTGTACCGCTTCAAGAATCCGGTGACCCCACCGCCCAATCGGTTCGACAAGGACTGGCGGCCGCCGCCCTCGGTGGAGCAGGTCAGCCAGAGCGGTGGCTACATCGCGCTGGGCGTCTACTACCTGGCCGGCAAGGCGGCCAAGGGCCTGCACGCGCTGACCGGCGGCCCGGACCAGGTCCAGGCTGCCGTCGCGCGGCCGCCTCCGCAGCTGAGCGAGGCCGAGCTGCAACGCGCCATGAAGGTGTGCGCGGAACAGGGCGGGGGCTGCGCGGTGGGGCAGTGAGATGGGCCTGATGATGTCGCCAGGTCGGCGCGGCGGTGGAATCACGATCTAGGCAGGCGAGCAGGTACCGACGCGTCACCGTTTGATTCGCCGAATTCGATGTTGTGGATCCGTAGCAAGGTGTGAGGAAAGGTGGGCGACGCGCCAACCCCGTGTCCTGTCAGCCTGCATCGCAGGGATGGGGGAAGGGGCGCCGCAGTTGGCCGACTACTTGCAGGCGTTGAACGTTTTGTCGGCCAGGCGCGTCGGCGTGGTTCCATGCAATGCCAGTCTCACAATGACGCGCTTGCATCCTGCGTCGCCCGACCAAAAGCGCAGCGTACTGCCGGTGATGCCCGAAAGTGTCAGGCCGCGCGTTGCCTGTTGGAGCTTGTCGCTCTTCACGAACAATTGGGTGCGCGGGTCAAACAGGTAATAGCTGTAGGCGGGAGCGCCCAGGCGTCCGGAAAAGTCCGTCCACAACAGCAGATCATCGTTGCCATCGCCATTGATGTCCGACACGATCGCGGTATAGCGCAGATCGTCGCCCGGTTCGTCCTGGTCGGTGAAGGGGCCGCGATAGGCGGCGACATACGCCGGCTGCGCTGTCGTGTTGCTTAGAAAGACCAGCGACGGGATGGGGATGGATTGCTTGCCTGCCGTCCGCTCCACCATGATCGTTGCGGGTGCGCAGCGTAAGAGCAGTCCGCCGGTGTCGCGGCATTGGGTGCCTTCGATCTCCAGGCGAAGGTCGCCCAGTTGGAAGGCGACCTGTCCCATAGTGTCCGGCGTCCCGCTGGCGTTGAACGTCTGCGTCCGCGACGTCGCCTCATGCGAGGTCGCTTGTGGTGTGTCTGCTGCGTGCGCTGGGGAAGGGCGTCAGCCTGCGCTGTGTGGTCTGGCCAGGCATTCCTCTGCGCAGGTAACGTCGCCGCATCTGCGGCCGCTGCAGCACTGTGCACGATGCTGCAGCAGACAAGGCACATTGCCGCGAGTCGGCAGGAGGCTGCCCATCGAGACGAAGCCACAGGTCCCAACCACGGTCGAGGGCTGCCTGCGATTCCCTTCCAGGTCTTGCGCTCCATGCCACGCATGTTCCGCCTCGTGGACAGCCGCGCCTCACCGCCCGCCGCGCGTATAGCCTTCCAGTTCGTCGGCGCGGGAGCTGATCCGGCGCAGGGTGGCTTCGGCGCTTTGCAGGGCCGCTTCCTGGCCGCGGGCGCCGAGCGCCCGGTCCAGGTGTGCGGCCTGCTCGTTGGACTGCTGCCAGGTGTATTGCGCATCCATCAGCCGCGAACGGTCCATGCCGCTGAGGCGGTAGCGCAGTTTGTCGTAGGCGCGGTCCAGGCGTTCCTGCTGCACGCGCTGTTCGCGCTGGATGCAGCGGCGGCTCTCGTCCAGGCCCTGCGCCTGCTTGCGGCAGTCGTGGTAGGTGGCGGACAGGCCATCGCTCGGCGTGCCGCCCTCGGCGCCCGTGCCGGGCGGCGGCATCTGCTGCAGTTGCTGTTGCATCTGCTGGATCTGCTGGGCCTGCTGCTGCAGCAGGCGCTGCTGTTGCTGCAGTTGCGCATCGCGCGGGTCGCCCTGCTGCGCGGCGGCGTTGCCGCACACGCCTGCGACCATCGCGGCGATCAGCCATGCGCGCAGGCGGCGCTGGCCCTGGGTTCCCTGGTGCTGGTGCATCGTCCGTCTCCTTCGATCGGCAGCCGATCCTGCCGCGCGCCGCATCGCCGGTGCGCGGTCGAGGTGCGTCAAGCATACGGGAAGGGCGGTGATGGCTTCATGGCACGGCGATGGGCGCGCTCAGCGGGGAGACACCGCGCTCGTCGAAGGCTTCGACCGCGAACACGTAGTCCTGGTCGCGGTTCAGCGCGCGGATCTCCAGGTCGGTGCCGCGGTCGGCGAACACCTGGTAGGTGAGGGTGAGACGGTCGGCGCGCAGGCCCCAGCGCACGTTGTAGCCGACCGCGCCGGGCACCGCCTGCCAGCGCACGTGGGCATTGCGGCGGTCGGGATCGCGGCGCGCGGCGACGCCGGTCGGCGCCGGTGGCGGGGCGCCGTCGGCGTTGCCGAACACGCGCAGGTCGCCGATCGCCAGGTGCGCGGCGCCGACGTGGCCGTGCACATAGCGGATGTAGCGGGTGCGCACCGGCGCGGGCAATTGCAGGTAGGCGTTGGGCCGGTCGCGGCGGTCGGGGCCGGCGCCGACCTCGGCCAGCGGCAGCCAATGGCGGCCGTCGCGCGAGTGCTGCAGCCGGAACGCGGTGTAGATGTCCGGCGCATCGCCGTAGCGGCCGGCGCGGTAGTCGGCGAAGTTGACCTGCACCGCGCGTACGCTGCGTTCCCCGCCCAGGTCGACGGTGAGGGTCTCGCCCGGTACGTTGCGCGCGGCCACCCAGTAGCTGCGCGGATCCTCGTCGGTGGCGCGGTCGGCGGCGAAGCCGTCCAGGGTGGACGAGGCGGTGGCCGGCTTGCGGTAGGACAGCAGCATCCAGCCGGTGAACAGCGTCTCCGGGTCGGCCACCGGGCCTTCCGGCATCCAGTGCGGGAAATCGCCGAAGCGGGTGGACACGCGCATCTGGCCGTCGGCGGCGAACGCGGCCGGGAACAGCACGATGCGCCGTTCGAAGGTCCAGTTGGCGCCGATCCAGGCGGTGCCGCTGTTCCACCAGTTGCCGTGCGCGTCCTGGAAGGTGGAACCATGGCCTGCGCCCTGCATGAAGCCGCCGGGCTTGTACGCCACCGGGTTGTACGCCGCATAGGTGAACGGGCCGAGCGGGTGCTCGCCGACGTACACGCCGTTGGCGTAGGCGTTGTACTCGCTACCCGGCGCGCCGTACTGCAGGTAGTAGCGGCCGCCGGTCTTGGTCATCCACGCGCCTTCCAGGTAGCTGCCGATCGGGCTGCCGTCGGGGAAGCGCGCGCCGCGGTGGTCGGGGCCGAAGCGCTCCCAGCCGTGCTGCGCCGGATCCAGTGCGAGCAATGGCGTCGGTACGCCGCGGAAGGCGAACCCCTGCGCGCTGCGGTCCATGGCGATGCCGTACAGCGGGTAGCGGTCCGACGAACCCCAGTACAGGTACCACTGGCCGTCGTCGTCGATGAACAGGTCCGGGTCCCAGGGGCCGGGCGGCACGTCGCTGAGCGGCCGGCCCTTCATCTCGGTGCCGATCGGCTGGGCGCGCGGCAGCGGGGGCAGCAGCCGGGTCAGGAAGTCGAGCGTGCCGCTGGCCGGGTCGCGGGTCTGCAGCAGCGGGCGCGGTTCGAAGGCCGACTGCATGATCACCAGGCGGTCGCCGTCGGCGACCACCGCCGGTGCGACGATGCTCTCGAACGGCCAGCGGCTGGGCGTCACGAACTGCCAGTCGAGCAGGTTGCTGGAGCGCCAGTAGCCGTCGGCCAGGGTCTGGAACAGATAGTAGGCATCGCCGAAGCGCACGAACACCGGATCGGCGCCGGTGCGATAGGAGATGCCCTCGTTGAGCTGTTCGAAGTTGTAGCGGTAATCCAGGTCGATCGGGTTGGCGTAGCTGCGCGCGCCCGGCGCCTGCGCCGCGGCCAGCCCGGCGGACGCCAGCAGCGCCAGCGTTACGAATGCTCTGAACATGGCGATGGCCTTCCCCCCGTGGCGGCGCCGGCTACCGTAGCAAATGGGGTGGCGGGGCGCGATGCGGCTGGCCACGCCGCCGCGGTTACCATGACGCCACGCGTCCGTCTGTGCCGTGCTGCGGCTGCAGCGTCTCCTTTCGCCGATCCCCGATCCCCCGATGCCCATGACCGCCAACGTCTCGCAGCGCCGCCTGTTGCCCCTGTTGCTGTCGTCCTGGCTGTTCGCGGCCGCCGCCTTCGCCAACGACAGCAGCATCGGCGACGCCAATGGCTCCATCGAGCTGATTCGCCAGCCGGACATCCGCATGAGCAAGGAAGACCTGTTCATCAGCGAGGAGCGGGTGCAGGTGGACTACGTGTTCACCAACACCAGCGCGCGCGAGCTGCTGGTGCCGATCGCCTTCCCGATGCCGCCGATGTACTTCGGCATGGCCGACCACAGCGCGCTCACCGACTTCAAGCTGTGGGTGGACGGCAAGCCGGTGCGCACCGAGCGCAAGCTGGTGGCGAAGCTGGACGGCAGCGACATCTCGCGCGCGTGGGCGGCCAGCGGCTGGACGCCGGACGACCTGGCCGCGTACGTCGAGAGCGGCACCCTCCCGGCTGGCCGCAAGCCGCTGCCGGCACGCTGGCTCGATGCGGACGGACAGCCGCGCTTCACCCTCAGCGAGTACTTCGTCTGGCAGCAGCGGTTCCCGGCCAATGGCACGGTGGCGATCCGCCACAGCTACGTGCCCAGCGTCGCCACCGGCGTACCGATGCCGGCCAGCGAGCTGATCGGCGAGTACGCCAAGCCCACCTGCCTGGACGCGGCCATGCAGCAGCGCCTGCGCCGCCGTGCCGGCGCCAACGGTCTGCAGTGGAGCAACCTGCGCTACGTGCTGCGCACCGGCGCCAACTGGAAGGGGCCGATCCAGGACTTCCACCTGACCCTGAAGAAGCGCGCGCCCGGCGACCTGCTCAGTCTGTGCTTCGACGGCGACCTGCAACGCACCGATGCGCTGACCTTCGAGTTCCGCCAGCGCGATTTCGTGCCCGAGCGCGATCTGGACATCCTGTTCCTGCGTTGACCGGCGGCCGACGCCCGCCCTGGCCGGTCGCGCCGAAGCCGACATCCGGCTGAACGCCGATCCGGCGCGGTCGGCAATTCTGGTCCGACGCGGTGGCGCGCGCGGCGGCGGATCGGGCAGCATGCGGCGGCGCGTTTCCTCCCCCAGGACCTTCCCGCATGCGCGATGCCGCCGTTGCCGCTTCCGATCCCGTCGCCCTGGTGGCGGCGCGCCTGGAACGCCTGCCGCCGACCCGGACCCTGTGGCGGCTGGTCGCGCTGCTGGCGCTGGGCGGTTTCTTCGAACTGTACGACCTGTTCCAGACCGCCTACCTCAGCCCCGGCCTGCTGCGCGACGGCATCTTCGCCGAGGGCGCGGCCGGCGTGTTCGGCATCGCCGACCAGGCCGCGTTCGCCTCGGCGACGTTCCTGGGCCTGTTCCTCGGCGCGAGCCTGCTCAGTCCGTTGGTCGATCGTTTCGGGCGTCGCGCGGTGTTCTCCTTCGCGCTGCTCTGGTACAGCGTGGCCACCGTGGCGATGGGTCTGCAGCACAGCGCGCTGGGGGTGATCCTGTGGCGCGGCGTGGTCGGCATCGGCCTGGGCATCGAATTGGTCACCATCGACACCTACCTGTCGGAGATGGTGCCGCGGCAGATGCGCGGCGCCGCGTTCGCGCTGGCGTTCTGCGTGCAGTTCCTGGCGGTGCCAGCGGTGGCGCTGAGCGCCTGGGCGCTGGTGCCGCACGCGCCGCTGGGCATGAGCGGCTGGCGCTGGGTGGCGCTGCTCAGCGGCGGCTTCGCGCTGGCGGTGTGGTGGCTGCGCAGCCGCCTGCCGGAATCGCCGCGCTGGCTGGCCACGCAGGGCCGGCATGCCGAGGCCGACGCGGTGCTGCAGCGGCTGGAAGCGCGCTGCGCCGCCGACCTGGGGCGGCCCTTGCCCGCGCCCGAGCCGGCTGCGGCGCCAGCCGTGCCGACGCCGCAGCTGTCCGCGCTGTGGCAGGCCCCGTACCGGCGCCGCATGGCGATGCTGGTGAGCTTCCACATCTTCCAGGCGATCGGCTTCTTCGGCTTCGGCAACTGGCTGCCGGCGCTGCTGGCACGGCAGGGCGCCGACAGCGTGCACGGCCTCGGCTACGCCTTCGCCATCTCGCTGGCCTATCCGCTGGCGCCACTGCTGCTGATCGGCGTGGCGCAGCGCTGGGAGAACAAGTGGCAAGTCGTTGTGTCGGCGCTGGGCGCGGTGCTGTTCGGCCTGCTGTTCGCCTGGCAGAGTCAGCCGCTGCTGCTGATCGCCTGCGGCGCGGCGGTCACCTTCTGCAATGCCTGGATGAGCTTCGCTTACCACGGCTACCAGGCCGAACTGTTTCCCACCGCGCTGCGTGCCCGCGCGGTTGGCTTCTGCTATTCCTTCAGCCGCCTGTCCACCGCCGCCAGCAGTCTGCTGATCGGCATGCTGCTGGACCGCACCGGCCACCGCGGCGTGTTGGGCTTCATTGCCGCCAGCCTGCTGCTGGCCGCCGCGGTGGTGGGCCGGTTCGGGCCGCGCACCCACCAGCGTTCGCTGGAGCGGATCTAGCGGGATGTTCCGCCGATTCCTGAATGTCCTGCCGCGGTCATCGGCCCTCGACACCATGCCGCTGCCGCCCGGTGCATGCTGTCGCCTCCCTCGCCACGAGCTTCGGCCATGACCTCGCTATTGCCCGTCCCCGTGATGGATGCCGCCGACCACCGCGACCTGGCCCAGGCGCGCGCGCTGCTGGAACACCCCGGCCTGGCGGCGAAGATCGCCAATGCGGTGGGCGCGCCGATCGAGGCGCTGATCAGCAAGCGCATGCCGAAGATGCTGTCCTCGCGCATCGATGCGGTCAGCCAGCGCGCGCTGCGGGTGGCGTTGCGCTCGGCGCTGCTGACTTTGCGTACGCAGGCGCCGGAGCGGGCGCGGCCGCGCCTGCACGGGGCTGCGGTGGCGGCGACCGGCGCCGCCGGCGGCTTCTTCGGCCTGCCCGGGCTGGTGGTGGAACTGCCGCTGACCACGACCCTGATGCTGCGTTCGATTGCCGACATCGCCCGTGCCGAAGGCGAGCGCCTCGACGACCCGGCCACCGCCCTGGCCTGCCTGGAGGTGCTGGCGCACGGCGGCCGCAGCCCGCGCGACGACGGCAGCGAATCGGGCTACTTCGCAGTGCGCGCGGCGATGGCGCAACAACTCAGCGCCGCGGCGCAGTACATCGCCGCGCATGGCCTGGGCAGCAAGGGCGCGCCGGTGCTGGTGTCGCTGTTGTCGCGCATCGCCGCCAAGTTCTCGGTGACGGTGAGCGAGAAGCTGGCGGCGCAGGCGGTGCCGCTGGTCGGCGCGGCCAGTGGCGCGCTGCTCAACACGGTGTTCATCTCGCACTTTCAGGCGATGGCGCGCGGCCACTTCATCGTGCGCCGGCTGGAGCGCCGCTACGGCGAGGCCGCAGTGCGCCAGGCCTACGAGGCGTTGCCGACGCGCAGATAGCGCCGCACCGGCGAAGTGGCGGGATCGTGCAAAGTCCCGCCCGCGCCGCGCCGCTATCCTCGGCGATCGCGCGATGCCGTGGAGGGCACCTGGACGTGAGTGGAGCGAAGTACACACAAGGAGTGCGCCTGCTGGCGCTGATCGCGGGGCTGCTCCCGCCGGCGCTGCAGGCCGCGGCCGACGCGCCGCCGCAGGATGGCGTGCGGCGCATGCCCACCTTCGACCTGCCGTTGTCGCCGTTCCTCAGCGCGCAGGCGCAGGCGGCCGCGCGCAAGGACATGGCGCAGGGCGATCCGCTGGCGAAGATGGATAACGCCACGCTGCGCCGCGAACTGCCGCGCATCCGCGCGGAGACCGAGGCCTGGGCCAAGACCGTGGTGGAGCCGTTGCGCGAGCGCTACGGGGTGACGCTGCAGCGCACCACCTGGGACGGCGTGCCGGTGATCCTCGTGCAGCCACGCGATGCATCGCCGGCGCAGCGCCAGCGGCTGTTGATCGAATTGCATGGCGGTGCCTTCGTGATGGGCAGCGCGGCCTCGTTCGGCATGATGGAGGCGATCCCGGTGGCGGCGATGACCGGCGTCACCGTGGTCAGCGTCGACTACCGGCAAGGCCCGGAACACCGCTTCCCTGCCGCCAGCGAAGACGTGGCCACGGTCTATCGCGCCGCGCTCAAGCGCTACACGCCGCAGCACATCGGCCTGTTCGGCTGCTCGGCCGGCGGCGTGCTGACCGGCGAGTCGCTGGCCTGGTTCGCCAAGGAGCAATTGCCGATGCCGGCGGCGGCGGGCATGTTCTGTGCCGGCGGCGACGCGCGCTACCGCGGCGATTCGCGCTACGTGGTGGCGGCGGTGAACGACGCGCCGTTGCCCGACGCGCAGGGGGCGCTGCCGATCATGGAAGACCTGTACTACGGCGAAGGCGTGGACTTCCACGATCCGCTGGTGTCGCCGGTGTTCTCCAACGCGGTGCTGGCGCAGTTCCCGCCGCTGCTGTTCATCACCGGCACGCGCGCGGCGGAGTTGAGCAATGTCGCCTACACCCATACACGGCTGGTCGAGCTGGGCCGCGAGGCCGACCTGCACGTGTGGGACGGTATGGGCCACGCCTTCCACCTGAACACCGCATTGCCGGAAAGCCAGCAGGCACTGCGGGTGATCGCACGCTTCTTCCGTCGGCATCTGGAGCTGCCGCCGTTGCCGGCAACGGCGCCGGTGGTAGCGGCGCAGGACTGACGCGCACGTTGCAGCCGGCGCGCGCGGCGACTGGCCGTCGTCGCGCGGCGATGGCACAGTGGCGGCCGCTGCCTTGCGGCCGCCTTCGTCCCCCGTTTTTTCTGCCAGGTGCTTCGCCATGAAAACCCGCCACCGTTCCGACAGCGACGACGACCAGCCACGGCTGGCGGTGCTGATCGACGCCGACAACGCGCAGCCGTCGGTGATCGAAGGCCTGCTCGCCGAGGTCGCCAAGTACGGCCTGGCCAGCGTCAAGCGCATCTACGGCGATTTCACCAGCACACGCATGACCCAGTGGAAGCAGGCGCTGCTGAAGCACTCGATCAGCCCGGTGCAGCAGTTCGCCTACACCAGCGGCAAGAACGCCACCGACAGCTCGCTGATCATCGACGCGATGGACCTGCTCTACACCGGCCGCTTCGACGGCTTCTGCCTGGTCTCCAGCGACAGCGACTTCACTCGCCTGGCGCAGCGCCTGCGCGAGGAAGGGCCGACGGTGTACGGCTTCGGCGAGCGAAAGACCCCGGACGCGTTCGTGCAGGCCTGCGACAAGTTCATCTACACCGAAGTGCTGCGCAGCGAGGCCAGCGCAACCGAGCCGGTCAAGTCCGCCGCTGCGGCCGCCAAGCCGGCGGCCAAGGGCCGCAAGACGCCGGCCGCGACGCCGGCCAAACCGGAGCCGGCGCCGGCCGCGACCGAAACCAAGCCGGCGCCATTGACGCTGTTGCGTCAGGCCATCGAAGAAGCCTCCGATGACCAGGGCTGGGCCGGACTTGGCAGCGTCGGCAGCTATCTGAACAAGGTGCGTCCGGATTTCGATCCGCGCCTGTACGGGCACAAGAAGCTCAGCGACCTGCTGCGCCGGTTGTCGTCGCACTTCGAACTGGAGGAGCGCGGCAACGAGGGCGGCGGCAAGCGCATCTTCGTGCGCTCACGCGGATGAGCCGGCTGCCGTCGCCGCGTACGCCGTTGCGTGGTGCCGCGGCATTGCCCAGCGCACACAGGTGCACGACACGATGAGCGATCGACCCTACGCGCCGTCCTGCGATCGCAACCGCGATCCGATCCTGCAGGTGCTGCAGCGGCAGTTCGCCGATCGCCGCCGCGTGCTGGAGATCGGCAGCGGCACCGGCCAGCACGCGGTGCACTTCGCCGCAGCGCTGCCGCACCTGACCTGGCGATGCAGCGAGCGCGCCGAGCATCTTCCCGGCATCGCGCAGTGGCTGGAGGCGACGGGCCTGCCCAACACGCCGCCGGCGCTGGCGCTGGACGTGCGCGAAGGGCCGTGGCCGCACACCGGCTACGATGCGGTGTTCACCTCCAACACCTTGCACATCATGGGCTGGGACGCGGTGCAGGCGTTCTTCGCCGGCGTCGGCGCGCTGTTGGCGAACAGCGCCGATGGCGTGTTGGCGGTGTATGGGCCGTTCAACTATGGCGGCGCCTTCACCAGCGACAGCAACCGCGACTTCGATGCGTGGTTGAAGGCGCGCGACCCGGCCAGCGGCATCCGCGATGCCGAAGCAGTGAACGCGCTGGCGCTGGCGCAGGGCCTGGCGTTGCACGAGGACGTCGCGATGCCGGCCAACAACCGCTGCCTGGTCTGGCGCCGCGTCTAGGCACGACTGACCGCGACCGCGTGGCTGGCGGCGCATGCGAACGCTGCTCGGCGCGCTCATGCGCCGCGCATGCATGTCGTCACCTGTCCATGGTGGCGTGCCCACGCCGTTCGCGCTCCCTGGTGCGCCGCTTTGCGACGTGTGTGGATGGCGTGCACTGCCAGTTGCGGTAGTGCCGAGGTCGTCGCTACGCCACGCTGCGCAGCTGCGTGGCGGAAATGGCCAAGCTGAGGACGTCAGTGACGTGATTGCGACGTCGGCTCCGTCGCAGCACACCGGTGCAGTGCGTTGCATCGCATGCCATGCGGGCTTACCTGCCAAGTCTGGCAATGCCCGGCCATCGAGCTGACGGCCACGTGTTGCGTCCAGGTGACGGCAGCGCACTGCCTCCCTCATCGCGGGTTCACCGCAATGCCACGGCCGATTCACCGCTGACTTGCGACTGTGCGGCGACACCGGCTGCTGCATATGCGCAGATCGCCGGCACACCCTTCCACGACGGAGCGTTCCCATGCACAGCAACGACGAATCCCGCGATCTCAATCGCGACCCGATTTCCGGCACCCCGGGTTCGCATCCGGTCGGGGTTGGTATCGGCGGCACCGCCGGCGGTGTGGCCGCAGGCGCGCTGGCCGGCACGGTGTTCGGCCCGCTCGGCACCCTGATCGGCGCGGCGGTCGGCGTGGTCGCCGGCGCGGCGGCGGGCAAGGGCGTGGCCGAGCGCATTGATCCCACCGGCGAGGACGCGTACTGGCGCGAGGAGTACCGCAACCGCGACTACGCCAAGGCCGACTACGACTACGACCGCGACTATGCCGCCGCCTACGGCCTGGGCCTGCAGGCGCGCGAACAATATCCCTCGCGCACCTGGGACGAACACGAACGCGAGTTGTCGCGCGACTGGGGCACGCGCCGTGGCGATTCGCGCCTGGAGTGGGACGAGGCGCGGCTGGCCGCGCGCGATTCGTGGGAGCGCGCCGATACCACCTATCGCACGTATGAAGACAGCGACCGCTACTACGCCGAGCGCTTCGACACCGTTGACTATCGCGATACCGACAGCAGCTACGACGATTACCGCCCTGCCTACCGCTACGGCGTGCAGGCGCGCAGCCGCTACCGCGACCGCGTCTGGGACGACCGCCTGGAATCGGATCTGGAAAGCGGCTGGGAACGCGTCAAGGACCGCTCGCGGCTGAGCTGGGCACAGGCCAAGGCCGCCGTGCGCGAAGCCTTCGATTCGGATCGCTACGATCGCCCCGGCCGCGGCAACCCGCCCGATCCGCGGGTCTGATTCCAACGTTCGTTCTGTCGCATGCCACTCGGTCGAGTTGCCATGTGTCACTCGACCGAATCGCATCTTGATACGACACAGCGGCTACCTGCCTGGGGCCGCTGCGTCGTATGCGGAGTGTAAGGAAGCAAACAGGTGGGAGGGACTTCAGTCCCGACGCGCAGATCCTTCCATATCGACACCATCGCGATCGACCGGGATCCATCTACATGGTATCGGCGCGCGAGAAGCCGCTGGCACAGGCTGCATCGCCACCTGTTGGCATGGCAGGTCGCGGCTGAAGCCGCTCCTACAGCCTGGCCTCTACGGTCCGTCCGACGTCGGCGAACTATCAGTAGGTTGTTGAGCCGCCGGTTGCAATGGATCGTCCTCCTGTGCATCCGCCTGCGCCTCTGCCTCAGCCTTTGCCTCCGCCTCCGCGTCTTCCTTCAGGGCGGCATCCCACCATGCCGGGGCCGCCAGCCGTTCTTCGCCATAGCCGTTCATGCAACCGGTCCCTTGCTGCTCCAAGCGCGCGTAGTCCAGGTGACACGCTGCGGGTCCTTCTGTTCCGGCCACTCTGCGTACGCGCCGGTGCCTTCGTATTGGCTCCCATTGATACAGGCGATGTACGGCTCGGCCCACAATCCCACTGCCTGGAATACCAACACACGCGCTTCGCCGTTTCGATCCAGGCGGCCATGGAAGACCGTCCATTTGCCCGATGCGCACCTCGCACCGGAGATCCCCATGTAGCTCAGGCACGGGATCGACCACACATCCTGTACGACGCGGATGCTCGCGCCCGAAAGCGGCCGATCGGGTCCTGCGACGACACGGATCGTGATGAACCGCGGCATGATCCAGGGGCCGGCATGCTCTGCCAGCAGGTAGAACAGCAGAAGGCCGCCCACGAGCGCCACGCACACGAGTTTGCCCAGCTTCACGCGATGCTCCTTCGATGGGGTGCGACCGTGGACCGCTGACGATCCACGCAAGGTTCGGGTGGTGGCCCGCGGCGACCCACTCTGGGCGAGGCTGCAGGCCTGCATCCCGATGGAGTTCCGGTCGCGGCGGAAGCCGCTCCTGCGGCAGACGCAGATGCATCGGGGATCGCGGGAGCGTTGCAGGCGTGGCTTGGGCCACGCCGCGTTCCGTCAATCGCCTCCGATACCGCTACTGCGACGCCGCCTCACAACGGCGCCGCGTCGCCCGCTCAGGCCGCCTGCACGATATGCAGCGCCTTGGGATTGCGCCAGGTCACCAGTAGCCGCGCTTCGCGTTGCTTGGCCTCGTGCAGATGCGCTTCCTTGACGTGGCCGTAGCCGCGGATGTGTTCCGGGATGCTGGCGATCTGCACCGCCAGGGCCAGGTTGTCCGCCTGCAGCCGCTGCAGCAGTTCGTCCACGGTGGCGACGTAGTCGGCGATCAACTGCCGTTCGCCGCGTCGCTCGGCGCTGTAGCCGAACACGTCGAAGGTACCGCCACGCAGGCGCCGCAGCTTGGCCAGCCACTTGAACGCGGTGAACATCCACGGGCCGTAGTCGCGCTTAAGCAGCCGGCCTTGCGCGTCCTTCTTCGCCAGCAGCGGCGGTGCCAGGTGGAAGCGCACGCGGTAGTCGCCCTCGAACTGCGCCTGCAACTGCTGGGCGAACGCACCGCTGGTGTACAGCCGCGCCACCTCGTACTCGTCCTTGTAGGCCATCAGCTTGAACGCATAGCGCGCCACCGCTTCGGTCAGCGCGGTCGAGGCGGGGGCCACGCGCTGCTCGGCAGCGCGCACGCGTTCCACCAGTGCGGTGTAGCGCGCGGCGTAAGCGGCATCCTGGTAATCGACCAGGAAGGCGTGGCGGCGCGCGATCAGCTCGTGCAGCGAGCGCGACAGGCGGCTGTCGTCCAGCGGCGCGTGCCCGGCATCGCCGCTCTCGGCGGCGGCGGGCAGCTCGCGCGCCGGACGCGGATTGGACGGATTGCGCGGCGCGGCGCTGGCGCCGGCCTCGTGGCCTTCCCACTCGCCCGGCGGCAGTTGCTGCAGGCCCAGGGCCTGGCGTTCGCGCTCGTCCGCGGCCGGATCGGTGAGACCGGCCGCGCGACGCACCGCCGGCAGGTCCAGCGCCGCCAGGCGGCCCCAGGCGAAGGCCTGCTGGTTCATCGCCACCGCTGCGCCATTGAGCTCGATCGCACGCATCAGCGCCGCATGCGACAGCGGCACCAGGCCCTGCTGCCAGGCGTAGCCGAGCATGAACAGGTTGCTGGCGATGGCGTCGCCGAGCAGGGCCGTGGCCAGCTGGGTGGCGTCGAGCAACAGTGGATCGCGGCCACCCAGCGCCAGGCGCACGCCGGCAATGATCTCGGCGGCCGGGAACTGCATGTCCGGGTGCGTGGTGAAGGTGCCGGGCATCGCCTCGTAGCTGTTCAGGACCACTTGCGAGCGATCGCCACGCACCTTCGACAGCGCCCAGTAGTCGTTGACCACCACCATGTCGCAACCCAGCACCAGGTCGGCCTCGCCGGCGGCGATGCGCACCGCGTGCAGGTCCTCCGGCTGCCGCGCAATGCGGATATGCGTGGTGACCGCGCCGCCCTTCTGCGCCAGGCCGGTCTGGTCGAGCACGCTGGCGCCCTTGCCCTCCAGGTGCCCGGCCATGCCCAGCAGCGCGCCGATGGTGACCACGCCGGTGCCGCCGACGCCGGTGATGAGGATGTTCCAGGGCTGGCTCAGGTCGCTGCGGAAGGTCGGTGCCGGCAGCTGCTCCAGCAGCGTCGCGGCGTCGGCCTTGCGGCCCTTGCGCGGCTGCCCGCCGTGCACGGTGACGAAGCTGGGGCAGAACCCGGACACGCAGGAGTAGTCCTTGTTGCAGCTGGACTGGTCGATCTGGCGTTTGCGTCCGTACTCGGTCTCCTTCGGCAGCACCGACACACAGAAGCTCTTCTCACCGCAGTCGCCGCAGCCTTCGCAGACCAGCGAGTTGACCAGCACACGCTTGGGCGGATCGGGCAGCTTGCCGCGCTTGCGCCGGCGCCGCTTCTCGGTGGCGCAGGTCTGGTCGTAGATCAGCACGCTGGTGCCCTTGACCTCGCGCAGGCGCCGCTGCACCGCGTCCAGTTCGCCGCGGTCGTGGAACTCCACGTCGCTGGGGAACAGCTCGCGGCGCCGCGTCCACTTGCCGATGTCGTCGCTGACCAGGGCGATGGTGTGCACGCCTTCGGCACGCATCTGCCGGGCGATGTCGGGCACGCTGAGGGTGCCGTCCACCGGCTGCCCGCCGGTCATCGCCACCGCGTCGTTGTAGAGGATCTTGTAGGTGATGTTGACGCCGGCGGCAATCGACTGGCGGATCGCCAGCGAGCCGCTGTGGAAATAGGTGCCGTCGCCCAGGTTCTGGAACACGTGCGGTGTGTCGGTAAACGGTGCCTGCCCGGCCCAGGTGACGCCTTCGCCGCCCATGTGGGTGAAGGTGTCGGTGGCGCGGTCCATCCACGTCACCATGTAGTGGCAGCCGATGCCGCCGAGCGCGCGCGAGCCCTCCGGCACCACCGTGGAGGTATTGTGCGGGCAGCCGGAGCAGTAGTGCGGCACGCGCGGGAAGTTGGCGCGCGGCAGCGCCATTTCCGCTTCCTTGGCCTCCATCCAGCGCAGCCGCTGTTCGATCGATTCGGTGTCGAGCGCCTCGGACCGCGTCAGACGCAGGATGCGCTGGCCGATCACCCCGGCGATGGTAGCCGGGGTCAACTCGCCGGTGGACGGCAGGATCCATTCGCCGGCCTCGTCGTACTTGCCGACGATGCTCGGGCGCGGGCCGGCGCTGGCCGGCCAGTTGTAGAACTGCTCCTTCATCTGCCGCTCGATGAAGGCCTTCTTCTCCTCCACCACCACGATGTCCTGCAGCCCGCGCGCGAACGCGGCGATGCCCAGCGGCTCCAGCGGCCAGGTCATGCCGACCTTGTACACGCGGATGCCGATGCGCGCGCAGGCCTCCGCGTCCAGGCCCAGGTACTCCAGCGCCTGCAGCACGTCCAGGTAGCTCTTGCCGGTGGTGACGATGCCCAGCCGCGCCTGCGGCGCGTCCATCACCGTGCGATCGATGCCGTTGGCGCGGGCGAAGGCCTGCGCGGCGCGCACCGCGTAGCGATGCAGGCGCATCTCCTGGTCCAGCGGCGGATCCGGCCAGCGGATGTTGAGCCCGCCCGGCGGCAGTTCGAAATCCTCGGGCAATACGATCTGCCGCGCGAACGGGTCCACCTGCACCGAGGCCGAGGATTCCACCGTCTCGGCGATGGTCTTGAAGCCGATCCAGCGCCCGGTGTAGCGGCTCATCGCCCAGCCGAGCAGGCCCATGTCGAGGATGTCCTGCACCCCGGCCGGATTGAGCACCGGCATCATCGCGCTGACGAACTCGTCCTCCGAGCCGTGCGGCAGGGTCGAGCTGCGGCAGGCGTGGTCGTCGGCGGCCAGCGCCAGCACGCCGCCGTGGCGCGAGGTGCCGGCGGCGTTGCCGTGCTTGAATACGTCGCCGCAGCGGTCCACGCCCGGACCCTTGCCGTACCACATGGCGTACACGCCATCCACGCGCGCGCCGGGGAACAGATTGGTCTGCTGCGTGCCCCAGACCATGGTCGCGCCCAGGTCCTCGTTGAGCCCGGGCTTGAACACGACCTTGGCCGCGTCCAGATGCTTGCGCGCGCGCCACAGTTCCAGGTCGAACCCGCCCAGCGGGCTGCCGCGGTAGCCGCTGACGAAGCCGCCGGTGTTCAGTCCTGCGGCGCGGTCGCGCAATTGCTGCATCAGCGGCAGCCGCACCAGCGCCTGCACCCCGGACAGATAGATGCGACCATCGGTGCGGGTGTACTTGTCTTCCAGGGTGTAGCCGGCATCCACACCGTCGGTGGTCGCTGCGGCAAGGGAGGACGACGGACGCGGATCGACGATGCGGTTCATGGCTTGCCCGGAAATGGAAGGCTGGCGGGCGCGCAGCGCCCGCCGCGCGCGATCGCCCCGATTGTATCAGCGGCGATTTTTGCGCCCGTTCTCGTCCGTGCCGGCGCGGGCGGGGTAGGATGGGACCCGGGTGAGGGGATCACTCCAGGGGATTGCAGCAGTGAAGGCATACACATACGCAGTGGCCGCGATGCTGGCCTGCATCGGTCTGGCCACCGCGGCCAACGTGCGGGCGCAGGCATTGCCGGCACCGAAAGAGTTCTATTTCGACGAGGACCGCAGCACCACGCGTCCGGTGACCGCCATCGCCGGCAGCGGCGAGGCCCTGGTGGATCGCCTGGCCAGTACCGTGCAGCGCAATCCCGACGCCAACGAGGCGCGCGCGCAGCTGGCCGGCATCGCCATGGCCGGCGGCCGCCGGGAACTGGGCGAACAGCTGTACCAGGCGGCGCTGCATGGACTGCCCGCCGGCATGCAGCGGCGCCAGGTGCAGTGGAACTACGGTTGGGACCTGCTGCGCGCCGGCGACCCGGCACGCGCGTTGAGCGAGTGGAGCGCACTGGTCAACGGCCGCCCGGCAGCGCCGGATTGGGTCCCGCCGACCCTGGCGCTGGCGTTGTGGCGGCTGCAGCGCAAGGACGAGGCGGTGAAGTGGTACGCCGCGGCGGCGCGCACCTGGCCGGACAAGTGGGGCGCCACGGCCGATTTCGCCGCATTGCTGCCCACCTGGCGCGACGACGAGCGCGCCACCCTGGCCGAAGTGCAGGCCGCCTGGAAGGCAGCGCCGCCGGCCTGGCCCTGAGGCGCGCGCGTCCACGGAGCACGACGCGGCCGGCGCAATCCGTGGTGCTGGTCGTGGTCGATCGCACAGATCGACGTTGTCGCTCCTGCACGGAAAGCCTGCCTGCGGCTGGGTGCAAGACAGGTGCGGCGTCGGTCGCGGCCGGTGCCGCTCCTGCGGATGTCGACGCCGGTCGCTGCCGGTCGGTGCCGCGTTTGGCGCGGCCAGCAGCCACCAGGCTTTTCGCAGAAAGCCGCGCGCCAGGCACTGCAGCAGCACGCCGTGCCATCTTTGCCAGCGCCATCCGCGCCATCGGCATCGCCACGGCGACGAAGACGAAGACGAAGACGCCATCTGCGACGCCACGACGGCCCACGTGCGCAGGCCATGCGATGATGCCGCGTATCCGCTGATTCCGTGCTGTGCCGATGGCTTTCGATGCGTTCGCCCTGATGTTGGTCATGCTGGCGCTCGGCAAGCTGTTCGCCCGTCTGCGCGTGCTGCCGGCCAACACCACCGAGGTGCTCAACGGGGTGGTGCTGTACCTGTGCCTGCCGGCCTCGGTGCTGATCTACGTGCCGCGCCTGCAGTTCAACCTGGAACTGCTCGGATTGATGGTGACGCCGTGGCTGCTGACCGGCGTGAGCGCGCTGGCGATGTTGGCCTTGCGCCGGCCGCTGCGGCTGCGCCGCGACCAGCAGGCGGTGCTGCTGCTGTGCGTGGCACTGGGCAATTCCAGCTTCATCGGTTATCCGATGGTGCGCGCGCTGCTCGGCGAGGCGGCCTTGCCGTATGCAGTGGTCTACGACCAGTTCGGCACCTTCGTGCTGCTGTCCAGCTTCGGCCTGTACGTGCTGGCGCGCTACAGCGGCGAGGCACCGCCATCGCCGCGGCAGACGCTGCTGCGCATGGCGCGCTTCCCGCCGCTGTGGGCGCTGCTGTTCGCGCTGACGCTGATGCCGGCGCAGCCGCCGGCGTGGATCGCCTCCGGCCTGCAGCACCTGGCCGACGCGATGCTGCCGTTGGTGATGCTGGCGGTGGGCTTCTCGATCCAGTTGCGCTTGCCGCGCGAGGAACTGGCGCCGCTGGCCGCCGGCCTGCTGTTGAAGTTGCTGGTGCTGCCGGCCCTGGCCTGGCCGCTGTCGTGGGCGCTGGGCCTGCGTGGGCAGGCGCTGCAGGCCAACGTGCTGGAATCGGCGATGCCGACCATGATCACCGCCGCGCTGCTGGCCATCTCGCATCGCCTGGCGCCGCGCCTGGCCGCGGCGTTGGTCGGCTACGGGATCCTGTTGTCGCTGGTCACCTTGCCGGCGTGGGCGTGGTTGCTGGGGGCGTTGCGGTAGCGGCGGCGCGATGGAGTTAAATCGTGCGGCATGGTGTCACACGCGTTCGCACCCTCATCCGCCCCTTCGGGGCACCTTCTCCCGAGGGGAGAAGGGAGAAGCCAAAGCCCCTCTCCCCCCGGGAGAGGGGTTGGGGTGAGGGTCGGGCGCAGCCGCGTACAGCGGGAGCACAGTTGCTGCCGCGGCAGGACTCAATCGATAGCATCTGATCGCGGCTGAAGCCGCTCCCACGCAGCGGCAGTAGCCGACGCCGCACCTGCACCGCCCGCCGCTAATCCGCCGGCACCGTCCGCCCGCTGGCCCAGCTGCGCAGCGCCTGCACCTGTTCGGCCATCAGCACCGACAGCGGCCGGGTGCCGCGGATTTCCTGCATCAGCAGATCGGTGTCCAGCGGCCGCTGTTCGGCGTGCGCGGCGTACAGCCCGGAGACGATCGCCTGCTCGATCTCGGCACCGGAGAAGCCGTCGGCCGCAGCGGCCAGCGGCGGCAATGCGAATGCGTCCGCGTGCAGCTGCCGCCGGGTCAGGTGCAGGCGCAACAGCTCCACCCGGGTCTGCGCATCGGGCAGGTCGACGAAGAAGATCTCGTCGAAGCGGCCCTTGCGCAGCAGTTCCGCTGGCAGCTCGTGCACCTGGTTGGCGGTGGCGACGATGAACACCCCGGCGCCGCCGTCGGCGCTGCCGCGTTCGGCCATCCAGGTCAGCAGCGTGCCGAGCACGCGCCGCGACACGCCGCCGTCCTCGCCGCCGCTGGCCAGGCCCTTTTCGATCTCGTCCATCCACAGCACGCACGGCGCCAGTTGCTCGACCGCGGCCAGCGCGTCGCGCAGGTTCTTCTCGGTCTCGCCGTGGTACTTGGCGTACAGCGCGCCCATGTCCAGGCGCAGCAGCGGCACGCCGAAGCCGGCGGCGGTGGCCTTGGCCAGCATCGACTTGCCGCAACCCTGCACGCCGAGCAGCAGCACGCCCTTGGGCGGGTCCAGCTCCGGCGGTGCGGTGCCGGCGAACACCGCGCGGCGCTGCGCGATCCATTGCTTGAGCCGGCGCGCGCCGGCCACGTCCTCGAAGCGCGTGGCGTCGTTGTCGTACTGCAGGTGGCCGCTGCGGTTGAGCAGTTCGAACTTGAGCTTGGCCAGTTGCGGCAGGTCGGACGCGTTGAGCGCGCCGTCGGCGTAGATCAGTTGCCGGGCGATGCGCCGCGCGTCGATCAGGCTGAGCCCGCGCAGGTTGCGCAGGATCTGCTTGACCGCGTCGCCGTCGACCTCGACCCGGCGGCCGCCGAATTCGCGCGCGTAGCCCTGCGCCTCCTCCTGCACCATCTTCAGCAGCGCGTTGGCGTCGGGCAGGCGCGGATTGAAGCGGGTCGCCAACGCTTCCAGCTCGGCCGGCAGTTCGATCCGCGTGCCGATCAGCACCAGCACGTGCGGCTGGCAGTGGCGGCGCTCGACGATGTCGCGCAACAGGCGCTGGTGGCTGGCGTAGCCCAGGTACGGGGTGACGTCGAGCAGCAGGTAGATGCCGCGCTGATCGGCCTGCTTGATGGCCTGCAGCACCGCGCTGGCGTCCGGCGGCCCGCTCGGCGGATCCTCGCGGTCCAGGTCGATGCGGCGCAGGCCCTCGGTGATCGACCAGCGGTGCAGGGCGCGCCAGACCTGGATCAGCGCCTGCCGGAACAGATCGACGATGCGCGCCTCCTCCTGCGTCTCGATCACGATCAGGGGCGTGTTGGCGCGGATCAGCGCGACCAGGTCCTGCAGCTCGCTCATGGCATCGGAAGGCGAAGGGGGCCGCCACGATAGCAAGCCCGGCGCCGGTCGGCGTGCTGCCGGCTGGCATGCTGCATGTTGACTACCGGCTGACGTAGGGCCGGTGTACGCTCCGGCTTCTTCCCCCGGAAGCGAGGCGTGCATGAAGACGATCCTGGTGGCCGGCTCCAAGGGCGGCGTGGGCAAGACCACGGTCGCCACGCACCTGGCGGCGTCCTACGCGCTGGCCGGCAAGCGTACGGTGCTGGCCGATGCCGATCCGCAGGGCTCCTCGACCCGCTGGGCCGAACGCCGCGCCGGCCTGGACAGCGCGGTGCTGCCGATCGACGCCAGCCGCAAGCGCAGCTGGCGCGCGGCGCTGCCCGACGACGCGCAGCGGGTGATCGTCGACGCCGCCGCCGGCGCCATGGCCGAGGATCTGGCGCATTTCCTCGACGAGGCCGACGCGGTGGTGGTGCCGGTGATGCCGTCGGCGCTGGACATCGAGGCCACCGTCGGCTTCCTCAACACCCTGGCGAAGGTGCCGCGGGTGCACCAGCGCAAGCTGCCGGTCGGGCTGGTGCTCAACCGCAGCAAGCCCTGGACCAATGCCACCCAGCAGGCGCTGCAGATGCTCGCCGAATGGCCTTACCCGGTGGTGGCGCAACTGCGCGACAGCCAGGCCTACGTGGTGCTGGTGGGGCTGGGCCGCAGCCTGTTCGATTACCACTCCGTCCAGGTCCGCGACCACCAGCAGGACTGGGAACCGTTGCTCAAGTGGCTCAAGAAGGCCTGACCGATGACCATCGTTTTGCGAGAAGTGATCCTGCTGCGCCATGCCCACGCTGAACCGGCCGACACCGGCCAGGCCGATTTCGACCGGCCGCTGTCGCCGCACGGCCTGGCCGAGGCCGAGGCGGCCGGGCGCTGGCTGCTGGAACAGCGGCTGGTGCCGGACCGGGTGCTGTGTTCGCCGGCGCGGCGCGCGCGCGAGACCCTGGAGGCGGTGCTGGAGATGACCGGCTACGTCGAGCAGCGCCTGGAGCCGCGCATCTACGAGGCTACTTCGGGCACCCTGGCCGACCTGCTGGACGGCCACCGCGACGTCGAGCGGCTGTTGCTGGTCGGCCACAATCCGGGCCTGGAGCGCCTGGCGGCGCTGATGCACAGCGGCCAGTCCGGCGACTATCGCGGTATGCCCACCGCCAGCGTCGCGGTGCTCGGGGTGCCGCATGACGCGGCGATCGAGCCGGGCGTGGCGCGGTTGACCGCGTTCTGGTGGCCCTGAGACCGCTGCGCAGGTCCGTGCGGCCGGCGCTGTGCGCCGCGCTGCTGCCGTTGTGTCTGTGGTGCGCCGTCGGCCATGCGCAGGTGGTGGCACCGGCCTTGCTGGCGCCCGGCGAGTACGCCCTGGACCCGGCGCAGTCGCGCTTCGGGTTCGAGATCCGTACCCGCTTCGGGCAGCGCATCGAAGGTTTCTTCCCGCGCTACGAGGGCACCGTGCACGTGCTGCCCGACGGCCGTCACCAGGTGCACCTGCGCCTGTTCACCGCCTACGTGGAGATCCCCGGCAAGCCGCGCTACACCGGCTGGATGCGCGGCGAGGATTTCTTCGACGCGCCGCGCTACCCCACCGTGTCCTTCGACTCGCAGCCGTTCTCGCCGCAGGTGCTGGGCAAGGGCGGGCCGATCCCCGGTACCTTGAGCATCCGCGGGGTCAGCCACGCCGAGACGCTGACCGTCATGCCGGCCGCATGCACCCGCCCAGGCTATGATTGCGATGTCATCAGCCGCGGTACGGTATTGCGTGGACGTTACGGAATGGACAAGTGGGATCTGGCCTTGAGCGACCGGGTCACCTTCGTGCTGCGCGCACGCCTGACCGAGGCAGCCACTCGGTGACATCGCGGCTGATGCGGGTGCTGGTGGTGGTGGCGCTGCTGCTCGGCAGCGGCTGCGCGAGCCTGTCGCAGGCGCAGCACGGCCGTGCCGTGGCGATCGCCGAGGCCGCGCGCGACCGCCAGGTCGACTGCACGCGCGGGGACCACTGCGCGCTGGCCTCGCCGCTGCGCGGGCTGGCCGGCAAGGCCTTCGCCCAGTCCGGCGACGGCGCGCCGCGGCATTACGCCACCATCCTCGACCACGGCGAAGAAGCGCTGGTGGCGCGGGTCAACCTGATCCGCAGCGCCAGCCGCAGCATCGACCTGCAGACCTACATCTTCGACAAGGACGACAGCGCGCGGCTGGTGATGGACGAACTGCTGGCCGCGGCGCGACGCGGCGTGCAGGTGCGGGTGCTGATCGACCAGCTCTCGGCGATCTCCGACCTGCAGATCCTCGGCGCGTTGGCCGGCGCGCACGAGAACTTCTCGCTGCGCATCTACAACCCCACCTTCGGCCTGGCCAAGCCCAACTACTTCCATTACGCCGCCAGCGTGCTGTGCTGCTTCCGCCGCTTCAACCAGCGCATGCACAACAAGCTGCTGGTGATCGACGATGCGATCGGCGTGGTCGGCGGGCGCAACTACCAGGACGACTATTTCGACTGGGACGCCGAGTACAACTTCCGCGACCGCGACGTGCTGGTCGCCGGTCCGGTGGCGCGGTCGATGGCCGCCAACTTCGACGCCTACTGGGCGGCCCGGCGCAGCGTGCCGGTAGCGCGGCTCAACGACGTCGGCAAGCTGCTGCTGCGCGAGGGCGTGCCGGCGATGCCCCCGGCGCAGTTCCTGCGCCCGGAGCGGGTGCAGCGGGTCAGCGAGGAGGCGTCCGATCCGGCCTTCGTGGAGAATGCCTTCGTGCTGCCGGCGCTGCCGGTCAGGCATGTGGACTACGTCGCCGACCTGCCGCAGAAGCACCGCCGCGAACACGGCCCCAAGGCCATCTCCACCGCGCCCAAGCTCGACCGGCTGATCGCCGAGGCGCGCGAGGAGATCCTCCTGCAGACGCCGTACCTGGTGCTGTCGGACCCGGCGCAGGAGATCTTCCGCGACCTGCGCAAACGCACCCCGCCGCCGCGCGTGGTGGTGGCCACCAACAGCCTGGCGGCCACCGACAACCCGGTGGTGTACGCGCTGTCCTACAAGTACAAGCGCCGCAATTTGCGCGAGCTGGGTTTCGATATCTACGAGTACAAGCCGTTCCCGCTGGACGCCCCGGTGGACTACGCCAACCTGCTGCCGGCGCCGCTGCAGGGCGAACTGCCGTCCGCACCGGCCAGCGGCGAGAGCAGCGGCAGCGATGCCGGCAGCGGCCGCAACACGCTGCTGGGCGGCAGCGCCGCCGGCCGCAGTTCGCTGCTTGGCAGCGGCAGTGGCGGGCCGTCCGGCAACCGCGCCGACGGCAGCCAGGTCGCGCGCCGCGTGCTGCGCACCGAGACCCGCCCCTCCTATCTGAGCCGGCGCATCGCCAACCGGCCGTTGCCGGTGACCCGCGAGGGCGCGCGCATGGGCCTGCACGCCAAGTCGCTGGTGGTGGACCGCCGCGTCGGCGTGATCGGCACCCACAACTTCGACCCGCGCAGCGAGACCTACAACACCGAGGGCGCGGTGATCGTCGACGATCCGGCGTTCGCGCAGGCGCTGGCGGCCAGCATCGGCCGCGACATCGAGCCGGAGAACTCCTGGGTGGTGGCGCCGCGGATCAAGCCGCCGGTGCTGTCGGGCCTGAACTACAGCATGGGCAAGGTCTCCGAGGCGCTGCCGGTGCTGGACTTCTGGCCATGGCGCTACGCCACCGACTACGAATTCCAGCCGGGCCCCGACTGCCCGGCGCCGCTGAGCCGGCGCGACCCGGGCTTCCACCGTTGCTACAACGCGGTGGGTGATTTCCCGGAGGTCAACGTCGGCCCCAAGTGGCTGCTGGTGCGGATGTTGACCGCGTTCGGCTCGGGCCTGGTGCCGATTCTTTGAGAGGCCGGGGCCCGGGGCCGGGACCCGGGACCCGGGAGAAGCAAAAGCGAAGGCATGTGTCGCATCACTGCCCAACGCTGCGCGCAGCGCCCGCTTTTGCTTTTCCGGGTCCCGGGCCCCGGGTCCCGGCACTTCGACGTTCTTCCCCTGCATGGAGTCCAACAAATGTCCTTTCGCGAACCCGCCGATCTCGCCGTCCTCAACGCCGATTGCCGCGATACCCTGATCGCGCAGTTGGGTATCGTCTTCACCGAGGCCGGGCCGGATTGGCTGCGGGCGACGATGCCGGTGGACGCGCGCACGCGGCAGCCGTACGGGCTGCTGCACGGCGGCGCGTCGGTGGTGCTGGCCGAAACCCTGGGCAGCACCGCCGGCAACCTGTGCGTGGAGCCGGGACGGATCTGCGTGGGCCTGGAGATCAACGCCAACCACCTGCGCAGCGCGCGCAGCGGCGTGGTCACCGGCACCGCGCGGCCGCTGCACGTGGGCCGGACCACCCAGGTGTGGGAGATCCATATCGAGGACGCGGCGGGCAAGCCGGTGTGCGTGTCGCGGCTGACCCTGGCGGTGGTCGACCGCGGTTGAGTCCAGGCCCGGGCGGAACCCTGCCTTCGCACGCGCGGCTGGCGCGTCTGCAGCGGCGTCTTCGGGCTGACACAATTCTCCGCTAGGCCCCTGCTTCCGGTACCCTTGTCCGAATGAGCGAGTTCTCCCCACCCGCCACGCGCCAATACGGTGAGGCGCTGCGCTGGGTTCGTTACGGCTACCGCGTGCCGCTGCTGGCGTTGCACGTGCTGTTGTCGCTGCCGTTCCTGCTGGTGTGCATGGCGCTGTCGCCCGGCCGCGCCGGCACCGAGTCCTTCGGCGACCGCATGGTCCGCTGGTGGTCGACCTGGCTGCTGCGCATCTTCGGTCTGCGCGTGCGCCGCATCGGTGCGCCGCTGCCCAACCCGGTGCTGTTCGTCGCCAACCATGTCAGCTGGATCGACATCGTGATGCTGCACAGCCAGCGCATGATGGGCTTCGTCGCCAAGCGCGAGATCGCCGGCTGGCCGCTGGTCGGCTGGCTGGCCGCGCGCGGGCAGACCATCTTCCACCAGCGCGGCAGCACCGAGTCGCTGGGCGGGGTGTTGCAGGCGATGCTGGAGCGGCTGCGCTCCGGGCGCTCGGTCGGCGTGTTCCCGGAAGGGCGCACCCGCGGCGGCCAGGACGTGGGGCCGTTCCACGCACGCATCTTCCAGGCCGCGGTCGAGGCCGAGGTGGCGGTGCAGCCGGTGGCCTTGCGCTACGGCGCCGGCGGCGCGGCGCAGCAGATCGTCGCGTTCGGGCCGCACGAGAGTTTCTTCGCCAACTTCCTGCGCCTGCTCGGCGAGCCGGGACGCGTGGCCGAAGTGCATTTCCTGGAGCCGATCCGGCTGCAGGACGTGGAAGGACGCCGGCGCATCGCCGAGACCTCGCGCGCACGCATCGTCACGGCGATGGCACAACCCTGAACAGCGGGACACCACCCATCGCCTGCTTGACCGATTACTCCATTCGGTGGGTGCAAGCTCGCTGCCCATGAACGCAACCGATTACTCCCCCCCACGCTGGCTGCGCAACCCGCACGTCCAATCGGTACTGGGTTCCAGCCTGCTGCGCGTGCGCCGTGGCGAGCAGTTGCTCGCCGCCAGCGGCGCCACCACCACCTCGCACATCCTCGACGGCGGCGACGGCGTGCGCCTGCAGGGCTGGCTGAGCGTGCCGGCCGGCGCGGCGCCGCGCGGCACCGTGCTGTTGCTGCACGGCTGGGAAGGCAGCGCCGACTCCAGCTACATGCGCCTGACCGCAGCGAAGATGCTGGCGCTCGGCTACCAAGTGTTCCGGCTCAATTTCCGCGACCACGGCGGCACCCACCACCTCAACGTGGACCTGTTCCACTCCGAGCGGCTGGACGAAGTGGTCAATGCCGCCTGCGACCTGTGGCAGCGCTTCCCCGCGCCGACCCTGCTCGCGGCCGGCTATTCGCTGGGCGGCAACTTCGCCCTGCGCCTGGCGCTGCGCGCGCCGGCGGCGGGGCTGCCGCTGCAGCACGTGGCCGCGGTGTGCCCGCTGCTGGACCCGGCCACGACCATGCAGCGGATCGAGAACGGCCCGCAGTTCTACGACTGGTACTTCCGCCGCAAGTGGCGCGAGTCGCTGCTGCGCAAGCGCGAACTGTTCCCCGACCGCCATGGCTACGACGACGCCACCCTGGCGCTGGACATGCGCGGGCTGATGGCCTGGCTGGCCGAGCGCCACGCCGGCTTCGCCAGCCTGGACGCCTACTTCGACAGCTACTGCATCGCCGGCGAGCGCCTGCTCGGCCTGCGCGTGCCGGCCGACATCCTGATGGCCGAGGACGATCCGGTGATCCCGCTGGACGATTTCCGCAACTGGCGCCTGCCCGAGGTCGCCCGGCTGGAGATCGCCCACTGGGGCGGCCATTGCGGCTTCATCGAGAACGCGCGCGGCGACGGCTTCGCCGAACGCTGGGTGGCCGAGCGGCTGACCGAGGGGCTGGTGGAAGCCTAGCCCGCGCCACGGGACAGCCTGGCGGGCGCTTGTCCGCCGCCTGCCTTGGTCTGGGAGCACACGTTCCGGGCTGCCAGGCGGGCGTCGTCGTTCGAGTACACCGAGCTGCGAAGCGACGCCCGCGCTGCATGCATCCCGGTGCAGTCTTGCGCGGCGCGAGGGCCGCCTGCCGGGCATCTTGCAAGGTGCAGGACATTCGCAGTACGCGTCGCGGTTCCTGGTGCCTGCCTCCGCGCAGTAGCTGCACTACGACGGATCCGCCGCCCGTCCGCTGCGCCGCCGGGCGCCGCGCAGGGCCGCTGTGCGCTCCCGCTACAATGCGGGTTTGCCCCAACGCCGGACCCACATGCACCAGCCCATTCTCGACGCCTTGCGCCGCCAGGACACCGCCGACGCGCTGCGTCTCGCCCAGACCTGGGCCGCCGAGGCCGCCGACGACCCGCAGGCCTTCCGCTGGCTGGCGCTGGCGCAGCAGCAGCACGGCGAGACCGCCGCCGCCCTGGACAGCATCGGCCGCGCGATCGCGCTGGCGCCGGAAGACGCCAGCCTGCACCTGCTGCACGCCGGCATGCTGGTCAGCGCCAACGACCTGGCCCAGGCCGAAGACGCGCTGGCGCAGACCGCGGCGCTGGATCCCAATGAATTCCTCGCCTACGTGATGCGCGCGCACCTGGCCCTGGGCCGTGGCGACCTGGACGAGGTGGAGCGGCTGAGCCGCACCGCCGCGCGCCTGCAGCCGGAGCATCCGCAACTGCTCGGCGTGGACGGCATGCTGGCGCTGCGCCGCGGCGACGCCGACCGCGCGCTGGCGCTGCTCTCGCGCGCCAGCAATGCCCTGCCGGAGGATCCGCGCCTGCTCTACGCGCTGGGCTTCGCCTATCTGGACAAGCAGCACTTCGCCTTCGCCGAGACCGCGTTCCGCCGCGTGGCCGCGCTCACCCCGGGCACCAGCGCGGCGATGATGGCGCTGGTCGCGCAGCTGGCCTACCGCCAGGGCCGCCTGGACGACGCCATCACCGCGCTGGAGACGGTGCTGGCCGATCCGGCCGGCGACACCGCCAACATGCGCCGGCTGGCCGGCGAATACGCCTTGCAGGCCGACCGCCCGGCCGAGGCGCTGGAGCATCTGCGCCGTACCCTGGCGGTGGCGCCGGACGACCGCCGCACCCTGCATGCGGCGCTGATCGCCTGGCAGCGGCTGGGTACGATCGACGACGCGCGCGCCACCCTGGAAGCGGCGCTGGCCACCACCACCGAGGCCCACGACCTGTGGCTGGCGCGGCTGGCGCTGGAGCCGGTGGGCGGCCCCGAGGCGCGCGCGCTGATCGCGCGCTGGCAGGCGGCGATGCCGGCGCACGTGCCGGCGCTGGAAGCGCAGCTGCGCGTGCACGACATGGCCGGCGAGCGCGACCAGGGCGAGGCCGTGGCGCAGCGCATCGTGGCGCTGGAACCGGGCCGGCTCAGCGGCGAGGAGCGCCTGGTCGAGGCGCTGCTGGAGCGCGGCGAGCACGACGCCGCCATCGACCACGTGCGTGGCCTGATGCAGCGCATGCCCGAGCGCGACCGCACCGTGGTGCGGCCGTGGCTGGCGGCGGTGCAGGATGCGGCCGGGCGTCCGGAAGACGCGCTGGCGACCTGGCTGGCCTTCCAGCAGGAACAGTTGCCGCACCGCCTGCCGCTGCCGCCGCTGGGCCAGGCCGCGGCGCAGTGGCCGCCGCTGGGCGCGGTGGACCCGCAGAACCAGGCGCGCCCGCTGTTCGTCTGGGGTCCTCCGGGCAGCGGCGTGGAGCGTGTGATCGCGGTGATCGACGCGGCCAGCCCGGTGCTGCGCGGCGACCGCTTCGGCCCGCAGCCGCCGACCGATGGCCTGCAGCGCTTCCGCAGCGTCGAGGAACTGGACAGCGGTGCGCTGGACGGTGCGGCGCTGGTCGCCGAGTGGCGTGCGCAGCTGCCGGCGCGCGGCGTCGGCGACGGCAATATCGTCGACTGGCTGTTGTGGTGGGACAACGCGCTGCTGCGCGCGCTGCGCCCGCACCTGCCGGAAGGGCGGCTGCTGATCGTGCTGCGCGACCCGCGCGACATGCTGCTGGACTGGCTGGCCAACGGCGCCCCGGCGCCGCTGGGCCTGGCCTCGCCAGAGACCGGCGCGCAGTGGCTGGCGGCGGTGCTGGCGCAGGTCGCCGACCTGCACGAACAGGATCTGTATCCGCACCATCTGGTGCGCCTGGACGGGACCGAGCACGATCCGGCCGGCGTGGCGGCGGCGCTGGAGCAGGCGTTCGGCGTGGCGTTCCCGACCATCGCCACGGTCGGCCCGCCGCGCCTGGCCGCCGGCCACTGGCGTGCCTACGCCGCGCCGCTGGCCGCCGCGTTCGCGCTGCTGACGCCGGTGGCTGTGCGTCTTGGCTACCCTGAAACCTGATCCCCACGGAGTTCCCCGCATGCGCCTTCGCAGTGACAGCCTCGAGCCGGGTCAGCCCATCGCCGCGACCTACGCGATGGGCCGGGCCGACGGCTTCGGCGGCAACCGCAATCCCCACCTGGCCTGGGATGCGGTACCGGCCGGCACCCGATCCTTCGTGCTGCTGTGCGTCGATCCGGACGTGCCGACCGTAGCCGAGATGGTCGGCCGCGACGACGTGCAGATCCCGGTCGAACAACCGCGCACCGAGTTCGTGCATTGGGTGGCGGTGGATCTGCCGGCCGACCTGCGCGAGATCGCCGAAGGCAGTGCCAGCGACGGCGTCGTGGCCAAGGGCAAGCAGCAACCGCCCGGCCTGCCGGGCGCGCGGCAGGGATTGAACAGCTACACCGACTGGTTCGCCGGCGACGCGGCGATGGGCGGCGACTACTACGGCTACGACGGCCCGTATCCGCCGGCCAACGACCTGCGCGTGCACCGCTACTTCTTCCGCCTGTTCGCCCTGGACGTGGCGCAGTTGGACGTGCCGGCACGCTTCACTGCCGCCGATGCACTGCGCGCGATGCAGGGCCATGTGCTGGCCGAAGCCAGCCTGCACGGCACCTACAGCCTCAATCCAGCGGCGAAGTAAACCGTAAAGCCCCTCTTCCCTCGGGAGAGGGGTTGGGGTGAGGGTCGGGGCGCGAAGCGCCTCGCCGATCTGTCATTGCGAGGCTTCGCCCGGACCCTCATCCGCCCCTGCGGGGCACCTTCTCCCGAGGGGAGAAGGGAGAAGCCGTAGCCCCTCTCCCCTCGGGAGAGGGGTTGGGGTGAGGGTCCGGGGCGCGCAGCGCCTCGCTGACTTAACCCCTCACGCCGCCGGCAACCACAGCAGCAACGCCGTGCCCAGCACGATGCGGTACACCGCGAAGGCAGTGAAGCGGTGCGACTTGATGTAGCCCAGCAACCACTTCACCACCACGAAGCCGGTGACCATCGAAGCGACGAAGGCCAGTGCCACGTCACCCCAGTTCTCGCTGCCCAGGCCGCCGTCCTTGTACAGCTCCAGGAACGAGTACGCGCTGGCCGCGAACATGGTCGGGATGCCGACCAGGAAGGCGAACTCGGCCGCGGCCGAGCGCTTGCTCAGGCCCAGCAGCATCGCCAGGAAGATCGTCGCCGCCGACCGCGAGGTGCCGGGGAACACGCCGGCCACCACCTGCGCCAGGCCGACCGCGATGGCCACCGTCCAGGTCACCGTCTCGCGTTCCGGCAGGCGCGCGGCGAAGTACTCGGCCACCAGCATCCAGACGCCGCCGATCACCAGCGCCCAGGCCACCGGCTCCACGCTGTCCGGCAACTGCCAGCCGGCCTTGCGCACCACCAGGCCGACCACTGCGGTGACCAGGAAGGCGGCGCCCAGCTTGAAGGCGTAGTCGCGATTGGCCCGGTCGCCCAGGCCGGTGGCCAGATCCCACAGGCGCTGCCGGAACACCAGGGTGGTGGCCAGGATCGCGCCGGCCTGGATCACGATGTTGAAGAAGTCCGAACGGTGGCCGAGCCAGCGCTCGGCGATCAACAGGTGCCCGGTGCTGGAGATGGGCAGGAATTCGGTCAGGCCTTCGATGATGCCCAGCAGCAGGGCCGACAACAGATCGCTCATGGAGGAGAGGGTCGCTTTGGGGGAGGGAAGCTGCGCAAGGATAGAGCATCCGCTTCGCGCACAAATTTGGTGCGTTCATTTACGAATGCACCACTTAAGTGCAGTGCATTTGCATCGTTCGCGTGCACGCTTCAGCAGAATCAAGGACTTGTGAGTGCCACACGCTTGGCATGGCGATTGCTGATACTCGCCCACGCCCTTCACAACCCGAGGTTGCATCGAATGTCTGCGGAAACTATTGAGAAGCTGGTCAAGGACAACAAGATCGAGTTCGTCGACCTGCGCTTCGTCGACATGCGCGGCGTGCAGCAGCACGTCACCTTCCCGGTCAGCATCATCGAGCCGGCGCTGTTCGAGGAAGGCAAGATGTTCGATGGCAGCTCGATCGCCGGCTGGAAGGGCATCAACGAGTCGGACATGGTCCTGCTGCCCGACGCCGACACCGCCTTCGTCGATCCGTTCATGGCCGATCCGACCCTGGTGCTGACCTGCGACATCCTCGACCCGGCCACCATGCAGAGCTACGGCCGCGACCCGCGCGGTGTGGCCAAGCGCGCCGAGGCCTACCTGAAGTCCAGCGGCATCGCCGACCAGGCGTTCTTCGGCCCGGAGCCGGAATTCTTCATCTTCGACGGCGTGCGCTTCGGCAACGAGATGGGCCACACCTTCTTCAAGATCGATTCGGAAGAAGCGGCCTGGAGCAGCGGCAGCAAGATCGAAGGCGGCAACAGCGGCTACCGTCCGGCGGTCAAGGGCGGCTACTTCCCGGTGCCGCCGACCGACTCGCTGCAGGACCTGCGCGCCGAGATGTGCAAGACCCTGGAGCAGGTCGGCATCGAAGTCGAAGTGCACCACCACGAAGTGGCCACCGCCGGCCAGTGCGAGATCGGCACCAAGTTCAACTCGCTGGTGAAGAAGGCCGACGAGCTGATGATGATGAAGTACATCATCAAGAACGTCGCCTACCGCAACGGCAAGACCGCGACCTTCATGCCCAAGCCGATCGTCGGCGACAACGGCTCGGGCATGCACGTGCACCAGTCGCTGGCCAAGGGCGGCACCAACCTGTTCTCCGGCGACGGCTACGGCGGCCTGTCGCAGATGGCGCTGTGGTACATCGGCGGCATCTTCAAGCACGCCAAGGCGATCAACGCCTTCACCAACTCCGGCACCAACAGCTACAAGCGCCTGGTCCCGGGCTTCGAGGCGCCGGTGATGCTGGCCTACTCGGCGCGCAACCGTTCGGCCTCGTGCCGCATTCCGTGGGTGTCCAACCCGAAGGCGCGCCGCATCGAGATCCGCTTCCCGGATCCGCTGCAGTCCGGCTACCTGACCTTCGCCGCGCTGATGATGGCCGGCCTGGACGGCATCAAGAACCAGATCGACCCGGGCGCGCCCAGCGACAAGGATCTGTACGACCTGCCGCCGGAAGAGGAGAAGCAGATCCCGCAGGTGTGCTCCAGCCTCGACCAGGCGCTGGAAGCGCTGGACGCCGACCGCGAGTTCCTCAAGGCCGGCGGCGTGTTCACCGACGACTTCATCGACGGCTACATCGCGCTGAAGATGCAGGAAGTGACCAAGTTCCGCGCGGCCACGCACCCGCTGGAATACCAGCTGTACTACGCCAACTGAGTTCCACGCGCGGCGATGGCGAAGGCTTCCCCTCCCTCCTTCGCCATCGCCGCCACCTGCCCGGCTGGGGAGCCGCGCAGGTGGTCCGCGCCGGACATCGCGTCATCGCTTGTCCAGGGGATGTACCGCGCAACAGAGCGCTTGCGTGCCGTGGGCCACGTTCCCTCCCACGTCGCCGTCGCCGCCGCACCTTGCGTGCGGTGGGCCACGGCGTGATCCACGGAACGCATCGCGCAGCAGTAACCGCGCCGTTCGCGGCGCGGTCGATGGGCCCAGTGCCGGTCGGCCTTCGGCGGCCGGTTCCTTCCACCAACGGGGTATGCGCATGAAACTGATCACCGCCATCATCCGGCCATTCAAGCTCGACGAGGTCCGCGAGGCCTTGTCGCAGGCTGGGGTGTCCGGCATCACCGTCACCGAGGTCAAGGGCTTCGGTCGGCAGAAGGGTCACACCGAGTTGTATCGCGGTGCCGAATACGTCGTCGACTTCCTGCCCAAGATCAAGATCGAGACCGTGGTGACCGACGAGCGTCTGGACGCCGTGGTCGAGGCGATCCAGGGCGCGGCCGGCACCGGCAAGATCGGCGACGGCAAGATCTTCGTCACCGCGATCGAACAGGTCATCCGCATCCGTACCGGCGAAATCGGCGCCGATGCGCTCTAACCCCACCTTGGAGCCCTTCATGAAGACAGGTCTGTTCGCCGGGTGGAAGGCCCGGTTCTATGCGGTATGCATGCTGATGCTGGTCAGCGCGATGGCGGTCGGCGTGCCCGGCAACGCCTTCGCCCAGGCCGAAGTCACCCCGGCGCCGACGCCGGATGTGGTCACCGAACAACTGACGCCGCCGCCCGCGCCGGCCGCCGCGCCCGCCGCGGCCACGCCCGCACCGGTGGTGGACAAGGGCGACGTCGCCTGGATGCTCACCTCCACGCTGCTGGTGCTGCTGATGGTGGTGCCCGGCCTGGCGCTGTTCTACGGCGGCATGGTCCGCGCCAAGAACGTGCTGTCGGTGCTGATCCAGGTCGGCGTGGTGTTCTCGCTGATCGCCGTGCTGTGGGTGGTGTACGGCTACAGCCTGGCCTTCGCCGACGGCGGCCCGTTCATCGGCACGCTGCACAAGGCGCTGCTGGCCGGTGTCGACACCACCACGCTGGCCGACACCTTCTCCAAGGGCTTCAAGCTGCCGGAGTACGTGTTCGTCGCCTTCCAGCTGACCTTCGCCGGCATCACCGGCGCGCTGATCGTCGGCGCCTTCGCCGAGCGGGTGAAGTTCGCCGCGGTGCTGCTGTTCGTGGTCATCTGGTTCACCTTCGGCTACCTGCCGCTGGCGCACATGGTGTGGTCGGCCCCGGGCTTCCTGTTCGGCAAGGGCGCGCTGGACTTCGCCGGCGGCACCGTGGTCCACATCAACGCCGGCGTGGCCGGTCTGGTCGGTTCCTACTTCGTCGGCAAGCGCCTGGGCTTTGGCCACACCGCGCTGAAGCCGCACAACGTGACCCTGACCTTCGTCGGCGCCTCGCTGCTGTGGGTGGGCTGGTTCGGCTTCAACGCCGGCTCGGCGCTGGAAGCCAACGCCACCGCGGCGCTGGCCTTCCTCAACACCTTGCTCGCCACCGCCGCGGCGGTGCTGGCGTGGTCGCTGACGGAGAAGGTGATCAAGGGCAAGTCCTCGGCGCTGGGCGTGGCCTCGGGCATGGTCGCCGGCCTGGTCGGCATCACCCCCGCCGCCGGTACCGTGGGGCCGTTCGGTGCCATCGCCATCGGCGTGGCCGCCGGCGTGATCTGCGTGTGGGGCGTGACCGGGCTGAAGAAGCTGCTCAATGCCGACGACACCCTGGACGTGTTCGGCGTGCACGGTGTCGGCGGCATCGTCGGTGCGATCCTCACCGGCGTGTTCACCGACAAGGCGCTGGGCGGCATGGGCTACGCCGAGGGCGTGACCATGGGTCACCAGGTGCTGGTGCAGGCCGAAGGCGTGCTGATCACCGTCGGCTGGATCGGCGTGGTCTCGGTGGTCGGCTTCCTGATCGCCAAGCTGGTGATCGGCCTGCGCGTGCCGGAAGACGCCGAGCGCGAGGGCCTGGACATCACCTCGCATGGCGAATCGGCCTACGAGTCCTGAGGTTCGCCGGCCCGCGACGGCGGTCGCGGGCCTTGTCGCAGGACGTGTGGCCGACGCTGGTTGCCGGCCCACGCACCCGCGGCCTTCGCCGGCGCTTCCTGGGGGGAAGCGCCGGCCATTCTCAAAAGATCGAGGTATTCCGCGTGGCCATTCGCCTCGCCACACCCCCGGCTTTCCGCAAGATTCCTGGCTGCGTCGCGATGCAAGGCCCGGCGGCAGCGTCCACCGGTCCGCAGGCGGCCGCACGCCGCGCCGTCCGCAAGGGCAGGGGCCGCGCCATGCGCCGCTCGCCCGTGCCGCCTGCCGGGCTTTGCACTACATTGGTGCAATGGCCATGAACACCACGCCCCCTCCTCTTTCTGCGCTCGGCACCCCGGTGGTCTGGGCCGATGGCGACGGCCGCCTGCGCGGCGCCAACCCCGCCTTCGCGCGCTGGCTCGGGGTCAGCGTGCGGCGCCTGCTCGACCAACCGCTGGCCTCGCTGGAAGTGCAGGGCGATGCGCTGGCGCGGTTTCTGCGTAACGACGAGCGCGACGTGCTGCGCCTGCACCGCATGGCCCTGGCCGTGCCCGGCGAGCCGCCGCGCTTCGCCGAGGGCTGGCTGTCGCGGCTGGACGACGGCGGCTGGCTGCTGGAAGCGCACCCGGTCGACGAATTCCCCACGCCGGACCCGGCGCAGGCCCTGCCGAACGCGCTGAGCGCGGCGCTCAAGGGCCTGGCCCACGAACTGCGCAATCCGCTGGCCGGACTCAAGGGTGCGGCGCAGCTGCTGGCGCGCCGCGCCCAGCACCGCGACGAGGACGAGCGCGAACTGATCGAGCTGATCGGCGCGGAGATCGAGCGCCTCAACAGCCTGCTCGACCAGTTGCTGTCGCCGGCGCCAGCGCGCCCGCACGCCATGCTCAACATCCACGCGGTGCTGGAGCGGGTGCTGCGCCTGGCCGAGAACGAAGGCGGCTGGTCGGTGCGCCTGCAGCGCGACTACGACCCCAGCATTCCCGAGTTCCTCGGCGATGCCGACCGTCTCACCCAGGCGGTGTGGAACCTGGTGCGCAACGCGATCCAGGCCGGCGCCGCACAAGTCACCCTGCGCACCCGCGTCGAGCACGGCCAGCGCATCCGCGACCACGTGCACGCGCGCGGCCTGCGCCTGGAGATCGTCGACGACGGCCGCGGCGTGCCCGAGGAACTGGCCGAGCACCTGTTCCTGCCGCTGGTCAGCGGCCGCGCCGAAGGCAGCGGCCTGGGCCTGGCGCTGGCCCAGCAGGTGGCGCGCGAGCATGCCGGCTCGCTGACCTACCGCTCCCGCCCCGGCCACACCGTGTTCACCCTGCTGCTGCCGCAGCGCGCAGCGGATACCGATTAGGAGCACTGCGATGACCGACTCTTTGCAAGGAACGCAACGCATCTGGGTGGTCGACGACGACCGCTCGGTGCGCTTCGTGCTGTCCACCGCACTGCGCGACGCCGGCTACAGCGTCGATGGCTTCGACAGCGCCGCCGCCGCGCTGCAGGCGCTGGCGCAGCGGCCCATGCCCGACCTGCTGTTCACCGACGTGCGCATGCCTGGCGACGACGGACTGGTGCTGCTGGACAAGCTCAAGGCCGCGCATCCGCAACTGCCGGTGATCGTGATGTCCGCCTACACCGACGTGGCCAGCACCGCTGGCGCGTTCCGCGGCGGCGCCCACGAGTTCCTGTCCAAGCCATTCGACCTGGACGACGCCGTGGCGCTGGCCGCGCGCGCGCTGCCCGATGCCGGCAGCGCCATCGCCGCGGCCCCGGCGGCGGCGCCGGCCGGGCAGGGCAGCACCGAACTGATCGGCGACACCCCGGCGATGCGCGCGCTGTTCCGCGCCATCGGCCGGCTGGCGCAGGCGCCGCTGTCGGTGCTGATCAACGGCGAGACCGGCACCGGCAAGGAACTGGTCGCGCACGCCCTGCACACCGAGTCGCCGCGCGCGCGCAAGCCGTTCGTGGCGCTCAACACCGCCGCGATCCCGGCCGAACTGCTGGAGAGCGAACTGTTCGGCCACGAGGCCGGCGCCTTCACCGGCGCGCAGCGCCGCCACATCGGCCGTTTCGAGCAGGCCGACGGCGGCACCCTGTTCCTCGACGAGATCGGCGACATGCCGCTGCCGCTGCAGACCCGGCTGCTGCGCGTGCTGGCCGAGAACGAGTTCTTCCGCGTCGGCGGACGCGAACTGATCCGGGTCGACGTGCGGGTGATCGCCGCCACCCACCAGGACCTGGAAGCGCTGGTCGAACAGGGTCGCTTCCGCGCCGACCTGCTGCACCGCCTGGACGTGGTGCGGCTGCAGCTGCCGCCGCTGCGCGAACGCCGTGCCGACGTGCCGCAACTGGCCGAGAACTTCCTGGCGATGGCCGCGCGCAAGCTCGACACGCCGCCCAAGCGGCTGGCGCCGGCGGCGCTGGACGCGCTGCGCGCCTATCCGTGGCCGGGCAACGTGCGCGAGCTGGAGAACGTGTGCTGGCGCCTGGCCGCGCTGGCGCCGGCGGAGATCATCGATGCCGGCGACGTCGAAGCCGCGCTGTTGCGTGGCGGTCGCCGCGAGCGCAGCGGCGACGGCGGCGAGTGGGACACGCAGCTGTCGGCCTGGGCGCAGCAGCGCCTGTCCGACGGCGCCGAGGGCCTGCATGCCGAGGCCCGCGAACGCTTCGACAAGGCGCTGCTGGAAGTGGCGCTGCGCTTCACCCAGGGTCGCCGCGCCGAGGCCGCCGCACGCCTGGGCGTGGGCCGCAATACCGTCACTCGCAAGCTGGGGCCTGGGCGACGCAGGCGCTGAGTAGAGAGCCGGGACCCGGGACCCGGGACCCGGGGCCCGGGGCCCGGAACAGCGCGGACTCAGGGGGCTGACAGAGGTGCGACATGCGCTTGCTGGACTCGGGACGGCAATTTCCCGTTCGCGCACGTTTACAAGCCAGGGGATTCGCTGTGGCATTGCCTCATGCGCCGCTGCGCTGCCGCGTCGCTACGCTTTCCGGGTCCCGGGTCCCGGGTCCCGACCGCCAACCGCCACTGCACACCAAGCCCCGCCTCCGGCCAGCTAGACTGCGCCCCGTGCGCCTTCATGGGGTCTGCACGGCTGCCCCTCTAGTTTCGCCCTGCCACAGGAGTCGATGTCGATGCGTTATGGATTGCCCTTCGCCGCGAGCGCCTTGTTGATGCTGGCCGCGTGCAGCAGCGCGCCGCCCAAGGCCCCACCGCCGCCACCGCCCAAGGCGCCGCCGCTGGCCAGCGCCGGTACGGTGCAGCAGGCACAGGCGGTGCTGGCGCCGGCCTCCGGCAGCCTGGTCAGCGGCAAGCTCTCGCTGGTTCCCGCCCCCGGCGGCGTGCGCATCACCGGCACCCTCGGCGGTCTGCAGCCCAACCGCAGCTTCGCCTTCCACGTGCACGAGCGCGGCGACTGCAGCGCGGCCGACGCCAGCAGCGCCGGCGGCCACTTCAATCCGCTTGGCGCGCCGCACGGCCGTGCCGGCAACGGTCCGCACCACGCCGGCGACATGGACAATCTCAATGCCAACGCCGACGGCACCGCGCAGATCGACGTGCTGCTGCATGGCGTGGTGCTCGGCGGCGGCGCGGCCAACGACATCGTCGGCCGCGCCCTGGTCGCGCATGCCGATCCGGACGACTACCGCAGCCAGCCGGCCGGCAATGCCGGCGCGCGTGTGGCCTGCGGCGTGATCCGCCCGCTGCGCTGACCTCGCATCGCTACTTCCGCCCGGGTCCGCCTGGGAGGTCCGTCCGCATTCCGCGGCTCTGCAACGAAGGAGAACCCCCGTGCGTCGTACCCTTCCCAGTCTGCTGTTCCTGGCCACCACCCTGGCGCTGAGCGCCTGCAAGCGCGAAGAACCCGCCGCCACGCCGGCGGCGACTCCCGAACCCGCCGCCGCGCCGGCCGCGAGCGCACCGCCGGCCGCGACCAACGCCAGCGGCAGCGCCAGCGCCGCGCTCAGCCCGACCCAGGGCAACGAAGTGGCCGGCGAGGTCAAGTTCACCACCGTCGACGGCGCCGTACACGTCACCGGCACCATCACCGGGCTCAAGCCCAACAGCGAGCACGGCTTCCACATCCACGAGTTCGGCGATTGCAGCGCGCCCGATGGCAGCAGCGCCGGCGGCCACTTCAACCCGGCCAAGACCGAGCACGGCCAGGTCGGCAGCGATCCGCACCACGGCGGCGACATGCCCAACCTCAAGGCCGACGCCGAGGGCAAGGCGACCATCGATGCGGCGGTGTCCAACAACGTCAACATCGGCAAGGGCGACGGCTTCGACATCCTCAACCACGCGGTGATCGTCCACGCCGACCCGGACGACTACAAGAGCCAGCCCACCGGCAACGCCGGCGGCCGCCTGGCCTGCGGCGTGATCAAGGGCGACGCGGCGGCGGCGTCAGCCCAGTAAGCGCACGCTGGATGACGTTCTCGATGGCGGCGTCCACTTGTGGGGGCCGCCATCGCCTGCCTGCTTCGGCGTGTGCCCCCAGAAGTGGACGAACTTCAGGTGTTCGCCCGCCTGTTGGCGTGCGCACAGCGCGCCCACGGTCAACACGTCGTGCATGAGATGGCCTCGCTACGAATGATTTGAAGCGCTTGCGTACCGCCGCAACGCCAGGGATGTTGGCCAGTACTGAGCCGGTATCCGGCCGCATGCCGCGGCGCTGGACCGGGATTGCAGTGTCGAGGTAACGCATAGACGCGCGGCGGAATATCCGCGCTTGCTTCGGCGTGATGCACCCGGGTTGCCGTAAGAATGCGGCTCAGGCCGCCAACAATGCCTGCCTGGCGTCGTGGCCGCTCTCGCAATGCACATACAGCACCGGCAGACCATGGGCCTCGAGCACCGCGGCCAATTGCCGCTGGCGTGCCAGGTACTGCTCGTAGACCCGCTGCAGGCGCTCGCAGTCCTGGCGGTCGTAGGCGTAGTGCGCGCACCAGCTGGCCGGGTCGAACAGGGCCATGCGTACTTCGCCGCCGCGGTAGCGCAGCAGCGGCTCCGGCGGGGCCTGCAGCCATTCTTCCTGGTCTGGCGCCAGCAGCGCGGTCTCGATCAGCGGCCACAGCGGCGCCAGGCCCTGGTTGTCGTACTGCATCGACATCATCGCTGCCAGGTCGTTGCCGGTCAGGTAGCGGGCGTGCTCGACCTGCGCGCCGAAGCCCTGCTGCGCCAGCAGCGCGGTGTCGGCCTGGGCCATGCCCTGCGCCAGCAGCACCTCCTCCAGCGCCGCGGCCACCGCTTGCACGGTGTCGGCCGGGCCGCTCAGCAGGAACGGCACCACCCGCAATGCGCCGCCACGCAGGCCGGGGTCGGCCTGGAACGGCAGCGGCACGCTGCCGTCGGCATCGGTGCCGAAGGCCAGCAGCCGTGGGCCGTCGTGACGGCCGGGCGCGCGGGCGGCGAGTTCCTCCAGGCGCCGGTGCAGCGGCCAGCCCGGGCGCAGCGCTTCGGCCGGGTCGAAATGCGCGCCCGCCAGGCTCAGCTCCAGGTCGCGCACCGCCGGCACCAACTGCGCCAGGTCGCGGCCGACCTTCTCGGCCAGCTCGGCGGCCTGCACGTGCGGCAGCGCCGGATGCGCCGGTTCGCGCCCGGAGGACAGTTCCAGGGCGATCACCCCGTGGGTGTGGCTGTTGGCGAAGGCTTCGGTCATGGGGATTGGCGGTTGGCCCGTCGCGGGCGCATAGCTACACTCGCTTCATTATGCCTGCGCTAACGTGCAGGCCATGTCCCCGACTCCCCTCGCGCGAGGTAATCCCATGCCAGCAGCCCGTCCCGTCGCCATTCTCGGCGGCGTCCGCATTCCGTTTTGCCGGCAGAACACGGCGTACGCGGATGTCGGGAACCTCGGCATGTCGGTGCGCACGCTGGGCGCGCTGGTCGAGCGTTACGGGCTGCACGGGCAGCAGCTGGGCGAAGTGGCGATGGGCGCGGTGATCAAGCATTCCAGCGACTGGAACCTGGGCCGCGAGGCCGCGCTGTCCTCCGGGTTGTCGCCGCTGACCCCGGGCATCACCCTGCAGCGCGCCTGCGGCACCAGCCTGGACAGCCTCATCACCGTGGCCAACAAGATCGCGCTGGGGCAGATCGAGTCGGGCATCGGCGGCGGTTCGGATACCACCTCTGAGGTGCCGATCGTCTACGGCAAGAAGCTGCGCGCGCGGCTGCTGGCGGCCAACCGTGCCAAGAGCACCGGCGACAAGCTGCGTGCGCTGACCCGCGGCTTCAAGTTCGCCGAGCTCAAGCCCGAGTTCCCGGGCGTGGCCGAGCCGCGCACCGGCAAGAGCATGGGCGACCACTGCGAGGACATGGCCAAGCAGTGGAACATCTCGCGCGATTCGCAGGACGCCTGGGCGGTGTCCTCGCACCACAAGCTGGCCGCCGCCTACGAGCGCGGCTTCTTCGCCGACCTGATCGCGCCGTTCCGCGGCGTGGAGCGCGACAACATCCTGCGCGCGGACACCTCGCTGGAGAAGCTGGCCACGCTGAAGCCGGCGTTCGACAAGGTCAGCGGCCGCGGCACCCTGACCGCGGCCAATTCGACCCCGCTGACCGATGGCGCCGCCGCGGTGCTGCTGGCCTCGGAGGAGTGGGCGCAGGCGCACGGCCACGTGCCGATGGCCTATCTGCGTGATGCGCAGGTGTCGGCGGTGGATTTCGTGCACGGCGAAGGCCTGTTGATGGCGCCGACCGTGGCCGTGCCGGAGATGCTCAAGCGCCATGGCCTGCGCCTGCAGGACTTCGACATCTACGAGATCCATGAGGCCTTCGCCGCGCAGGTGCTGTGCACCCTGCGCGCCTGGGAGAGCGAGGACTACTGCCGCACCCGGCTCGGCCTGGATGCGCCGCTGGGGCAGATCGATCCGGCCAAGATCAATCCGGTGGGTTCGTCGCTGGCGACCGGCCACCCGTTCGCCGCGACCGGCGCGCGCATCGTCGCCACCGTCGCCAAGCAACTGGTCGAACGCGGCGGCGGCCGCGCGCTGATCTCGATCTGTACCGCCGGCGGCATGGGCGTGGTGGCGATCGTCGAACGCTGATCCGGGTCCGCGCGTGCCTGCACGCGTGTTCGCACCCCTCCAGGGAAGCGTCTCGGCGCTTTCCAACGCTAGCGCCGCCGGCGCTTACCGCGCTGCATCCGCCGCGCTACCATGCCCGCCGATTCGCCCGCACCACGCGGGCGCTACGGCGCGCAGGGGGCGCAGGCCATGACCGAGCAAGGCAGTTTCAATCCATATCAGGCGCCCAGCGTCGCCAGTCCGTCCAGCCTGCCGCCGCCGTTGCCGGGCGAGACATTGTGGCGCGATGGCACGGATTTGCTGTGCCTGCGCGATGCGCCATTCCCGCCGCACTGCGTGAAGTGCGGGGCGGCGCTGCGCAACGACGAACTCAAGAAGCGCACCTTCTACTGGCACGCGCCGGGCTGGTACGCGCTGATCCTGGTCAGCATCCTGGTCTATGCGATCGCGGCGCTGGTCGCGCGCAAGCGCAGCAGCCACGTGCTGGGGATGTGCGCGGAGCATCGGCGCCGGCGCAACCGGTACATCCTGTTGAGCGCCGGTGCCTTTCTGGTCGGTCCGCTGCTGGGATTCGCCGTTGGCGGCGAGAGCGGGTTCTGGCTGGGAGGCGCCGTGTTCCTGGTCATGCTGATCTGGGGCATGTTCGGCGCGCGCATCCTGGTGCCGCGGCGCATGGACGAGCGCTATGCGCGCTACAAGGGCCTGGCGCCCGCGTTCCTGGCGCGCCTGCCGGCGCTGCCGCCGGCTTTGCGGCGCTGACCGGACGGACGCGGCCGGCCTACCTCGGATTCGATGACCGACGCGCGGCTGGCCTGGACACAGGACGCGCCCCATGCGTTCTGCCGTGCTCCTGGGGTGTTCGCTGATCGGCCCAGGAGCGATGCGCGTGCGCTGCCGCGTCCGGACGCATCCATGACGCGCTTTTGCCGCGGTCAGCGCGCGCGGCCTTGTAGGCTCGGGCATCTCCAACAACATCGGGACGTATCCTGTAGGAGTCAACTGTCATGCACCCGCGATGGCTGGAGGAGCGTACGGGGCTTGATCGCGTGCGATGGCATTGAGCCAGCGCAGGAACTTGTG
>NZ_JACHOK010000014.1:0-88193 GCF_014199855.1 Xanthomonas sp. F1 | reverse complement strand
AAGCTCCTGCACCTCGCCTACGGCGTCCTCAAATCGGGCACCGCGTTCGACCCGAAAAGGGCCCTTGCCTGCTAGGGGGTAAGACGGTATCTACGACCGCTCGCGCCCCGCGCCCCCCGCGACCCCGAGGCCCAACCCCAAGACCCAACCCCAAGACCCGCGGCAAACCTGCCGCCCATCCCAAATCCCATGGCGACCCAGCCCCCGCTCTGCTAAAGTCCGCGCCCAGCGCTGCCACGTCCGGCAGCCGGGCACAGCCGCCGCCATGCCTTCATCCGTGAGTATCGGGGGAATGGTGCATGCGCATCGCGCGGTCGGTGTTGTCCTTGTCTGTGGTGTCCGTACTGATCGGCTTGGCGCCGCCAACGCGTGCGGCAAGCGGCGACGCCGCGCCTCCCCCTGATCCCACCACCCTCGACCAGATCGTCGTCACCGGCGAAAAGAGCGGCCGCAGCGTGCAGGACACGACCAGTTCGGTCGCCGTCACCACCGAGGCGCGCATCGAGCAGGAAAACCTGCAGAGCGTCTACGAGGTGTTCAACCGCACTGCCAACGTGGCGCAGACCTACGGCGATGCCGGCTTCAGCATCCGCGGCATCCGCGACATCGACGGCGGCGGCGATGCGCCGCTGGCCACCATCTACCTGGATGGCGCGGCGCTGCCGCAGACCGCGATCAGCTGGGCGCCGCTGAGCCTGTGGGACCTGCAGCAGGTGGAGATCCTGCGCGGCCCGCAATCCACCCTGCAGGGCGAGAACGCGCTGGCCGGCGCGGTGATCCTGCGCACCGCCGAGCCGACCATGGACTGGCAGGGCAAGCTGCGCGTGCTCGCCTCCGATCCGTCCGACCGCAGCCTGGCCGGCGCGGTCGGCGGACCCATCATCGCCGACGAACTGGCGTTCCGGGTCTCGGTCGAGCAGCGCAGTTTCGAAGGCTACAACTGGAACCTCACCCGCCAGGCCGCCGACGACGCGCTGGTCTCGGCGATCTACCGCGGCAAGCTGCTGTGGACGCCGTCGGCGCTGCCCGGGCTCAAGGTGCAGTTCGGCTACACCCGTGCGCACCGCACCGGGCCGTACATGTACAGCTACGTGCGCACCGACCTGCCCGACTATTTCGAGCACCGTTACACCACCAACAACACCCCGGACCGCAACCGCACCGACAGCGATATCGTCACCCTGCAGGCCGATTACGCACTCGCCGAGGCCTGGTCGTTGTCCTCGGTCAGCGCCTGGAACAAGGTGGATTCGTTCAGTACCTGGGACCTGGACCGCGGCCCGGCCAACACGGCCTATTCGCAGCGGCAGATCTCCACCACCACCGCCTCGCAGGAACTGCGCCTGCGCTACGAAGGCACGGCGCTGCAGGGCCTGGTCGGTGCGTACTGGGCGCGACACGTGGAAGACAACGATGCGCGCTCGCTGACCAACGTCGCCACCCCGACCGCGACGATCGCGCGGCTGCTGGGCAGCGCCGGCTTCCCGGCCGCCAGCGCCAGTGCCATCGCCGCGCGCTATGCGCAGGTGCTGCCGGTGATTCCGGTGGACTACAGTGCCGCCAATCCCAGCCGCTCGAGCAACCGCGCGCTGTTCGCCGACGGGCAGTGGCGCATCGCCGGCGGCTTCTCGCTGCTGGGCGGCCTGCGCTACGACCGCCAGCGCTACGCCATGGCCTCGGACACCGCTGCGACGTTCGCCGGCCAGTATCCGGATCCGGCCACATTCGCCGCCAGCGGCACCGCGCTGTACCGGGCGGTCGCCGCGATCAATCAGGGCGTGGCCGGCATCGTGCGTTCGGCCAGCGGCGAGGTGGCATGGAACACGCGCGACTTCGATGCGCTGTTGCCCAAGCTGGGCGCGCGCTACGAGTGGAACCCGGACCTGTCGGCGAGCCTGGTGGTGCAGCGCGGCTACCGCTCCGGCGGCTCCAGTTTCAACGTCGCGCGCAGCCAGGCCTTCGCCTACGACCCGGAATACACCTGGAACTACGAGGCCTCGCTGCGCTCGCAGTGGCTGGACCGGCGCCTGACCCTCAACGCCAACGCCTACTACATCGACTGGAAGGACAAGCAGGCCACCGCCTACTTCGGCCTCAACAGCTACGACTACAACACCGTCAACGCCGGCCGCGCGCACCTGTACGGCGGCGAGCTGGAGCTGAGCCATCGCCTCGATGACGCCTTCGACTGGTACGGCTCGCTGGGTTTCTCGCGCACCCGCTACGACAGCTTCGCCACCATCGTCGGCGCCGACGTCACCGACTATGCCGGCAGCGAGTTCGCCTACGCGCCGCGCTGGACCGCCGCGCTGGGCGCCAACTGGCGCTTCGCCGACGGCTGGCTGGCCAATCTCAACGCCAGCTTCCGCGACCGCGTCTACACCGACGTCGGCGCCGGCGCGGCGCAGCTGGCCTCGCGTACCCTGGTCAACGCCAAGCTCGGTTACGAAACCTTGGACTGGAGCGCGTGGATCTTCGCCAACAACCTGTTGGACCGGCACTACGTGCAGTACCGCTGGGCCAGCGACCCGATCGCGCTGCTGGGCGCGCCACGCGTGGTCGGCATCGGCTTCGAGGCGCGCTGGTGATGTCCGCCTTGGCCACCGCTGCCTATCTGCTCGCCGCCGCGTCGGCGGCGCTGGCGTTCTACCTGGCCACCGCGCACCAGCGGCTGCGTCCGGCGTGGCGCCGGCATGCGCGCGCGCTGCGCGTGGCCGGCACGCTGCTCTGCGTGGCTGCGTTGGTTGCAGCGATCGTCGCGTTGGGCGTGTGGGCCGGTGTCTTCGCCGCGCTGAGCGCGACGATGCTGACGGCGGTGGCCTTGCCATACCTGGATGCGTGGCGGCAACTGCAGGGAGGCGATGCCGATGTGGGCTAGGTGGCTGGCGGCGATCGTGCTGGGCCTGCCGCTGGCGGTGGGTGTCATCGGCTTGTGCGTGCTGCTGTGGCCGGGCGATCTGCAGGTGCACACATTGCCGTGGCTGTTGCTGGTGTTCCCGGCGTGGGTCGGCGCGATGTCGCTGGCCTTCGTGTTTCGCAGTGGCGCGCGCGCGTGGCTGTGGTTGGGCGCGGCGACCGCGCTGTGCTACGTGGCGCTGTTCCTGCTCAAGGCCACCCACCTCGTGCAGGTGAGCGCATGAAGGCCGCGACCCTGCGCCAGTTCCTGTCGGCGCACAGCTGGATGGGCCTGCTCGCCGGCATGGCCTTGTTCATCGCCTTCTACGCCGGGGCGATCAACGTGTTCACCCACGACCTGGAGCAGTGGCCACGGCCAGCGGCGGCGCAGGCCCCGACGCTGCCGCCGCAACAGGCCGCGCAGGCGCTGGCCGATGCGGTGCTGGCGCGGCATCCGGCGCTGGCCGAGTCCTACACGCTGATGCTGCCCGGCGAGGGCCGCGCGCTGCCACAGTTCTACGCGTTCGGGCCGGCCGCGCAGCAGGCCTTCGGTGGCATCGTGCAGTTCCAGCCGGGCGCCGACGGGCAGCCGCTGCAACTGCCGCAGCGCAGCGGCTTCGTCGACTTCCTGTACGACCTGCACTTCACCGCCGGCCTGCCGCGCACCTTCGGCACCTACCTGTTCGGCGTGGTCTGCCTGCTGTACGGGCTGGCCCTGGTCAGCGGCGTGGTGTTGTACGCGCCGGTGTTGCTCAAGGACCTGTTCGCGCTGCGCCGCGGCCGCAACGTCAAGCGCCTGTGGCAGGACGCGCACAACGCCATCGGCATGTTGTCCCTGCCGTTCCACGTGATCTTCGCCTGGTCCGGCGCGGTGCTGACCCTGGGCGTGCTGCTGCTGGCGCCGTTCCAGGCTCTGGTGTTCGACGGCAAGCTGATGCAGGTGCTGCAGCCGGACTTCGAACTGGCCCCGCACGTGCAGCCTGCGCACGTGCCTGCGCCGATGCTGCCGGTGGCCGAACTGGTGGCGCGGGCGCGCGCGGCCAATCCCGGCTTCGTGCCGGAGAGCCTGTCCTTCCACGATGCCGGCGACGCCAACGCGCAGGTGGAACTCTATGGCCACCAGGATCAGCGTCGGCTCAACAATCTCGCCGGGGTGGCGCTGCGCGCGGCAGACGGCAAGGTGCTGCGGGTGCTGTCGCCGCAGACCATGTCGCCGGGCGTGGCGGCGCTGCGCGGCCTGCAGACCCTGCACTTCGGCAACTACGGGCGCTGGCCGCTGCAGTGGCTGTACTTCCTGCTCGGGCTGGGTGGTGCGTTCCTGTTCTACAGCGGCAACCTGCTGTGGGTGGAAGCGCGGCGCAAGCGCCGCCAGCACGCGCAGCCGCTGCGCACCCACGTCATGGCACGGCTGACCACCGGCGTCTGCCTGGGCTGCGTGGCCGGGGTGTCGGCGTTGTTCGTGGCCGCGCGCCTGCTGCCGCCCGGCATGGAGCGCGGCGCCTACTACGCGGTGTTCGCGCTCGGCGTGGCCTGGGCACTGCTGCGGCCGACCGCGCGCGGTGCCTACGAACTGCTGCTGGCCTGCGCGGCGCTCACCACGCTGGTGCCGCTGGCCGGGTTGCGCGACGCCGCCGGCTGGGTGGCGCCGTGGAGCAGCGGCACGCTGCTGGCGATCGACGCCTGCGCGCTGGCGCTGGCCTGGGCCTACTGGCAGATGGCGCGCGCGGCGTACCGGCGCGGGCAAGGCGGCGATCCGCACAGCGTGTGGGCATTCCCGCAGCCGCGTTGACGCACCGCCTGCCGCGCCATGCGGCGCAGTAGGGTGCTGCTGTCACGCAACCGATCGTCCCGAAAGTGGACAATCACGCGCCGGTGCTTTTTCATGGTCTCGACGTGGGCACCGCAGCGTTCGCACGAAATGGAGTGGGGTTGCACGATCTGATGTGACCTGCTCCCCACTTCGCGCCGCGTTGCCGTCGACAGGGGACTGCATGCACGAGCGTTACCAGGAGCCAAACGACGCGCCGCCGGGCGAGGCCTACGCGGCGCAGTTGCGCAAGGGATTCGCCGCGCTGCGTTTCGATCCTCCGCTGGAACGGGCGTACCGCCACTACACCGCCGCCACGCTGGGCTTCGCGCAGCGCGTGGCGGCCTCGCTGGGCGTGTTGATCGCGCTGCTGCTGCTGGGGTGGGACGCGCTGCATTTCGGCTGGCGCGGCGGTGGCCTGCTCGGCTATGCGGTGGCGGTGCGCGCAGCGACCCTGCTGGCGCTGCTGTGGGTGGCGGCCGCGATCCACCGTGCCGATACGCATGGGCCCGGCCGCGCTGCGCTGCTGTTGCTGGTCGGCGGCACCGGGCTGGTGCTGTCGAGCATCGGCTACCCGCCGCAGGAGTTGCGTTATGCGGCCGCAGTGATGACCCTGGTGATCGTGGCCGGGTTCTTTCCGCTGGGCCTGGCGCTGTGGCAGAGCGTGGCGGTGGCGCTGCTGCTGTGCGCGATCAGCGCCGTGTCCGGCCACCTGCTGCTGGACGGCGCGGCGCACGATGCCTACCTGCGCCTGCAGTGGCTGCTGTGGACCGCGGTACCGGTCGGTGCGGTCGGCGGTTACCTGCGCGAACACTCGCGCCGCGAAGGCTTCCTGCAGCGCCGGGTGCGCGACGACGAGGCCTTGCGCGACGCGCTCACCGGCCTGGGCGACCGCCGCCGCTTCGACGAGCACCTGGCGGTGGCGCTGGCCGAGCGCGGGCGCCTGCAGCGCGGCCTGGCGCTGATCCTGGTCGAACTGGACGGCTTCGCGACGTTCGCCGGCCGCCACGGCGTCGCTGCCGACCGCGCGGTATTGGAGGTGGCCGAGGCCATGCAGTGCCTGCTGCGGCCGCTGGACGTGGCCATGCGCATCGGCGCGGGCCGCTTCGCGCTGGTGCTGTACGACGCCAGCGGCGCACACCTGCGCCAGGTGGCGCCGGCGCTGCGCGACATGGTCGAGGTGATGGCGATCGTGCAGGACGCGGCGGACGCGCAGCCGCTGACGGTCAGCGTCGGTGCGCTGCTGGCCGCGCCCGACGACACGCCGGCCACGCTGATGCAGCGCGCCGAGGCGCTGCTGGATTCCGCGCGCGCCGTCGGCAACCGCGTGGTGCTGGCCGAGGACACCGGCTGGTAGCGCGGTGAGCCGGCGCACCAGCCCTCGCGACTGACGCCGACACCGCCGCAGCCATTGTGGGAGGGACTTCAGTCCCGACGCAGCACACCAACCGGCCTGGGAAGCGCGCCTCTGCTTTCGACGGGCGCGCACGCGTACTTCGCCCACGGCCGCGAACGCCGCGCACCGCCTCAGAACGTCCCGCGCTGCACGAACGGCACCTGCGCGTAGAGCCGGCGTTCGCCGCCGCGTGGGTCGTGCGCCAGGCGGCTGTCGGTGTCGAACAGCAGGGTCTCGCGCTGGGCCAGCGAATACGGTTCCCAGCGCGGCAGGCCGGCGTGGTTGGGGTCGCCATGGCGGGCGAAGGCCAGCAACGCCGCGCTCATCGCATCGGCCATGCGCTGCGCGTCGGCGCCGTCGCCGGTGCGCGATCCGGGCTGGCGGATATTGTCGAACACCAGCGGGATGTCCAGGGTGTGGAAGGCGCCGAACTTGCCGCCGTCCAGCGGCGAGCCCCAGTCCAGTTGGTAGACCCAGGTTGGTGCGCCCTGCCGCGCGCGCGCCTCGGCTTCCTCGACCGCGCCGCGCCAGGAACGGCCGGCGGTGGTGGCGGCGAAGAACACCTCGCTCGGCGTGTACTGCGGATACAGCCGCCGGTACTCGGCGATCACCACCTGCGGCGACAGGTCCACGTACTGCTCCTGCGCCAGCTTGTCCGGCAGGGCGTCCCAGCTCAACGCGAAGTTGGCCGGATCGTGGCCGAGGAAGGCGCGGGTCTCGTCGCGGGTGTTGCCGATCACCATCGGGATGCGCGCCGACTGCGGCGGCGCGTCCGGCCAGAACGGATGCCGGTGCAGCACTTGCGCATCCAGCACCGGGCCCAGGTACAGCGCGGTGGTCTCGGCGCGCGACGGGTCGGGCATGCGGGTGGCGTCGAGCACGCGCTGCAGCGGCAGCGTGCGCAGCGCGTCCAGTTGCGACGGCGCCAACTGCAGGGCCTGCAGCAGCAACTGCGCGCGCTGGCTGGCCGCACGCGGCCCGGCGGCGGTCACCTGCTGCCCGCTCATGGTCCAGGCGCGGTGGAACAGGCCCTGCGCGGCCGGCATCGCCATCAGCGTGGCGATCTTGGCGCCGCCGCCGGACTGGCCGAACACGGTGACGTTGCCGGCATCGCCGCCGAACTCGGCCGCATGCGCGCGTACCCACTGCAGCGCCTGCACCAGGTCGAGCTGGCCGACGTTGCCCGAGGCGGCATAGGCGTCGCCGCCGAACGGCGCCAGGTACAGATAGCCGAAGGCGTTGAGGCGGTGATTGACGCTGACCACCACCACATCGCCGCGCTGGCACAGGCGCACGCCGTCGTACAGCGGGTCGCTGCCGGAGCCGTTGTTGTAGGCGCCGCCGTGGATGTAGAACAGGATCGGACGCTTCGCGCCGTCGCGCAGGCCCGGGGTCCACACGTTGAGGAACAGGCAGTCCTCGCTGACCGGCTCGGACCCGCGTTGCGGCGCCGACGCGGCGTAGGCGCTGCAGTCGCGCACGCCGGGCCAGGGCTTTTCCTGCAGCGCCGGCTGGAAGCGACGCGGCGCGGTGTCGGCACCGTAGGGAATGCCCTTGAATACGCACACGCCCTCATTGCGCACGCCGCGGATGCGACCGCTGCGGGTGCGTGCCAGCGGCGCCGCCGGCGTCGGCAGCGCTGCGGTCGCCAGACCGGGCAGCGCGCCGCTCAAGGCCAGGGCGCCGAGTGCGCCGTCGCGCAGGAAGCGGCGGCGGCCATGGTCGTCGGGGGCGGCTGCGTCGGACGCGGTGGGGAGCGGGGCGGGCAGGCGAGGGCGGGCGGTCATGCGTGGACGGTGTCCTGGCTAGGCGATCGGGGACGCGGACGGTGTGGCGGCGGGGCCGCGTTTGCGACTGCCGGCGATCCGGCCGCGTGCCTGGGACAGGCGCGGCGGGCACCGCCGCGTGGCGGAGAGGTCGCTCACGGCGAGGCTCACGGCGCGCCCGCCGGCGGCGCGATCGGCGCGCGGGCGCGCGGATCGTCCTGCACGTTGCGCATCCAACCCAGCGCCAGCTGCGGCCATGCCGCCAGCGGCAGGCCAGCGATGCCGCGGGTGCCGAAGCCATGGCCGCCGTGCGCGAACAGGTGCAGCTCGGCCGGCACCCCGGCCTGGCGCAGCGCCTGGTAGAACAGCAGGCTGTTCTCCTCCGGCACCACCGGGTCGTCCTGCGCGTGCACCAGGAAGGTCGGCGGCATCCCGGCATGCACCCGGTTCTGCAGCGAGTAGGCGGCCATGGTCGCCGCGTCCGGGTGGCGGCCAAGCAGCCGCAGCCGCGAGCCGGTGTGCGCCGCGGTGCCGCTGCCCATGTCGATGACCGGGTACAGCAACAACAGGAAGTCCGGCCGCGCGCTGACCCGGTCGATCGCATCGCGCGCCGGATACACCGCATCGTCATAGCGGGTGCCGAGGCTGGCGGCGACATGGCCGCCGGCGGAGAAGCCGATCGCGCCGATGCGCTGCGGATCCACGCCGTAGTCGGTGGCATGCGCGCGGATCAGGCGCAGCGCGCGCTGCGCATCGGCCAGCGGCTGGTCGCGCGCGGCGGCGCCGTCGGTGGCCGCATCGGGCAACCGGTAGCGCAGGACGAACAGGGTGATGCCGGCCTGTTCGGCGAAGATCGGCACCAGCGCCGTGCCTTCCTTGTCCAGCACCACGCGCGCGTAACCGCCGCCGGGCGCCACCAGCAGCGCGCTGCCGTTCGGGTGCTTCGGCCGGTACACCACCAGGTAGGGCTGGTAGCGGCCGCTGAGCGCACGGTCGGGCAGCGCCGGGTCGTCGCTGCGCTCGACCAGGTGCGGCTGTTCGGGGCCGGCGGTCGACCCCGGCGCCGGCCCGGGCCACAGCGGCAGCCGCGCCGCCAGTTCGGCAGCGCTCTCGCTGGCCGGCCGCTCGGCCGCCACGGCCGCGCCGGGCGCGCCCAGCAACAGGGCCAACGCCGCCAGCAACGAGATGCCAGTGCGGCACCGGCGCCTGCCGTAGCGTGGGGGCAGCGGTTCGGTGAGCCGTAGACGGATGGGGAGCAGCAGGGCCGACATCGTCGAGATCTCCGTCGTGGATGAAAGAAACCCGCGCGGCGCGTGGCCGACGAGGGCGGATGGCCCCAGTGTGCGCATGGCCTGCGCCAACGCATGACGCTGTGTTGCTGTTGCTGTTGCTGTTGCTGTTGCTGTTGCTGTTGCCGATTCCCGATTCCCGATTCCCGATTCCCGATTCCCAGCTCTTTGCCGCACCGCACATTGCCAATGACACCGGTTTACCATATACAACGGCGCAGCGCGCTGTCGATGCGCGGCGCAGCAATTCCGATCCCCCCACATTCCTTGCGGAGATGCCCTTGAGCCTTCCTTCCGGCCCGTCGCAGACGCCACCGCCCGCGTTGGCCGACATCGCGGCCCGCTTCGTCCAGGCCCGCCGCCAGGGCCGGGCGCTGCCCGATTTCCCCGGCGTCATCCCCGACGATCTGGAGACCGCCTACCGCGTGCAGGACCTGGCGATCGCGCAATGGCCGGACCGCGTGGTCGGCTGGAAGGTCGGCTACATCGCTCCCGAGCGCCGCGACCACTCCGGGGACGAGCGCCTGCTGGGCCCGATCTTCGCCGCTGCGCTGTGGAATGCTACCGGTGGAACAACGGACATCCCGGTGTTCGACGGCGGCTTCGGCGCGGTCGAGGCCGAGTACGTGCTGCGCCTGGACGCGGACGTGCCGGCCGACCAGTTGCACTGGACCCCGGAGCAGGCCGCGCAGGTGCCGGCGACGCTGTTCGTCGGCGTCGAGGTGGCGAGCAGTCCGCTGGCCACGATCAACCAGCTGGGGCCGCGCGTGGTGATCTCCGATTTCGGCAACAACAACGGCCTGCTGCTGGGGCCGCAGGTGCCGGGCTGGACCACGCTGGACGAGACCGCACTGCGCGCCGAGACCTGGATCGAGGGCCAATGCGTGGGCACCGGCGGCGCCACGCTGCTGCCGGGCGGGCTGCGCGCGGCGTTCGCGTTCGCGCTGGCGCGGTCGGCCAAGCGCGGGCGGCCGCTGCGCCGCGGCGAGCTGATCGCCACCGGCAACGCCACCGGCATCCACGACATCGCCATCGGCCAGCAGGCGACGATCCGCTTCGACGGCTACGGCGAACTTCACTGCAGGGCGGTCGCGGCCTAGGCTGCGACGGCGATGACGCGCGGGAGGGCGCAGCATGATCACTCGTAGACGATTCCTGGGTGCGGGACTCACCGCCGCGGCGGCGGCCGGCGTGCCGCTGGGCGCGCTGGCGCAGCGCGGCGACACCCGCCTGCTCACCGCCACCGACGTGCACGTGGCCGACTATCCCACCGTGGAGGCGGTGCGCTGGTTCGGCCAGACCCTGGAGCAGAAGACCGGCGGCCGCCTGCGCCTGCGCCAGTACCACTCCGGCCAGCTCGGCCGCGAGGCGGAGGCGATCGACATGGCCCGCTTCGGCGCCATCGACATCACCCGCGTGTACTCCGGCGCGCTCAACAACACCTTCCCGCTGACCCAGGCGCTGTGCCTGCCGTACGTGTTCGACTCGGTGGCGCACCTGCGCCGGGCGATCGACGGTCACGTCGGCGACAGCATCCTGCGCAGTTTCGAACAGCGCGACCTGGTCGGGCTGGCGATCTACGACTCCGGCGCGCGCTGCTTCTACAACACCAAGCATCCGCTGCGGCAGCCCAAGGATCTGCACGGGCTCAAGCTGCGCGTGGCGTCCTCGGACATCTTCCTCAAGCTGATGCGCATGCTCGGCGCCAACCCGACGCCGATGTCGCTGGGCGAGACCTTCTCGGCGATGGAGACGCACATGATCGACGGCGCCGAGAACAACATGCGCAGCTTCCAGTCCAGCCGCCACTTCGAGGCCGCGCACTACTGGTCGCAGAGCGATCACTCCTACGCGCCGGACGTGCTGGTGATGTCCAGGCGCAGCTTCGAGACGCTGGGGCCGGACGAGCGCGCGCTGGTGCTGGAGACCGCGCGGCAGTCGGTGACGGTGATGCGCCGGCTGTGGGATGCCTCCGAGGCGCAGGCGCGGCAGCAGGTGATCGACTACGGCGTGGCCATCAACGAGGTGGACATGCCCGCCTTCCGCAAGGCCGCCGCGCCGCTGCTGGCCGAATACCGGCAGCAGCCGGAGATCGAAGCCCTCTACCGCCGCATCCGCGATTTCGCCTGAGCCCATGCCGATGACCGACCACGACCCCGCCCTCCCGGTGCCGCCGCTGCAGCGGCTGCTGGACCGGATCGCCAACCTCGCCATCGGCACCGCTGCCGCCGCCCTGCTCGGGCTGGTGGTGGTGCAGGGCTGGCAGGTGTTCACCCGCTACGTGCTCAACGACTCGCCGAGCTGGACCGAGCCGGTGACGCTGCTGCTGCTGAGCACGGCGATGAGCCTGGGCGCGGCCGCCGGCGTGCACACCCGCCGCCACTTCGGCTTCTTCCTGCTGGCCGAGACGCTGCACGCCAATCTGCGCCGCGTCATCGACCTGCTGCGCCCGCTGCTGGTGGCCGCCATCGGCGCGGTGATCGCATGGTGGGGTGCGGTGCTGCTGCTGGACGGGCTGGACATCAAGATGGCCGGCGCGCAGATGCCGCAGAGCATCAACTACCTGCCGCTGTCGATCGGCGGCGCGCTGATGAGCGTGTTCGCGCTGTACCAGGCCTGGCGGGTGCTGCGCCCGGGCACCACCATGGGGAGGAACTGAGCATGGCCATCGCCATCCTGCTGGGATTGTTCGTGGTGCTGCTGTTGATCGGCGTGCCGGTGGCGTATGCGCTGGGCGCGGCGGCACTGGCCACGCTGCTGTATCTGGACCTGCCGGCGGTGGTGCTGGTGCAGCAGATCTCCGCAGGCAGCGGCTCGGCGTCGCTGATCGCGATCCCGTTGTTCATCTTCGCCGGCGAACTGATGCTGCGCGGCGGCATCTCCGACCGCCTGATCGCGCTGGCGTCCTCGCTGGTCGGGCGCATGCGCGGCGGCCTGGGCCAGGTCAGCGTGCTGTCCTCGCTGTTCTTCGGCGGCGTGTCCGGCTCGGCCATCGCCGACGTCTCGGCGGTCGGCGGCACCATGATTCCGCAGATGATCAACCGCGGCTACGACCGCGACTACGCGGTCAACGTCAGCATGACCGCGGCGCTGGTGGCGCTGCTGGTGCCGCCCTCGCACAACCTGATCCTGTTCTCGGCCGCGGCCGGCGGCGGCCTGTCGATCGCCGACCTGTTCGCCGCCGGCATCGTGCCGGCGCTGCTGATGACCGCGGCGATGATGATCACCGGCTATGCGGTGGCGCGCTCGCGCGGCTATGGCACCGAGGCGTTCCCGGGCTGGCGCGCGGTGGCGTTGCGCTTGGTCGGCGCGCTGCCGGGCCTGGGCCTGGTCGCGCTGATCTTCGTCGGCATCCGCGCCGGCATCTTCACCGCGGTGGAGAGCGCGGCGATCGCGGTGGTGTATGCGCTGCTGGTCACCGCGCTGCTGTACCGGCAGCTGCGCTGGGCCGAGTTCTTCGCCGCGGTGACGCATGCCGCGCGCACCACCGGGGTGATCCTGTTCGTGATCGCCACCGCGGCGGTGTTCGGCTGGTTGCTGGCCTACCTGCAGGTGCCGGCGGCGGCGGTGCACTTCCTGCAGTCCATCGCCCACAGCCAGCACACGGTGCTGCTGATGATCGTGGTGATGCTGCTGTTGCTGGGCATGTTCATGGATCTGGCGCCGAAGATCCTGATCTGCACGCCGATCTTCCTGCCGGTGGCCAAGGCCTACGGCATCGACCCGATCCACTTCGGCCTGGTGATGGTGCTGGCCGGCGGCATCGGCCTGATTACCCCGCCGGTGGGCTCGGTCCTGTTCATCGGCACCTCGATCGGACAGATCACCGTCGCCCAGAGCATGCGCACCATCTGGCCGTTCTGGCTGGCGGCGCTGTGCGTGCTGCTGATCGTGGCGTTCTTCCCGGAACTGTCGCTGTGGCTGCCGCGCGCGCTGCGCGCCTGAGCCGGCCCGGCGGCGCCGGTTCGCGCCAGGCGGGTGACCGCGGGCCGTGCACGCCGATCGCCGCTGCCGGCGCAGGCCCTCGGGTCCCGGGTCCCGGGTCCCGGCATGGTGCGCTCACACCGCTTCCATGACCGTGCGCTGGAGCGAGCATGACACCCAGTAGAATCCCCTCTCTTTCGTCCGGTTTTCCGTCCATGGCGCCGAACAAGCCCCGTCCCGCCGATGCTCCCGCTTCCGCCCACGGCAAGGCCGCGACGATCAACGACATCGCGCGCCTGTCCGGGGTGTCGAAGAAGACCGTGTCGCGGATCATCAACAACTCGCCGCTGGTGCGCAAAGACACCCGCGAGAAGGTCGAGGCGCTGATGCGCGAGGTCGGCTACGCGCCGGACCCGCTGGCGCGCGGGCTGGCGTTCCGGCGCTCGTTCCTGATCGGCATGGTCTACGACAACCCCACCGCGCAATACATCGTGGACATGCAGTACGGCGCGCTGGACGCGCTGCGCGGCTCCAGCTTCGAACTGGTGGTGCACCCCTGCGACAGCCGCAGCCCCGGCTACATCGAGGGTGTGCGCCGCTTCGTGCAGCAGCAGAAGCTGCACGGGGTGATCCTGGTGCCGCGCGCCTCCGAGGACCAGGCGCTGGCGGACATGCTCGCCGGCATCGGCGTGCGCTACACCCGCATCGCCTCGCTGCCGCTGGACGACACCTCGCAGATGGTGGTCACCCACGACCGCGACGGCGCCGCCGAGGCCGCCGACTACCTGCTGTCGCTGGGCCACCGCGACATCGCCCTGATCACCGGTCCCAGCGCCTACCGCTCCGCACACGAGCGCACCGCCGGCTTCATCGACGCGCTGACCCGGCGCGGCATCGAATTGCCACCGGCGCGCATCGTCGAGGCCGGCTACACCTTCGAATCGGGCGTGGCCGCGGCGGAAAAGCTGCTGCTGGGCAAGCAGCGGCCCAGCGCGATCTTCACCGGCAACGACGAAATGGCCGCCGGCGTGTACAAGGTCGCGCTGCGCGCCAACATCAACATCCCGCGCCAGCTGTCGATCATCGGCTACGACGACAGCCCGCTGGCCTCGCGGCTGTGGCCGTCGCTGACCTCGGTGCGCCGGCATACCCGCGACACCGGCCGCACCGCCGCGGCCATGCTGATCCAGCCCGAGGGCACGCCGTCGCTGGCGGTGGCCAGCGTGCGACCGCACCTGATCGTGCGCGACTCCTGCCAGCCGCCGGAAGACTGAGCGCGGCGGCGCGGCGGGCTACCGGCGCGCGCGCGACGCCGGAGCGCGTGGTGGCGAGCGGAGGTGTTGGCCTGCCAGGCGCTAGCGGAGACGGGCATGATCCGTGATTCGCGAGCCGTCGCTGCGGGAGCGGCTTCAGCGACCTGCAATACGGGTGGCAGGCACCTCTGTGGGAGTCGACGGTCATGCAGCCGCGACAAGCGAGGCCGAACGCCGACTGACACCCTCCGTCGTCGGGACTGAAGTCCTTCCCACAGGGAGGTCCAGCGCATCCCTGTGGGAGCGGCTCAGCCGCGACGCGCACGAACGAAACTGCCGTGGCGAACGATCCCCAGGGGACCGGGAGCCGTTCCCAAGCAGCAGTGAAGCGCCCGCTGACCGCGGGGCGTGGGCGTTTCAACGCCATCCATGCGTCGCACCCACATTTTGGCCAGGGCACGTGTCCCGCCCCCGCCTCCCCACCCGCTGCAAACGGTCTACACTGCGGCCGACCGTGCGGACACCGCTCCGCCCATCGAAGGCCCGCCCCGTTCCGGCACCGCCCGGGCGGACCCACGCGGCCTTCCTGCGAGGAGCCTTCGCCATGTCGTCCCCTGTGCCTGCCGCCACCGCGGTCCGTTTCGGCCGCCTGGCGCCGACCGTGCCCGTTGCCGACATCGCCCGCGCCGTCGCCTTCTACACCGAACGGCTGGGTTTCCGCAGCGTGTTCCAGAACGGCAGCCCGGTCGGCTTCGTGATCCTGAAGAAGGACGCCGCCGAGCTGCACCTGACCCTGCGCCCCGGCCACCGCGGCAGCACCAGCAACGTGGCCCACCTGCTGGTCGACGATGCGGCGGCGCTGCACGAGCGCCTGCAGGCGCAGGGCGTGCGCATCATCAAGGCGATCCGCGATGCCGACTTCGGCCTGCGCTGCTTCGTCTTCGCCGACCCCGACGGCAACCGCATCGACGTCGGCCAACCCCTGCCGCGCTGAGGCGCTGCGCCGCCACGCGGCGCAGTGCCTTCCATCCCCAATCCCCAATCCCCGCCGTTCGTGCACTGCGGAATGACACCGGTTTACCAGGTCCGCTAGACTGTCCTCCGTGGCGGGCTGCCGCATGCCGTCGCCTGCACTGGAGAGGCCCATGTCCCTGTACTGCAAGACCCACTACGCCACCCATCCCGACGCGATCAAGGGCGCCAGCAACGACCAGTTGCGCGACCTGTACCTGCTCGACGGCCTGTTCGTGGACGACGCGGTGACCCTGAAGTACACCCACTACGAGCGCTTCGTGCTCGGCGGCGCGGCGCCGCGCACGCAGGCGCTGACGCTGCCGGCGCAGACCGAACCGGCCTCGGCCGCCGGCCACCCGTTCCTGGAGCGGCGCGAGCTGGGCGTGATCAACGTCGGCGCCGGCAGCGGCACCGTCACCGTCGACGGCACCGCGTATCCGCTGGGACCGAAGGACGGCCTGTACGTGGCGATGGGCAGCGCCGAGGTGGTGTTCGCCTCCGACGACGCGGCCACGCCGGCGCAGTTCTACCTGGCCTCGACCCCGGCGCACGCGCGCTTCGCCACCAAGCGCCTGTCGATCGCCGAGGCGGTGGCGCTGGACCGCGGCGCGCTGGAGACCAGCAACGAACGCACCATCTACCAGTACATCGTGCCGGCCACCTGCCAGTCCTCGCAGTTGCTGCTGGGCCTGACCGTGCTCAAGCCGGGCAGCGTCTGGAACACCATGCCGCCGCACCTGCACGACCGCCGCAGCGAGGTCTATTTCTACTTCGACCTCGGCGCCAACGACCGCGTCTACCACTTCATGGGCGAGCCGGACGCGCAGCGCCACATCGTGGTGCAGAACAACGAGGCCGTGGTGTCGCCGCCATGGTCGATCCACATGGGCGCCGGCACCGCCAACTACGCCTTCATCTGGGCGATGGGCGGCGAGAACCTCGACTACACCGACATGCACGTGCTGGACATCTGCCAGCTCAAGTAGGCCGCCGTTACTCGCCCCTGTCCCTGCCATCCGCATCCCTTCTAGGAGCCCCCGCAATGACCCATCCGTTCAGTCTCGAAGGCAAGGTCGCCCTGGTCACCGGCGCCAACACCGGCCTCGGCCAAGGCATCGCCGTGGCGCTGGCGCAGGCCGGCGCCGACATCGCCGCCGCCGGCATCCAGGCGCCGACCGAGACCGAGGCCAAGGTCACCGCGCTGGGCCGCCGCTTCATCGCCATCGAAGCCAACCTGATCAGCATCGAGCCGGTGCAGCGCATCCTCGACGAGACCCTGTCCGGGCTCGGCCGTCTCGACATCCTGGTCAACAACGCCGGGCTGATCCGCCGCGCCGATGCGGTGGACTTCAGCGAGCAGGACTGGGACGACGTCATGAACGTCAACATCAAGTCCGCCTTCTTCATGTGCCAGGCCGCCGGCCGCCACTTCATCGCCCAGGGCAGCGGCAAGATCATCAACATCGCCTCGATGCTGTCGTTCCAGGGCGGCATCCGCGTGCCCTCGTACACCGCCAGCAAGTCCGGCATCGCCGGCATCACCCGCCTGCTGGCCAACGAGTGGGGCGCCAAGGGTGTCAACATCAACGCCATCGCCCCGGGCTACATGGCCACCGACAACACCGCGCAGCTGCGCGCCGATGCCGCGCGCAACCAGGCGATCCTGGACCGCATCCCGGCCGGCCGCTGGGGCGTGCCGGAAGACCTCGGCGGCACCGCGGTGTTCCTGGCCAGCAGCGCCTCGGACTACGTCAACGGCACCGTGATCCCGGTCGACGGCGGCTGGCTCGCCCGCTGACCAGAGCGCGTGGGCTTCTCCCTTCCCCCATCGGGGGAAGGTGCCCGCAGGGCGGATGGGGGTACGCCCGCCGCCGACCCATTCCACCCAGCTCCATCCCATCACCCAAATCCCCCACCAAAGGACCCCCCATGAAAATCGCCCTAATGAACGAGTTCAGCCAGGCCGCCAAGAACCCGGTGATCCTGCAGCAGCTCAACGACGTCGCCACCGCGCAGGGCCACAGCGTGTTCAACGTCGGCATGGACGGCGACGCCGACCACCGCCTGACCTACATCCACCTCGGCATCTGCGCCGGCCTGCTGCTCAATGCCGGCGCGGTGGACTTCGTGGTTGCCGGCTGCGGCACCGGGCAGGGCGCGATGATGTCGCTCAACGCGCACCCGGGCGTGTTCTGTGGCTACTGCATCGAGCCGACCGATGCCTACCTGTTCGCCCAGGTCAACAACGGCAACGCGCTGGCGCTGGCCTTCGCCAAGGGCTACGGCTGGGGCGCGGAGATCAACGTGCGCTACATCTTCGAGAAGGCCTTCAGCGGCGAGCGCGGCATGGGCTACCCGGCCGAACGCCGCGAATCGCAGCAGGCCAACGCCGGCATCCTGACCCAGGTCAAGCAGGCCCTGGCCAAGTCCTACCTGGACGGCCTGCGCGCGCTGGATCCGGAACTGGTCAAGCAGGCCGTGGGCGGCGCGCGCTTCCAGCAGTGCTTCTTCGACAACGCCAAGGACGCCGACCTGCGCGCCTTCGTCGCCGGCGTACTGGGCAAGGCCGACGCCGCCGCGGCCTGATCGCACGGTGCGATGCTCGAACCCCTCTCCCGCGGGAGAGGGGTTGGGGTGAGGGCTGAAGGATCGGCCGATGCCTACCGCGCTGCTCCCTGTCTGTCTGGCGTGATTGCGTCGACCGACGCGGGTGCCAGGCAGCCCAGCGCAGCGGAGTGCCCATGCGCCTGCTTCTGTCCGCATTGCTGTTGTTCGTCGCTGGCGTCGCCTGCGCCGAACCGCAGCGCATGTTCATCGTCGGCGATGCCGTCGCTGCCGAGGTCGGCCCCGCGCGCGCGCCGCAGGCCGGCTGGGGCCAAGTCTTGCAGAGCTACCTGGATCCGAACGTGTGGCAGGTGCGCAATCACGCCGGGGACGAGCGCAGCGCGCGCCGCTTCACCGCCGAAGGTCCGCTCGACACGATCGCCAGCGAACTGCGTCGTGGCGACGTGGTGCTGATCCAGTTCGGCCACGATGACGTCAAACGCGAAGACTCCAGCCGCGATGACGACCTGCAGCAAACGGTTGCCCGCGCGCTGATGCATGCACGCGCCAAGGGTGCCACGCCCGTGATGGTCACGCCGGTGGCGCGACCGTTGTTCATGGAGGGTGTGCTGCTGGATACCCCCGCGCAGGACATCCAGGCGTTGCGACGGCTGGCGAGCACGCAGCAGGTCGCGCTGATCGACCTCGACGCCAGCAGCCGCGCCTGGCTGCGTGCGCTGGGCGAGCGGGGTGCGCGTCCTTACCTGTTCGTTTCCGAACAGGACCCTGGCGTTATCGGCCGTTTCAGCATCGCCGGCGCAAACGCCCTGGCCTGCCTGGCGCTGCGCGATGCGGTGCAGGCGCTGCCCGCGTTGCGCCCGGCGCTGGTGCGCGATCTGGATTGCGACGTGGTGCGCCCCGCCCACGCCTCGGCGCAATCGCAGGTACTGCACGAAGACGCGCTGGCCCACGACCAGCCCGGCCCGCATGGCGGCGCAGGGCCGACCACGGCGTATCCGTTCTTCGCCGAGGTGCAGAACCTGCCATTCGTGCTGCGGAAGCGCGTGTTGCACAAGGGCGCCGGCATCGGCCTGCATCCGCAGCACAAGGACGAGATCTATTACATCGTCAGCGGCCGCGGCAGCTACGTGCTGGACGGAACCCAGTACGACGTGCGCGCCGGCCATGCCTTGCTGACCCGTGCCGGCAGCACCCATGCGTTGCAGCAGGTGGGCGATGAGCCGTTGGTGCTGTTGCTGGTGTATCCGCGCTGACGGCGTGACCGCTCGGATCGCGGCATGTCATCGGCACCTGGTTGATGTTCGGCGCGCGCTTCGCGCCCCGGACCCTCACCCAAACCCCTCTCCCGGCGGGAGAGGGCGTGCCTGCGCCGCCTGCATTGCGCAATCGGCAGGCGCGCGATGCGATCTCAGGCGGTGGCCGAGTGCGGATCCCGCCGCGCGGGACGAGGCTTGCGGACGCAGCCGCTTCGCACGCTGCGACATCCACTCGGGAGAATGCCATGCACGCCAGCAAACGCCTTTCGTTCCTCGCCGCCGCCTGCCTGCTCTGCTGCGCCGCCCCGGCGCTGGCCAACAGCAACTGGGACCTCGAATTCGAATTCCAGAACGCCGGTGGCCGACCCACCGTCGCAAACATGCGCAACTACATCCTCGGCTGCGTGCCGGCGCGCAGCGTCGTCGGCGCGCCGCTGCCAGCGGGTCCGCAGGGGCCGTTCAAGCTGACCACGCCGCCGATCCGTGGCAGAGAGGTCAGCGACAGCGCCCTCTACAATTACTTGAACGGCTGCAACCTGAAACCGGCCAGCGTGACCGGTATCGCCGTCATGGGCGACGACTGAGCGCGCAGTGCGGCCAGGCGACGGTCGCGTGCGGGCACGCCCGCCGCGGCCGTCGTGCGCCCCTCAGACGTCGCCGCCGTCCGCCCAGCCTTCGCCGCTGCCGGCATGGAACACGCGGTCCTGCGCCTGCACCTGGCCGGCGGGCAGATGCGCCTGGTCGGCCAGCGCCGCATAGATCGGGGTGAAGTCCGGCGAGGTCGCCTGCATCAGCTGTTCGAAGCTGTCGATGACGAAGTAGGTCTTCTGGTAGGTGTCGATGCGGTAGCGGGTGCGCATGATCCGCTGCAGGTCGAAGCCGATGCGGTTGGGCGCGTCCGACTCCAGCGAATACAGCGATTCGCCCTTGGAGGACACGATCCCGGCGCCGTAGATGCGCAGGCCGTCCGCGGTGTCGATCAGGCCGAACTCCACCGTGTACCAGTACAGCCGGGTCAGGTTCTGCAGCGCCTCCGGGCCGATCGCATGCGCCTTCACCCCGCCGCGGCCATAGGCCTGCATGTAGTCGGCGAACAGCGGATTCATCAGCAGCGGCACGTGGCCGAACAGGTCGTGGAACAGATCCGGCTCGGCGATGTAGTCGATCTGCTCGGGACGGCGGATCCACCAGGTCACCGGGAAGCGACGGTTGGCCAGGTGGTCGAAGAAATCCAGTTCCGGCAGCAGCCCTTCCACGCCGACCAGGGTCCAGCCGGTGGTCGCCTGCAGCACCGCGTTGAGTGCGTCGAAGCGCGGGATCGCCTGCGGACTCATGCCCATCGCGTCCTGCGCCTGCAGGAACTCCTCGCAGGCGCGGCCGACCAGCAGCTCGCGCTGGCGCATGTACAGCGTGCCCCAGGTGGCGTGGTCGTCGGCGCTGTAGTCGTCCCATGGCTGGGTCACCACCGCGGTGGTGTAGACCGGCACATAGCCCTTGTCGGTCTGCTGGTGTTCGACGCGGCGCGGTGCGGTGTCCATGGTCGACGCTCCGGAAAGGGATGCCACGATGGTAGACGCGTGGGAGCGCAATGAGCTTGCGAAGTTGCAGGGATCGGCGCTGTGCGCGCAAGATTGTTGCGTAGAATCCATGTTGCAGAGCAATAAATGACTCAGTCGCCCACGTTCGACCGCACCGACCTGCGCCTGCTCGCCCTGCTGCAGCGGCAGGGCCGCGCCAGCAATGCCGAACTGGCGGCGCAGGTGAACCTGTCGCCCTCCGCCTGCCTGCGCCGGGTGCAGCGGCTGGAGGCCGAGGGCGTGGTCGCCGGCTACGCGGCGCGGCTGGTGCCGGCGGCGATCGGCCTGGGCCTGCAGGCCTTCGTTCGCGTGCAGCTGGAGAAGCACGGCCAGAGCGGCATCGCCCATTTCGCCGACAGCGTGCAGGGATGGGACGAAGTGGTCGCCTGCCATGCGCTGACCGGCGACATGGACTACCTGCTACACGTCTACGTCCGCGATCTGGCGCACTTCTCCGCGTTTCTGCTGGACAAGTTGCTCAACGCCGCCGGCGTCGCCGACGTCAATTCCAGCTTCGTGCTGCGCACCGTCAAGGACTTCGCCGGCCTGCCGTTGCCGCGCGGCTAATGGCCCGATGCTGATGTGCCGCCGCGTGTCGGTGCATGGCAGCCCTTGTTAAGTTGTTGCTAACGATTTACATTTGCGTTCTGCGACGGCCATCCACGGCCACAGCCCTGCGCCAGCCCTGCCGGGCCAGCCACGCCGGTTTCCCGCCGTGGAGCGCGGCTGCGCCTGTCCCTTTCCTGTCACCCGCGGCGCGACCGTGTCGCCCCGTGCCCAACCCTCGCGAGATCGATCCATGCTTTGCTCCGCTCCACGCCGCCTGCTGTCCCTCGCCGTGCTGTCCGCGCTCTCCACCGCCTCGGTACCGTTGCTCGCCGCCGAGGCCTCGGCCGCGGCCGACGCGCAGCCGACCACGCTGGACAAGGTCGAGGTCAGCGGCAGCCCCAGCCGCGCGCAGCCGTCCACCACCACGCGCCTGCCGCTGACGCTGCAGGAGACGCCGCAGTCGGTGAGCGTGCTGGGCCAGCAGCGGCTGGAAGAGGAATCGCTGTTCAGCATCAACGACGTCATGCGCAACGTCACCGGCGTCAACGTATCCTTCTACGACACCCAGCGCCCGCTGTACTTCGCGCGCGGCTTCCAGATCACCGACTTCCAGGTCGACGGCCTGCCCACCTACAGCGGCTCCACCAACCAGGAATACGACATGGTCTTCTACGACCGCGTCGAGGTGATCCGCGGCGCCAACGGCCTGCTCAGCGGCGCCGGCATTCCCTCGGCCACGGTCAACCTGCTGCGCAAGCGCCCCGGCAAGACCTTCGATGCGTCGTTCGCGGCCTCGCTGGGCACGTGGGACTTCCGCCGCACGCAGGCCGACGTCACCGCGCCGCTGACCGCCGACGGCCGCTTCCGCAGCCGCTTCGTCGCCGCCTGGCAGGACCGCGGCTACTACTACGACCACTACACCGAGCAGAAGATGTCCGGCATGGCCGTGCTGGAAGGCGACCTCACCGACAGCACCACGGTCACCGTCGGCTACCAGCGCCAGGACAACGATCCGGTCGGCTCGACCTGGGGCACCGTGCCGTACTTCTTCGCCGACGGCAGCTTCGCCGACCTGCCCACGTCCACCAACCTGGCGCCGAAGTGGGCGCGCTGGCAGCGCAATACCCGCACCACCTTCGCCAACCTGGAACAGCGCTTCGGCGAGCACTGGCTGCTGAAGGTCAACCTGGCGCGCACCGAGGGCGAGGTCGAAAACCTGCGCGTCTACGGCAGCGGCTATCCCAAGCGCGACGGCAGCGGCATCTACCTGCGCGCCGCCGCCGGGCAGGCCACCGATACCCGCGACGGCCTGGACGTGTACCTGTCCGGCAGCTTCCCGCTGTTCGGCCGCGACCACGATCTGGTTCTCGGCGGCAGCTGGCAGGACCTGCAGTCGAACACGCCGACCATGGCGCTGCGCTATCCGGGCGACTGGACCACCTGCGGCCGCGAGCGCTGCTACTACATCCCCAACGTCTACGACTGGCAAGGCGAGGTGGGGCAGATCAGCGCCACCCGCACCGGCGCGCGGCGCGAGGCGCGCACCACCCAGCGCGGCGTGTACGCCTCCACCCGGCTGCGCCTGGCCGAGCCGCTGTCGCTGATCGCCGGCGCGCGCCTGAGTTCCTGGCAGACCCGCACCCAGGCCTTCGCGGCCGACGGCCGCTACACCGGCACCAGCGGCCGCTACCGGGTCAGCGACGAGGTCACGCCCTACGTCGGCCTGGTCTACGCCATCACCCCGGCCATCTCCACCTACGCCAGCTACACCGAGATCTTCAATCCGCAGAACTACAAGGACAAGGACAACAACCTGCTGGCGCCGGTGCAGGGGTCCAACCTGGAAGCGGGCGTCAAGGCACAGCTGCAGGGCGGCCGCGCGCTGCTCAGCGCCGCGGTGTTCGAGGCCAAGCAGGACAACTACGCAGTGCGCGACATGACCCAGCCGGAAGCCTCGCTGCCCGACGGCAGCTCGGCCTACATCGGCGTCGACGGCACCAAGAGCCGCGGCTGGGAAGTGGAATACAACGGCGAACTGCGCCCGGGTTGGACGCTCAACGCCGGCTACACCCGCGCCAAGGTCACCCGCGCGCCCACCGACGCGATCTACGCCAACCTGCCGGAGGACTATCTGCAGCTGTCCACCCAGGTGCGCCTGCCAGGCGCCTGGCAGCGCCTGAGCCTGGGCGGCGGCGTGAGCTGGCAGAGCGCGGTACGCGGCTACAACATCCAGCGCCCGGTTGGCGACGGCAGCGCCGCCACGCGCCCGGTCACCGTGGTGCAGGATCCCTACGCGCTGGTGCACTTCAACGCCAACTACCAGCTCAGCACGCAGTGGACCGCGACGCTGGCGGTGACCAATGCGCTCAACAAGAAGTACTGGGCCAACCTGGACTACCAGAACTACGGCGAGCCGCGCTTCGTGAGTTTCACTCTGCGCTGGCGGTACTGAGTGGCGATGGAGTGCCGGTGGGACTGCGTCGAGTAGTAACTGGCGCTAGCAGTCGGACTCTCACCCCCGGCCCCTCTCCGGGGGGAGAGGGGAGCGGTAGGCGCAGCCGTTGCGCTGTTGGTTCTGAGCTTAGGTGCAGTGCGTGCGGGACTACTTGCGCCGGGAACGATGCTGGTGGTCGGACCCTCACCCCCGGCCCCTCTCCCGGGAGAGGGGAGCAAGCCTTAGTCCTTCTTGCAGGGATCGTCGCGGCGCAGCAGGCGGCCCAGCCGCGATTGCGGCTCGCACGGCGGCGGCGCCGGTTGCGCGGCCTTTGCCGCCGCGGCTGCGGCGGCCGCGTGCTGCTGCTGCAGTTGCGCCAGCTTGGCCTTGATCTGCGGCATCGCCGCCAGCGCGGCCTTCTCGCCTTCCAGGATCGCGGCGTTGCGCTGGGCGAAATCGGCGGCGCCGATGTCGTTGACCTTGGGCCGGATCACGATGTCGGCGCGGCCCAGTTCCTGCTGGCCCAGGCGCTGGCCCATGATCGCGATCGACTGGTTGACGGTACCGAGCATGCTGCCCGGGTTCTTGCCACTGGCCTTGCTGGAGATGTCCACGGCGATGACGAAATCGGCGCCGAGCTGGCGTGCGGCGTCCACCGGTACCGGGCTGACCACGCCGCCGTCCACGTAGTGGAACTTGCCAATGGTCACCGGCTCGAACACGCCGGGAATGCTGCTGGACGCGCGCACCGCCTGGCCGGCGTTGCCGCGCACGAACACGGTGCGCTCGCCGTCCTCCAGCCGCGTGGCGACCGCCGCGAACGGCTTGGCCAGCTTCTCGATCGGCTTGCCCTTGAGCTGGGCGTTGACGTAGTCCTGCAGCGCCTGGCCCTGCACCAGGCCGCCGGAGAACAGGCGCATGTCGCGGATGCTGCTCTCGTCCAGCGCCACCGCCGCCTGCTGCATCTGGAACGCGTCCATGCCGCTGGCGTACAGCGCGCCGACCACGCTGCCGGCGCTGGTGCCGGACACCACCGTCGGCTCCAGGCCGTTGGCCTGCAGCATCTTGATCACGCCGATGTGGGCGAAGCCCTTGGCCGCGCCGCCGCCCAGGGCGATGCCGATGCGCAGCGGTTGGGCTGCCGGCGTGGGCACCGGTGCCGGTCCGCTCACCACCGGGGCCGGCGGTGCCGGCTTGGGTTCGCCACCGCAGGCGGCAAGCAGGCCGAACAGGGACAGGGACAGCAGCAGGCGCGGGGAACGGAGCACGGTCATGGATGCGTCGCGGAAGGAGGAAGAAGGGAGGAGCCGGCGCGAGGATAGCCGCATCCTCCTGCACCGCCCACGACTGGAGGTCATGCTGTGGGGGCCTGGGGGCTGCACCGGAGGTGTGGGGGCCTGTGCTCCTGATACTGCGAGGCGCTTCGCGTGCCGTACCCTCACCCCAACCCCTCTCCCGGGGGGAGAGGGGCTTAAAGTTTGCTGCCTTAGAAGTTGTTGTCGCCGTCCAGGATCCGGCCGAAGCCGCCCAGCACCGAGCCTTCGCCACGGTTCTGCCCGCCGCCCTGCGGTGCGGCGGCGAACATGCGCCCGGCCAGGCGCGAGAACGGCAGCGATTGCAGCCAGACCTTGCCGGGGCCGGTGAGGGTGGCCAGGAACATGCCTTCGCCGCCGAAGAACATGCTCTTGATGCCGCTGACCGGGCGCACGTCCATGTCCACCGAGGAATGGAAGGCGACCACGCAGCCGGTGTCCACGTCCAGCCGCTCGCCGGCGGCCAGTTCGCGCTCGACCACGCAGCCGCCGGCGTGCACGAACACCCAGCCGTCGCCCTCGAGCTTCTGCATGATGAAGCCTTCGCCGCCGAACAGGCCGGTCATGATCTTGCGCTGGAAGTGGATGCCCAGCGACACCCCGCGCGCGCCGGCCAGGAAGCTGTCCTTCTGGCAGATCAGGCGGCCGCCGTGCTGGTCCAGCTTCATCGCCAGCACCGTGCCGGGGTAGGGCGCGGCGAAGGCGACCTTGGCCTTGCCCTGGCCCTGATGGGTGAACACGGTGGTGAACAGGCTCTCGCCGGTGACCATGCGCTTGCCGGCCGACAGCAGTTTGCCCATCAGGCCGCTCTGGTTGCCGCCGGAGCCGTCGCCGAACACGGTGTCCATCTGCACCGCCGCGTCCTTGAACATCAGCGCGCCGGCCTCGGCCACCGCGCTCTCGCCCGGGTCCAGCTCGATCTCCACGAACTGCATCTCGTGGCCGACGATGCGGAAGTCGATCTCGTCGGCGCGGCCGCCGGCGGCCGGCGGCGGCGGCAGGCCCGGCGGCAGGAACGTCGCGCCGCCCTGCAGGGCCGCGATCTGCGCCACCGGCAGCCAGCCGTTCTGGCCCTGGCTCCAGGCCAGCGCCGTGGGGTTGTTGCGGGCGAAGGTGACTGCATCGGCATCGTCGAACGGGCCGGAGCGGGTCTGTTCGCTGCCGGTCAGGAAATACCACTGGGTCATGGGTGCAGGTCCTTGGCGGGTTGTGGCGGCGAGTCTAGCCTGCCGTCTGGGACCGTTCGCATCTGTCCAAAGACAGGGGGCTGTCCCTGGCAGGATGAATACCGAGCAGCTTCGACCATGGCCAGCCACGCTGCGCGGCGTGCACAGGCGTTACCCAGAACGCCGTTTCTTCTACAGCGCGTTGGCCGGCCGCACCTGCAGGACATCGGCCTCCGCGGCGCAGTCGTTGGCCGGCGCTTGCCCGGCGGCGCGCGCGGCAGCGATCTCGCGACGTGCCGCGGCCAGGTCGGCGCGGAAGCCCGGGTCGTCGTGCAGCCGCGCTACCGTGGCCGCGCCCATGAAGCGGCCGGCCAGCACGTCGCTCTGCCAGTGCACGTTGCACACCAGCCGGCTCTCGCCGTAGTTGCGGCCGCGCGCGATCAGCGCATCAGCGCGCTCGGGTGCGATCTCGCTCAGGGTCAGCGCCCAGGCCCAGCCGATGGCGCTGTGTCCCGAGGGATAGGAACCGCTCTGGCGCAGGTCGTCGAGATCGCCCGGGGTGCACACCGCCTGCTGGTTGCGCAGGAATGGCCGTGCGCGCTGGTACTGGCGCTTGGCCGCCTTGGTGGCCGTGCTGGCGTCGATGCGGCTGCGCTCCAGCAGGGTGTACAGGTGCGGGGTGTGGTGCGCGTCGATCGCCACGCCCAGCGCGCAGGCGAACTGGCCGGCGCCGGTCGGGAAGCTCAGATCGGCATCGCGCGCGGCCTGCTGCCAGCGCGCGCTGCCGCGCAGGGCCAGTGCCTCGCGATTGACCCCCAGGTCCAGCGCCTCGCCGGGCGAGCCGGCCGCCGGCGGCGCCGGCAGCAGTTGCAGACTGTTCGGGACCGCCGCGGCCGGCAGATAGCCCACCGCCTTGTCCGGCGCAGGCGAGGGCGCACGCAGCGCGGGGCCGCTGCAGGCGGCCAGGGCGAGCGCCAGCACCACGGCGACGGAGCGGACACGACGGGCGGGCGACACGGGCATGCGGACTCGGACAGCGACGGCGGACCGGCCAGTGTACGGCGCGTGGCGGGCGCCAGGGGCAGAAGCACCACGCGTCAGGCGTCCCATGCAGTGCAGGAGCGATTTCAATCGCGACCGGAGCGGCCGAGGCGTCGGGACTGAAGTCCCTCCCACAAGAGGCTGGCTGGGCCGATGGCGGATTGAGGCTGAAACCCTTGCGCATCACCGACGCGGCTCGACCGCTTGTCGTAGGAAGCACTCCAGGCCACCTCCAATAACCCGAAACATCGACCCTAAGCCATTCGCAAATAGCGGATCGGCTTCATGCACGATGTTCTGAATCGAGGTTTAGAGGCCCCTTCAGTCGCGACGGGCGTTCCACGAGGAGGCCAGGTCGGGGCTGAGGTCGCCCCCACAGGTTTTACTCCCGGCTTGGCCTCAGCCCCCGTCGCGCTCCTCGCGCGGCGGGAAGCGCAGCACCACCCCGCGCGGCGCCGGTGGCGGTTGCCACAGCACCGGCACCTGGGTCGGCGGCGGCGGTTCCAGTTCGTCGTCGGCGACAAGGGCGTCGTCCATGTCCTCCTCGTCCTCCCAGCTGTAGCGCTTGCGTGGCGGCAGCGGATCGCGATGGCGCAGCAGCAGCGCCGCGACCACCCCGCCCACCGCACCGCCCAGGTGCGACTGCCAGGACACCCCGTCCTCGTGCGGCAGCACCGTCACCAGCATGCCGCCGTAGAACAGGAAGGCGATCATGCTGGCGGCGATCGCAGCGCGGTCGCGGCGCAACAGCGCCAGCACGAACACCAGGAACAGCAGTCCGTGGGCGACGCCGCTGGCGCCCAGATGATGACTGCCGGGATCGCCCAACCACCAGGCGCCCAGGCCTGAGCCCAGCCACAGCAAGGGCAGCCCGGCCAGGGTGGCGCGCGGATACACGCTGCCGGCCAGGGTGCCCAGGATCAGCAGCGCACCGGCGTTGGCGCCCAGGTGCTCGGGCGAGCCGTGCAGCAGTGGCGCGGTCAGTACGCCGAGCAGGCCGGCGGCCGTGTGCGGCGCGACCGCCCAGGGCCGCCAGTCGAACAGGCCCTGGCTGGCGAACACCGCCACCAGCACCGCCACGAAGGCCAGGCTGGTATTGAACGCACGCAGGATCCGCGCGCGGTCGAAGCGGCCCTGCGCATCGGGCTCGGGCAAGGGCGTGGGAAGCGAAGAGGTGTCCATGCTCCCTGGATGGCGGCACCCGGCCTCCAAGGCAAGGCGCCGCCGATGGGAGGGACTGGCCGCGGCCGCGGGACAATCCGCGGCCGCGGTGCCCGCGCCGGGTCAGTGCGCCGGCTTGGCCGGGCGCAGCAGGCTCAGCACGATGGTCGCGCCGATCACCACCGCCACCGCCAGCAGCGACACCAGCACCGGGATCTTGTACAGGTCGATGATCAGCATCTTGGTGCCGATGAACACCAGCACGATCGCCAGGCCGTAGGGCAGCAGGTGGAAGCGGTCGGCCATGCCCGCCAGCAGGAAGAACATCGCGCGCAGGCCCAGCACCGCGAACACGTTGGAGGTCAGCACGATGAACGGGTCGGTGGTGATCGCGAAGATCGCCGGGATGCTGTCAACAGCGAAGATCACGTCGGTGATCGCGATCAGCATCAGCACCGCGAACAGCGGGGTGAACCAGCGCTTGCCTTCCTGGGTCACGCTCAGCGCGTTGCCGTGGTACTGCGGGGTCAGGCGCAGATGCTTGCGCATGAAGCGCAGCACCGGGTTGGCTTCCAGGTCAGGCTCCTTGCCCGCCGAGAACCACATCTTGATGCCGGTCAGCAGCAGGAACGCGCCGAACACGTACAGCAGCCAGTGGAACTTGGTCAGCAGCACCGAGCCGGCGAAGATCATCACCGCGCGCAGCACGATCGCGCCGAGCACGCCGATCACCAGCACGCGCTGGCGCTGCTCCTCCGGCACCGCGAAGTAGCTCATGATCATCAGGAACACGAAGATGTTGTCGACCGCCAGCGACTTCTCGACCAGGTAGCCGGTCAAAAACTCCAGGCCCAGGCGATTGCCGGTGGCCACATCGATGGTCTCGCGCAGGTACCACCACAGGCCGGCGTTGAACGCCAGCGCCAGCGCGATCCAGCCGATGCTCCACCACAGCGCTTCCTTGAAGGTGACCTTGTGCGGGCCGCCGTGGCGCATCAGCACCAGGTCCGCCAGCAGCGCCACGACCACCACGATCGCGAAACCGCCCCACAACCACACGTTGCCTATCGTTTCCATTGGGAATTTTCCGTCAGTGAACAGGGAACCTCGGGGCCGCGGCGGCGGAGGCGTTCCGGACGGAGACGACGGATGTCGTCCAGAGGGTGCCTTCGCCACTGCGGCGAAGGTCTCGCTCGCAGCCGATGGACCGGCTGCCGTTGCACCGGAGCCCGCGGGCTCGAATTGACGGCGACAACGTCGGGAGCTACTCCCCTTCTGCGCGCATTCTTGCCGCTGCCGGCGGTGCCGTCAATCGGGGCGGCTACAATGGCATTCATGAATAGTCCCCTGCCCGTAGTCCGCCTCAAGAACGCCTGGCGCTCCAGCCATCCTTGGATCTTCCAGAAACTGGTCGAAAAACCCGCCGCCAAGCCCAAGCCGGGCGCCCTGGTGGACGTGGTCGGGGTGGACGGCGACTGGATCGGCCGCGGCTTCTACAACGGCCACTCGCGCATCGCCGTGCGCATCCTCGAGACCAATCCCGACATCGCCGTCGACGAGTCCTGGTTCGCGCGCAAGATCGCCGAGGCGGTGTCGCTGCGCCGTGACGTGCTCAAGCTGGACGCGGTGTCCGACGCCTGGCGCGTGGTGCATGCCGAGGGCGACGGCCTGTCCGGCCTGGTGGTGGACCGCTACGGCGACCTGCTGGTGGTGGAGTTCTTCAGCGCCGGCATGTTCCGCCACCGCGAGTGGATCTATGCCGCGCTGCGCGCGCAGTTCCCCGGCGCGCGCTTCTACAGCTTCGCCGAGGAGCACGTGCAGAAGCAGGAGAGCTTCGACTACCGCCCGGTGTCCAGCAGCGGCGAGCGCCCCGAGCCGGCGATCATCAGCGAGTATGGCGTGCGCTTCCGTGCCGACCCGGCCGGCGCGCACAAGACCGGTTTCTTCGCCGACCAGCGCGAGAACCGGCAGTGGCTGAGCCAGCAGGTGGAGGGCAAGCGCGTGCTTGACCTGTGCTGCAACACCGGCGGCTTCGCGGTCTACGCCAAGGTCCGCGGCGCCACCGAGGTGGTCGGCGTGGACATCGACGAGGACGTGATCGAGATCGCCAAGGGCAACGCCCGCCTCAACGACGTGCGGCCCAAGTTCGTGCAGGCCGACATCTTCCCGTACCTGCGCGATGCCGCCGCCCGCGGCGACCAGTACGACGTGGTGATCCTGGACCCGGCGAAGATGACCCGCGACCGCGACCAGGTGATCCCGGCGCTGAAGAAGTACCTGGACATGAACAAGCTGGCGCTGGGCGTGGTCGCCCCGGGCGGGCTGTTCGCCACCTTTTCCTGCACCGGCCTGGTCGCCGAGCACGAGTTCCTGGACATGCTGCGCCGCGCCGCCTACTTCTCCGGCCGTACCATCCAGATCCTGAAGGTGGCCGGCGCCGGCGCCGACCACCCGTTCATGGCCCACGTGCAGGAATCGCGCTACCTCAAGGCGGTGTTCTGCCGCGTGCTGTACTGACCGGCCGCGCATGCGCAAGGCCGAGCGGCGAGTCCTGCGGGTCGCATCGGTCCGGGCGCGCGCGCCGCTGACGACCAGGCGCCGCGCATGAAGATCGTCATCGCCCCGGACGCGTTCAAGGAAAGCCTGTCCGCGGCGCAGGCGGCTGCGCAGATCGCCGGCGGATTCCGCAGCGTGTTCCCGGATGCGCAGTACGTGTTGCTGCCGTTCGCCGACGGCGGCGAGGGCACCGTGGATGCGCTGGTCGCCGGCGGTGGCGGGTGCCGGGTCGCCTGCACGGTGACCGGTCCGCTGGGCGCGCCGGTCGCGGCGCAGTTCGGCCTCAGCGAGGACGGCGGCACTGCGCTGATCGAGATGGCCGCGGCCAGTGGGCTGATGCTGGTGCCGCCGCCGCAGCGCGATCCACGCCTGACCGGCACCCGCGGCGTCGGCGAACTGATCCTGGCCGCCCTGGATGCCGGCGCACGCCGGCTGCTGATCGGTATCGGCGGCAGCGCCAGCAACGATGGCGGCGCCGGCATGGTGCAGGCGCTGGGCGTGCGCCTGCTGGACGCGCACGGCCGCGACCTGGCAGCCGGTGGCGCAGCGCTGAGCGCGCTGGCGCGCATCGAAATGGACGGGCTGGATCCGCGGCTGCGCGACTGCCTCATCGAGGTCGCCTGCGATGTCGACAATCCGCTGACCGGGCCGACCGGCGCCTCGGCGGTGTTCGGGCCGCAGAAGGGCGCCACATCGGCGATGGTCGCCCAGCTCGACGCCGGCTTGCAGCACTACGCCGAGGCGATCGAACGCACCCTGGGCGTGGCCGTGGCGCAGTTGCCCGGGGCCGGTGCCGGCGGCGGCATCGGCGCGGCCCTGGTCGCCTTCCTCGGCGCGCGCCTGCGGCCGGGCGTGGAGATCGTCGCGCAGGCGCTGGGGCTGGAGGCGCATCTGGTCGATGCCGACCTGCTGGTCACCGGCGAGGGCCGCCTGGATGGGCAGAGCGCGCAGGGCAAGGTCCCGGTCGGCCTGGCCCGCATCGCCCGGCGCCATGGCGTGCCGGTGCTGGCCATCGCCGGCGGCCTGGGCGAGGGCGCGGCGGACCTGCAGGCGCAGGGGATCGACGCGCTGTTCGGCGCGGTGCAGCGGGTCTCCACCCGCGAAGCCGCGCTGGCCGACGCCGCCGCCGCCCTGCGCCAGGCGGCGCGCAACGTGGCCGCAGCGATCGCGCTGGGCCAGCGCCTTGGCGGTTCCCGGGCGCAATAGCGGCCTCGCCGTCGGCTCGGCTTGGCGGCGCGCTGCAAGCCGCGGCGTTGGGAATCCCGTGTAGGAGGGACTTCAGTCCCGACCCGATGGCCGGTGGTTACCGCAGGGCCACGCGAGGCCGCTGACCCACGCGTCGCGGCTGAAGCCGCTCCCACAAGCGGGTATTCGCCAGCGGATGCGCCACGCGCAGCAAGTCTTGTGGGAGGGACTTCAGTCCCGACGCGATGACCGTGGTTGCCGCAAGCGGGGAGGGGAGACCGGTCCCGAAGCCAGGCCTGAGGTCGGCGCCAGCCCGCTGTGACCAATCCCGAATCCCCAATCCCAACTCCCCAGGCCAGCACCAAACTGGTGCGTCAGCCGCGCCCATTTGGCGTGCGCTGGCCCATTCAGGTAAACTGAAAACGTTTACAACACGGATGCTTTCGCCATGGAAACCCCCAATCTCCCGCAACGCGCGCCGCTCAGCCCCAAGTGGCAGTTCCGCTTCGACTTCTTCGATCGGTATGGCGCCCCATCCACGCCCGAGTACAAGGCCGCGTTCAAGGCGCTGCCGTTCATGGACCGGTTGAAGATCAACATGAACTTCTTCGCCCTGTTCTTCGGCTTCATCTACTTCTTCATCCTCGGCATGTGGCGCAAGGCGCTGGGGCTGATCGGCATCTCGCTGGCGGTGGGCATCATCGCGGCGTTCCTGCCTGACGCAGTTGGCCGCGGCCTGGGATTCGCCTACTCGGTGCTGGTCGGCATGGCCGCCAACTACGCCTATTACCTCGACCAGCGCAAGGGCAGCGTCAGCTGGAACCCGTTCGAAGGCGTGCGTTGGTGGTAATGGCCGGGCGCGGCGGCGTGCAGCTTCGGCGTGCCGCCGCCGCGTTCAGCGCTTGCGCTTCCAGAATTGCCAGGCCGGTACCGGCTTCGGCGTGACCGCCGCGGCGGCCGGCGCCGGCGCCAACTGGCCTTGCACGCGGGTCAGCCGTTGCTGGGCATCGAACGCCAGCACGATGCGGGTATTGCCGCGGGTCGCCACAGTCTGCGCGGCCTCGCGCTGCAGCGCATAGCCCTGATCCCCCAGCAGGCCCTCGCTCATGACGCGGTGGTCGAGCGTGAACTGCATCGGCAGTTCCCCGAGCAGGCGCAGCACGCGGGCGTTGTCGCAAGGCGCGAAGACCGCGGCTGGTACGTCATCGAGCAGGAAGAACAGCGCGCCGCCGTCGTACGGCGCGCGGTAGTAGCAGCGCCCGCGCAGGGCGCCGGCGAGCAGGGCGATGTGATGGCCGCCATCCTCGCCCAGCGCCGAGGATGGCGTAGCCAGCTCGGCGATGCCTTCGCGCTCGCCGTGCATGCGCAGCGCTTCCGCTTCGGTCAGGAGGGCCGGCGGCAGGTGGCTGGCGGTGTTGGCCCAGGCCCACAGCCAGCTGGCGCTGGCCTCGGCGGCAGTGCCCAGCAGCTGCAGCGGAAACGACAGATCCTCGCCGAAGCGCACCCGGCCTTCGCCCAGGTCCACGCGCCAGTCGCCCTCGTCCAGCACGTCGGCCAGCGCCTGCTGGCGGGCGTAGGCGCTGCCGATGTGCCGTGCCAGGGCGGCCTGGAATTCCGGACTCATCGCGGCGTCTGCGGCGCGCGCTGCAGCAGGCTGTTGCGGCGGCCGTACAGCAGGTAGGCGACCACACCCAGCGCGTTCCACAGCCCGAACCAGATCTGCGTGGTATGCGGCAGGCTCCAGAACAGGTACAGGCAGCCGCCGATCGCCAGCGGCCCGACCACCCACGCCAGCGGCGTGCGGAAGGTGCGGGCGCGGCCGGGTTCGCGGCGGCGCAGGACCAGCATGCACGCGGCCACCGCGATGAAGGCGGCCAAGGTGCCGGCATTGGCCAGCGCCGCGATCTCGTCCAGCCGCGCCACGCCGGCCAGCGCCGCCACCAGCACCGCGGTGAACAGGGTAGTCGCTACCGGCGTGCCGGTGCGCGCGTTGACCTTGGACAGCCCGCGCGGCAGCAGCCCGTCGCGCGACATCACGAAGAAGATCCGGCTCTGTCCGTACAGGAACGCCAGCAGCACGGTCGGCAGCGCGATCACCGCGACCACACCGATCGCCGCCGCCGCCTTGCCGTGGCCAAGCTCGCGCAGGATCAGCGCCAGCGGCTCGGCACTGGCGCCGAACACGTCGTAGCGCATCGCGCCGACCGCGGCCAGCGCGACCAGGATGTAGATCAGGGTGCAGCCAATCATCGAACCGACGATGCCGATCGCCAGGTCGCGCTTGGGGTTCTTGGTTTCCTCGGCGGCGGTGGAGATCGCATCGAAGCCGTAGAAGGCGAAGAAGATGATCGCCGCCGCGGCCATTACCCCGTGCGCGACGCCGTCGGCGCCGACCGTCTTGGGGAAGCCGTAGGGCATGAACGGGTGCAGGTTGGCGCTCTGGAACGCCGGCAGCGCCACCGCCACGAAGATGCCCAGGGCGATCAGCTTCAGCACCACCAGCACCGCGTTGAGCGTGGCGCTCTCCTTGGTGCCGGCCATCAGCAGGCCGGCCACGGCGAAGGTGATCATCACCGCCGGCAGGTTGACGATGCCGCCGGCGTGCGGCCCGGCGGTCAGCGCCGCCGGCAGGTTCAGGTCCATGCCGCTCTGCGCGCTGGCCCAGTGCAGGAAGCCGACGAAGTAGCCCGACCAGCCCACCGCCACCGTGCTGACCACCAGCGAGTACTCCAGGATCAGGCTCCAGCCCACCACCCAGGCGATGGCCTCGCCGAGCGCGACGTAGCTGTAGGTGTAGGCGCTGCCGGCGGCCGGCATCATCGTCGCCATCTCCGCGTAGGCCAGCGCGGCGCAGGCGCAGATCGCCCCGGCCACTGCGAACGACACCAGCACCGCCGGCCCGGCCAGTTGCGCGCCGACCCCGATCAGGGTGTAGATGCCGGTGCCGACGATCGCGCCGATGCCCAGCGCCACCAGATGCGGCCAGCTCAGCGACGGCACCAGCCGGCGGCCGGCCTCGTGGACGGTGACCAGGTCGAGCGACTTGCGCCGGAACAGGAACGACATGCGGGCCTCGGGTGCGGGAGTGACAAGCCCGGCAGTGTCGCCGAACGCAGTGCAGCAAAGCTATGCCTGCGGCGTGGCACGGCGCTTGTGCGGGTCGATGCGAAGTGCGCGTCGGGCTTTCTCGCGCTGCGATCGCGCTGTCGTAGGATCGGCTTCAGCCGCGACGGGCTTTCCCGATGACGCGCGTCGCGGCTGCAGCCTAGGGAATGTCGTTGCGTCAGGACGTGTTCCGCCGCACGCGGCAAGCGTGGGTTCTCGCAACCGACTACCGCCCCAGCCGCTCCGCCAGCCGCACCAGTTCGGCCAGCGAGCCGACCTCCAGCTTGCGCATCGCATTGCCGCGGCGCACCTTCACCGTGATCTCGCTGAGCTGCAGCCGCGCCGCCACCTGCTTGTTCAACAGGCCCTGCACCACCAGTTCCACCACCTCGCGTTCGCCGGCGCTCAGCCGCGCCCAGCGTGCCTGCAGTTCGGCCTGCGCTGCATCGGCGGCACGCCGCGCGCGGTCGCGGGCGATGCCCTGGCCGATCGCATCGAGCAGGTCCTGGTCGCGGAACGGCTTGGTCAGGAACTCGATGGCGCCGTTCTTCATGGCCTCCACGCTCATCGGGATGTCGCCGTGACCTGTGATGAAGATGGTCGGCAGCGCCAGTCCGGCCTCGTGCATATTGCGGTGGAAGTCCATGCCGCTCTGCCCGGGCATGCGGATGTCCAGCACCAGGCAGCTCGGCGCGTCGGCGCGCGGATGCGCCAGGAACTCGCGGGTCGAGGCGAAGGCGTGCACCTGCAGGTCCACCGAGGCGAACAGGTCCTCCAGCGCGGCGCGGATCGAGGCGTCGTCGTCGATCAGGTACACCACCGGGCGTGCGGTCGCGTCGGCGTTCATGGGTGGGCTCCGCTGGCGATGGGCAGGCACACGCAGAACACCGCGCCGCGCGGCCGGCCGGGTTCGGCCCAGATGCGCCCGCCGCCGGCCTCGACGATGCTGCGGCTGATGCTCAGGCCGATGCCGATGCCGCCCTGCTTGGTGGTCCAGAACGCATCGAACAGGTGCGCCTGCGCCTGCGCGGAGAGGCCTTCGCCGCTGTCGGCCACGCTCAGCCGCACCGAACGCGCGTCCTCGCGCTCGGTGACGATGCGCAGCGTGCGCTGCGCCGGCGCCGTGGCGGCCATCGCCTCGATCGCGTTGAGCAACAGATTGCCGATCACCTGCTGGATCTGCACCGGATCGGCCGACACCGGCGGCAGCAGCGCCGACAGCTCGGTGTGCACGCTGACCGCGCTGCGCTTCAGTTCGCCCTGCGACAGCGCCAGCACCTCGTTCACTGCGGCGTTGAGATCGAAGGCGCGCTGCTGCGGCGCCTCGCCGCGCGTCAGGCTGCGCACCCGTGCGATCACCTCGCCGGCACGCTCGGCGTCGGCGAGGATGCGCGCCAGCGCCGCGCGCGCCTTGTCCAGGTTCGGCGGCTGCTGGTCGAGCCAGCGCTGGCAGGCGTTGCCGCTGGTGACGATGGCCGCCAGCGGCTGGTTGACCTCGTGCGCGATCGAGGCGGTCAGGCTGCCCAGGCTGCGCACCCGCGCCAGCCGCAGCAACTGCGCCTGCGCCGCGTGGGCGGCGGCCTTGGCACGCTCCATGCGCACCGCGATGGACGCGGTCACCGCCACCACCACGATGCTGATGGCCGAGTTGATCACGCCGACCCGGTAGGCGCCGGAATGCGTCAAATGGAAACTGAGCACGACCAGCACCACGCAGATCCCGGCGAGCAGGCCCAGCCCGGGCGGGGCCAGCAAGCGCACTGCGCCGAGGATCGCCACGGTGTAGAACAGCGCCGCCGCCACCGCGTAATCGGTGACCGTGTCGGCGACGAAGATGGCGCCCAGCACCAGGCCCAGCAGGGCCAAGCCGAGCAGACGGCGGTGCGGCGGCAGCGGCTTGAACCAGGCGATCATCGGCGGCGGAGGGTGAGGGAGGATGCGAGGCTGGACATGGCCGGCTCAGCCTTCGACGCCGGCGTTCCAGAACGCCTGTTGTACACCCGGTTCGCTCTCCAGGCGCTGCACCACCGCATCCAGTTCCTCGGCGCGCACCGCGGTGGCGTACAGGGTGGCGGCGATCTCCACGTCCTTCTGCCCGAACGGATGCTGCTCGACTTCGCGCGCCGGGTAATGCGCCTCCTCCAGCAGTTCGATCAGCCGCTCGCGCACGTCGCCATGCACCTCGCGCGCGCAGATCGCATAGAACATGTAGGTGGCTTCCAGCGAAGATTCCTTCAGCGGATGCCGGTTGATGCGGTTCACCATCGGCCGCAGCAGCGTGTTGCTGAGCAGCACGAACATGGCCGCCAGCACCGCCTCGGCGACCAGCCCGGCACCGGCGCAGGCGCCGACCGCCCCCGAGCCCCACAGCGTGGCCGCGGTGTTGAGCCCGGTGACGTTGGCGCCTTCCTTCATGATCGCGCCGGCGCCGAGGAAGCCGATGCCGGAGACCACGTAGGCCACCACCTGCACCGCGCCTTGGGTGCCGCCGTGGATTTCGAACAGGCGATCGCCGAGCGAGACGAAGATCGCCGCGCCGACCGCGACCAGGGTGTTGGTGCGCAGCCCGGCGGTGCGCTGGCGCACCTGGCGCTCGAAGCCGATGATCGCGCCGAGCACGAAGGCGGCGGTGAGGCTCACCAGGGTGTCGAGCAGCGAGCCGAGATTGAACAGGCGCAGGGCTTCCATCAGGGCGCGTTCCGGTAGGCGAGGGGAGCGATCATGGCGGCTTCGGGAATGGGGAATGAGCGGATGCGGGGTGCGCATGATGCCGGGGCAAGATGGCAGCCCGCATCGCGGCGGCAGGCGCGCGGTTCAGCGCACCCCGGGCCACCACGCCAGCGCGGCGTGCAACCAGTGCGCAGCCGGGGCGCTCGCCCCGGCCTCGTGCAGGCGCCGCTGCGCCGCATGCGGCAGGCGCGCACGGACCCGGATGCGGTCGGCGACCGGCAGCTGCGACAGCGCATCGGCCATCACCCGCGGCGACTGTGCGGACAGCGCCAGGGCGAAGGCACGCGGGCCGTGGGCGGCGAGCAGATGCCGCAGCGCCTCGGTGCGGCGCATGGCGACCGCGGCGCGCAGCGCGCGCTGCAGGCCGCGCTGCAGACGGAAACGGCGGGAAAACAGCGAGAACGCGAACATGACGACCTCCTTGCGGCGCGTGGCCGGCAAGGACGTCGCGGCCTGCGGGCGGCGAGCGTCTTCCGGCTCAGCGCCAGGCAGCGACCAGGCGGGGGGATTGGCAGGGGAATGCGGCGCTGACGCCGCGTCGATGCGGATCGGGGTCCATGCTCGCCTCCGGTGTCAGGGGAACGGATCGCGCGGTGCGCGACGGCCTGGCGCGGCCTGATGCCGCGGCGCCGCCCACTGGACAAGCCAGGAGCGGATGCCGCAAAGCTTGGCATGGGGCACATAGGCACACCAGCCTGCATGAGGCCATGGCGGCGATACCAAGGTATATCCCGGCCCGTCCACCTACCGGCGCTTGGCGCAGCGACTGAGACGCGGCCGGCTACACTGGCCGCATGCAAAACGATGCCCATTTCCTGATCCTCGCCGGCCTGTTGTGCGCCGTCATCGTCCTGTTGCTGGCCGTGCTGCTGCGGCGAGGCAACCATGCCGCCCTGGAGTCGGCCCTGCGCGAAGAGCAGCGCAGCGGCCGCGGCGAACTGCGCGAGCAGCTCGACAGCCTGGCCCGCCAGCAGGATGCGCGCAGCGAAGGTTTCGCCCGCAACCTGGCGGATCTTTCCACCCGCACCGACCAGCGCCTGGACCTGCTGCGCGAGGCGCTGACCGAGGACGCGCGGCGCGGTCGGGTCGAGGCCGGCGCCGCGCAGCAGCGCATGGCCGAGTTGCTGAGCCAGCGCCTGGTCGAGATCCGCGGCCAGCTCGACGCCTTCGGCCAGCAGCAGGATGCGCGCATGGCCCAGTTCGGCCAGCAACAGGCCGAGCTGATCGCGCGCATCGACACGCAACTGGGCGCGCTGCGCGAGGCCCTGCTCGAGGACACGCGCAAGGGCCGCCAGGAGGGCGCGGACGCGCAGCAGCGCTTCGCCGACACGCTCGGCCTGCGTCTGAGCGAACTGCTCCAGCGCAACGAGCAGCGTCTGGGCGAGATGCGCGGCACCCTGGAGGAGCGGCTGAAGGAACTGCAGGCCGACAACGCGGCCAAGCTCGAGCAGATGCGCGGCACCGTCGACGAGAAGCTGCAGACCACCCTCAACACGCGCCTGGACGCCTCGTTCAAGCTGGTCTCCGAACGGCTCGAGCAGGTCCAGCGCGGCCTGGGCGAGATGCAGCAGCTGGCCACCGGCGTCGGCGACCTCAAGCGCGTGCTGAGCAACGTCAAGAACCGTGGCGGCTGGGGCGAGGTGCAGCTGGAGAACATCCTCGAGCAGACCCTGACCCAGGAGCAGTACGCGCGCGGCGTGCGGGTGCGCCCGGAGCGCAACGAGATGGTCGACTTCGCGGTGCGCCTGCCCGGCCGTGGCCACGAGGACACGCCGGTGTGGCTGCCGATCGACGCCAAGTTCCCGCGCGAGGACTACGAGCGCCTGCTCGACGCGCAGGAGCAGGGCGATCCGGAGCTGGTACAGGCGACGGGTGCACAGCTGGAGCGTGCGATCCGGGTACAGGCCAAGTCGATCGGCGACAAGTACATCGCCCCGCCGCACACCACCGATTTCGCGGTGATGTTCCTGCCCACCGAAGGCTTGTACGCCGAGACCCTGCGCCGCCCCGGTCTGGCCGACCTGCTGCAGCGCGAACACCGCATCGTCGTCGCCGGCCCGACCACGATCACCGCGTTGCTCAACAGCCTGCAGATGGGCTTCCGCACCCTGGCCATCGAGAAGCGCTCCAGCGAGGTGTGGGGCGTGCTGGCCGCGGTCAAGAGCGAGTTCGGCAAGTTCGCCGGCATCCTGGAAAAGGCCGAGAAGCAGATCAGCACCGTCGGCAAGAGCCTGGGCGAGGCAAGCCGCAAGACCCGCACCATCGAACGCCGCCTGCGCGGCGTCGAGACCCTGGCCGACGCGCAGGCCGCGCCGCTGCTGGAACTGTCGCTGCCGTTGGATGATGCCGAGGCGGAAGAGGCGGCAGACGACGACCGGGAGTGAGGGCGGCGCGGTACGCGGTGGCGCGTCGGGATGGCGGGGCATGGCGATTGCGTGGGCACAGGATGGCGTGCGACCGATAGGCGCCATGTTGGATGTAGCGCAGCGACCTTGATGGGCCAGCGCGGCCGCTGCGTGCAGGCGATAGCGCAGCGGACGGGCGGCCTGGTCTCACCTGCAGTGTCGATCCGATCCCGCCACCGCGTATTCGCTGCCGTCTCAGCAGCTTGCCTGCGGGCCGATACAGACGCTTCTGATAACAAGGAGAGGCACCCGCATAGCGGCGCTTCTTGTCGCCCTTTGGGATAGCCGCGAGGAGGCTTTTCCAGCAGGGCTGTTGCGGCTGAATCCGCTCCTACGGGACCGCATGATCCGCTGCAAAGCAGGGTGTTAATGCGCCCAGAAAAGTGAGCTGTCGGTGCGCTGCGTCACTCGCTCACGCCACTCCGCACGCCGCGCCGGGAGCGACTATGCTGGCGCTCCCTTTCGATCGAGGTAGTGCCCCATGTCCGAACCGCTGACCGCCATCCCGCTGACCCGCATCGACGGCCAGCCGACCACCCTCGCCGCGTTCGACGGCAAGGTGCTGCTGATCGTCAACGTCGCTTCCAAGTGCGGTCTCACCGCGCAGTACGCCGGCCTGGAAGCGCTGTACCGCGAGAAGCAGGCGGCCGGGCTGGAAGTGCTCGGTTTCCCGGCCAACGACTTCAAGGGCCAGGAGCCGGGCAGCGAGGCGGAGATCCAGCAGTTCTGCCAGCTCACCTACGACGTGACCTTCCCGATGTTCGCCAAGATCGCCGTCACCGGCGAGGACACGCATCCGCTGTACCGCGCGCTGATCGCCGCGCAGCCGCAGACCGAGGGCGAGGGCCCGATGCGCGAGAAGCTGGCCGGCTACGGCATCGAGCCGAATCCGGCGCCGGGTGTGCTGTGGAACTTCGAGAAGTTTCTGGTCGGCCGCGACGGCCAGGTGCTGGGTCGCTTCGCCCCGGACGTCACCGCCGAGGATGCGCGCCTGCGTGCGGCGATCGACGCGGCGTTGGGGTAACGGCGCGCTGCGCTCGAGGTATCTGGCGGTGCTTGGACAAGCTGAAGCTGCTGTTGTGCCTTCTAGATAGCTGGTGACCGAGCGGGAGAGGTCATCGATGTTCTTGTTGTCTGGCGTCGCTTGTCGCGGCTGAAGCCGCTCCTACGTAAGGCGTGCAGCATCGAAGCCGATGTCGCTGCCGTTGCCGCTGCCTTGGCTGTTGCTTGGCTTCGGCTTTGGCTGTTGCCCTGGCTTTTGATTTACCGGGTTCCCTTCCGAAGCGGCGGCCAGCACGGGGAAAAACCCGAAGGGCGGCGTACATGGATGTGCGCCGTCCGCGGCAGGGGCAGGATGCCCCTTCCGCGGATCCCCGTGATGGACGCGGACCCGGAGCGCGCAGCGCGGAGGGCGCGAGGCAGGGTTCGACGGCACTTGTCCGCTACGCGGCCAAGCCCGGGGCAGGCGCCTCACGGCGCCAGCCCGTTCGCCGGGGCGAAGCAGTGCTTCGCCTTTATCCGGCTCACCCATGTGCCGGCGAAAAACGACGCGCATCCTGCGCGTCGCCCTTCGGGTATTCGCCCGCCGTGGCTGCCGCGCCGAGAGGACCCCGATAAATCAACAGCAACAGCAGGAGCAACAGCAAAGCCGGCTGCAGCCTGTAGTCCGCCGCGACACTCGCTCACCCACTTAAAACCGCGCGCGCATTCCCACATCGCGCGGCACCCACAGATGACACCAGCAAAAGCTTCAGACACAAAAAACCCGGCCTCAGCCGGGTTCTTCGCAGGTGCGTAGTCCGCCAGACTCAGCGACCGCCGCGCCACTCCGGGACCGGCATCGCGTCCACCGGCACCGTCGGGTTGGTTTCTTCCTCGCGCAGATAGGCCGGCAGGTCGTCGTCCTGGCGCTTGTGCCCGCGCATGTCGCTCTCGATCTGATAGTTGCGGCGCTGCAGCCAGGCATCGCGGGTCAACTGGTACTCGTCCGGCGCCTGGTCGCGCAAGCTGTCCAGCGACAGCAACTGCGCGCGCGTGTCGACCAGTTGCAGGCCCTGCAGGCCGATGCGTACCCGGTCTTCCTCGATCTGCTGCAGCGGCGACAGCGGCGCGTCGCCGACCAGGCCGAACGTATCGCGCACCGTCCGTGGTCCGAACAGCGGCAGTTCCAGATAGCGCGAGCGGCGCCAGCCCCACACGCCCAGGGTCTGGCCGAAGTCCTCGCTGCGCCGCGGCAGGTTGGCGTCGGTGGCCGGGTCGAAGATGCCGCCGATGCCCAGCGTGCTGTTGATCAGGAACCGGCTCAGGGTCTGCCCCGCCTGCAGCGGACGGCCCTGCAGCAACTGGTTGACCATGGTCAGCGGCGAACTGAGGTTGTCGAAGAAGTTGGTCACGCCCAGCCGTACCGGCCGCGGCACCACGTTGACGTAGGCACGCGCCAGCGGTCGCGCCACGGCGCGGTCGACCACGTTGTTGAAGGCATGCACCTTGCGGTTGTACTTCTCCCACGGGTCGTAGCTCTGCGGTGCCTGCACGCCCTCCGGCAGGGTCGGATCGGCGACCGGGTTGTACGGATCGCCGCCGTACAGCGCGGCGTAGTCGTCCTCGGCCGAGGTCGGCGCGCCGTTGGCGCCGGCCGTGCCCGTGGCGCTCGCCGGAGGCGGTGCCGCAGCCGCGCTGGCCGGCGCCGGCGAGGCGCTGGCATCCATGCCGGTTGCGGCGTCCGCCGTCGGCATGGCGTTCGCATCGGTGGTGGCGGCGCTGTCGCTGGCCGCCGGTGCGGTCTGTGCCGTCGGCGGCGGAGGCGGTGGCGGCGTGCGCTTGGGCGCGCCGGCGCAGGCGCCGAGCGCGGCCACCAGGGTCAGGGAGGTGAGGATACGCAGCACGTTCATGTGTCAGCTCGCCGCAGGGGGAGAGTGGAAGTCCAGGGTCGAGGCCAGCCGGTAGGCGGCACTCAGGTCGGTCAGGCCAGCCGGGGCGCCATGGATGGCGACCTCGGCCTGGCCCTGGGCGCGCAGGCGTGCGGCGAGTTCGGCGAGCAGCGCCAGACCGGCGCTGTCCACCCGCGACACCGCCTGCAGGTCCAGCGCGCGTGCGCCCGGCAGCGCGCGCAGCGCTGCCGGCCACAGCGCGGTGGCCGCGGCACGGTCGAGCACGCCGCTCAACGCGAGCGTGTCGCCGTCGCGGCGCACCTGCGGCGCATCACTTGCCACTGTTGCTCGCCGGTGCCGCCTGCAGCGTGCCGTTGCGCAGATCGGCCGCCACCTCGGCGATCGACTTGTTGCGCAGCGGAGTGTCGAACTGGTTGCGGAAGGTCTGCACGTAGGACACGCCCTCGACCATCACGTCGAAGATCTTCCAGCCCGCACCGGTATTGCGCAGCAGGTAGTCCACCGGCACCGGGTCGCCGCCGCTGCGCAGCAGTTCGGTGGAAACCTTGACGCCGCGACCGCCCGGCAGCGGGGTTTCCGACTTCACCCGCACCTGCGGCTTGCCTTCGAAGGTCAGCAGCGAGGTGCCGTAGCGCTGCATCAGGTTGTCGGCCATCGCGTCGCCGAACAGCTTGACGTCGGCGTCGGAAGCGCCGCGGCCGTGCACGCCCAGCACCAGGCGGGCGGCGTAGTCGCGGTCGAAGGTCTTGTTCATCTCGCTGTCGATGAACTGGCGCAGCGCGGTGGGGTTGTTCTTGAACTCGCTGCGGCGCTGTTCCAGCGTGGTCAGGATGCGCGTGCTGTTCTCCAGCACCACCTTGCTGGCCGAACCGGCCTGGGCGGCGGCGGCCGGCGCGGCGGCCTGGGCCAGCGCGGCGGAAGGCGCGGCCATGGCCAGCGCGGCGGCGAGAGCGGCGGAAAGCAGTTTGATCGTCATGGCTTGGGTTCCGTTGCGGGCGTGGTGGGGTCGGCCGAGGGTGCGGCAGCGGGCGTTGCGTTCTTGTCGCCGCCGGCGCTGCCGCCGCCGAACATGTACTTGCCGACCAGCTGGATCAGGTCCACCGCCGGCTGGGTGAAGGCGATTTCCTGGCCCGGCTTGAGCGTATCCGGGTCGCCGCCGGGCTGCAGGCCGACGTAGCTCTCGCCCAGCAGGCCGCTGGTCAGGATCGCCGCCGAGGTATCGGCCGGCAGGTCCTTGTACTTGTCGTCGATGGACAAGGTGACCACCGAGTCGAACTTGGTCGGGTCCAGGTCGATCTTGGCGACCTGGCCGATGATGACGCCGCCGATCTTCACCGGCGCCTGCGCACGCAACTGGCCGATCTGCGAGAAGCGTGCGACCAGGTCGTAGCGGTGGCCGCCGAAGCCCCACTGGCGGTTGGTGGACGCCAGCGCCAGTACCAGCAGCGAGGCCAGGCCCAGCAGCAGGAAGGCGCCGACGGCGAACTCGAGACGGGGACCACGGAGAGCCATAACGTGTCTACCTTGTTGATTCAGCGTGGCCGCGGCGCCAGTGCCGCGACCGGGATGTTGCCGCGGGGCCTGCCGTCGCCGGCCGGTCCCGCGTTGGCGCCGCTCAGCGGAACAGCAGCGCCGACATGACGAAATTGAACATCAACACCAGCAGCGAGGCATTGACCACGGCGCGGGTGGTGGCCACCGAGGTGCCCTCGATGGTCGGCTCGGCATGGAAGCCGACATAGGCCGCGACCAGCGCCGCGGTGCCGCCGAATACCGCCGACTTCAGCATCGCCACGCCGAAGTCGTCCCAGAAATCCACGCTGCTCGACAGCGCCGACCAGAACGTGCCGCGGTCCAGGCCAAGCGCGCCCACCGTCTCGAAGTAGCTGGCGCTGATCGCCAGCGAGCAGAAGATGCCGGTCAGCAGCGGCACGGTCAGCACCGCCGCCCAGAAGCGCGGCGCCACCGCCTTGGCCACCGGGTCGATCGCCATCAGCTCCAGCGCCTTGATCTGGTCGGTGGCGCGCATCAGGCCCAGTTCCGCGGCGATGGAACTGCCGGCGCGGCCGATGAACAGCAATGCGGTCAGCACCGGCGCCAGTTCGCGGTACAGCGACAGGCCGAGCAGGGTCGACAGCGCATCGGAGGCGCCGTAGGTCTGCAGCGTGCGGTAGCCCTGCAGGGTCAGCACCAGGCCGACGAAGGCGCCGCCCACGGCGATGATCGGCAGCGAGCGCGCGCCGACCTTGTAGATCTCGCGGATCAGCTCGGCCAGCAGGTCGCGGGTCGGCAGCGAGCCGCGCAGCACGGTCAGGAAGAACAGCCCGGCGCGGCCCAGGGAACGGATCGGGGCGACGATGGCCATCAGGCGGCGCTCCGCGCGCGCTGCGGCGCATCGAACGGGATCGGGCCATCGGGCCGGCCGTGCAGGAACTGCTGCAGCAGCGGATCGGTGCTGGCCTGCAGGTCCTGCGGGGTACCGGCGAAGACCACGCCGCCGTTGGCGATGGCCACGGCCTGGTCGCAGATCGGCAGGGTCTCGTGGACGTGGTGGCTGACGATGATGCTGGTCAGGCCCAGGGTGTGGTTGAGGCGCTGGATCAGGCTCATGATCACGCCGGAGGCGATCGGGTCCAGCCCGGTCAGGGGTTCGTCGTAGATCATCAGCGGCGGGTCCAGGGCCAGCGCCCGCGCCAGCGCCACGCGCCGCGCCATGCCGCCGGACAACTCGCGCGGCCAGGCATCGGCGGCGGCCAGCAGGCCCACCGCGTGCAGCTTCAGCGCCACCAGCCGCTGCAGCACCGGCTCGGGCAGACGGGTATGGGCGCGCAGCGGCAGTGCCACGTTCTCGGCCACGCTCAGATCGGTGAGCAGGCCATTGCCCTGCAGCAGCACGCCGATGCTCTTGCGCGTCTCGCGCAACGCACGGCTGCCGCGCGGCAGCGGCTTGCCGAACACCTGCAGCGTGCCCGCCGCCGGCACCAGTTCGCCGGTCAGCGCCGCCAACAGCGTGGACTTACCGCTGCCGGAGGGGCCCAGCACGGCGGTGATGCTGCCGCGCGGCACGCTCAGCGACACGTCACGCAGGATCGCCCGCCCGCCGCGGTCGATGCGCACGCCCGACAACTGCACCAGATTGGATTCGGAAGACGCCATTGCGGCCTTTAACGAAAATACAACATAGGATCGATCCGTTCGGCTGAACTTAACCGAACTGGCCCGTGCAGTATTGTGGCACTGCTCACGCCCCTGTGCGCGCCGGCGTCGCCCTGTTCGTGCAACAGCGTGTGCGGCCCTTGGCGCCGGCGTCAGGCAAGCGGCTTCGTCGGGAAGAAGCACCGACGTCCAAGCCCCTCTCTCGCCGGGAGAGGGGTTGGGTGAGGGTGCGGCGCGAAGCGACTCGCGCAGTTTGGGTGCACGAGGCTGCGCCCGTACCCTCATCCGGCCCTTCGGGCCACCTTCTCGCAAAAAGGGGGCCATGGTCCCGATGGGAGAAGGGAGCGCTAGCCCCCTGCCGCCGGGAGAGGGGTTGGGTGAGGGTGCGGCGCGAAGCGACTCGCGCCGTTTGGGGCACGAGGCTGTGCCCGTACCCTCATCCGCCCCTGCGGGGCACCTTCGCCCGATGGGAGAAGGGAAGAGCCTCGCGCAAAGGCGCCGCTTGCGCGCATCCGGCACAATGCCCAATACATGCCCGCCCCGTCCGCGCCCGATTTCCGGCTGTATCCGTCCAACGCGCTGGATACCCTGGCCGCCCTGCTCGCCGAAGAACTGCGCCGGCCGCCGCCGGAGCAGCCCTTGCTGGCGCCGGAGGTGGTGCTGATCCCGCAGGTGGCGATGCGGCGCTGGCTGCAGTCGACGCTGGCCGCGGTGCACGGGGTGGCGGCGAACCTGGAGTTCCTCACCCCCGGCGAGTTCGTCGCCCGCGCGCTGGAGCGCAATCTCGGCGCGGCCGCCGACGACCTGGACATGGCGACCATGCACTGGCGCCTGTACGCGGCGCTGCAGGGCGACCTGGGCACCGATACGGCACTGGCGCCGCTGGCTGGCTACCTGGCCGACGGCGATGCGCTCAAGCCGTGGAGCCTGGCTGGCGAGCTGAGCAACGTGTTCGAGAAGTACCAGGCCTGGCGCCGCGACTGGCTGCTGCGCTGGGAAGGCGGCGCCGACCCGGACGATCCGCAGGCGCGGCTGTGGCGACGCATCGCCAGCGGCCGCGCCTACCGCGCACGGCGCATCGGCCAGTATCTGGACCGCTACGCGCGGCCGGACGGGCCGTTGCCGCAGGGCCTGCCGCGGCGCCTGTTCGCCTTCGCGGTGCTCAACATCTCTCCGGACGTGCTGCGCGTGCTGGCCACGCAGGCGCGCGCCGGCACGCTGCACTTCTATTTGCCGACCCCGGCGCAGGGCTACTGGGGCGATCTGCAGACCCTATGGCAGCGCCGCCGCGAGGGCGGGGCGGTGGACCTGTTCGCCGAGCAGGTGCAGGAGAATCCGCTGCTGCAGGCCTGGGGCGCGGCCGGGCGCGACTTCATGGCGCTGATCGGCGACTACGAGGTGGTGCATCCGCTGGCCGAGATCGCGGTCTATGCCGATCCGCTGGAGTCGGGCCGGCGCGCGCTGGCCGGCGGCGGCCTCGGCGACAGCCTGCTGCGGCGCATGCAGAGCGACCTGTTCCACCGCCGTGCGCCGGCCCGGCCGGCGCCGCTGGCCGCGGTGGATCCGCACGATCCCAGCGTGCAGGTGCACGCCTGTCACACCCGCCTGCGCGAACTGCAGGTGCTGCACGACCAGGTGCGCGCGCTGCTGGACGACCCGCGCTTCGAGCCGCCGCTGCAGCCGCGCGAGATCGCGGTGCTGTCGCCGGACATCGACCCCTACGTGCCGTACCTGGACGCGGTGTTCGGCGGCCATGCCGGCGACGACGCCTTGCCCTACGCGCTGGCCGACGCCAGCCCGCTGGCCAGCGAACCGCTGGCCGAAGTGTTCCTGGCGCTGCTCGGCCTGCCGATCGCGCGCTTCGGCCTGCACGAGATCCTGGACCTGATCGCCAGCGCGCCGATCGCCGAGGCCGCCGGCCTGGACGAGGCCGGGCTGGAACGCCTGCGCGCCTGGCTGCACGCCGCCGGCGCGCGCTGGGGCCTGGACGCGGCGCACCGGCAGCGCCACCAGGCGCCGGCCGACGACGCCTATACCTGGCGCTTCGCCCTGGACCGGCTGTTGCTCGGCCACGCCAGCGGTGCCGAGGACGACATCGACGGCGTCGCGCCGTGGCCGCAGCTGGAAGGCAGCGCGCTGGCCGCGCTGGACACGCTGCTGCGCCTGCTGCGCGTGCTCGACCGCCACCAGGCCGCGCTGGCCGAGCCGATGCCGCCGGCGCAGTGGCGCGAAGTGCTGCTGGGCCTGCTGGAGGCGCTGCTGCCGCAGAGTCCGTCTGCGCCGCGCCAGCAGCGGGCGCTGGAGCGGCTGCGTGCGCTGATCGACCAGTTCGCGCGCGACGCGGCCCGTGCCGACTACGCCGACGCGGTGCCGGCCGAGGTGGTGCGCGCGCACTTCGCCGCGGTGCTGGGCGAATCGGACACGCGCGCGCCGCTGCTCACCGGTGGCATCAGCTTCGGCCGCATGGTGCCGATGCGGCTGCTGCCTTTCCGGGTGATCTGCCTGCTGGGCATGAACGACGGCGATTTCCCGCGCCGCGATCCGGCCGCCGGGCTCAACCGCCTCACCGCCGAACTGGGCACCACGCGCCGCCGCCACGGCGACCGTTCCACCCGCGAGGACGACCGCTTCCTGTTCCTGCAGCTGTTCGCCTCGGCGCAAGAGGTGTTCTACCTGAGTTACCTGGGCGCCGACGCGCGCGACGGCAGCGTGCGCGAACCCTCGCCGCTGGTCGGCGAGCTGCTGGCCTGCGCCGCCCAGTACCACGCCGACCCGGCCGCGGCCGCGGCGCTGGTGGTGCGGCATCCGCTGCAGCCGTTCGCCGCGGCCGCGTTCGGCGCCACCGGTGCCGAGGACGCCGATCCACGCCGCTTCAGCTACCGCCGACAGTGGCGGCCGGCGGTGGACAGCCTGGTCGGCCAGCGCCAGCCGCTGGCGCCGTGGATCGACGCCTTGCCGGCCGCGGCCGACGACGCGCTGCCGGCGCAGCTGTCCATCGATGACCTGCGCCGGCTGCTGGTCGATCCGGCCGGGCAGTTCCTGCGCCAGCGCCTCGGCCTGCGCCTGCCCGATCCGGCGCAGGCCGACAGCGACCTGGAGCCGCTGCTGGCGCCCAGCCGTGGGCTCGACCAGTACGGCCTGCAGCAGCAGGTGTTCGACGCGGTGCTGCGCGAGGACACCGAGGCCCTGTACGAGCGCCTGCGCGCCCGCGCGCTGCTGCCGTCCGGGCCGTTGGGCCGGCGCCAGCTCGACGAGCGCGTGCGCCAGTTGCGCCCGTACGCCGAGGCGTTCCGGCAATGGCGCGGCAGCGACGACGCGCCGCTGGCGCCGCGGCTGCAGGTGGACCTCGACGGCACCGCACTGCACGGCCGCCTGCCGGGCTGGTACGCGCCCGGCGTGGCGCGCGTGCAGGTGGGCACCTTGAGCGGGCGCAGCGCGGTCCGCCACGGCCTGGAATGGCTGCTGCTGCGTGCCGCCGGCGAACAGGTGCCCTACGTGCGCTTCTTCGACCACGACGACAGCCTCGGCCCGCATCCGATGGACCGCGAACCGCTGCCCGCCGCCCAGGCGCAGCAGGCGCTGGGCGAACTGCTGCAGCTGTATCGCCACGGCCGCCAGGCGCCGCTGGCATTCGCGCCGTACAGCAGCTGGAAGTACTACCAGGCCGTGCGCGCCGGTGATTTGGACAAGGCGATCAAGGACGCCGCCGCGCAGTGGCAGGCCGGCTTCGGCTGGAGCGAGGCGGACAGCCCGGAACTGCGCCTGGTCGGCCGCGGCCGCGACCCGTTCGCCGATGCGCAGCGCTTCGCCGACTTCGCCGCCACCAGCCAGCGCGTGTTCAGCCTGCTCGAACAGGGCGAGGCCGGCCCCGCGCTCGATCCCGAACGGCTCAACGAGAGTTGGCAGCGCTGGCGCGGCACCCAGGAGGACGCCGAATGAGCGCCATGCCCGACCGCGACCCCTACCTGCAGCTGCCGCTGCACGGCGTGCGCCTGATCGAGGCCAGCGCCGGCACCGGCAAGACCTTCACCTTGGCCACCCTGTTCACCCGCCTGGTGGTCGAACGCGGCCTGCGCCTGGGCCAGATCCTCGCCGTCACCTTCACCGAGGCCGCCACCCAGGAACTGCGCCGGCGCATCCGCGAGCGCCTGGCGCTGGCGGCGACGCTGGTGCCGGACGCCGATGGAAGCCTCGTAGGAGCGGCTTCAGCCGCGACAGAAATCGCAGAAGACCCGTCGCGGCTAAAGCCGCTCCTACAACAAGACCCACCCGACGTCGCCCTCACCCGCGCCATCCTCGCCGCGCACCTGGCCACCAACACCGAAACCCCGACCGCCCTGCGCCGCCGCCTGCAGCAGGCCGCCGAGGACATCGACCTCGCCGCCATCTTCACCATCCACGGCTTCTGCGCGCGCGTGCTGCGCGAGCATGCGCTGGAAAGCGGCCAGGCCTTCGCCGCACCGCAATTGCTCACCGACGACCGCGAACTGCTGCGCGACGTCGCCGCCGACCTGTGGCGGCAACGCGCGGCCGATCCGGCGATGGCCGAGGACCTGGTGGCGCTGTGGCCGGGCGGGCCGGATGGCATGGCCATCGATCTGCGCGAACTGGTGCGGCATCCGACGCTGTTGCCGGCGGCGGCGGCGCCTGTACCGGATCCATCGGCCGCACGCGACGCGGCCGCACGTGAATTGGTCGCCGCGCTGGATGCGCACGCGGACCAGGCCTACGATGCCATCGCTGCCGCGTTCGACAGCAAGGTGTTCGATGGACGCCGTGCGCGCCGTCCAAGTTTCGACAAGGCGTTCGAGCAACTCTGGATGGGCAGTGCCGAGGCGCACTGGGTATTGGACGAACGGAGCCACCTCGACAAGCTGTTGCCGTCGCGATTGCGCGAATTTTGCAAGGACGGAATGCAGGACCGCGTTCCGTCCTCACCGTTGTTCGCCGCATTGGATGCTTGGCGACAGGCAGATGCACAGGTACGCCATTGGCAGATGCAACGTCGCATCCGCCTGCTGCACGCGCTGCGTGCCGACGCGGCGGAACGGCTGGCGTATCTCAAGCGCCAGCGCCGCGTGCAGACCTACGACGATCTGGTCGAGGGCGTGGCGCGCGCGCTGGAAGGCCCGCACGGCGATGCACTGGCGCAGCGGCTGCGCGCGCAGTACGCGGTCGCCCTGGTCGACGAATTCCAGGACACCGACGACCGCCAGTGGACGATCTTCCGCAAGGTGTTCGCCGCAGAGACGGCCGGCCCCGCCGCAGCGCAGGGCGATGCGATCGCGTCATCGCTGCTCGCTCCGGATGACACGCCGCCGCTGCTGGCCCTGATCGGCGATCCCAAGCAGGCCATCTACGGCTTCCGCGGCGGCGACGTGCGCACCTATCTGGCCGCCGCCGCGGACGCCGAACGCGCGCCGCCGCTGTCGCACAACTTCCGCTCGCGCCCGGCGCTGCTGGCGGCGATCGACGCGCTGTACGCGCAGGCCGGCTACGCCGAGGCCTTCCTCACCGACGGCATCGCCTTCCACCCGGTGCAGCCGGGCAGCAAGCGCGCCGATGCCGATCTGCAACGCGGCGGTGTGCCGGCCCCGGCGCTGACCGTGTGGCGCGCGCCGGAACCGCCGCCGCCGCCGGCCACCGCCAAGGGGCCGGGCAAGCCCAAGCCGTGGAACGCCGGCCGCGCCCGCGAGTTGTGCACCGCCGCCTGCGTGGCGGCGATTCGTGGCTGGCTGGCCGAGGCCCGCGAGGGCAGCGCCAGCTTGCTCGGCCGACCCGTGCAGGCTGGCGACATCGCGGTGCTGGTGCGCAGCCACGGCGAGGCCACGCGCATCCAGCAGGCGCTGGCCGCCGCCGGCATTCCCGCGGTCGCCGCCGGCCGCCGCAGCCTGTTCGCCACCGACGAGGCGCTGGAACTGCTGGCGCTGCTGCAGGCGCTGCTCGACCCCGGCGACGACGGCCGCCTGCGCGCGGCGCTGGCCACCGTGCTGATCGGCGAGGACGCCGCGGCCATCGCCGCACTCGACCACGACGGCGAGCGCCACCGCCGCTGGCAGCAACAGGCGCTGGACTGGCGCGAACGCTGGCAGCGCGGCGGCCCGCTGGCCCTGATCGGCGACCTCGGCGCCGCACACGGGCAGCGCCTGCTGGCATTGGTCGATGGCGAGCGCCGCCTCACCAACTACCTGCAGCTGGCCGAACTGCTGCAGGAAGCCGACACCCGAGCGCTCGGCCCGCATGGCCTGGTCGACTGGCTGGCGCGTCACATCGCCAATGCCGACGACAGCGACGAAACGCAGCAGTTGCGCCTGGAGTCGGACGCGCGCCGCGTGCAGATCGTCACCCTGCACAAGAGCAAGGGCCTGGAGTACCCGCTGGTGTTCTTGCCGTATGTCGGTATAGGTCGGAAATCGCCCGAACAAAAGCCGGGAAAGCGCGTGGCGATTCACCGGGACGGCAAACGTTGTTTGCACTGGCCGCCCGATCAGCTCGATTCCACCGAATGGAAAGCGGTGTTGGAGGAATGGAGGGAAGCGCAAGATGCCGAGGACGCGCGCCTACTCTATGTCGGCCTGACCCGCGCCGAGCATGCGCTGTGGATCGCCACCGGCCACTTCTTCAAGCACGACGCGACCGCGCTCGAGCCGATGCTGCGCGACCTCGACGCCTTGCAGGCCACCGCCGGTGTCGGCGCGGTCGCCCTCGACACCACGCCGCCGCCGGCACAACTGCCGCGGCTGCCGCCCGAGCCGGCACCGCCAGTGCCGCCGGCGCGCGTGCCGCAGCGGCGGGTGCTTCCGGAGTGGTGGGTGTACAGCTTCACCCAGCTGGCCAATGCCGACGCCGGCAGCGACCCGATGGCCAGCGCCACCGTGCCCAGCAGCGGCGGCAGCGACGAGCCCGCCGCAAGCGAGCCGGTCAGCGCCGCGGTGGAGGTGGACATGGTCGACCGCCGCTTCGTCGGCAACCGCTTCGGCGTGGCCATGCACGACGTGTTCGAGCGCTGCGACTTCGCCGCCTGGCGCGGCTGGCGTCCGGGCCAGCCGGCGCCGGCCGGGCAGGCCAGCGCCATCGTCGAAGCGCTACAGCGCGGCGGCTACGCCGAGGACGAACTGGAAGACGGCACCGCCATGCTCACCGCCCTCGTCGGCAACACCCTCACCGTGGCGCTACCCGAAGGCACCTGCCTGGCCGCGGTGCCGGAGGAGCAGCGGCGCAACGAAATGGAGTTCCACTTCGCCATGCGCCCGACCCGGGTCGATGCGCTGCTGGCGCTGCTGCATCGCTTCGGCGTGGCCGGCGAGCGCCAGGCGTTCGGCGCGCGGCAGCGCCTGGAGGGGCTGATGACCGGCCTGATCGACCTGACCTACCACCACGATGGCCGCTGGTACGTGCTCGACTACAAGTCCAACCGCCTGCCGGCCTACGACCCCGACGCACTGGCGCGGGCGATGGCGCACAGCGAATACACCTTGCAGGCGCTGATCTACACCGTGGCGCTGCACCGCTGGCTGCGTTTCCGCCTGGGCGAGGGCTACGACTACGCCCGCGACTTCGGCGGCGTGCGCTACCTGTTCTGCCGCGGCCTCGACGCCGCACGCAACCCATCGCCAGGCGTGCACGCCTGGCGTTTCGACCCGGACCTGATCGAAGGCGTCGACACCCTGTTCGCCGGTGCCCCGACCGAGCCCCTCTCCCCCCGGCGACCGCAGGAAGTCCCCGTGGGAGAGAGGGGTTGGGGTGAGGGTCCGTCCGCCCACGGAGCCCCAACCCCGTGAGCCAATCCAACCTCCTCGCCACCCTCCACCGTACCGGCACCCTGCGCACGCTCAAGCCCCTCTCCCCCCGGGAGAGGGGTAGGGGTGAGGGTACGTCCGCTCACGGAGTCCCCACCCCGTGAGCCAATCCAACCTCCTCGCCACCCTCTACCGCACCGGCACCCTGCGCACGCTGGACCACGCCTTCGCGCACAGCCTGGCCCGCCTCGACCCCGACACCCCCGACCTGGTCCTGGCCGGCGCCGCCCTGGCCTCGCTGGCAGTGGCCAGCGGCCACGCCGGCCTCGACCCGGCGCGCGCCAGCCTCCTGCTCGACACCCGCGACGGCGCCGCCCCCGCGCTGCCCACCGCGGACGACTGGAGCCGCGCGCTGGCCGCCTCGCGCTGGGTCGCGCAACCCGCCGCCGAGGACGCCGCCAGCCCCGACTGCCCACTCGTACTCGAACACGGCCTGCTGTACCTGCGCCGCTATCGCGAATACGAACGACGCCTGGCCCTGGGCCTGCGCCGCCTCGCCGCGCAGCCGCTGCCGCACAGCGACCCGTCGGCCCTCGCCCCCCTGTTCGCCCAGCTCTTCCCTCTCCCCCCGGGAGAGGGTGCCCGCAGGGCGGGTGAGGGTACGGCCGCCGCCGACCCATCAGACCGCCAAGCCCAAGCCGCCGCCCTGGCCCTGCGCCGCGCGCTGCTGCTGGTCACCGGCGGCCCAGGCACCGGCAAGACCACCACCATCGCCCGGCTGCTGTTGCTGCGCCTCGCCCAGGCCCGCGCCGCCGGCCTGCCGCCGCCGCGCATCGCCTTGGCCGCGCCCACCGGCCGCGCCGCCGAGCGCATGGCCGAGAGCCTGCGCGCCGCGGTGGCGCGCGCGCTCGCCGACGGCGTCGACCCCACCCTGGCCGAGGCACTGCCGGCCGGCGCCAGCACCCTGCATCGCCTGCTCGGCGTCATCCCCGACCTGCCGCGCTTCCGCCACGACGCCGACAACCCGCTGCCGTTCGACCTGATCGTGATCGACGAAGCCTCCATGGTCGACCTGCCGCTGATGTGCAAACTGGTCGAAGCCGTGGCCGATGGCGCGCAACTGATCCTGCTCGGCGACGCCGACCAGTTGCCCTCGGTGGAAGCCGGCGACGTGCTCGCCGCGATCCTGCAGGCCGCCGGCCCCGGCGACGCGCTGCAGCCCGACGACGCGCAGGCGCTGCAGCCGCTGCTCGGCCACAGCGCGGTCGCGCACGACCACGCCGGCCTGACCGGACACCGCGTGCACCTGCTGCGCGGCTACCGCCAGGCCCAGGATTTCGCCCTGGCGCCGCTGGCCGATGCGGTGCGCAGCGGCGATGCCGATGGCGCATTGCGCCTGTTGCGCGATGGCCAGCTCGCCGGCGTGCATTACCACGACGGCGTCGACGACCCGCTCGCCGCCGGCGGCGACGCCCTGCTCGCGCACTGGCGCGCCCTCGGCGACGCCGACGACCCGGCGCAAGCCCTGCGCACCGCCGCGCGCCTGCGCCTGCTCACCGCCGTGCGCGCCGGCCCGCAGGGCGCGCGCGGGCTCAACGCGCGCATCGAGCAGTTGCTGGCCGAGACCACCAGCGGCGCGCGCCGCCTCGGCGCCGCCTCGCCCTGGTTCCACGGCCGCCTGCTGCTGATCACCGAGAACAGCTACCGCCACGGCCTGTTCAACGGCGACGTCGGCATCTGCCTGCGCGACGCGCAGGGCACGCTGGTCGCCTGGTTCGACGGCGCCGGCGACGGCCAGGTCCGCGGCTTCCACCCTGCCGCGCTGCCCGCGCACGAGAGCGCCTTCGCCATGACCGTACACAAGGCCCAGGGCAGCGAATTCGACGAAGTCTGGCTGCAGCTGCCGACCCGCGACGCCCGCGTGCTCAGCCGCGAACTGGTCTACACCGGCATCACCCGCGCCCGCCGCGCGCTGCACATCGCCGCCAGCGAACCGGTACTGCGCGCCGCGCTGGCGCGGCATGCGGCGAGGATTTCGGGATTGGCGTGGCGGTTGGGTGGGGCGGAACTGAGTGTCGATCCGCAACCACCGCCACCACCGCCGCCAGCGAAGGATGAGCCAGTCCCGAGCCAGGGCTCTTTGTTCTGACTGCTCCGGGCGCGTTGCAACGCGCCCCTGATTTGTTTGCAGCAGATGTCTTTGAAAACGCCGCTTATCGGGCGCTGTGCGGCCCGCGCGCCACACTGAACAAGAGCCAGCACAGAAGCGCGCGCAGATCTCTGGCTCGATCGTCCGTGACGCTGTCGGCTTGGCCGACCCGCACCGCGCGCAGGCATCCATGCCATGCCACGCGCGCCACGCACGATGGCGAGAATGCCGCCAACCGCCACGCGCGAGCGATGGAGCAGGCGGGCGTTCTCGCTCACCACCACGCGCTCGTACGCAGGCCTAGATCGCCATGACCCCACCATCGATGAACAGTTCGTGCCCCGCGATGAAGCTGGACGCGTCCGAGGCCAGGAACAGCACCGCTTCGGCGATCTCCTCCGCGTCGCCGAGACGGCCGAACGGGATCATCTGCTTGAACGCCGCCTCGGCCTCTGCATTCGCTTCCAGGTAGGTCTGCATGGCTGGCGTGTGGACCATGCCGGGCGACACCACGTTCACCCGGATACCGCGGCTTTTCAGGTCGGTCGTCCAGGTGCGCGCGAAGGAGCGGATGGCCGCCTTCGTCGCGCTGTACACCGATAGCGCGCCGATTCCCTTGCTGCCCGCCACCGAGCCCGCCAGGATCACCGCGCCGCCGGTCGTCATCAGCGGCAGCGCCTTCTGCACGGTGAAGACCGTGCCCTTGATGTTGGTCGCCAGCAGGCGCTCCAGGTGCGCGACGTCGATCTCGCCAAGCGCCGCCGACTCGGACACGCCCGCGTTGGCGAAGACGACGTCCAGCCGGCCATGGTCCTGCTGGATGCGCGCATAGAGCCGATCCATGTCCTCGGGAACGCCGACATCGCCCTGCACGCCGACTGCGCCGCCACCGATCTCCGCCACGGCGGCGTCCAGCCGGTCCTGCCGGCGCCCGGTGATGTAGACCTGCGCGCCTTCCCGCGCAAATGCTTTCGCCGTCACCAGGCCGATGCCGTCGGTGCCGCCGGTGATCGCGACCACCTTGCCCTCGAATCGCTTGTCCATCTCGCTTCCTTTGATAAGTGGAGGATTGCTCCACTTACTATACGGAGGTAGCCTCCGTTTCCACAAGCCACGCCGGAAAGCCCCGTTGACCGCCGACACCCCCCTGCGCGCCGATGCCCAACGAAACCGCGAGCGCCTGCTCGCGGCGGCCGAGGAGGTGTTCCTGGAGCGCGGCGCCGAGGCGTCGATGGAGGACGTCGCCAAGCGCGCCGGCGTGGGCATCGGCACGCTCTATCGGCGCTTCCCCACGCGCGAGTCCTTGTTCGCCGCGGCCTACAGCGGACGCTTCCTGTCGCTCGCCGCGGCCAGCCACGCGCGCGCTGGCACGCTCGATGCGCTGGCCGCGCTGCGCGCGTATCTGGAGGAGTTGGCGCTGCATACCAGCGTCTACCGCGGGCTTGCCGCCTCGCTCGGCGCGGTACTGCAGAGCGGCACGCCGGGCTGCGAGGCCGTCAGCAAGGAAGGCCAGCAGCTATTGCGGCGCGCGCAGAAGACCGGTGTCGTCCGGCGCGACGTCTCGTTCGACGATCTCGTGGTCGTCGCCACCGCGACCTCGCTGGCCACCGAGCAGCTCGGCTCGCCGAAGACGCGCATCGCGCATCTGATCGGGCTGTTCGTGGAAGGCATTGCGGCGCCCGCGCCGCGGGCCTAGCCGGTGGACCCGCGGCGCGCGGGCAGGGCTTCAGCGATGCCGCCGGTGTTATGCGTGAGGTCCATCCGCAAGCCGGCAAGAACCGCAGAGATCCGCGCTCGTGCGCGTCAGACGCTGCCCCGAGTGCAAGCAAGACGACGCTGCGCGCCGCGCTGGCGCAGCACGCAGTGCGGATCTCACTGTGGGCGTAGCGTCATCCGGGACGACACACGCCGGTGACGCGTTTACTTGGCCGGCACCCGCTGGTACTCGTCGCTGCCGGTGTTGAGGTGCCCATCGGCCTCGTCGATGGCGAAGTTCACCGTCTCGCCGTCGTTGCTCACCTGCAGCACGCCGTCCTTGTAGATGGCCGGGTAGCTCTCGGTCTTGGGCTTGCGGGTGAAGAAGCGCGGGGTGGTGTTGCGCACCATGAACGACTCCCCGTTGCGCTCGATGTCGATCGTGTCGTCCTTCGACTCCACGTTGACCCAGTGGCCGACGAACTTCTCGCCCTCCACCCGGGCGCAGCCGGTCACCAGCATCGCCGCGGCCAGCGCCGCTCCCATCCACTTCGTCATGTCCCCGCCTCCGGTGTTGGAATCGGGGCGAGGATGCGGTGGGCTGGATGTATGGGAGGTCAAGATTCCGGGGAAGGACGGAGCCGCAGAAATCCGGTCGGCGGGCTGGAACGCCCACAGCGCTTAAGAGGGGGATGCAACCTGCGTTGTTGCGGCCTTGTCCATCGCTCTGCTACGCATTGGGCTTTGCCCGTATGCGCTTCCGTGTGCGCTCGCAACAACACCATGCAGGCGGCCTCTACAGAATCCTGTAATCAATAGTGAAAGGAGCCGGCCCTGGGCTTTTCCGTCAACGACGTGGTGCCTTTCACCCTGGCGCGCGCCGGTCTCTCCGAACTGGCCGACCAGGCGAAGGCCGGCGCCGAGAAGATCATCACCAAGAACGGCGAGAGCTACGTCGCGCTGATCGACGCCGACCGGCTGGACTACTATCACCGGCTCGAGCGCGAGCGCATCCACCTGCTGTTGCTCGACGATGCGAAGCGCGGCCTGGCCGACATCGCCGCCGGTCGCACGGTCGATGCCGACGTGGCCATCGGCCAACTGCAGCAGCGGCGTGCGCCGATCAATACACCTGACGAGGTAAGCCGAGGCAAGCGCGCGGCCAAGAAGCAGGGTTGACCGTTGCATCGCGTCGAACGGAGAGCTTCCTCACGTGTCTCGACGCGATCGAAACGTTTTCGCTGGGCTGTGGGATGGTGAATGAAAATGGCAGCTTAGGATTTCTGCCTGGGTCATCCGCGACTTGTAAGCGGCTTTAGGCAGAGCGCTTAAGAGAGCTTATTGTCTGTGTGGATAGAATATTGGACTTCTTTTTTACTAAACTTGGCGCCGAATGCGTAATTACTCTGGTTGTGTCGGTTTCGTGCTAAACCATCGCATAAGTTACTGTCTTGAATCTTTTGGAAAGTTCGCGATGTAAGCGCATTAATCCGCACTTCGCGAACATTGGTAGTAGGTGAGCAGGTTTTCCCATTGATACCAAGCATATCTCCCATTCGCTGCTACGGGGCGGATTTTTGATCCAATCAATAACAGCTGCCGGATGATTCTTGGCCATTGTTAAAGTTAGGGCCTCTATGTAGCCCTTGTTGATTCCAAAAAACAACTCGCTTGTTCTGCGTGCTTGTTCATAAAGGTGGCTCATTCCAGCTGAGGAGCTCGGATTCTTTACAAAATAGAGAATCTTTTGGGTGTGATCCGCGAAATCACAAAATTCGAACTTTGACTGATTGCCGCCATAATGAACTATCCTTGCATCCATATGCAATAGATGAGGGGCAACAGCACAAGCATTGAGGTTGTAATTTTTTTCATCATCTTTCTGATTCCATGCAGGCGGAGGATAAGATGGTGGTTGAAGTTCTTTCAAAAATGATGATATCTTTTTCTCTAAGTTGGGGGACGCCTTATACCATTTCCCTGAGAATATTAAAAAATGTCCATTTGAGCGAGATATGTCAAAAGAAAAAGATTCTTTGGCAGAAATTTTCGTCTTAAGCATGCTCGTGGACGCATCCACTACATTTATGAAACTTTTTGACGCCATTTCGAGTGTCGGTATAATTCCCTTTAATGATGACACCCATTCGGAATAGTTCAGTGACCACGACTTTGTATGATGCTTCTTTGCCCATCTGCCATGGGAGAAATAGATATCTTGGTCAAAAGTTTCCAGTGACGAAGGAGGTGCCATCGTTATTTTATTTGATTTGTTGCCATTGGCTATTTCCATGTCCAATTCACTCTCTAAATCGATAATCTCGTCTTTTGAGGTTACGGAGATAAGATTGTCAATATCAGGGAACTTATTTTGATAGCCGTAACCCAGAAGTTTAGTGGTTTCATACAATGAACTAGCGAGGCTGCTGATTTCAGCATCAAATCGAAACGCCGCTCCGCCTCTAATATTTCCGTTAAGTAACTTTCTCCGACCAATCCCCTCAATTGAAAAAACTAGATCGCGGTCGCTTTCGTAGTTAAACGAGTAAAGCTTGGCGTTGTTTGGAGATCTCTCTATTGATCGATGCCTTTTCGCAAGAACTTGCTCGGACCGAATTTGCTTGAGGTCATCCTCTTCGAGAATATTAAGGGCGACGCGTCTACCGAAGTCATGTTCTATCCAGTCACCTTTTAGCTTCATCCAAGCATGGCCGAAAGTCACTGCGAGAAGCTTCTTGCCGATCCTGCACGACATGATTCCAGCCGGACTCTGTGACTTCAAGTTGGAGACTGCATGGCTTGGTACAAGTGATTGCGATATAGTATTCGCCCAGGCAGGGGTTTTTTGATGATCCTCAATGGGATAAAAATAGCCATTAAGCCCGCCGGACAAAACAAATCCGTTGCCTAGTTCCTTAAGGAGTCTAAGGAAATCAGGATAGCTACTTTTCCTGATAAGGAAAACGGTTATAGTGATAATTTGCAAGATTTAATCTCCCGGGAGACGAAATATTGGGTCATGTTCCGCGGCAGCGTGGGAATTGACTGCAGCCAGTGAAAGCTTCGCCTGCATGCCTATTGATTCGTCGTACAAGCGTGCTCCCACATCGCCTGCAGGCAGCAGTTGCTTCATTTTGAGCGTCAATCGCAGGGGATAAAACCGACTCGCTATGACGCACGAAAGAGGAATCAGCTGCGCTGTTTCGCCGCATTGCCTGAATCATCCTCAGTAACCGCTCACCACTAATCAGTTCGATCGGCTTGCTTTGCGCAAACCGTCGGGCATCATTCGTATAACTGCCAACACAAACAATCTTCACCGCATCGGCCTGGTGGTGCGCCATCAATCCAAACATCTCGCGCACGACGCTGACGCCGACCTGCTGGCGCTTCCACTGTTTGCATTGCACCAGGGTGCGGCGGCCGTCCTTGCGCAGGATCAGGTCGATGCCGCCGTCGGCGCCGCCGAGGCCGGTTTCTTCTACCGCGTAGCCCTGGCGGCAGAAGGCTTCGCCGACCAGGAGTTCGAACTGGCGCCAGCCGCCGGCGGCCAGGCTTTCCAGGGTGGTGCGCGTGTCCAGCAGGCGGCGGCGATGCCGCGTCTTGAGGAATGAGGCGAGCGCCGCCATCCAGCAGAGCAGCAGCAGGATCCACGCCATCGGAGCGAATGCGCCTTCCGCTTGCTGGGCAAGGGCCTGCGACAGCGCGCCGTCGTGGCGGGAGAACCACCAGGGGATGCCGTCGCGCACGGCGAGCAAGCCGGCGATGCCGGCCATGATTCCCGATGGCCACGGCAACGCCGCCAGCGCGTCGAATCCGGTTTTCCCCTGTCTGCGTCCCATGCGACCCCCGTCCCCGGATCGACCATAGACCTGTGCGCGGCAGATGTCTGTACTGTTAACTGCGTCGTCTACGAAGCGAGACACACGTTGCATTTACGGCTAGGTGGTGGCGTCGCGATCGATAGCCGGATCGCCTGCGCGATCGGAGAAGCGACGTGTGCGGCAGCGTTCTCAGACCCTCCTGTCCGCCGCCCGTCGCCGCCTTCCGTGGCGCCGAGACGTCCATGCTAGCGTCGCGCTGCCGAGGGTCCGGCGCAGCGTGGGACAGTGATGAACAGTGAGCCGACGCGACGCCACACTGCGGCACCGCGCACCAAGCTCGTCGTGCGACTCGCCTGGTGGCTACTCTGGTTCGCCCTGGCCCTTTTCGCCGCGGAGTTCGTCCATTCGGTCTATCTGAAGTACGCGTCGCTGCAGTCGCCGGCCTATGCGATGTTCATGACCCGCCGCGAATGGCTGTGGTGCCATCTCGGTGGCGGGGCGGTCGGCCTGTTGCTGGGGGCGCTGCAGTTCGCGACGCAGCGGTGGCGGCGCTGGCCGCAGCTGCATCGTTGGGTGGGGCGGGTGTATTTCGTGGGGATGGTGGTGGCGATGATCGGGGCGGTCGGGCTGATCGCGACCTCGCCGGCGCCGCCTTTGATCCGGGTGGCATTCGCGGCCACGGCGCTGGCGTGGCTGGTCACCGGGTCGGTCGGGCTGGTGGCGATCTGGCGCGGGCAGGTGCTGCGGCACCAGCGCTGGATGGTGCGCGCTTATCTGGCGACGCTGGCGCCGGTGGTGTTCCGCTTGGCGTTGCCGTCGGCGATCGGCCTGGGCCTGACGCCTTCGCCGGGCTTGATCGCGCTGCTGCTGTGGGCCAGTTGGGTGGTGCCATTGTCGGTGTATGGCGTGGGTCGCGCGGTCGCCGATGCGCGGGGTCGACGAAAGCTGATGTCGATGGTGCCGCGTGGAGCCGGTCTCGGCGCGGGATGATGGCCAGGTGTGTGGAATCGTGTGCCGGCCGGTGATTGCCGCTGCCGGTATCGCCACGCCGACTTGCCGTCATCCAATCCCGAGTCAGGTGTGCCAGCGCTCGCGCACGCGCTGTCGCGCAGCTCCGCACAAAGTACGGTCATCGTCGTCCCAGCATCGGCGCCGGCATCGTGCAGCGCCTGCACCCCACAGAAAAACACTGCCACGCCTGCGCCCAGGCGTGGCAGCCAGCGGGACGGACGATCGCAGGCGCCGGGGGAGGAATGCGCCTGCGTTATCGTCCGCCGCGACCTCAGCGGAGCTTGTCGAACAGTTGCTGGCGCACGGCGATGGCGCAGGCGTCTTCGGTCGCCAGGTGCTCCAGCGCGCTGTTGTCGCTGGGCTTGCCGGTGCCCAGGTCGAGCACGGATGCCTGGTTGCTGCCGCGGGCCTTGAACGCGGCGATGGCGGTGGTGGCGTTCTTCAGCGGGACGGTGGCGTCGTTGTCCGAGCCGCACAGCAGGGTCGGGGTGCGTGGCGCCCAGTCGAGCAGGTCGTTGCGCTCCAGGTCGCGTAGGAACGGGTCGTTGGCGTTGCTGGCGAAGTCCTTGTAGAAGCCGGGCTGGAAGTACTGGCGGATCTTGTCCACGCCCGGCAGGGTGTCGCCGAGCACCAGGTCGGTCAGGCTCTGGTTGCCGGGGAACAGCTTCTCCACTTTCTTGGCCCACGGATCCTGGAACACCTGCGACGGGTCGAGGTAGAGGTTCTTGTAGGTGTGCTGCATGCCGACGATGGCGTAGCTGGCCAGCACGATGCCGAAGGTGTTCTCACCCACCGCGTTGCGGCCGCTCCAGCTGTCGCGGAAGGTCTGGCTGAGCGCGTACGGGCCGGAGATCGGCGCACTGGCGACCAGGTTGAACTCGTTGGACAGGTGCGCTTCGATCTCGCGCTGGGTGGCCATGGCGGCATGCCCGCCCTGCGAGAAACCGGTCAGCATCACCTTGCCCGACAGCGGAGTGTTGAGCCGCTGCAGCACCTGGCGCGCGGCGCGCATTGCGTCGATGGTGGAACTGGCCTCGGACGCGGCGTGCAGGTAGGGGTGGAACGCGTAGGTGGACTGGCCGATACCGAGGTAGTCGCTGCTCACCACCACGTAGCCCTGGGTGGCGAGGTGGGTGACCATGGTGTCGTCGCCCTTGTCGTCGCGGATCTCCTTGGCCTGCTCGGCACGGCGCTGCGACTCTGTGCCCTGGCTGTAGCTCACCAGCGGGAACGGACCGGGGCACTGGCTGCCGCCCGGCACCAGCAGCGCGGCCGACGCGGTGGTGGGTTCGCCATCGACGCCGATGGTGGCGTAGGTGAACTCGGCCACGCGCACGTCGCACTTGGCCTGGTCGGGGGATTGGTCGTTGGCCAGCAGCGTGGCGATCGCCTGGTGGGTGTAGCTGGTCAGGACATTGCTCTTGAGCACGGTGCCGCGCGCCGGTGCCGCCGTGGCGGCCAGAGGCAACAACGCGCCCGCGAGGCCGATGAGGGACAGTGCGTGCAGTGCCAGCCGATTCCGCTGTGTGACCATGGAAACATCCTCGTGTCGAATCCCGGTCGCCCGGGGGGTGGGGGAGGGCGCAGACGCTACTATGTCGTCCGCATTATTTTTACGACACGGCGAGATAATGTTTATCTGCGGTATTGATTCGCATCGCATGCGACGGCATTGCGCGACATATCGCGCTGGAAAAATCCGCGATCCATCGATGCCGCGGCGTGCGCTGCGCCACAGTGGCAACGAGGAAAGGATGAAACATCCGCATGGTTTCGCGTGAATCCAGCCGAATTCGCTTGTTTCGGCTGATGGCGTGTACGTTGCAGGAATTTGTCTACGCTTCTGGAGCGGAATTTTCAGAAGTTAATAATCTTGATTTTAAGATAATCGAAGATAGGCGGGAGATAATCGCGTGGGATGTTTCGATGATTGTCCGAAACCATGGATTTGGTGGACGCCGCCAGGACAAGGGCAGGACACCGTCGATGCCATGCAGGTCGCGCTGTGTCTTGTCCGTCGCCATGCGTGGTCGCGATGGAGCCCGCAGCACCGGACAAAAAAGCCGGCGGACCTTTCGGGCGCGCCGGCGTCGATCGACCGTCCTGGCCCGCGCGCGAGCCAGCGGAACAGCGTCAGCGCACCTGGTACAGCACGGTGGCGCCGGGCTTGGGTTCGAACGCGGGCACCGTTTGCTGCTTCAGCGGGGTGCCCTTGGCGTCCCACACCAGGGTGTCGGGCGGGTACTCGTCCTTGCGGGTCATTGCATCGATCTGCTTGACGATCACGCTGGAGCCGGCGGCGACCTCGGGGTTCCAGGCGAAGACGCCGAGCCTGCCGTAGAACACGGCCGGCGCGGCGGCATCCAGGCGCCGGTCGGGGCACATCACCAGGCCGCGGTCGAGCATCACCCGCAACGCGCCCACCGGCACGGCCTTCACCGTCGGCGACGTGCGCTCGGTGCTGTGGCCGGGGCAGACGTTGGCCGAGCGGGTCAGCATGTTCTCGGCCACCTGCCGGTCGGACTGGGCCAGCGCGGGCAAGGCGACGGCGGCGAGGGCGAGTGGTGCGAGGGGGAATTTCCAGGGCATGTCGAGACTCCTTCAATGGAGGAAAAACACCGGGCCCGGCGGACCCTGCAAAGCGGGGGACAGGCGGCCGCAGCGGCGCGGGCCGACTCTAGCAACCGTGTCGGCGGCGAATGCAAAGCGGGCGTGAGGGCGTTGGGCGGTGGTGGTCGGGTGCGCGGGGCGCCGACCGTTCGTCTCTCCTTGTGGGAGGGACTTCAGTCCCGACTGCAACGAGATCGGATGGCCGATGGCTCCGGCTCGTCGCGGCTGAGTCCGCTTCCACAAGGGCGGAACCTTTGCTTCCTGTGTAGGTACTGATTGAAGCGCTGACCGCTGGGTCATCCTTGTAGGAGGGGCTTCGGTCCCGACCGCGGTGAGGTTGAATATGCCGATGGCTCCACTCGTCGCGGCTGAAGCCGCTCCCACAGGCACGGAACCCTTGCCCCGGTGTAGGTGCTGACGCCAGCACTGAAGGCTGGTCGCTCCTTGTGGGAGGGACTTCAGTCCCGGCTGCAGTGAACTCGGATGCGCCAATGGCTTCGCTCGTCGCGGCTGAAGCCGCTCCTACAGGCGGACAGCCCGGGCTTTTTTGCAAGCCCTGACGATAGCGTTGAAGGCCGGTCACTCATTGTGGGAGGGACTTCAGTCCCGACGCAGTGAGGTTGGACGCACCCACCGCCTCCGCGCACAGGCTCAGCGATACGGGCCCGGCCCGCGCCAGACCAGTTCGCCCTGGTGGTAGACCTGCAGCATGGTGATGACTTGGCGGGCGTCGCCGATGCTCTTCAGCTCCGGCGAATCCGGCGGCAGGGCGCGGCACTTGCCGGAGCCGCGGGTCAGGGCGATCTCCAGGGGGCAGACCATGCGGTACTCGGTGCCGGGCAGCAGGATGAACATCTCTTTCATGCCCTGCTGCTGCCAGGTGCGCAGCTGGCTCTCGCTGCCCAGGTCGTAATAGACCAGGTAGCCGCCGACCTCCAGGCTGGGCTGGGCCGCGTCCATGTCATGGCGGTTGCCGCGGCTGCCGGGGCCGGCAGCCAGGCCGCTGTTGTCCGGCGCGGTGTCGGTGTCGAGGGCGCCGGGCGGGCGCCCGGTCCAGGTCTGCGGACGGCGCTCGGTCGGCGGCGGCGGATTGCTGTCGGCGGTCTGCGCCGGACTCGGCGCCGGGGCGTCCGCGGGCGGGGTGGGCGCCGGCGGTGCCGGACGCGGCTGCGGTACCGGGGCCGTGCGCGGGGTGTCGGCCGCCTTCGGCGTGTCGGCGCGATCGGGCGGCGGCACCGGGTCGTCGGACTGCGCGACCAGGGTGGATTGCACGGTGGTGGTGGCGTGGTGGCGCTTGGGCGTGGCGGACGCCGGCGGCGGGCTGGGCTTGGGCGGCAGCGGCTTTGCCGGCTTGTCGCTTTCGCCAAGGAAATCCACGCGGATCCGGCTGCCGCCGGCCGCGCCCTGCGGCGTGGACATGGTGGGCTTGGCCGCATACAGCAGGGCCAGGGCCATCAGCACGTGCAGCAGTGCGCTGAGCAGCCAGGCGATCCAGCGCTGCCAGCGCTCGCTGCGGGTCTCGGCGGCGACGGGCGCGCGGTGCGACGCGCGGCTCATGCCGTCGCGGCGCCGTCGGGGAGGCCAGCCTTCATGCGGTTCCGGGGAGGGGGCGAACGTGGGAAGCCGCCATCGTACCGCCTGTGTCGGCGCTGGCCATGGCAGCCGGTGCGACGGCCGGCATCAGCCGACACCTGCCGTTCACGCGCTGGGTCGCTGCCGGCCCGCGGCGGCCGCGGCTCGCCCGCGCCGCGAACCGGCGTGGGAAACGCGGCGGCGCGGCTCCCGCAGGTCAGACGTAGGCGCCGACCTTGAACACTTCCACCGCCTGGGTGAGCTGCGCCGACTGCTCTTCCAGCGAGCGTGCCGCGGTGCTGGCTTCTTCCACCAGCGCCACGTTCTGCTGGGTGGTCTCGTCCATGCGCGCGATGGTCTGGTTGACCTGCGCGATGCCGTTGGCCTGTTCGTGCGAGGCGGCGGAGATCTGACCCATGAGGTCGGTGACGTGCTGCACGCTCGCCACCACCTGGTCCATGGTGGCGCCGGCCTGGTGCACCAGCGTGGCACCGTGGGCCACGCGTTGCACCGAGTCGTCGATCAGGGTCTTGATCTCCTTGGCGGCACCGGCCGAACGGTGCGCGAGCGTGCCGACTTCCGCGGCCACCACCGCGAAGCCCTTGCCCTGCTCGCCGGCGCGCGCGGCTTCCACCGCGGCGTTGAGGGCGAGGATGTTGGTCTGGAAGGCGATGCCGTCGATCACCGCGATGATGTCGGCGATGCGCTTGGAGGCGGCCTGGATGCCGGTCATGGTGTCCACCACCTGGCCGACCACGTCGCGGCCTTCGCTGGCCACGCCGGCCGCGCCCAGCGCCAACTGGTTGGCGCGCAGGGCGTGCTCGGCGTTCTGCTTCACGGTGGAGGTCAGTTCCTCCATCGAGGCGGCGGTCTCTTCCAGGCTGGTGGCCTGCTGCTCGCTGCGCTTGGCCAGTTCCTGGTTGCCGCTGGCGATGTCCTCGGCGGCGAAGCCGATGCTGTTGGTGGTGCGCTGGATGTGCGCGACGATGTCGGTGAGGCGGTGCACGGTGCTGTTGGCGTCGTCGCGCATGGCGGCGAACACGCCGTGGAAGTTGCCGCTCATGCGCACGGTGAGGTCGCCGTCGGCGATGCAGCGCAACAGCGCTGAGAACTTGGCCAGGTTGGCGTCGGCGGTGGCCATCATGGTGTCGAGGTTCTCGACCATGCTGCGGAAGGCGTACTCGAACTTCTCCGGCTGGCCGCGGTGGGCGAAGTTGCCGGCGCAGGCGGCTTCGGCCAGGGTCTGGATCTGCACGTTGATGGCGTGCAGGTTCTGCTTGACCTGCTGCATCGCCGCGGTGATCGCGGCCTTCTCGCCGGGGTAGTGGGCGATGTCCTGGCGGAGGTCACCGATGGCGTAGCGCCCCATCACCTCGGTGATGCGCAGCTGGGTCTGCACGTGCGCATCGACCACGGCGTTGGTGTCGGCGACCATACGCCCGTACTCGCCGGGGAAGCGTTGCGCGTCCATGCGGTAGCTGATGGCGCCGGCATCGTGGCGCGCGGCCATCTCGCGCTGCGCGGAAATCACCTCGTGCAGGCGCCGTTGCATCTGCTGCATGGCGCGCAGCAACTGCCCGGCCTCGTCGTGGGTGGTGGCCATGTCCGGGCTGCTCAGGTCGCCGGCGCCGATGCGCTCGGCCAGGCCCAGCGCCTGCCGCAGCGGCCGCACCACGCGGCGGGTGAGCAGCAGGGCGATCAGCGTGCCCAGCAGCAGCGCCAGCACGGTGCAGCCGACCATCAGCAGGGCGAAGCCGCGTGCGGTGGCCATCGCCTGCTTGGCGGCCTGGCGGTTCTTGGCTTCCTGCAGGTCGATGAAGGTGTTGATGCTGGCCAGCCAGTCGACGAAGGCCGGGCGCGCCTGCTGCAGCAGTAGCGCCTGCGCCTGCACGGTGTTGCCGGCATCGCGCAGGCGCCGCACCTGTGCGATCAGCGGCATGGTGCGCGCTTCGATGCCCTGGATGCGCTGCAGGATGGCCTTCTCCTGGGCGTCGGTGGAGGCGGCGAGCAGGGCGTCGAGCGGCTGCGCGGCGCGTGCGTAGTCCCCGGCCAGCTTGTCGATGGTCTGTTCGGTCGCCTGCCGGCTGGCCGCATCGTCCAGCAGCACCACGTCGCGCAGGGCGATGGCGCGGTCGTGGACGCTGCCGCGGAAGTTGATCGCGTAGCGCTGCTTGACGCTGTTGACCTCGTTGATCGCGGTGAGCCGCCGGTCGATGCTGTGCACGCGCTGGATGCCGACCACGGTGAGCAGGACCATCAGCACGATGAGGGTGAGGAAGCCGAGCGCGAGGCGCTGGCCGATGCGCAGATGCGAGAAGACGTGCATTGGAGGTGGGGGAGGGGCAGTGGAAGGATCGACGGTGGGTGACGGTGGACGGGCCGGAGGGTTGCCGGTGTCCGCTACGCACGTTCGGCATGCGCCACCCCGCGTCGGCGTGGAAATAGCGGCGACACGCAGGCGAACTGTAGGTGCGGCGCTGCATGGCCCGATGCCGGATGCGCAGAACGTGACGTGGGACAGGTCTGCGACGGCAATGGTGGTTGCGATGCGCACCTGGCCGAGCATCGCTGCCCGCTGCCCGCTGCCCGCTGCCCACGCGTGACCCGCGGGATCGTCTGCTGGGCATCTCCAGTAACTGCACAAGCGCTACCGTCGCGGCTGAAGCCGCTCCTACGAAGGTGGCACGACATGTCCGCTCGAGTCGCGGCAAAGCGAGTTATTAGAGGCGCCCTGCAGTCGTGTGCTGCCTCGCGGATGGCGCCGTGCCCCGCGCAGGTGCGGACCCGGTTCGAGCGCATCGCCAGCACCTGCGACATGCTTGCCGTGGGCAAGCGGCGGGTCTGCTGCTTCGACCGCTCGGGCCTGTATAGCAAGGCCTTCGCTGCGCCACAGGCGCAATGAAGGCGGTGGGGCGTGCGCCTGGCGCATGCGGCGTCGCGACAAGATCCTCGCAACGGCCTGCCTATACTCCGTGACGTCCATCCATGAGGCCCACCGCATGAGTGCATCTCCCTCTCCGACCGCCGCCTCTCCGAACGCCGCCGCCGCACCGGGCAGCCTGCGCCGCTCGGTGTCCAACACGCTCAAGGGCTCGGCCGGCAACCTGGTGGAGTGGTACGACGTCTACGTCTACTCGGTGTTCGCCACCTACTTCGAGTCGCAGTTCTTTTCCAAGGAGGACAAGAACGCCACGCTGTACGTGTGGGCGATCTTCGCGGTGACCTTCCTGATGCGGCCGATCGGCGCCTGGTACTTCGGCCGCTTCGCCGACCGCTACGGCCGCCGGTTGGCGCTGACTGTGTCGGTGTCGGTGATGGCGGCCTGCTCGTTCCTGATCGCGGTGACGCCGACGGTGGCCAGCATCGGCGGTGCCGCGGCGATCGTGCTGCTGCTGGCGCGCCTGCTGCAGGGCTTCGCCACCGGCGGTGAGTACGGCACCAGTGCCACCTATATGTCCGAGGCAGCGATTCCCGGGCGGCGCGGCTTCCTGTCCTCGTTCCACTACGTCACCCTGGTTGGCGGTCACGTGCTGGCGCAGGCGGTGCTGTTCGGCATGCTGCACTTCTTCGACAAGGGCCAGATTTCCGAATGGGGCTGGCGCGTGGCCTTCGGCCTGGGCGGCATCGGCGCGCTGGTGGTGTTCTGGCTGCGGCGCACGATGGACGAATCGCTGACCTCAGAGTCCATCGCCGCGGCCAAGCAGGGCAAGGACACGTCCTCCGGCTCGCTGCGCGAGCTGTTCGTGCACCAGTGGCGCCCGCTGCTGCTGTGCTTCCTGATCACCGCCGGCGGCACCGTGGCGTTCTACACCTACTCGGTGACCGGGCCGAAGATGATCCAGACCGCCTTCGCCGGTGACGACCTGATGGCCGGCACCATCATCAACCTGGTCGCGCTGACCGTGCTGATGCTGATGCAGCCGGTGGGCGGCTGGCTGTCGGACCTGGTCGGGCGCAAGACCCTGCTGGTGTTCTTCGGCATCGGCGGCGTGCTCTATACCTGGTTCCTGGTGCTGGAACTGCCCAAGCAGAGCGACTGGCTGAGCGCGTTCGCGATCCTCACCGCCGGCTTCGTCATCCTCACCGGCTACACCTCGATCAACGCGGTGGTGAAGGCCGAGCTGTTCCCCACCCACATCCGCGCGTTGGGCGTGGGCCTGGGCTATGCGTTGGCCAATTCGGCCTTCGGCGGCACCGCGCCGCTGCTGTACCAGGCCTCGCTGAAGACCGGCCACGTCACCACCTTCGTCTGGTACGCCACGGCGGTGATCGCGGTGTCGCTGGTGGTGTACATGTTCTTCCTGACCAACAAGGGGTCCAACTGGCTCGACCACGAGGGCGAGATGCACGCGCGCCGGCGCTGATCGGCGCAGCGCCGGCCCGGGCGGTGCACGCGCCGCCCGGGCGTGGCACAGGCGGACGCTGAACGGCGCACCCCGTGTCGGCCGGGTCGCCCCGCCGCCCGGGCGCCGCGCATGCGGCGGCTGCCAGGCGACTCGGGTACCATGCAGCCCCCTTACGGGCGTTCCCCCCATGGCCGATTCCGACAACAGCTCCACTTCCCCGGTGACCCAGGCGCAGGCCGAAGACGCAGTGCGCACCCTGCTGCGCTGGGCCGGCGAGGACCCCACCCGCGAGGGCCTGCTGGACACCCCGCGGCGCGTGGCCGAGGCCTATGGCGACTGGTTCAGCGGCTATCGCGCCGACCCGCGCGAGTACCTGCTGCGCACCTTCGAGGAAGTGGCCGGCTACGACGAACTGATCGTGCTGCGCGACATCGAGTACGAAAGCCACTGCGAACACCACATGGCGCCGATCATCGGCAAGGTCCACGTCGGCTACCTGCCGCGCGGCAAGGTGGTGGGCATCAGCAAGCTGGCGCGCGTGGTCGAGGCCTACGCGCGGCGCTTCCAGGTGCAGGAGAAGATGACGGCGCAGATCGCCCAGTGCATCCAGGACGTGCTGCAGCCGCTGGGCGTGGGCGTGGTGGTGGAAGGCGCGCACGAGTGCATGACCACCCGCGGCATCCACAAGCGCGGCGTCAGCATGGTCACCTCGAAGATGCTCGGCACCTTCCGTGAGGACGCGCGTACCCGCGCCGAGTTCCTGCGCTTCATCGAGCGCGTGCGCTGAGTCTGCGGATGCGGTGGCGGTCGGTTCCTGCATGAAGCCGCATGTCCGGATCGCCGGCTATCGCCAGTTGCGCGAACAGCCGCTGTGGAAGCTGCTCGCCGCCGACCATGCCCCGGAGCTGATCGGCCTGCTGCAGACGCTGCTGGGCGACGCCCAGCGGCGGCTGCCGGCCGACGTGCTGCACGAGCGCCTGCAGCGCCAGCTCGATGCGCTGAAGGACGACGAGCTGTCGCGCGACCTGCCGCGCACCGCGCAGGCCTACGTGGCGCACTGGCTGGCGCAGGGCTGGCTGGAGCGGCGCCTGCCCGAAGGCGATGCGCAGGAAGAATACGAACTGTCGCGGCAGGCGGCGCAGGCCATCCGCTTCATCGCCGGCGTGCGCGACAGCGCCAGCGTCGCCACCGAGAGCCGGCTGTCGCTGGTGATCCAGCAGCTGGTGCAACTGGCCGGGCAGACCGAGACCGATCCGGACGCGCGCCTGGCCGCGCTGCGCGCCGAGCGCGAGCGCCTGGACGTGGAGATCGAGCGCGTGGCCGCCGGCAAGCTGGCCGCGCTGGACGGCAAGCGCGCGCTGGAACGCACCCGCGACATCATCCGCCTGTCCGACGACCTGACCGAGGATTTCCGCCGCGTCCGCGACGATTTCGAGCGGCTCAACCGCGAGTTCCGCGAGCGCATCATCGACGACGAGGGCGCGCGCGGCGACGTGCTGGAGAAGCTGTTCGCCGGCATCGACGTGATCGGCGAGAGCGAGGCCGGGCGTAGTTTCCAGGCGTTCTGGAGCCTGCTCAACGACGCCGAGCAGAGCGTGCAGCTGGATGCGGCGCTGGAGGCGCTGCTGGCGCGCGGCTTCGCCCGCCGCCTGGACCGCCACGAACGCGCCTTCCTGCGCGGGCTCACCGGCACCCTGCTCGAACGCGGCGGCCAGGTGCACGAGGTGATGCAGCATTTCGCGCGCAGCCTGCGCGGCTTCGTGCAGAGCCGCGGCTACCTCGAACAGCGCCGGCTCAACCAGCTGCTGAAGCAGGCCCAGGGCGAGGCGCTGCAGCTGCGCGACCACCTGCATGCCACCGCCGCCACCGGCTACGTGCTGCCGCTGAGCAGTGCGCGGCTGCGCTCGCTGTCGCAGTGGCGCCTGCACGACCCGCGCAGCCAGCAGGTGGACGGGCGGGTGCAGGCGGCCGAGGCGGCGACGATCTCGCTGGACAGTGTCGGCGACCTGGTGGCGCAGTCGGAGATCGACCTGCGCGGCCTGCGCAACGATCTGCACGACCTGCTCGGCCGGCAGCCGCAGCTGAGCATCGCCGAGGCACTGCGGCAGCGCCCGGCGGCGCAGGGCCTGGGCAGCGTGATCGGCTACCTGGCGCTGGGCACCCGCCACGGCGTGGTGGTCGACGGCGAATGGGAAGCGGTGCAATGGGAGGGCGGCGACGGCCAGGTCCGGCGCGCACGCATCCCGCTGGTGTGGTTCACCAAGGAAAAACGCAATGAACTGGTCTGACGAATTCCACGGCCACGATGCGGATGCCGGCGACGCCGCCGCGGCCGCTGCCACGTCTGCCGCCGCCGATGCCGGTACCGCGCTGTTCGCCGGCGACAGCGGCAGCCTGCCGCTGGAAGCGCGGCGCGCGCTGTGCCAGCTACTGTCCGGCCCCAGTGTCGATGCCTACCGGCACGGTCCACTGTGGCAGGCCTTGCTGCGCCACGAGGCCGCGATTCGCCGCGTGCTGAGCGAGCTGTTCCTGGAGCTGGTGCTGGACCGCGACGGCGGCGTGGCGTTCGCGCGCCAGGCCGACACCGGCGAGCTGGAAACCCCGGCATTGCTGCGCACCGCGCCGCTGACCTTCATCGAGTCGGTGTTGCTGCTGTTCCTGCGCCAGCAACTGGCCGAGGCCGACACCCGCGGCGAGCGCGCGGTGGTGGACGAGGCGCAGTTGCTGGAAGTGCTGTCGGTGTACGAGAAGAACGTGTCCACCGACCGTGCCGGCTTCGCCCGGCGGGTACTGGCGGCGATCGCCAAGATGCGCGACAACCACCTGCTGTCCAAGCTGCGCGGCAGTGAGGACCGCTACGAAGTCTCGCCCGCGCTGAAGCTGCTGTTCTCGGCCGAGGACGTGCAGGCGCTGGCGGCGGCCTACCGCGGCCTGCGCGATGGCGCGGCCGAAACTGCGCCATGACCGGCCTGCGCCCGCGCGTCGCCCGCGCCTAGCGCCGACCAGGCCCTGCGCGCTGGCCGCCATGGTGGCCGTCCCCGTTTTCCGATGAGTTCCCGATGACGTCCCTGTCCGAATCGTCCACCGTCCCCGTCGCTCCGTCCCTGTTCGCCGAGACCCTGGCCGAGCAACGCGCGCAGCAGTACCGCATGCGCCGCCTGCAGGTGCACAACTGGGGCACCTTCAACGGCCTGACCGACGTGCCGATCGCCGAGAAGGGCTTCCTGTTCGTCGGCCGCTCCGGCTCGGGCAAGTCGACCCTGCTCGATGCGATGTCGGCGCTGCTGACGCCGCCGAGCATCGTCGACTTCAACGCTGCCGCGCGCGAGGCCGAGCGCAGTGGCCGCGACCGCAGCCTGGTGTCCTACGTGCGCGGCGCCTGGGCCGACCAGCAGGACAGCGCCTCCGGCGAGATCGCCACCCAGTACCTGCGCAAGGGCGCGACCTGGTCGGCGCTGGCGCTGGAGTACCGCAACGCGCAGGGCCAGGCGGTGAGCCTGGTGCGGCTGTTCTGGATCGCCGGCAGCGGCACCGCCGCGGCCGACGTGCGCAAGCACTACATGGTGGTGCCGCGCGGCTTCGACGTGGCCGCCGAGCTGGACGGCTTCGACCTGGACCTGCGCCGGCTCAAGCTGCGTCTTGGCGAGGACGTGCACCACTTCGACAGCTTCGCCGGCTACGCCGAGCGCTTTCGCCACCTGCTCGGCATCGGCAACGAGATGGCGCTGCGGCTGCTGCACAAGACCCAGTCGGCGAAGAACCTGGGCGACCTCAACGCCTTCCTGCGCAGCTTCATGCTCGACGAGCCGCGCACCTTCGAGGCGGCCGACCGCCTGGTCGATGATTTCGCCGAACTCGACGGCGCCCACCACGCGGTGGTAACCGCGCGGCGTCAGGTGGAAACCCTGACCCCGGCGCGCGACTACCACGCCGAACTGCTGGCGCTGCGGCGCGGCGTCGGCGAGCTGCGCGAGCTGCAGCTGGGCATCGACGGCTATCGCGAGCAGCGCCGCCTGGCCCTGCTGGACGCGCGCCTGCAGGAGCTGGACACGCAGGACCGCGGCCTGGCCGGCGAGGAAGGGCAGCGTCGCGAAGCGCTGGACAACCACGAGCAGACCCTGGCCGAGCTGGAGACGCAGCAGCGCGCGCAGGGCGGCGAACAGGTCGAGGCGCTGGAACGCGAGCGCGGCCGCGTCGAGCGCGAGCGCGACGAGCGCATGCGCCGCCGCGGCCAGGTCGAACAGGCCTGCCGCCAGCTCGGCATGGGCCTGGCCGGCAGCGCCAGCGGCTTCGCCGAGCAGGTGGCGCAGGCGCGCGCGCTGCGCGACGGCGTCGCCGGCGAGGCCAGCAGCCTGGACGAAGCGATCGCCGAACGCATGGCCGAGCGCCGCGAGGACGAACGCCGCTTCGCGGTCATCCGCACCGAGATCGAGGCGCTGCTGAAAGCGCCCTCGAGCATTCCCGCGCCGATGCAGGCGCTGCGCGCGCGGCTGTGCGCCGAGACCGGCCTGTCCGAGGCGGCCCTGCCGTTCGTCGGCGAACTGGTGCAGGTGGAGGCCGACCAAGCCGCCTGGCGCGGTGCGATCGAGCGCGTGCTGCACGGGTTCGCGCAGTCGCTGCTGGTCGACGAGCGCCACTACGCCAGCGTCGCCGACTGGGTCAACAAGACCCAGCTCGGCACCCGCTTGGTGTACTTCCGGGTGCGCCACAACGCACCGCTGCAGCAGCGCGAGCCCGAGGCGAAGTCGCTGCTGCGCAAGCTGGAGCTGCGCGACCACGCCTATGCGCCATGGCTGCGCCAGGAACTGGCCAGACGCTTCGATTACACCTGCGTCGATAACGTCGCGCAGTTGCGCGATGCCGAGCGCGCGATCACCCGCGAAGGCCAGGTCAAGCATCCCGGCGATCGCTACGAGAAGGACGACCGCCACGCGGTCGGCGACCGCAAGCGCTGGCTGCTCGGCCACGACAACCGCGACAAGCTCAAGGTCTACGAGCGCGAGGGGCAGGCCCTGGCGCAGCGCATCGCCGCCTGCGATGCCGACGTGGCCGCCCTGCGCAAGCAGCGCGAACAGGACCAGGGCCGGCAACTGGCCGCGCACACCCTGGCCGAGCGCGAGTGGGACGAGATCGACGTCGCGCCCAAGCTGCAGCGCCTGAGCGACATCGCCGAGCAACTGCTGCAACTGCGCGAGGGCGATACCGCACTGCGCGCGCTGGGCGAGCAGATCGCCACCGTCCGCGCGCGCCGCGACCAGGCCCGCCGTACCTACGAGGACGTGCGCCTGGAGCGCGCGCAGGTGAGCCGCGAGCGCGCCCGCCTGGAAGCGCAACGCGAGACCTGCGCCGCGCGCGTGGCCACCGCGGTGATCGGTCCGGCGCAGGTGGCGGGCCTGGACGCGCGGCTGGCGGCGCTGCCGCCGCTGAGCCTGGACAACCTGGAAGCGCATCTGCGCAGCGTCGAGCGCGGCCTCGGCGAGCAACTGGCGCAGAGCCAGGCACAGGACGCGCGGCTGAGCCAGCAGGTGCTGGACTGCTTCCGCCGCTATTGCCAGCAGTGGCCGGAGGACAGCGGCGACTTCACCGTCAGCCTGGCCAGCGCCGACGATTTCCTGGCGCGCCTGCAGCGGCTGGAGAGCGACGGCCTGCCGCGCCACGAAGGCCGCTTCTTCGACCTGCTGCAGACCCAGAGCAAGAACAACCTGCTGGCCCTGCAGCGCTACACCGCGGAGGCGCACAAGGCGATCAAGCAGCGCATGGACGAGGTCAACGCCAGCCTGGAGCAGGTGCCGTTCAACCGCGGCACGTTGCTGACCATCGAGGTCAGCGACCGGCGCCTGCTCGAGGTGCAGGAGTTCCAGCAGCAGTTGCGTGCCGTGCTTGGCCACCAGCAGACCGAGGACCGCGCGCTGGCCGAGGCGCAGTTCGCCATGTTGCGCGGGCTGGTGCAGCGGCTCGGCGCGCAGGAGCCGGAGCTGCGGCGCTGGCGCGAGCAGGTGCTGGACGTACGCCAGCACGTGGAGTTCGTCGGCGTGGAACTGGATGCCGACAGCCGCGCGCAGGTGGAGATCTACCGCAGCGGCGCCGGCAAGTCCGGCGGCCAGCGGCAGAAGCTGGCCACCACCTGCCTGGCCGCGGCGCTGCGCTACCAGCTCGGCGGCGAGGACGGCGAACTGCCGCGCTACGCCGCGGTGGTGCTGGACGAAGCCTTCGACAAGGCCGACAACGAGTTCACCGCGCTGGCGATGAACATCTTCGAGAACTTCGGCTTCCAGATGGTGGTGGCCACGCCGCTGAAGTCGGTGATGACGCTGGAGCCGTTCATCGGCGGCGCCTGCTTCGTCGAGATCAGCGGCCGCCACAACTCCGGCGTGCTGCTGATCGAATACGACGCGCAGGCGCACCGGCTGAAGCTGCCCGAGCGCAGCCGCAACGAGGCGGCGACGCCTGCGGTGGCGTCGTCTGTGGCGGTGGTGGAGCAGGCCGGCGCCGAACCGCCGCCGCCGCTGGTGGCTGACGCAGCGGATGCAACCACGGATGCCGTCGAAGATGCCATTGCCGCGCCGGCGCGTGCGTCCGGCAAGGCGCGCGCTGGCCGCGGTAACAGTGTGCAACAGCCGACCACGCTCAAGACGCCGTCAGCGACGTCCGGCAAACGTGCACGCACTGCTGGCGCGACGCCTTCGGTCAAGACCCCATCAGCAAAGGCACGCAAGTCCGCTGCGGCCGCCGCCGCTGCACCTCCGTCCACGGCAACGCGGTCGGCCGCGCGGTCGGCCTCGACGAAGACCGCAAAAGCCGCCACCGCCAGCAAACCTGCGAAAGCGGCCAAGGCGGCAGCGCGCAAGACGCCTCACGCGACCAAGCGCCGCGACGGCTGAGTCGGTGCTGGCGCCCGCGCGTGCCCACGGGCACGGGCGCGGCAGCACCGTTGGGAGGGCAGGCATGCGCGGCGATCTCGCCGCGCGCTGCACTCAGTGCAGCAAATCCCAGCCCATCTTGCCGATCAGCACCACCACCAGCACCAGGAACAACTGCCGGATCAGCGGCGTGCCGCCGCGCAGCGCCAGCCGCGTGCCGGTCACCGCGCCGGCCACGTTGGCCGCGGCCATCGGCACCGCCGCCGCCAGCAGGACCTTGCCGCTGGGCACGAAGAAGCACAGCGCGGCCAGGTTGGTGGCCAGGTTCACCACCTTCGATGCGGCCGAGGCGCGCAGGAAATCCAGGCCGAAGAAGCGGATGAACAGGAAGATCAGGAAGCTGCCGGTGCCCGGGCCGAAGAAGCCGTCGTAGAAGCCGATCGCCGCGCCGATCGCCAGCGCGATCGCCAGTTCGCGGCGGCCGACGTGACGTGGGCGGTGCAGCGCGCCGAAGTCCTTCTTGACCAGCGTGTAGCCCAGCATCGCGATCAGCAGCACCAGGATCAGTGGCCGCACCGCCTGCTTGGGCAGATGGCTCACCGCGGTCGCGCCGAGAAAGGCGAACACGAACGCGGCCGCGGTCGCATACAGCACCGGCCGCCACGGCAGGCGCACGTGGCGCGCGTAGCGCCAGGCGGCGGTGCCGGTACCGGCCATGGAACTGAACTTGTTGGTGCCCAGGATCACCGCAGGCGCCTGCTGCGGCAAGGTCGCGAACAACCCGGGCAACTGGATCAGGCCGCCGCCGCCGACCGCCGCGTCCACCAGCCCGGCGACGAAGGCGATGCACAGCAGCCAGGGCAGTTCGGTGGGGATCGACTCGAGCACGCCGGCGCTCCGCGCAAGGGGCCGCCAGCATAGCCGCCACCGGCCGCGACGCGTGCGCGGCGTGCGCCGTGGCGCCGCAGCCGGCACAATCGGCATATGCCCCCGTCCGCCCCGCGCCTTGCCGATCCTTGCCCCTGCGGCCGTCCGCGCGACTACGCGCAGTGCTGCGGGCCGTACCATGCCGGCGCCGCCGCGCCGGATGCCGAAAGCCTGATGCGTTCGCGCTACAGCGCCTACGTGCGCCGCGATGCCGACTACCTGCGCGCGAGCTGGCATCCCTCGACGTGCCCACCGCAGGTGGAGATCGACCCGCGCACGGTCTGGCTCGGCCTCACCGTGCAGCGCGTGCTGCAGACCGGCACGGACAACGCCGAAGTCGCCTTCCTGGCGCGTTATCGCATCGGCGGCGGCAGCGCCGTGCGCATGACCGAGCACAGCCGCTTCGTGCGCGAGGATGGGCGCTGGTACTACCTCGACGCGCTGGATTGAACCGGCGCGCCTAGCGCCGGCGCTCGCCTGGCCGAACACTGCCGGTCGTCGGCGAGGCGGGGCTGCTCCTGTCGCGCATCGAACCGAACGCCATAGATGCCGAACGCCTTGTGTGCCACGGCCGCGGCGTCGCGTTGCGCGATCTGCCAACCACACCGCGATCAGTGACCTGCCGTTCGCGCGTCCTCTGCCGCCAACGTCGCGTGAGCGGAGTGCACACGCGGCGGTTGTTTATGATGTCGGCCCTGCCGTCGGCGAGGAAGTTGCGATGATGCGTTTGGCCTGGATCCTGCTGCTGGCGGCGCCCTGCGCGCTCGCGCAGACCCCGCCTGCGGCGGCGCCGTCCGCGCCCGATCCGGCTTTCGCCACCTGCGTGGCCGGCCTGCGCACGGCCGCGGCGAAGGCGGGCGTCGCCGAGCCCTCCTTCGACCGCTTCACCGCCGGCCTGCAGCCGGATCCGAGCGTGCTGCCGCTGCTCGACGCCCAGCCCGAGTTCACCACGCCGATCTGGGACTACCTGGCCGGCCTGGTCGACAGCCAGCGCATCGACGACGGCCGCGCCATGCTGACCACGCACCGCGACCTGCTCGCGCAAGTGGCGCAGAACTACGGCGTGGACCCGGAGACGGTGGTCGCGGTGTGGGGCGTGGAGAGCGACTACGGCCGCATCGCCGGCAAGCGTCCGCTGCTGGTGTCGCTGCTGACCCTGTCCTGCGAAGGCCGCCGCCAGCCGTTCTTCCGCAGCGAACTGTTCGCGCTGCTGAAGCTGCTGCAGGCCGGCGACCTGCGGCCCGAGGGCCTGACCGGGTCCTGGGCCGGCGCCTTCGGCCATACCCAGTTCATGCCCAGCACCTACGCCCGCGTCGCCGTGGACGGTGATGGCGACGGCCGCCGCGACCTGGTCGCCAGCATTCCCGATGCGCTGGCCTCCACCGCCAACTATCTGAAGCTGGCCGGCTGGCAGAGCGGCCAGCCGTGGGGGCTGGAAGTGAAGTTGCCGGCGGGCTTCGACCCGGCGCTGGCCGGGCGCACCCAGCGCCGTCCGTTGTCGGACTGGCGCGCGCGCGGCCTCACCGCCGCCGATGGCGGCGCGCTGCCGGCGCTGGCCGCACAGACGCCGGCGGCGGTGCTGATCCCGGCCGGCGTGCACGGCCCGGCGTTCCTGGTGTTCCGCAACTACGACGCGATCTACGCCTACAACGCCGCCGAAAGCTATGCGCTGGCGATCGCGCTGCTGTCCGACCGGCTGCGCGGCAAGCCCGGGCTGGTCGCCGCCTGGCCGACCGACGACCCTGGCCTGGGCCGCCCCGAGCGGCGCGAACTGCAGACCCTGCTGCTGGCGCGCGGCCACGCCATCGGCCAGGCCGACGGCGCCATCGGTACCGCCACCCGCCGCGCGATCCAGGCCGAGCAACAGCGCCTGGGCCTGCAGCCGGCCGACGGCCGCGCGGGGCAACGCATTCTCGACGCGCTGCGCCGTGAGGCCGGCGGCGCGCCCGCGACACCGGCGCCGACACCGCCGCAGCAGCAGCCACCCACACCTGCATCTTCGCCCGCACCCGCACCCGCATCGACGCCGGCCCCCACCACGCCGCCCGCACCGACGCCGTTCGGCGGCACGCCGCCCACCGCGTTCCGGTTGCCGGCCGCCTACCCGGCCTTCGCCCAATCCCCCGCGCCACGGAGCATCCACCCCATGTCCGACGTCCCCGGCCTGAGCACAGGCGACTTCCACGGCTACCCCTCGCTGCTGGTGGAGACCCCGCACTCCACCGCTGCCATCAGCCTGTTCGGCGGCCAGGTGTTGTCGTTCGTGCCCAAGGGCGGTACCGACGCGCTGTGGCTGTCGCCGAGCGCGCAGCCCACGCCCACCCCGATCCGCGGCGGCACCCCGGTGTGCTGGCCGTACTTCGGTCGCCAGGGCCAGAGCGACGCCGTGCCCGCGCACGGCTTCGTGCGCACCGTGCCGTGGCAGTTGCAGGACGCGCGGCGCGAGGCCGACGGCAGCCTGGTGCTGACCCTGGCCCCGCCCGACTTCGACGACCTGCCGCTGCGCCTGCGCATGCAACTGCGCATCGGCGCCACCCTGGAGCAGCGCCTGGTCACCGACAACGTCGGCACTGCGCCCGCCCGTTTCACCCAGGCGCTGCACAACTACTTCCGCGTCGCCGACGCCACCCAGGTGCGCGTGCAGGGCCTGGACGGCCTGGACTACCTGGACAAGTTCGAGAACTACGCCACGCCGCATCGCCAGCACGGCGACTGGAGCCTGCAGGATCCGCGCGACCCGGGCCGCAGCGACCGCATCTACACCGGCGCCGGCGGCCGCTACACCCTGCTGGACCCGGGCCTGCAGCGCCGCATCGAGATCGCGACCACCGGCAGCCGCACCCTGGTAGCGTGGAATCCAGGCGAGGCCGGCGCGCAGAAGATGGCCGACGTCGGCCCGCACTGGCGCCAGTTCGTGTGCCTGGAAGCGGCCAACGCCGGACCCGAAGTGATCGAACTGGCGCCGGGCGCCCAGCACGTGTTGCAGCAGACCATTTCCGTCGTGGCGTTGTGATCTCTGGCGGGCGGCGGCACCGCGTGCTGAGGCCCGATGGTTGGACAACTGATCCGGCCCGCTGCTGAACGCGCCACCGGCTGGTGCGCGGTGGCGGATGTCGCGCGGCAGTTCACCACCCTGTCGCTTGGGCCGTACCCTCACCCCCGACCCCTCTCCCGGTGGGAGAGGGGAGTCGCTCGGTGCAGGGTGAAGTGCAGCCGAGACGCAATCGATGTCGCCCGACCTTGTTGTGGGAGGGACTTCAGTCCCGACGCCTCGGCCCCTCAGGTGGCGGTTGAAACCGCTCCTACGGCAGGCGGTCGAGCCGCGCCGGTGGTGCAGGATGGGTTTGAGTCCCGACTCGCAATCAGCCAGCCCCGGCGCTTTGTGGGAGGGACGTCAGTCCCGATGCCATGATCCCCACCGGCCGCGGTTGAAGCCGCTCATGCGACGAACAGCCAAGCCACCACGGTGTCGCGGGCACGCCGCCCGCTCAATCCAGTCCCTCCCGCACCTGCAGGCGCGCCACCCACCAGGTGCGCCGATTACACTGCCGCGTCCGCCAGGAGGCCCGCCGTGCACGCTCCGACTCCCGCTGTCCGCTCACGCCGCGCCGCGGTCGCCTTCATCTTCGTCACCCTGCTGATCGACGTGCTGTCCTTCGGCGTCATCATCCCGGTGTTGCCCACGCTGGTGCGCGGCTTCACCGGCGGCGACTTCGCCGCCGCGGCCAGGTGGGTCGGCTGGTTCGGCTTCCTGTTCGCCGCGCTGCAGTTCGTCAGCTCGCCGCTGCAGGGCGCGCTGTCCGACCGCTACGGCCGGCGTCCGGTGATCCTGGCCTCCTGCCTCGGGCTGGGCGTGGATTTCATGGTGATGGCGCTGGCGCAGAGCCTGCCCGTGCTGCTGCTGGCGCGCATGGTTTCCGGCGTGTTCTCGGCCAGTTTCAGCTCGGCCAACGCCTACATCGCCGACATCACCCCGGCCGACAAGCGCGCCCAGGCCTACGGCATCATCGGCGCCGCGTTCGGCGTCGGCTTCGTGGTCGGTCCGCTGCTCGGCGGCTGGCTCGGCAGCCTGCACCTACGCGCACCATTCTGGTTCGCCGCCGGGCTGGCCCTGCTCAACTTTCTCTACGGCCTGTGGGTGTTGCCCGAATCGCTGGCGCCGGAGCGGCGCACCGCGCGGGTGGATTGGGCGCACGCCAATCCGTTCGGCGCGCTGCGTCTGCTGCAGCGCTATCCGCAGGTGTTCGCGCTGGCCGCGGTGATCTTCCTGGCCAACCTGGCGCACTACGTCTACCCGAGCATCTTCGTGCTGTTCGCCGATTACCGCTTCGGCTGGGGGCCCAAGCAGGTCAGCTGGGTGCTGGCCCTGGTCGGCGTGTGCAGCATCGTGGTCAACGCCGTGCTGGTGGCGCGGGTGGTGCGCCGCTTCGGCGAGCGCGGCGCGCTGCTGTTCGGCCTGGGCTGCGGCGTGATCGGCTTCGCCATCTACAGCGTGGCCGGCAGTGGCGCGCTGTTCCTGCTCGGTGTGCCGATCAGCGCGCTGTGGGCGGTGGCCGGGCCGGCGGCGCAGGCGATCGTCACCCGCCACGTGGGCGCCGATGCGCAGGGCCGCATCCAGGGCGCACTGATGAGCCTGGTCAGCCTGGCCGGGGTGATCGGGCCGCTGCTCTACGCCTGGGTGTTCGCCGCCTTCATCGGCCCGCGCGCGCTGCTGCACTTCCCCGGCGTGCCGTGGCTGCTGGCGGCGCTGTTGCTGGGCGGCGGCTGGATCGTGGCCTGGCGCCGCGCGCGGGTGCCGGCCGCCGCGGTGACCGGCGGCTGAGACGCAACGCAGGCGGCGCGGACGGCATGAACGGCTCAGTTTGCGCGCGCATCGACGGCGTGGCCCGGGCGGCCGCGCCTGGCACCGCGCGGTCGCGATTGTTACGCTGTGCCCTCTCTTTCGTCGCGGCCGGCCGGCTGCTGTACCAGTCGCCCGCATGATGTCTCCTCCCGACGGAACCGCCCTGCCGTTGACCGCTGCGCGCTTGCTGCGCGAGGCCACTGCGCAGCAGCACCAGGCCGTGGAAGACCTGCCGGCGATGCGCGCGCTGATGGACCCGGCGCTGTCGCTGCCCGCCTATGTGCAGGTGCTGCGCCGCCATCACGCGGTGCTGGCCGGCTGGGAACAGTGCGAAGCGGCCTGGCTGCGCGACTGTGGCGATGGGCAGTGGCAGTACCAGCCGCGCACCCCGCTGCTGGCGCAGGATCTGCACGCCCTGCAGGCAGCGCCGCCGGCGCCGCAACCGCTGCCGCCGGCAGCCGAGGCCGGTACCCGCTGGGGCATGCTCTACGTGATCGAGGGTTCACGCCTGGGCGGCCGGGTGATCGCCCGGCACCTGCGCCAGACCCTGCCCGGCGCCGCGCCGGCGCTGTCCTACTTCGAACTCGGCCACGCCGACCCGACCGGCTGGCGACACTTCCAGCAGCGCCTGGAGCGCGCCTTGCCGACAGCGCCGCTGCAGCAGGCCGCGGTCGACGGCGCCCGCACCATGTTCGCGCACTTCCATACTCACTTTGCTCTGGAGATCGCCGCATGAGCGACATCGTCGTGCCCCTGGACATGGACGCATGCGCGCGCGAACCGATCCATATCCCCGGCTCGGTGCAACCGCATGGCGTGCTGCTGGTGATCGAGCCGCGGGACGGGTGCATCGTCCAGGCCAGCGCCAGTGCCGCCGACCTGTTCGGCCGGCCGCTGGACGATCTGCTGGGGCAGCGCTACGACGCCCTGCTCGTGCTGGAGGATCCGCGCGCGCGGCGGCTGTTGGACGCGGCCGAGCGCAGCGACCTGGCCTATGTCGAAGTCGGCCTCAAGCATGCGGCCGCGGCCGCGACACAGCGCTGGGTCGGCGCCTGGCACCTGTATCCGGAGCAGTGGCTGCTGGAACTGGAGCCGCGCGACGCGCCCCTGGCCGATGCCACCCTGCGCGAAGCGCTGCCGGTGCTGCGTCGGCTGGAGAGCGACCACAGCATCGAGGACGCCTGCCATCGCGCCGCCAAGAGCCTGCGCAGCCTGATCGGCTACGACCGGGTGATGATCTACCGCTTCGACGACGACTGGAACGGCGACGTGGTCGCCGAGGCGCGCGCGGCGGAACTGGAGCCGTATCTCGGACTGCACTATCCGGCCAGCGACATTCCGGCGCAGGCCCGCGCGCTGTACCTGCGCAACCGCGTGCGCCAGATCGCCAACGTCGGCTACGTGCCGTCGCCGATCCAGCCCACCCTGCATCCGCGCCTGCGCGCGCCGGTGGACCTGAGCGACGTCAGCCTGCGCAGCGTCTCGCCGGTGCACCTGGAATACCTGGCCAACATGGGCGTCACCGCCACCCTGGTGACCTCGATCGTGGTCAACGACGCGCTGTGGGGCCTGATCGCCTGCCACCACTACCGCCCGTACTTCTGCAACCACGAGATGCGCGACGTCGCCGATGCGTTGAGCCGCGCGCTGGCCGGGCGTATCGGCGCGATCACCGCGGTGGCGCGCGCGCGGACCGAGTCGGTGCTGCTGACCGTGCGCGAAAAGCTGATCACCAACTTCAACGACGCCGAGATGCTGACCGCGCCCATGCTCGACGAGATGGCCTCGGACCTGCTCGACGTGGTCGATGCCGACGGCGTGGCGGTGTTCCACGGCGACCATGTCACCCGCCACGGCATGCTGCCGGCGACCGAGGACCTGGCGCGGATCCGCGAGCAGATCGAGTCCACTCATCACGAGGCGCTGCGCCACGACGCGGTCGGCGCCCTTCATTCGGACCAGATCGGTGAGACGTTCCCGGCGCTGGCCGATCTGGCCCCGCTGGCGGCCGGCTTCATCTTCGTGCCGCTGATGCCGCAGGCGCGCAGCGCGCTGCTGTGGACCCGCCGCGAACAGATACGCACGGTCAACTGGGCTGGCAATCCGCAGCTGGCCAAGCTGCAGGACATCGCCGGCTCGCGGCTGTCGCCGCGCAAGAGCTTCGACCTCTGGCAGGAGACCGTGCGCGGTCGCGCGCGGCCCTGGTCGCCGATCAGCCTGGAATCGGCGCGCAGCCTGCGGGTGCTGATCGAGTTGATGGAGCGCAAGCGCTTCCAGCAGGATTTCGCGCTGCTGGAAGCCTCGCTGTCGCGGCTGCGCGAGCCGGTGGCGATCGTCGAGCGCGGCGACGGCCCGCGGCCCAGCCGCCTGGCCTTCGTCAACGAGGCCTTCGCCGCGCTGTACGAGCGCGAGGTCGCCGACCTGATCGGCTGCGACCTGGAGCGCCTGTACGCCAGCGAGGCGGTACTGGCGGAGACCCAGCGCATCGACACCCTGCTGCGCCAGGGCCGCGCGGCCTACGTCACCCTGCCGCTGCGCGTGGACGGCGCTGCCGCGGTGCACCGCCAATTCGACTTCGAGCCGCTGCCCAATCCCTCCGGCGTGCCCAGCCACTGGCTGCTGCAGTTGCGCGACCCGCGCTGAGTCCGGTCCGGCGGCGCAGCCTCAGCGGCTGCGCCGCCACAGCGCCAGCGTCGCCGCGCCGGCCAGCAGGCCCCACAGCGCCGCGCCGATGCCGAACAGCGACAGTCCCGAGGCGGTGACCAGGAACGCGATCAGCGCCGGCTCGCGTTCGTGTTCCTCGCGCAAGGCCGACGCCAGGCTGTTGCCGATGGTGCCGAACAGCGCGATCCCGGCGATCGCCATCACCAGTTCCTTGGGAAAGGCGGCGAACAGCGCGGCCACGGTGGCGCCGAACACACCGATCAATAGATAGAACACCCCGGCGAACACCGCGGCCATGTAGCGCCGCTGCGGATCTTCCTGCGCCTCGCGGCCCATGCAGATCGCCGCGGTGATCGCCGCCAGGTTCAGCCCGTAGGCGCCGAACGGCGCCAGCACCGTGTTGACCACGCCGATCCAGCCGATGGTCGGCGAGATCGGCACCGCATAGCCGGACGCGCGGATCGCCGCCACGCCCGGCAGGTTCTGCGAGGTCATCGTCACCACGAACAGTGGCAGCGCGATCCCGAACAGCGCCGGCCACGACAGCGTCGGCCAGACCAACACCGGCTGCGCCAGGCGCAGCTGTGCTGCTTCCGGATGCAGCGTGCCGTTGCCCGCCGCCACGGCGATGCCGACCAGCAGCGTGGCGATCACCGCGTAACGCGGAAAGGCGCGGCGTCCGAGCAGGTAGGTGGCGAACATCGCCAGTGCCATGACGAGCTGGTGTTGCATCGCCACGAACACGTCCAGGCCGAAGCGCAGCAGCACGCCTGCCAGCATCGCCGAGGCCAGCGACAGCGGGATGCGCCGCAGCAGGCGTTCGAACAGCCCGGAAAAGCCGGCGAGCGTGGACAACACCGCCACCACCACGAAGGCGCCGATCGCATCGGACAGCGGCAATCCGCCGCCGCTGCCGATCAGCAGCGCGGCACCGGGCGTGGACCAGGCCGTGACCACCGGCATCCGGTAGCGCAGCGACAGCCCGATGCAGGTCAGGCCCATGCCCAACCCCAGCGCCCACATCCACGAGGCGATCTGTGCCTGCGAGGCGCCGACGCTGCGCGCGGCCTGGAACACGATCGCCGCCGAACTGGTGAAGCCGACCAGGACGGTGACGAAGCCGGCGATCAACGCAGGCAACGAAGCGTCGCGCCAGAGCGCGCGTGCAGCAGCGGTCATGCGGAATCCCGTGGTGGAGCGCAGGCTGCATTCTCGGCCAAATGCCGGCGATCGGCCGTGCCGTGTCCGCACTAACGGAGACAGAAGAGCGCGATGGGGACGGGCGCCGCAAGGCAGCCGCAAAAAACGGTTGACGTTTTTTTCCGTGCCGTTAGACTGCGCGGCCCGCTACGCAACTGCCGAGCTTCGGCACGACAGAGGCCGGCAGGGCCGGAAACACCTAGCGAATATCGGGTGTTGACAGCGTGAAAAAGTCGGCTAATATGGCCGGCTCGCTTCGAGGAAAAGCCTACGGGTTTGGACGAAGAAGCGGCGTCAACCACCTGATCAAAAAGGTGTT
>NZ_JACHOK010000013.1:0-99888 GCF_014199855.1 Xanthomonas sp. F1 | reverse complement strand
GGACTTCCCGCACCTCCTCCGATGATCAGTCGGAAGACATGACGCCTGTTTAGGGGCGTCACGTCCAGATACAAGGAGCGGCTTCAGCCGCGACAGACGATCCAGGTGATGCGCGTCGCGGCTGAAGCCGCTTCTACACGAAACTTCCCCGCGGGCATCAGAGGCGTTCATCCACCGCGGTTTGCGGCGAGCGCCCGAGCAGCACGCAGATCGCGATCGCCGCCAGCGCGGTGATCGCTGCCAGCACCCGGGTGAGCGTGCCGAAGGCCGCGGCGTAGGCCAAGCGCAATTGCGCCGCGGACAGCGCACCGTCCTGCATGGATGCCGCCAGATCGCCGGCGACCAGCCGCTGCGCGGTGTCCGCCAGGACCGCGTGCGGCAGCAGCGGCGCGACCGCGGCCAGCCGCATCTGTAGCAACGCCGCCAGCAAGGCCGCCACGCTGGCCAGGGCGATGCCTTCGCCGGCCACGCGCAAGGTGCCGAACAGACCGGCGGCCATGCCGGCGCGTTCGGTCGGCACCACGCTGACCGACAGCGCATCCATCAGGCCCCAGGGCAGAGCGGTGCCGGCGCCGATCAGCAGCAGCGCCGGCAACGCCTGCGCCGGAGGGCGCGCACCCAGCCAGCACAGGCCGGCCGCGGCCGCCGCCAATCCGGCTGCGGACAGCCAGGCCGGTGCGATGCGCTGCGCCAGTGCGGCGGCCAGGCTCGGCACCAGCAGCATCGGCGCCGACAGCGCCAGCAGCGTCAGGCCGGCGCTGGCGGCCGGCGTGCCGTCCACGCCGATCATGCGCAACGGCAGCAGCACCAGCAGCACCACGTAGCTGTAGCAGGTGGCGACCGGCAGCAACTGCACGCCGACGAAGCGCCGGTAGCGGAACAGGCTCAGGTCCAGCAGCGGATGGCGGCGGCGCCGTTCGATCCGCACGAAGGCGAGCAGCAGCAGCGCGGCGGCACCGAGCAGGGCCAGCGTCACGGCGTTGCCCCAGCCGCTGTGGGGACCCTGGATCAGGCCGGCGGTGAACAGCGCCAGCGCCGCGCTGAAACACAGCGCGCCGGCGCGGTCCGGCGGACCGGCGGCCGGACCGCGCGAGGCCGGCAGCCAGCGCGCGGCCAACGTCCATGCCAGCGCCGCGACCGCGGCCACGCCGACGAAGATCGCGCGCCAGCCGAGCCGTTCGCTCAGGGCGCCGGCGGCCAGCGGGCCGAACGCCAGGCCGGTGCCGAAGGTGGTGCCGAGCAGGCTGAACGCGCGCGTGCGCGCCACGCCGGTGTACAACTGCGCCAGCGCTGCGGTGCCGGCGGCGAGCGCAGCGGCGGCACCGACGCCCTGCAGCGCCCGCCACAGGTCGATCGCCGCGACCGAGCCGGCCACGGCCACGGCCAGGCTGGCGCTGGCGAACAGCGCCAGGCCGGCGAGGAACACCCGGCGGCGTCCATGCCGATCGGCGAGCGCGCCGGCGGCCAGCAGCAGGCTGCCGAAGCTGAGCATGAAGGCGTTGGTGATCCAGGCCAGGGCCAGCGCGCTGCCGCCCAGGGCCGCGCCGATCGCCGGGGTGGCGACGGCGCCGCCGGAGAAGTTCAGCGGCAGCGTCAGAGCGGCCAGGCACACCGCGGCCAGGGCGGCGCCGCGGCGCGGCAGGGGGATGGAACGGGAGGTCGAAGCGGAGGTCATCGGAGCGACTCTTGCGGCGGATGCCGGGACGCCACTAGAGATACCGAGGCGGCAATTCGCGAAAAAGACCGCGATTCTCCGGACTTTGCGGAATGGAACGCTCTAATATCGCCGCATGGACCGCCTCACCGGCATCGTTGCCTTCGTTCGTGCCGCCGAGCAGCGCAGCTTCGTCGGCGCTGGTCGCGTGCTCGGCATCTCGGCCTCGGCGGTGGGCAAGAGCGTGGCCGCGCTGGAGCGCGAACTCGGCGTGCGCCTGCTGCAGCGAACCACCCGGCGTATCGCGCTGACCGCCGAGGGCGCGCTGTTCCTGGAGCATTGCCAGCGCGTGCTGGCCGACCTGCGCGAGGCCGAGGACGCGCTGGCGCAGACCCGGCAGGCGCCGCGCGGGCGGCTGCGGGTCGGCCTGCCGACCATCGGCTACCGCTTCCTGGTGCCGTTGTTGCCCGAGTTCCGCCAGCGCTATCCGGACGTGGAGCTGGACCTGGAGTTCGACGACCGCGTGGTCGACCTGCTCGAACACGGCCTGGATGCGGTGATCCGCAGCGGTGTGCAGGCCGACTCGCGGCTGCTGGCGCGGCGCCTGGGGCCATTCCGGTTCTGCCTGTGCGCGGCACCGGACTACCTGCGCCGCCGCGGCGTGCCACAGACCCCGGCGCAGCTGGCCGCGCATGACGGCGTGTTGTTCCGCGTGCCCGGTACCGGCAAGCCGCAGGACTGGCCGCTGGCGGAACCGGCGCCGCTGCCGCCGGCGGTGCTCACCTGCAACAACATGGAAGCGGTGCGCGCGGCGACGATCGCCGGCATGGGCATCGCCTGCATGCCGGCGTTCCTGGCGCAGGACGCGCTGGCCGACAGCCGCCTGCAGTCGGTGCTGGACGCGCACATGGCCGATGGCGGCGCGTTCTTCGTGGTGTGGCCGTCACGCCGGCAACTGTCGCCGAAGCTGCGCGTGTTCGTGGATTTCCTGGCCGAACGCCTGTTCCGCGCCGAGTGAGGCCACATCGTCCGTCGCGCGGCGCGCGTTGTCGCAGCCGCTGCGCCGCTGCACCGGCTAAAATGCGCGGGTGGATGTCTCTCATTTGCTCGACGATCTGAACCCCGCCCAGCGCGAGGCCGTTTCCGCAGCGCCCGGCCACTATCTGGTCCTGGCCGGCGCCGGCTCCGGCAAGACGCGCGTGCTCACCCATCGCATCGCCTGGTTGCACCAGGTGCATGGCGTGCCGGTGCACGGCATTCTGGCGGTCACCTTCACCAACAAGGCCGCGGGCGAGATGCGCCACCGCGCCGACCTGCAGTTGCGCAACGGCAGCCGCGGCATGTGGATCGGCACCTTCCACGGCCTGGCGCACCGCCTGCTGCGCCTGCACTGGCAGGACGCGAAGCTGCCCGAGAGCTTCCAGGTGCTCGATTCGGACGACCAACTGCGGCTGGTCAAGCGCGTGGTGCAGCAGCTGGAACTGGACGAGGGCAAGTTCCCGCCCAAGCAGATCGTGTGGTGGATCAACCAGCAGAAGGACGAGGGCCGCCGCGCCCAGCATATCCAGCCGGAGCCGCGCGACGAGTGGGTGACCACCCTGCGCAACGCCTACGCGCTGTACCAGGAGCGCTGCGACCGCGCCGGCCTGGTCGACTTCGCCGAACTGCTGCTGCGCGCGCACGAACTGCTGCGCGACACCCCGGCGTTGCTGGCGCACTACCGCGCCCGCTTCGCCGAGATCCTGGTCGACGAGTTCCAGGACACCAACGCCATCCAGTATGCGTTCGTGCGCGTGCTCGCCGGCGACAGCGGCCACGTGTTCGTGGTCGGCGACGACGACCAGGCGATCTATGGCTGGCGCGGCGCCAAGGTCGAGAACGTGCAGCGCTTCCTCACCGATTTCCCCAGCGCGCAGACCATCCGCCTGGAGCAGAACTACCGCTCCAGCGCCAACATCCTCAATGCCGCCAACGCGGTGATCGCGCACAACCCCGACCGCATCGGCAAGCAGTTGTGGACCGACTCGGGCGACGGCGAGCCGATCGACCTGTACGCGGCCTACAACGAGGTGGACGAGGCGCGCTACGTGGTCGAGCGCGTGCGCCAGTGGGTGCGCGACGGCGGCAGCTACAGCGAGGCGGCGGTGCTCTACCGCAGCAACGCGCAGTCGCGCGCGTTCGAAGAGGCGCTGATCGCCGAACAGGTGCCGTACCGGGTCTACGGCGGCATGCGCTTCTTCGAGCGCGCCGAGATCAAGGACACCCTGGCCTACCTGCGCCTGGTCGCCAACCGCGCCGACGATGCGGCGTTCGAGCGCGCGGTGAACACGCCGGCGCGCGGCATCGGCGACCGCACCCTCGACGAGGTGCGGCGGCTTGCACGCGCGCAATCGCTGTCGCTGTGGGCGGCGGCGCAACAGGCCGCCCAGCAGGGCGGCGACCTGGCCGCACGCGCGCGCAACGCGCTGGGCCAGTTCCTGGGCCTGATCGAACAACTGGCCGGGGAAGTGGCCGGGCTGCCGCTGCCCGAACAGATCGACCAGGTGCTGGCGCGCTCCACCCTGCGCGAGCACTGGAGCAAGGAGAGCCGCGGCGGGCTGGATTCGGAATCGCGTACCGACAACCTCGACGAACTGGTCTCGGTGGCCTCGCGCTTCGTCCGCGCCGACGGCGACGAGGATGCCGACGAAGGCCGCCAGGCGATGACCGAGCTGGTCGCATTCCTGGCCTACGCCTCGCTGGAGGCCGGCGAAGGCCAGGCCCAGGCCGGCGAGGAGGGCGTGCAACTGATGACCCTGCACTCGGCCAAGGGTCTGGAATTCCCGATCGTGTTCCTGGCCGGCATGGAAGACGGCCTGTTCCCCAGTGCGCGGTCGCTGGAAGAGAGCGGGCGCCTGGAGGAAGAGCGGCGCCTGGCCTACGTCGGCATCACCCGCGCCCGGCACAAGCTGGTGCTGAGCTACGCCGAGTCGCGGCGCATCCACGGCCAGGACAATTACAACGTGCCCTCGCGCTTCCTGCGCGAGATCCCGCGCGAGCTGCTGCACGAGGTGCGGCCGAAGGTGCAGGTGTCGCGCAGTGCCTCGCTGGGTGCGCCGCGCAGCATGGGGCACAGCGTGATCGAGGCGCCGGCGATCAAGCTCGGCGCCAACGTGCAGCACCCCAAGTTCGGCGGCGGCGTGGTCATCGACTACGAAGGCAGCGGCGCGCATGCCCGCGTGCAGGTGCAGTTCGACGAGGCCGGCGCCAAGTGGCTGGTGATGGCGTACGCCAATCTGACGGTGCTGTAGACCACATCCTGCATTCCTGAGCGGCGTGCTCGGGAATTCGCCGCAGGCGCCGGCGTTGCGTTTTCGCCGCCCAACTGCGTGCCGCGGTGAGCGGCCTGCGCATGCTGGCTCGCCGCTGTCGCAGCTTTCCCGCAGGCACATTGGCGGATCCCAACCGCTGGCCGGCCAACGCTGTCAGGGCTGCGCAGATCCCGCGGTCGCGCCTCCGCTCATCCATGCCGACGACCGCTCACGTGCCGTGCCCCCCGTTCGTCATAGGTCGCTGGAGTGCGCTGTGCGGGCGCGCCAGCCTTGCCCCACATCACCAAGGGGAAGGCGCATGACACATCGTTTGGCATGGTTGTTGGCAACGGTTCTGGCCATGGTCGGCACGGCGCATGCCGCGGCGGGCGCGGTCGCCGCGCAACCGGAAAAGGACCTGGCCCAGGCCGCCACGGCCTTCTTCAAGGAGGCCGGGCCGGGGGGCGTGGTGCTGGTGACCCGTGGCGATCGGGTCCTGCTGCGCCATGCCTATGGCCTGGCCGACGTGGAGAATGGGGTGGCGATGCAGCCGGCGTCGGCGTTGCGTCTGGCATCGGTCACCAAGCAATTCACGGCGGTGGCGGTGCTGCAACTGGTGCAGGCCGGCAAGCTGGAGCTGGATGCGACGCTGCTGTCGCTGGACCCGGCCTTGAGCGGCCCATTGGCGAACGTGACGGTCCGCCAGCTGCTGACGCAGACCTCGGGCATCAAGAACGTCAGCAGCATCCCCGCCTCGCGCGCCGCGCGCCGCGAGGACACCGACGCCATGCACCTGATCGGGTACTTCCGGGATCTGCCGCTGGAGTTCGTACCGGGGACGCGGTTCCGCTACAGCAATTCCAACTACATCGTGCTGACCCACCTGATCGAACGCCTCACCGGCCAGCCGTATGCGGCCTACCTGCAGCAGGCCATCTTCCAGCCGCTGGGCATGACCCACACGCGCTACGACGATCACCTGGCGCTGATCCCGCATCGCGCCCACGGTTACCGTCGTGCCGGGCAGGCGCTGCAGAACGCGGACTTCATCAGCATGTCGCAGCCGCAGGGCGCCGGCGGCCTGATCAGCACCGTCGACGACATGGCGATCTGGCACCGCGCGCTGCGCGACGCGAGGCTGCTGCCGGCGGCGGCGATCGCGCAGGCCATGGCCAAGACCCGGCTCGCCGACGGCAGCCTGTCGCCGTATGGCTTCGGTTGGATCATCGGCCAGGCGAACGGCTTGCCGGACGTGGAGCACGGTGGCTTCATCAACGGCTTCAACAGCTACGTGGTGCGCATCGGCGAGCCGGATGTGTTCGTGGTGGTGCTCACCAATGCCGAATTCCTGGATCCCACCACCCTGGCCGTGCGCCTGGCGGCGATGGCGGCAGGGCGGCGGTATCCCGGCACGGACCCGGCGCATGCGCTGCCGCCAGGCCGCATCGGGCAGTACCGGTTCGCCGACGGCGCCCGCGCGCTTGCGCAAGTGGACGGACGTCTGCAACTGCAGCGCGAAGGTGAGGATGCGCTGCCGCTGCAGGTGCATACGGATGGCCGCTACTATCTGGACGGCGGATTGGATGCGGTGAGTTTCGGCCAGGACCGCGACGGCCGGCCCACGATGACCCTGCACGACCGGCTGATGGGCGACAGCACCGGCGTACGCGAGGCGGATGCGGCTACAGGCTCAACAGCTCCCTGAAACGTGCGCTCTGCCGCCGCGACACCTCCACCTCCACGCCGCCGCGCAGCGTGAGCAACAGGCCACCGTTGCTCCACGGCGCCACCTGCTCCACGTAGTCGAGATTGACGATGTACTTGCGGCTGGCGCGGAAGAACTTCTCCGGCGCCAGCTGCGCCTCGATCGCGCCGAGCGGGCGGTACAGCAGCGGCGCGTGCTGCAGGAAATGCACGCGGCTGTAGTTCCCGACCGCTTCGATGACCCGCACATCGCGCGGCTTGACCAGGAAGCAGTGCTCGCCGTCCTTGATGAAGATGGCGCTGTCCATCGAACGCCGCACCGGGCTCGCCGGCATCGACTCGGACAGCTTCTGGATCGCCTGCGCCAGCCGCTGCGGTTCGATCGGCTTGAGCAGGTAATCCACGGTGTTGAACGCGAAGGCTTTCAGGGCGTAGGCATCGAAGGCGGTGGTGAAGACGATGCGCGGCACCTGTGACAGACGTTCGAGCACGTCGAAGGCGTTGCCGCCGGGCAGGTCGATATCCAGGAACACCACATCGGGTGCGGCCGTTTCGATCAGCGTCACCGCCGCCTCCACATCGGCGGCGTGGCCGACCACGCTCACCTGCGGATAGGCCTTGAGTTGATGCTGCAACTCGAAACGGGCCAGTTCCGAATCCTCCACGATGACCGCTTCGATCACGCCGCCGCTCCTATCCACACGCTGGCCACCACACACTGCTCTTCCTGGGCCAGGCGCAAGCCGGCGCCAGGCCCGAACGACAGCAGCAGGCGCTGCCGCAGGTTGTTCAAGCCGGTGCCTTGCCCGTCGTCGCGGCGCAACTGGCCGGTGTTGCGCACCTCCAGTTGCAGATCGCCGCGCTGCAGGGCCACACAGACCTGCAGATCGCCGCCGGCGCTGCTCGGCCCCAGGCCATGCTTGATCGCATTCTCCACCAGCAACTGCAGGCAGAAGCGCGGCACGCGCACTGCCAGCGCCTGCGGGTCCACCTGTTCCCGGTAGCGCAATCGCGCCCCCAGCTGCAGGCCGACCAGGCCCAGATAATCGCGCACCACCTCGAGCTCCTCGCGCACCGACACCAGGGCGTCGTCGCCGCCGGAAAACTGATAGCGAAGCGTGGCGGCGAAGCGGGTCAGTTGCCCGCGCGCCGCCTCCGGGTCGATCAGGATCAACGCGCGGATGTTGTTGAGCGCATTGAAGGCGAAATGCGGGTTGAGCTGGCCCAGCAGGCGCTGCAACTGCGCGTCCTTCAACGCCAGTTGCAGATCGCGCTGGGTGCGGGCCGCCTGCTGCAGCCGGGTCTGCCGGCTGATGGCCAGGTACAACAGGCTCCAGGCGATATAGGCCACGGCCAGCAGCGGCGCGCGCGCCATCGCCGGCTGCGCGTGCTGCAGCGCCGTCAGGGCCGGGCTCAGCCCTGCGCCTAGCCACAGCAGTGCATACACCAGCAGATCGATCGTCACCGCCGCCAGCACGCTGGCGGCAAACAGGATGCCCAGCCAGCGCACCTCGCCATAGCCATCGGCCTGCAGCCGCCGGTAGATCCAGCGCAACGCCAGGCTGCCTGCCAACCCGGCTGCACTCAGTGCGAGCGTCGCCATGAACTGCAGCGAATCGGCGACCGCGGCTTCGCTCGGGCGGGCCACGTAGGCGATCGCCAGGAACAACGACCAGCCGAACGCTTGCAGCAGCCAGAACTTGGGCGTCACGGGGCATGTCCGGTCATCGGGCCGCTACTGTAGCGCCGTTGCCGCACGCCCAGCCATTGAGGCGTGTGCTGAAGACGCCGAAGTGGACCGCCGGGGATGCCGAACTGGTTGGGTTCCTGGCCTACACCTCGCTGGAGAGCTGCGTAGGCCAGCACCAGGCTGGCATGCGCCGCGCCCGGCGCGTGCGTCAGTGTGACGACGGCGTGGCAGACGCCGCGACGCAAGTGAAGTAATTGGTGCGCATCGTCGGCGTGCCGTCCGGCGCGAACGCGGACACGGTTTCGGTCATCGAGCGTCCGTCCGCGGCGACGGCGGGTCGAGGCCACGCTCCTGTCCTTGGACAGCATCATCACCAGCACATTGGGCGCGGGCATCTGCAGCGCGAAGACATCGGCCTGGAAATTGTTCTTCACCGGCGTGGCGCGGCCATCGAGCGCGGCGACGCCTTCGGCATGCATGGTGCCGCCTCCCTGTTCGGCAATGTCGACCTTGACCGCCCACTTGCCCTGGCCCGCCTCGCTGAAGCGCAGGGTGACGGCCTTGGGCCGATCCTGGGTGCTCGATCCAGGCGCGCCACGTCCACGGCCCAGTTGCCGAGCAGGGGCGAGGGCGCAGCGGGTGCGGCGGAAGCGGACAGATACGGCGACAGCAGCGTCGCCAACGCGACGGCGAACAGCAGTTTCATGCGACCTCCTGGGGATGGTGTGCGGCGATGAGGGCAGCCAATGATGTGTGTGCTGCGCGCGTTCACTCGGTCGACCATGCCGGAGTGCCGAAGAGCGCGTCCGTGTGGCGGCATGACCGTCCTGCTCCAGGACGCGTGCGCTGCGACGCTAGTACCGGAGGCGTACTGCAACAAGTGCGGTGGTCACGGGTCTGGGTCCGCCGCGCGCACGGCCTAGCTCAGCCCGCACCGCGCCGTCTCCGTGCCTCCAGCACCGCGTAGCCGGCGCAGGCGAGCAGCAACGGGCCGAGGTAGTAGAAGGCGCGGTAGGCCAGCAACGCCGCCAGCAGTTCCGCTTGCGGCGCCTGCGATCCCAGCAGCGGCAGCACCACCGCCTCGAGTACGCCGATACCGGCCGGCACGTGCGCGATGGCGGTGGCCACGGCCGCCGCCAGCAGTGCGCCCAGGACGGAGGTGTAGGCCACGCCGGCCGGCATCAGCACGTACAGCAGGGCACCCATCAACGCCCAGTTGCCGGTGCCCAGGCCGAGTTGCAGCAGGGCCAGCGGCAACGGCGGCAGGTGCAGGACGTGGCCGCGCACCTGCAGGGTGTGACCATGCGCACGCTGGCAGGCGATCAGATACGCCAGCACCGCGGCCAGCATCGCCGCGCCGATCCATGGCAGCGCCGCGCCACTCAGTGACCACTGCGCCGGCGTGCGCAGGCGGCCACTGACCAGCAGCACACCGGTCAGCAGCAGATAGCCCATCCAGTTGGTGGCGATGGCGAAGCCGACCACGCGGCTGATCGTCGCCAGGCCCAGTCCGGCACGTGCGTACAGGCGGTAGCGGATGGCGGTGCCGCCGATCAGCGCGCCGACGTTCAGGCTGAACGCATAGGCGATGTCCGCGATCGCCATGACCCGCGACGTTGGCACCGCATGCGCCGCGTAGCGACGCGCGGCCAGGTCGTAGCCGGCATACAGCAGGTAGCTGGCCAGGCTCAGGCCGGCCGCGGCGACCAGGGTGCCGGCGCCGTAGCTGGCCAGGGTCGTGCCGACCGCCGCCCAGTCCACCGTGCGTGCCGCGCGCACCAGCAGTATCGCCACCAGCGCCAGGAAAGCCAGATACGCGAAGCGGCGCAGCATGCGCCAGCGCTTGCGCGTGCGGCTCATGGTGCGTGCCGGTTGCGCCGCAACACCGTGGTACGCGGCGTACGCTTGGGCAGTCGGCTGGCCCACTGCGGCACGTTGCGCAGCAGATGGAACAGCAACGGCCGCAGCAGCGGTTGCCAGAAGCGCCCGCGCGGTACCTGCGTGGGCACCACCTCCCGGCAATGCCGTTGCATCAGCCGTTGCAGCCGCCCATGCAGGTCGAGGGCGAAGGCGGCGTCGCGGATCACCAGGTTGGCTTCCAGGTTCAGCGCCAGGCTCAGCGGATCGAGATTGCTCGATCCCACCGTACTCCAGTGGCCGTCGATCACCGCGACCTTGCCGTGGAACGGGCGCTCGCAGTACTCGAAGATCTGCACCCCGGCATCGACCAGGTGCCGGTACAGCGCGCGTGCGGCGAACAGCGCCAGCGGCGTGTCCGGTTGTCCCTGGAAGATCAGCTTCACCGCCACCCCGCGGCGCGCGGCGGCGCACAGGTCGCGCAGGAAACCGTAGCCGGGGAAGAAGTAGGCGTTGGCGAGCACGATCTCCTGCTGTGCGCTGCGGAACGCCTGCCGGTAGGCGCGTTCGATGCTGCGCGAGCGACCGGCATTGTCGCGCGGCAGGAAGCACGCCTCGGCCTCGCCGGCGGGCGGCACATCGACTTTTTCCTGCGGCTCCCAACCGGCGCCGGTCCCGTGGGTATCCAGGGTCCGACGCACGAACGCGACCATGTCCGCCACCACCGGGCCGTGCACCTCCACCGCGTAGTCCTGCTTGGCCTCCGCGCCGAAGTCGGCCAGGTGATCGGCCGACCAGTTGATGCCGCCGATCATGCCGATGCGCCCGTCCACCACCAGCAGCTTGCGGTGCATGCGCCGGAACACGTTCAGGCGCACGCCGAGCAGGGTCGGCTGATGGTCGAACAGGCGCAATTCGGCCCCGGCCTCGGTCAGTTCGCGCACGAAGCCGGGCGAGAGATCCGGCGATCCGAACGCGTCGACCAGCAGGTGCACGCGCACGCCGCGATGCGCGGCGGCGACCAGGTGGTCCTTCAGCGCCAGGCCGACCTTGTCCTCGAACCAGATGAAGGTCTCCAGCAACACCTCGTGCCGGGCCGCATCGATCGCGGCGAAGGCGCGCGGGAAGTACGCATCGCCGTTCTCCAGCAACTGCAGGCGGTGGCCCTGGCGCCAGCGCGTGTCCCGGTTCTCTGCACGGCTCACAGCGCGATCCTGGCGTGCAGCGGGGCGTGGTCGGACAGGTGCGACCACGGGCGGCCGGTCAGCACCCGCGCGGCCTCGATGCGCACGTTGCGCACATAGATGCGGTCCAGCGGCAGCAGCGGCCAGCGCGCCGGGAAGCTGCGCGCCACGCGCCCGTGCAGGTGCGCGAAGGCCTCGGTCAGCCCATGCCGCTGCAACAGCGGATGCCCGCGCTGGCGCCAGTCGTTGAAGTCGCCGGCGACGATCAGTGGCGCCTGTGCCGGCAATTCGGCGATCAGCGCACCGAGCAGGCCGATCTGCCGGCGCCGGTGCGCTTCGCGCAGGCCCAGGTGCACGCAGATCGCATGCAGCGCCACGGCATGTCCAGGGATCTCCAGCACCGCATGCAGCAGCCCGCGGTGTTCGTGGCCGGCGATGGAGACGTCGCGGTTGACGAAGGAGGCAATCGGGAAGCGCGACAGCAGCGCATTGCCGTGGTGCCCGTGCGGATACACCGCATTGCGGCCGTAGGCGAACTGCGGCCACAGCGCATCGGCGAGGAACTCGTACTGGCTCTGCACCGGCCAGTCGGCGTGGCGGCCGGCATGCAGCTGATGCTCGCCCAGCACTTCCTGCAGGAACACCAGGTCCGCGGGCAGGGCGCGGATCGCCGCGCGCAATTCCGGCAGCATGAAGCGCCGCTTCAGCACGCTGAAGCCCATGTGCGCATTGACGGTCAGCAACTCGATCGCAGGCATGCCGGGCAGGACGGAAACTCCGCCTGCCATTGTCGCCGGCATGCGCGTGCGGCGTGTGACGGCGCCGCGTCGCGCACGTGCCGCCGCTGCGTTGCCGGCAGCGGCGGCGAGCCTGGGGCGTGTCACCCGTCCCCGAGCGTGCCGCGCCGCGACTGCGCGTGCCTGTGGCAAGGAACAGCGAGGATCTGGACGCGCGTCCATGCCCGAGCGATGACACGGCCACGGGTACGCGCAATCGCAGCCCTTCGGGTTGGGCCTGGCAGGCGCGCGGCCGGCGCCGCGCGGCTTGACCTGACGGCCAGTCAGGCGCTGCGCCACGCAACACCGGCCGCGCGCCTGCCAGACCCAACGCGGCGCGCTCGGGGACGGGTGACACGCCCTTGGCTCAGCGCCGTGCGGCGATGATCTTGCTCAGGTAGTCGGGCGTGCCCTCGACCCGCGCCAGGTGCGGATACTGCAGGCCGTCGTGGTAGTTCACCGGCACGTCGCGCACGCCGCCCTGGTACTTGAGCGTCAGCACGATCGGCGCGCTGCCGCCCTTGGCGTCGGCGATGGCCTGCTTGAGCGTGTCGCGCGAGTAATCCTGGCCGTTCACCGCCAGCACCGTGGCGCCGCTGCTGACGCCTGCCTTGAACGCCGGTCCGTCCCACAGCACGTCGTTGATGCTGGCGTCGTCGTTCATCACCAGGCCGATCGACCAGGCGAAGTTGTAGCGGTGCCGCGCCGACTGATGGCGGCCGTCGTACTGCTTCTCGAACGCGCTGGGCTGGTCGGTGTACACCAGCTTCCAGCCGCTGGCCTGCAGGCCTTCCAGCAGCGGCGGGTCCACCTGGTACACGCGCCGGTTGATGTAGTCGGCCCAGTCGTAGTGGACCACGCCGTCGAGCGCGGCGATGACGTCGTCGAAGGTATAGGTCTTGACCGCGAAGCTGCCGTCGTCGACGCCGAAGAACGCCTTGGCCACGTCGTCCAGCGACTTGCGCCCGCCGCTCATCGCACGCAGCTTGGCGTCCACCGCCAGCCACACCATCTGCCCGCCGCTGTAGTAGTCCTCGCTCATCTGCCAGCTGCGGTAGGGCAGCGGTGCGCGGTGCGCGGCGGTGGGGTCGTTGGTGGTGTCCTCCAGCGAGCGCCAGCGGAAGCCGGCGCGGTTGCGGTCGTAGTTGGCCGCAGTCATCGCCAGCGCATCGCGGAACTGCTGCGGCGTCCACATCCCGGCACGCGCGGTCAGCACATAGCCCCAGTACTGGGTCTGGCCCTCGTAGACCCACAGCAACGAGTCGCCCATCGGCACGTTGAAGGTCGGCGTCCATAGGTCGGCCGGGCGCCGGAACTTGCCGTTCCAGGAGTGCGTGTACTCGTGCGCCAGCAGGTCGCGGTCCGGCGCGTTCTCGTCCCAGGCGCTGAAGTAGTCGGCAGCCAGTCCGTTCTCGCTGGACTGGTGATGTTCCAGGCCGTTGCCGCCCAGCACGTCCGACAACGAGAACAGGAAGTCGTAATGGGCGTAGTGGTGCGAGCCGAACAGCTTGATCGCCTGCACCGGCAGGTTGCGGTGCACCTGCAGCTGCTCGGCGCTGATGTCCAGGAACCGCGGCGCGTCGGCGACCACGTCCAGGTGCACCGGCGCGCCGCCGGCCGGGGTCAGGTCCACGCGCTTGAAGTAGCGCCCGGCATAGATCGGCGAGTCGACCAGGGTGGTGAAATCCACCGGCTTGAAGGTGGCGGTGGCGCCGTCGCGGCTGGCGGTCTCCAGCGCCGTGCCGAACTCCCAGCCGGCCGGCAGGGTCACGCTGGGCGACACGGTGATGCCGCGGGTGTCGTGGCCGGCCGGGTACAGCGCCACCTTGTTCCACTCCAGCTGCAGCATCTTGTCGGTCATCTCGAAGCCGTCGTCGCGCGGCGACAGGTACTGGAAGCTGGCGTCGATCGCGCTCACGCCCTGCGGCACGTCGACGTGGAAGCTGTACACGTCGAAGGTGTCGCGGCGCCACGGCAGCGGCTTGCCGTTGGCGGTGAGGGTGAGGCCGGCCAGCATCGCCACCGGCCCGCTCGGCGAATGGTCGCCGGGGATCCACTGCGGGTACTGCAGGGTCAGCCGCCCGGCGCTGACCGGAATGGTCTCGTGGACCCGGTAGATGCCCTGGCGCACGTCGCCGGCGTCCACCTGCAGGGTCAGGGTGCCGGGGTAGGGCGTGTCCTGCGGCGCCGGCACGTCGGGCGTGCGCACCACCTGCGCCTGCGCGGCGCAGGCGAGCGCCAGGCCGATGCCGAGGACCAGCGCCCGGCGGGCGCGATGGGAGGCGGGGAAAGCGGTGGCGGACATGCGCGGCTCCGAAGGCAAGATGAGGTGCGGAAGCGCGGAACGTTAGCACTTGCCGCCATTGCCGGCGCACCGGGTCGGCCTGGCCGTGGAGGCGCCAGGCGATGCCGTTCATGCGGGCGCCGTGTGGCTGGTGGCGGTCGGGGGGCGGGGTGCAAAAATGACCTCGGCAACCTGTTGCATCGCCAGCGACTGAGTTGTTCCTGGTCCGCTGCGGCCATAGCGGTGCCCGCGGGCGATCGGGTCGCCCGGATCGCGCAGACCGGAAAGGCGGCCGCCATGCCGAATCTGGTCTTGTGGGAGCGGCTTCAGCCGCGACGCGCGGTGATTGAACTTGCGATCACGCCCTCAGCGATCACACCTTCGATGGAACCGGCGCCCTGATCGAGGACGCAGGCATACCCCGGAAAGGGTATGCGTTCGATGCCAGGGCGGCGCGGTCGATCGTGTACGCCGCCGTGTCCGTGTCGCCGCGCGACTAGTCCTTCAGTGCCCCGTCGCTCGGATCGCTGGCGGCGTAGGTGGAGGTCGGCAGTTCCGCGGCGTGCGGGTGCCGCAACGCCTCGCGCAGCGAGGCCGGCAGGTGCTCGACCGCCAGGATCACCTTGCCGAAATGCACGTCGCGCACCGCGCTCGACGGCACCACGAAATCGCCGCCATTCTCGATGTTGACGACGAACGTCGCACCGCCGTCGCGTACTTCGCGCACCGCGCCGACACCGACCTCGCCGTCGGCGACGAAGACCATCTGACCTGCTTCCACACGCTCGGACATCGCACACCGCCTTGTCTGGGAGAAAGTCCGCACGTGGCCGCATGGGCTGGCGCGGTGGTTCGATGATCGGCTTCGTGTGCGTTGCTGGATGGTGAATGCGGCGTGGCCTGCAGGTCATGACGGCGGCGCATCCGCCGCTTGCGCGCTGTTACGCAGTGCGATGCGATCATTCCGGTCGACCGATGCCTGGGAGGGCAGGATGCGAAGCGAGAAAGACAAGATGCTGGCGGGCGAGGCCTATCGTCCCAGCGATGCGCAGCTGCAGGCCGAGCAGGACGCGGCCAGTGCCTGGATGCTGCGCTACAACGCGGCGCTGGCCGAACCGCCGGCGCAGCGGCACGCGCTGCTGGTCGAAGGACTCGGTTCGGTGGGTCGCGGTGCGGTGGTGCGGCCGCCGTTCCATTGCGACTACGGCTACAACATCCACCTCGACGAGGACGTGTTCCTCAACTTCAACTGCGTGATTCTGGACGTGGCGCCGGTGCGCATCGGCGCCGGCACCCAGATCGGGCCGGCAGTGCAACTCTATGCCGCCGATCATCCGCGCGATGCCACGCAACGCGCCGAGGGGCTGGAGCTGGGGCGGCCGGTGACGATCGGGCGCAACGTCTGGATCGGCGGCGGCGCGATCGTGCTGCCGGGCGTGACCATCGGCGACGACGCGGTGATCGGCGCCGGCAGTGTGGTCACCCGCGACGTGCCGGCCGGCGCGCGCGTGGGCGGCAATCCGGCACGGTCACTGAAGCCGCACAGCGCCTGAATTTGATCCGGGTCAAGGCAGGCGCCGCGCATCGGGTGTGCAATGCTGTTCCAGCCGCCGCGCGCGGCGTCAGCGGAGCATCCCATGTACCAGCGCATCCTGATCGCCATCGATGGTTCCGAGTTGTCCGCCAAGGGCTTGCAGCAGGGGTTGGCGCTGGCCGCCACGCTCGGCGCCGAGGTGGATATCGTCACCGTGTCGGAGCCGTGGGCAATGGGCATGTACGACGCGATGGGCTGGAGCGTGGGCTACGAGGCCAGCCCCGAGTACCGCCAGGACCGCGAAGCCGGCGCGCAGAAGATCCTGGCGCCGGCGCTGGCCGCCGCCGCGGCCACCGGGGTGACCGCGCACGGCCGCCACGTGCTCGACCGTTACGCCGCCGAGGGCATCATCGACATGGCCGTGGCCTGCAACAGCGAGCTGATCGTGATGACCTCGCACGGCCGCCGCGGCATGAGCCGGGTGTTGCTCGGCAGCCAGACCGCGGAAGTGCTCGCCAACAGCCAGGTGCCGGTGCTGGTGATCCGCTGAGGTGTCGATCGGCCCGCGCCGGCGTCGGCGCGGGCACTGGAAGGTCCGAGGCCTGCCTGGCGGTTGCCGATGCGGCGTGCTGCGGCGGCGACGCACACCGTCCATCGCGATCAGGCGGTCGTTGGCCAGGCCGGCGACGTCCATCACGAATGACGCCTCGCGGCTTGATGCAGGCCGCCGGGCTGCAATGCGCAGGCGGCCCACGCATGGTTTCCGCCGCTCCGCACCCGCTGTCGTCACCGAGCACCTATCGCGGTGCCTCTGCCGCGCATCATGCTGCTGCCAGGGACCGCCGATCGCATGCGTCCCGGCCATGGCGTAGCGCACTGGCGCCGTAGCGCGTCTTCTGTGGACCGGGTTACCTGCGAGCGCGTGTCATCGTGCGCTCCCATCAGGATCAGGCTTGGGCCGATGGCCCGCCACGCCGCGCGCGGCGACGCTGTTCCCGCCCGTGCTGCCGCAGCCGTTCACAGGCCTGGATCCGCGCGCGTTCGTAGGGAAGTGCGGCGCCTTGCCATGCGCCCGCGGAGGCGGCGGACGACAGCGCATGGAGCGGCGTGGCGCCGCCGGCGCTCATCACCCACTGACTGAGGAGAACGCGCATGACCATCAACACCGAAGGCTATTACGTCAATGGCGGCAAGTGGAAGCTCGGCGCCGAAGGCCAGATCACCGGCCAGGGCAAGCAGCAGCACTCGGAGATCGGCGTCTACAACGCGCTCGGCAAGAAGGCCGCCGCGGGCCCGTACCTGATCGTGCAGGATGCGTTTCCCTGCGCCGTCTGCGATGCCACCTTCAAGAAGCAGGCGCTGCCGGTGCTGGTCAAGGTGACCGCGAACAACGGGTCCTACTCGGCCGATCAGGGCCTGGGCCTGAACCCGCCGGCCAGCATCTATCCGTACTACCTGTGGTACCACAACGGCGCCAAGACCGCCGGCACCGCGACCGCACCGGCCGGGTTTCCGGCGATTCCGGCCTTCGCCGACGTCTAGGAGGCGGCTGTTGGGCTGCGGCCAGCGCATACGCCTGGCCGCGCCGGGTTTGGGCTGTCGGCGGGCTTGCGACGTGTGCGGCTGTCATCCGGTCGTTTGTCGGATGCGCACGCATGCCAAGCGCGCTGCCGTTCCGCAGCGCGCTTGGCATGCGTCACCAGCTGTAGAGCTTCCAATACACCGGCGAGACGTTGTCCTTGCTGCCGTCCACCTCCATGTGGCCGTCGCCGTTGCGGTCGTACAGGTAGTAGGCCGGGCCGCGTGCCGGCGTCACCTTGACCATGCGCAGCTGGCCGCCCACCCGGTACTCGTCGACGGTGTCGCCGTTGTCCATCTTGCGCTGGGTGGTTTCCGCGCCGCGCACGTCCATCGGCGCGCCGTCCGGGCCAAGGCCGGTGGAGGCACAGCCCGCCAGCAGCAACAGCGGAACCAGGATCAGGGCTTTCATTGCGGTGTTCTCCACGGACGTTGTCGCCACCGATTATGCGCCGCGTCGGTGCCCGCAGGGCGCGAAGGCGGCGCCCGCCCGGGGGCTTGCGCCGCGTGCTTTCAGGAAACAGAAGGCGTCGTCAGCGTGTCGCTGCGCACCGGCCCTCACCCTCACCCCAACCCCTCTCCCGGTAGGAGAGGGGCTAGTGCCGTTCCCTTCTCCCCTCGGGAGAAGGTGCCCCGCAGGGGCGGATGAGGGTACGGGCGCAGCGTCGTGGACCAAGTCGGCGCGTCGCTCTGCGCCGTACCCTCACCCCAACCCCTCTCCCGGTGGGAGAGGGGCTAACCGCCGTGCACCGCTGCCCTGGGGCGGTACTCATTTCGGGGCCGCGAACACGCCGCAGCGTAGAATTGGCCGATGAGCCGATTAGTCCTGATCGACGGGTCCAGTTACCTGTATCGCGCGTTCCACGCGCTTCCGCCGCTGACCAATGCCGCCGGCGAGCCCACCGGCGCGCTGTTCGGCGTGGTCAACATGTTGCGCGCCACCCTCAAGGAGCGCCCCGAGTACGTGGCCTTCGTGGTCGATGCGCCGGGCAAGACCTTCCGCGACGACCTGTACCCGCTGTACAAGGCCAATCGGCCGCCGATGCCCGACGAACTGCGCGCGCAGGTCGAGCCGATGTGCCAGATCGTGCATGCGCTGGGCATCACCATCCTGCGCCAGGACGGGGTCGAGGCCGACGACGTGATCGGCACCCTGGCCCTGCAGGGCGCCGGCGACGGCCTGGACGTCACCATCTCCACCGGCGACAAGGATTTCGCCCAGCTGGTGCGCCCCGGCGTGCAGCTGGTCAACACCATGAGCGGCAGCCGCATGGATTCGGACGCGGCGGTGATGGAGAAGTTCGGGGTCTGGCCGCACCAGATCGTCGACCTGCTGGCGCTGATGGGCGATGCCATCGACAACGTGCCCGGGGTGGAGAAGTGCGGCCCCAAGACCGCCGCCAAGTGGCTGGCCGAATACGGCTCGCTGGACGGGGTGATCGCCCACGCCGACAGCATCAAGGGCAAGATCGGCGACAACCTGCGCGCGGCGCTGGAGCGGCTGCCGCTGAACCGCGAACTGGTCACCATCAAGACCGACGTGGCGCTGGCCGGCGGGCCGCGCACCCTGGGCCTGCGCGAACAGGAGCCGGAGCAGTTGCGTGGCCTGTACCAGCGTTACGGCTTCACCCAGGCGCTGCGCGACCTGGATGGCGGCGTGGCCGCGCCGGAAGCCGCCAGCGAGGCCACGCCCAGCCTGCGCGGCACCGCTGCCGGCTATGCCCGGGCCGCGGCGCCGGCCGCCGATACGGCGCTGGATCCGACACTGGCCGCCAAGGGCGACTACACCGCGGTGACCACACCCGAGGCGTTCGAGGAACTGCTGGTGCGCCTGCGCGCCGCCGATGGCTTCGCCTTCGATACCGAGACCGACGCGCTGGACGCCATGCGCGCCAACCTGGTCGGCCTCAGCTTCGCCACCGAGCCGGGCCGCGCCGACTACCTGCCGCTGGGCCACGACTACCCGGGCGCGCCGGTGCAACTGGATCGCGCGCTGGCGCTGGCGCTGCTCAAGCCGCTGCTGGAAGACCCGGCCAAGGCCAAGGTCGGCCAGCACGGCAAGTACGACCTGCACGTGCTGCGCCGCCACGGCGTGGAGGTGCGCGGCTATGCCGACGACACCATGCTGGAGAGCTTCGTGCTCAATTCCACCGCCAGCCGCCACGACATGGACTCGCTGGCCAGGCGCTACCTGGGCTACGACACGCTCAAGTACGAGGACGTGGCCGGCAAGGGGGCCAAGCAGATCGCCTTCTCGCAGGTGGCCATCGACGATGCCACCCGCTACGCCGCCGAGGACGCCGACATCACCCTGCGCCTGCACCGCACCCTGTCGGCGCAGTTGGACGCCGAGCCGGCGCTGGCGCGGGTCTACCGCGAGATCGAGATGCCGCTGGTGCCGGTGCTGGCGCGGGTCGAGGCCAACGGCGTGTGCGTGGACATCGCCGAGCTGCGCAAGCAGAGCCAGGACCTGAGCCAGCGCATGCTGGCCGCGCAGCAGAAGGCCACCGCGCTGGCCGGGCGCAGCTTCAACATGGATTCGCCCAAGCAGCTGCAGGCGGTGCTGTTCGACGAACTCAAGCTGCCGGCGGTGCTGAAGACGCCCAAGGGCCAGCCCAGCACCAACGAGGAGGCGCTGGAGGCGATCGCCGATCAGCACGAGCTGCCGCGGGTGATCCTGGAGTACCGCGGCCTGACCAAGCTGCGCAGCACCTACACCGACAAGCTGCCGGAGATGGTCAACCCCGACACCGGCCGCGTGCACACCAGCTACCACCAGGCCGGCGCCGCCACCGGGCGGCTGTCCTCCTCCGATCCGAACCTGCAGAACATCCCGATCCGCACCGACGATGGCCGCCGCATCCGCCGCGCCTTCGTCGCCCCGCCGGGACGCAAGTTGATCGCCTGCGACTATTCGCAGATCGAGCTGCGGATCATGGCCCACCTGTCCGAGGATCCGGGCCTGCTGCGCGCCTTCGGCAGTGGCGTGGACGTGCACCGCGCCACCGCCGCCGAGGTGTTCGGGCGCAAGCTGGAGGAGGTCACCGGCAACGAGCGCCGTGCCGCCAAGGCGATCAACTTCGGCCTGATGTACGGCATGAGCGCGTTCGGCCTGGCCCGCAACTTGGGCATCGGCCGCGGCGAGGCCCAGGACTACGTGGCGCTGTACTTCAGCCGCTACCCTGGCGTGCGCGACTTCATGGAGCGCATGCGCGAGCAGGCGCGCACCCAGGGCTACGTGGAGACCCTGTTCGGCCGTCGCCTGTATCTCAACGACATCAACGCCCGCCAGCAGGGTCTGCGCGCCGGTGCAGAGCGTGCCGCGATCAATGCGCCGATGCAGGGCACCGCCGCCGACATCATCAAGCGCGCCATGGTCGGCGTGGACGCCTGGCTGCAGGACCACCGCGACCGCGCGTTGATGATCCTGCAGGTGCACGACGAACTGGTGTTCGAAGCCGATGCCGACTTCGTCGACACGCTGCTGCCGGAAGTGACCCGGCGCATGTCCGCCGCGGCGGAGCTGAAGGTGCCGCTGGTGGTGGACAGCGGCGTGGGCGACAACTGGGACGAGGCGCATTGAGCGCCCGGGTCCTGGACATGGATCCAGGACCCGGCTTGACCTTGCGGTGTCTTGCGTAGACAGCGTGCGTATCTGCCCGATGCGGATTGAATCTGGTTTTCGGACAGATTATCCCGCCAGTGATTTTTGCTTGCCATTCGCGCTGTTTTTGGACCCGATCGCGCGCTGGAAGCGCTGGAATTCCAACTGGCGTCACACCCTGCAGGATGCGGCGCTGCAGCGGTTGAACGGAATTTTGACGCGGTTTATTTGGAGCCGATTTTCGGGAATGAATCCGTCCTTAATCTGACAAATTTTTAACTTAAATCTTCACGAACGAGCAAGGTGGGAAATGTTCTTATATCCCTCGACAGGCGCAATACCTGTCGCGGATCTCCTCCCATCCCCTGGAGCAGATCCAGGAACGGCGACTCCTCCCCAAGTCTCCGTTCCCTGGCCCCGCCGACCTCCCCCTGGTCCGCGGGGCTTTTTTATGCCCGCAGCTTTTTGGGACGTGGCGCCAGCGACGTGCGCTGGCGCGTTCAGCGGCGCGCGTCGGTGGGCTGTTGCAGTTGGTACAGCGCGTCGTCCAGCGTGTCCAACTGCGCGGCCAGCAGCGCGCGGGCGTCGTCCAGGCCGCGGTTGTAATAGTGCGGGCCGATGCGCTCGGCAACGAACTCGAGCAGGAATTCGGCCTCGAACGCACCGACCTGCTGCTGCAGCTCGGTGCGCAGGTAGGCCTGCAGTTGTTCAGCGATGGCGCGCTTGTCCTCGCGGCCGAGCACGGCGGTGCGCGCCGGCGCGCTCATGCCAGCCATTCGCGCGGCACCAGGTACTCGGCCAGGCGCGCCTCGGCGCTGCCCGGTTCGGGCTGGAAGCCGTACTCCCAGCGCACCCGCGGCGGCAGGCTCATCAGGATGCTCTCGCTGCGGCCACCGCTCTGCAGGCCGAACAGGGTGCCGCGGTCGTAGACCAGGTTGAATTCGACGTAGCGGCCGCGCCGGTACAGCTGGAACTCGCGCTCGCGCTCGCCCCAGGGCAGGCCGCGGCGGCGTTCCACGATCGGCAGGTAGGCGTCGAGGAAGCCGTCGCCGACCGCGCGCTGGTAGGCGAAGTCGCGCTCGAAATCGGCATGCAGGTCGTCGAAGAACAGGCCGCCGACGCCGCGGGTCTCGTTGCGGTGCTTGAGGAAGAAGTACTCGTCGCACCAGCGCTTGTGCGCCGGATAGCGGTCTTCGCCGAATGGCGCGCACAGGTCGTGCGCGGTCTGGTGCCAGTGGCGGGCGTCCTCGTCGAAGGGGTAGTACGGGGTCAGGTCGAAGCCGCCGCCGAACCACCAGGCCACGGTGGCGCCATCGCGCTGCGCCTCGAAGTAGCGCACGTTGGCATGGGTGGTGGGGATGTACGGGCTGAGCGGGTGGAACACCAGCGACACGCCGACCGCGCGCCACGAGGCGCCGGCCAGTTCCGGGCGGTTGGCGCTGGCCGAGGGCGGCAGGCGGGTGCCGGCGACGTCGGAGAAGCCGATGCCGGCCTGCTCGAACAGCGCGCCGTCACGCAGGATGCGGGTGCGGCCGCCGCCGCCCTCCGCGCGCTGCCAAAGGTCTTCGGCGAAACGGGCCTGGCCGTCGGCGGCCTCGACCGCCGCGCAGATGCGGTCTTGCAGGCCAGTGAGATAGTCGCGAACGCGGTCGAAGGTATGCATGCCGCCATTCTAGAAGCTGGCTGTGTCAGGCGTCTGCGGCGGGCTGCGCGGACTGTGCTGGCCGGTGGATGTGCGTCAGCGACGGAACTCGGCGCGCAGCGCGGGGCGGCACAGCTGGTAGACCAGCCAGCCGTGCAGGCCGGCGAAGACCAGCGCGGTCAGCGCGCCGCTGACCATGAGGGTGATCCGGCCCAGGGCCAGGTCGTGCTGGAGCTGTTGCGGGTCGAAGGCGTGCTGCGGCGCCCAAGCCTGCAGCAGGTCGAGCAGTTGCCACAGCAGCGGCAGCACCGCGAAGTTGGCCGCGGCGGTGACCACCAGGAACACGATGAAGGCCCGCCGCCCCCAGTCGCGCCGCTGCAGCAGCGCCCACGCCGCCGCGCACAGGCCCGCGGAAAGCAGCGCCGACAGCCAGGACAGCGCCAGCGCATGGGCCACGCACCATTGCAGCAGCGGCGGCAACGAAAGGCCGGCCTCGCGCAGCACGCCCTCGATCGCCCCGTCCGGCAGCATCATCAGCAGCAGCGCCTGGCCCAGCGAATACAGCAGCGACAGCACCCCAATCAGCAGCGAGAGCTTGGCCATCGCATCGATGGTCTGGTTACGTGCGGCGGTCACGGGGAGGGGCGGGGGCGGCATTCGGCGATCCTTCGAGACGGGCGGCGCTGGCGTTGTCGCACCGGCGGCCGTCCGGCAAGGATAGGGACGACGGACCAGGGCGCAAGCCGGGTGGTGCGCGAGGGGGCTCTGTCGGTGCGCGGCCTCTGTTCAGGGCGCGGCCGATGCGGTGTCGCCAGGAGCGGGGCGACGCCAAGGTCGTGCCGATGCCGTCCGCGTCCGGACTGCCTGGATGCAGGCGCTCGCGCAGAAGCGGCTTCGGCCGCGACGGGCCTGACCGGGAAAGCCTCGTCGCGACTGAAGTCGCTCCCACAGGGGCTTGCGGCGAGTCCGCCGTATGCACTGTGGGAGGGACTTCAGTCCGACGCAGTGCGCCATCGGAAGGCTCACCACGTCGCGCGTCGCGGCTGCATGGCAGTTGACCCCCTACGGAATGACGCGATGCGTGGCGGACGCCGGTGGTTGGCGGGGGCCTGCGGGCGCCGCGCGGCGGCTCCCCGGCGCCTGCCGCATGTCGACGGCAGGCGCCCCGGCGAGCGGCTGGCTCAGCGCAGCTCGCGCTCGAACAGCTTGAGGATGCGCTTGTACTCGTCCAGCCAGGAATCGGCGCGGGTGAAGCCGTGCTTCTCCAGCGGGTACGGCGCGATCTCCCAGTTGTCCTTGTGCAGCTCGATCAGCTTCTGGGTCATGTCCACCGAGTCCTTGAAGAACACGTTGTCGTCGACCATGCCGTGGGCGATCAGCAGGTGGTCGCGCAGCCCGCTGGCGTATTCGATCGGCGAGGAGGTGCGGTAGGCCTCCGGGTCCAGGTCCGGGGTGTTGAGGATGTTGGAGGTGTACTCGTGGTTGTACTGGCTCCAGTCGGCCACCGGGCGCAGCGCGGCGCCAGCCTTGAACGTGCCGGGGCTGCGGAACAGCGCCATGTAGGTCATGAAGCCGCCGTAGGACCCGCCGTAGATGCCGGCGCGGCTGCGGTCGCCCTGCTTGCTGTCGACCAGCCAGTCCAGGCCGTCCAGGTAGTCCTCCAGTTCCGGATGGCCCATGTCGCGGTAGATCGCGGTGCGCCAGTCGCGGCCGTAGCCGGCGCTGGCGCGGTAGTCCAGGTCCAGCACGATGTAGCCCTTCTGCACCAGCAGGTTGTGGAACATCTGCTCGCGGAAGTACGGGGTGTAGCGCGCCGACACGTTCTGCAGGTAGCCGGCGCCGTGCACGAACATCACCACCGGATAGCGCTTGCCCGGCTCCGGCTGCGCCGGGCCGTAGTACTTGCCCCAGACGGCACCGGCGCCGTGCTTGGACGGCACCTGCACGAATTGCGGCTGCACCCACTGGCGTGCCTTGAACGCGGCGCTGCGGGTGTCGGTGAGCACGCGCGCGTTGCCGCCGGCGGCCGGCAGCACCGCCAGTTGCGGCGGCAGGTAGGGGCCGGAGTAGTGCACCAGCAGTTGCTGGCCGTCCGGCGACAGCGCGAAGTCTTCCACGCCATCCAGCGACGTCAGCTCGGCGACGCGGTCGTTGCGCAGGTCGAGCTTGCACACCTCGTAGTCGCCAGGCCACTTGCGGTTGCACAGGAACAGGAAGCCCTGGCCGTCGGCGCTGACCACCGGCGCGGACACTTCCCACTTGCCGGAGGTGCGCTGGCGCGGCTTTTCGGTGCCGCGCTGGGTGTACAGGTGCGAATAGCCGGACTGCTCGGACAGCAGCCACAGCGTCTGGTTGTCCGGCATCCAGCCGAAATCGTTGAAGCTCCAGTTGATCCAGGCCGGATCGGTCAGGCGGTGGCGCGGCTGCAGCACCGCCTTGTCCAGGTCGACGCTGGCGATCCAGCGGTCCTTGTTGTCCACCGCGCGCAGCAGCACGGCGACGTTGCGGCCGTCCTCGCTCCAGTGCATCGAAGCGCCGCTGCCGTCGCCGTCGGTTTCCACGCGCACCGCGCGCGGGCCCTGCAGCGGCTCCTGCTTGGCGGCCTTGCGCAGCGCCGCCAGCGGATCGGTGCCGATGCCGGGCAGTACCGACAGGTCGAGCTTGCGCGCGCTGCCGGCCACCGCATCGACCAGCCACAGGGTCTGCGCCACCGGCGAATTGCGCCCGACCAGGGTGCGCGCTTCCTGGAACTCGGCGTAGCCGGATTCGGTCACGTAGCGCGGCATCTTGCTGTCGCGGCCTTCCTCGGCGCCCTTGGCGTGGGTCACCACCAGCAGGTGGCGGCCGTCCGGCGACAGCGCGCTGTCGTCGACCACCACGTCGTCGCCCAGGTACACCGGCGCCGGCGCGCGGCTGCTGTCGGCGCGGCGCCAGGCCTGCTCCTGCTGGCGCAGCAGCTCGCGCTGCGCGCGGTCGCGGGCCAGGGTTTCCAGGGTGCGCAGCTGCTGGTCGCGCAGCACGTCCGGTTTGGGCGCGGCGTCGGGATCGCGCTCGGCCTTGAGCACCGCGGCCTGCTGCACGCCACCGCCGGGGCTCCAGCGGTACCAGTCGTTGCCGACCCGCCACAGCGCGCCGCCATCGGTGGTGAACTGGGGCCGTGCGGCGGCCTGGTTGCTGCGGGTCAGCTGGGTCAGCGCGCCACTGCGCAGGTCGCGCAGGAACACGTCGCCGTTGCGCACGAACAGCATGCGCTGGCGGCGTGCGTCGTAGACCGGGTTGGCCGCGTCCAGGGTGCTGCGCTGGGCGTCTTCGACCCGCTGCGCAGCGCCGCCGTCGACGCCCTGACGATAGGTGTCGCGCACCGGGCTGCCATTACGCTTGAGCTGGTACTGCACCTGGTGCCCGTCCCAGGCCCACCAGGCGTCCTCGACCGGCGGCCCGATCCAGTCCGGATCGGCCATGGCCTGCTCGATGGTCAGCGGGGTGGCGGCATCCTGGGCCGCGGCCAGCGGCGGCAGGCAGGACAGGGACAGCAACACAACAGCGCTCAGGGCGAGACGACGCATCTGGAGTTCCGGGGAACGGCAAACCGCAAGCGTAGCAGCCGCCAGGGCGGCGGCGATTGCGCCGTTGGTCATGGGCGGGCTGTGCGCGCCCACACGATCGACCTGCTGCCGTGCACCCCGGTCCCGCGACGGCGGTGCCAATTCAGAGTGGCCGATGATGGTGCGGAATGAGCCTGCCGTTCCTGCTGTCGAACACCCCGCCATGATCGCTGTTGCGACCTCATCCCCCCCTCATACCCCGCTGGCGACGCAGGCTGCGCATGAAGAGACGCCTGGTCGCGCTTAGGCGGGACAGACATCTCCCGAGACGCCTTGGCACGGCGCGTGGTGAAGATCATGATGCGAGACATGCAGGGCAGCTTCGACGTGTTGCAGCCGTTCGGCTGTCAGCCTCGATGCACCGTCGTCATGGGGGCACGTTGAGAACGCGATTGTTGTGGATCATCTGGCTGGCCATGCTGGTTGGCGTCGCCGCGATGCTTGTCCTGCATCTGGCGCGTCCAGGCATGGTGTCCGGCGTCTATACCGCGCTGGCGCTGTGCAACCTGGCTGTACTTGGCATCCAGCGCCGGATGCGGTTGTCGCGCGCGATCGCGCAGGAGAATCCGGCGCTCGAAGCTCACCTCACCCATGTGCCGTTCCTGAAGGGGCAAGGCATCAACGACTTCCGCGGAATCAACTGGTTGTTCAGTGCGGGATCGACGGGTAGTGCGCGCCTGGATGCCCTGCGAGCCGACCAAAAGCGCTTCCTCCTTTGGACCGTGTCGGTACTTCTGTCGATTCCTGTGGTGAATATCGTCAGTTCTTTCTTTTGAGGCTGGTTGGAGCACGAGCATTGATGGCGCTGCCTGAAGCGACCTCGGGCCGTGGCGCCCGATGATGTCCGGCACGCGCGCGCTGCGACGCAGATGCAGACGTCCCGGTAACGGACGCCGCTGCGACAAACCGTCACATCCCATTTCGCCGCGCCGCACCAACAATAGGCATCGTTTCCGCTGCCTCAGGCGCTACTCATGGACGCCCTGCTGCTGTCACGCATCCAGTTCGGATTCGTCATCAGTTTCCACGTGCTGTTCCCGGCCTTCACCATCGGCTTGTCGAGCTGGCTAGCGTTCCTGGAGTGGCGCTGGCTGCGCACCCGCGACACGGTGTGGCGCGATCTGTACTTCTTCTGGCTGAAGATCTTCGCCGTGTCGTTCGGCATGGGCGTGGTCAGCGGCATCGTGATGAGTTTCCAGTTCGGCACCAACTGGGCGGTACTCAGCGAACGCGCCGGCAACATCCTCGGCCCGCTGCTCAGCTACGAGGTGCTGACCGCGTTCTTCCTGGAGGCCTCGTTCCTCGGGGTGATGCTGTTCGGCTGGCACAAGGTGCCGGAAAAGCTGCACTTCCTCTCCACCTGTCTGGTCGCCATCGGCACGCTGATCTCCACCTTCTGGATCCTCTCGGCCAACAGCTGGCTGCAGACGCCGGCTGGCTATGCGGTGGTCGAGGGCGTGTTCCATCCGGCCAACTGGCGCGAGGTGATCTTCAACCCATCGTTCCCGTACCGGCTCACGCACATGGTGCTGGCCGCGTTCATCACCACGTGTTTCGTGATCGGCGGCGTCAGCGGCTGGTACCTGCGCCGCGGCGAGCACCTGGACGCGGCCGGGCGCATGCTCAAGCTGGCGGTGGCCTTCGCCGCGATCGCGCTGCCGCTGCAGATCGCCGCCGGCGATGAGCATGGCCTGAACACGCTCGAGCACCAGCCGATCAAGGTGGCGGCGATGGAAGGGCACTGGCACGGCGAGGCGCCGGGGCAGGGCGTGCCGCTGGTGGTGTTCGCGGTACCCAACGAGGCGGCGGAGCGCAACGACTACGAAGTCGCCATCCCGCGCCTGGGCAGCCTGATCCTGACCCACACGCTGGATGGCGAGATCACCCCGCTGACCTCAGTGCCGGCGGACGAGCGGCCGCCGGTGAAGCCGGTGTTCTACGCGTTCCGGGTGATGGTCGGGCTGGGCATGGCGATGCTGCTGCTGGCGCTGGTGTCGCTGTTCTTCTGGTGGCGCGGCACATTGCTGCGCCGGCGCGCGCTGCACCTGGCGTGGAATGCGATGCTGCCGGCCGGGTTCGTAGCGCTGGTCGCCGGCTGGTTCGTCACCGAGATCGGGCGCCAGCCGTACGTGATCTACGGCTTGCTGCATACCCGCGATGCGGTCAGCCCGACGGTCAGCCCGGCGATGGTGTGGATCTCGCTGAGCGTGTACGTGCTCGCCTACGCGCTGGTGTTCGGCTTCGGCAGTTGGTACATCCTGCGCATGCTGCGCCATGGGCCGCTGCCGCACGAGCCGGCGCCGCGCGTGCAGGAGGGTGACAAGACCCCGGCGCGGCCGCTGTCGGCGGCCGACGACGACATCGAGGAGACCCGCTGATGGACATGGCGACCGTATTGCCGGTGATCTGGTTCGGCGTGATCGGCTTCGGCGTGCTGATGTACGTGCTGCTGGACGGCTTCGTGCTCGGCCTGGGCATCCTGGCGCCGTTCGCCGAGGACGAGGACCAGCTCGACCTGATGATGAACACCGCCGCGCCGATCTGGGACGGCAACGAGACCTGGCTGGTGCTCGGTGGCGCCGGCCTGCTGGCGGCGTTCCCGAAGGCCTATGCGATCGTGCTGTCGGCGCTGTACCTGCCGGTGCTGATGATGCTGATCGCGCTGGTGTTCCGCGGCGTAGCCTTCGAGTTCCGCTTCAAGGCGCGCAGTTCCAAGTACCTGTGGGGCTGGGCGTTCGCGCTGGGCTCGCTGTGCGCGGCGTTCTGGCAGGGGGTGATCCTGGGCGCGCTGGTGGAGGGCATGCCGCTGCAGGACGGCAAGTACCTGGGCGGGGTGCTGGGCTGGTTCAGCCCGTTCTCGATGCTCACCGGCGCGGCGGTGGTGTTCGGCTACGCGTTGCTCGGCGGCAGCTGGCTGATCCTCAAGACCGAGGGCGCGATGCAGCATATCGCCCGCACCCTGACCCGGCCGCTGGTACTGGTGGTGGTGGTGTTCATGGGCTTGGTCAGCGCCTGGCTGCCGTTCCTGGACTCGCGGATCATGGCGCGCTGGTTCCATGACGGGAACTTCTGGTGGCTGTCGCCGGTGCCGCTGCTGGTGCTGGTCAACGCGGTGGCGCTGTGGCGTGCGGCGATGGCGCAGGGCCGCGATGCGCGCCCGTTCGTGCTGACCCTGTGCTTCTTCGTGCTCGGGTTCTTCGGCCTGGTGCTGGGCATCTGGCCGAACATCGTGCCGCCCGGGCTGACCATCTGGGAGGCGGCCTCGCCGCCGTCCTCGCAGGGGTTCGTGCTGGTCGGGCTGGCGGTGTTGCTGCCGGTGATCCTGGGTTATACCGCCTGGTCGTACCGGGTGTTCCGCGGCAAGATCACCGCCGACACCGGCTACCACCATTGACGGCAGCCGCGGCGGCGGGCGGCCGGCTTGCCAGCGGCGGCGGTGGCGGCCAAGCTACCGGCTTCCCGCGCCGTGCGGGTCATCGCCCGCCGAGCCGCCGCCCCGCATGTCCGCCGTTTCCTCCGACATTCCCGCTTCGCCCCTGCTGCACCCGCTCGCCGTCGGCGACGCGCGGCGTCCGCTGGCCTTCGCCAACGGCGAGCACATCGACCTGGCCACCTTCCTTTGCCACGTGCGCGGCCTGGCCGCGGTGTTGCCGGCCGGGCGGCATGCGCTGAACCTGTGCGAGGACCGCTACCGCTTCATGGTCGCGTTCTGCGCGGTGGCGCTGCGCGGGCAGACCTCGCTGCTGCCGTCCTCGCGCGCGCCGGCGGTGGTGGCCGAGGTGCAGCGCACCCATGCCGACTGCTACTGCCTGGGCGACCTGGCGCTGGCCGAGCCGCCGCCGCGCTACTGGCAGGTGCCGGACGCGCTGCCGTCGCTGGACGGGCCGATGCCGCAGCTGGCCGACGACGCGCTGGTGGCGATCGGTTTCACTTCCGGCAGCACCGGCGCGCCCAAGCCCAATCCCAAGACCTGGGGCAGCTTCCTCACCAGCACCCGCCAGGACCTGCTGGCGCTGGTCGGCCTGTGGCCGGACACGGCGGTGCCGCAGGTAGTGGCGACGGTACCGCCGCAGCACATGTACGGCATGGAGCTGTCGATCCTGCTGCCGCTGGTGACGCCGCTGGCGGTGCACGCCGGCCGCCCGTTCTTTCCCGAGGACGTGGCGCGCGCGCTGGCGCAGTTGCCGGCGCCGCGGCTGCTGGTGACCACGCCGGTGCATCTGCGCGCGCTGGTCGAATCCGGCGTCGCCCTGCCGCCGCTGGCCGGCATCGTCTCGGCCACCGCGCCGCTGGCGCAGGAACTGGCCGCCGCCGCCGAGGCGCGCTTCGGTGGCGAAGTTCGCGAGATGTTCGGCTCCACCGAAACCTGCGTATTCGCCAGCCGTCGCACCGCGCAGGAAGTACCGTGGACGCCGCTACCGGGCGTGCGCGTGGCGCCGCAGCCGGACGGCACCCTGGTGCACGCGCCGCACCTGCCGCAGCCGGTGCTGCTGGCCGACCTGATGGAGGTGGACGCCGACGGCCGTTTCCAGGTACGCGGACGCCAGGCCGACCTGCTGGAGATCGCCGGCAAGCGCGCCTCGCTGGCCGATCTCACCCGACGCCTGCTGGCCCTGCCGGGCGTGGTCGATGGCGCGATGCTGCAGCTTGAACCGGAACCTGGGCAGGCGGTCGGCCGCATCGCCGCGGTGGTGGTGGCGCCGACCCTGGACGAAGTCGCGATCCTGGCCGCGCTGCGCCGCGAGCTGGACCCGGTGTTCCTGCCGCGCCGCCTGCGCCTGCTCGACGCCCTGCCGCGCAACGAGACCGGCAAGCTGCCGCGCGATCGCATGCTGGCCTTGCTGGCGGCGGGGCGCGAGGACTGACGGAGCGGTCGCCGTTCTGTGTTCGCCATGGCCGATCGCGGCGACGGACATCGTCACGGGTTGTTGCCGCGGTTCAGCAGGACATGTCCTGACCTCGTAGGAGCGGCTTCAGCCGCGACGACGTTACCGATAACGCCCGTCGCGGCTGAAGCCGCTCCTACGACAACATGGGAAGTGGCATGCGCCGACGCGCTGCCTCAGCCATGCACCCCGTCGATCTCCACCGCCAGTTCGTCGCGACAGATCACTGCGTGCAGCAGCAGGCGCGGCACACGGTCGCCGAAGCGCGCGTCGAGGGCGGCGGCGACCAGCGGCAGGTCGGCGGTTTCGCGCACGTAGACCTTCAGGCGGGTGCCGTCGCCGAACTGCGGCGGCAGGTCCGGGGCGTGTTCGCGCGCGGCCGCCAGCAGGGCGTCGAAGTTGGCGAAGGTTTCCTCCAGCTGCGCCAGCAACTGCCCCTGGTGCATGGAGGCATGGCCGACCACGCTGGCGGTGCCGGACAGCAGCAGCGGCATGTCGCTGCCGGCCGGCGGCAGCATGGCGCGGGCGAAGCTCGGCGGTTGCGGGCCGTACTGGCGCGGGTAGCGGTAGGCGCTGACCTGGCGCGGGTTCTCCAGCGGGGTGCCGGCCTGCGCGGCGGCCAGCCAGTAGATCTGCATCACTCGCGCGTCGTCGCAGCGGCCGACCGCGGTCGCCGCGGGCAGCTGGGTGGCGTCGAAATCGCCCAGCCCGCGCGCGCGGCCGACGCAGAAGCGCCGGTAGCGTTCGCGGTCGCCGCTGCCCAGGGTGATCGCGTCGAGGTAGTTCCAGATGCGCAGCAGGCGCGGGGTGGCGCTACCGGCGACGAAGGCGGTGATCTGCGCGTAGGCGAGCGCGGCGGCCTCCTCGATGTCCAGGTCGACCTGGCGTTCGTCGATCTCGATCACGCCGAACTGCAGGCGGCCATCGCTGGCCCAGGCGATGGCGCCGTCGCGGCCGCTGTGCACCGGCGCGTCGGTACGCCACACCTCGAGCATGCGCGGGCCGTGCGGCTGCAGCGGCACGCGCAGGTAGCGCGGGTCGTCGTGGTAGGGCGCGGTTTCGCCGAAGCCGAACACCGCCAGCACGCGGTCCTCGCCCAGCACCTGGCCGGGATCGGTCTCGGCGACGTAGTCCACCTGCAACTGTGGATGGCCCTGCGTGTGGTGCGGGAACTGCAGGTGCGGGCGGCTCATGGTGCGTCTCCGTGCAAGGTGTCGCCGTGGAACTGTTCGCGGGCCTGGCGGCGGCGGTGGCGCCAGGCGCGCCACGCCCGCGGCAGCATCGCCACCGCGGACAGCGCATAGATGGCGCGGAACACGCGCAGGCGGCGCAGTACCGCGCGGTTGTCGAAGACGTCGCCGGCGAGCATCGCCACCACTGCCTGTTCCACCTGCAGCACGTTGCGCGGCTGCGCGAACAGCTCGCGCATGGTCGGCGAGGTGAAGCGGTAGATGAACCACTTGAATTCGTCCAGGCCGCCGCGCAGGTGCCGCTCCAGGCGCCGCTGCAGCCGCGCCTCGCTGGCCGGGTCGCGCAGCGCCGCATCGACCATGGCCGCGCCGCGCTCGGCGCTGTGCATGGCCAGGTACACGCCCGAGGAGAACATCGGGTCGACGAAGGCGTAGGCGTCGCCGAGCATCAGCCAGCGCGGCCCGCTCATGCGCGTGCATTCGTAGGCGTAGTTGCCGGTGGCATGCACCGGCGCCACGCGCTGCGCGCCGGCCATGCGCGCCACCACGTCCGGATTCAGCGCCAGCGTGCGCAGCAGGAACGTCTCGCTGTCGCAGCCCTGGCGGGTCTTCATGTACTCCGGGTCGCACACCGCGCCCACGCTCATCACGTCGTCCGGCAGCGGGATCAGCCACATCCAGCCGTGCGCGTGGCGGTAGATGCTGATGTTGCCGGCATCCTCGCCCGGGCGCCGCGCCACGCCGCGGAAATGGCTGAACAGCGCCGCCGACTGGTGCCGCGGGTTGGCGCGCTTGAGCTTGAGTTTGTTGCCGAGGAAGGTGTCGCGGCCGCTGGCGTCGATCAGGTAGCGCGGCCGGTAGTGGCGCACGCCATCGGCGCTGCGCGCCTGCACCGTCGGCGTGTCGCCATCCAGCTGCACCGCCTCGACCCGCACGCCCTCGTGCACGTCGGCGCCGACCGCGCGCGCATGCGCGAACAGCACCCGGTCGAAGTCGGCGCGCGGCACCTGCAGCGCGAAGTCGGACTGCGCGCCCAGCGCATGCGCGAAACGGAAGGTGTTGTAGCCGCCGACGTCGTTGGGGAAGTCGGCGCCGAGCTTGAGCACGCCGATCGCCCGCACCTGCTCGAGCACGCCCAACCGCTGCAGGATCGGCATGTTCATCGGCAGCAGCGATTCGCCGATGTGGAAGCGCGGGTGGTGGTCCTTTTCCAGCACGGTCACCCGCCAGCCGCGTTGCGCCAGGACGATCGCCGCCGCGCAGCCGGCCGGCCCCCCGCCGATCACCAGCACGTCGGGCGTGTCTGCCGCGGCGGCGCTGGCGGTGGGGGGAGGGGAAGCAACAGCGGGGGACGTCATCCTGAAGGAACCTGCGGGCGCAACGGCGGGGCGAAACGGCATGATAGCGTGCTGTTCGCGGGCCGATGGTTGCGCCGCAGCGCCCGATGCACCATCTTGTCGCACCCGTCCTTTCGCCTGGAAGCCCCTGGATGTCTTCGCAAACCGCCGCCGAACGTGAACTGGCCGAGCTGCTGGTCGAGAGCCTGAACCTGGAAGACGTCCAGCCCGGCGATATCGATCCGGAGGCGCCGCTGTTCAATACCGGCCTGGGGCTGGACTCGATCGACGCCCTGGAACTGGCGCTGGCGATCAGCAAGCGCTACGGCTTCCAGCTGCGCTCGGACAACGACGAGAACCGCCGTATCTTCGCCTCGCTGCGCGCGCTGTCGGCGCATGTCGAAGCCAACAAGACCAGCTGAGCCGGCCGACGCCGCGCCCTGGGCGCTGGCCCTGGGCGTGCTGCTGGCGCTGGCCTACTCGCCGCTGGCGCACTGGGCCAACGCCGCGCACCGCCCGGACCTGGCGGTGCTGGCCGGCGCGGCGCTGGTGCTGATGGTGCTGGTGGAGCCGATGGCGCGCTGGCGGCCCTGGGCCTGGGTGCTGGCCATCGCCGCGACGGCGGCGCTGCTGCCGCTGTGGCGCTCGCCGCACGCGCTGCTGCTGCTGGCCGCGCCGCCGGTGCTGTTCACCGCCTGGGTGGCCTGGTTCTTCGGGCGCAGCTTGCAGCGCGGGCGCACGCCGCTGATCACCCGCATCGTCGAGGCCCTGTACCGGCAGGCCGGCATGCCGATCACCCCGGAGCAGTTGCGCTATACCCGCCGCCTGACCCTGGCCTGGACCCTGTTGCTGGTGGGGCTGACCCTGCTCAACCTGGTGCTGGCGCTGTGCGCCCAGCCCAGCGGGGTGCTGGCGCAACTGGGCCTGGCCGCGCCGCTGCCGATCAGCGACGCGCGCGCCTCGTTGTTCGCCAACCTGCTGGGCTACGGCGTCATCGGCGGCTTCTTCGTCGGCGAGTATCTGCTGCGCGGGCGCTGGTTTCCGCAGCGTCCCTACCGTAATCTGCCCGACTTCCTGCGCCAGCTGGCGCGGCTGGGGCCGGTTTTTTGGCGGGATCTGTTGCGCTGACGCGCGCAGTGCAGGGGACGCAAGGTCGTGCAGATCATCAAGGAAAACACCAAATTGCCGCAGGCAGGGATGCCCTCGCGCATGGCCTGGGCCGTGTGGAACGCCCTGCAGTTGCTGTTCACCCTGGCGCTCACCGCGCTGGGCATCGTCGTCGCGCTGGTCCTGCTGCGGCTGACCGGGCCGCGCCTGCCGCTGCGCATGGGCGCGCGCTTCTGGGCGCCGGTGCTGTTGTTCGGCGCCGGGGCGCGGCTGCAGGTGGAGGGCCAGGAGCGGGTGGACTGGTCGCGCAATCACCTGTTCGTCAGCAACCACCAGTCGATCATCGACATCTGCGCGCTGTTCATGGCGCTGCCGGTGCCGCTGCGCTTCCTGCTCAAGGACGAGATGCTGAAGGTGCCGTTCGTGAACTGGTATGCGCGCGCGACCGGCATGCTGTTCCTGGACCGCGACAGCCGCCGTGCCGGGGCGATGATGCGCCGCGAGGCGGCGGCGCTGCTGCGCCGTGGCCAGGACCTGTGCCTGTTCCCGGAAGGCACCCGCAGCCGCAGCGGCGCGCTGGCCGAGTTCAAGGCCGGGCTGCTGCAGGCCGCGATCGACGCGGGAGTGGATGTGGTGCCGGTGGCGCTGGACGGGGCGGGCAAGGTGCTGCCGCCGACCAGCCTGTTCCGGGTCCGGCCCGGCGTCATCCGGGTGCGGATCGGCACGCCGATCCAGGTGAACGGCGAGGACGGCCCGCTGAATCGCCAGGAAGTGACGCAGCGCGCGCACCAGGCCGTCCGTGCCATGCTCGAACCCAGGATATGAGTCGCCCGTATGCATTTCGTCGTCCCGCATGATCATCCCAGCCTGCCCGGCCACTTCCCGGGCCGCCCGGTCGTCCCCGGCGTCGTGGTGCTGGACCACGTGCTGCAGGCCGTCGAGGCGGCGCATGGCGCGCGCGCGCCGCTGCGCCTGCCGCAGGTGAAGTTCCTGCAGCCGCTGCTGCCCGGCCAGCCGGCGCGGGTGGAACTGGACGGCGCCGCGCCGCGCTGGCGCTTCCGCGTGCTGCGCGGCGAGGACCTGCTGGTCAGCGGCGAACTGAACGCCGAGGCGGCGCCGTGAGTGCCGGCTGGAAGCACCGGCCGGAAGGCGGCGGCCGCTTCGCCCTGTGGCTGATCCGCGGCATCGCGCGCTACGGCGGCCGCGCCGTCGGGCGCCTGCTGCTGTATCCGATCACCCTGTACTTCCTGCTGGTACGCGGCCCGGAGCGGCGCGATTCGCGGCACTACCTGAGCCGCGTGTTCGACCGTCCGGCCACCCTGCTGGAGGTGGCGCGGCACATCCACACCTTCGCCGCGACCATCCTCGACCGGGTGTTCATGCTGTGCGGGCAGATGCACCGGTTCCGGGTGCAGATCCAGGGCCTGGACCAGTTGCACACGCAGATGGACCGCGGCCGCGGCGTGCTGATCTTCGGCTCGCACCTGGGCAGCTTCGATGCGCTGCGAGTGCTGGCCACCGAGCGCCCGGACGTGCAGGTCAAGGTGGTGCTGGACAAGGCGCACAACCCGGCGATGACCGAACTGCTGGGCGCGCTGAACCCGCAGCTGGCCGCCAACATCATCGACGCCGGCATGGACAGCACCTCGATCGTCATGGCGATCAAGCAGGCCACCGACGAGGGCGCGCTGGTCGCACTGCTGGTGGACCGGCCGCGCCCGGAGGACCCGGCGCTGCCGGCTGCGTTCATCGGCCAGGGCGCGCTGTTCCCGACCTCGCCGTGGCTGATCGCCGCCGCGCTGAAGGTGCCGGTGGTGCTGGCGTTCGGCCTGTACCGCGGCGGCAACCGCTACGAGCTGGTGTTCGAGACCTTCAGCGAAGGCCTGGACCTGCCGCGCCGGCAGCGTGCGCCGGTGCTGGCCGCGCTCATCCGCGATTACGCCGCCAGGCTGGAGCATTACACCCGCTCCGCGCCCTACAACTGGTTCAACTTCTACGACTTCTGGAACAACCGCCATGCCGATGCGCCGCACCTTGCCGTGGATGCTGATACTGCTGTGCAGCGCCGCACCGCTGAGCGCCGCATCGCCTGAGGCGCCGGACGCCGACTGGATCCTGCAGAAACTGGCGCGGCCGGCGCCGGTCAGCACCGCCTTCGTCGAGCTGCGCGGCTCGGCGCTGTTGAAGACGCCGTTGCGGGTGCAGGGCGAGTACCGCCGTCCGGACGCGCAGACCCTGGTGCGCGAGGTCACCGCGCCGTACCACGAGACCACCACCCTGCGCGGCGGCGAAGCTACGCTGGAGCGCGACGGCAAGCCGCCGCGGCGCTTCTCGCTGACGCGCGTGCCGGAACTGGCCGGCCTGCAGAGCGGGTTCGGCGCGTTGCTGTCCGGCGACCGCGCACTGCTGCAGCAGCAGTACACCATCAGCAGCACCGGTACCCGCGAGCGCTGGCAACTGGAGCTGCAGCCCAAGGATCCGGCCGTGGCCGCGCACGTGCGCAGCCTGCGCCTGTACGGCCGTGGCGCCGAACTGCGCTGCATCGAGACCACCCCGGCCAAGGGCGACGTTCAGCGCACCCTGCTGGCCGGTGCCGCGCAGGCCGCCGGCGCCCTCGCCGACGGCGCTGCGCTGACCGCGCTGTGCCACGGCGACGCGGCGTGATCCCCGCACGAGGCGCCCGCCGGCAGCGTGCTGCCGGCCCGACGGCTGCGCGTGCGGCGGCTGACCGCTCGGTGCAGGCCGGCATGGGGGCGCGGCGATGACGCGTGCCCTCAGTTCGAAGATGCGCATCTCGCTGGCGCTGCTGTGGCTGGCGCTGCTGACCGTGGCCGGCATCTGGCTGGGCAACGCGCTGCAGGTGTCGGGGGATTTGCGCAAGTTCATGCCGGAGGCGCAGACCCCCGCGCAAAAACTCCTGCTCGACGAACTCGGCGAAGGCCCCGGCTCGCGGCTGCTGCTGATGTCGCTGTCCGGGGCCGATCCGGCCACGCTGGCGCGACAGTCGCAGGCAATGCGCGCCGAACTGGCCGCGCAGCGCGAGGTGTTCGAGCTGGTCGCCAATGGTGCCGATGCCGGCCTGGATGCGATCCCGCCGCGCCTGCTGCCGTACCGCTACCTGCTCAGCGACAGCTTCGACGCCACGCCGCTGGATGCGCCGACCCTGCGCGATGCGCTGCAGGCGCGGCTGCAGGACTTGGGCTCGCCGGCGGCGGCGATGGTGGAGCCGCTGCTGCCGCGCGATCCGACCCTGGAGGTGCTGCACCTGGCCGAGAGCCTGCAGCCGGCTGGCGGCCCGCAGCAGCGCGAGGGCGTCTGGTTCGACCGCATCGGCAAGGACGCGCTGCTGGTGGCGCAGACCCGTGCCGCCGGCTTCGACCCCACCGGCCAGCAGCGCGCGGTGGATGCGATCCATGCTGCCTTCGCCAAGGTCACGGCCGGCAGTACCAGCAAGCTGACCCTGACCGGGCCGGGCGCGTTCTCGGTGGAGATCGGCGGACGCACCCAGAACGAGGCGCAGTGGATCGGCACCCTGGATACGGTAGGGCTGATCGTGCTGTTGCTGGTGGCATACCGCAGCTGGAAGATTCCGGTGCTGGGCGTGCTGCCGCTGGCCAGCGCCGGCCTGGCCGGGCTGGGCGCGGTGGCCTTGCTGTTCGATGGCGTGCACGGCATCACCGTGGCGTTCGGTTTCACCCTGATCGGCGTGGTCCAGGACTATCCGATCCACCTGTTCAGCCACCAGCGCCCGGGCCTGGATCCGCGCGAGAACGCGCGCCATCTGTGGCCGACCCTGGCCACCGGCGTGGTCTCCACCTGCATCGCCTACGTCACCTTCCTGTTCTCCGGTGTGGACGGCCTGCGCCAGCTGGCGGTGTTCACCATCGCCGGCCTGTTGGTGGCAGCGCTGACCACGCGCCTGCTGCTGCCGGCGCTGATCGATCCCTCGCCGCGCGACCATGCCGACTCGCCGATGCTGGAGCGGCTGTGGCGCGGCATCGCGCGGCTGCCGCGGCCGCGCTGGTCGCTGCTGCCGCTGGCCCTGCTGGCGGTCGTCGTCATCGTGTTCGCGCCGGGGCCGTTCTGGCAGAACGACCTGTCCAAGCTGACCCCGGTGCCGGCCGAGGGCCTGGCCCGCGACGCGCACCTGCGCCAGGAACTGGGCGCGCCCGACGTGCGCTACGTGCTGGCGCTGCCGGCCGCCTCCGCCGATGCGGCGCTGGCCGCATCCGAACGCCTGCGCCCGCGCCTGGACGCGCTGGTGGCACAGGGCGAGCTGGCCGGCTACGACATGGCCGCGCGCTACCTGCCCAGCGCCGCCACCCAACGCCGGCGCCAGGCCGCCTTGCCCGATCCGGCGCAGGCGCAGGCGATCACCGCCGCCGCGGTCGCCGCCACGCCGTTCCGCGCCGACGCCTTCGCGCCGTTCCTGGCCGACCTGCAGGTCGCGCGCACCGCGCCGCTGCTGACCGCGCGCGCGCTGCACGGCACGCCGCTGGCGACCCCCGTCGGCGGGCTGCTGCTGGAGCGTCCGGATCGCACCACCGCGCTGGTGTCGCTGACCGGGCTGCGCGATCCGGCGCAACTGGCGCGCGCGGTGCAGGGCAGCGGCGCGCAACTGCTGGACCTGAAGGAAGCCTCCGAGTCGCTGGTCGCCGCCTACCGCGGCCGCGTGCTTGCCGCGCTGGGCGTGGCCGCGGTGCTGCTGGCGCTGACCGTGGCGATCGCCCTGCGCACGCCGCGGCGGATCGTGCGCGTGCTGCTGCCGATGGCGCTGACCACGCTGCTGATCCTGGCGATCCTGCGCGGCTGCGGGGTCGAGCTGAACCTGTTCCACCTGATCGCGCTGATCCTGGCCGCCGGCCTGGGCCTGGACTACGCGTTGTTCTTCGATCACGCCGGCGACGACCGCGCCGACCAGTTGCGCACCCTGCATGCGCTGATCGTGTGCAGCCTGATGACGCTGTTGGTGTTCGCGCTGCTGGCCGCCTCCAGCATCCCGGTGCTGCGCGCGATCGGCAGCACCGTAGCGTTGGGCGTGCTGTTCAATTTCGTGCTGGCGCTGCTGATTTCGCGCGAGACCGCCAGCGACGCCCAGGAGAGCCGCCATGCACACTGAGCCATTCCACGGACGAGATGCGATCGCCGCGCTGGTGCCGCACCAGGGCCTGATGTGCCTGTGGGAAGAGGTAGTGGCCTGGGACGCGCAGCGCGTGGTGTTGCGCAGCGTCGCGCATCGCAGTGGTGCGCATCCGTTGCGCAGCGGCGAACGCCTGCACGCGCTGCACCTGTGCGAGTACGGCGCGCAGGCGATGGCGGTGCACGGCGGCCTGCTCGGCCGCGCCGCCGGCACGCCGGTGCGGCCGGGCATGCTGGTGGCGCTGCGCGGGGTGCAGTTGCACGTCAGCGAACTGCAGGACCTAGCCGGGCCGATCGACGGCGAGGCCGAGGTGCTGCTGCAGGCCGAGGACAGCCAGCAGTACGCCTTCCGCATCACCCATGCCGGACAACTGCTGGCCGAGGGCCGCGCGACGGTGATGCTGCGCGCGGCATAGCGCCCGGCGCCTCTGTAGAGCGGCTTCAGCCGCGACGCTTGACCGACAGCGCCTGTCGCGGCTGAAGCCGCTCCCACAGGAGTGAGCAGGCTGGCGTCGCGCCCGTGAATCGCTAGGATGGCGGCCCCGCTTCCATTCCGCCCGAGGAACTGCCGATGTCCCAGCCCGCTTCCCCGCGCCGCGCCCTGGTCACCGGCGGCAGTGGCGATCTCGGTGGCGCGATCTGCCACGCCCTGGCCGCGCAGGGCCTGCACGTGATCGTGCATGCCAATGCCAACGTCGCGCGGGCCGCGGCGGTGGTGGAGGCGATCGTCGCCGCCGGCGGCAGCGCCGAGGCGGTGGCGTTCGATGTGGCCGACGCGCAGGCCAGTGCGCAGGCACTGGCGACGCTGCTGGAGCGCGGCCCGATCCAGGTGCTGGTCAACAACGCCGGCATCCACGACGACGCGCCGATGGCGGGCATGAGCGCGGCGCAGTGGCACGCCGTCATCGACGTGTCGCTGCACGGCTTCTTCCACGTCACCCAGCCGCTGCTGCTGCCGATGGCGCGTACCCGCTGGGGCCGCATCGTCAGCGTGTCCTCGGTGGCGGCGGTGCTGGGCAACCGCGGGCAGACCAACTACGCCGCGGCCAAGGCCGCGCTGCACGGCGCCAGCATGTCGCTGGCGCGGGAAATGGCCAGCCGCGGGATCAGCGTCAACGTGGTCGCACCGGGCGTGATCCAGGGCGCGATGGCCGAGAGCGCGTTCCCGCCGGAGACGATCAAGCAGATGGTCCCCGCCGGGCGCCCGGGCAAGCCGGAGGAAGTGGCCGCGCTGGTCGCCTTCCTGTGCTCGGACGCAGCCGCCTACATCAACGGCCAGGTCATCGGCATCAACGGCGGCATGGGCTGACCGCACAGACGACCACGCGAGCGTCGCGCCGCCACGCCGGCGGCGCGATGGCGGTTCGCGCTCAGCGGCAGACGAAGCTGCTGGCCGCCTCCACGTCGCCGCCGACGTAGCGCGCCACCTGCGGATACGGACACAGCGGACGGCTGCGCTGGCTGCTCCAACTGGCAGGCACTTCGCTGTTGGGCGCGGCGCTGCCGCTGCCGCGTGCGCTGGCGACGATCGCGGTCGGCGCCTGGTCCTGCTCGACCCAGGCCACCAGCGGGGTCAGCGCGTCGAACTGGTCGGTGGCCGGTCCGCCGGCGCAATGGGCCATCGCCGGCACCGCGAACAGGCGCGCGTAGCTGGCGGCCTCGGCATCGGCCGCGCGCAGGCGGTCGTACCAGGCCGCGGTGTCGGCGAAGGAGAAGATGCCGTCGCCGGTGCCGTGGTAGACCAGCAGCTTGCCGCCGCGCGCCTTCAGCGTGGTCAGCCGGGTCTCGTTCGGCGGGGTCATGTACGACCAGGCGGATTCGCCAAAGGCGCCGGCCGTGGCGAAGATCTTCGGCGCGTCGCGGTCCATGTCGAACTGCAGCGCATAGCGCTTCAGGTCCTGCAGCACCGCCGGATCCTCAGGCGGAGTGACGAAGCCGAAGGCCACCGATCCGGGCACCAGAGTCAGCGAGGCGTCCTGCCGCCAGCCGGCCCAGTCGCCGCTGGCGATGCCCGGGTCGTAGGGGAAGGGCGCGTACAGCGGCGTTCCGGCGCTGTTGCGCACGCCGGCGTGGATGGCGCCGAGCGCGCGCTTCTGCGCCGGGGTCAGGCATTGGCCGGTCCGCCCGGCGCTGCCGCAGGTGGCGACGTCGCGGTCCAGGTCGAAGCGGCGTTGGCAGGCGAGCACGTCCTGCACCATGCCGTCGCGCACGCCGTCCAGCGCATCGCAGGTGGCGACGATGCGCTCGGCCACCAGGCTGCGCTCGGCGGCAGTCAGGCCGCTGCGCGTGTCGCTGCCGCCCGCCAGCGCCGCCAGCTGCTGGGCCGCGGCCAGGTCCGCGATGGCCGCCTTGGGCAGGTGGAACCCGGGGTCGCCGACCAGGATGCCGTCGTAGTCCTGCGCATCGCGCGCAGCGGCGACCATGCCGTGGCGGCCGCCGTTGGAGCAGCCGCCGAAATAGCTGTAGTCCGGCGCCTTGCCGTAGGCGATCTGCACCACGCGCTTGGCCATCGGCGTCAGCGCCTGCACCGCCTGGTAGCCATAGTCCAGCCGCGCCTGCGGGTCGCGGCCGAACAGCGGGTTCTGCGCGTTGCTGTGCCCAGCGTCGGAACTGATGACCGCAAAGCCCATGCGCAGCGGGTTGTCGCGCTGGCCACCGCCGCCGATGTCGCCGAGCGCGGGCACCACGTTGCCGTCCAGGCCGCCGTTGGCCTGGTAGAAGAAGCGTCCGTTCCATGCCGCCGGCAGGCGCATCTCGAAGCCGATCGCATAGGACTGGCCGTCCGCGCCGACCCGTTCGTGCATCAGGCCGGTGATCTGGCAGTGCGCGCCGATCGGCTGGCCGGCCACCTGCAGGGCGCCGGCGGCCACGCTGTGCACCGCAGTGAAGCGGGTGCCGGGATAGGCGAGCCGGCTCGCCAGCGCGTCGCAGGACTGTTGCAGCGGTGCCGGGGTGGCCGGCGCGCGAGGGGCCGTCTGCGCGTGTGTGGTGGAGGAGGCGGCAAGAGCGGCCAGGGGCAGGGCCAAGGCGAGCAGCGTGGAGCGCATGCAGTTCTCCTGGAGGACGCGCCGGGCGCGGCGGGCCTGTGTCGCGCCGGTGGCGCCAGGGCGTCAACCACCGCGCGTGCGAAAACGCGAATACGCGGGCGATATTCGCCCCGTGTGATGTGTGCCGCGCAATGGCGCGGCTCCCTGGTGCCTCGTGGCACCGCGCGAAGCCCACGTTGTTGCAGGGCCGCACGGCCCTGCGCGTGGATCAGGCGGCGTCCGCGTACCAGGCGGGCGCGAGCACCGGCAGCGGCGTCGCCGCATCGCGGCAGGCGTCCAGCAGGCCGTGGTCGGCCAGCGTGGGATGCTGCTGGCGGGCACGCGCCAGGATCTCCCCGGCCAGTTCCGCCATGCGCGCGACGTTGCCGTGCAGACGGGCGACGAAGGCGGCGTCGTCCAGCCGGTCGCGCAGGGCGCGGTTGAGTTCGTGGAACCAGCCGATCAGGTACTGGTCCAGCAGGCGCCCGTCGGCCACCGCCGCGGCCTGCGCGCGGTTGGCCACGCCCCAGTCGCGCAGCAGTGCCTGCATGCCCAGGTTGAGCGCGCTGGCCTGCTGCAGCGCCGGGCGCAGCCGGCCCAGCACCGCCAGGTCGGCGATGCGGTCGGTGCAGTACAGCGGCGCCAGCAGCGACCAGTAGTAGGTGTAGTCCCAGATCACCTTGACCGGCATCACCTGGGCGTCGCCGAACAGCGGGTACTGGTCCTGGTAGAGGGTCAGGGTGTTCTCGTAGAACGAGAAGTACAGCTGCTGGTACAGCTCGGCGTAGGGCGCGATGTCGCGCCCGGCGCGTTCGCGCCCGATCAGTTCGCAGATGTAGGTGTTGCTGATCGCGATGAAGTCGCTGCCCGGCGAATAGAACGGGTCCAGGAACACGCCGGCCTCGCCGGTCAGCGCCCAGCGCTGCGCCGAGAACACCTGCTTGCAGCCGTAGGAGAAGTCACGCAGGAACAGGAAGTCCTGCACGGTGTGCTCGCTGCGCTCCAGCGTGCTGGCCACCTGCGGCTGGTGCGTGCGCAGCCAGTCCATCGCCTTGCCGTGGGTGTTCATCGTCTCCAGCGGATGCAGGGCGGCATCGCAGACGATGCCCAGCGAATGCGCGCCGGAGGACAGCGGGATCAGCCAGAACCAGTAGCCGGGGCCGCACATGTGGTTGGTCGAGCGCCAGCGGTCCGGCGGCGTGCAGCGCTGCAGCCAGGCGCTGTCCTGCGACCAGCCGTTGGGATCGACCAGCCCGTCCACCCGCCACCACACCGCGTTGGCCCGATGCGCGTTGTCCTGGGCCAGGCCGAGCTTGCGCTTGAGCAGGCCGGCGCGGCCACTGGCGTCGATCACCCAGCGCGCCTGCAGACGCGCGTCGGCGCCATCGCGGCTGTAGCGCACGCAGTGGTCGCCGTCGTCCTCGGCCAGGTCGACGCCGCGCACCGTGCTGCCGTCCAGGAACTCCACGCCCAGGTCGCGTGCGCGCTGCCCGAGGAAGTTCTCGAAGCGGCCGCGGTCGATCTGCCACGACGGCGTCGGCAGCAGCTGGCTCACGCCCAGCTCGGTGCACTGGTCGATGTCGGCGCGCCCGTCGGAGAAGAAGAAGCGGAAGCCGAACTTGCGGATCTGTTCGGCGTCCAGGTGTTCGCGCAGGCCCAGCACCTCGGCGAAGTAGTGCGCGCCGATCTCCACCGAGGACTCGCCGACCTTGAACGCGGCCTCGCGCACCGGGTGCGCGCGCCGTTCCAGCACGCGGATGCGCAGCTGCGGGTCGCGCTGGCGCAATTGCAGCGCCAGGGTCAGTCCGGCCAGTCCGCCGCCCAGAATCGCCACATCCGCCTGCGCTGCATTCATGTCGTCTTTTCCTTGGCGACGGCCAGGGGGGCCGGGTCGAGGGTGCCGTCGATGTCGTCGATCAGCACCGGATTGGCGCGGGTGCGCCGGTATTCGCGCACCACGTGCCCGTAGGTCCATACCTGCACGATCACGTGCGAGGTGATCTTCCACAGGTCGCGCACCAGCCGGAAGTGGCTCTTGCGGAACGTACCGGGGGTCTGGTTGGCGTAGCGCGTCTCGATCGGCACCGCCACCACCCGCGCACCGGCCTGGCGCGCGGCCGAGATCAGCAACTGCGCTTCGAACACGAAGCCTTCGCCGGGCACGTCGGGCAGGGTATAGACCGACTGTGGGTACAGGCGCTGGCCGCTCTGGCTGTCGACCAGGCGAAAGCCGCAGCCCCAGGCGATGCCCCAGTCGCCGAAATCGTTGCCGATGCGGCGGATCGGCGGCTGGCTGGCGCGCTTGCGCAGGCGCGCGCCGACGATTACGCAGCCGGGATGGCGGTTGGCCGCGGCCAGCAGCCGCGGGAAGTCGGCGGCGCTGTGCTGGCCGTCGCCGTCCATGGTCATCACCGCGCGCGCGCCCTGGCGCTGCGCCTCGGCGAAGCCGCTGCGCAGCGCCGCGCCCTTGCCGCGGCGCTGCGGGTGGCGCAGCAGGGTCACCGGCAGGTCGGCGATGCAGTCGCTGGTGCCGTCGTCGGAGCCGTCGTCGACCACGATCACCCGCGGGCAGTGCGCCAGCGCGTCGCTGACCACCTCGCGGATGCGTAGCCGTTCGTTGAGGGCCGGGATCAGGATCGCGGCGTCGGCGGCGGTCAGCGGCGTGCGGCTCATGCGCGCAGCTCCACCTGCAGGCAGCGGCCGCCGCCTGCGTCGAGCACGCAACCGCTGCCGCCCAGCGCCAGCGCATCGAACAGCGGCAGCATCGGCGCCATCGCGTTGCCCGCGGCATGCCGCGCCAGCGCGCCATCGCCCACCGGCGCCGTGCCATCGCGCAGCTGCACCTGCAACTGCGGCTTGCCGTTGCGTGCGCCCGCGCTCAGCACCAGCGCGCCGCCGAGCAGGCCCTCGCTGCGTGCGATGCGGCCCAGCGCACCCACCGAGCGGCTGTCATAGCCGACCAGCAGCACCGCGTCTTCGCCCGCGACCAATTGCGACAGCGCTTCCAGCAGGCCCTGCGCGAAGCTGCCCGAGTGCGCGCTGATCGCGGTCGCCGCGGCGGTGGCGCCGGCGCCGATGGTCCAGTAGCCGGCGGCGGCGTTGTGCACCGAGTTGTGGAACTTGGTCGGCGACACCGACAGCGGTTCGCTGGCCAGGGTGGTGCACATGTAGTCGGTGATCGCCAGGTCGCCGTGGGTGGAGGTGAACACCGACGGCAGCGTGGCCGGGTCGCGGCCGGCGTCGTGGCAGGCGGCCAACGCCGCGTCCAGCGACACCGCCACCGTGTCCGGCGCACGCCGCCGTTCGTTGGGCGCCAGCAGCTGCGGCGATGGCCGAGCCGGCGTCTCCTGCAGCGCGCCGCCGTGCGCGAAGGCCTGCGCCACCGCCCACGACGGCAGCCCGGGCGCCCAGAACCCGATGCCTTCGATCGTCGCGCTCAGCATCGGCGTGCTCATGCGCGGCCGAACAGCAGCGAGCAGTTGTTGCCGCCGAAGCCGAAGGAGTTGTTCATCGCGTAGCGGACCTGTGCGTGGGCGGTGGCGAAGCGGATCTGCGGGCCGCAGGCGGGATCGGGCAGTTCGCTGTTGAGGGTGCCGGGCAACAGTCCGTCGCGCAGCGCCAGCAGCGCGAACACCGACTCGACGATGCCGGCGGCGCCGAGCGTGTGCCCGGTCCAGGCCTTGGTCGAACTGGCGTGCAGGGTCGGCGGAAACAATGCCGCCACCGCGGCGGCCTCGACGCTGTCGTTGGCCGGGGTCGCGGTGCCGTGCAGGTTGAGGTACCCGACCTCGGCCGGGTCCACGCCGGCGCGCTGCAGCGCACCGCGCATGGCCAGGCCGGCGCCCAGCCCCTGCGGATGCGGCGCGGACATGTGGTGGGCGTCGCTGGATTCGCCGTAGCCGCACAGCAGCGCCTGCGCCGGCGGCGCGTCGACGGCATCGGTGCGTTCCAGTAGCGCGTAGCCGCCGGCTTCGCCCAACGACAGCCCGACCCGGCGCACGTCGAACGGCCGGCACGGTTCCGGCGACACCACCTGCAGCGAGTTGAAGCCGAACAGCACGCTGCCGCACAACGTGTCCACGCCGCCGACCAGCGCCGCATCGACCACGCCGGCGGCGATCAGCCGCGCGGCCTGGGCGAACACCTTGGCGCTGGACGAACAGGCGGTGGCGACGGTGATGCACGGGCCGCGCAAACCGGTGGCGGCGCGCACGAAATCGCCGAGCGAATGCGGAGTGTGCACGATCGGCCGGTCCAGGTCGGCGGGCATGCGCGGGCCGTCCGCGTCGTGTTCGAGCCGGGTGTAGGCCTCCTCGCTGGCCCCGATGCTGGAGGTGGAGGTGCCCATCACCACCGCCACCCGCTCGGCGCCGTGCCGCTGCGCCGCGGCGGCCACGGCGGCGGCCATGCCGTCCTGCTGCAGGGCCAGCCAGGCCAGGCGATTGTTGCGGCATTCCCACGCAGCCAGGGCGTCCGGCAGCGCGGCGGTTTCCAGCGCGTCCACCCGGCCGATCCAGCATTCCAGCGGCTGCGGACCGAAGTCGTTGCGGCGCAGGCCGCTGCGGCCCTCGCGCAGCGCCGCGGCCTGGGCCTGCAGTCCGCTGCCGAGCGCGTTGGTCGCGGTGTAGGCGCGGATGGCCACGGGAGCCATGCGGGGCGACGAGGACGCTTCGGTCACGCGGTATTCCATACAAGGACAATCACCGCAGTATATCGACGCATTTGGTCATGCCGTGAAACGTCCACAACGCGAACGTGAATAGCACTCCTGCCCCGGAGCCGTTCAGCGCAGGGCCGGCGTGCGCTTTCGCCGCTGGCGCATTTCCTCCACAATCGCTTGCCTTTCCACGCCAGGCGCACGCCACGGGCATGCAAGCCTACGTCTACAAAAGCCAACGCAAGCCGGACACCTATCTGTATCTCGCCGCCCGCGACGACTTCGGCCGTCTGCCGCCGGCGCTGTTGGCGTCGCTGCAGCCGTTGGCGTTCGTGCTCGAGGTGGCCTTGACCGCCGAACGCACGCTGGCCCGCGCCGATCCGGCCGCGGTGCGCGCCAACCTCGCCGGCTGCGGCTTCCATCTGCAATTGCCGCCGTCCCTGCCCGGCACCACCGATCGACACGATGACTGACTCTTTCCTCCGCGCGCGCGCGCCGATGCTCGCCGCCGCGCTGGGCGCGGTGCTGGCGCTGGCCGCCGGATTCGGCCCGCTGGCCGCCGCCCTGGGTGCCTGGCTGGCGCAGCCGGCGTTCGCGCTGGCGCTGTCCTGGCACCGTGGCAGCCGGCCGCGTCCGCGTGCCGCGCGCGACCTGGTCGGCGCGGCGGCGCCGCTGCTGGTGCTGTGGGCGGGCGGCATGGCGCTGGTCGCGGTGCTGGTGGCCTGGCCGCTGGCGGCGCTGCACGACAGCGGCAGCCTGGCCGCGGCGTTGGCGCTGAGCGTGGCCGCCAGTGCCGCATTGCTCGGCCTGTGGCGGACCTGGCCGTTGTGGCACGGCAGCGATGCCGAGGGCGGCCCGCTGGGCGCGCGCTGGCATGCGCTGGCGCAGCAGGACGTGCAGGCCTGGCGCGGGCTGGCGGTGGCCGCGCTGGTGCTGGTGCTGGCCGGACTCGGCGTGGTGCTGGCCTGGCCGGGACTGCTCGCCGAGGCGGCGCGCTGGCCGCTGGCGCTGGCCTATGCGCTGCTCTCGCCGCTGCTGCACGCCGGCCTGCAACGGGTGGCGGCGCCGCAGACGCTGACCCCGCCGGTGTCCTCGGCCGACCTGTTCGCCGAACTCAGCGCCACCGCAGCGCCGCACGCGGACGAGCCGCCGCCGGCGCAGGACGAACTGCATGCGGCGCTGTACGACGCCGCCCGCGGCGGCCGCGTCGATCGCGCGCTGCAGTTGCTGCAGGCCGGCGCCGATCCGCATGCGCTGCCCGCCGCCGAGTGGCGCGACCAGCGCAGCCTGCCGGTGCTGGCCGCGGTGCTGCCGGACCTGCGCCTGCTGCGCGAACTGATCGTGCGCGGGGTCGACGTCAATCGCCCGCACCTGGGCATGACCCCACTGCTGGCCGCCACCCGCGACAGCTGGCATGGCCGCCCGGAGGCGGTGATGACCCTGCTCGCCAACGGCGCCGACCCGCGTGCCAGCGACGGCGAGGGCAACACCCCCCTGCATCATGCCGCGCGCAGCTCCGACCCGGGCGTGGCCGCGCTGCTGCGCGATGCGGCCGCCGAACTGGACGCGGCCAACCGCGACGGCCTGACCCCGCTGGCGGTGGCCTGCCAGGTCGGCAACTGGCGCATGGCCAAGTTCCTGCTCGAGCGCGGGGCCAAGCCGGAGCCGGCCGAGGCCAGCCCGGTGCTGCTGGCCGCCGCCGGCACCGAGGAAGACGATCCGGCCGGCGTGCAGTTGTTGCTCAAGCACAAGGCGCGGGTCGACGCGCGCGATCGCCAGCGCCGCAGCGCGCTGCACGAGGCGGCGCAGGCCGGCCACGTGGAGATCGTGCAGGCCCTGCTCGGCGCCGGCGCCAACCTGGAAGCGCGCGACGCGCTGGGCCGCACGCCGTGGCTGGAAGCCGCCCGCCACGGCCGCGTGGCGGTGCTGGAACGGCTGCTGCCGCACAAGCCGGATCTGGTCGCGGTCGATGGCGACGGCCGCAACGCGATCCTGCTGGCCTGCACCGCCGACCACGTCGCCCCCGGCCTGATCCGGCGCCTGCTCGACCTGGGCGTGGCGCCGGCGCAGCCGGACCAGAGCGGCCGCCGCGCCGTCGACCTGGCCGCCGAGGCCGGGCGCTGGGCGATCGTGTCGGCGCTGGACCCGGACTATCCGCTGCCCGCGGCGGTCAGCGACGGCCAGGGCGAGACCGGCCCCGCCGGCCTGCCCGACCGGCCGCCGCTGGAACTGCTGCGCGAGGGCCTGCAACTGGGCCAGGCGCGCGACGGCCTGGCCGCGCTGGCGCGGCTGTGCGCGGCGGAGGAACTGGGTGCGCTGCTGCACGAGCCGCCGCTGGCATTGAACGCGCAGGCGGTGGACTGGCTGCTGGCGCATGGCGCCGAGCCGGAGGTGCTCGATGCCTGCGGCGACACCCCGATGTTCGCGCTGCTCTCGCGCGGCGTGGAGGCGGTGCCCAGCCTGCAGGCGATGCTGCGCCATGGCGTGTCGCCGGCCGGCCGCGGCGGCCTGACCCGCCTGCTCGCCGCCTGCGCCCAGCACGATCACGCCTCGCGCGCGCTGGAACAGTTCGCCCTGGAACTGCTCGAGCGCGGCGCCGATCCGTTCGCGCCGTCGCCGGCCGGCGACCCGCCGCTGTCGCTGGCGGTGCGGCTGGGCTGGCTGCGTCTGCAACTGCAGTTGCTCGAGCGCGGCGCCGACCGCGAGGCGCGCGACAGCCATGGCATGACCGCGCTGCACCTGGCTGCCGCGCTGGGCCGCGAGGCTTCGCTGAAGCTGCTGATCCAGCAGGGCGCCTCGCCGGACGCGCGCGCCGCCGACGGCCAGACCCCGCTGGGCGTGGCCCTGGCCAGCGGCCGCCGCGACCTGGCCGACTGGCTGGACTGGCGCACCTGGCCGCTGCCGCGGCGCCCGCTGCGCGAGGCCGACGTGCCGGCTGCGGCGATGGTCGGCGACGCCGAGGCGATCCGCCGGCTGATCGACCTGGGCCTGCCGGTGGACGCGGTGGATGCGCAGGGCTGCACCGCGCTGCTGCGCGCCGCCGGCGGCGGCCACCTCGCGGCGGTGAAGCTGCTGCTGTCGCGCGGCGCCGATCTGCAGCACGCCGCGGCCAGCGGCGCCACGCCGCTGTCGGCGGCGGTGAGCATGCGCCAGACCGAGATCGTCGCCGCCCTGCTGCAGGCCGGCGCGCAGATCGAACACCGCCTGCCCGGCGGCGTCACCGTGCTGATGCTGGCCTGCGCGCTGGGCCTGCCGGACATCGCCGCGCGGCTGCTGGCCGCCGGCGCCGACGTGCATGCCGGCGACGCCCAGCAACTGGCGCCGCTGCACTGCGCCGCGCTGTACGGCTTCACCGCGCGCGACAAGACGCGCCTGCTGGCGTTGCTGGACACCTTGTTGCTGGCCGGCGCCGAGGCCGACCGCGGCTCTGCCGGCGGGGTGACGCCGCTGTTGTTGCTGCTCGGCGCACGCGCCGAGCCGGGCACCGCCTGCGAGGAGCCGGTGGTACTGGCCGGTGTGGAGCGCCTGCTCGACGAGGAGGTCAGCCTGGAGGTGCAGGATCCGCGCGGCTTCGGCCCGCTGCACCTGGCCGCGCTGCACGGCCTGCCGCTGCTGGTGCAGCGCCTGCTGCGCGCCGGCGCGGATCCGGAACTGCGCGATACCTTGAACCGCACCCCGCGCGAGATCGCGGTCATGCGCGGCTTCGTCGACGTCGCCGGGCAGTTCCAGCCGGCGCTGCCGGGAGTGTCATCGATGGCACGGTTCCTGCGCGAAAGCCGTTAGCGCATTTTCCTTCTCCCACCGGGAGAAGGTGGCCCGGAGGGCCGGATGCGGGGAGGGCGCAGCCGCGCATCGCCCATTGCACCGCGCCTCGTGCCGCACCCTCACCCCAACCCCTCTCACCGGTGGGAGAGGGGCTTGCGGCATCGTGCGGCATCGCCGTGCGCCACCATGCAAAAAAATGCCCGCCGGAAGGCGGGCGAATTGCGTCATGGTGGGCACGTCGCTGCTTTCGGAACCGCGGCGGGAGGGCGTCCTCCCGCGCACGCTGCGCGGCGGCGAACGGCGCCGCCGCGCGGTCGGGCCTTACTGCCGCCCGACCAGGGTCAGGCCGCTGTAGCTGCCGCTCAGGCGCACGTAGTAGGTCGTGGCGCTGGACGGGGTGAGGCGCACCGTCTGGGTGGTGGTGCCGGGGCGGGTGGAGCGGGCGTCGGCACTGCTGCTGGTCGGCACCTTGCCGGCTGACACATACATCGCCACGTTGCCGGTGCCGCCGAAGGTCATGAAGCTGACCGTGCTCCCGGCCGCGGCCTGGAAGCTGTACAGCGCGTCGCCGCCCTGGCTGCTGAGGCCGCGCATCTCGACCTTGTTGTTCATCGTCTTGGTCGGCGGCACGCAGCTGCTGTCCGACGGATTGCACGGCGGGTTGGTGACCATCTGCAGCAGCATGTCCACGTCCAGGATGCCGGCGCCGATGGGGGTATTGGTGGCGATGGCGACCGGGAACGGCCGCGCACTGGCGCGCAGCAGGTCGCGCATGCCGGTCCAGGTGAATGGGGTCTTGGCGATGCTCTGCACCATCGCCACCGCCGCGGCCACGTGCGGGGACGCCATCGAGGTGCCGGCCATGCCGCCGATCTGCCAGTCGCTGGTCGGGCTCTGCGTGCCACCGTTGATCACCTGGAAGATGTAGCCGCCCGGGTTGCCGTCGATGTCGCCGCCGCCGCCCGGCGCGGCGAGATCCACGCGCGTGCCGTAGTTGGAGTAGCTGGCGCGGCCGCCGTTGATGCGCGAGGCGCCGACGCTGATGACGCCCCTGCACGAGGACATGGTGTAGGTGCCGGCATCGGCATTGGAGTTGCCGGCGGCGACCACGATGATGGTGCCCTTGGCGTTGATCTTGTCGATCGCGTCCTGGTAGAGCTGCGGGCAGCTGTCCGGGCCGCTGCTGCCCAGGCTCATGTTGATCACCTCGGCCGGGTTCGGATTGGTCGGCAGGCCGTCCACCGGCAGGCCGGCGGCCCACAGCATGCCGTCGGCGATGTCGCTGCCGAAGCCGCCGCAGGAGCCGAGCACGCGCACCGGCAGGATCTTGGCGTCGTAGGCCAGGCCGGCGGTGGCCAGGCTGTTGTTGGTGACCTGGGCGATGGTGCCGGAGACGTGGCTGCCGTGCCAGGAGCTGTTTTCCGGCGCATTGCCGCTGGCGCCCAGCGGGACGCAGTAGTCGGCCTCCACCCAGTCGCCCAGGTCGTCGCCGCCGGGCGCGCGGCCATCGGTGGCGCGGCGCGAGACGCGGTGGTCGGTGATCATGTCGTAGCCCGGCAGCACGTTGGCGGCCAGGTCGGGGTTGTTCTTGACCACGCCGGTGTCGACCACCGCCACCACCACGCCCTTGCCCGTGGAGCGGGTCCAGCCCTGCTCGGCGTTGACCCCCCCGACCGCGTTGTTGAAGTTCCACTGCAGCTTGGCGTAGGCCGGATCGTTGGGGGTGGTGGAGGCGGCGGCCGCGGCGACGGCCGGCCCGCGCACGCTGGCTTCGTCCAGGCGCTGGTACAGGCGGTCGACCTGCACCGATTCCACCGACGGGTCGGCCTTGAGTTCGTTGATGAAGGCGGCGCGCTCGCTGTCGCTGAGGTGGCGCGAGGTCTGCACCACGTGCCAGCCCGGTACCGCCATGTCGCGCAACACCTTGGCGCTGACCGCGCTGCGCAGGGTCAGGCCGTTGTTGGCGATCTGCGCGCGCTGCATGCCGCTGCGGGCCACTGCGCTGCTCAGGGTGGTGGCGAGCATGCTGCGTGCCTGGGTGCCGCCATCGCGGGTCTTGACGATGAAGCGCTGGCCCAGGTCGTTGGCGCTGGCCGATTGCGGCACCGGGCCCTGCACGCCGCCCATGCCGATGGTGGGAGTGGCCGCCTGCGCGGCACCGGCGAACAGGACGGCGGCGAGGGCGGCGGCGAGGGTGTTGGAAGACATCATCTGCGGATCCTGGAAGAGAGAGGAGAAGGAGAAACCCGCGGCGCACGCGGCGCCGCGGTACGTCACAGATCGATGCCCACGCCGATGCCGGCCGAGGACTCGCCGCTGCTGAAGGCGCCGCCCAGGCTGAACGAGGCGCGCTCGCCGATCTTGCGGGCATAGCCGATCGACAGCGCCTGCTGCCCGCCCTGGAAGCCGGCGCCGACCGACACGCGCCCACGCGGGCTTTGGGTGCCGGCGGCGTTGACCGCCATGTTGAGCATCGCCGCGCTCATCGCGCCGAGCCGGTCCATGCGCCGGTCCATGCCGTCCAGGCGATGCTCGGTGTCGGTGCGCAACTGGTTGAAGCTGTCGTCCAGCGCGGTGATGCGGGTGTTGGTGTAGGCGTTGGCGCTGCTCAGGGTGGCGGTGTTGCCGGCGCGCAGTTGCGCCACGTTGACCGCATCGGTGTCGGCGCTGCCGGCGGCGACGTTGGCGACCTGGCGCTCGTTGCCGGCGCTGCCCACCGACACCGTGTTGGCGCGGTTGGCGACCGAGCCCTGGCCCAGCGCCACCGAGTTGGCGGCGCTGGCCGAGGCGCCCTGGCCGAGCGCAGTGGCCGACGCGGCCGACGCGTTGGCGCTCTCGCCGACCGCCACCGCATTGGTCGCCACCGCGGCGACGCGGGCGTTGGCGCCGACCGCGGTACTGCCGTCGGCATTGACCTGGGCATTGCCGCCGATGGCGGTGTCGTTGGGGCCGTAGGCCAGCGACTGCGCACCCATCGCCAGGCCGTTGTTGCCGTTGGCGGTAGCCCCGGAGCCGACGGCTACGGCATTGGTGCCGGCACCGGTGCTGGGCGCGGTGGCCGCACCATCGCCGCCGCCGACGCTGATGCCGCCGGAACTGCCGATGGTGTTGAGACGGTTGCCGAAGCCGGTCAGCGCGGTATCGAGCGCGCCCATCGCCGAGCCCAGGTCGGTGTACTTGGTGCCCTGCACCAGATAGTTGCCGCCGATCAGGTTGCCGTTGGCGTCGACCACGCTGCCGGCGCCGAAGGCGGCGGCGACGTTGCGCAACTGCGCCAGGTTGACCGCATCGGTGTCCATGGTGCCGGCGGCCAGGTTGGTGAGCTGGCGCTCGCTGCCCGCCGCGCCGATGGACACGGTGTTGTCGCGTTCGGCCACCGACCCGGCGCCCAGCGCCACGCTGCGGTTGGTGATGGTCGACTTGCCGTTGACCAGGGTGGAATCGCCGACGCGCGCGCCGGGTCCGATCGCGATCGAGTGGTCGCCGAACACTTGCGCACCGGTGCCCATGGCGATGCTGTCGTAGAACAGCACCGGGGTGTCGAGGAAGAATTCGCCGTTCCACACCATCGCCCCGCCCAGGGCCAGGCTGCGGGTGCCGCCGGCCAAGGAGCCGTTGCCGAGCGCGGTGGCGCCGACGCCGCTAGCGAATGCGGCCGGGCCGACTGCGGTGCCGTCGTCGCTCTGCGCGAACGCGCTGGGGCCGACCGCCACGCTGCGGGTGCCCCAGGCGCGTGCGTCATTGCCGAAGGCGGTCGCCCACTCGGCGGTGGCCTGGCTCTGTGCGCCCACTGCGACGGCAGCGTACTGGTTGGCCAACGCGGTGGAGCCCACGGCCACGGTACGCTGGGAACTGGCCTCGGCCAGCGCGCCGACCGCGGTCGCGTTGTAGGCGGTGGCCAGCGCGCCGCCGCCCAGCGCGGTGGATAGCGGACCGGTGGCCTGAGTGGCCTGCAGCTGCATCCCTTCCGAACCGAATCCGTCTTCGCCCACATCGACGATGCCGCCGACGGCGACGCTGGAACGGTCGCTGGCGATCGCGCCGGCGCCGGCGGCCACGTTGAACTTGCCGCTGGCCTGGGCGCCGGCGCCCAGCGCGGTGGCGGCCATGCCGGTGGCGGAGGTCTGCTGCAGGATCTTCACCCCGCCGGACTGGTTGGAGTAGTCCACGTCGAGCATGCCGCCGATGGCGGTGGTGGAGATCTCGGTGGCCAGGCTGTTGTGGCCCACCGCCAGCGCGTGGTCGGCATAGCCGACCGCACCGCCGCCCAGCGCCATGGCGCCGGTGCCGACTGCCGAAGCGGCTTCGCCGGCGGCCAGCGCTTCGTCGCCGTCGGCGTCGGCGCCGGCATTGCTGTTGGCGCTGCCGGTGGCCTTGAAGTAGACGCTGGGGTCGTAGGTGATCGCGGTCGGGGTCGCGTTGGCGTCGGTGGCCGTGGCGTCGGTGCCGGTGGTGGCGGGCTGGGTGGGCGCGGTGGTGGTAGCGGTGGTAGTGGAGGGGGTCTGTGCCATGGCCGTCGATGCCAGGCACAACGCGCAGGCCAGGGCCAGGGTGCTGTAGGCGCGGGGCATCGGATGACGGGCGGCGGTGCCACGGGGGGAAGTGCAATCGTTCATGGCGATCTCGGGCTGGGAAACGGCAGGGCAGAGGGTGACGTCGGCGGCGCATGTGCGCCTCCGCATCGGTCAGGAGTGGTCTGGACGTCGCGCCGTCGTCCCCGGGCGCGCTCCGTCATGTGAACTTAGGCCCGCCGTCACCGGCTTGTCACCCGCAAGTTCTCGCATGATCATCACCGGATTCTCACTGAACGGGCTGGGCACGGCGGCATGAAGGCGTTCTGGAACTGGCTGGGCCGCGCGCCGCTGCTGGACGAGGTGGATCGGCGCAACGCGCGGGTGATCCAGCTGCTGCTGCTGTTCCTGGCGGTGACCATTCCCGCCACGATCGCGGTCGCGCTGGTCCTGGCCTGGCCGCAGTTGCGTGGGCAGGCGGTGCCAGCGGGCATGGTGGTGTCGCTGGGCATGAGCCTGTTGATCGGCGTGTGCGCGGCCATCGGCTTCGTGCGCGTGCGCCACGGTGCGTTGCGCGGCGGCGTGCGGCTGCTGCTCGGGGCGATGCTCGGCTCGCTGCTGGTCAATGCCGCCATCAATGGATTCCAGCGGCAACTGCCGGACCAACTGGCGCAGATGCTGGTGCTGATCCTGGCCGGCCTGGTGCTCGGGCGCCGCGCGCTGTGGGTGACGTTCGCCGCCCTGCTGCTGATGCTTGGTGTCGGCGTCGGCCATGACGCATTGCTGGAATTCGCCGATACGCCCGCACAAGCCTTTTTCAACGTGCTGCCGGTGTTGTTCAGTTACCTGCTGGTGGCGCTGCTGCTGGACCGCACCACCGAGGCGCTGCGCGAGAGCCTGCGCGAGTCCAACGCGCGTGGCCAGCGCCTGCAGCAGGAAATGCAGGAGCGCGAACGCGCGCAGACCCAACTGATCCACGCGCAGAAGCGCGAGATCACCGAGCGCATGGCCAGCGGCCTGGCCCACGACTTCAACAACATCCTGGCGGTGATGTCCGGCTTCGCCGCCACACGTCACGAAGACGACCTGGTCAGCGACGCGCAACGCATCGCGCAACTGGAGGACAGCCTGGCGGCGGTGGAGGCATCGGCCGAGCGCGGCATGACCATCGTGCGCCGGCTGCTGCGCTTCAGCCGCCGCGATGCCGAGCATGTCGAACGCTTCGACGCCGCGGCCGCGGTGGAGGCGCTGCAGCCGATGCTGCGGCAGTTGCTGGAAGCACGGATCGTGCTGCGCTGCGCGCTACCGGCGGCGCCGGCACCGATCCGCTTCGAGCGCAGCCAGTTCGACCTGATGCTGCTCAACCTGGCCTCCAACAGCCGCGACGCGATTGCCGACCGCGGCCATTTCGACATCGCCGTCTCCAGCGAGGACGGCACCACCGTCATCGAGGTCGCCGACGACGGCGATGGCATGCCGGCCGAGGTGGCCGCGCAGGTGTTCGAGCCGTTCTACAGCACCAAGCCAGCCGATCGCGGCACCGGCCTGGGTCTGGCCGTGGTGCGCGACCTGGTGATGCGCGCCGGCGGGCAGATCCAGGTGCACAGCACGGTGGGCGTGGGCACGCGTTTCCGCATCGTGCTGCCGCACGCCGATGCGGTGTCGACGTAGGGCGTGTCATCCATCCCCGAGCGATGACGCGGCCGTAGGCGCAGGCAACCGCGGCCCTTCGGGTTGGGCCGGCAGCGCGCCTGCCAGACCCAACGCGGCATACTCGGGAATTGGTGACACGCCCTAGCGTCTGCCGCGACGCACCGCGCGCCGTGCGAGAGGAGACGTCCTAGCCTGCAGGATCGAAGATATAGCCCTTGCCGTGCACCGCGGCCAACGGCAGCGGCTCGCCGCAGCGGCGCTGCACCTTGCTGCGCAGGCGGTGCACCATCGAATCCAGGCGGTGCGCGTCGAAGTCGTAGACGCGGTCGGTGAGGGCGGCGATCAACGCCTCGCGCGCCACCAGCAGGCCCGGCTGCTCGAGCAGGCGCAGGCACAACCGGCGTTCGCTGCCGGTCAGCGCGGCGGCGGCGCCGGAGGGCGACAGCAGGCACCAGCCATCCTCGCTCACCTGCCAGCGCCCGCGCGCCGGCGCCGCAGGCGGGCGCCCGCTCACGCGCCGCGCCAGGCTGTGCAGGGTCGCGGCCAGCAGGTCGATTTCCACCGGTTTGGACAGATAGGCGTCGGCGCCGCCAGTCAGGCCGCGGATACGGTCCTCGGTCTGGCCCAGGCTGGTCAGCATGACGATGCCGAGGTCCGGATACTGCAGGCGCAGCGCGCCGGCCAGGGTGAAGCCGTCGGTATCGGGCAGGCCGACATCCAGCACCACGATCTCGGCGCCCTCGCGCTGCACCCGTTGCTGCAGTTCCGCACCGGTGCCGCAGCCGTCGGCGGCGAAGCCGAAGCGGCGCAGGCCCGGCACCAGGATGCGATCGCGCAGTATCGGATCGTCCTCCAGGACCAAGGTGCGCAGGGCGGCGGCAGCGGGATCGGAAGTCATGCGCAGGCGCAGTGTAGCGGCAGCCGGCTGCTTGCGCGCGCCTGAACGGCAGCGCGCGGCGATTACGCGACGCAAACACCGGCGCTGGCAGACTCGCCGCTCCTCCGTCCCGGCGCCCACGATGGCCTCGCGAATCGAAGACTACGCCATGCTCGGCAACTGCCGCAGCGCGGCCTTGGTGGACCGTTGCGGCTCGATCGACTGGCTGTGCCTGCCGCGCTTCGATTCCGATGCCCTGTTTGCCGCGCTGCTCGGCGAACCCGACCACGGCCGTTGGGCGATCGCGCCACAGGGCGCCTTCACCAGCACCCGCGCCTACCGCGACGGCAGCCTGGTGCTGGAGACGCGGTTCGAGACCGACACCGGCGCAGTGGCGCTGCTCGACTTCATGGTCGCCAGCCACGACGAGGTGATGCACAACCACGTGGTGCGGATCGTGCGCGGCCTGCACGGCAAGGTGCCGCTGCGCATGCAACTGCAGTTGCGCTTCAACTACGGCCGCACCATCCCCTGGGTGTCGCAGATCGATGGCGGCCTGCAGGCGGTGGCCGGGCCGGATCAGATCGCGCTGCGCAGCCCGCAGGCCATGCACGGCCACGGCTTCGCCACCGAGTCCGAGTTCGTGCTGGACGCCGGCGAGAGCACCTGGTTCGTGCTCAGCCACGGCGCCTCGCACCTGGAACTGCCGCCATTGCTGGCGCCGGAGCAGGCGCTGGCGCAGACCGAGGCGTTCTGGCACGGCTGGTCGCATCGCTGCCTGCATGCCGGTCCATGGACCGAGGCGGTGCGGCGCTCGCTGGTGGTGCTGAAGGGCCTGAGCTACCTGCCCACCGGCGCGATCGTCGCCGCGCCGACCACCTCGCTGCCCGAACGCCTGGGCGGCGAGCGCAACTGGGACTACCGTTTCTGCTGGCTGCGCGATGCAGTGTTCACCCTGACCGCGTTGCGCTCGGCCGGCTACTTCGACGAGGCTGCCGCGTTCCATGGCTGGCTGCAGCGCACCGTGGCCGGGTCGCCGGACCAGTTGCAGGCGCTGTACGGCATCGGCGGCGAGCGGCGCATGTCCGAATGGCAGGTGGACTGGCTGCCCGGCTACGAAGGCGCTTCGCCGGTGCGCGTGGGCAATGCCGCGGTCGGCCAGTTCCAGCTCGACGTCTATGGCGAGGTGATCGCCGCGTTCCACCGTGGCCACCACGAGGGCATGGCCTCGGCCGTGCATGGCCGCTCGCTGGCGCGGCAGCTGCTGGAGGTGCTGGAACAGCGCTGGCGCGAACCGGACGAAGGCATCTGGGAAATCCGTGACAAGCGCCAGCACTTCGTCCATTCCAAGGTGATGGCGTGGCTGGCGTTCGACTGCGGCGCACGCGACGGCGTCACCGATGCCGATGCCACGCAACGCGCGCACTGGCGCGCGCTGGCCGACGAGATCCATGCGCAGGTGCTGGCGCAGGGCGTGCACCGCGACGGCTACTTCGTGCAGAGCTACGGCAGCGAGCGACTGGACGCGGCGACCCTGCTGATCCCCTTGGTCGGCTTCCTGCCGCCGGACGACCCGCGCGTGGCTGCCACCGCCGACGCCATCGCCGAACGCCTGAGCATCGACGGCCTGGTCGAACGCTACCGCGCCGACGACGCCAGCGGCGACGGCCTGCCGGCCGGCGAGGGCACCTTCATCGCCTGCAGCTTCTGGCTGGTGGAGAACTACACGCTGCTCGGCCGTGGCGACCAGGCGCGCACCCTGTTCGAGCGCCTGCTCGGGCTGTGCAACGACGTCGGCCTGCTGGCCGAGGAATACGACCCGCGCAGCGGCCGCATGCTCGGCAATTTCCCGCAGGGCTACTCGCACGTGGCGCTGGTCCACGCGGCGCTGCGCCTGCATGGCTTGATCGGCGAACAGGACACCCATCCATGAGCGATGCTTCCCAGACCACTCCTCCCTGCCTGATCGTGGTGTTCGGCGCCCGCGGCGACCTGACCCGGCGCCTGGTGCTGCCGGCGCTGTACAACCTGCGCCACAGCGGCGCGCTGCCCGAGGAATTCGCGGTGATCGGCGTGGACCACGGCGCGGTCAGCGAAGTGGCGTGGCGGCGCATGCTCGGCGATGCGATGCGCGGGCTGATGGCCGACCGCGACGCCGAGTTCAAGGCCGATGGCCTGGATGAGGAGGTGTGGGGCTGGCTGCGTTCGCGCCTGCACTACCTGCGCGGCGACTTCAACGACGCCGGCACCTATCGCAGCCTGGGCGCGCTGCTGGAGAAGATCGGCGCGCAGTACCGCACGGGCGGCAACGTGCTGTTCTACCTGGCCACCGCGGCGCGCTTCTTCGCGCCGGTGATCGAACAGCTGGGCGCGGCCGGGCTGGTCAAGCAGAGCGCCAGTGGCGGCTGGCGCCGGGTGATCGTGGAGAAGCCGTTCGGCCACGACCTGCAGAGCGCGCGCGAGCTCAATGCCATCGTTGGCCGCGTGCTCGACGAGGACCAGGTGTTCCGCATCGATCATTTCCTCGGCAAGGAAACGGTGCAGAACATCCTCGCCTTCCGCTTCGCCAACGGCCTGTTCGAACCGGTGTGGAACCGCGACCGCATCGACCACGTGCAGATCACCGCGGCCGAGACCATCGGCGTGGAAGGCCGCGGCGGTTTCTACGATCCCACCGGCTGCCTGCGCGACATGGTGCCCAACCATCTGTTCCAGTTGCTGGCGATGATCGCGATGGAACCGCCGGCGGCGTTCACCCCTGCCGCGATGCTGCGCCGGCGCGCCGAGGTGATCGAGGCGGTGCGGCCGCTGAGCCCCGCCGACGTGGTCCGCGGCCAGTACGCGGCTGGCGCGATCGGCCGCAACGCGGTGCCCGGCTACCGCGAGGAAGACACGGTGCCGCCGGATTCCAATACCGAAACCTACGTGGCGATGAAGTTGCAGGTGGACACCTGGCGCTGGGCCGGCGTGCCGTTCTATCTGCGCACCGGCAAGCGCCTGCGCGAGCGCACCACCGAGATCGCGATCCGCTTCAAGCCGGCGCCGCTGGCGCCGCTGCGCAGCGCGGAGATCGGCGGTTACGGTCCCGACTGGCTGGTGCTGCACATCCAGCCCGACGAGGGCATCTCGCTGCAGTTCGACGTCAAGCGTCCGGGCGCAAGGGTCAGCCTGGCGCCGGTGCGCATGGACTTCCGCTACCGCGACTGGTTCCCCAAGGAATACACGGTGGGCTACGAGCGCCTGCTGCAGGACTGCATGCACGGCGAGGCCGGCTTGTTCCAGGACGCGACCATGGTCGAGGCGGCCTGGACCATCGTGCAGCCCATCCTCGACGCCTGGCAGACCTCGGCCGATGAGACCCCGCAATACCCGGCCGGCAGTGCCGGCCCGGCCGCGGCCGATGCGCTGCTGGCGCTCAACGGCGGCCACACCTGGCGCACCCTGACCGCCGGGCGCCGCCCGCCGCCGCGGCGCCCGCCGGAGGCCGGTGCCACGACCGAAACCCGGCCGGTGACGCCGGCGCCGAAGCGTGGCGGGGCCAAGGCGGGCGATGCCTCGGCTGCCGCGACGCTGCGCAAGTCGACCAGGAGCAAGACCGCCTCGGTACCAGCGAAGACGTCGGCGGCGAAGACGGTCGCGAAGAAGACCGCGAAAAAAGCCGTCAAGCGCGCGGCCAGTAGCGCCGCGAAGCGTCCCGCACGCAAGCGCTGAAGCAGTGCCCCGGGCGCTGGCGTGCCCGTCAGTGCTCGGGGAGATGTCTCCATGTCACAAAGCGGTGCCGCGGGCGCTGGCGTGAGCCCCAGCGCTCGGGGAGATGCCTCCATGACAAGGCGGGCGAATGCGTGGCGGTTGGATCCTGCAGTCGGGGCTGAAGCCCCTCCCACAATGGAAGGATGGGCGGTGTCCAGACATCGCGCGCTTGCGAGCATCGGCCTTGGCGAACCGGCATGTCATGCCTGCCCCTATCGTCCCTGCTTTCGCCGCCAGTAAAAGCGTCGCCGCCGCGGACGCGTTCGACCGTCATTGTGGGAGGGGCTTCAGCCCCGACGCGACCATGCCGGATGACGCCCGCAGCATGTCGCAATCCGGGTGCAGCTTGGCGATTGGTCAGTCTCCCCATCGCCACCCGGGCGCGGCGCACACGGCGGTGGCATGCCCGCCGTGAGCGGCAGCAATGCGACCGCAACGCATCGCACACCCGCAACACATGCAGACCATGTGGCCCTGGTCACGCCCACGCCACCAGTCTCAACTGCGCGGCTGCCCCAAGCCCGTCGCATCCGCCGGCCCGGCCGTCGGATCGTTGACGTCGGCCTCGAACAGCTTGGTCAGGTCGGCGCGTGCCGCACGGGCGGTCTGCACCACCGCGGCATCGTCGTCGTAGACCAGGTGCTGGGCGCGCAGCAGTTGCGTGTCGTGCTCGCGGAAGCGGGCGATGCGGTCGCGCGCGGTGGCCGCGTCCAGGCCCAGGCCGAGCAGCACCTGCTCGCTCAGCTCCAGGCTGGAGGCGAACACTTCGCGGAACGGTTCGGCGCCCAGGTCCATCAGCCGCCAGGCGTGCTGGCGGTTGCGCGCGCGGGCCAGCACCTTGGCGGTGGGGTAGAGCCGGCGGATCAGCCGCGTGGTCTTGATGTTGGTCTCCGGGTCGTCCATCGCCACCACGAAGATGCGGATGCCGTCGCTGCCGGCCGCGCGCAGCAGGTCCGGGCGGCTGGGGTCGCCGTAGTAGAGCTGGTTGCCGAAGCGGCGCAGGTCTTCCACCGTGTCCGGGTTGTGTTCCAGCGCCACGAACGGGATGCGCTGTGCGGTCAGCAGGCGCGCCACGATCTGGCCGAAGCGGCCCATGCCGGCGATCAGCACCTGCGCGCGCTGCGCGTCCACGGCGTCGTACTGCGCGGCCGGCGGTGGTGGCTGCTTGCCCTTGCCGGCCTCGTTGCCGCCGAGCAGGCGCTGCATGCCGATCAGCAGCAGCGGCGTCAGCGCCATCGACACGCCGACCACCGCGACCAGGCGGTCGTGGGTGGCGTCGTCGAGCAGACGCACGCGCTGCGCCTCGGTGAACACCACGAAGGCGAACTCGCCGCCCAGCCACAACAGGCTGCCCAGCAGCAGCGCACTGCGCCAGGGCAGGCGCAGCACGCGGCCGATGCCGGCCAGCAGCGCGAACTTGACCAGCAGCAGCGTGGCCACGGCGCCGGCGATCAACCACGGCTCGGCGACGATGCGGTCCAGGTCGATGCCCATGCCCACGGCGATGAAGAACACGCCCAGCAGCAGGCCCTGGAACGGCTCGATCTGTGCTTCCAGTTCGTGGCGGAACTCCGAATCGGCCAGCAGCACGCCGGCCAGGAACGCGCCCAGGCTGGGGCTGAGCCCGGCCTTCTGCAGGAACCAGGCGTTGCCCAGCACCACCAGCAGCGCGCTGGCGGTGAACACCTCGGGCATGCGCGTGCGCGCCACCGTGCGGAACAGATGGCGCAGCACGAAGCGCCCGCACAGCACCACCAGCGCGAGCGCGCCCAGCGCCTGGCCCACTTCCGTCCAGGTCAGGGTGTCGTTCTTGGCGCCGCCGAGCAGCGGCACCGCGGCCAGCAGCGGGATCGCGATCAGGTCCTGGAACAGCAGGATGGCGAAGCCGAGCCGGCCGTAGTCGCTGTTGAGCGCCTTGCGCTCGGCCAGCAGTTGCAGGCCCACCGCGGTGGAGGACAGTGCCAGCGCCAGGCCGATCACCAGCGCGCTCTTCCAGTTCAGACCCACGCACAGCGCCAGCGCGCCCAGCGGCAGCGCGGTCAGTGCGACCTGGGCCGAACCGGCGCCGAACACCGCATGCCGCATCACCTTCAATCGCGCCGGCGACAGCTCCAGGCCGATCAGGAACAGCAGCATCACCACGCCGATCTCGGCGGCGTTGAGGATGCGCTCGGTGTCCTGCACGAAGCCCAGCCCGTCCGGCCCCAGCACCACGCCGGCGGCCAGGTAGGCCAGCACCGCGCCCAGGCCCAGGCGCTTGAACACCGGCACCGCGATCACCGCGGCCAGCAGCAGCACCAGCGCCAGTTCCAGGCCGCCGCTATGCACGAGTCGTCTCCATCGCCGCATTATGCGGCCGCCAATGCGACCGTCTGCTGACCCGGGCTGGGTGCGGGGTGTCCGATGGGCTCTGCGAATCCTTGGAGGTCGAGGCCGGATGGGCGGCGGTGTTGCTGGCCTTGCTGTGGAGGAGGAGGTCGCCTCCTGGATCAGGCGCTGTGCTTGCGCGGTCGCCTCGCCTGTGGCTCGGTCGCGTCGCGACCGAAGGGCGCCTCGAGCAAGCACAAGCGCACACGCGTAGGAGCGGCTTCAGCCGCGACCGTGCCTTACCGGTAGAGCCTCGTCGCGGCTGAAGCCGCTCCTGCGAGACAGCGCGATGCGCGGCAAAACAGGTGATTCAAGGTGCCCTGAAGGCGCTCCCACACGGCATGACTTGCAGCGGTCGAAGTCGTGTTGAATCCAGCAGCACACGCGAGCCGTGAGCACCGGGCAGCCGACCGAAGCCCCTGTGGGAGGGGCTTCAGCCCCGACGCGCGGAGGCCGGAATCGCGACAGTGCACCCTGTCGCCGAACGCGCGCTACGGTCGGCCGCAAGCCCTGGATCATCCCCGCGCCGCGGCCAGCCGTGTACCGTTAGCGCATTCGCTTGCCTCTGCCGCCGCCATGAGTACCTACCACCTGCAGTCCGTGTTCCGCCCCGCTTCGGTCGCCATCGTCGGCGGCAGCCCGCGCGAGCGTTCGGCCGGGCGCGCGGTGGTGCGCAGCCTGCGCGCGGCCGGGTTTCCGGGGCAGATCGGCTGGGTCAGCCCGCGGTATCGCGAGATCGACGGCGTGCCCACGGTGCGCCGCCTCACCGATCTGCCGTGGGTGCCGGATCTGGTGGTGATCACCGCGCCGGCGCGGATGGTGCCGCGCATCGTGTCGATCGCCGCCCGGCGCGGCGTGGCCGCGGCGATCATCCTCACCGCCGGGCTCGGCAGCGGGCCGGGATCGGCCGCGGCGCGGGTCGAGAGCGCTGCGCGCGCCAAGGGCCTGCGCATCCTCGGCCCGCACTGCCTGGGCGTGATCGCGCCGCATGCGCGGCTCAACGCCAGCATCGCCGCGCACTGCCCGCAGCCGGGCGACCTGGCGCTGATCTCCGAATCCAGCGCCATCGCCGCGGCGCTGGTGGAGTGGGGCGTGGCGCGCGCGGTCGGCTTCTCGGCGGTGGTCTCGCTGGGCGACGCGCTGGACGTGGATTTCGCCGACCTGCTCGACTACTTCGCCACCGACTACCGCACCCGCGCGATCCTGCTCTACGTCGAACACATCCGCGACGCGCGCAAGTTCATGTCCGCCGCGCGCGCCGCGGCGCGCGCCAAACCGGTGGTGGTGGTGAAGTCGGGTCGGCAGCTGCGCATCGATCCCAACGCCGACACCCACGTGCAGGCCCTGGCCAGTTCCGATGCGGTGTACGGCGCCGCGTTCGCCCGCGCCGGCTTGCTGCGGGTGCGGGCGCTGGACGAACTGTTCGCTGCGGCGGAGACGCTGGGCCGGCTCAGCACCTTCCCCGGCCGGCGCCTGGCCATCCTCAGCAACGGCGGCGGCGTCGGCCGCCTGGCGGTGGATACGCTGGCCGATCTCGGCGGCACCCTGGCCGCGCTGTCGGCACCCATCCAGCAGCGGCTGGACGCGGCGCTGCCGCAGGAGTGGTCGCACCGCAATCCGGTGGACATCGTGGTGGACGCCGACGGCGAACGCTACGCCGCCGCTGCTGGCGCGCTGCTGGAGGATCCGGAGAACGATGCGGTGCTGGTGGTCAATGTACCGACCGCGTTCACATCCTCCGCCGAGGCGGCGCAGGCGCTGACCCGCATCCTCGGCCAGCGTCCGCGCCACCACCGCGACAAGCCGGTGTTCGCGGTGTGGCTGGGCAACGACGAAAGCGCCACCGCCACGCTCAACGCCGCGCGCATTCCCACCTACGCCACCGAGGCCGACGCGGTGCGCGGCTTCATGCACCTGGTGCGCTACCGCGAGGCACAAGCGGCGCTGATGGAAACGCCGCCGAGCCTACCCGACGATTTCGCCTTCGACGCCGCCGCCGCGCGCGGCATCGTCGACGCCGCGCTGGCCGCCGGGCAGACCTGGCTGGACCCGCTGGCGACCACGCGGCTGCTGGCCGCCTATGGCATTCCCACCGCGCCGGTGGCGCACGCCGCCGATGCCGAGGCCGCGGCGCAGGTGGCCGCGCCGATGCTGGCGCAAGGCTCGGCGGTGGCGGTGAAGATCCACTCGGCCGACATCCCGCACAAGTCCGACGTGGACGGGGTGCGCCTCAACCTGGTCAGCGTGGAGGCGGTGCGCGATGCCGCCGAGGGCATCCTCGCCCGCGCGCGCGCCGCGCGGCCGGACGCGCGCATCGACGGCGTGCTGGTGCAGCCTTCGTTGCTGCGGCCCAAGGCGCGCGAGCTGATCGCCGGCATCGCCGACGACCCGACCTTCGGCCCGGTGATCGTGTTCGGCCGCGGCGGCACCGCGGTCGAGGTGATCGACGACAAGGCGCTGGCGCTGCCGCCGCTGGACCTGCGCCTGGCCCACGAACTGATCGGCCGCACCCGCGTCAGCCGCATCCTCAAGGCCTACCGCGACGTGCCGGCCGCCGACGAGCGCGCGGTGGCGATGGTGCTGGTCAAGCTGGCGCAGCTGGCGGCCGACCTGCCGGAGATCCGCGAACTGGACATCAACCCGCTGCTGGCCGACCGCGACGGCGTGATCGCGGTCGACGCGCGGGTGGCGGTGGCGCCGTCGCGGCGCCTGCACAAGGGCCGCGGCCATCCGCGCTTCGCGATCTTCCCGTATCCCAAGGAGTGGGAGCGGCGCATCGTGCTCAACGACGGCAACGCTGCGCTCGTGCGCCCGGTGCGGCCGGAGGACGATGCGCTGTTCCGCAGCTTCTTCGCCCGCGTCACCGACGAGGACCTGCGCCTGCGCTTCTTCCAGGCGGTCAAGCATTTCAGCCACGAGTTCATCGCGCGCCTGACCCAGCTCGACTACGCGCGCTCGATCGCGCTGGTGGCGATCGAGCCGCGCAGCGGCGACATGCTCGGCGCGGTACGCCTACATGCCGACGCCGACTACGACCGCGGCGAGTACGGCATCCTGATCCGCTCCGACCTCAAGGGCCACGGCATCGGCTGGCAGCTGATGCGGATCATGATCGAGTACGCCGGCTGGCTCGGCCTCAAAGTGGTCGAAGGCCAGGTGCTGCGCGAGAACCGCACCATGCTGGCGATGTGCCAGCAGCTCGGCTTCAAGGCCACGCCCGATCCGGACGACGCCACGCTGATGGACGTGGTACTGCCGGTGACGCAACACTGAGGGCGGCGCTGCGATGTCGACGTTCTCGCCCAGCGTCTTGAAGCCGCGCCACGCGATCCTGTCCGGCCTGCCGGGCGATGCCGCGCTGGAGATCCTGCTGCGCCCGTTCCTGCATGCCGGCGAGATCGTGGACACGGCGATCCGCCTGGACGGTATCGCGCTGCCCTCGCTCAGGCTCGGCGAGCTGGCCGGCCAGCGCTTCGACTTTCCGCGCAACCCGCAGGACGGCTACATTGATGGCGCGCTCTACCTGGCAGGCGCGCACCATCCGGTCGACGTCGACACGCTGACCTTCAACCTTTCGCGCGACGGGCAGCTGATGCTCGTGGTCAAGGGCGTGTACGCGTTCGATGTCGAAGGCCTCGACGAGCTGGGCGCGGTGCCCTTTACCCTGGCGGCACGGGTGAGCACATGCGCGCTGTAAATGGCGTAGGCCACGCAAGCCCCAGCGCACATCGGCACCGCTCCCCACGGGTTCAGTGGCGATCATGAAGTACATCGCGCGGTACTACGACGGCGACACTTTGCTGCGCGCGCGTCAATTGCTACGCGAGAAGGGTATCGCCACGCACGTCGTGCAGGAGGAGTCGCGAAGATTGGGCGAGCAATGGGCGCTGTTCGTCTGTTTCAACGCCCAGGCCGAGGACGCGCTGCGCGTCCTTCACGATCCCAGGCATCAACCGGAAACCAGGATCGATGTGGCAGCGTTCGAGCAGCGCATGGCGACTGCCGACCTGCGTCTGCTCACCCGTGCCGCCAGCATCGTGTTCGTGATCGCAGTACCGGTGTTATGCGCCTTGATCTATCTGCTCTGGCGCTACGCCTGAGCCGCCGCATCCGACCCGCCCTCAGGAGTTCCTCATGCCGTTCAAGCCAGAGCGCTACACCTCGGTCTCGCCGTATCTCATCGTCGACGGTGCGCAGCGCACCATCGATTTCCTGGTCGCGGTGTTCGATGCCGAACCGCTGCGGCAGATTCCCAGCGAGGGCGGCCTGCTCGCGCATGGCGAGGTGCGCATCGACGATACCGTGGTGATGTTCTGCGATGCGGTCGAGGGCTGGCCGGCGGTGCCGGCGCATGTGCACGTCTACGTCCGCGACGTGGATGCCGCCTACCAGCGTGCGTTGGCCGCCGGTGCGACAGCAATACAGGCACCGGAGCAGAAGGACGATCCGGACCGGCGCGGCGGCTTCCGCGACGCCGGCGGCACGACCTGGTGGGTCGGGCAGCAGATCGGCTGAGCGAGCGCAGGCGGCAGCACGCCTGATGCTGCTCATCCCTGTGTCCTTTCGCCGCGCTGGGCACGGGCCGTACCTGCCGGCGCCGTCGGACGGCGCGCGGCAGGCGTGGCATTGCGGCGGTTACTCCAAGTCCTGGTTGCTCAGCCCGCGCTCGACCGGGTACACGGTCGGCGGCGGGGTGGTGGAGCGCATCAGCTTCAGCGACGTCTTGCTCTGCTCGCACAGGTTGCCGCCGCTGACGAACACGCCGTCCTGGGTGCACTTCCAGTCGTAGAAGTTGGCGATGCCGCCGGCCAGCTGCAGGCTGTAATCGGTGCTCTTGGCTGCCGCGTCGAAGGGCTGCCCGGCCGGAATGTTCTGGAACCAGCGCATCCACTCCTTGGAACCGACCGGCGGCACCTTGTCCGGTGCCTGGAAGGTCGGGTTCATCGGCGAGAGCTGCGGCGATTCGGCGGTCATGTGGCAGCTCATGCAGGAGCTGATGGGGTTGTCCACCGGGCCGTTGAGGCGGCCGTTCCAGCCCAGGTGGGTCGGCGGCAGTTCCGGCCTGGCGTTGATCGCCGACTGCAGGATGCGCGGATTGATCCGGGTCTGGGTCGGCTGCTTGTTGGTGTAGTCGTCGCCGCTGTTCTGCGGATCGTTGCCCCACATCACGCCCACCGGCACCAGGTTCTGCCAGCCGGGCTTGCCGCTGACCGCGCCGTTGTACTGGAAGGTGCCGAAGATCCAGCCGGTGCCGGGCACGCGGCTGTCGCGCACGGCGAAATCCATCTGGATCAGGGCCACTTTCTTGAACGAACGGTCGGCGGACTTGAAGCTGTTGGTGACCCAGGCGTTCCACAGCACCGGGTTCTGCAGGAACGGCACCTGGCTCAGGTCCACGTCGGCGAACAGCGCCTTGCACACCACGGTGCCGTCGCGGAAGGTGTTGGGCTTGGTGGTGAAGCTCGGGTCCGGGTTCTGCGGGTCCTTCCACACCTGGCCGAAGGTATAGGCGCCGACATCGTTGTAGATGCCGACCGCGAAGGTCTGGCCGGTGGTGAGCTGGGTCGGCGCCAGTTGCTTGACCTGGATCTGCGCTTCCTTGGTCAGTCCATGCACGCCTTCGCGCCCGAGCGGGCCGTAGTGCTGCCAGGGCGCGTGGTACCAGCGCCGCACCTTGTTGTTCTGCACGTACCAGTCGCTTTCGACGTTGCCTTCCAGGCAGTAGGCCTTCACCGCGTCGGCGTAGCCGCGCCAGGCTTCGAAGTTGTTGCTCAGCGGCTTGGGCAACTGCTGGAAGAAGGCCGGCAACGGGCCGCTCGGCGGCTGTTGCGGATAGTCCTGGCTGAGCTGGAACAGCGGCCCCTTGTAGGTGGAGGGCGGCGCGTAGCCGAAATCCGGAAACCGTCCAGCGGAGGCGGCGCCGCTGGCAAGGGTCAGCACGGTGGCGATGGCGAGAATGCGCGGATGGGGCAGTTGCATGATGGACCTCCGGTCGTGTGCGTCGGTGCGTGCGGGCGATGCCGCGTCCTGTGTCCGGACATCCCTGGCCCCGGACCGGCCGCACGCCCGCGTTGCTGCGCGGCCGCCATGAAGGACTCCCGCCGTGCCGCAGGCACGCGCGCGCATCCGGCTGCGCGCGCAGACGAAGCGGGAGACGCGTTGGGAGGTGGCAACGTCCACCGCCGCCGTGCAGGGGCGACGGCGACGCTGTGGAAGCGGCAATGCGGTGGAACCGGCCTAGCGGACCGAAGACATGTCCATGTCGCTCTCCTGACCCCGTGTGGAAGGCAACTGCGCTGAAGGATCCTGTTGCGTCGAGCGTGGGGGAAACGCGCGGACCCGGCAGGCAGCATCGGGGGACGAATGCTGCGGGGGCGGCGCCATGCGGCGGCCGCGATGCCGGGTTGCGCGTCGATGGCCGGTACCGCGCGGTGTGCGGGCATCGGTGTACTCGACGCTTCGGACTCTAGCGAGCGCCGCGCAGCCGGTGGTAGACAGTTGTCGCCGCCCGCGCTGCGGCGGCGAACGGCTTGCGGGCCGTTCCGGCGCGCCGACCGCGCCTGCCGCGTGGCCGCCCAGCGCGGACGGCCCGGCCGTGGCATGCTGCGCGCGGGGCCGTGCCTGGCGGAAGTGGGCAGGCACGGTGGGGGCGATGGACGCACCGGGTACGGCGGCGTCCATCGCGGCGATGCATTTTCTTGCGGTGACGCCATGCGCACGCACGGGACCTTGATTCAGTGGAACGAGGAGCGCGGTTGCGGCCGGGTGCGCCTGGCGCATCGCGAGACCGAAGCCGAGGTGCAACGCGCGGCGTTTCCCGCAGACGGCGTGCCGCCGCGGGTGGGCGAACTGATCTCCTTCGACCTGGAGCACGACGCGCAGGGACGGCCGCGTGCCTTGCGGGTGATGCGGCCTGGCCGTGCACCGGCAGTGTCGACGCGCGCGGAGGCCGCGCCGCGCGTACGTCGCGGCCGCTGGCTCGGCGTGCTGATGCTGCTGGTGGTGCTCGGGGGCGCGGCCTATGCGGCACTGCGCTTCGGGGCGGCACCGCAAGTGACCACCACAGCGCCACCAGCGCCCGCTTCGCCAGCCGCAATGGCGCGCGCCTCGTCCGCGACGGCACCCGCATTCCACTGCGACGGCCGCACGCACTGCGCACAGATGACCTCCTGCGCCGAAGCGGTGTATTTCCTGCAGCACTGCCCGGGCGTGGAGATGGACGGCAACCACGATGGCGTGCCGTGCGAGCGGCAGTGGTGTCGTAGCGGGCGTTGAGCACCTGCCGCCGAGTGTGTTGCGCATGGTCTTGACCAAGCCGTGATCCGTCTTCGCCTACGGTCAACGATTGCCTGCAGGTGACGCATGACCGAGCCACGCCTTCCCCCCGCCAAGACCCGCGTACTGTCGCTGGGCCTGTTCGTCTTCGTCGCGATCTTCGCCGCCATCGTCTGGTCGCTGCTGCGTCCGTACGGCTCGGTGTACTTCTTCCCGGTGCATTTCCTGGTCGGGCTGGGCATGCCGTTCCTGTGCTATGCGCTGGGCGCCAACCGCGCCGCGTTCCTGGCCGGGCTTGGGCTGACCGCCATCGTGCTGGTGCTGTTCAACCTGTGGGGCGACCAGGTCGGCGGCATCGGCCCGCGCGTGTTCGACTGGGCGCACGCCGTGGCGGGGATGCTGGGCATGCTGCTGGCCTACGGCGTGTTCCGCCTGTCCACGCGTGTGCGCCAGCGCCACACGCGCTGAGCCGCGCTCACTCCGCGTCGTCGCTGCGGGTGAACGGCGCCAACCGCAGTTTGACCCGGTGCTCCACGCCGGCCGGGCACTGCCCCGGCGCCGGTCCGCGGAAGTAGCTGCGCTGCCAGCCTTCGCGGCTGGCGTCGGAATCGGGCTGCTCAAGATCGTGCAGGAACTGCCCGCGGCTGCGCATCCATGCCTGGTGTTCGCGCTCCAGCTCCGGTGTCTGCGACAGCGGCTGCCAGCGCGGCTCGGTCTCGGCCAGCACCCGTCGCTGCACCGGGAAGAAGTGGCAGAACGGCTCGCCGGCCTCGAACCGCACCCGGCCGGGGCGGGTGAACTGCCAGTTCATGGTGAAGGTGTACGGGCTCCAGTCGGTCTCGATCAGCCCGGTGAGCCCGGCGATGCCGTCCTTGGGCCGATTCACCGGCGCGGTGACGTACAGGTCCACGCCGGCCTCGGTGCGGAACAGGCAGGGCACGTGGAAGGTCAGCACGCCGTAGCCGAAGTGGCTGACCGCCGGTGCGTGCGTGCCCGGCGCCGGCTGCACGCGCAGGTCGTCGAGCGCATTGCCGCCGTTCCACTCGGCCTCGAACGCGGTCTGGCACAGCAGCTCCCAGCCGTGCGCATTGGCGATGTCCAGCGGCAGGCAGCGGTAGGCGTAGCGCTCGGCGGTCCGGTCCATCCACGGCCGCTCGCGCGGTGCCGGGCGCACGTCCAGGGTGTGGCCGTCGAGAACGTGGGCGGTGAGTTTCATGGCGCAGGCAGGGCGATGGACCAGCGCCGAGTGTGACGCCTCGCCGCGGCCTTGGCGACCGCGGCGCCGTGCGCGATGCTCAGGCTGCGTCGAAGTCCAGCAGCGCCACGCCGTCGCCGACCAGCTCGCCCTCGCGCACGCGGAAGCCGTGCACGGTGCCATCGGCCGGCGCCTGCAGGGTGTGCTCCATCTTCATCGCCTCCAGCACCAGCAGCGGCGTACCGCGGCGCACCTGGGTGCCGGGCGCGACCAGCAGGGCGACGATGCGCCCCGGCATCGGCGCAGTCAGGCCGCCGTTCTCCACCGCCGGCTGGTCCGCCTCGGCGACCGGGTCGTGGCGTTCGAACAGGTAGCCGTGGCCGTCGACGAACAGGTGCAACTGCGTGCCGGCGAACACCGCATCGGCTTGCAGCCGTTGCGTGCCGAGGAACGCGGACAGGCGGCCGTCGCGCAACTGGCCGCTTGCCTCGAGCACGTCCTGCGCCTGCGCGGCGTGGATCCGCCAGCCGCCGGTATGCGCGGTCAAGTGCAACGTGCGTTGCGTGTCGCCATGCTGCAGCGTCAGCGCACGCGGCGCCGGTGCGCCCAGCCGCCAGCCGTCGCGCAGGTCCCATGGCGACTGCGGATCGGCAGCCTGCGCGGCCGGCGCTGCTTCTTGCAGTTGCCAGGCCAGCGCGGCCAGGCTCCACAACGTGTCCGTGGTCGGAGTGGGGGTGTCGAACAGGGCGGCGTGCTCGCGCTCGATCAGCGCGGTGTCCAGGTCCGCCTGCGCGAACGCGGTGGTGCCGACCAGGCGCTGCAGGAACGCGGCATTGGTCGACACGCCGACCACCTGGCACGCGGCCAGCGCCGCCTGCATGCGCCGTAGCGCGCGCTCGCGGGTCACATCCCAGACGATCAGCTTGGCGATCATCGGATCGTAGTGCGGGCCGATCACGTCGCCCTGTTCGACGCCGGCATCGACCCGGGTATGCGCATCGGCGGCGGGCAGGCGCAGGTGTTGCAGCGTGCCGATCGAGGGCAGGAAACCGCGCGCCGGATCTTCGGCGTACAGCCGCGCTTCCAGTGCATGGCCTTGGATTGCCAGTTCGTGCTGGCGCTGCGGCAGCGGCTGGCCGGCGGCCACGCGCAGTTGCCACTCGACCAGATCGGTGCCGGTGATGCACTCAGTGACCGGGTGTTCCACCTGCAGGCGGGTGTTCATTTCCATGAAGTAGAACGCGCCATCGGGCGCGACGATGAACTCCACCGTACCGGCGCCGACATAGCCGACCGCGCGCGCGGCCTCCACCGCGGCCTGGCCCATCGCCGCACGTCGCGTCGCATCCATGCCGGGTGCGGGCGCTTCCTCCAGCACCTTCTGGTGGCGGCGCTGCACCGAGCAGTCGCGCTCGAACAGGTACACCAGTTCGCCGTGGCTGTCGCCGAACACCTGGATCTCGATATGCCGCGGTCGCAGCACGTACTTCTCCACCAGTACGTGCGCATTGCCGAACGCGGCCTGCGCCTCGCGCTGGCAGGCGGCGAGCGCGGCGATGAAGTCGTCTTCGCGATCGACCCGGCGCATGCCCTTGCCGCCGCCGCCGACGCTGGCCTTGATCAGCACCGGGTAGCCGATGGCCGTGGCCTGCGCGCGCAGGAAGTCCGGATCTTGCTGCTCGCCGTGGTAGCCGGGCGTCAGCGGCACCCTGGCCGCCTGCATCAGCGCCTTGGCCGCGCTCTTGTCGCCCATGGCGCGGATCGCCGCCGGTGGCGGCCCGATGAACGCCAGCCCGCGCGCGGCGCAGGCCTCGGCGAACTCGGCGTTCTCGGACAGGAACCCGTAACCGGGATGGATGGCCTGGGCGCCGCTGCGTTGTGCGGCTTCGAGGATGCGTTCGCCCAGCAGGTAACTCTCGCGCGCCGGTGCGGCGCCGATGTGCACGGCTTCGTCGGTCAGGCGCACGTGGCGGGCATCGCGGTCGGCATCGGAGTACACGGCCACGGTGGCGATGCCGAGCTTGCGGCAGGTGGCGATCACCCGGCAGGCGATCTCGCCGCGATTGGCGATGAGGATCTTGTCGAAGGTCGGCAGGTCGGGGGTGGCCATGGTCGGGTGCCTGGAAATTAGGTCAGGGGTGCTGCGGTTGCTGAGCGAGGATTTGCGCGAGGCGCACGGTGCTGTACGCGAGGTTCCGGCCGTTGCTGTTGCTGTTGCCTTCGCCTTTGCTGTTGCTGTGCTTTGGCTGTTGCTCCGGCTTTTGATTTACCGGGTTCCCTTCCGCAGCGGCGGCCAGCACGGGGATTCGCGGAAGGGGCATCCTGCCCCTGCCGCGAACGGCGCACGTCCATGTGCGCCGCCCTTCGGGTTTTTCCCCGCCGTGGCTGCCGCGCCGAGGGGGCCCGGTAAGTCAAAGGCAGGGCAAGAGCAAACGCAGGAGCCAAAGCAAAAGCGGGAGCCAAAGCAAAGGCAGTTGCGCCGGCCGCTGCCGTAGCGCCGATCAAACGGGCCACGGCCGGGCACACTGCCGCCGACATCGCCAGCGACCACCTGCGTGGCCACCGCCGATCGCGGCACGAAGGCGCCTGCCACCGCGAGCGCATGCGCCCCCTCACATCCGGAACACCCCGAACCGGCTCGGCTCCGCCGGCGCGTTCAACGCCGCCGACAGCCCCAGCCCCAACACCTGCCGCGTCTGCGCCGGATCGATCACCCCGTCGTCCCATAGCCGCGCACTGGCGTAGTAAGGATGACCCTGGCGCTCGAACTGCTCGCGGATCGGCGCCTTGAACGCCGCCTCCTCGGCGTCCGACCACTGCCCGCCCTTGGCCGCGATGCCGTCGCGGCGCACCGTCGCCAGCACGCTCGCCGCCTGCTCGCCGCCCATCACCCCGATGCGCGCGTTCGGCCACATCCACAGGAAGTTCGGCGAATACGCGCGCCCGCACATGCCGTAGTTGCCGGCGCCGAACGAGCCGCCGATCACCACCGTGAACTTGGGCACCTTGGCGCAGGCCACCGCCATCACCAGCTTGGCGCCGTCCTTGGCGATGCCGCCGTGCTCGTACTTGCGGCCGACCATGAAGCCGGTGATGTTCTGTAGGAACACCAGCGGGATGCCACGCTGCGCGCACAGTTCGATGAAGTGCGCGCCCTTCAGTGCCGACTCGGAGAACAGGATGCCGTTGTTGGCGACGATGCCCGCCGGATAGCCATGGATGTGCGCGAAACCGGTGACCAACGTGGTGCCGTAGCGCGCCTTGAACTCGTCGAAGCGCGAGCCGTCGACTACCCGCGCGATGACTTCGCGCACGTCGAATGGCTTGCGCGGGTCGGCCGGGATCACCCCGTACAGTTCCTCGGCCGGATACAGTGGTGGTTCCGGCGTGCGCAGCGCCAGCGCCGGGGCCGGCTTGCGCCAGTTGAGCTGGGCGACGATCGCGCGTACCCGCGCCAGTGCCTGCAGGTCGTTGTCGGCGAAGTGGTCGGCCACGCCGGAGATGCGCGTGTGCACGTCGGCGCCGCCCAGGTCCTCGGCGCTGACGTCCTCGCCGGTGGCGGCCTTCACCAGCGGCGGGCCGCCGAGGAAGATCGTGCCCTGCTCGCGCACGATCACCGTCTCGTCGCTCATCGCCGGCACGTAGGCGCCGCCGGCGGTGCACGATCCCATCACGCAGGCGATCTGGGCGATGCCCTGCGCCGAGAGGTTGGCCTGGTTGTAGAAGATCCGGCCGAAGTGGTCGCGGTCGGGAAATACCTCGTCCTGCAGCGGCAGGAACGCGCCGCCGGAATCGACCAGGTAGATGCACGGCAGCCGGTTCTGCTGGGCGATCTCCTGCGCGCGCAGGTGCTTTTTCACCGTGATCGGGTAGTAGGTGCCGCCCTTGACCGTGGCGTCGTTGGCGACGATCACGCATTCCACGCCGGACACGCGGCCGATGCCGGCGACCACGCCGGCGCACGGTACCTCGTCGTCGTACAGGCCCAGCGCCGCCAGCGGCGCGATCTCCAGGAACGCGCTACCCGGGTCGAGCAGCGCATCGATGCGCTCGCGCACCAGCAGCTTACCGCGCGCCTGGTGCTTGGCGCGGGCGGCCTCACTGCCGCCCAGGGCGATGCGCGCCTGGGTGGCGTGCAGGTCGTCGACCACCGCGCGCAGCGCGGCGGCATTGGCGGCGAAGGCGTCGCTGCCGGGTTGCAACTGGGTCTGGATCGCGCTCATGGCTGGGCCGTGGAAAGAAGGAAAGGGCAGGCGGCTGATGTGGGAGGGGCTTCAGCCCCGACGCGATCTCGTCGAACGGCGTCGGGGCTGAAGCCCCTCCCACACGGCATCACTTGGTCCGCTCGAACAATTCGCGGCCGATCAGCATGCGGCGGATCTCCGAGGTGCCCGCGCCGATCTCGTAGAGCTTGGCGTCGCGCCACAACCGCCCGGTCGGATAGTCGTTGATGTAGCCGTTGCCGCCCAGCACCTGGATCGCCTGGCCGGTCAGCCAGGTCGCCTTCTCGGCGGCGTAGAGGATCGCGCCGGCGGCGTCCTGGCGGGTGGTGCGGCCGGCGTCGCAGGCGCGCGCCACCGCGTACACGTAGGCGCGGCAGGCGTTGAGGCCCACGTACATGTCGGCCAGCTTGCCCTGCATCAGCTGGAAGCTGCCGATCGGTTCGCCGAACTGGCGGCGTTCGTGCACGTAGGGCAGCACCACGTCCAGCGCCGCGGCCATCAGCCCGAGTGGACCGCCCGAGAGCACCACGCGCTCGTAATCCAGGCCCGACATCAGCACGCGCACGCCGCCGCCGACGTCGCCGAGCACGTTCTCCGCCGGCACCTCGCAGTCCTGGAACACCAGTTCGCAGGTGTTGGAGCCGCGCATGCCGAGCTTGTCCAGCTTCTGCGCGGTGCTGAAGCCGGGCATGCCCTTCTCGACCACGAACGCGGTGATGCCGCGCGCGCCGCCGCTCGGGTCGGTCTTGGCGTAGACCACCAGCACGTCGGCGTCGGGGCCGTTGGTGATCCACATCTTGTTGCCATTGAGCACGTAACGGTCGCCGCGCGCCTCGGCGCGCAGCTTCATCGACACCACGTCCGAGCCGGCGCCCGGCTCGCTCATCGCCAGCGCGCCGACGTGCTCGCCGCTGCACAGCTTCGGCAGGTAGCGCGCCTTCTGCGCCGGGCTGGCGTTCTTGCGCAGCTGGTTCACGCACAGGTTCGAATGCGCGCCGTAGGACAGGCCGATCGCGCCGCAGGCGCGTGAGATCTCCTCCATCGCCACCACGTGCGCCAGGTAGCCCATCGCGCTGCCGCCGTACTCCTCCTCGACGGTGAGGCCGAGCAGGCCCTGCTCGCCGAGCTTGCGCCACAGCGGCGCGGGGAAGGCGTTGTCGCGATCGGCCTGCTCGGCCAGCGGCGCGATCTCGCGCGCGGCGAAGGCGGCGACGCTGTCGCGCAGCAGGTCGACCTCCTCGCCCAACTCGAAATTCAACGACGGCATCAGCATGGCGGCAACTCCGGGAATGGCGGGTGGCCGGCGGCGCCTAGAATCAGACCCGCGCCGGGCAAGAGCGCCCAGCGTAGCCGGGAACGGCAAAGAAGTGAACAGAAATTCATTAATTGAACTTAGAATCACGCCATGGCCTATAAACGCTCCGCCCTGATGGAAGAACGCCTCGCCGGCAACCGCCAGCGGATCCTGCTGGCGGCGCGCCGGCTGATCGCCGCCGACGGCTTTCGTGGCGCCCCGGTGACCTCGGTGGCGGCCGAGGCCGGGGTCTCCACCGGGCTGATCTACCGGCATTTCCCATCCAAGGCAGAACTGTTCGTGGAGGTGCTGACCGCGGCGGTGGAGCACGAACTGACCATCCTGCGTGCCATCGCCGCCGCGCCGGCACCGGCGGCGCAGCGCCTGCGCGATGCCATCGCCTCGTTCGTGCGCCGCGCCCTGGCCGGCCCCGGGCTGGCCTATGCCTTCATCGCCGAGCCGGTGGAGCCGGAGGTGGACGCCGAGCGCATCCGCTGCCGGCGCCTGCTCGGCGACGTGTTCAAGGGCATCCTCGCCGACGGTGTGGCCGCGGGCGAGTTCCCCGCGCAGGACCTGGAGGCGGCCGCGGCATGCCTGGTCGGCGCCTACACCGAGGCCCTGGTCGGCCCGACCGCGCCCAGCCGCGACGGCCCCCGCAACAGCGAGCGCCTGGTCGAGGCGGTGTGCGGGTTCTGCCTGCGCGCGGTGGGTAGCGCCTGAGCGCGATCGACCGCGGCGCCTGCGCCGAACTGCTGCGATGCAGCACGCATCGCCTGCGATTCCGTGCCATCGCGGCGTGCCGCGCGGCGCAAACGCTGGCTATACTCGGTCGCGTAGCGGTGGTCCGGATTACCACGTGCCAAAGGGGTGTGATGTGCGGAATTACGACCTCGAATTTCTCAAGCGCTTCTCGATGGTGATCGGCCTGCTGGTGCTGATCACGATCGGCCTGATCGTGTTCGCGCACTACCTGCAGCGGGCCATCCCGCCGGAGGTGTCGCCGATCGCGCAAAAGCGCACCGAGGAACGCATCGCGCCGGTCGGCGCGGTCTACGCCGGCAGCACCGGCGCCGCGGCGCAGGCCGCCGCGCAGGCGGCGGCGCTGGCCAAGGCCTCGGCGCAGGCGGCCTACGGCGGCACCACCGACGGCAAGACCATCTTCAACAACCTGTGCACCGCCTGCCACACCACCGGCGTGGGCAAGGCGCCGACGCTGGACCACGCGCACTGGGACAAGCGCATCGCGCAGGGCAAGGACACGCTCTACAAGCACGCCATCGAGGGCTATACCGGCCCCGACGGCGGCATCATGCCGCCCAAGGGCGGCAATCCCGGGCTGACCGAGGAGCAGATCCACGCCACCGTGGACTGGATGCTGGCCAACCTGAAGTAACCTTGCGCCTCCCGCACGCCCTTGCGCCGCCTTCGGGCGGCGCAGTCGTTTCCGCGCCCGTCGCGTGCCGGCGCAAACAAGGAGAGTGATCACATGCGCATGCCGCCGCCATCGTTGTTGTCGTTGCTGCTGCTGGTCGTAGCCCCCGCCGCGCAGGCGCTGACGCCGCCCACGCTGCTGCCGATCGGGCAGTTGCGTCCGGGGCCGCAGGCGCAGGGCGTGGTGTTCGAGGGCGTGGTCACCGCGCGGGTGGAGGCCGGCGGCAGCGGCTACCTGGTACAGGACGCCGGCGACGACGATCCGCTGACCGCCGACGCGCTGCTGGTGCGCGGCGATGCCGAGCGCAGCCTGGCCCCGGGCGACCGCGTGCGGGTCTGGGGCGAACTGGCGCCGCAGGCCGCGGCGTCCGCCAAGGCCGGTACGGCGTTCGTCGGGCGCAGCGTGCTGGAGCAGGGCCACACCGTGCTGGCACGGGCGCAGCCCTTGCCGCTGCAGGTGCTCGACGCGGCGCCGGCCGACTGGGCGGCGCTGGCCGGCATGCGCGTGCGCATCGCCGCGCCGCTGACCGTGGTCGACAACGACGCGCTGGGCAAGACCGGCGAACTCGGCGTGGCCTTCGGCGGGCGCCTGTGGCAGCCCAGCGAAGTGGCCGCGCCCGGCAGCGCCGAGCAAGCGGCGGTCATTGCCGACAACACGCGGCGCGGGCTGCGGCTGGGCACGCTCACTGCACCGACACCGACACCGGCAACGGCAACGGCAAAGCTCCCGGACTATCTGGGCAGTGCGACTGCACCGCCGCGCGCGGGCAGCACGGTCCAGGACGTGGAGGGCATCGTGGGCGGGGTGATCGACGGCACCGCGCGGCTGTACCCGACCGCCGCGCTGCAGCTGACGTCGCCGCCGGAACCGGCGCCGCCGCAGGTCGAGGGCACCCTGCGCATCGCCGCGTTCAACCTGGAGAACTTCTTCAACGGCGACGGCCGCGGCGGCGGTTTCCCTACCCTGCGCGGTGCGCGCACGCCGGCCGAGTTCCAGGCGCAGCTGCGCAAGCTGGTGGCGACGATCCGCCCGCTGCAGGCCGACGTCGCCGCCCTGATGGAACTGGAGAACGACGGCTACGGCCCGACCTCGGCGATCGCCAGCCTGGTCGACGCGCTCAACGCCGGCGGCGGCGACTGGCGCTTCGTCGATGCCGGGCATGGCCCCGGCGACAACCCGATCCGGGTCGGGCTGATCTACCGCGCCTCGCGGGTGAGCCCGGTCGGCAAGCCGGCGATGCTGGAAGGCGGCCCGTTCGCCGAGCACAGCCGCGTGCCGCTGGCGCAGGCGTTCCGCCACGGCAGCGGCGCGCCGTTCGTGGTGGTCGCCAACCACTTCAAGTCCAAGGGCGGCTGCAGCGAGGCCAGCGGTGCCGACGCCGACCGCGGCGACGGCCAGGGCTGCTGGAACGCGACCCGCACCGAGTCGGCGCGGCGCCTGGATGTCTGGTTGCGCAGCGACCCCACCGGCACCGGCAGCACGTCCAGCGTGCTGCTGGGCGACTTCAACGCCTACGCGATGGAAGATCCGCTGCGCCTGCTGCGCGACGCAGGCTGGCGCGACGCGCTGCAGGAGGCGCATGTCGCGCAGCCCTACAGTTTCGTCTACCGCGGCCTCAGCGGCCGGCTGGACCACGCCTTGTTGAGTCCGGCGCTGGCGGCGCGGTTGCGCGGCGCCGCGGAATGGCACGTCAATGCCGATCTGCCCGACAGCGACGGCTACCGCGAGCGCGATCTGCCCGGTCCGTGGCGCAGTTCGGACCACGATCCGTTGTTGCTGGGGTTTGATCTGTAGGGCCGGGAGCGGGGAATCGGGAATGGGGATTCGCAAAAGCCGATCGTCGGCCTTCTTTCCCCATCCTCGATTTGCAGGACGGCCCGACCTGGGCTCCCGTCGTTCGCAAAGCGTACGACTGCCGTCATGCGTAGTTGCGCTTCGCTTCGGGGTGGTCGTCGATGCACATCCTGCCTTGCGTGTCACCGGCGATCTTGAAGGAGCGTTGGTGTCTCTGACTGCGTTGGCTGCGCGTTTTGCCGTTGCGCCGATCGAAGTCGGTAGATGCGGTGCTTTTGCCCGATAGAGCGACAGCATCGCCCGCTGTTGCTGTTGCTGTTGCGGTTGCTCTGGCTTTTGATTTGCCGGGTTCCCTTCCGAAGCGGCGGCCAGCGCGGGGAAAAACCCCGAAGGGGCGGCGCACATGGATGTGCGCCGTCCGCGGCAGGGGCAGGATGCCCCTTCCGCGGATCCCCGGGATGGACGCGGACCCGGAGCGCGTCAGCGCGGAGGGCGCGTAGGTAGGGTGTGCTTTCTTTTGGTTACTTTTCTTTGCACAAGCAAAGAAAAGTAACTCGCCGCAAGGCGAAAGCTTTGCTCTTGCACATGCTCTTGCTGCTACGGTGGCGACCGCTGGATCGTAGGAGCGGCTTTAGCCGCGACAGACATGACCAATTACGTTTGTCGCGGCTAAAGCCGCTCCTACAGTTTTTCTCATCTGACACCAAAGCTTGGAGCAAGGCTTTCGCCCTTGCGGGCGAGTTACTTTCTTTGCTCGCGCAAAGAAAAGGTAACCAAAAGAAAGCGCGCCCTGCCTCGCGCCCTCCGCGCTAACGCGCTCCGGGTCCGCGGATGCACCGGGGATTCGCGGAAGGGGCTTGGCTGCTTCGCAGCCAAGTCCGGGGCAGTCGCCTCACGGCGCCAGCCCGCCCGCCGGGGCGAAGCAGTGCTTCGCCTTTTTCCGGCGAGCCCTGCCCCTGCCGCGAACGGCGCACGTCCCTGTGCGCCGCCCTTCGGGTTTTTCCCCGGTCCATCCGCCGCTGCGGAAGGGAACCCGGTAAATCAAAAGCCAGACCAAGGCGACAGCCACAGCAAACCGCGCCTTGATTCATGATTGCCGTTCGGCGTCAGCACTCAATGCCGCATGCCGCATAGCGTGCGCGTACGTCCGCGCTCAATGCCGGCAATGCTGCCGGTGTCGGCGCCAGTTCCACAGATGCGCACTGGCCAACGCCAGGCTGCCGCACACCGTCATCGCGGTCTCGCTGGCCTCGTCGGGAATGCCGAAGGCGCCGGCCAGCAGACCGAGCAGGCCCAGCGCCGCCAGCGTCCACAGCGGCCAGGGCAACGCGTCGCGCCGGTGCCCGCGCCAAAGCGCCAGCCCCGCCAATGGCGCGGCGATCGCCACGAACAGCACGTGCACCCATTCGGCCTCGGCCCAGACCCCGAACAGCGGCAGCGCCGCGGCCAGCAACGGCAACGCCAGGCAGTGCAGCAGGCATAGCCCGGACAACACCATCGCCGAGGCGTCGAAGAAGGATTGCGGCAGGGATTTCATGGACGTCCACTCCAATGCATCAAGTGTTATATAGTAACATTTCTCGCCCGCCACGCCTTCGCGCCGATGCCCGCCATGTCCAACGCTGCCGTTTCCGATCGCCGTCTTCCCGTCACCGTGCTGTCCGGCTTCCTGGGTGCCGGCAAGACCACCCTGCTCAACCGTGTGCTGCACAACCGCGACGGCCGCCGGGTGGCGGTCATCGTCAACGACATGAGCGAGGTCAACATCGACGCGGCGCTGATCCGCGACGGCGGCGCCGCGCTCAGCCGCACCGAGGAGACCCTGGTCGAGTTCAGCAACGGCTGCATCTGCTGCACCTTGCGCGACGACCTGCGCCAAGAGGTGCAGCGCCTGGCCGAGAGCGGGCGCTACGACTACCTGCTGATCGAATCCACCGGTATCTCCGAGCCGATGCCGGTGGCGGCCACCTTCGCTGTGCGCGATGCCGACGGTCGCGGCCTGGCCGATGTCGCGCGCCTGGACACCATGCTCACCGTGGTCGACGGGGTCAGTTTCCTGCGTGACTTCGGCTCGGCCGAGCGGCTGGCCGACCGGGGCCTGCAGGCCGGCGACGACGACGATCGCGGGCTGGTCAACCTGCTGGTGGAGCAGATCGAGTTCGCCGACGTGATCGTGATCAGCAAGGCCGACCTGGCCGATGCGGCCACGCTCGACCGCACCCGCGCGGTGCTGCGCGCGCTGAATCGCGATGCGCGCATCGTCGAGGCGAGCGGTGGTGACGTGCCGCTGGAACTGGTGCTGGACACCGGCCGCTTCGACTTCGTGCGCGCGCAACTGGCGCCGGGCTGGATGCAGGCGCTGCGCGGCGAGCACGCGCCGGAGACCGAGCAGTTCGGCATCGAAAGTTTCGTCTATCGCGCGCGCCGGCCGTTCCATCCGTTGCGCTTCGCGCGACTGGCGCAACGCGGCCTGCGCGACGTGATCCGCAGCAAGGGCTTCTTCTGGCTGGCCAGCCGCATGGACTGGGTCGGCGAACTGTCCATCGTCGGCGCGGCCACCCAGACACAGGCGGCCGGCTTCTGGTACGCGGCGCGCGAGCGCGTGGATCGCGGCCTGCTGGACACGCCATTGGCGCTGCCGCCATCGCCGCTGCCTTACACCGAGCTCGGCTGGCAGCGCCAGCAGACCGCGTGCTGGAACGCACCGCCGCCCCAGGCCGAGGAGGTCGGCGATGCGCGCGAGTACGCGGCGTTGCGTGCGATGTGGCACCCGTTGTGGGGCGACCGCCGCCAGGAGCTGGCGGTGATCGGCGTCGGCCTGGACGCGGCGCGGGTGCGCGCCGAACTCGATGCCTGCCTGCTCGACGATGCCGAGCTGCGGCAGGGGCCGGTCGTATGGCAGGGCTTGGAAGATCCGTTTCCGGTGTGGAGGCGCTGAGGGGCTGGGAATCGGGAATCGGGAATCGGGAATCGGGATTGGGGAATCGTAAGAGCGGAATGCGGGCGCTGAAGGTTGGTTGCCTGCGCCAGGGCGTTCCCCCGTGATTCCGGTGCCGTTGCTCGATTTGCGGCTGTCCATCTCCAGCTTGGATGCGCTGGGGCAGGTGGGATTCGGAAGTCGCGCGTTGATGCGCAGGCGCGCTGTGGGCTAGCCGCGCGCACCCAGCGCGATCAGCACGATCGCCGGCACGGCCAGCAGCAGGCCCAGGCGGTTCCAGCGGGTGGTGCGTTCGCCGAACACGGCGATGCCGAGCAGGGTGCCCAGGCCGATCACGCCCAGGTTCATCGCCGCGAACACGCTGGCCGGGCTGTCCGGCAGGGCCTGGTGCGCGCGCACGTAGAACAGGATGTTGCCGAAGTTGAGCGCGCCCAGCAGCAAGCCGCCGCCGAGATTGCGCCAGGCCAGAGGGGCAGTGGCGCGCAGGTGCCGCCACAGCTGCACGCCCAGCAGCAGCACGAAGGCCAGCGCGAAGGCGACCAGCAGCGAGGCGGCGAACGGCGTGCCTGCCTGGGCGATGCGCTTGAGCAGTACGTCGATCGCGGCGAAGCCGACCCACACCAGCAGCAGCCACGGCGCGGTGCCTGCGGTGCTGCGCGACGTCGTGTCCGGCCGCTGCACGATGCCGGCGATCGCCAGCAGGCCCAGCGCCAGGCCGGCCAGCTTGGCGCCGTTGGTGCGTTCGCCGAACCACAGGAAGGCCGCCGCCAGCGACAGCAGCAGCGACAGCCGCTGCGCCGCGTCGGTGCGCACGATGCCGGCGCTGGCCACCGCGCGCCCCAGCACCAGGAACAGGCTCGGCAGCAGCACGCCCAGGGCCAGCAGCGCCGCCCACGGCGTGTGCGCATCGCCCAGCGCGGCCAGCGGCGGCTGCAGCAGGGCGGCGCACAGCAGCAGCGCCGCCAGGTAGTTCCAGGTCACCGCCTGGGCCAGGTCGATGCGCCGCTGCGGCGCCAGCTTCAGCAGCGCCGAGACCAACACGCTGCAGACCACACTCAACAGGACGAAGACCACACGCAGGATCCGGATCGGGAGCAAAAAGAACGCTGCGTGCACCGCATCGGCATGTGGCCGCGACCCAGCCCCGGTATTATGACCGCATGACCTCTCCCGCTTTCCCCACCGCTTCCGGCGCACTGACCCTGCAAGGCCCCGCCGGCCCGATCGAGGCCGCGGTCGATCTGCCCGAGGCCGACATCGCCGCGTTGCCGGTCACCGCCATCGTCTGCCATCCGCTGTCCACCGAGGGCGGCAGCATGCACAACAAGGTGGTGACCATGGTCGCGCGCGCGCTGCGTGAGCTGGGCGTGCGCGTGGTGCGCTTCAACTTCCGCAGCGTCGGCGCCTCCGCCGGCAGCTTCGACCACGGCGAAGGCGAGCAGCAGGACCTGGCCGCGGTCGCTGCCTGGGTGCGCGCGCAGCGTCCGCACGACGCGCTGTGGCTGGCCGGTTTCAGCTTCGGTGCCTACGTGTCGCTGCGCGCCAGCGCCGCGCTGCAGCCGCAGGTGCTGATCTCGATCGCGCCGCCGGCCGGGCGCTGGGATTTTTCCGGCATGGCGCCGCCACCGCAGTGGCTGGTGATCCAGGGCGAGGCCGACGAGATCGTCGATCCGCAGGCCGTGTACGACTGGCTGGAGACCCTGGAGGCGCAGCCGGAACTGGTGCGCATGCCCGACACCAGTCACTTCTTCCATCGCAAGCTGATCGACCTGCGCGGCGCGTTGCAGCACGCGGTCAAGGCCTGGCTGCCGGCGGCGCAGGCGTGAGCGCGGCGGCATTGCCGTCGCAGCGCTACGCCGAGGGCGTGGCGCGCGGCGACTGGCGCGACGATCCGGCCCAGCATGCGGCGCTGGCCGAACTGGATCGCATCCACGTGGCGATCGTGGACGGCGACCAGGAGGGCTGGCTGGACCGCCTGTCGGCGTTCTGGAAGAAGCCCGAGCCGGTGCGCGGCCTGTACTTCTGGGGCGGGGTCGGTCGCGGCAAGACCTTTCTGGTCGATCTGTTCTACGACGGCCTGCCGATCGCGCGGAAGTACCGCACCCACTTCCACCGTTTCATGCGCGGCGTGCACGAGCGCCTGCGCGAACATGCCGGGCAGAGCGATCCGCTGGCGAAAATTGCCCAGGAGTGGCGCAGCCGACTGCGCGTGCTGGTGCTGGACGAGTTCTTCGTCACCGACATCGGCGATGCGATGCTGTTGTCGCGCCTGCTCGAGCGCCTGTTCGCCGAGGGCGTGACCCTGGTCACCACGTCCAACACCGCGCCGCAGAACCTGTACCTCAACGGGCTGCAGCGCGACAGCTTCCTGCCCGCGATCGCGCTGCTGCAGACCTACTGCGTGGAGTTGTACGCTGAGGGCACCGAGGATTACCGCATGCGCGCGCTGACCCGCTCGCCGGTGTACCGCGCACCGCTGGCCGAGGACAGCGACGCCTGGCTGGGGCAGCGCTGGAGCGAGCTCACCGGCAAGGCCGAGGCGCGCCGCGGCAATATCGAGATCGAAGGGCGCAAGATCCCGGTGCGCGCGCGCGGCAAGAGCATCGTCTGGTTCGATTTCGTCGCGCTGTGCGAAGGCCCGCGCGGTCCCAGCGACTACATCGAGATCGCGCACGAGTTCACCACCGTGCTGCTCGGCGGCATCCCGCACTTCGACCGCATGAACGAGGACGCGGCGCGGCGCTTCGTCAACCTGATCGACGAGCTGTACGACCGCCACGTCAACCTGGTCTGCACCGCGCAGGAACCGCCACCGCTGCTGTACACCGGCGAGCGCCTGGCCGGCGCCTTCGAGCGCACCGCCTCGCGGCTGATCGAGATGCAGAGCGCCGAGTACCTGTCGGCCGCACACCGGGTCTGAGCGCGGGACCGACGGCGCGCGCTCAGCGCACTGCGCCGGCCGCGCACAGCCCGGCGACGAAGCGCGGCATCAGGCCCGCGCCCGCAATCTCTTCCAGATAGGCGGCCGCCAGGCAACTGGCGCCGCCTTCGCGGTGCGCGCAGCGGGCCGGACCGAACGCGCCGTCCTGCGGCAACTACCGGTCCATCGCCTGGCGCTGCGCCACCGACATCCCGTCCCGAAAGGTCTCCTCGGCATCGAGCAGGTCGGCCGGGGTGAGCCGGTCGGTCGGCAAGCCGGGGCACTGGCGACGGGTTTCGCGGGCCAGCGCGTCGACCAGCACCGGGCCGGCGGGCAGGGTGTTCGGCACGACGGCGGCGGGCGCACCGCCAAGCACGGCCAGCAGCAGGAACGATGCGCGCATGCGGAAACTCCTCGGGCTGCACGGCAGCGTAATCCTGCGCCAGCGGCGGGCGCAGTGGCAGGCCGCCGACCGCTTCAGCCGGAAGTTAGCGCTGAAAAATATCGCTTGCGATTGAGTAGCGCGCTATGTAATATCTCCCCCATGGACCGCACCTCTCCCCCCGACGCCACCGCGCTGCTGAAGCTGGACACCCAGCTGTGCTTCGCGCTGTATTCGGCCAACCTGGCGATGCACAAGCTCTACCGCGGGCTGCTGGGCGAGCTCGGCCTGACCTATCCGCAGTACTTGGTGATGCTGGTGCTGTGGGAACAGGACGGCTGCAGCGTCTCGGACATCGGCGAGAAGCTGTTCCTGGATTCGGCCACGCTGACCCCGCTGCTCAAGCGCCTGGAGGCGGTCGGCCTGCTGACCCGCCGCCGCGCCGCCGCCGACGAGCGCCGCGTGCTGATCGCGCTGACCGCCGAAGGCCAGGCCCTGCGCGCCCGTGCGCAGGCGGTGCCGGAAGGCGTGCTGTGCGCGGTCGCCTGCGACCTGCAGCAACTGACCCGGCTCAAGCAGGATCTGGAAGAAGTCCGCGGCAAGCTGCAGGCCGCGGCCTGAGCGGTTCCCGCCCCCGATCACCCCATCCCCTCTAACCCATGGCGCCGCGGCGCCGCCCTCCAAGGAGAACCACCATGGCTTCACCGACCACCATCGTCTACACCGCCACTGCCACCGCCACCGGGGGCCGCGACGGCCGCGCCGCCACTCCGGACAAGGCGTTGGACGTCAAGCTGTCGACCCCGCGCGAGCTGGGCGGCGCCGGCGGCGACGGCACCAACCCGGAGCAGCTGTTCGCGGCTGGCTATTCGGCCTGCTTCATCGGTGCGCTGAAGTTCGTCGCCGGGCAGGAGAAAGTGAAGCTGCCGGCCGAGCCGAGCATCGAGGGCCATGTCGGCATCGGCCAGATCCCGGGCGGCTTCGGCATCGCCGTGGAGCTGCGCATCGCCGTGCCGGGCCTGGAGCGGGCGACGCTGGAATCGCTGGTGGAGAAGGCGCACCAGGTGTGCCCGTACTCCAACGCCACGCGCGGCAACATCGACGTCAAGCTGGTCGTGCTCGACTGAGTCAGCGGAAGGTTTGGGCCGGCGCCTGCGCCGGACCTTGGCGACACGCAACGGGCGGCCACTGGCCGCCCGTTCGCGTTGCGGGAGCGGGCGGCCGCGCGTGCTGCCATGCACATTGAGACCGCCTTGCGTCAATGCAATAGTGTGCGCTTCATCAAGTCGAGCGCGCCATGCTCAGTTCCGCCTACAACGCCGAGACCGTCGCCGCCTTCATTCAGGGCGCGCGCCGTGTGCTGGTGCTGACCGGCGCCGGCATGTCCGCCGAGAGCGGGGTGCCGACCTTCCGCGGCCAGGACGACAGCCTGTGGTCGCGCTTCGATCCCGAGCAACTGGCCACCGAGGACGCCTGGCGCGCCGACCCTGCACTGGTCTGGGGCTGGTATCGCTGGCGCATGGCGATCGTGGCGCTGGCGCAGCCGCACGCCGGGCATCGCGCGCTGGCGCACCTGGCCGAGGTCCGCCACACCACGCTGGTGACCCAGAACGTGGACGACCTGCACCAGCGCGCCGACAGCGAGGTCGCCGCGCACGTGCACGGCCGCCTGTCGGCGCTGCGCTGCAGCGACTGCGGCCAACCCTGGCGCGGGCTGCTGCCGCCGGTGGACGTGCACACGCCCAGCCAGCGCCTGGCGCCGCCGGTGTGCGCGGCCTGTGGCGGCACGGTACGCCCGGGCGTGGTGTGGTTCGGCGAGGCGCTGCCGGCGATGGAGTGGACGCGTGCGCAGACGGCGGCCGACGCCGCCGACCTGGTGCTGGTGATCGGCAGTTCCGGCCTGGTCTATCCGGCCGCCAGCCTGCCGCTGCAGGCCAAGGAGCGCGGCGCCTGCGTGGTCGAGATCAACCCCGAACCCAGCGCGCTGTCGGCGCGCGCCGATCTGCACTGGCGCGACAGCGCGGCGGTGGCCCTGCCATTGCTGTTGCAGCAGTGCCTGGTGGCCCGATGAGGCCGCTGCACGTTGGAGATTGCCTTCGATTGCTTCGGTCGGCCACCCAAGGAGTGTGATGATGGGCATCAAACCTGGCCCCAAGCGCATCGCAAAGAGCACCGGCAAGCCGGATCGGCGTCAGCGAGACAACAAGGACATTCCGGGAAACACGAAGTCCCTCAAGCCGCGCAAGCACAAGAAAGGCGACTGAGCCGGCCGGCGGGGCGGATGGCCGGGAGGGCGCGCGCCCGGGGGCCGGCGGGCCGTTTCGATGGCATCTCGCCGCTCTCCGAGGACCGGCTTCACGGCCCCGTTACGGCCGCGGACGTTCTCCGCGGCGGGGCCGAAACCGGCGGCCGACGGCAAACCGTTGGCAGGCTTAGGTTTTCGTAATTTGACCCATATTTAGCGTTGACGTCGTCGAGCGACCACACTATCTTGGGGTGGTCGGTTCCGGCGGCCACAAGCCGCGGGATCAAAAGGGAAGCCGGTGCGGCGTGCCAACGCCAACTCCGGCGCTGCCCCGCAGCGGTAATTGGGAACGAACCCGTCATCCGCACTGAGGCGCCCGCCTTGGGAAGCGACGGGCTAGGAACCGGCCACGGCCGTTGCCCATCAGCCCGAAGACCTGCCGACAGCCGCGCGAAGCACACCGCGCGGCGCCGACCGCGCGCTCTCCGGGGGGAGAGGGTCGGTGCAGCGTTGACCGCCCGCAGGCCTGGTGCCTGCGCCGTTTGCAGTCTTCGCGACACCGCCTGCCCACCTGCGAACCCGGTCGGACCGCTGCCTGCGAGGGTCGGGCGGCCGCGTGCACCACGCTTGGAGACCTTCATGAGCCAGACCCACAGCCTGCCGGCCACCGCGTCCGTCGACGCCGCCGTCGACCCCTCGACTGCTGCCGCTACCGCCACCGCCCAGCCGGAGCCGGCCAGCAGCGAGCCGAGCAACGACCAGCGCGCCGTGACCTGGATCGTCAAGGACGGCGGCAACCGCCGCATGGCCTTCGACCGCTCGCGCCTGCAGCGCACCCTGGACCGGATCCACGCCGAGTTCCCGCAGCTGGACGTGAGCGACTACGAGCGCAAGGCCTTCGCCTTCATCGAGAAGAAGGAAAGCCTGTCGGCCGACGACATGGTCGACTACCTGATCCGCGAGGCCGAGTCGCGCGTGGACATCGCCACGCCGGAGTGGGAGTACTTCGCTGCGCGCCTGTACCTGGACCGCCTGTACAAGCGCGCCAGCAAGAATCGTTTCTACGATGCCGGCGAGAAGTACGGCTCCTACGTCGGCCTGCAGGAAAGCCTGGCCGACCGCGGCGTGTACTCGATCGACATCCTCAAGAACTACTCCAAGGACGAACTGGCCGAAGCCGGCCGCATGATCGATCCGGAGCGCGACAAGCTGTTCGCCTACAACGGCCTGTACCTGCTGGCCACGCGCTACCTGGCCACCGACAACTCGCGCAAGGTCTACGAACTGCCGCAGGAGCGCTGGCTGACCATCGCCCTGTACCTGATGCAGGACGAGAAGCCGCGCGAGCGCCGCATGCAGCTGGTCGGCGAGGCCTACTGGGCGCTGTCCAACCTGTACATGACCGTGGCCACGCCGACCCTGGCCAACGCCGGCAAGATCGGCGGGCAGCTGTCGAGCTGCTTCATCGACACTGTCGACGACAGCCTGCAGGGCATCTACGACTCCAACACCGACGTGGCGCGCGTGTCCAAGCACGGCGGCGGCGTCGGCGCCTACCTGGGCTACGTGCGTTCGTCCGGCTCGGCGATCCGTGGGGTCAAGAACTCCAGCGGCGGCGTGGTGCCGTGGATCAAGCAACTCAACAACACCGCCGTGTCGGTGGACCAGCTCGGCCAGCGCAAGGGCGCCATCGCCGTGTACCTGGACATCTGGCACCGCGACATCGAGGCGTTCCTGGACCTGCGCCTGAACAACGGCGACCAGCGCCTGCGCGCGCACGACGTGTTCACCGCGGTGTGCGTGCCGGACATCTTCATGGAAGCGGTGGAGCGCCGCGGCGAGTGGTACCTGTTCGACCCGCACGAGGTGAAGGAGGTCAAGGGCTGGTATCTGCAGGACTTCTTCGACGAGAAGCGCGGCGAAGGCAGCTTCCGCGCCCGCTACGAGGAAGTGGTGGCCGACGAGCGCATCGGCCGCAAGGTGGTCAAGGCCATCGACATGTTCAAGCGGATCATGGTCAGCCAGCTGGAGACCGGCAACCCGTTCATGTTCTATCGCGACGAAGTCAATCGCATGAACCCGAACAAGCACCAGGGCATGGTGTATTCCAGCAACCTGTGCACCGAGATCCTGCAGAACATGAGCCCGACGCGGGTCATCCAGGAGATGATCAGCGGCGACCAGATCGTCACCACCAAGCAGGCCGGCGACTTCGTCGTGTGCAACCTGTCCTCGGTGAACCTGGGCCGCGCGGTCACCGCGCAGCCGGACCTGCTGTCGCCGGACATCCTGGAGCGGCTGATCCGCGTGCAGGTGCGCATGCTCGACAACGTCATCGACCTCAACGAGCTGCCGGTGCCGCAGGCCACCATCACCAACCAGAAGTACCGGGCGATCGGCCTGGGCACCTTCGGCTGGCACCACCTGCTGGCGCAGAAGGGCATCGACTGGAATTCGCCGGCGGCCGAGGAGTACAGCGACACGCTGTACGAGCGCATCAACTACCTGACCATCCAGGCGAGCCTGGCGCTGGCCAAGGAGAAGGGCGCGTACAAGGTGTTCAAGGGCAGCGACTGGCAGAACGGCGAGTACTTCAGCAAGCGCGGCTACGACAGCGCGCAGTGGCAGGAACTGGCCGCGCAGGTGAGCGTGCACGGCGTGCGCAACGCCTGGATGGTGGCGGTGGCGCCGAACATGAGCACCGCGCAGATCGCCGGCTCCACCGCCTCGATCGACCCGATCTACAGCGCGTTCTACTACGAAGAGAAGAAGGACTTCCGCCGTCCAGTGGTGGCGCCGGGCCTGACCGTGGACACCTATCCGTACTACGAGAAGGGCGCCTACAAGGTCGACCAGTTCGCCAGCGTGCGCCAGAACGCGCGCCGCCAGCGCCACGTCGACCAGTCGATCAGCTTCAACTTCTACGTGCCCAGCGGCATCCGCGCCAGCACCCTGCTGGACCTGCACATGACCGCATGGAAAGAAGGCCTGAAGACCACGTACTACGTGCGTTCCAACGACATCGACATCAGCGAGTGCGAGTGGTGCTCGAGCTGATCGCCGGCGTCTGACGCCACCAGCGCGCGGCGGCCCATGGTCGCCGTGCGTTTCGCATTCCCGCGCCGCCTGCCGGCGCCGTTCACCCGACTTGACGAAGCACATCCATGGCCATCGCGCTCGACCGCATCAAGATCCTCGAACCGCTGCACCCCAACCGTTCCACCGGCATCATCAACGGCACCACCAGCGGCATCCTCAACTGGAACGACATCCCGTACCCGTCCTTCTACCGGGCGTACAAGGAGCTGTCGACCAACTTCTGGATCCCCGACGAAGTGGACATGAAGGGCGATGCCAAGCAGTACGGGGAGCTGTCGGCGCGCGAGAAGAACGCCTACGACTCGATCATCGGCCTGCTGGCCACGCTGGATTCGCCGCAGACGCGCTTCATCTACAACGTCGCCGAATACATCACCGACCCGGCCGCGCACGCCAACGCCGCGATCATCGGCCAGCAGGAAGTGATCCACAACGAGAGCTACTCGTACGTGCTGGCGTCGATCGCCGGCCTGGCCGACCAGAACCGCGTGTTCGAGATCGCGCGGACGCATCCGACCATCATCGCGCGCAACCAGCCGATCATGCAGGCCTACGACGACTTCATGCGCGAGAAGACCGCAGAGACCCTGCTGCGCTCGCTGATCCAGTCCTCGATCCTGGAAGGCATCAACTTCTATTCCGGCTTCGCGTATTTCTACAACCTGGTGCGGCAGAACCGCATGACCGGCACCGGCAAGATCATCAGCTTCATCAACCGCGACGAACTGGCCCACACCAAGTTCATCAGCGAGCTGATCCGCGCCATCATCGGCGAGAACGCCGAGCTGCAGACCAACGAGCTGACCGACTACGTGCACCAGGCCTTCGAACACGCGATCTGCCTGGAGACCGAGTGGTCCTCGGAAGTGCTCGACGGCATCGAGGGCATCGACGTGGACGAGATGATCCAGTACGTGAAGTACCGCGCCAACAAGATGTCCGGCATGCTTGGCATCGAGAAGCTGTACAGCGGCGCCAGCGACAACGTGATGCCGTGGATCAAGGCCTACGCCGACAACTTCACCGAGACCAAGACCGACTTCTTCGAGATGCGCAACGCCAGCTACAAGAAGACCAACTCGGACAACGGCTTCGACGATCTGTGAAGAGCCGGGATTGGGGAATCGGGAATGGGGATTGGTAAAAGCAGGTCTCCGCGCTCTGACGAATCCCCACTCCCCACTCCCTAATCCCCGCCCCATGCGTATCCTGCTCGCCTACGCTTCGCTCAGCGGCAACACCCGCGACGTCGCCCGCCGCGTGCATGCGCAGTGCGAGGCGGCCGGGCACGCGGTGACCTGGATCCACACCGACCTGCAGACGCTGCAGGGCGCGCTCGGCGATGCCGCGCGTGCGGCGGACTTCGATCTGCATCTGCTCGGCAGCTGGAGCGACAACGCCGGGCGCACGCCGGCGGAGATGAAGCGCTACATCGCCGAGCTGGTCGAGGCGACCGGCAAGACGATCGAGGTGGCGGCGTTCGGCACCGGCGAGACGCAGTGGGGGCTGGAGTACTACTGCGGTGCGGTCAAGCGCATCGCGTTGTTCTTCGACAGCGCTTATCCATTGCTGGAGATCGAGCAGATGCCGCATGGCGACCGCGACAATGCGGCCATCGACGCCTGGTGCGCGCAGGTGCTGGCGTTGCGCGCGGTGCGGGCGTCGTCGATAGGCACCGTGCCGCTGGCCGCTGCCGCCGCAGCCGAGCCCCCGTCCGCTGGTGCGGGCGGCTTCGCTGCGAGGGTGTTGCCGCTGCAGGGCAGCGGCTGACGCCGTCGTCGTTCTTCCGTTTTCCTGTCATCGCCGGCGTCGCTATCGTGCGCCGGGCTTCTTCCGACATCAGACAAGGTTCCGTTCCATGCTCACCACCATCACCGTCTCCAGTGCCGAACAGTTCGCGGATGCGCTCGCCGCCCACCCGCGCGTGCTGGCCGATTTCAACAAGGACAACTGCCCTGGCTGCCGCATGCTCGACAAGTCGCTGGAGCGCTTCGCCGAAAGCGACACGGCGCAGGGTGTGACCCTGCTCAAGGTGAAGATGGAAGACGTGGGCGAGGACTTCTTCCGCGCCCAGGGCCTGCGCCAGACCCCGACGCTGATGCTGTTCCGCCAGGGCGAGGAAGTGGCACGGGTGCCGGGCTTCGTGCCGCCGGCCAAGATCGACGAAGCGGTGCGCACGCATCTGGGTTGAGCACGCCACGTTCCTCGTAGGAGCGGCTTCAGCCGCGACGGGCTTCACCGATAGAGCCTATCGCTGCTAAAGCCCACTCTCGCTGTTGTGCTTTTCTGGCGGGTAAATCTCAAACAGCAACAGCAAAGCTTTCGCCCTTGCGGGCGAGTTACTTTTCTTTGCTTGTGCAAAGAAAAAGTAACCAAAAGGAAGCACACCCTGCCTGCGCGCCCTCCGCGCTGCGCGCTCCGGGTCCGCGTCCATCACGGGGATCCGCGGAAGGGGCATCCTGCCCCTGCCGCCCCTTCGGGGTTTTTTCCCCGCGCTGGCCGCCGCTTCGGAAGGGAACCCGGTAAGTCAAAAGCCGAAGCAACGGCAACAGCCGAAGCAACAGCAACAGCAACTGCCGAAGCGACTGCCGCTGCAGCGCCCGCCCGCGTCATTGCAGCGTCCGCCAGCGAAATGCGTTGCGCGTGGTGGCACACGTTGCTTGTCGATCATGGTGGACGCGCAACGGCGCTGGTTTCCGCAGCAGCGGCAGGCGGTGTTCGCGCGTGGCGGAACGACTCTTACAGGGGCTTGCGATACGTCGGCTGGGTGCACTGTGGGAGGGACTTCAGTCCCGACGCCTTACACGGTTGGCTACCCGCATGCGCTGTTCGTCGCGGCTGCATGACAGTTGAGTCCTACATGCGTGCCTAGAAGCGTGCAGCGATGCCTTGCTCGCCCCTACCCGCGCCTACCCGCCGCATGCCCCTGCGCCAACTGCCACAGGTGGCGCACGATCGGCATCGCCTGCGCGGTGGCTGGCAGCGCGGCCAGGGCCAGCCGCGCCATCGGCACGCGACCTTCGATGTCCAGGTAGCGCACGCCGGGCAACTGCACCTGCGCGGTCGAGGCGGGGACCACCGACACGCCCAGTTCCGCAGCCACCAGGTTGACGATGGAAGACATCTGCGGCGCTTCCTGTTCGATCTTCAGTTCGAAGCCGGCCTGGCGGCAGGCATCGAGGATTTCGTCGTACAGGCTGGTGCCGAAGCTGCGCGGGAACAGGATGAAGGGTTCGCCGGCCAGCGCCGACAGCGGCGCGCGGCGGCGCTTGGCCAGGCGATGCGCGGCCGGCACCGCGATCTTCATCGGCTCGTCCGGCAGCTTGAGCAACTGCAGCTCCGAGGGCGTGGCCACGCTGTAGCGGATGAAGGCCGCATCCAGCCGCCCCTGCAGCAGCGCGGCGAGCAGGCCGGCGGTATTGGTCTCCTCCAATGCCAGCGTCACCGCCGGCCAGCCGCGGCGGAAGCCCCGCACCAGGGTCGGGACGATCGGGTTGAAGGCGGCCGAGGCGGTGAAGCCGAGCCGCAGCACGCCGCTTTCGCCACGTGCGGCGCGGCGCGCGGCATCGCCAGCGCGCTCCAGGTCGGCGAGGACGCGCCTCGCCTCGCTGCGGAAGGCGCGGCCGGCGTCGGTGAGTTCGGCACCGCGCGGTGTGCGCACGAACAGCGGCGTGCCCAGTTCCTCCTCCAGCGCACGGATTTGCTGGCTCAGCGGCGGTTGCTGGATGCCCAGTTGCGCGGCGGCACGGGTGAAGTGTCCCGCTTCGGCCACGGCTAGGAAGTAGCGCAGGTGGCGCAGTTCCATGTCATATCCAAAAAGTATGGAGAGTGGGCAAAGCATATATTGGACGCGGGGTCGCGGCAGGCGAATACTGGCCCTCCGTTTCCCGCTGCGACTCACACCGTGAACGCCTCCAGCCAATGCCCGCCGGTGCACGCCGTGGACGATGCGCCGCTGCTGCGCATCCGCCTGGCCCTGTTCCTGGCCGGCTTCGCCACGTTCTCGCTGCTGTACAGCGTGCAGCCGCTGCTGCCTGCCTTCGCGCACGAGTTCGGGGTCAGCGCGGCGACCAGTTCGCTGCCGCTGTCGCTGGCCACCGGCGGCCTGGCGATCGCGATCTTCTGCGCTGGCGCGGTGTCGGAAACGTTGGGCCGGCGCGGGCTGATGTTCGTGTCGATCGCGCTGGCGGCGCTGCTCAACCTGTTGGCGTCGTGCCTGCCGCACTGGGGTTCCCTGGTGGTGGTGCGTGCGCTGTCCGGCATCGCCCTGGGCGGCGTGCCGGCGGTGGCGATGGTGTACCTGGCCGAGGAACTGCCGGCGAGCCGGCTCGGCGCGGCGACCGGGCTGTACGTGGCCGGCAATGCGTTCGGCGGCATGGTCGGCCGCATCGGCATGAGCATGCTCACCGATCACTTCGACTGGCGCGTCGCGCTGGCCACGCTGAGCACGGTCGATCTGCTGGCCGCGGTCGGCTTCGTGCTGTTGTTGCCGCCGTCGCGGCACTTCGTGCGCCGCCAGGGGGTGAACCTGCGCTTCCACCTGCGCGCCTGGGGTGGGCATCTGCGCGATCGCCATCTGCCGTGGCTATTCGCGATCCCGTTCCTGGCGATGGGTGTGTTCGTCAGCGTCTACAACTACGCCGGTTTCCGCCTGGGCGGGCCGGAGTTCGGGCTGAGCCAGAGCCAGCTCGGCATGATCTTCAGCGCCTACGTGTTCGGCATCGTGTCCTCGTCGGTCGCCGGCGCCGCCTCGGACCGCTTCGGCCGCGGCCCGGTGGTGCTGACCGGCATCGCCACCGCCGCGTTGGGCGTGGCGCTGACCCTGGCGCATGCGTTGGTGCCAGTGATCGCCGGCATCGTGCTGCTGACCATCGGTTTCTTCGTCGCGCACTCGGCGGCCAGCGCCTGGGTCGGGCGCCTCGGCGGGCAGTTCAAGGGCCATGCGGCTTCGCTGTACCTGCTGGCCTACTACGCCGGTTCCAGCCTGATCGGTTCGCTCAGCGGCGTGGCCTGGCAGCACGGCGGTTGGAACGCGCTGGTCGCCTGCTGCCTGGTGTTGCTGGGCATCGGCCTGGTCGCCGCGCAGGTGTTGCGCCGCGGCGCCGACGACAGCCGCCCCTATGGCCGGTTCGGGCCACATCCGCCGCGCGGCGAGTGAGCCGCGCGGCGTCATCCAACGAGGGTTCCGCAATGCAGATCGACCACCTCGACCATCTGGTCCTCACCGTCGCCGACATCGAGGCGACCTGCGCGTTCTATGCGCGGGTGCTGGGCATGCGCGTGGTGACCTTCGGCGAAGGCCGCAAGGCGCTGGCGTTCGGCGAGCAGAAGATCAACCTGCATCGGCATGGCCATGAGTTCGACCCGAAGGCGCGGGCACCCACGCCGGGTTCGGCCGACCTGTGCTTTCTCACCGCCACACCGCTGTCGCAGGTGGCCGAGGAATTGCGGACCGCCGGCGTGCCGATCGAGGATGGGCCGGTGCAACGCACCGGTGCACGCGGCCCGATCCTGTCCCTGTACTTCCGCGATCCGGACGGCAACCTGATCGAGGTCGCCAACCCGTTGTGATGGCGGTCGCCGCCGCGGCAGCGCCCGCGTCGTGCGCTCACTCCGAGTAGCTCACCGACAAGGTCACGTTGGCGTAGCCGCCGCTGCCGCCGACCAGGCGGAAGAAGTAGCTGCCGGTCGCCGGCACCGCCATCTGCACGTTCTGGGTGGTGCCGTTGCGCACCGAGCTGTAGTCGGCATCGCTGCCGTCGGCGCTGGGCGCACGCACCGCGCGCACGTACAGCCGCAACTGACCGTTGCCGCCCAGGGTGCGGATCTGCAGGTTGCGCGCGTTTGTCGGCACGTCCAGGCGGTACAGCGTGCCCTGGCCGGCCGCGGCGGACAGCTTGCTCTGCGTGCCACGCGCGATGGGGGTGGCGGTGGCTTCCTCGCCGCCACCGCTGGCGCCCGCGGCGCGCGCGACCGCCTTGCCGGCATTGAGGATGCCGGCGCCGATGCGCAGCGTCGGCTTCACCGGGAACACGTTGGAGGTCTGGGTCAGGATGTCGCGCATCTGTGCGGTCGTCGGCACCGGTCGGCCGGCGCTGATCGCCGCGCTGATCGCCAGGGCGACGACGCCGGCCACGTGCGGCGAGGCCATCGAGGTGCCGGCGTAGCCGGCGTAGGCCGGCTGGTCCGGGCCATGGGTACCCTTGTTGAGGGTGGACCAGACCAGGCCGGTGCGCACCGACCCCGCGCCGCTGGACGCATCGTTGGCGTAGACGCCGCCACCGGGCGCGGACAGGGTGATGGTATTGCCGTAGTTGGAGTAGTAGGCGCGGCCGCCGGTGATGCCGGTGGCCGCGATGTTGATGACGCCCGGGCAACTGGCCGGCGAATAGTTCGCGGCGTCGGCGTTGTCGTTGCCCGCGGC
>NZ_JACHOK010000012.1:0-124010 GCF_014199855.1 Xanthomonas sp. F1 | reverse complement strand
GTGCTCGCTTGGCACTGCGGCTAAACGGCCTGCCGCACTCCGCTCTCACCTAAAACGATAAACCCTCATTTGACACAAGCGGCTTCAGCCGCGACCGGGCGTTCCCGGGAAGGCCCGGGCGCGGCTGAAGCGCCCCTACGACCGACACGTAGGGGCGCCGGATCGCCGGCGCCCTGCTTGCCGCGTCGGCGTTACGCGAACGCCTTGCTGCCGCGCATCACCGCCAGCACGTCGTGGCAGGCACCCATGGTGTGGTAGTCGGTCTTGCCGGCCGGGCTCTTCTCGTCGCTGTAGCTGCGGTTGTCGCGGCTGAGGATGCGGAACCAGGCGCCGTAGCGGTGGTCGACCAGGTACTCCCAGGAGTACGCCCACAGCTTGTCGTAGGCGGCACGGTAGCTGGCGTCGCCGGTGGCGGCCAGCAGCCGCGAGGTGGCGGCGATCGCTTCGGCCTGCACCCAGAAGTACTTGTCGTCGTCGCAGAAGTAGGTCGGCGCCGCGGCCACGTCGGGCACGCCGACCACCGGCGCGTCTTCGGTGCCGGAGGCGAAGCCGTAGACGATGCCGCCATGCTGCGCGTCCCAGCCGTGCGCCAGCGCGGTGTCGAACAGGTGGCGCGCGGTCGGCAGCAGCCACGCCGGCGCAGTGCCGGTGGCCGCCTGCAGGTGCCCGTGCAGCAGCACCAGCAGCTTGGACCACTCGACCTGGTGGCCGGGCTGGAAGCCCCACGGCCGGAACAGGTGCTTGGGGTTGTCGCGGTTGTAGTCCCAGTCCACCTGCCAGTTCGCGTCGTAGTGCTCCCACACCAGGCCGCCGGCCAGTGCCGCCTGACGGCGGGTGATGTGGTCGGCCAGCAGCAGCGCGCGCTGCAGGTAGCGCTGCTCGGCGCTGGCCTCGTAGGCGGCGATCAGCGCTTCGCACAGGTGCATGTTGGCGTTCTGGCCGCGGTAGCTGGAGAACGTCCACTCCGGGGTGGCCTCGTCGCGGTACAGGCCGGCGGCGGCATCCCAGTAGCGGGTTTCCAGCAGTTGCCAGGTCTCGTCCATCCACGCGTCGGTGTCCAGGCCGGCCTTCTTCGCGGTGGCGTAGGCCAGCAGCACGAAGGCCGCGCCGTAGGCGTGCTGGGTGCGGTCCTCGGCCACGCCATCGCGCAGGGTCCACACGTAGCCGCCGCTGGCGGTATCGCGGTGCACCTCGCGCAGGTAGCGCAGGCCGTGGCGCGCGGCGTCCAGGTACTCGGTGGCCAGCGCCGAGTCGGCGAACTCGATCGCCGCCATCGCGTAGTTGAAGACGAAGCGGGTACTGCTGACCAGGTGGCGATGGCCGGCGTCGTACACGCTGCCGTCGTCGCGGAAGTAGTGGAAGAAACCGCCCGCCGGGTCGATCGCGCGCGGGTGGTAGAAGGCCATGGTGTCGGCGATGTGCGCGCGCAGGACGGCGGCGTCGGCGAAGTCGGGCAGGGGCGAGGCGGGCAGGTTCATGCGGTTGGCTGGCGAGCTGGGTGAGGGAGGGAAAGCAAGGTGCACGGCGGCGGCTCTGCCGCCGTGCCGGGAACGGATCAGCGGATCAATGCATCACGCGCGCGGTCGGCGCGGCGGTGGGCGCGGCCGCTGCCAGGTCCGGCGACAGGCGCGAACCGCGCAGGCCGTACCAGACGATGTAGGCGTAGCACAGCAGCGGGATCACGAAGGCGTGCTGGATGCCGATGGCGTCGGCCAGCGCGCCCTGCGCCAGCGGCACCAGGGCGCCACCGACGATGCCCATGATGAGCAGGCTGGAGGCCTTGCTGGTGAGCACGCCCAGGCGCTCGATGGCCACGGTGAAGATGGTCGGGAACATGATCGAGTTGAACAGGCCGATCGCGATCACGCTCCACATCGCCACGTGGCCTGTGCTGAGCATGGTGGCGATCAGCAGCAGCGAGGCGATGCCGGCGAAGGTCGCCAGCAGCTTGCGCGCCGGGACGAACTGCAGCAGCGCCGCGCCGGCGAAGCGGCCGACCATCGCGCCGCCCCAGTAGAACGGCAGATAGTGGCTGGCATCGGCTTCGGTCAGGCCACCAGTGGTGGGGCCGGAGATGTAGTTGATCAGGAAGCTGCCGATCGACACTTCCGCGCCCACGTACATGAAGATCGCCACCACGCCCCACAGCAGGTGCGGGTGGCGCAGCGCGTCGGCGAAGCTGTGGTGCGATTCGGCGCTGGCGTCGTTGTCCTCGCGCAGCGACGGCACCCGCATCACCAGCACGAACACCGCCAGCAACAGCAGGCCGCCGGCCAGCATCAGGTAGGGGATTTCCACCGAGCGCGCCTGCTCGATGCGGTACGCGGACAACTGCGCGGGATTCATCGCCGCCAGCTGGTCGGCGCCGAGCACCGCGCCGGCCAGGATCAGCGGGCCGATCAGCCACGGGAACACGGTGGTGCCCAGCGAGTTCAGCGCCTGCGCGAAGTTGAGTCGGCTCGGCGCCTTCTCCGGCGCGCCGATCAGGCTGATGTACGGATTGGCCGCGACCTGCAGCAGGGTGATGCCGCTGGCCAGCACGAACAGCGCGGTCAGGAACAGCGGGTAGGAGGGCAGGCGCGCGGCCGGGTAGAACATCGCCGCGCCGATCGCCGCCACCACCAGGCCGATGACGATGCTGGCCTTGTAGCCGGTCCGCGACACTACCGCGCCGGCCGGTACCGACATCAGGAAGTAAGCACCGAAGAAGGTGAACTGGATGAGCATCGACTGCGCGTAGTTCATCTGGAACACGGCTTTCAGATGCGGGATCAACACGTCGTTGAGGCTGGTCAGGCCGCCCCAGGTGAAGAAGATCATGCTGACCACCGCGATGGCGGCGGTGTTGGACAGCGGGCGACGGCTCATGCAGCGACTCCGGGAACGGGCGAGAGGGCGACCCGGCTGCTGGCGCGCAGGCACAGCCGGGCGGGGGCGATGGTAAGCGCAGGCAGCGCCTGGCGGTGGCGCAGCGCATCCAGCACCAGGCGCGCGGCCTGCATGCCGCGCTCGCGCGGGGCGACGGCGACGGTGGACAGCGGCGGGGTGGCGACGGCGGCTTCGGGGATGTCGTCGAAGCCGATCAGCGCGTAGTCGCGGCCGGCGATGCGGCCGCGTTCGGCCAGGCCGCTGGCCAGGCCGAGTGCGACCACGTCGTTGTAGCAGACCAGCGCGGTCGGCAGCGGGTCGCGCGCGCACAGCGCGCCGGCCTGGCGCGCGGCTTCCAGCCGGGTCGGCGCGCATTCGATCAGCCACGCCGGGTCGACCGCGATGCCGGCGGCGGCCAGCGCCTCGCGGTAGCCGGCGCGGCGCTCGGCGCAGGAACTGGACTGGCGGTGGCCGCCGAAGAAGGCGATGGCGCGGTGACCCTGCGCCAGCAGGTGGTCGGTGGCCAGGCGCGCGCCGCGGCGGTTGTCCAGCGCCAGCAGCGGCCAGTCGCCGTCCAGCGCGCGGTTGAACAGCAGCACCGGCAGGCGCGGCCCCAGCAGCTGGCGCAGCCGCGCCGCGTCGGTGTTCTCGGTGGGCGAGAGGATCATCGCCGCCGGGTGGTGCTCGATCAGCGAGGCCAGCACGGTCTGCTGGCGCTCCGGCGATTCGCCGGTGCTGCCCATCAGCATCACGTAGCCGGCCTCGGCCAGCGCCGCGTCGACGCCGCCGGCGAACTCGGCGAAGAACGGATTGGCCAGGTCGTTGACCACCAGCGCCACCGCATTGGACGCGCGGCCGCGCAGGCTGGCCGCGCCGCGATGGTAGACGTAGCCCTGGCGGGCGATTTCCGCGGCCACCCGCGCGCGCGTGTCCGCGTGCACCAGCGGGCTGTTGCGCAGCACCAGCGACACGGTCGCCCGCGACACGCCGCAGGCGGCGGCGATGTCGGACACGGTGACGCGTTTGTCGGCGGGAGACGGCGCCACGGTGGTTTAGACCGGTTCAAAAGGTCGCTCATCCTGCGCCGTCGTGATCCGATCCGCATTTTGCAGTGCAGCAAGGCATTGCGGTGGCTTTGTGCTATCCGTTTGGATCGATTCGATACGGGGAGCCTGCCATGCGCAGCTCGAGGAGGCTGGGCGGCGCCGCCGCGCTGCTGCTGGCCGCGCTGTGGCCGATCGCGCCCGCCGTCGCTGCACCTGACGCCAAGGTGGGCGAGCGCGCGGTGGCCGCAGTGGATCCTTTCATCGGCACCGGCGGCGAGGGCCACACCTATCCCGGCGCCACGGTGCCGTTCGGCATGGTCCAGCTGAGCCCGGACACGCGCATCCAGCCGCGCAAGGACGCCTACGGCTGGGCGGCAGGCTACCGCTACGACGACCGCAGCCTGGTCGGTTTCTCGCACACGCATTTCTCCGGCACCGGCCACTCCGACCTGGGCGACGTGCTGCTGATGCCGATCAGCGGCGCGGTGCGGCTGGAGCGCGGCGACCCGGACACGCCAGGCAGCGGCTACAGCGCGCGCTTCCGCCACGACGACGAGCGCGCCGAGCCGGGCTACTACGCGGTGACCCTGGACGACTACAAGGTGCGCGCCGAACTCACCGCCAGCGCGCGTGTCGGCGTGCACCGCTACACGTATCCAGCCGGGCAGCCGGCGCACGTACTGCTGGACCTGCGCACCAGCCTGTACGACTACCCGGGCAAGATCAGTTGGTCGCGGTTGCGCCTGCGCGCCGACGGCACCGTCACCGGCTTCCGCGAGACCCGCGGCTGGGCGCCGGGGCGGCAGTTGTACTTCGCCCTGCGCTTTTCGCAGCCAATGCGCGGCCATGCCTTCCACAACACCGAGCAGGACATCCCCTACAAGGGCTTCCCGCCGCCGGGCGACAACGACCCCACCCAGCGCGCGCAGATCGAAGGCCGGCAACTGGTGGGCAGTTTCGACTTCGGCGACGCCCTGCGCGGGCCGCTGCTGGTCAAGGTGGCGATCTCGCCGGTCAGCGAGGACAGCGCCATCGCCAATCTCGACGCCGAAGTGCCGGGCTGGGATTTCGACGGCGTGCGCCGTGCCGCGCGTGCGCAATGGGCGCAGGCGCTGGGCGCGGTGGAGGTGGACGCGCCGCCGATGCAGCGCACCCAGTTCTACACCGCGCTGTACCACAGCCTGCTCGGCCCGACCCTGTTCATGGACAGTGACGGCCGCTACCGCGGGCCGGACAACGCCGTGCACCAGGCGCAGGGCTATACCCACTATTCGACGTTCTCGCTGTGGGACACCTACCGCGCGCTGCACCCGCTGCTGACCATCGTGCAGCCGCCGCAACGCACCAACGACATCGTCAACTCGCTGCTCGCGCACCAGCGCGAAAGCCCCTACGGCGTGCTGCCGGTGTGGGCGTTCCACGGCCTGGAGACCTGGTGCATGATCGGCTACCACGCGGTGCCGGTGATCGCCGATGCGTACATGAAGGGCATCCGCGGCTACGACACCGACGCCGCGCTCAAGGCCATGGTGGCCAGCGCCGACTACGGCCCCTACGACGGCATCGCCCAGTACCGCGAACTCGACTACGTGCCGATCGACGAAGAAGGCGAGGCCGCCTCCAAGACCCTGGAGTACGCCTTCGACGACTGGACCATCGCGCAGATGGCGCAGGACATGGGTCGCACCGAGGTCGCCGCCACTTTCGCCAAGCGCGCCGGCAACTGGCGCAACGCCTTCGACCCGGACACCGGCTTCATGCGCGCGCGCAAGCGCGACGGCAGCTTCCGCGCCCCGTTCGATCCGGACGCCAGCGGCTACGGCAGCGACTACACCGAAGGCAACGCCTGGCAGTACTCCTGGTACGTGCCGCAGGACGTGGCCGCCCTGGCCCGCGCGCATGGTGGCGACGACAAACTGCTGGCGCGGCTGGACCAGGTGTTCGACGCCAAGGTCGATCCCAAGGTGTTCGCGCACATGGAGGACATCACCGGGCTGATCGGCTGGTATGCGCACGGCAACGAACCCAGCCACCACGTCGCCTATCTGTATGCCTACGCCGGGCAACCGTGGCGCACGCAGGCGCGGCTGCAGCAGATCATGCGTAGCCAGTACGCGGCGCGGCCGGATGGCTTGGCCGGCAACGACGACATGGGGCAGATGTCGGCCTGGTACGTGTTCACCGCGCTGGGCTTCTACCCGGTGGCGCCGGCCAGCAACCAGTACATCCTCGGCCGCCCGTTCGTGCCACGCGCCACCCTGGCGCTGCCCAACGGCAAGCGCTTCACCGTGATCGCCGATGGGTTGGACGACGCGCATCCCTATGTCGGCAGTGTCACCCTCAATGGGCGTCCGTTGAATCGGGCATTCCTGCGCCACGAGGAACTCATGGCCGGCGGCGAACTGCGCTTCACCCTGCAGGCCACGCCCAACACCGCCTGGGCGGCGGCTGGCGCCGAGCGTGCGTATTCGATGAGCGAGTGAAGGGCACTCCAATACTCCGGGAGATGTCTTGTAGGAACCGCTTCAGCCGCGGCGGGGCATTCCCGGTCAAGCCCTACCGTGGCTGACGCCGCCCCCACAGGGGCTTGCGGCGAGCCCGCAGGGTGCACTGTGGGAAAGGCTTTAGTTCCGACTGCTGTAGCGATCAGTCATTGGATGGCTTCGCTCGTCGCGACTGAAGTCGCTCCCACAGGTGCGGTGCCAGCATCGTCGGAGGTCGCATTTTGGAAGGGGCTTCAGCTCCGACTGCTGTAGCGATCGGTCATTGGATGGGGCTTCGCTCATGGCGACTGAAATCGCTCCCACAGAGGCTTACGGCGAGCCCGCCGGGTGCACTGTGGAAGGAACCTCAGTCCCGACACATTGCGCCATCGGAAAGCCACCACTTCGCGCGTCGTAGCTGCATGACAGTTGACCCCTAGAGGGCCAGCGGCATCCGGCTGGAGTGTAGTGGCAGTAAGTTCGGAAATACGTTGAAGCCACGCCGGCGCGCGTCTGCGCTTGGATGATGGCCGAGGCCTTCTGTGCCGCGCTGTGGCCTCGTGCACGACTCAAGCGTGAGTGTCAGCATCGCGTGAATATTCGGTGTGGCGTGCGTTGTGCATGGCGTCGCAGCATGCTTCGCCACGCATCTTCACACAGCGTCGCGGCCCATGCACGCGCATTTAATGTCATCCACACATTCCATTTGCGGCGTTCGTGGTCTTGTGGCGCGGCTGCATCGCATCGCGCGGACCGGGTGCGCCGGCGCCATCGCGCGTTCTTGACACGCGATCGTGTGCAGGCTCATCCCGTTCCGATGCTATTGCAATGCGACGGCGCGATCGGCGCTGCCGGCAACGGCGCGTAGAGGCGACGCGTCCTTCTCATTCGTCGAACGGGATCTTCCGAATGCATGTCTGCCTGCTGTCCCCTTTTCCCCTTCATGATGCGGCCGCGCTGGACGCGGCCATGGCGGCGGCGCAAGCGCAGGGCTGCGATCACATCGTCTTACCCAGTCCATTCGCGCAGGACGCGGACGGGCGCCTGCACGACCCGGCTGCCGACGACGCCGCAGGTCAGGCGCAGTTGCGCAAGTGGATCCAGCGTGCCGAGCAGCACGGCCTGCGGGTCGTGCTGGATCTGCGCATCGACGAGATCGGCGGCGGCAGCCGCCTGCTGCAGGAACATCCGCACTGGTTCCGTGCGCGCAGTTCGGCGCTGCCGGACCCGCGCGCCGAACGCGCTGCGCCAGACATTGCGGTGGGCCGTTTCGCCTCGGCGGAAGAAGGGGCGGGGCTGGCGCAGTGGTGGAGCGGGCGCTTGGTCGATTGGCTGCGCAGCGGAGTGGCTGGCTTTCGCGTACTGCAGCCGCAGCGCGTACCGGCGTCGCTGTGGCGCACGCTGATCGACGAGGTGCATGCACAGGCACCGCAGGCGCGGCTGCTGGCGTGGACGCCGGGGTTGGGCCTGGACGCCTTGCGCGGCCTGGCCGGCGCCGGCTTCGATGCCGCGTTCTCCTCGCTGGCCTGGTGGGACGGCCGCGGCGACTGGTTCTTCGACGAGGACAGCGCCCTGCGGGCGCTGGCGCGCTGCGTGGTCGCCACCGTCGATGCGGACGCGTCTGCGACCTCCGCATTGCCGCTGCCGCGCGCGCAGCGGCAGCGCCTTGCCGCCGCGTTCGGCGGTGCCTGGGCGATCGCCGCGCAGGACACCCAGACGGAACACGGGCAGCTCGAGTATGCGCAGCAGGTGACATCCGAGAGCGACGCGTCCACACCTGCAGCGTCGCTGCCCGATGCCAGCGCTTCGCTGCGCTTGCGCCCGCTGCTGCGCGACGGCGCGCTGACCGCGGTGGCGGTGGAGCCGCTGGACGGCGCGCCGTGGCTGGTGCTGCTCAACAGCGATCGCGACCACCTGCTGCCGGTGCCGGGTCCGGCGCTGCTGCGTCTGCTCGGCGACAGCGAGGGCCTGCTCAGCGACCATGGCGAGCCGATCCAGGGCGAGCAGGGCGGCACCCTGGAAGCGGGCGAGGTGCGCATCTATCGCAGCCTGCCGGCGCGCCCGGTGCTGACCGCGGCGCGCGCCCGCACACCGGCCGAGGTCGCCGCCGGTGAGGCGCGGGTGTGCATCGAGTCGGTGACGCCGTCGGTGGACGACGGCCGCTTCCCGGTCAAGCGCACCGTCGGCGACCGGATCTGCGTCGAAGCCGATGCGTTCTGCGATGGCCACGATCGCATCGCTGTCGCCCTGCTGTGGCGCGCTGCCGATGCGCGTACCTGGTCCAGCGCGCCGATGCGTGCGCTCGGTAACGACCGCTGGCGCGGCGAGTTCCCGCTGCAGCGGCTGGGCCGCTACGAGTTCCGCATCGAGGCCTGGCGCGACGTCTACGCCACTACCCATGCCGACCTGGAAAAGAAGCGTGCCGCCGGTACGCTGCTGCCGGTGGACGTGCAGGAAGCGCTGGCCCAGGTCGAGGCCGCGCGTGGCCGCAGCCGTGGCGCGCTGGCCACGCGGCTGAAAGCCATCGCCACCCGCGTCGCGCGCGCCGGCGACCTCGCCGAGAAGGCGCAACTGTTGCTCGAACCCGACACCGCCGAGGCGATGGCGCGCGCCGACGCCAAGCCGTTCCGCACCGAATACCCGATGACCTTCCGGGTCGAGGCCGAACGCCGCGCCGCGCACTTCGCCAGTTGGTACGAACTGTTCCCGCGCTCGCAGAGCGGCGATCCGCAGCGCCACGGCACCTTCGACGACGTGATCGCGCGGCTGCCGCACATCCAGGCGATGGGCTTCGACGTGCTGTACATGCCGCCGATCCATCCCATCGGCGAGAAGAACCGCAAGGGCCGCAACAACGCGGTGACCGCCGAGCCGGGCGAACCCGGAAGCCCGTATGCGATCGGTTCGGCCGAGGGCGGACACACCGAGGTGCATCCGGAGCTGGGTGGGCTGGAGGGTTTTCGCCGCCTGCGCGCGGCCGCGGCCGAGCACGGCCTGGAACTGGCCCTGGACTTCGCCATCCAGTGCGCGCCGGACCATCCCTGGTTGCGCGACCACCCGGACTGGTTCACCTGGCGCGCCGACGGTTCCATCCCCTACGCGGAGAACCCGCCGAAGAAGTACCAGGACATCGTCAACGTCGACTTCTACGCCAGCGGCGCAGTGCCGGCGCTGTGGAACGCGCTGCGCGATGCGGTGCTGTTCTGGGTCAACGAAGGCGTCACCCTGTTCCGCGTCGACAACCCGCACACCAAGCCGTTCCCGTTCTGGGAATGGCTGATCGCGGAAGTGCGCGGGCGCCACCCGGACGTGGTGTTCCTGTCGGAGGCCTTCACCCGGCCCAAGCCGATGTACCGGCTGGCCAAGGTCGGCTTCTCGCAGTCCTACACCTACTTCACCTGGCGCCAGCACAAGGCCGAGCTGCAGGCCTACATCGAGGAACTCAACACTGGCGTGCCCAGCGAGTGCTTCCGCCCGCATTTCTTCGTCAACACGCCGGACATCAATCCATTGTTCCTGCAGCACAGCGGGCGCAGCGGGCACCTGATCCGCGCCGCGCTGGCGACCACGCTGTCCGGGCTGTGGGGCATGTACCAGGGCTTCGAGTTGTGCGAGGCCACGCCGCTGCCGGGCAAGGAGGAATACCTGGACTCTGAGAAGTACCAGTTGCGCGTCTGGCCGGAGCGCTCTCCGGGTGACATCGTGGACGAGATCACTCGCCTCAACCTGCTGCGCCGCCAGCATCCGGAACTGCAGTCGCATCTGGGTACGCGCTTCTACGTCGCGCACAACGAGCAGGTGCTGTACTTCGGCAAGTTCCTCGATGCCGCGCACCTGGCGCGCGGCCGCAGCCTGGTGCTGGTGGCGGTGAGCCTGGATCCGCATGCGGCGCAGAACGCGCAGATCGAAGTGCCGCTGTGGGAACTGGGCCTGCCCGACCACGCCAGCGTCGCCGTGCGCGACCTGTGGGACGGCCATGACTTCACCTGGCACGGCAAGAGCCAACACATCCGCCTCGATCCGTCGCGGCCGTTCTCCCTGTGGCGCATCCGCGCCGGAGTTCCTGCATGAATGTCGCCGTGCCGTCGTCCCCCCAACTCGAGCCGCGCGCACTGGCCGGCGATGCGCGCTGGTACAAGGACGCGATCATCTACCAGGTGCACGTCAAGTCGTTCTTCGACTCCAACGACGACGGCATCGGCGACTTCCCCGGGCTGATCTCCAAGCTCGACTATATCGCCGACCTGGGCGTGGACACGATCTGGCTGCTGCCGTTCTACCCCAGCCCGCGCCGCGACGACGGCTACGATATCGCCGAGTACATGGCGGTGCATCCGGACTACGGCAGCATCGCCGACTTCCAGCGCTTCGTGGAGCAGGCGCATGCGCGCGGCATCCGCATCGTCACCGAACTGGTGATCAACCACACATCCGATCAGCATCCCTGGTTCCAGCGCGCACGCATGGCCCCGGCCGGCTCGCCGGAGCGCGCGTTCTACGTGTGGTCCGACAGCGACCAGGACTACGCCGGCACCCGCATCATCTTCTGCGATACCGAGAAGTCCAACTGGACCTGGGACCCGGAAGCCGGCCAATACTTCTGGCACCGCTTCTACTCGCACCAGCCGGACCTGAACTTCGACAACCCGGCGGTGCTGGAAGCGGTGCTGGAAGTGATGCGCTTCTGGCTGGACCTGGGCGTGGACGGGCTGCGCCTAGACGCGGTGCCGTACCTGATCGAGCGCGACGGCACCTCCAACGAGAACCTGCCCGAGACCCACGCCATCCTGCGCCGCATCCGCGCCACGCTCGATGCCGAATACCCGGACCGCATGCTGCTGGCCGAGGCCAACATGTGGCCGGAAGACACCCAGCAGTACTTCGGCGAGAACGCCGACGAATGCCACATGGCGTTCCACTTCCCGCTGATGCCGCGCATGTACATGGCGATCGCGCGCGAGGACCGCTTCCCGATCACCGACATCATGCGCCAGACCCCGGAGATCCCGGAGAGCTGCCAGTGGGCGATCTTCCTGCGCAACCACGACGAGCTGACCCTGGAGATGGTCACCGACTCCGAGCGCGACTACCTGTGGCAGACCTACGCCGCCGACCGCCGCGCGCGCATCAATCTCGGCATCCGCCGGCGCCTGGCGCCGCTGCTGGAGCGCGACCGACGCCGCGTCGAACTGATGACCTCGCTGCTGCTGACCATGCCCGGCACGCCGGTGCTGTACTACGGCGACGAAATCGGCATGGGCGACAACATCCATCTTGGCGACCGCGACGGCGTGCGCACGCCGATGCAATGGTCGATCGATCGCAACGGCGGTTTCTCGCGCGCCGATCCCGCGGCGCTGGTGCTGCCGCCGATCATGGACCCGCTGTACGGCTATCAGGCGGTGAACGTGGAAGCGCAGCAGCGCGACCAGTATTCGCTGCTGACCTGGACCCGGCGCATCCTGTCGGTGCGCAAGCGCTACCGCGCCTTCGGCCGCGGCGCGCTGCGCTTCCTGTATCCGGGCAACCGCCGACTGCTCGCCTACCTGCGCTGCCACGAGGACGAGACCGTGCTGTGCGTGGCCAACCTCTCGCACACGCTGCAGGCGGTGGAGCTGGACCTGTCCGAGTTCGAGGGGCGAGTGCCGGTGGACATCCTCGGCGGCGGCAGCTTCCCGCCGATCGGGCGCCTGACCTATCTGCTCACGGTGCCGGCGTTCGGCTTCTACGCCTTCCAACTGGTGGGCAATGCCACGCTGCCGGACTGGCACGTGCCTGCGCCGGTGCCGCTGCCCGATTACCAGACCCTGGTGCTGCGCGGCGGCACCGACAGTGCCGGCCTGCAGTCGCATCTGCCGACGCTGGAGCGCGACATCCTGCCGGCGTGGCTGACCACGCGGCGCTGGTTCGCGGCCAAGGATCGTGCGCTGCGCAGCGTGCGCATCGCGCGGCGCACGCCACTGTCCGGTGGCGACGGCCTGACCCTGCTGGAAATCGAGGCGGAACTGGAAGACGGCGCCCACGAGCGCTACATCCTGCCGCTTGGCATCGTCTGGGAGCGCGAGCAGCCGAGCGTGCTGGCCGAGCAGCTGGCGCTGGCGCGCGTGCGCCACGGCCGCGAGGTCGGCTACCTGACAGATGCCTTCGCGCTGAAGCCCTTCACCCTCAGCATGCTCGCCGCGCTGCGCGACAAGGCGGAACTGCGCGTGGATGGCGAAGCCGGCAATGAAGCCGGCACCGAGCGCATCCGCTTCTGCCCGACGCCCGCATTGCAACGCATCGACATCCCCGCAGATCCGGAGATCCGCTGGCTGTCGGCCGAGCAGAGCAACAGCTCGCTGATCGTCGGCGATGCGGCGGTGTTCAAGCTGCTGCGGCGCGTGTCGGCCGGCATCAACCCGGAGATCGAGATCGGCGAGCGCCTCACTGCGTTGGGGTACGCCAATGCCGCGCCGCTGCTGGGCCATGTCGCCCGCGTCGAGGCCGATGGCAGCGAGACTACGCTCGCCTTGCTGCAAGGCTTCGTACGCAACCAGGGCGATGCCTGGCGCTGGACCCTGGATCACCTGTCGCGCAGCGCCGAGGAATACGACGCCGCGCAGGACGATGCCGCGCGGCTGGAGATCGTGGCCAGCTACGACGCCTTTGCGGCGATCGTCGGGCAGCGCCTAGCGGAACTGCATGCCTTGCTGGCGCAGCCCACCGATGCGCCCGCGTTCGCGCCGCAGCCCGTGGACGCCGCCGCCACGCAGCAGGTGGTGGATGGCGTGGTGCAGGAGGTGCAGGCGATGTGGGACACCCTGCTCGCGCACCGCGAGGCCAACGACGACCCGGCCGAACACGCCGCGGTGGATAGTCTGCTGGCCGAACGTGCGCGCCTGGATGCCTGGTTGCAGCAGGCGCCGGCGCTGCTGTCCGGCGCATTGCTGACCCGCGTGCATGGCGATTTCCACCTCGGCCAGATCCTGGTCGCGTTCGACGACGTGGTGCTGATCGACTTCGAAGGCGAGCCGGCCAAGTCGCTGGACGAACGCCGCGCCAAGGCCAGCCCGCTGCACGACGTCGCCGGTTTCCTGCGCTCGCTCGACTACGCCAGCGAAGTTTCCGCACGCGGCGAGGAAGGCACCGCGGCACGCGTGGGCGCCGGCCTGGACACCGCTCAGGAAGCGTTCCTGGCCGCGTTCCGCAGCCGCGCCAGCGCCGCGTTCCTGGCCGCCTACCGCGCCGTGCTCGATGCCAGCCCGCATCCGTGGGTGGCGCCGGCTGCGTTCGAGGCCACCACTTTGCTGTTCCTGATCGAGAAGGCCTGCTATGAAATTCGCTACGAGGCCGCCAACCGCCCGGCATGGATCATGGTGCCCATACAGGGACTGTTGCGCATACTCGACCGCTTTCCCGCGCCCCAGGAGTCGATTCGATGAGTGATGCCGTCCACGTCTGGGACGACGCGACGCAACGCGCCTTCGCCACCGCGCGCCACGGTGACCCGTTTGCCGTGCTGGGCGTGCATCGCCTCGGCAACGCGCGGGTGCTGCGCAGCTACCAGCCGGGCGCCGATGCGGTGCTGGCGGTGCTGGAGGACGGCAGCGAAGTGCCACTGCAGCAGGGGCCGGAGGGCTTCTTCCACGCCGAACTGCCGAGCGAGGGCCGCTACCGCCTGCGCATCCGTTGGCCAGGCGGCGAGCAGGACACAGCCGACGCCTACGCGTTCGGCCCGCAGCTGAGCGACTTCGACCTGCACCTGATCGGCGAAGGCCATCACCTGCACCTGGCCGACGCGCTCGGCGCGAACGTGGTGGAGGTTGACGGCGAGCGCGGCACCCGCTTCGCGGTGTGGGCGCCCAACGCCTCGCGCGTGGCGGTGATCGGCGACTTCAACAGCTGGGACGCGCGCCGCCACCCGATGCGCCTGCGCCACCAGGCCGGCGTGTGGGAGCTGTTCGTGCCGGGCGTCGGTCCCGGCGCGCGCTACAAGTTCGCCCTGCGCGGCCCGCGCGGCGAAGACCTGCCGGCCAAGGCCGACCCGGTCGCGCGTCAAGCCGAACTGGCGCCCGGTACCGCCTCCATCGTTGCCGACCCCGCGCCGTTCGCGTGGCGCGACGACGCGTGGATGGCCACGCGCGCGCGCCGCCACGCTCCGCAGGCGCCGATCAGCGTGTACGAAGTGCACGCCGGCTCGTGGATGCACGCCGACGACGGCAGCATGCTGGACTGGGACGCGCTGGCCGAGCGGCTGATTCCCTACGTGGCCGACATGGGCTTCACCCACATCGAACTGCTGCCGGTCACTGAGCATCCGTTCGGCGGCTCCTGGGGCTACCAGCCGCTGGGCCTGTTCGCGCCGACCGCGCGCTTCGGCAGCCCGGAAGGCTTCGCCCGCTTCGTCGACCGCTGCCACCGCGAGGACATCGGCGTCATCGTCGACTGGGTGCCCGCGCACTTCCCCACCGACGCGCACGGCCTGGCCCACTTCGACGGCACCGCCCTGTACGAACACGCCGACCCGCGCGAAGGTTTCCACCGCGACTGGAACACCCTCATCTACAACCACGGCCGTCGCGAAGTCTCCGGCTTCCTGATCGCCAGCGCGCTGGAGTTCCTGCAGCGCTACCACGTCGACGGCCTGCGCGTGGACGCTGTCGCCTCCATGCTCTACCGCGACTACAGCCGCAACGCCGGCGAGTGGGTGCCCAACATCCACGGCGGCCGCGAGAACTACGAGACCATCGCCTTCCTGCGCCGTCTCAACCAGGTGGTGGCCGCTCAGGCGCCTGGCGCCATGACCATCGCCGAAGAATCCACCGCCTGGCCTGGCGTCACCGCCGACCTCGCCCACGGCGGACTTGGCTTCAACTACAAGTGGAACATGGGCTGGATGCACGACAGCCTGCACTACATCGAACTGGACCCGATCTACCGCCGCTACCACCACGGCGAGATGACCTTCAGCATGGTCTACGCGTATTCCGAGCGCTTCATGCTGCCGATCTCCCACGACGAAGTGGTGCACGGCAAGCGCTCCCTGCTTGGCCGCATGCCCGGCGACGACTGGCAGCGCTTCGCCAACCTGCGCGCCTACCTCGGCTACATGTACACCCACCCCGGGCGCAAACTGCTGTTCATGGGCTGCGAAATCGCCCAGCCCACCGAGTGGAACCACGACGCCGCGCTGCCCTGGCATTTGCTCGACCAACCGAACCACCGCGGCATCCAGCGCCTGGTCCGCGACCTCAACCGCCTCTACGCCGAGCACCCCGCACTGCACGCCCGCGACGACGAACCCGAAGGTTTCGCCTGGGTCATCGGCGACGATGCCGGCAACAGCCTGTTCGCCTACCTGCGCAAGGCCCGCAGCGGCGACACCCCGCTGCTGGTGGTGGCCAACCTCACCCCGCAGGTGCACCACGGCTACCGCATCGGCGTGCCCCGCGCCGGCCGCTGGCGCGAACTGCTCAACTCCGACAGCGAGATCTACGGCGGCAGCAATACGGGCAACGGCGGCAGCGTGCGCGCCGAGAAGGTCGGGGCGCATGGGCATCCGGCGTCGCTAGCGCTGACCATCCCGCCGCTGGCGGTGCTGGTGTTGGGGGTCGAGGAGTAGGGCGAGTAGGGCGAGAAAGCGAAGGGGCCGCGGCTAGAGCGCGGAAAGAGCCGGCTGCCCGGAAGGAGCAGGCTGTTGTGGGAGGGACTTCAGTCCCGACGCTGTCCCGACCCACTGTCATCACCCGAGCCGTAACCCCACGAGATGCCAAGGATGCGCACCGATCAGGTGCAGTCCCTGGCGCTCAGTTCGCCGCGGCCAAAGGCCGAGAGTAATTCTCGGCCCCGTCTACCGCCCAGGCAGACAGCCCACCACCCCGACCGGTAAACTCACGCCCGCCTGTCGCCTTCCTCTGCATGCAGCCAGAGGCGCCAAGCCGGCGGCCGACGCATCGCCGCCCGCTCCGGACGCATCCGGGCCTATAGCTCAACGGTTAGAGCAGAGGACTCATAATCCTTTGGTTCCAGGTTCGAATCCTGGTGGGCCCACCAAAAAGCAATCCAGGGACGTCCGGGTTGGTCCAGGATTTGCAGGAAACTACCTGAAAATGGCTGCTTAGAGTCTGCCGAAGTCCAATGGTGTCCAGTTGCATCCGTCAATAAAGTGACTCAGGCTGTAAGTCGTGGAGCGGCAATGGGTCGCTCCGACTCGCCAATTCGAAGCATCTATCGTGCTGCGTATGAATTTGAGGCTTTAAAGCTGTTCAAGGAAGAGGTGCTGGTTCGTCTTGCGAGGACGGACGGAAAGGTATTCGCAGTGAAGCGACTTGATGAGGCTTCCAAATTGATAGTCAAGGATCACTATGCGAGTGGCGTGATCTCGCTTGGCGGCTTGGATCAATGGGCGGAGGGATGTGAGGAATTCCTTTCTCAGGGTTTCATTGGGCCGGGCCTGCGTGCTTTGATTGTCGCGATTGCTTGGTGGAGCAATTATGCAGAGGCGGCCGATAACAAGCTGATTCTGGCTTTGGAAGCTCGGCTTACTATGATGGGTTTCAAGAAATCCGCCGTTCCTCATTTGATAAAAATCATTGTTGGCGATGCCCGGTGGAAGGGCGTTTCTAGTGATGACGCTCTTCAGGTCGAGGCGGCTGAAGGAGTTTTGGAGCAGTACCCCTGAATTAATCGCCCAAGAAAACCCCGCTAGCCCAGTGACGGCAAGGCTTTACCAGCAATACAGGCGTGCCAGAAATGCAGTTTTCACTAGGTCCCAAACGGGTTTCTGGCAATTTACACTCATGCATATACGCTGCCTGCTGCAGAAGACCGAAACGTGCACATCATGATGGCCAACGGCGCGTTGCCGGTCATGGCTACCGACGCCGCTGCCTGGCCCCGGTGCGGCAGTCGCCGGGGAGCAATGTGAGACCTGGTAGGAGATAAACGCGGCGAGCGGACGTCGTCGTCGCGGATCGGCATTCCGGTCGAAGGCAGGCGCCAGGGATGCGGCGCGCGCCGGGCATGTTCATGACGGATCAGCATGGGTTGATCGAGGTCAAGTTGGGGCCTGCAGCGCTATCGGAGGCTGCATCGTGCTGGCGCCCCGCAATCCGGTGCCATGCTGATTCCACCGTCTTTTTCGGCCGCTTGTGGCGGCCGGGGCCGCTCTCGGCGACGATTCAATGCGCTGCGCGATGCCCCGCTGGAGAGTGCGGCGCCGATCCAGCGGCCTGGCTGGCCAGACGTCCGCGCGCACGCAATTGGCATGAGGCCTTGTCGCCAACCGCCGCCTACCGTGCCTCGCCCTCTTCGTCCGCGTCATTGAGGCCGGTTTCATGAGCGCGGCGCGCCGCTTCCACTTCGTCCTGATGGGCGTGCGACCAATCGATGAGCGACATCACCGGCTGCATCAGCGTATGACCAAGCGGTGTCAGTGCGTACTCTACGCGCGGCGGAATCGTCGGATACATCGTGCGTGAGACCAGCCCGTCCTTCTCCAGGTTTTTAAGGGTTAGCGTCAGCATGCGCTGGGAGACTTGGCCGATCGTCCGCTTGAGCGTATTGAAGCGCATCGGCCCAGGGGCGAGGTGGGCCACGATCAGGATGCTCCATTTGTCCCCGACCCGACTCAGCAGTTCACGCGTGAAATTGGTGCAGTTTGGCGTGCTGTTGATGTGACTAGGTTTCACCGATGTGCCTTCTTGCGGCTACTTGCTCAGTGCATAAACTAGCCCTGGTCACTTAAAAGCACCATCCCTCACCAACCTCGACTCAAGAAGATTCGCCATGAAAGACAATCCGGCTGCGCTATTCACTCCATACCGTCTCGGTCCGGTAGCGCTCAAGAACCGCATGGTGATGGCGCCGATGACCCGCAGCCGCGCGGTGAATGAAAACATCCCTCACTCGCTGGCGCCGATCTATTACGCCCAGCGAGCCAGTGCGGGGCTCATCATCTCGGAAGCGGCTCAGGTCAGCCGCCAGGGGGTCGGCTACATCCGGACTCCAGGAATTCATTCCCCGGAGCAGGTTGCGGCATGGCGTCGCGTCACCGATGCGGTTCACGCCGCTGGCGGGGTCATCTTTGCTCAGCTGTGGCATGTCGGCCGCGTCTCGCATCCCGAGTTTCATGGCGGAGCGTTGCCGGTGGCGCCGTCAGCATTGAATGCCGACGCGGAAGTATTCATCTCTACCGGAAAAGCCGCCACGGTGCTACCCCGTGCACTCGAAGGTGATGAGATCGCCGACGTCGTCGCCCAATTCCGCAACGCCGCCCAGAACGCTGATGCCGCCGGGTTTGATGGCGTGGAGATCCATGGCAGCTCGGGCTATCTCCTCGACCAATTCCTGCGTGATGGATCGAATGTGCGGACCGATCGCTATGGTGGCTCCATCGCAAACCGAGCCCGTTTTCCGCTGGAGGTGGCGGCGGCGGTCAGTGATGTGCTGGGCAGCGACCGTGTAGGCTATCGCGTCGGCCCCGCAATGTCGCTTCACGGGATGAGCGATTCAACGCCGGTTCAAACCTTTGCTTATCTCGCTGCTGGCCTAGAGGACATCGGCCTGGCGTACCTGCATGTCACGGAGGGCATCACCGGACCGGATGCGCCGCCGCTCGGAGTCGCACGTATAGCGCCACACTTGCGCAAGACGTTTTCAGGCACTTTCATTCTGAATGGTGGCTACGATGCCAAATCGGGTGCCGCCGCCATCGCGCGTGGCGAGGCAGACCTGATCGCTTACGGGGTTCCCTTCCTGGCAAATCCGGACCTTCCCGAACGTTATCGTCGCGATGCTCCTTTGAACGATCCGGATTATTCGAGCTTCTACGAGCCGGGTGAGGACGATGCAGTGGGGTACATCGATTACCCCGCGCTTGCGTCGAATCCAGTTTGATGGAAGCTTCTCTGCCATAGGCGGCTCATCTGCTTTTTGCTCGGGCTTGGCGGCTTTTCGTAGTCCAGTCCAGCTTTGCGAAGCAAGCCGTGCAATGGCTCGGTCGACGCCGATCTCGACTTCCAGGCGCTTCGCTGCGCGACCATGGCTGACCAATGTGCTGAAGGCTAGCAGCCGTCCCTCTGGCCAGTCACGCAAGCTGCATTGTTTCCCTGCGCGACCCATCTAGGAGAATTTATCTCTCCACTGGAACACAGTTGGAATTCCTATGCCGGGAGTGGACAGCTGAAAGTCATCGAGACGCACCATGTCCGGGCCGCCATAGCGGTGATATTGAACGCGTTTGATGTTTTACTTCCACCCATGTCGAAAGCTGTGCAGCCGGCAACCGCGAGCGTGCTGAGAATGGCGCCGACGTCGATCCGCACTGATCCGCACTTGGCGCGGACGGCCGGGTCGATCGGTTCGAGCGAGGCATGGCGCGATTCCTTTTCAAGGACAGGCGAGGGGGCGGGCGCGTCAAGGACGCGGTTGCTTGCGAGGCATCGTACGGAGCGTTGGTGCCAGTTTCTGTCACCGGGCTTGTTGCCGCCGTCCCGCATGGGTCTCCGGGAGTCCTACCCATACCGCAGGCTGAATTTCTCCGGACGCGTCTTCGCCGCTCGCTGCTTCAGTCACCGGACCAGAGGAAGGCTTTGGCCCCCAGAACCGCTGGCTGGGTTTCCGTCATCCGCCGCGAAATCACTTTTCCCTGGGTTGCTGCAAGAAAGGCCTTGAAGTGCGCGGATTCCACGTGTGCCCGATAGGCAGCCTGGTCGCGATAGACCTCCACGACATACAACTTGGTCGGGTCGTCCTTATCGACGGCGCAATGCATCGAGAGCACACCGGGTTCGTCGCGCACCGATGCCGCAATATTTTTACGGCCTGCTTCCAGAAGCGGTTGCACGTCGTCGGCTGCAAGCACAAATTCGATGATGCGCATGATTGGCGCATGACGTTCAATGGCCATGGTGTCCTGGCTCGAGCCGAGTGCGAAAAGAAGAGCCGTTGCAAGCCAACGGATTCTGTTTTCTGGTCTCATGACATAGCAGTCCTACTGCGCATCGCCTTCGACGATGTAGGCATTGGTATGGCCAGAGCGTTGCCGGAACGGCCGGATCCTGGCGTACTCCGGCGAGTTGTACCAAGCCTGGGCCTGCGCGAGACTGTCGAACTTGATGATCACCAGACGATGGCTCGGCGGGTCGCCCTCAAGGCGGTTCACGCTGGCGGCTCGCACGATGTAGCGCCCGCTGTAGGGTTTGAAGGTCGCATCCACCGCGGCCCGATACGGCGCGATGCCTTCCGGATCGGTGAGTTCGAATTCGGCGATGTAGTACGCCGGAGGCTTGCTGGGTATCGCAACCGGCGGTGCCGGTAGTGCCTGCGCTTGCGACGCTGGCGCGGCAAGTGCAAGTGTCGCTGTTGCGATGACAAGGGTCAGGAGCGTCTGTTTCGGCTTCATGTCGGGGTGTCCAGTGAAGGGGAGAGCCGATACCGCTATCGCCCTTTGGCGCTGAGTTGGATGGGCACGGTTTCGATCAACTTGCGCGACACGATCATCGGCTGGGTCACCGACACGTATTTCTCGAAGTGCGCGGACCTGATGTGCGCCCGGTAAGCTTGTTCGTTGGCGTAGATCTCGAAGAAGCGCAGGCGGTTCGGCTTGTCCTTTTCGGCGACGGAATAGATCGCCAGCACGCCGGGTTCGACGCGGACGGATTCCTCCATTTCTTCCTTGACCGCCGCCGTGTAGGCCTCGAGTTGCGAGGGGTCTATTACCAGTTCGGCGATACGTACGACAGTGGTGTCCGCTGGCTGCCCATGCAGCGTGCCAGCGGTGGCGCTGCACAGCAGCGCGGTGGCAATCATCCAGGTTTTCATCGGCTTTACCTTTAGTTTTCCAGGCATTTCGGTAGTTCGGCGACCAGCAGGTCGATTGCCAGGCGCGAGCGCAGCGGCAGATATTGGGCGGCTGGCCAGACGGCATAGCCCTCGATAGCGGCGGTGGGCCTATGTCCCCAGATTTCGACGAGCTCACCGCGCCGTAGCCGTTCCCGGATTAACCAGTAAGGCAGCCAGGCAATGCCCATCCCTGCGGCGGTGGAGTCGGCAATGAATTCCAGATCGTCGAAATGCAGGCGGGAGGTGGGCAGGACATTCACCAACGCGTCGTTGGCATCAGGAAGCTGCCACGCCAAGGCGTGCTCGTTGCGCCAATACGGCAGCAGATCGTGCCCCATGAGTTCGTCCAGCGTGCGCGGCTCGCCCCTGGCCGAGAGATACGCAGCGGAGGCGCAGAGAACCTTGCGCTGGCTGACCAGGCGGCGAGCGCGCAGGGTGGCGCGGTTTTCTGGCGCCCCATTGCGCACGGCCAGATCGAAGCCTTCGGCAATCAGATCGACCTGGCGGTCGCTGAAGTTCAGCTCCAATTCGAGCCTGGAATGCTGTTGCGCATAGCTCCGCAGAATGGGCGCGATGCAATAACGGCCGAACAGCACCGGCATGGTCACACGCAGCTTGCCGGCCACCTCGCGCCTGCCGTTCTCCAGCATGGTCTCGCCCGCGCGTAATTCCTCGATGGCGCGTAGGCAGCGCTCGTAATATTGCTGTCCGTCCTCAGTGAGATTCTGGGTCCGGGTCGTTCGTTGAAACAGCTGCACCCCCAACCTTTCCTCCAGGCGCGCGATCGCCTTGCCGACGGCCGAGCGCGTCAATGACAGCCGTTCGCCGGCCTTTGCAAAACCGCCGGCCTCGACGACATCGACGAAGAGTTGCACACCATCGAACCTGTCACGCACGGGATCGTCTCCGAGTTAATTGTAGAATTTTTGGATACACATAAGATAAATATATTCTCTTATGTCGACTTAAACTCTACTTTATAGTTTGGCGCAGGCCAAGTAAGGGCGGCAGCGTGCGGCAACCTTGCGCAGCGTACTCAGCGGAACAAAGGCTATATGCCGCCGAAAGGAGAGAGTTGAAGTGCGTGTTTCGATTGTCTATGACAGTGGCTATGGTCACACCGCACGCGTTGCCGAGGCCGTGGCGCGTGGCGTTCGCGAATCGGGCGTAGCCGATGCGGTGCTGATGCCCGTGGGCGAGGGCGCGGTGGACTGGGAGTTGCTCGAGGACAGTGACGCGATCGTCTTCGGTTCGCCGACCTACAACGGCATGATCAGCGCAAGGCTCAAGCAATTCTTCGAGGATTCCACCAAGGTGGCCTGGACGCCGCAGGCGTGGCGCAACAAGATCGCGGCGGGATTCACTAACTCCGGCGCACAGCATGGCGACAAGCTCAACGTGCTGGTGTCGATGGCTCTGTTCGCCGCACAGCACGGGATGATCTGGGTCGGCCTGGACCTGATGCCTGGCAACAGCAGCAGCACCGGCAGCACGCAAGACCTCAATCGCCTCGGCAGCTGGCTCGGCGTGATGACGCAGGCGAACACGGACGAAGCGCCGGAGGCCGCGCCACCGAGCAGCGATCTCCGGACGGCGCAGTATTTCGGCCGCCGCATCGCCGATACGGCCCGTCGTCTTCAACCAGCTTGATCTTCTGCATTCCTTAAACAGCCAAGGACACGACTATGAAACTTCTTTGCCTCGACGTACCGCAACCAGGCGCAACGATGGAAAAATACGCGCCGCATATGGCCGATGAAGCCCGCCATGCCTGGCAGATGTACAAGGGGGGCATCATTCGGGACATCTACTTCCGGCTGGACCGTCCTGGTGTGGCGATCATCGCCGAGGCCGAAACGGTAGCGGCCGCACGCACGGCATTGGCCGAATTTCCGCTTGCCAAGGCCGGGCTGCTCGACTGGGAAGTAATCCCGCTCGGTCCCTTCACCAACTGGGAAACGTTGTTCGCCGCCGTTGATGCCTGACGCGGACGGCACTCAATGGCCGGCGTATCCCCCAATTTAGGCAAGCGGCGCGACATGCTGCGGAAGACCTGCCCGCCAGCACGAACCAAGGAATTCCATGATGAACGTACTGGGCTTTGCCGCTAGATCGGCCTCCGGCCCGCTGGAGCGCTTTGCTTTCGAGCGGCGCGCTCCACGCGGCGACGACGTCGTCATCGACATCCTTTACTGTGGCGTCTGCCATACCGATCTGCACTTGGCGCGGAACCACGGCGGCTTCACCACGTATCCGATCGTTCCCGGACATGAGATCGTCGGCCGGGTGCGTGAGGTCGGCACGGATGTCGCACGCTTCAAGGCCGGCGACTTGGTCGGCGTCGGCTGCATGGTCGATTCCTGTCGGCATTGCCAGCCCTGCCTGAAGGGCTGGGAGCAAGATTGCGTCGAAGGCGCCACGTTCTCCTACAACAGCGTCGACCGTCACGATGGAAGCGTTACCTACGGTGGCTATTCCGAATCCATCGTCGTCAGCGACAAGTTCGTCCTGTCGCTACCCGATGGACTCGATCCAGCCGGCGCCGCGCCGCTGCTATGTGCGGGCATTACCACTTGGTCGCCGCTGCATCGCTGGAAGGTTGGCAAGGGCAGCAAGGTCGCGGTAATCGGCCTGGGCGGACTTGGTCACATGGCGCTGAAGCTTGCCAAGGCGCTCGGAGCAGACGTGAGCCTGTTCACCCGTTCGCTGGGCAAGGAGAAGGATGCGTTCCGCCTGGGAGCAGACCATGTCGTGCTGTCGGAAGATGCCGCGCAAATGAAGGCCGTCGCCGGTCAGTTCGACGTGATCATCGACACCGTTCCCTACGACCACGACATCAATCCCTACATGCCGACGCTCGCGCTCGAAGGCGTGCTTGTGCTGGTCGGCTATCTGGGGCCGCTCGGCACGCCGATCAATGCAGGCGGGGTCGTGCAAGGGCGCAGGGCGCTTTCCGGTTCCTTCATCGGCGGCGTGCCCGAAACCCAGCAGATGCTCGATTTCTGCGGACGCCACGGCATCGTTTCGGACGTCGAGATCATTCCCATCCAGAGCATCGACGATGCCTACGAGCGCCTGTTGAAAAGCGATGTGAAGTATCGCTTCGTCATCGACATGGCCTCGCTCAAGTCCGCAGGAGTAGCGTCATGACCAGCAGCATCAAACCCATCCTGTGCGTGGTGACCAGCCACCCGATCCGTGGCGACAGCGGCGAGCCGACTGGATTCGCGCTGGTCGAGCTGACCCATCCGCTGGAGGTGTTTGAGAGTGCCGGTATTCCGGTCGAGATCGCCTCGATCCGCGGCGGCCATCCGCCGATCGATTTCTTCGACCTGTCCGACCCGGTCAACGCCCGCTACTGGAAGGACACGCAGTTCCGCGATGCGCTGGCGCATTCGCTGGTGCTGGGCACGCTCGACCCATCGCGCTACTCGGCGGTTTTCTTCGCCGGTGGCCACGGCACCATGTGGGACTTCGCCGACAGCGACGCGGTGCAGAGGGTCGTCCGCGAGATCTGGGAGGCCGGTGGCATTGTGTCGGCGGTCTGTCATGGCCCGGCCGCCTTGGTGAACGCGACCCTGTCGGACGGACGCTATCTGGTCGACGGCAGGAAGCTCGCGGCCTTCACCGACGAGGAAGAAGCCGAGGTCAAGTACACCCACGTGGTGCCGTATCTGCTGGCCACCACGCTCAAGCAACGCGGCGGGTTGCATCAACCGGCCCCCAACTGGTCGCAGAACGTAGTGACCGATGGTCGCCTGGTGACGGGGCAGAACCCTGCATCGGCCCGCGGCGTAGGCGAGGCGGTCGTTGCACAGCTGAAGGCGAACGCCTGAAGGAGCACGCGTTTTCTATCAGGCCTCGTACTGGGTCGCACGCGATTCCATGCGCTGCAACCGAACGAGACCAACCATGTACTGGACACAGCAGGAACCGCGGCGCATCGACCAGGCCGAGGACCTGAGGATCGCGCCGTTCCGTGACGCTGGCGCCAGCTACGGCACGCCGACCTGGGTCTGGGAGGTGGTGGTCGAGGGCGCGCTGTCTGGCATTCGAGCCGGTCGAAGGCCGCTCAATTAGCGCATCGACGTACGGCAAGCGTCAGTCCACGCGCCGATGACCGGTGGCTGGGCGGGCGCAGCCACCGTCCGCATCACGCCACGCGCAACCAAGAGAGAGGGTGAATCATGATCAGACGCAAACTCGGCCAGGGACTGGAGGTCTCGGCGCTGTCGCTCGGCGCCATGGGATACGGCAAGGCCCGCGACCTGCCCGATCGGGCCGACATGATCGCTCTCATCCGCACGGCGGTCGATCGAGGCATGGATTTCTTCGACACCGCCGAGGTCTATGGACCCTGGACCAACGAGGAGATGGTCGGCGAGGCGCTCGCGCCTGTGCGCGACAAGGTCACGCTTGCCACCAAGTTCGGCTGGGATATCGACCAGGAAACCGGCGAGCATCGCGGCGGAGTCAACAGCAGGCCGGCACAGATCCGGCGGTCCATCGAGGGCAGCCTCAAACGGTTGCGCACCGATCATATCGATCTCTACTACCAGCACCGGGTCGATCCCGAAGTCCCAATGGAGGAGGTCGCCGGGACGGTCAAGGATCTGATCGTGGAGGGCAAGGTCCGTTGGTTCGGCATGTCCGAAGCCAGTCCCGCGTCGATTCGCCGCGCGCACGCGGTGCAGCCGGTGGCGGCGCTGCAGAGCGAGTATTCCCTGTGGACGCGCGAACCCGAGTCCGAGGTCCTCCCGACCATCGAGGCGCTGGGTATCGGACTGGTGCCGTACAGCCCGCTGGGCAAGGGCTTTCTGACCGGCAAGATCGACGCGAGCACCACGTTCGATGTCTCCGATATTCGCGCGCAGACCCCGCGCTTCGCCGAGGACGCCAGGATCGCCAACCAGAGGCTCGTCGATCTCATCCGCAGGATCGGTGACAAGCACGGCGCAACGCCGGCCCAGGTGGCGCTGGCCTGGCTACTTGCGCAAAAGCCCTGGATCGTCCCGTTGTTCGGCACGCGCAGGCTCGAACGCTTCGATGAAAACATCGGCGCATTACAGGTAACGCTCGACCAGGCCGATCTCGACGAGATCCAGGAGGCCAAGATCGTCATCGAGGGCGCGCGTTATCCAGAGGCCGTCATGCGGTTCTCGGGACGGTAATGCGCAGCGAACGACACCTTTGGCTTCGCATGCGGACCGCTCGGCATCCGCGCCAGCGAACAGCCGAAGGAGGCGGTCGAATGAAACACATCGTAATCGCGGCCGCTATCGCGCTCGCCCCAGGCGAGCCCGCAGTTGCAGAAAAGAGAAGAGGAATCACACCATGCCGGAAAGCATATCGTCCCTGTCCGCGAAGGACATCGAATCCGTCTCCCCCGCTCTGGCGCGTTACGCCCGCGAGGCCGTGCTCGCCGACCTGTGGCGACGCCCGCAACTGTCGGCACGTGACCGCAACGTCGTCACGCTTGCCATCCTCATCGCGCGCAACCAGCCCGCCGAATTCAAGCATCAGGTAGGCGTGGCGCTCGACAACGGCGTCACCGCGGCCGAAGTCTCGGAGATCATCACCCATCTCGCCTTCTATGCGGGTTGGCCGAACGCCATGTCGGCCATCGTGGTGACCCGGGAGGTGTTCGCCGTCCGCGACATTGCCGCTAACCAATTGCCGCCTGCATCGCCGCCGTTGTTGCCGCTCAACGAAGAAGCGGAGCGCCAGCGCGCCGCGACGGTCGAGGCGAATGTCGGCCCGATCTCGCCGGGCTTGGTGAAGTTCACCGCCGATCCGCTGTTTCTGGATCTATGGCAACGCCCCGACCTCACGCCGCGCGATCGCAGCCTGATCACGGTCAGCTCGCTGATCGCGTCCGGCCAGAGCGCTCAAGTCAGCTATCACCTGGGCCGCGCCATGGATAACGGCCTGACCGTGGAAGAGGCAGGCGAAGTGATCGCCCACGCGGCGTTCTATGCTGGCTGGCCGCATGCCTTCTCCGCGGTGCCCGTGGTGGGCGAGGTGCTGCACGGACGCGCCAGGTAGCAGCTGCTGGCGGGGGGTCTTCAACTGCGGCAACGGAGTTCAACCATGAAAATCGTGGCAATCGAAGAACACGTGCTTCCGGCCGACATCAAGCAGGCCTGGGAGACCATTCCCGGTGCGGACGATGGAACCCTGGCGCTCAATCTCCCTGTCATCGACGAGCGCCTTGCCGATCTGGCTGACAGGCGGCTGGCGCTGATGGACGAAACCGGCGTGGACATGCAGGTGCTGTCGCTGACGACGCCGGGCCTGAACAATCTCGCTGAGCCCGGCATCGAGCTGGCTTGCGGCGTCAACGAACTGATGGCAGCGACGGTGCGCAGCAATCCGACGCGCTTTCAGTTTCTGGCCGCGCTGCCGTTCGCCCATGCCGATGCGGCGGCGAGCGAATTGCGCCGGTCCGTGGTGGACCTGGGCGCCAAGGGCGGCATCGTGTACGGCCGTGTCGGCAGCCGGCATCTCGACGACGCATTATTCGATGCGACCTATGCTTCCGCAGCCGATCTCGACGTCCCGTTGCTGATCCATCCACAGATTCCGCAGGCGGCGGTGCGCGCGTCCTACTACAGCGGCTTCACGCCAGCGATCGATCTGGCCTTGTCGACCTTCGCGCTCGGTTGGCACTACGAAGCAGGCATGGAATTCGTGCGGATGGTGCTGGGCGGCGTCTTCGACCGCCATCCCACGTTGCAGGTCATTCTCGGGCATTGGGGAGAAGTGGTGATCTTCTACCTGGAGCGCCTGGTCATGCTGGACAGGGTGGCCAAGCTGCGCAAACCATTCATTGCCTACGTAAAGGAGAACCTGTATCTGACCGCCAGTGGCATGTTCAGTGTGGACTATCTGCAGCGGGCGGTGGAAGTGGTCGGGCCCGACCGCATTCTGTTCTCGACCGACTACCCGTATCAGTACAGGCCTGGCGGCGACGCGCGACGCTTCGTCGCAGCGCTTCCCGTGGATGAGGAGGCCAAGCGGATGTTCGCGTACGCCAACTGGGAGCGGCTAACCAACCGTGGGGTTGGGTAACACGGGAACCGCAGCGTGGGGCGCACCGCTGCGGTTGCATCGGTGCACAAAAAGGTGCGCTTTGTACCACTTGTGTTCGTGGACGCCGACACGGGGGCCGCCTCGCTCGCGACATCGTTACCGCGTTTCCCCGGCGCCACGCGAACGTGGGCTGCCGTCAAAGCCGGCGCGTCGTTCACGCCGTCTCCCGTCATGGCGACGACCTTACCGTCGCGTTTCAGTGCGTCGACCAAGCGCAGCTTGCGATCGGGTTGGAACCGGACAAAGAGGTTGCTGCTACTAACGCTTCGCGCCAGGGCCCATCCGTCCAGCGCCAGCTCGCTTCCCAGCAGCAGGCATCGGTGCCGATGCAGTAGGCCGAGGACATCGCTTATAGGTTCCCAGCAAATTCCACCATTGGCAGGCGCGTCATGCCGACGCGCTTGGCGCCTTCGCCAGCTCAGTCCACCTCCGCGCCCACTGCACCGCATTGCTGTCGTGATGCATGTGCTCGACCATTCGGCACCCGGCGTCTGCGCGGGAGGATCGTGCACATCAATCGATTCACCCGAATATCAGCTATTTAAATTTTAGTTGTTTTGCAGGTATTTTGCGTTTAGCTGGACGACGGGTACCACCCTAATGTCGACACGCCACGTTCTAGTCACCGCGACGCAACTAGGCGCGACGCTGCAGGCCGCGCGCAAGGCGCAGGGACTGACCCAGTCTGCACTGGCCGGCCGTCTCGGCCTGAGCCAGTCGCGGGTTTCCTATCTGGAGTTGAATGCCCACGCGTTGAGCGTCGAACAACTCTTGGCCTGGTGCGCGGCGCTGGGGTTGGAGCTGACCATCGGCACCCGCGGTGACCCCACCGCCGCCAACGCGCAAGCGGAGTGGTGAGATGGGGCGTCGATCGCACAGCCGCAGCCTCTCCATCTGGACCAATGGCGTGCACGTGGCGCGCTGGACGCTTCCTGCGCGCGGGGACATGGAGCTGCAGTACGACGCGGGCTGGGTCGGTGCCGATGTCGGCCGGCCGTTGTCGCTGTCGTTCAATCTGCAGAACCAGCCTCTCAAGGGCGAGAGGGTCTTCAACTACTTCGACAACCTGCTGCCGGACAGCGATGCGATCCGCCGCCGGGTGGCGCAGCGCTTCCGTGCGTCGTCCACCGATCCGTTCGATCTGCTGAGCGCGATCGGGCGCGCTGCGTGGGAGCGGTGCAGGTCCTGGGCGAGGACGAGGTGCCGCAGGATGTCGGGCGTATCGAAGGCGTGCCGCTGTCGGAAGAAGCGATCGAACGGCATCTGATCGAGGCCGTCTCGCCGCACGGCGTTGCCGGCCACCGCGATCCGGATGCGGACATGCGCATCTCCATCGCCGGCGCGCAGGAGAAGACCGCGTTCCTGTGGTGGGACAGTAAGTGGTACGCGCCGCGCGGCGCCACGCCGACCAGCCACATCTTCAAGCTGCCGATGGGCCTGGTGGGTGGGCGGCGGGCGGATTTCAGCACCTCTGTCGACAACGAATGGCTGTGCCTGCGGCTGTTGAAGGCCTATGGCTTGAAGGTGGCCGATGCGCGCATCGCCCGCTTCGGCCAGCAGCGCGTGCTGGTGGTGGAGCGCTTCGACCGGCGCCTGGCGCCCGATGAGCAGTGGCTCATGCGCCTGCCGCAGGAGGATTTCTGCCAGGTAGAAGGCTGCTCGCCGCTGCGCAAGTACGAGAATGAAGGCGGTCCAGGGGTCAAGGCCTTGTTCGGCACGCTGCGCCAGTCGGTCGATGCCGAGGCCGACATGAAGACGGTGCTGGCGGCGCAGGTGCTGTTCTGGTTGCTGCGCGCGCCCAATGGTCATGCCAAGAATTTCAGTCTCCAACTGCTGCCGCGCGGCCGCTTCCAGTTGACCCGGCTGTATGACGTGATGTCGGCCTATCCGGTATTGGGCGACGGCACCCATCAATGGTCGCCCTACGACATCACATTGGCCATGGCGTTGCTCGGCAAGAACAAGCATTACGCGATGCACAGCATTCAGCGCCGACACTTCAGCAGTACGGCGCAGAAAGTGGGTTATGCGCCGTCGGCCGAGCCGATCATCGAGAAGATCCTGGCGCGCACGCCTGCGGCCATCGCCGAGGTGCGGGCGGACCTGCCAAAGGACATTTCGCCACGCGTTGTGGATGCGATCCTGGGCGGGCTCGAACAGGCGGCGCTCGTGCTTGAAGGGATGCCCGCTAGCTAAAACGGGGGCCGTCGCGATCCGCGCAGCAGCGTGGCGTAGGGGGTGAAGCCGCGCCGCGAAGCGGCGTCGGCTTGAATGCCCTGTTTGGCCGCCTATCGGCAAGTCTCAACGCCAAAGCTGTTGGTGCTGCAGCGCGTTGCGTTGCCCTTGTCGTCGCGATACGTCGTGTTGCCGAAGGAGTCCGTGGAGCCGCGCACGGTGTTGCCCTGGTTGTCGCGGGTCGTGGTATTGCCGAAGGAATCTGTCGAGGTGCGACTGACGCTTCCGTCGTCACCGCGGCACGTCTTGTTGCCGAACGAGTCCGTGGAGCAGCGGATCGCGTTGCCCTGGTTGTCTCGGGTCGTCGTGTTGCCGAAGGAGTCTGTCGTGGTGGTGCTGACGTTTCCGTTGCTGTCGCGGCACGTCTTCTTGCCAAACGAGTCCGTCGTGCAGCGTGTCTCGGCAAAGGCGCTCGACGTTGCCAGAAGCCCCATAAAGAGTGCGAGTGTCACTGTTTTCATTCAAAACCCCCTGAGTGTATGGAGCGATCCAGCGCTTGAGAGTGTAGCCGTTGGCAGGCAGGCAAGCAGTCGCCCTGTCGCCTTCACTCGCGTGTTGCCGCGTGAAGAACGAGCGTCATGCCCCTTCAGTCCATGACCTAAAGCGGCAGGTCAGATCCAGCATCGATACGCGTACGAACTGTTGCGCAGCAGCATGCAAGGCCGCAACAGGCGTGTTACATCTAACCGCGTTGGATCGATCCAAAGCCGTTGATGCAGCGCATCCTGGGGAAGACGGTAGGTAGGGATCGCGTGCTACGCGTTTGCTGAGGCCTGCTCTTCTGTCCGCATGCATTGCGGTCGTGAAGCGGTGTCGGATGCCGACTTGAGCCGCGATCCATCGGGTCGATCCGGTCCACGTTGCGTGCCTTGACTGCGCGCCGTTGCCTTCGGAGGTGCGTGACGCCGCGCGTCGCGGCACAACCGACCGAGAAAGTTTGGGGAGCCTGCCATGCCAATCCGCCCGCGCTTCGCGCATCTGCCTGAGTCTTCACGTCGGTGGTTGGCGTCCGTCGCTGTGTCGGCGCTGTTGTGCGTGGGTACCGGCGCGGCATGCGCGGCCGATCCCGGCTTCGCGTCTTCGTTCGAGCGGGGCGAACCTGCGCCTGCGTCGGCTACGCGGTCCGACGACACCGGCATCCAGGTCGCCATCGGCAATGGCCCCGAGCAGCCCTACGCGGCCAAGGCCGGCATGGGTTACACCGGCCTGCATGCGCTGCACTATCGCGCCACTGCGGCCGGGCGCGCGCAGCTGTTCGCGGTCGATCTGCCGGTGGAGCCGGACACGGTGCTGTCGTGGATGGTGTTGCCGGAGATCGTCGATGGCGATACGGTGGCCTCGACCGGGGTTGCAGTGGATCTGCTGTTCGACGATGGGCGCCGCTTGTCCGACTTGGGCGTGGAGGATCAGCACGGTGCGCTGGTCAGTGCGGCGGGGCAGGCGGCGTCGAAGACGCTGTATCCGCAGCAGTGGGCGCTCAAGCAGGTGCGGCTGGGCGACGTGGCGGCCTTGCGCGGTAGACGCATCCGCGCGATCGAGCTGCAGGTGCAGCCCGGCGCCGGCAAGGTGGCGTCGGGCTGGATCGATGATGTCGTGGTGCGCCGCATGACGGCGCCGCAGGCGGCGCGGCGGCCCAGCGACGAGGTGGTGACCACGCGTGGGACGCAGTCCAATGGCACGTTCTCGCGCGGCAACAACATCCCGGCCACGGCGATGCCGCATGGCTTCAATTTCTGGGTGCCGGCGACCGATGCGGGGACGCTGAGTTGGCTGTACCGCTGGAACGAACAGAACGGTGACAACAACCGGCCGCGGCTGCAGGCGCTGTCGATCAGCCATGAACCCAGCCCGTGGATGGGCGATCGCCAGACCTTCCAGGTAATGCCCTCGTCCATGCGCGGGGTGCCCGAGGCGGACCGCACGAAGCGCGCGTTGTCGTTCAGTCATGACCACGAGGAGGCACGCCCGCACCTGTACCGGGTGGACTTCGACAACGGCATCCGCGCCGAGCTGACGCCGACCGAGCGGGCGGCGATCTTCCGCTTCCGCTTTCCCGAGGGCGGCGATGCCAATCTGCTGTTCGACAACGTCGATGCGCGCGGCGGGTTGATCCTGGACGCGGCGACGCAGACGCTGCGCGGCTACTCGGACACGCGCAGCGGGCTGTCCAATGGCGCCACGCGTCTGTTCGTCTATGCGCGCTTCGACCGTCCCTGGACCGCCAGCGGCAAGATCGCCACGGGGCGGCCGACCGGCTACGTCAAGTTCGCGCCGGGTGCGGACCGCACGGTGGTGATGCGCATCGCCACCTCGCTGATCTCGGTGGAGCAGGCGCAGCGCAATCTGCAGCAGGAGATCGGCGACGCCGGCTTCGAGGTGGTGCAGTCGCGTGCGCAGGATGCGTGGGACGCGGTACTGGGGCGGGTGCAGGTGCAGGGTGCCAGCCATGACCAGCGGGTCACGGTGTACTCCAATCTGTACCGGCTGTTCCTGTATCCCAACATCGCCCACGAGAACGTCGGCGATGCGGCGCATCCGGATTGGCGGCATGCCGACCAGAACAGCTGGTCCAAGGACAATACCGGCGGCGATGCCGAGCGTACGTCGGCGCCGATCCTGCCGGGCAAGGTCTACGTCAACAACGGCTTCTGGGACACCTTCCGTACCAGTTGGCCGGCGTATGCGCTGTTTGCGCCGGAGCAGGCCGGGGCGATGATCGATGGTTTCCTGCAGCAGTACCGCGACGGCGGCTGGGTGGCGCGCTGGTCCTCGCCGGGTTATGCGGACCTGATGGTCGGCACCAGTTCCGACGTGGCCTTCGCCGATGCGTGGCTGAAGGGCGTGCGCGGCTTCGATCCGCGCGAGGCCTACGCGGCGGCGCTGCGCAATGCCACAGTGGTGGCGCCGGTGTCGAATGTGGGACGCAAGGGCCTGGCCCGCTCGATGTACCGCGGCTATGCCGCCAACGACGTGCACGAGGGGCTGTCGTGGACGCTGGAGGGCGCACTCAACGATTTCGGCCTGGCGCAGATGGCGCAGGCGCTGGCGGAAGAGGAAAAAGAGCCGCAGCAGGCGCAGCGCTACCGTGAGGAAGCCGAATACTTCCAGGCGCGCGCCACCGATTACGTGTTCCTGTTCGACCCCGCCACGCGCTTCTTCCGTGGGCGCACGCCGGCTGGCCAGTGGAGTACGCCCGCGTCGACGTTCGATCCGTGCGTATGGGGCGGCGATTACACCGAAGCCAATGCCTGGACCTTCGCCTTCACCACGCCGCACGACGCGGCCGGCCTGGCGGGGCTGTTGGGCGGCGAGGACGCCATGGCGGCGCGCTTGGACGAACTCTTCACCACGCCGGAGACCGCGGACAAGCGCTTCGCCGGCAGCTACCGCGGCGTCATCCACGAGATGACCGAGGCGCGCGACGTGCGCATGGGCATGTATGCGCACAGCAACCAGCCCTCGCACCATCTGCCGTGGATGTACGTGGCGGCGGGGCAGCCGTGGAAGACCCAGCGCCTCACCCGCGAGGTGCTGCGCCGGCTGTACCTCGGCAGCGAGATCGGCCAGGGCTATCCGGGCGACGAGGACAACGGCGAGATGTCGGCGTGGTACCTGTTCGCGATGCTCGGGCTGTATCCGCTGCGGATGGGCGCGCCGGAGTATGTGATCGGCTCGCCGGCGTTCCCGCGCGCCGAGGTCGATCTTGGCAACGGCCGCAAGTTGGTGGTGATCGCGCGCAACAACAGTGCGCGCAACGTCTACGTGCGGTCGCTCACGCTCAACGGCAAGCCGTGGAACAAGGCTTGGCTGCGCCACCAGGACATCGCCAACGGCGCCACGCTGGAGTTCGTGATGGGCGCGACGCCGTCGCGCTGGGGCAGCGGCGCGGACGCATTGCCGCCGTCGCTGACGCCGCCGGGCAGCGCGCCGCGCGGGTTGGAGGATGTGGCGTCGCAGGCCGTTGCGATGTCGCTGGACGGACAACCCAAGGCCGCGGCCTTGATCGACGACGATGCGACGACGGCACTGCCGTTGCCGGCCGGTGCCAGTGTCGAGTTGCGCTTCGCAGCGCCGCAGCGCGCCACGCACTACACGCTGACCAGCGGCGATGCCGCGTTGTCCGGCCTGGCGTGGACGCTGGAAGGACGCAACGATGACGGTGCGTGGACCACGCTGGACCAGCGGCGCGCGCAGGCATTCGCCTGGGCGCGGCAATTGCGGCCGTTCCGCATTGCCAAGCCTGGCGCGTACACCGCGTACCGCCTGCGCCTGGATGCGGGCAAGGACATAGCGCTGGCCGAAATCGAATTGCTGCAGCCGGTGACGCGGCAGGCCGTGCCGTGACCACATGCAAACACGGTGAGCGCGTCCTGCCTGCCGCGCCTGGCGGGCGTCGCGCGATGCACTAGGCCTGTTGCGCGGCAGCATGCGCTGCTACGAGCGCTGTGATACTTAGTTTTCCACTGCATTAGAACGATCCAATCGCATCTGCGCAGAAGGGGGAGGGAGACGTAGGGAAGCCGGCTCGCCGCAAGGCGCCGGAGAGTTTTCGTGTCACACCGCGCGGTGTTCTTGCCCGATCTTTTGATCGATAGAAACCCGCCGCAGCCGATCAATCTTTGGGAGAGGATGATTGAAATGAAGTGCATGCCATCCGCGCGCAAGCGCAGCACGCTGTCCGCCGGTATCGCCATCGCCTTGTTCGCGACGGCCGCCTCCACCACCGCCTTCGCCCAGCAGGCCGACGGCACGCCCGCGCCCGCGGGCCAGGCCGAGTTGCAGGCCAAGGACCTGGACGCGGTGACGGTGACCGGCTACCGCTACGCGATCGAGAAGAGTCTGGAGCAGAAGCGCAACGCCAATGCCGTGGTCGACGTGATCACCGCCGAGGACGTCGGCAAGTTCCCCGACAAGAACGTGGCCGATGCGCTGCAGCGCGTGCCCGGCGTGGTCATCACCCGCGACGGCGGCGAAGGCAAGAACGTCAGCGTGCGCGGCCTGTCCTCGGAGCTGGTGCTGACCGAATTGAACGGGAACTACATCGCCACCGCCGAGTCCAACGGCGACCCGACGCGCTCGTTCAACTACACGCTATTGCCGTCTAACCTGCTCGGCAGCGCCGAGCTGTACAAGACGCCGGAAGCGCGCATCGACGAAGGCGGTATCGGCGGCACCGTGATCCTGCAGACGCGGCGCCCGCTGGAGCTGGAGCCCAACTCCGGCTTCGTCTCCGCCGAGGGCGTGTGGTCGGACAGCAGCAAGAAGACCGATGGCCAGTTCTCCGGCTCGTACTCATGGCACGACCAGGACAACCGCTTCGGCGTGTTCGTCGGCTACACGCAGCAGAAGCGCACCGCGCGCACGCTCAATGCCAGCACCGAGAGCTGGCAGTGGTACGGCCGCGACGAAGGCGGCCCGGCGGTCGACGTGAACGGCAATCGGTCGGACTTCAACGCCAACTGGTGGGGCGGCACCGGCTTCTGGGACCAGAACGGCAAGTACTACACCCGCTTCATGATGCCCACGGCGGTCAGCCTGGACGTCAAGCAGGAGGAGCGCGAGCGCAAGGGCGGCCAGCTGACCTTCCAGTTCAAGCCCACCGACGACCTGACCCTGACCGCGAACTATTTCCGCTTCGACCTGTCGCAGAACTCGCAGACCAATACCGTCAAGATTCCCGAGTGGAACATCGCCCGCTACTTCGGTGACGGCAACTGGCGCGGCGGCCGCCTGCTCGACGGGCTGCAGTTCGATCCCAGCGGCACCATCGTCACCGGCGCCAACTACAGCCTGCATCCGGGCAAGGCCTACTACTGCAGCGAGGCGCAGGCCGCGGCGGCCGGCCTGGCGCCCGGCGGCTGGGGCTCGGACGACTGCACGGTGCCGACACCGCAGATCACCGGCAGCTACAACATCGAAAAGTCGCTGTCGCAGACGGTGGACCTGGGCGGCGAGTGGCGTGGCGAAAAGGTGGACGTGGCGTTCAAGGCCGGCCGCACCTGGGCCAAGGGCGGGCCGGAGCTGCAGTTCTCCCTGCCGATCAAGCCGCGCCGCCAGAACGCCGACGGTAGTTGGAGCAACGGCAACTTCGCCAGCGCCTGGGACCTGACCGGCACGCCGTCCATGACGTTCTCGCCGGAGCTGATGCAGAACCTGCGCGACGGCATCCTGCAGGTCGACCTGGGTTCGACCGGCTCGTCCTGGACCCGCAACACGAACCAGCAGCAGTACGCGCAGATCGATACCACCTGGCACATGGACGGCGAGTTCTTCGACTCGCTGCAGTTCGGCCTCAAGCGCCGCGACGGCGGCATCCACCGCAACACCGGCAACAACTACTGGGTGTGCCCGGGCACCGACCCGAGCGACTACAACAACCGCTACTGGAACGGGCGCTGCAATGCGCTGGCCACGCAGTTCTCGCCGGACCTGCTGTTCTCGCTGGACAACCTGGCCGGCGGGGTCAGGTCCAGCGCGTTCCCGGCGATCAACTTCCCGGGTTACATCGGCTACTTGAACAACACCTACGGCGCGATGCAGACCCGTAGCGAAGACAACTTCGTCTACAACGTCGACGAGAAAATCTATTCGACCTACCTGCAGCTCAACTTCCACACCGAGCGCCTGCGCGGCAACGTCGGCGTGCGGGTGGCGCGTACCGGCCAGCATGCCGATTCCACCGACAAGGTGACCGCGTACAACGACTACTTCTTCGACGGGGCCGACGGCAACCCGCTGGCCTGCCAACAGGGCGCTGCCATGCCCGCCGGCGCGCCGGCCGATACCTACTGCGGCACCGAGGGCTATTGGCGGTTGTCGGATACGCAGCAGCGCACCGAGTCGTTCGTGGTCAGCGGCCTGGACCGCAAGTACACCGACGTGCTGCCCAGCTTCAACCTGGCCTACGACCTGACCGAGAACTTGCTGCTGCGCGCAGCGGCGTCGAAGGTGATCGCGCGGCCGAGCTACAACGACATCGCCGCGCCCGGCAGCCTGGAGTACTACAGCCCCGAGTACGTGGCCGACCGGCGTCTGACCGGCGGCGCCAGCGAGCAGGGCTGGTACGGCTCGGGCAGCAACAAGAACCTGGAGCCGTACAAGGCCACCCAGTTCGACCTGGGGCTGGAGTGGTACTTCCAGCCGGGCTCGGTGGCGGGCGTGGGGTTGTTCCGCAAGAACGTGGAGAACTTCGCCGTCGACGTGATCAGCGACGTGAACATGATGATCAACGGTCAGGCGGTCACCGTGCAGAACTACAGCACTCAGGCCGGCGGCCAGGATGCGGTGTCGCAGGGCGTGGAGCTGTACGCGCAGCACACGCTGCCGTCCGGCCTCGGCGTGCAGTTCAACTACACCTACAACGATGCCAGCAAGGCGGCGGTGCGATTGGAGGATGGCACCGAGGTCGGCAAGACGTCCATGCCGGGCAGCGCCAAGAACCAGACCAACCTCACCGTGTTCTACGAGACCGACCGGCTGCTGCTGCGCGCCTCGTACAACCGCCGCGGCGAGTTGGTGCAGGGCCTGGTCAATGGGCTGAACGTGTACGAGGAGCCGTACTACCAGATCGATGTGAACGCGGCATACAACATCACTCCGGCGCTCAGCCTCACTGCGTCGGTGCTGAACCTGACCAAGCAGGAGTCGCGCCAGCACTTGGGCGACGACACGCGGGCGCGCTTCTACACCGGCGGTTACGCCGGGCGGCTGGCGTACCTGGGGTTGACCTACAAGTTCTAGGCTGCAGCGTGTCGCGCCCATGCCTGCCGCGCGGCGGACGGCATGGGCGCGACGGTCCGGCGACGGCCGGGCTACCGTTTTCGCCGTCCACGACTGCGCCGTCGCGTTTACGCGGTCGTTCACCACAGGATCCGATCGCATGACGTCTTCCCCGTTGCCCTCCCTGTTGCGCACGCTCGCCCTGTCGTTGTTGCTAGTCACGCCGGCACTGACCGCCGCGCCGCGGCCCAGTGCCGAGGTCAACACCTTCATCGGCAGCAAGGACGACGGCAACACCTTCCCCGGCGCGTCTGCGCCGTTCGGGATGATCCAGGTCAGCCCGATCGGCGCGCACTACGCCGGCTGGCGCTACGACGATCCGCAGATCCGCGGCTTCGGCCATTCCTTCCTGTCCGGCGCCGGCTGCTGGGAGCAGGGTGGACAGGTCTCGGTGTTGCCGGTCACCGGGCGCATCGGCCCCGGTGGCGATTTCGATACGGGCGATCCGAAGGCGTTCGACCACACCCGCTACGGCGCGCGCTACCAGCACGACGGCGAGCGCGGCCAGGCCGGCTACTACAAGGTGCGGCTGACCGACTACGGCGGCATCGACGCCGAAGCCACCGCGCTGACCCGCGCCGCGGCCGAGCGCTACACCTTTTCCACCTCGGGCGACGGCCACGTGCTGATCAACATCGGCCAGGCCAACGCCCGCCACACGGTCACCGGCAGCACCCTGAGCGTGGTCGGCGACCGCGTGGTCGAAGGCAAGCTGGTGACCCAGAGCTTCTGCGGCGGCCATCAGTACACCACCTGGTTCCGCCTGGAGTTCGACCGCCCGTTCAAGGCCTTCGGCACCTGGGGCGAAGCCGGCGGCGTGCCGGGATCGCGCCATGGCATGGAGGGCGAGGGCAAGCCCAGCGGCGCGTGGCTCACCTTCGATGTGAGCAAGGGCCGTGCGGTCACCGCCATCTCGGCGATCTCGCACGTGGATGCCGAGGGTGCGCGCAACAACCTGCGCAGCGAGGGCATGGCCAATGGCCGCCTGCTCGGCTTCGATGCGATGCGTGCCCGCGCGCAGCAGGCCTGGGACAAGGAGCTGGCCAGCGTGCGCGTGCACGGCGGCAGCGGCGACGACCGCGTGGTGTTCTACACCGCGCTGTACCACGCGCTGCTGCAGCCGCTGACCGGCAGCGACGCCGATGGCCGTTACCGCGGCTACGACGACGGGATCCACCACGCCGATGGCTGGACCTACCACGAGTTTTTCTCGCTGTGGGATACCTACCGTTCGCAGAACCAGTTGCTGGCGCTGTTGCGGCCGCAGCGCGCCGCCGACATCGGCCGTTCGATCCTGGCGATCAACGCCCAAGGCGGCTGGCTACCGCGCTGGGGCTATGCCAACTTCGAGACCAACGTCATGACCGGCGACCCGGTCACGCCGTTCCTGGTCGACCTGTGGCGCTTCGGCGCACTGCAGGGACGCGAGGCCGAGGCGTACACCGCGCTGCGCCGCAACGCCTTCGAGATGCCGCCGCTGAATTCGCGGCACGCCGGGCGCTCCGGCAATGCCAACTACCTGGCGCAGGGCTTCGTGCAGTACGACCGCGCGTTCCCGTCCAAGGGCATGGACGTCGATCCGCACCACGGCGGCTCGGCGACGCTGGAGTACGCGTTGGCCGACTGCGCGTTGTCGACCATGGCCGGCGCGCTGGGCCATGCAGAGGACGCGGCGGTGCTGAACCGCCGCGGGCGCAACTGGCACTCGATCTGGGATCCGTCGGTGCGCGATGCGGAGACCGGCTTCACCGGTTTTCCGCGACCGCGCACTGAGGACGGCGCATGGTACACGCCATCGGATGGCCATTACGATCCGCGTTCGCAGCATGGCTTCCACGAGGGCACGGCCTGGCAGTACCAGTGGCTGGCGCAGCAGGACGTGCCGGGCCTGGTGGAGGCGATGCATGGGCCCGAGCAGACCGCGCGGCGCCTGGATACCTTCTTCGCCTACGACGCGCTGCTGGCCGACCCGGCCGGTGCCGCGCGCAAGGAATGGGTGGTGGGGCCGTACAGCTACTACAGCCAGTTCCGCTACAACCCCAACAACGAGCCCGACCTGCATGCGCCGTGGATGTACACGCTGATCGGCCAGCCGTGGAAGACCAGCACCGTGCTGCATGCGGCGCAGACGCTGTTCACCAATGCGCCCAACGGCGTCACCGGCAACGACGACCTGGGCACGATGTCGGCGTGGTACCTGTTCAGCGTCATCGGCCTGTATCCGGCGGTACCCGGCACCGGGCAGTTCCTGCTGCACGCGCCGCGCTTCTCGCGCGTCGAACTGGACGTGGGAGCGGGCCGCACGCTGCGCATCGACGCGCCGCAGGCCGGCGATGGCAAGCTGCGCTATGTCGGTGGCGTGTCGCTGGACGGCCGCGCGCACGCGCCGGTGTGGCTCGATTGGGCACAGTTGCGTCAAGGCGGCCGCCTGCGTTTCGACCTGCGCGATGCGCCGCAGCCGCAGGGATGGGGCACGCAGCCGCAGAACCTGCCGGTGTCGCCATGCGCGGCACCGCCGGCCGCCGCCAGCCTGGGCTGGCGCTGAGTCCGTGCCGTCGCGCGGCAGGGGCGCGCAGCCGATGGTTTACGCTGCGCGTCTCGTCCGAAGGGAATCGATCCGATGAGCCAGAAGCGTCCACCCCGAGCCGGATTCGCAGGGTCCAAGGCAACCAAGGCCGCCTCGCGCAAGGAGGCGCCGGTTGCGCTGGAGCGCGCCGACACCGCCACGCAGTCCAAGCCGGCCACCGTTGCGCGCGACCGGCAGCGCGTGGTGACCGTCACCGACATCGCCGATGCGGTCGGCGTCTCGCGCGCCACCGTCTCGCTGGTGCTGCGCGGCAGCCCGCTGGTGCATGCCGACACCCGCGCGCGCGTGGAAGCGGAACTGAAGCGGCAGCGCTACGTCTACAACCGTGGCGCCGCCAACCTGCGCCGGCGCACCTCGACCTGCGTGGCCCTGGTCATCAACGATCTGGCCAATCCGTTCTTCGCCGAGTTCGCCGCCGGCGTGGACGAGGCGCTGGGCGAGCAGGGCTACGTGACCCTGCTCGGCAGTACCGGCGAATCGCCCGCGCGGCAGCAGGCCGTACTGGCCTCGCTGATGGAGCACACCCCGGCCGGCGTGATCCTGTCGCCGGCCGAGGGCAGCGACGCCGCCGAACTGCACACGGTGCTGGATGCACGCGCGAACGTGTTGCTGTTCAATCGCGAACTCGCCGGCGCCGACGACTGGGGCTTTCTCGGCCTGGACAACCAGCGCGGTGCGCAACTGGCCACCGAGCATCTGATCGCGCTCGGCCACCGCCGCATCGCCTTCTACGGCGGCCATGCCGATTCCAGTTCCTGCCGGCAGCGTCGCGCCGGCCACGCGCAGGCGATGCGGCAGGCCAAGCTGCCGGTGGACCCGGCCTGGCTGATCGAGTCCGCGCCCAATCGCCTGGAAGCGGCGGCACGCCACGGTGACCTGTTCACCCACGACGCGCCGCCCACCGCGGCGGTCTGCTACAACGACACGGTCGCGCTGGGCCTGATGCTGGGCCTGCTCGCGCGTGGCATCCGTCCAGGCAAGGACTTCGCGATCACCGGTTTCGACGACATCCCCGAGGCCGCGGTGAGCACGCCCGCATTGACCACGCTCGCCGCGCAACCGCGTGCCCGCGGCCGCCAGGCGGCGCAACTGGTGCTGGAGCGGCTGGACGCAGCCGTACCGCCGCGCAGGACGATCGTGCCGGTGAGCCTGTCGGTGCGCGAGAGCAGCGGAGCGCCTATCGCTTCCGCGCGCACCTAGCGCTGCGCACACGGCTGCGGCTGTAGCGATGATGTGGGATGGCGCGTCGACACGCGCAGTGCCATCGCGACGCCCTTTAGACAGGGGCGGGCAGATAGTGGGTCTCACCATCACAACGGCGCGTCCCGCGGGTTCGTGGTGAGCGAGCGATTCGCCCCCTTCTTCCTTTCGTCGAGAGCCGTCTCATGCCTCTGCAGACTGCGCCGCGCCGCTCCGTGGTGGCCAATGCCCTTTATGGCTTGCTCAATCCCATCCCGTTCGGCTGCTTCGTCGCCGCGCTGATCTTCGACATCGTCTACGCCCGCAGCGGGGTGATCCTGTGGACCAAGGCGGCGGCCTGGCTGATCGCGATCGGACTGGTCATCGCCATCGTGCCGCGTCTGATCAACCTGGTGCAGGTCTGGATCACCTCGCGGCGCTCCGTGCTGCCGGTGGAACGGCTCGACTTCTGGCTGAACCTGCTCGCCATCGTCGCGGCCATCTTCAATTCCTTCGTGCACAGCCGCGACGCGTATGCGGTGGTCCCGGCAGGGCTCTGGCTCTCGATCGCCACGGTCGCGCTGTTGGCGACAGGACATGTGCTCATCGCCATCCGTACCATGCCACGCGAGGGCTACGCCCATGGCTAAGCACCTCTGCATGTCCGCCTTCGCGCTGAGCTGCGCGGTGGCGCTGGCCGCCTGCAGCGGCAAGGCCTCGCTCGAGCCGACCCAGCAGGCGGGTAATGCGCCGCCGCTGCCGCAGGCGCGCAACTTCCTGCTGCCGCCGATGCAGGTTCCCGAGGGTGTGGGCTGGAAGGAGGGGCAGGCGCCCACCGTGGCGGCGGGCCTGAAGATCGAGAAGATCGCCGGTGGCCTGAAACATCCGCGCCAGTTGTACGTGCTGCCCAACGACGACGTGCTGGTGGTGGAGGCCAATTCGCCGGGCATGGAGCCGGTCACCACGCCCAAGCAGTTGATCGCCGGCCTGATCCAGGGGCGCTCCGGCAAGAGCGCCAAGGGCGGCAACCGCATCACCCTGCTGCGCAGGACCGCGGACGGCAGGTGGGAGCAGCATGCGTTCCTGAAGGGCCTGCACTCGCCGTTCGGGGTGCAGCTGATCGGCGACGCGCTGTACGTCGCCAACACCGACGCCATCATGAAGTTCCCCTACATCGCGGGCCAAACCGAGATCACCGCGCCCGGCACGCTGTTCGCCGATCTCCCCGGCACGATCGAGCACCATTGGACCAAGGCCCTGCTGGCCAGCCCCGACGGACGCAAGCTGTACGTCGGCGTGGGCTCCAACAGCAACATCGGTGAGAACGGACTGGACGTGGAGTACCGCCGCGCGGCCGTGCTGGAGGTGGATGTCGCCTCGGCCAGCAGCCGCATCTTCGCCTCGGGCATCCGCAATCCGACCGGGCTGCAGTGGGAGCCGCGGACGGGGAAGTTGTGGGCGATCGCCAACGAGCGCGACGAGATCGGCGCCGACCTGGTGCCCGACTACCTGACCTCGGTACAGGACGGCGGCTTCTACGGCTGGCCGTATAGCTACTACGGACAGAACGTGGATGTGCGGGTCAAGGATCAGCGCCCGGACCTGGTGGCCAAGGCGATCAAGCCGGACTACGCGCTGGGCTCGCATGTGGCCGCGCTGGGCCTTTGGTTCTCACGCGGCGAGACGCTTCCGGCCAACTACCGCGAAGGTGCGTTCGTCGCCGAGCACGGCAGCTGGAACCGTTCGCCGCTCAGCGGCTACCAGGTGGTCTACGTGCCGTTCCGGCAGGGCCGGCCGGTCGGCCCACCGCAGACCGTGGTCAGCGGCTTCCATTCGGAAGACGAGTCGCAGCTGTTCGGTGCCCCGGTCGGTCTGGCCCAGGACAAGGACGGTGCGCTGCTGATCGCCGACGATGTCGGCAACAGCGTCTGGCGCGTGCGCTTCTGACCGGTCGCACGACGCCGCCTACCCTATGTGGGCGGCGTCGCCTGCACGCGATGCCGCCTCGGCATGGGCGCGGCCCTGTCGCGGCGGTGCGGTGTGCGGATGGCCTGGCCGCGCGGTAGCACTGTTGAAAAGAAAGAGCTGAGATCTACAGCCGCACGTCCAATAGACCCAGCGCGTCGTACACGGCCTGGCAGCGCGGCGCTCAGCCCAGGCGAATCCAGTCCAGCGCCAGCAGCATGTCGATCGCCGCTGCCGCCGCCTGTTGCGCTTGTTCCGATGGCTCGATCGCGTGCGCGTCGCGCAGATGGGCGAGCAGCTGCTGGGCGTCGCGCAACTGCCCGATATGCGCCTGCTGAAGCCGGCGCGCAGCCTGGAACACCGTCATGATGCCCTCGGCCTGGTCGGTGTTCCTGATCCGCGCGAACAATTCCACGACCTTCGCGATCTCGGCGTCGTAGGGCGCGTACGCCGCGGCGAACCGCGCATGCTCCTTGTCGTACTGCGGCGACGCGCGCAGCGCCATCGTCCGTCCCTGCGGCTGCTCATGCAGCCAGTTGCGGTTTGCCAGGTCGGTCAGGATCGGCCGGACGTCGCCCTGGCGCGGGCCGCGGCCGGCATTGCCGAACGTCAGTCCGGTCGGCACGCCCAGTTCGGTCATGGCCCAGCAGAGCGTCTGGAACAGGGTGCGCCCGAGCGGCCGCGCCTCCGGACGGGCCTGCAGCTGCCGCAACACTTCCATGATTGCGATCCAGCCCGGCTGGGTCGCCGTACGTTTACTGAAGCCCTCGCCCAAGGCGTGCGCAGGCCGCGACAGGAAGGCGGGTTCGAGCTGCGCCAGCGGCGTGCCGTACGGCGCATAGACCTCGATGTCGACTGGCAGATGCGCCAGCGTGCGGTAGATCAGCGGGCCGACATCCTCCCAATCCAGGCCGCCGTTGCCGCAGCCGAGCGGCGGCAGGGCAAGACTGCGCACGTCCCATTCGCCCAGATGCGCGGCGAGGTAGTCCAGCCCCGCGGCGATGTCCTCCAGCCGCGACGGCGAGCGCCAATGGCGCTTGGTGGGGAAGTTGAGAATGCGCAGGCCGCTGACATCCTGGTAGAGATAGGGTTCGCCGATGCGCACACGGCCTTCCCGGCAGCGCACGGCATAGTCCTCGAACATGGCCGGATAGCGCCGCTTGAACGCCTGCGCGATGCCCTTGCCCATGATGCCGGCGCAATTGACCGCGTTCGTGTAGACCTGGGCGTGGCTGGCGAACAGGTCGCCGATTCGTGCCTTGAACATGGTGCGATCCATTGATGGAGAAATCCCGGGTGCAACGCCGACCGCATGTCCGCACTGGGCAGGGCGCGCCGCGTGTGCGGATGGCGCCATCCACGGCCTGGCCCAGGCGAGGAAGCGGGTGCTGACGTCAGTGCATGTGCGCATCTGACTGACCTGCAGCAAGAGCGCGAGGGCAGCAGGCGGAAGCGCGCAATCATGCGGCCGCGGCGTCTCACCTCCTGCGATCGGCAGGCCAGGAGAAGACGTGCGGCTTAGCGCCGATCAAAGGCAGCGATCCTTTTTCGTAGGAGCGGCTTCAGCCGCGACAGGCTTTCCTGGTGATGTCTCGTCGCGGCTGACGCCGCTCCTACGGATGCGCTTCGGAGGTTACCTGACGTCCGGCAGGCGGCTTACGTGGTGGCCGACGCTGCCTGGTCGTGATCCGCGGCATTGCGTCGCGCAGTGCTGGCTTGCTGAGAATATATGATTCGTATATGATCCATATACATCGTCTCGGGAGCCACCATGGGCATCGTCAACATCGACGACGACCTGCACGACCAACTGCGCCGCGCCTGCACGGTGACCAGCCGGTCGATCAATGCGCAGGCCAATTTCTGGATCAAGGTCGGCATGCTGTGCGAGATGAATCCGGAGCTGTCGTTCCAGGACATCGTGGCGCGCGAGCTGCGCGCGGCGGGAGTGCGGCCGCAGGCGGTGACACCGGCGCGCACGTGATCAAGCGGCCGGACGAGCTGGCGCTGCTGGCCGAGTCCGGGCGCTTGCTGGCGCAAGTGTTCGTGCGGCTGGACGGAATGTCGCTGCTTGGCCGCAGCACGCTGGAACTCAACGACCTCGTCGAACGGATGATCGTGGACGAACTGGGCGCACGGCCCGCGAGCAAGGGCCAGTACGGTTTCCCGTTCGTGCTCAATGCCTCCATCGACGACGTGGTCTGCCACGGCGTGCCGTCGGCCGACGATGTCCTGCGCAACGGGCAGATCGTCAATCTGGACATCACCCTGGAGAAGCACGGCTACATCGCCGATTCCAGCACCACCTACCTGGTCGGCGAGGTGGCCTATCCGGCACGGCGGCTGGTGCAGGCTGCGTACCAGGCCATGTGGAAGGGCATTGCCGCGGTGCGTCCGGGTGCGCGGCTGGGCGACATCGGCCACGCCATCGCGCGGCATGCGCGCGCGCATGGCTACACCGTGGTCAAGGAGTACTGCGGCCACGGCATCGGCCGCGCCATGCATGAGGAGCCGCAGATCCTCCACTACGGGCACGCCGGCACCGGCCTGGAGTTGCGCGAGGGCATGGTGTTCACCATCGAGCCGATGCTCAACCAGGGACGTGCGGCGATCCGCGCGTTGCCCGGGCAATGGCCGGTGCACACGCGCGACGGCAAGCTCTCGGCGCAGTTCGAGCACACCGTGGCGGTGACCGCCAGCGGTGTGCGGGTGCTGACCTTGCGGCCGGGGGAGGTGCCGTTGTGCCTGGTGGGGTGAGGGCGGCGATCAGTGGTGCGGCGTGGATGCGGGTGATGCTGCGCAACGATGGGAGACGACCTTCTCGTCGTGCTTGGTCGCGTCGCGGCTGAAGCCGCTCCCACAGGGGCTTGCGGCGAGCCTGTCGGGTGCGCTGTGGGAGGGACTTCAGTCCCGACGCATTGCGCCATCGCAAAGCAGATCACTTCGCGCGTTTCGGCTGCATGACAGTTGACGGCCACAATGGCAGCAGCAGCGCCGGTCTAATGCTCGGCTGACGTATCGCCCCCGCGCCGCGCACGCCAGCTTGCCACCCGCTCCTGCAACCCCACCACGCAGACGAAGAACGCCGGCACGAAGAAGATCGCCAGCACGGTGCCGCTGACCATGCCGCCGAACACGCCGGTGCCGATGGCGTGCTGGGTCTCGGCGCTGGCGCCGCTGGCCAGCATCAGCGGCACCACGCCCAGGGCGAAGGCGAGCGAGGTCATCAGGATCGGGCGCAGGCGCAAACGTGCGGCATTGGTCGCCGCCTCGACCAAGCCCTGGCCGTCGCGGTGCAGTTGCCGGGCGAACTCGACGATGAGAATCGCGTTCTTTGCCGACAGGCCGATGATGGTGATCAGGCCGACCTTGAAGAACACGTCGTTGGGCAGGCCGCGCAGCATCACCGCCGCCACCGCGCCGAGCAGGCCCAATGGCACCACCAGCATCACCGACAGCGGGATCGACCAGCTCTCGTACAGCGCCGCCAGCACCAGGAATACCACCAATGCCGACAGCAGCATGAGCAGTGGCGCCTGCGCGGCCGACTGCCGCTCCTGCAGCGATTGCCCGGTCCAGGCCACGGCGAAGCCCGGCGGCAGTTGCGCGGCCAACCGTTCCATCTCGGCCATGGCCGCGCCGCTGGACACGCCGGGTGCGGCACCGCCGGTGATGCGCACGGCCGGGAAGCCCTGGAAACGTGCCAACTGCTGCGGCGCGTCGGTCCAGGTGGCGGTCACCACCTCGCGCAGCGGCACCATGCCGCCCTCCGCGCTGCGCACGCGCAGGCTCAGTACGTCGTCCAGTTGCATGCGCGCGGTGGCGTCGGCCTGCAGGATCACCTGCTGCATGCGCCCGGCGTTGGGGAAGTCGTTGACGTACAGCGAGCCCATCGCTGCCGACAGGGTGTTGCTGATCGCGGAGAAGGGCAGGCCCATGGCTTCGGCATGCTGACGGTCGATCTCCAGGCGGATGCTCTTGCCCGGCGGCAGCCCATCCTGATACACGCCGCTGACCACCTTGCTGTCCGCGGCCAGCTCCAGCAGCTTCGCCTGCGCCGCCATCAGCGCGGCCTCGCCGCGGTTGCCGCGGTCCTGCAGATACAGGGTGAAGCCGGAGGAGGTGCCGAGTTCGTCGATCGCCGGCGGCAGCAGGCTCATCACCGTGCCCTCGGGCAGATCGGCCATGGCCTGCTGCACGCGTTCGGCTTCTTCGCTGGAGGTGGCGCCGTCGCGCTGGTTCCAGTCCTTGAGCATGGTGAAGGCCATGGCCGCGTTGGTGCCCGAGCCGGAGAAACTGAAACCCAGGATCACCAGATTGGAGGCCAGTGCCGGGCGCGTGGCGACGTGCCGCTCGAACGCCTTGACCACCGCCAGCGTGCGCTCGCTGGTGGCGTCGGTGGGCAACTGGATCGAGGTCATGAAGTAACCCTGGTCCTCTTCCGGCAGGAAGGCCGACGGCAGCACGCGCATGGCCAAGACCAGCGCCACGCACAGCACCGCGAACACCGCCATCACCCGTGCACTGCGCCGCAGCAGCCGCGTCACGCGTGCGGCATAGCGGCCGGTCAGGCGCTCGAAGCCACGGTTGAACGCGCCGAAGAAGCCGCGCTTGGCATGATGGCCGGGCGCGACCGGGCGCAGCAGGGTGGCGCACAGTGCAGGCGTCAGCGTCAGCGCCAGGAACGCCGAGAACAGGATCGACACCGCCATCGCCAGGGTGAACTGCTGATAGATCACGCCCACCGAGCCGCTGGCGAAGGCCATGGGGATGAACACCGCGGTCAGCACCAGGGTGATGCCGACCACCGCGCCGGTGATCTCGCGCATCGCCTTGGTCGTCGCCTCCCGCGGCGGCAAGCCTTCGCTGGCCATGATCCGTTCGACGTTCTCCACCACCACGATGGCGTCGTCGACGATGATGCCGATCGCCAGCACCATGCCGAACATGGTCAGCACATTGATCGAGAAGCCGGCCAGCAGCATCACCGCGAAGGTGCCCAGCAACGCGATCGGCGCGACGATGGCCGGGATCAGCGTGTAGCGCACGTTCTGCAGGAACAGGTACATCACCAAGAACACCAGCATCATCGCTTCCAGCAGGGTCTTGAGCACCTGCTTGATCGAGAGCTTCACGAACGGTGCGGTGTCGAACGGGATCGAATAGGTCATGCCGGTCGGCATGCTCGCGGCCAGTTCCGCCAGCCGGTCCTTCACCGCCTGCGCGGTGCGCACCGCATTGGCGCCGGGCGAGAGCTGGATCGCCGCGCTGGTGGCGGGCGCGCCGTTCTCGCGGTTGGAGAAGCCATAGGACTGTGCGCCCAGCTCCACCCGCGCCACGTCGCCCAGGGTCACCCGTGCGCCGCCACTGTCGGCGCGCAGCACGATGGCGGCGAACTGCGCGGGCGTGGTCAGTTGCCCGGCCACGGTCAGCGGCACGGTCAGGCGTTGACCTTGCACCACCGGCTCGTCGCCGAGGCGGCCGGGCGCGATCTGCGCGTTCTGCTGCTCGATCGCCTGCGCCAGCTCGGTCATGGTCATGCCATAGGCGATGAGCTTGTCCGGGTCCACCCACACGCGCATGGCCTGCTCGGCGCCGAACAACTGCACGCGGCCGACACCATCGATGCGCCGCAGTTCCTGCACGATGTTGCGCGCCAGGTAGTCGTTGAGCGCCACTTCGTCGTAGCGGCCGTCGGGCGAGGTCAGGCCGACCAGCATCAGGAAGCCGGAAGCGGCTGATTCCACCTGCAGGCCGTTCTGCCGCACCGCCTGCGGCAGCCGCGGCTCCACCGCCTTGATGCGGTTCTGCACGTCCACCTGCGCCAGCTCCGCATTGGTGCCGGGCTTGAAGGTGGCGGTGATCTGGGCGCTGCCCGAGGTGTCCACCGTGGACTCGAAGTACAGCAGGTTCTTGACCCCGGACAGCTCGCGCTCGACCAGGCTCACCACCGAGTCGTTGAGGGTCTGTGGCGTGGCGCCGGGGTAGGACGCGATCAGCGACACCGACGGCGGCGCCACCGAGGGATAGCGCGCCACCGGCAACTGGCCGATGGCCAGGGTGCCGAACAGGACGATGAACAGGGCGATCACCCAGGCGAAGACCGGGCGCTCGATGAAGAACTGTGGCATGGCGGCGTCCCCGGTTCAGTCCGCGGCCGCGGTGGCGACCGCCGGCGGCTGCCACGCGCGTGCCTTGACCCGAGTACCGGCACTGAGCCGGTCGATGCCTTCGACCACCACTTGCTGCCCGGCCTGGAGGCCGGCGACGACACGGTAGTGCCCCTGCACCAGTTCGCCCAGTTGCACCGTCGCGCTGCGTACCTGCGCATTGGCGTCCAGCATCCACACCTGCGCGCGCTTGCCGACATGGGTGACCGCCTGCTGCGGCACGCGCAGCGCCTGCGCGTAGTGGGCGCGAGGCACCCGCGCCCGCACGTACATGCCGGGCAGCAGGCGCCGCTGCGGGTTGTCGACGAGGATCCGCAGCAGCACGTCGCCGGTGCCGGCATCGACGTTGATGCCGGAGAACAGCACGCGCCCGCTCAGCCCCGAGGGCGTGCCGCTGCGGTCGAGGATCTGCGCCGGCAGGCCGTCGCCGCCGGCGGCCTGCGCGCGCGCGGCCGGGTCCAGCGGATCCAGGTCGGCGGCGGATTGGCGCACGTCGACGTAGACCTGGTCGATCTGCTGGATCACCGCCATCGGTGCGCTGTCGCTGGGCGAGACCAGCGCGCCTTCGGTGAGCAGCGCCTGGTCGATGCGGCCGTCGATCGGCGCATCGACGGTGGCGAAGGCCAGGTCCAGGCGCCGCCGCGACAGCGTCGCCTTGGCCTCGGCGACCGCGGCGGCGGCCTGGGTACGCTGCGAGACGGCATCGTCGTACATCTGCCGGCTGACCATGCTGGATTCGACCAGCCGCTGTAGCCGGGCATGCTGCACGTCGGCCAGCACCTGCGCGGCCTGGGCGCGGTGGAGTGCGGCCGCGGCGGTGTCCATCTCGGCCTTGAACGGTGCCGGGTTGATCTGGAACAGCGCATCGCCGCGCCGCACGTCGGCGCCCTGCTCGAAGAAGCGGCGCTGCACGATGCCGCCGACCTGCGGGCGGATCTGCGCGCTGCGCACCGCGGCCACGCGCCCGGGCAGGTCCACGCTCACCGTCATCGGCGCTGGGCGCAGGGTCACCGCGGTGACCTGCACCGGCGCGGCCACCGCCTGCGGCTGCGCGCCGCCGCCGCAGCCAGCCAGGGCCAACGCCAGCGCCCCGCCGATTCCCAGAGTCCGTACCTGTTGCCGCATGCCCATGCCTCGTGCCTCGTCGCTGCCGCCGCGGATGCGGCGGACGCCAAAGCCGTGCATGGTCGCGGCCGCGGGTTGCGCGGCGTTCGATGCTGTGTGGAGATATGATGGAGATCCGCCCGTCCGGGCCGACGCGCCTTTCGCCGCCACGCCATGTCCGTTTCCTCTCCGGGCGCCACTGCGCCCGCGTCCGCGCCGCTGGTCCTGATCGCCGAAGACGAGAGCGAGATCGCCGAGATCCTCGTCGCCTATCTGGCACGCAGCGGGCTGCGCAGCGTCCACGCCGCCGACGGCCGCGCCGCGCTGGAACTGCACCTGGCGCTGGACCCGGACCTGATCCTGCTGGACGTGCAGCTGCCCGCGGTGGACGGCTGGAAGGTGTTGGCCGAACTGCGCCACCGTGGCGAGACCCCGGTGATCATGCTCACCGCGCTGGACCAGGACATCGACAAGCTGATGGGTTTGCGCCTGGGCGCCGACGACTACGTGGTCAAGCCGTTCAACCCGGCCGAGGTGGTGGCGCGGGTGCAGGCGGTACTGCGGCGCATCCGCGGCAACAGCGTCGACGAGGCGCGGAGCCTGCGCGTGGGCGCCTGCCACGTCGACCTGGACCAGCACGAAGCCAGCGTGCGCGTGGGCGAGCAGCGGCACGCGCTGGATCTCACGCTCACCGAGTTCAAGCTGCTGGTGCGGCTGATGCGCGCGCCGAAGCGGGTGTTCAGCCGCGCCGAGCTGCTCGACGCGTGCCTGCCGGAAGGCGACACCCAGGAGCGCACCATCGACAGCCATATCAGCAAGCTGCGCAAGAAGCTGGAAGCGCTGGGCGTGCAGGGTACGCCGGCCAGCGTGCGCGGCGTCGGTTATCGCTTCGGAACCGGCGCATGAGCCGCGCCCCCGGGCTGCGCCGCCAGGTCATCCTGTCGCTGGGCGCGCTGGCGCTGTGGATCATCCTGCTGTCGGTGGTCGGTTCCTACGTGTTCTATGCGCTGGCGGCGGCCTACCAGCCCAACAGCATCTCCGACACCTGGGTGCCGTCGCGCGTTGAGATGATGTGGATCGGCGCCACCGCGGCACTGGCCGTGGCGATCGCGGTGGCGGTGGCGGTGCGGTTGTCGCGGCGCATCCTGACCCCGTTGAACTCGGTGGCGCACAGCCTGCGTGAAGTCGCCCAGGGCAATCTGCATGCGCGCGCCAGCATGGACGCGCATGCGCTGGGCGAGACCGCGCAACTGGTGCGCGACTTCAACGCCATGGCCGATCGCCTGCAGGCGATGACCCGCGAGCGCGCGTTCTGGAATGCCGCCGTCGCTCATGAATTGCGCACGCCGGTGACGATCCTGCGCGGGCGCCTGCAGGGCCTGGCCGAGGGCGTGTTCGCGCCGGATGTGGCGGCGTTCGAGAGCCTGCTGCGGCAGATCGAAGGCCTGAACCGGCTGATCGAGGACCTGCGCGTGCTCAGCCTCACCGACAGCGGGCACCTGGAACTGCAGCCGGCGCCGGCCGATCTGGCCCAGGAAGTGGAGGCGGTGCTGCATGCGTTCGGGGCCAGCCTGGACGCGCGCGGGTTGGTGTTGGAATCCACGCTGGCGCTGCGCACACCGGTGCTGTGCGATGCGGTGCGCATCCGCCAGGCGCTGATGGCCTTGCTGGAGAATGCGCAGCACTACGCCGAGCCGGGCCCGCTGCGGGTGGGCGTGCAGGCGGACGCGGGCCAATGCGTGCTGTTCGTGGAAGACAGCGGCCCTGGCATTGCGCCGGAGATCGCCGCGCGCGTGTTCGACGCCTTTCGCCGCGGCGATCCCTCGCGCTCGCGCAAGAGCGGTGGCAGCGGCCTGGGCCTGGCGGTGGTCAAGGCCATCGCGGTGGCGCACGGCGGCGATGCGCTGTGCCTGCCGGCCGGCGGTGGCACGCGGTTCGAGGTGCGCTGGCCGCTGGCGTCGGGGGAGGCCGTGGCCCGCGCGGCGCAGGTGCCCGAGCTACGCTAGGCGCGCTCTGCCTCAGGCGGCGGCACGTCGCCGCGCACACGCGTCACGCGCCCCGGCAGCATGCGGGTCAGCACCGCGTCGCGCCGTACCCAGTGATGGAACAGCGCGGCGGCCACGTGCAGCAGCACCACCATCCAGGCGATCCATTTGCCGATGAAGTGGTGCACCACGTCGATCGGTGCTTCGAACGCCTCCCAGCTCAGGTGCCAGGTGCGGCTGATCCAGGCGAACAGCGCGGTCTCGTTGAAGCCGGGGATGCGGAACAGACCCAGGTCGGTCGGCGCGCCGGTGCCGATGTAGCCGGTCAGCGGCATCACGATCAACAGCGCGTACAGGCCCACGTGCGCCAGGTGCGCGAGCCGGTGTTCCAGCGCCGAGCCCGGCGGATCGTCCGGCTGCACGTCCAGCCAGCGCCACAGCAGCCGCGGCAGCACCAGGAACCCGACCAGCAGGCCCAGCACCCAGTGCAGGTTGAGCACCGGCAGCGACGCGTCCGAGGTGTCGTCCATGAACCAGATGACGTAGTACACCACTGCATAGGCGCCGATGAAGGCGGCGGCGGTGGTCCAGTGGAACAGCTTGGCGAGGGCGCCGAAGCGCTGTGCGGTGTTGCGCCAGTGCATGTGCGTGGTCCTGGGTGGGGGATGAAGCGGGAAGCGCTGCGGGGTCAGCGCGTGCGCAGGCTGTCGAGCAGCCGCTCTAGTGCGTCCAGCGCATCGGCCAGCCGCGCATGCAGGTCGGCGTCGGGCTCGGCGATCCAGAACGCCGCCTCGGTGATCGCGCCGTAGAGCATGCGTGCCATCACCCCGGCATGCAGCGGCGCCACCGTGCCGGCGGCGATCAAGGCTTCCAGCGCCGCCTGCAGCGCGGTGATGCCCACCGACTGCGCCGCCGGCGGCACGTCGCCGAACACGGCGCGCGCGTCCTGCAGGATGATCCGGCGGATCTCCGGCTCCAGCGCCAGTTCCAGATAGGTACGGCAGCGGCGGCGGAAGCCCTCCCACGGTGTGGGCGCGGCGTCGGACACCGCCTGCAGGCGCAGGCCGACCTCGGCCTCGATCTGCTCGATGACCGCGATCAGCAGGCCTTCCTTGCTGCCGAAGTGGTGGTAAAGCGCGCCGCGGGTGAGGCTGGCCTCGGCGGTCAACACGTCCATCGAGGTATGCGCGAAGCCGTGTGTGGCGAATGCCTGCCGTGCCGCGGCCAGCAGGCTGGCGCGGGTGGTCTCGATCATCTCGCGGCGGCTGCGGCGCTGGTGCATCGGGGGATCTCACTCACATACGCGGCGTACGTTATTTGCGTACAGGGCGTATGTCAATGTATCTCGATTGGATCTGGCCCACACCCGGCAGGTCTGGTGGCTCGCCAGCCGGTACACCAGTGCGTCTCGAAGACGTGCCCCCACGGGGGCATTCGCCACGAACGCCTCCGCCAGGCATCGCCGTCACCGACAGCGCGGTAGCCGCGGCATGTGGAGGCGTTGGGTGACAAACCCGAGCGATGCCCGGGCGTGTCGCGAGGGCCGTCGCCAGGGCCGCCGACGAGACGCGTCAGGGCAGATGCATCCGGTTGCCGTACGTACGCGAGGCACGCGTCGCGCCGACGTCGCTCACGCGCTAGCCAAGGCCTTCACTACGTGTGTGGTGTGGTGACCGCTGTGCAACCGAATTGGAATGTCGAATGGACACCACGCTGATGCCCTGGGTCGCCGGACTGTTCGTCCTGCTCATTGCCGCGATGCTGTATCTGGTGACGCGCGCCAAGAAGAACCGCAACCGTCCGGCGCAGGATCACGCCGCGACCAAGAGCGACGTGGACAGCGCGGCAAAGCGCTAGCGCGTCGGCTCAGGCGTGGCCGCGGCCATCGCCCGCATCGGTCAGGCGTCCGCGTCGAGCAGCGCGAAGCGCGGGCGCCGCACGCCGTCGACCTCCACCTGCTCGACGAACATCGGGTACGGCCGCACCCACATCGCGCCTTCGCCGTAGAGCGGCCGGTACAGCACCAGCGGTTCCAGCGTTTCGCTGCTGCGGACCACCCCCAGCACCTCGTACTCGCCGCCCCTGAAGTGGCGGTAGCGACCCAGGGCGATGGAGGGCAGCGGGCTGAGGTCGCGCATCGAGGCGTCCGTGTGGGGCGGGGAGCGGGAGTGTAGCCGCCTCGGGCATGCCGGGTCGGGAGGGCGCCTGCGTGCGCCGCAGCTCGGGAAGTGCTGTGTGGATCCCGGATCGCCACGTAGACGAAGGTGCCCTGCCTTTGCAGTGCAAGCAATGCTGGCAGACATGGGAGCGAGGGCGCCGATACCGTGACGGATGGCCCGAACGACCCGACAGGCGCCGCCCCCGCCGGCGCAGACATGGTGGCAAGGACTCTCGTTCAAGCGCACCGCCGCCGAGGTGTCGGCGGTGCTGGTGGTAATCGGCGCGACCTACGGCTTCGTGCAGTACGTGGAGGTCAAGCCGCTGCAGCGGCAGTTGGCCGAGGCGCAGGCCGGCGCCTGCGATGCCAAGGCCGCGGCCATGTCGGGGATGCTGAGCCTGCTGCCGGGCGAGAGCCGCACGCTCTTCGACGGCGCGCTGACCATCGCCAATCTCACGCCAGCGCAGGACGATGCCAGGGTGCGGCTGCGCATCGCACCGCTGGGCGCGGCTGTGGTCGACAAGCTGGAACCCGTGCCGGGAGACCGCTTCCTGGTGCAAGTGCCGGGCCGCGGTCGCTATGCGGTCTACCTGCGTTCCAGCAGCGCGCAGTTCGTGGAGCTGTCGATCCTGCGGCAACCGTGAGCCGTGCGCTGGCGCTGGCACGCCATTCAAGAAATCCCGTGCAAGGCCGCCATCCCTGTTAGCGAAGCCGTTTCGCCGAAGCGGCCGTCCCCCGGGGGGAACGCGCATGCTGTCCTTGCCACGTTTGCTGGGCCGCCACCTGGCCAAGTTCCTGTCCAAGCCGCGCCGCCACGGCTCGCAGCTGCCGACCAGCCCGCCGCACCTGCTGCGCGCCACGCTGCGCAAGGGCGACGTACTGCTGGTCGAGGGCAACAGCCGCTTCTCCACCGCCATCAAGTATCTGAGCCAGTCCACCTGGTCGCACGCGGCGCTGTACATCGGCGACCATGTGGCCGCGCTTCCCGGCGAGGAAGCGCCGCTGTTCTGCGATGTCGACATCAATGTCGGCGTGCGCTTGGTCGGGCTGAGCGAGTTCGCTGGCCTGCACACGCGCATCTGCCGCCCGGTCGGGTTGAGTGCGCAGGAGATCGAGACCGTGGTGGAGTACATGGTCTCGCGGGTCGGCAACAGCTACGACCTGAAGAACATCTTCGATCTGGCGCGCTATCTGATCCGCACGCCGCCGCTGCCGTCGTCGGTGAAGCGTCGCTTCCTGGAGTTGGGCAGTGGCGAGCCGACCCGGGCGATCTGCTCGACGCTGCTGGCACAGGCCTTCGGGGCGATCCGCTACCCGATCCTGCCGGAGATCGACCAGACGCCGCCGGTGGACAGCGAAGCCGTGGAAGACGCGGAGATCCTGTATCCGCGCCATCCCAGCCTGACGCTGCCGCGCGATTTCGACGTGTCGCCGTACTTCAACGTGGTCAAGCCGCGGCTGCAGCACGGCTTCGACTTCCATCGCCTGGTGTGGGAGCCGCACACCGCCGCGCCGCACGCAGACCCGACACCGCTGGATGCGGCGATGGCGTGACTGAAAACGTCTTCAGCGCGGAACTGTGTTGCCCGTTCATCTTGTTCAACCCGCGGCCGTTCAAGTTCGACTGCATGCGGGCCGATACCAGAGTCCGTTTTTAGGGTTTTTCCTGACACCATGACTCCCATCCAGTTCCTGCGCCGCCGTATCGCCAATCTGCCGATGGCACGCAAGTTCGTCGTGCTGTGCACGCTGATCGCGCTCGGCGTGATCCTGCTCGCGGTCGCTGCCGCACGCCTGCAGTATCTGAACCTGGTCGATGCGCGCAAGCAGACCGTCAAGACCCAGGTCGACATGGGCATGAGCGTCATTCAGCACTATGCCAACCTGGCCAAGCGCGGCGAGATGACCGAGGCGCAGGCACAGGCGGCGGCGAAGGGCGCGCTCGCCGACATGAGAACCAATGGCGGCGTGGATTACTTCTTCGTCATCAACCCGCAGATGCACGTCATCATGCATCCCAAGCGCCCGGTCGGCGCCGACATGAGCGACTACAAGAGCGACGCCGGGGAATACGTCTACCGCGACATCGTGAGCACGGTGCGTAGCGGCGACGGTTTCAGCTATTACACCGCGCCTAAGCCCGGCAAGTCGGTGCAGCTGCCGAAGATCAGCTATGGCGCGCTGTACCCGCAATGGAACTGGGTCCTGGCGATGGGCGTGTATGCCGAAGACATCCAGGCCGAGGCGATGGGCTTCACCAAGATCCTCGCCGTGATCGGCGGCGGCTTGGTGGTGCTGGTGGTGGGCCTGTGCTGGCTGATCGCCGGTGCCATCGTCACGCCGCTGCGCGGCGCGACGCGCACCGCCGAGGCGATCGCCTCCGGCCGTTTCGACAATCCGATCAAGGTGGAGTCGCGCGACGAAACCGGGCAGCTGATGGCCAGCATGCAGCAGATGCAGACCCAGTTGCAGCGCTTCAACGGCGAGATGCAGACCCTGGTGCGGCTGCAGCAGGGCGAGGACATCAGCCACCGCATGCCGGAAGACTTCCCGGGCGACTACGGCACGCTGGCGCATGGCATGAACACGGCGCTGTTCGAACACCTGGACGCCATCGTCGAGGCCATGGCGATCATGGACGAGTACGGCCGCGGCGACCTGCGCCGCGACATGCGCCGCCTGCCGGGGCAGCGCGCCGCGCTGCACGAGGCGCTGGACGTGGTCAAGACCAACCTGTCGGCGGTCAACGGCGACATCGCGCGCCTGGCCGATGCGGCCGCCCGCGGCGACTTCAGCGCGCGCGGCGACGAGGCGCGCTACGAGTTCGCGTTCAAGGAAATGGTGGAAGCGCTGAACCGGCTGATGCGCCAGGCCGACAGCGGCCTGGCCGACGTCGGCCGGATCATGGGCGCGATCGCCGATGGCGATCTGTCGCAGCGTGTTGACGTGCGCTACGAAGGCGCGTTCGGCAAGCTCGCCGATGCCGCCAACCGCACCGCCGAACAATTGACCGGCATTGTGCAGGGCATCCAGCGCGCGGTCGGCTCGATCAACACCGCCGCCAGCGAGATCGCCAGCGGCAACAGCGACCTGTCGGTGCGCACCGAGCAGCAGGCGGCCAGCCTGGAAGAAACCGCCGCCTCGATGGAGGAGCTGACTTCCACGGTCAAGCAGAACGCCGACAGCGCGCGCCAGGCCAACCAGCTGGTGCTGAGCACCGGCGAGGTGGCCGAGAACGGCGGCCGCGCGGTCGAGGAAGTGGTGACGACCATGGCCTCGATCAGTGCCGCGTCGGCGCGCATCGCCGACATCATCGGCGTGATCGACGGCATCGCCTTCCAGACCAACATTCTGGCGTTGAACGCGGCGGTGGAAGCCGCGCGCGCCGGCGAACAGGGCCGCGGCTTCGCGGTGGTGGCTTCGGAAGTGCGCTCGCTGGCGCAGCGCTCGGCCGCCGCGGCCAAGGAGATCAAGACCCTGATCTCCGACTCCGTGCAGGAAGTGGAGCAGGGCTCGACCCTGGTCAACCGCGCCGGCACCACCATGGCCGAGGTGGTCGCCTCGGTGAAGCGGGTCACCGACATCATGGCCGAGATCTCCGCGGCCAGCGCCGAACAGAGCGCGGGCATCGACCAGGTCAGCAAGACGGTGATGCAGCTGGACGAGAGCACGCAGCAGAACGCGGCGCTGGTGGAAGAAGCCAGCGCGGCGGCCAAGAGCATGGAAGACCAGGCAGCGGAACTGGCGCGTGCGGTGGCGGTGTTCCGCCTCGCCGGCGGCGCCGCCGTCAGCGCGGCACCGGCCCCCACGGCAAGGCCGCAGCCGGCCAGACCGGCGGTGCGTGCCGTCGCTGCCGCCAAGCCCAAGCCTGCGGCCTCCATGCGGCCGCCCGCGGCCAAGCCGCGCCCGATCCAGGGCGTGCCGGCGGACAGCGCGGAGTGGGAAGAGTTCTGAGCCAATGCGGCGTGGCGGCCTCGCTTTTGCAGGAGCGGCTTCAGCCGCGACGGCATTCCCGGTAACGCCCGTCGCGGCTGAAGCCGCTCCTACAGGTGGTGGCATCGCTCGGCAGCATAGGCGTGTGCGGCACCTTCTTCATCCATTCTTTGCCCATCGCTGCCTATGGTCGCAACGAGGGCGCGCCGGCATCGCGGCGCGTGGAGGAGAGCCGATTCCATGTTCTGGAAACGCAATAGCCTGTCGATCGTGTTGTTGGCGCTGAGCCTGCTGTTCATGGTCGGCCAGGCGCTCAGTGGTCACCAGGCCTACAACGAGGAACTGCGGCAGCAGGGGCTGGCGGCGCTGCCGATGTGGCAGTACCTGCACAGCGGGCATTTCATCGGCGCACTGTTCGAGAACTGGGAGAGCGAGTTCCTGCAGATGGGCATGTATGTGGTGCTGACGGTGAAGCTGCGCCAGTGGGGATCGGCCGAATCGCGACCGCTGTCGCCGGCGCAGGAAGACGACACTGTCGCGCCGGGCCCGGTGCCTTGGCCGGTGCGCGCCGGCGGCCTCTGGCTGGCGCTGTACGAGCGTTCGCTGGCGCTGGCCTTCGGCATCCTGTTCTTGCTCAGCTTCGTGCTGCATGCGCTGGGCAGCTGGCGTCACGAAGTGGCCGAGCAGGCGATGCAGCACCAGCCGCCACCATCCTTCTGGGAACACGTCAGCGGCGCGCAGTTCTGGTTCGAATCGATGCAGAACTGGCAAAGCGAGTTCCTGGCCGTGTTCGCGTTGGTGGTGTTGACCATCTGGCTGCGCCAGAAGGATTCCCCGCAATCCAAGCCGGTGCACGCGCCGCATCAGCAAACCGGCGATTGATCGCGGTGCTGCGCATGGCGTTGGCGGACATTTCGATTCACACGCCAGCGTCCAGGCACTTCGGCCCATCTACGCTAGCGTCGCGGCGTTGGTCTATTGCAGTGCCTGATGTGCCAAAGGTCTTTCCATGCACGGCAACGCCAGGTTCGCGGTCGATCCTGGGATGATCCGTGGCTGACCAGGCGTGGAGCAGGTGTGGCCGGTACCAAGGCCGTTCGGACGCACAGCGCGGAACGCGCCTAGGAACGCGCGGCGAGTGCGAGGAACCCGCGTTGACTAGCGCATGCGTCGCTTTGGGCCGCGGGCAAGGCGCGCAGCGGTCGAGAATGCGGCAAACCACTCTTCGCTGATCAAGCAGCTCCGCGCGGCCGCCGCGGCATCGCCAGATACGCACACGCCGCGATGCAACTGCACCGCGGCGTGTGGTCGGCTGGGTTGGGGAGGATGGAGCGCTAGCGCGCCACGCTGCCCTTGGTCGAGCCGGCACCCGGTCCGGCGCCGAGGTCGGCACCGGTGGTCGGGTCGCTGTCCGGTTGCGACAGTGTGCGCGCTGCCAGTGCCTGCACCGCACTCTGTTCCAGCTCGCTCAGCCCGACACTGGGGACGCCGCTGCCACCGTCCACCGCCACCTGACGATTGCGGTCGGCGATCGCTTCCCACTGGCTGCCGCTGTTCCAGGGTCCATGCATGTCGCCGTCGCCCTGCGACATGTCGTAGTAGCGGTCGGTGAAGGCCGGATCGCCCGGCAGCTTGCCCGGTGGGAAGTTCGGCTCGATCGAGTACAGCGCCTTCTCGAACGACTTCTGGTGCGCCACTTCGCGGGTCATCAGGAAAGTCAGCGCATCGACGATGCCGGGATCGTCGGTGACATTGATCAGGCGCTCGTAGACGATCTTGGCGCGCGCCTCGGCGGCGATGTTGGAGCGCAGGTCGGCGGTCGGCTCGCCGATGCTGTCCACGTAGGCCGCGCTCCACGGCACGCCACTGGAATTGACCAAGGCCGGGCCGCCGCCGTAGAGGATCTGCTGGGTCTGGCTGGTATTGTTGTTGAGGGTGAGGTTGCGCATGTCCTCGGCCTCGGCCATGCCTTCGGACATTACCGCTTTCGGGCCCTGGTTGAGCATGGCGATGATCGAACCGATGATCTCCAGGTGGCTGAGTTCCTCGGTGGCGATGTCGTACAACAGGTCCTTGCGGCCGGGGTCGACCTCGCCGATGGCCTGGGTGAAGTAGCGCATGGCCGCCGCGAGCTCGCCTTGCGGGCCGCCGAATTGCTCCAGCATCAGCGAGGCCAGCGCCGGATCGGGCTGGGCCACGCGCACCGTGTACATCAGTCGCTTGTTGTGCATGAACATGAGTTTCTCCTGGAGTACCGCCCGAACGTCGCGACGACGCAATGGCGCGACCGGCGGCCGCGCGTGGGGGTTGGGCGTCTGGGACGCCGCGACCCGCGTTGGCGGGCCGCGGCCGGGGCGGTCAGGCCGCCTTGCGCTTGCGCGCTGCTTCTTCGTTGCCGCCCTGTTCGGCGAGCAGGGTCAGCTTCTCGTCGGTGGACTTCTCTTCGTTGAGCGTTTCCAGCAGCAGGCTCAACGCATCGTCCATGCCCAGTTGCTTGGCCATGGCGGCAAGCGTGCCGTAGGAGGCGATCTCGTAATGCTCGACCTTCTGCGCGCCGCCGATCAACGCGGCATCGCGCACCGGACCGGCTTCGATCGACTCGATCACTTCCTTGCCTTCCTCCACCAGGCCTTCCATGGCGGCGCACTTGATCCGCTTCAGGCGCAGGTTGCCCTTTTCGACGATCTGGTCGATGCGGTCGATCTGGCCCTGGGTTTCTTCCAGGTGCGCTTCGAATGCAGCACGCAGCGCCGGGTTGGTGGAGGCGCGCGCCAGGCGCGGCAATGCCTTGGTGAGCTGCTTCTCGGCGCTGTAGATGTCCGACAGTTCGTGGATGAACAATTCGTCGATGGTCTTGACGGCCATGGGAGTCTCCGGTGATGGATGGTGGTGTTGCGGGGGAATGCGCGCGCGTCGTGTCGTGTGTGACGGCGCTCAGTGCTTGGCGGTTTCGCCTTCGGTGCGCTCGCGCTTCAGGAATGCCAGGATCGTGGCCTCCTGGTGCTCGATCAGCCATTCGGCCATGGCGATTTCCTGGTCGAGGATGGCGGCGCAGATGTCGGCGATCTCGGTCTGCCCGGCTTCCTTGGCGGCGATGACCAGCGAACGGTAGCTGGCGATCTCCATATGCTCGAACGCATAGCTCACGCCCAGGCTCTTGGCCACTTCGTCGCTCATCATCGAATTGCCGGCGGCATGCACCGAGGCTATGACGCTGGCGACCGTGCCCTTGATCGTGGGGATCGAGCCGTCGAGGATTTCGATGCAGCGCTTGACCTGCTCGGACTGATCGCGGGTTTCGTTCACGTGCTGCTCGATGCGCGCCTTCAGCTGCGGGTAGTGTTCCAGGCGGCCGGCGGTGGCAGTGAGCATGGTGTTGGCCTCCTGCTCCATCGCGTAGGCGTCCTGCAGCCACTTCAACAAGCGTTCGGTGTTGCTTCGGGTCATGGATATCGCTCCAGATGTTGTGCGCGACGCAACGTGCATCGCATCGCGCGTCCGTGTGTTTTTCCCCTGTGGGACTCACGCTAGCCCCGTCGCCGTTAGAGCGGTTGCAGCGCAAGGTGAATGCCATGCGATATGTGGCGTGAGGAGATGTGCACAGATGGCGATGCGTGCGATGCGCGAGTCGAATGGTGCTTAGATACGTGCTCTTGTAGGAGTGGCTTCAGCCGCGACAGGCATTCCCAGGAACGCCGGCCGCGGCTGAAGCCGCTCCTACGTGAGAGTGCGATCAATCCATGGCTTGCTGCCGGTGTGGCAGCAGGCAGTGCATCGCGTAGTGCGGTGCGTGCGTGTGGGGAACTGCCGCGGAGACAACTTGGGAAAGCCTCTCGCGGCTGAAGCCGCTCCTACGGCATTGCCAGCTCACGGTGCTTTTCCCATTCCCGATTCCCCACTCCCGAATCCCCGCGCTACAGCGTCACCGCTCCACCCGAAATCGTCAGCAGCGTGCCCGAGGTGTAGCTCGAGGTATCGGCGGCCAGCAGCACATACGCCGAGGCCAGTTCCGCCGGCTGGCCGGGGCGGCCGAACGGGGTCTGCTCGCCGAAGGTGCGCACCGATTCCTCGTCCATGCCGGTGGGGATGAACGGGGTCCAGATCGGACCAGGCAACACCGCATTGACCCGGATCTTCTTCTCGGCGAGCAGGCCGGCCAGGCCGATGGTCAGGTTGGCCAACGCGCCCTTGGTCGCCGAGTACGGCAGGATGTTCGGGGTGGGCTTCTTCGAGTTCACCGAGGCGGTGTTGATGATCGAACCGCCCTCGGGCATGTGCGGCAACGCGAGGCGCACCAGATGGAACGGCGCGTGCACGTTGGTGGCGAAGGTCTTCTCCCACTCGTCGAGGGTGATCTCGTCGAAACTGTGGAAATAGCGCTGGTAGGCCGCGTTGTTGACCAGCACGTCGAGGCCGCCGAAGGCCTCGGCCACCGTCCTGATCAAGGTCTCGGCCTGTGCGCGATCGCTGATGTCGCAGGGATGCAGCAGCACGCGCACGCCGGCGTCCTCGACCAGCGTGGCGATGCGCTCGGCATCGTCCTGCTCGTCGGGCAGATAGGCGATGGCGACATCGGCGCCCTCGCGGGCATAGGCGATCGCCACCGCCGCACCGATGCCGCTGTCGCCGCCGGTGATCAGGGTGCGCTTGCCCTGCAGCAGGCCGTGGCCGACATAGCTGTCTTCGCCATGGTCCGGTTTCGGATCCATGGCCTGGGTCTTGCCGGGGAAGGACTGCTGCTGTGCTTTGAACGGCGGCGACGGGTAGTTGGGAACGGCCATGTGCATGCCTCGTTGGGGGAGTGTCCAACGAGGGTGGGCAGGCGCAGGTAAAGCCAGGGCCAAGGCCATGTCGCCGGCATGTCACGATGCGGGCAAGCGCCCGTGCCGGTCACTGTCTGCGGTAGCGACGCCGTCGCGCCGCGAATTCAGCTGGCGGCGAGCGTACGCGCGCCGACAATGATCATGCGCAGCATCGCGGTGATCTGCCGGATCAGTTCCGGATCCTTTTCCGGCGGCAGGTCCATCGCGGTGGCGCCCATCGCGAACACCAGCCGGGTGATCGCCTTGGACACCAGCGCCGGTTCGTGCAGCGGCGCGCCTTCCAGCGCGGCCAGGCGGATCAGGTCCACCCGCAGTTCGTCCTCGAAATAATTCAGCTCGCGATCGACCGCGTGCTTGAACGCGTCCGAGCCGACCGTGCCCTCGCGTAACAGGACGTGCAGCAGCTTGTCGTCGGCGCGCAACTGTTCCATGAAAGTCTCCACGGAACTGAGGATGATGCTGCGGCGGTTGCCGGCGGCGCGCTGCCGCGCCTGGCCGATGATGGTGCGCAGCGAGCTGCCGGCCAGGTCGATCAGCGCTACCGCCAACTCGTCCATGTCGCGGAACTGGCGGTAGAAGCTGTTGGGGGCGATGCCGGCCTCGCGGGTGACCTCGCGCAGGCTCAGCGTGGACACGCTGCGGTGCGGCCCGATCAGCTTCAGCGCCGCCGCCAGCAGGTCCTCGCGCGAGATCGCGCCTTTGCGGACGCTCGGGATGTCCGTGGACGGAGGAGGGGAGATCGTCGTCATGGGCAGACCGTGCCAGGCAATGAGGGATGATACCGCCATTGCTGAATGCACAACTGTATAGACATCTGTATCTTCACCTGTATAGTGGACACCCATGAACGCTGCCCGCCGTCCCGCCAAGCCCCGCCCCGCCGCCCGCGCCCTGCGCGCCTGGGTCAAGCCGGACGTGTTCGATTTCTGGTCGACCCGGCTGCATCCGCTGTGGACCTGGCAGCGCCCGCGTGCGCGCCTGGTGCAGCGCGAGGCCGCCAGCAGCGATGCGGTGACCCTGGTGCTGCAGCCCAACCGCCACTGGCGCGGCCTGCGCGCCGGCCAGCACGTGGAGCTGGGGGTGGAGATCGACGGCCGCCGGCTGCTGCGCAGCTACAGCCCCACGCCCTTGCCGGGTGGGCGCCTGGCGATCACGGTCAAGACCGTGGACGGCGGCCGGGTCAGCCAGTATCTGGCCGGCGCCGCACGCATCGGCGAGGTGTTCGAACTCGGCCAGGCCTATGGCGAGATGGTGCTGCCGACCGCGCCGCACGGCCGCTGGCTGCTGCTGGCCGCCGGCAGCGGCATCACCCCGATGCGCGCGTTGCTGCGGCAACTGGCCGATGCCGGCATGCCGGCCGACGTCGACCTGCTGTACTGGGCGCGGCGCCACGACCAGGTCTGCTTCCGCGACGAACTGCAGGCGCTGGCTGCGGCGCATCCGCGCTTCCGCCTGCACCTGGCCATCACCGGCGAAGGCGAGACGCCGGCGCCGCGCGTGGACACGCTGCCGCTGGAATCCCTGGGCGACCTGGGGCAGGCGCAGGTGCTGGCCTGCGGCCCTGGCGGTTTCGTGCAGGCCGCGCGTGCGCGCCTGCAGCCTTGCGTGGCGCGCTTCCAGGCCGAAGCGTTCAGCCCGCCGCCGGCCCCGGCCGATGTCGAGCAGGGCACCGTGGCGGTGACCCTGGCGCGCAGCGGCCGCGTGCTGCAACTGCCGCGCGGCCAGTCTCTGCTCAGCGCGCTGGAGGCCGAAGGCCTGCGGCCCAAGCACGGCTGCCGCATGGGCATCTGCAACAGCTGCGCCTGCGGCAAGCAGGCCGGCGTTACCCGTGATCTGCTCAGCGGCGCGCACGCCGCCGAACCCGGTTCGCTGAAGCTATGCGTCAACAGCGCCAGCAGCGACCTGACCCTGGACCTCTGAGGACTTCCCCATGGCGGCTCCCCGCAACCGCGCACTCACCCCGGCCGAACTGCAGGCCTTCGGCGACGAACTGGATGCGCTGCGCACGCGCACCCTGGCCGACCTGGGCGCGCGCGATGCGCGCTACATCCGCCGCATCGTCGCCGCGGTGCGCTACACCGGCGTGGCCGGCCGTGCGCTGCTGTTCCTGGGCGCCTTCGTGCACAGCGTGCTGGTGCCGGCGTGGATCGCCGGCGTGCTGCTGCTGACCCTGTCCAAGATCCTGGAGAACATGGAACTGGGCCACAACGTGATGCACGGCCAGTACGACTGGATGGGCGATGCGCACCTGAACGGCAACACCTACGAGTGGGACATCGTCGCCACCGGCGACAACTGGCGCAAGACCCACAACTTCAAGCACCACACCTACACCAACGTGCGCGGCATGGACGACGACATCGGCTATGGCCTGTTGCGCATCTTCCCCGAGCAGCGCTGGCGCCCGTTCTACCTGGCGCAGCCGTTCATCGCGGTGGTGTTCGCGCTGCTGTTCGAATGGGGCGTGGCGATCCAGGACCTGCGCCTGGGCCGCTGGCTGGCCGGCAAGATGAAGCGCGGCGAATTGAAGCGTACGTTCCTGCCGGTCGGGCGCAAGATGGGCCGGCAGATCTTCAAGGACTACATCCTGTTCCCGGCGCTGGCCGGCCCGTTCTTCCTGCCGGTGCTGCTGGGCAACCTGACCGCCAACGTGCTGCGCAGCATCTGGACGTTCGTGATCATCTTCTGCGGCCACTTCACCGCCGATGCCGAGACCTTCCCCAAGGACTCGATCAAGAACGAGTCGCGCGGGCACTGGTACCTGCGGCAGTTGCGCGGTTCGTCCAACCTGGCCGGCGGCAAGCTGCTGAACGTGCTGTCGGGCAACCTCAGCCACCAGATCGAGCACCATTTCTTCCCGGACGTGCCGGCCAACCGCTACGCGGCGCTGGCGGTGCAGGTGCGCGAGATCTGCGCGCGCTACGGCCAGCACTACAACACCGGCTCGCTGCCCAAGCAGTTCGGCCAGGTGGTGTGGCGGATCCTGCGCCACGCCTTCCCGAGCCGGCCGCGCCCGGTGCGCGCGCTGCAGCCGGCGACGCAACAGGCCGGCTGAGCACGGCACGCAGACAGCAAGAAGGCGGGGGCAACCCCGCCTTTTTCGTTGGCTCGGCGCTGGCGTCACATGCACGTCTCGCTCACGGAAGGCGGTCGATCATCCTTAGCCGCCTGCAGACGCTGGCGGCGGTGCAGGCGTCTCCCATTGCGCGAGGGCCTGCGATGAAACCTGCCAAGCTGTTCAATGTCGTCGCCAAGAAGGCGTCGTATGCCGCCGGCACGCCCTGGACCTTCTGCATCGCGCTGGGCATCGTGCTGGTGTGGGGCCTCAGCGGCCCGGTGTTCGGCTTCAACGACACCTGGCAACTGGTCATCAACACCGGCACGACCATCATTACCTTCCTGATGGTGTTCCTGATCCAGCACACCCAGAATGCCGACACCGCGGCCATGCAGATCAAGCTCGACGAGCTGATCCGGGTCAGCGCCAAGGCCAGCAACGAGTTGCTGGATCTGGAAGAGCTGGACGAAAAGCGGCTGGAAGAGATCCGCCGCCAGTACGAGGAACTGGCGCGCAAGGCCAGCGAGGAACTGCGTGCGCGCAACGCCCGCGATGGCGATGGCCGCGAGTCGCACGACCGCCCCGAAGGCTGACCCGGACGTTCACACGAGTGCCGATAACACGAGCGGCGTGCCGGCGATGAGCGCGGCATGCCGCTGCGCGTCGCACAGGTCAGGCCGGGACGGCGCCGTCCGGATCGTCCGCCGCGGCGGTCGTCGACGCGCGCTCGGTGGCTTGCAGGGTATCGCCGTGCGGCGGCGTGGCGCGGACGTCGTCGGCGACCGCACCCGGGGCGGGAGACGCCGTTTCGGACGAGGCGGCGTGCGTCTGACGGCGGTAGGCGCGGATCGCGGCGAAGGCCGTGCCGGCCAGCGCCAGTTTCCAGAATAGACCGGGCATCGTGAGTCTCCAGTGCGGAAGGAGCCGCCAGCGTCGGCCAGCACGGGTGGCGCAGGCGTGCATGTCGCGTGCGGACGGTGTGGTCGTGGGGGTCGACAGCATCGCGCTTGCTCGCGTGCTCTTCATGGTGCCTTGCGGGTCGGCTAACGCATGCCGCCTTAGCGTGACGCATTCTCACGCCTTTGTAGGAGATCGTCATGGCCCAGCGCACTTCACCTCCCACCGGTACGCATGACGTACGCCAGGCGGCGTATCGCGGCGAGCAGGGCGATGTCTCGGCCGACAGCGGCGTGCCGCGCGGCCGCGACCGCGACGTACCGTCGCAGTCCATGCCGCCGCCGCGGACGCATGCGCCACAGGACCACGGCGAAGACCGTAGCGGGCGCAGCCAGCCCAACCTGGGCCAGGCCGGCACCTACGGCGCCACGGGCGAGCATGCAGGCGGGGCTTATGGCAAGGCCGCCACGCCAGGCGGCTACCACGAGGACGATGCAGGCGATGCAGGCGATGCAGGCGATGCAGGCGATGCAGCGCGCGACGCGGCCGCTGCACGCCGCCAAGACTAGTCGCACCGTGCGCTGAACGCGCGTTCGGCAGGCGCATGCGCATGCCGTCGGCGCCACGTGTCGGTAACGCGCGCGGTGCCAACATGCTGATCCCCACCCGGAGATCAGCACGTATGTCCAAGCAGACCATGGCCCGCCTGCTCGCCGAAACCCTGCACAGCGCAGGCGTGGAGCGGATCTGGGGCGTCACCGGCGACAGCCTCAATGGCCTGACCGACGCGCTGCGGCAGATGGACAGCATCGAGTGGATGCATGTGCGCCACGAGGAAGTGGCGGCGTTCGCCGCCGGTGCCGAAGCCGCGGTCAGCGGCAAGCTGGCGGTCTGCGCGGGCAGTTGCGGGCCGGGCAACCTGCATCTGATCAACGGCCTGTTCGACTGCCACCGCAGCCACCAGCCGGTGCTGGCCATCGCCGCGCACATCCCGTCCTCGGAGATCGGCCTGAGCTACTTCCAGGAGACCCACCCGCAGGAGTTGTTCCGCGAGTGCAGCCACTACGTCGAACTGGTCACCAACCCGGCGCAGATGCCGGAGGTGCTGCAGCGGGCGATGCGCACCGCGATCCTGCGCCGTGGCGTGGCGGTGGTGGTGATTCCCGGCGACGTGGCCCTGCAGGAGATGCCCAAGGGCACGCCGACGACGTGGCCGGCGCTGGCCGCGCCGCGCATCCTGCCGGCCGACGCCGACGTGGCGAAGCTGGCCGATCTGCTGCAGGCGAGCAAGGCCACCACCTTGCTGTGCGGCAGCGGCTGCGCCGGCGCGCACGACGAGGTGGTGGCGCTGGCCGACGCGCTTGGCGCGCCGATCGTGCATGCGCTGCGCGGCAAGGAACACGTGGAGTGGGACAACCCGTTCGACGTCGGCATGACCGGCCTGATCGGCTTCAGTTCCGGCTACCACGCCATGCTCAACTGCGACACCCTGCTGATGCTCGGCACCGACTTCCCGTACCGGCAGTTCTATCCCAAGGACGCCACCATCGTGCAGGTCGACAACGACCCGGCCGCACTCGGTCGGCGCACGCCGCTGCAGCTGGGCATCGCCGCCGACGTGCGCGAAACCATCGCCGCGCTGCTGCCGCGGTTGCAGCGCCGCGAGGACCGCGGTTTCCTGGAGAAGTCGCTGGCCCATTACCGCAAGGCGCGCGAAGGCCTGGACGACCTGGCGGTGGCCTCGGCGCCCGGCGAGCCGCTGCATCCGCAGTTCGTCACCCGCATGGTCGATGCGCTGGCCGATGCCGATGCCATCTTCACCTGCGACGTCGGCACGCCGACGGTGTGGGCGGCGCGCTACCTGACCATGAACGGCCAGCGTCGCCTGCTCGGCTCGTTCAACCACGGCTCGATGGCCAATGCGATGCCGCAGGCGCTGGGCGCGCAGGCGCAGTTCCCGCAGCGGCAGGTGATCTCGCTGTCCGGCGATGGCGGCTTCACCATGCTGATGGGCGATTTCATCACCATGGCCCAACTCGGCCTGCCGGTGAAGGTGGTGGTCTACAACAACGGCTCGCTCGGCTTCGTGGCGATGGAAATGAAGTCGGCCGGCTACCTGGATACCGGGACCGACCTGAGCAATCCCGACTTCGCCGCGATGAGCAACGCCATGGGCATCCTGGGCCTGCGCGTGGACGAGTCGGCGCAACTGGAGCCGGCCCTGCGCGAAGCGTTCGCGCATCCCGGCCCGGCGCTGGTGGACGTGCGCGTGGCCAGCCAGGAGCTGGCGATTCCGCCGGCGGTCAAGCTGGAACAGGCCAAGGGCATGGGCCTGTACCTGCTGCGCGCGGTGATGAGCGGGCGCGGCGACGAGGTGCTGGAGCTGGTCAAGACCAACCTGCGCTGAGCGCGGCAACCGCACGCGGCGCGGACGGTGCCGGAACTCCGCATGCACCACGCGTCCGCTGCGGTTCCTGCTCGCTGTCTGCACCCGCCTGGCACTGTGCGCGACGTCGTGTTGGACCCTGTGAGTCGTGGCCGCATCGCGATCCGGGTACGATCGCCGCGGTTCGCTCCGCCTCTTCCGTTGCGCCCAAGGTAGGCCATGCCCCGTTCGCTGTTGCGGCAACTGCTGCTGATCTGGATCGTCATCGCCGCCGCCTGCGTCGGCATGGCGGTGGTGCTGGTCGGGCTGTACCGGCACAGCGAGGGCGTGCGCAGCGAGCGCGCGCAGACCGGGCTGCGCGAGGTCTGCACGCGCATGGTGCAGCGCTACAACGGCGCCAGCGCCGCCGCCCACGGCAGCGACGGCACCGGCCTGGCGGCGGTGGTGTCGCAGCTGGTGCTGGCCGATGCCGCTGGCGTGGAGGGCGGCTTCTGGGACCGCCAGCGCGGCTTTGTCGCCTACGCCTATCCGACCTACGACGGGACCGAGCACAAGACCGACGTGCCCTCGGCCGAGCGCAACGTCATCGTGTCCGCCGCGCAGCGCGGGGTGAAGGCGCAGCACACGGTGGATTACCGCCGCGACGGGCAGCGCGAAAGCCTGCTGATCGCGGCCTGCCCGCTGGATCGCAATGCCGCGGCCTGGGCCATGACCCGGGTCGCCTCCAGCGACGCCGCGGCCAGCCTGCCGCTGGCGCTGGGTCTGGCGCTGATCCTGGCGCTGGTGGTGGTCTCGGCGCTGGCGCTGGGGTGGGTGGTGCGGCGCTGGAGCCAGCGCCTGCAGGGCATCCAGCAGGCCTTGGCGACGCCGGCCGAGGTGCCGCAGATCCCGCGCACCGGCGCGCCGGAGCTGGACCGGCTCGGCGCCGCGGTCACCGACTACGCGCAGCGCAGTGCGCAGGCGCTGGCCGAGACCCGCCGGCTCGGCGAGGAACTGTCGCGGCACGAACGCCTGGCTGCGCTCGGGCGCATGACCGCGACCGTGGCGCACGAGATCCGCAACCCGATCGCGACCTTGCGGCTGGCGCTGGAAAACCAGATCGCCGCGCGCGCGGACGGCGTCGACGACGCCCAGGCGCAATTGATGCTGGCGCAGATCCAGCGCCTGGACGGGGTGGTGGAAAGCCTGCTCGGCATGGTCCAGCCGATCCGCCTGCAGCGGCAGCCGGTGGCGCTGCAGCCGTGGCTGCAGGCGCTGCTGGACCCGGCCGATTGGGACGGGCAGGCGCCGCCGATCGCGCTGCGCCTGCAGGCGGCGCCGGCGCAGTGGATGCTGGATCCGCAACAGGCCGCGCGCGCCCTGCACAACCTGCTGCGCAATGGCCTGCAGCACGCCACGGCCGGTACCGACGTGACCCTGGAAGCGCAGGCCGAGGACGACGTGCTGCAACTGCGCGTGCGCAACCACGGCGACCCGGTGCCGGCCCCGGTGGCCGCGCATCTGTTCGAACCGTTCGCCAGCGGCCGCAGCGACGGCAACGGCCTGGGCCTGGCGCTGGTGCGCGAGATCGCCCGCGCCCACGGCGGCGAGGCGCACTACGCGCATCGCGACGGCGTCACCGAGTTCAGCCTGGAGCTGCCATGGCGCGCATCCTGATCATCGACGACGACCTGGCCTTCCTCAGCACCCTGCAGGCCACGCTGCGTTCGTTCGGCCACGAGGCGATCGCCGAAGCCGACCCGCGCGAAGGCCTGGCGCGCCTGCGCGAAGGCGACATCGACCTGGCCTTCGTCGACTTCCGCATGCCCGGCATGGACGGCATCGCGCTGATGCGCGCGCGCCAGGACGATGCGCAGGCGATGCGCGTGCCGCTGGTGATGCTCACCGCGCACGCCTCCAGCGGCAACACCATCGAGGCGATGAAGCTCGGCGCCTTCGATCACCTGGTCAAGCCGGTGGGTCGCGCCGACATCGCCGAGGTGGTCGAGCGCGCACTGCGCAGCCGCGGCGAGGATGCGCCGGACGCCGCGCCGACGATGCCGGCCGAGGAGGACGACGCGCTGCTCGGCCACAGTGCGGCGATGCGCACCGTGCACAAGCGCATCGGCCTGGCTGCCGCCTCCGACCTGCCAGTGCTCATCACCGGCGAGACCGGCACCGGCAAGGAGCTGGCGGCGCGCGCGCTGCACCGTGCCAGCGCCCGCGCCGCGCAGCCGTTCGTGGCGATCAACTGCGCGGCGATTCCCGCCGAACTGATGGAGAGCGAACTGTTCGGCTACCGCAAGGGCGCGTTTTCCGGTGCAGTGAGCGATCGCAACGGCCTGATCCGCGACGCCGACGGCGGCACCCTGTTCCTCGACGAGATCGGCGACATGCCCTTGCCGATGCAGGCCAAGCTGCTGCGTTTCCTGCAGGAAGGCGAGGTCTCGCCGTTGGGCGGGCGTGGTGCGCAGAAGGTGGACGTGCGGGTGATCGCCGCCACCCACCGCGACCTGCTGCAGGCGGTGGACGCCGGGCGTTTCCGCAGCGATCTGCGCTACCGGCTCAACGTGGTGCCGATCGAGCTGCCGCCGCTGCGCGAGCGCGGCGACGACATCCTGCTGCTCGCCCAGCACTTCCTCGCCGCCGGCGCCAGCACGCCGCAGACCTTGTCGGCAGCAGCGCAGGCGCGCCTGCGCACCTATCCCTGGCCGGGCAATGTGCGCGAATTGCGCAACGCCATGCAGCGCTGCCAGGTGCTGGTGCGCGCGCCGGTGGTGGAGGCGCACGACCTGGACGACCTGCTGGCGTCGCCGTCGACCGAGACGCCCACGGCGCTGGACAACGACGCGCTGACCCTGCCGCAGGCCATCGCGCAACTGGAACGGCAGATGATCCAGGCGGCGCTGACCCAGGCCCACGGCAACCGCGCCGAGGCCGCGCGCCGGCTCGGCATCCATCGTCAGCTCCTGTATCGCAAGCTCGACGAGTACGGCCTTTAGCGGCGCGCTCTGGCGCGCCGCGGGATTTGGGATTTGGGATTGGGGATTCGTAAAAGCGCGCGCCGCCGCATGCTGTCTGGCGCTTTTACGAATCCCCAATCCCGACTCCCCAATCCCATTCCATCCACATCTGTCCGCTTTGCGGACAGGTGTGGATGAAATGGAGACGCCTTCCAGGCTAGATCCGCACTCGATTTCCTTCAGGATCAATGGCTTAAAAGTTGGCACGGCCTCTGCATTATCTCTCCTGCGAGCGGCGCCCCCTTGCCGCTCAGGAGAACGTCCATGATCCGTCGTAGCGCACTCGCTCTGTCCCTGGTGCTGGCCACCGCCGCCGCTGCCGCCACCGCCCAGGTGCCGGCGCCGCCCGCGCCTCCCGCCCCGCCGGCGCCCGGCAGCGTCCCGGCACCGCCGCCGCCGCCCGCGGCCGCCGTCGCCGCCACGCCGGTGCGCGTGGACGGCACCGTCGAGCGCTTCATGCTCAACCCCAACGGCGTTGTCGATGGCCTGTGGCTGATGGACGGCACCCAGGTGAGCTTCCCGCCGCACCTGTCGGCCGATCTGCAGACCGCGGTGCGCCGTGGCGATGCGGTGTCGGTGCAGGGCTATCGCCTGGGCAGCCTGCCGCTGCTGCAGGCCACCACCATCACCGCGCGCCGCAGCGGCAAGCAGGTGGTCGACCGTCCGCCGAACCCGATGACGCCGCCGCCGGCGCCTCCGGCACCGCCGGCCCTGACCCCGCTGCAGGCCGATGGCCGCATCGAGCGTCTGGTCTACGGCCCGCGCGGCGACACTGCCGGCGTGCTGCTCAGCGACGGCACCGTGGTGCGCATGCCGCCGCACGCCGCCCTGCAGTACAGCGAGTTGCTGCGGCCGGGCGCACGCCTGAGCGTCAACGGCTTCGGCGTGCTGACCCAGGTCGGCCGTTCGGTGGAAGCGACCCAGGTCGGCCGCGACCGCAACTCGCTGCAGGCGGTGTTCGCGCCGCCGGCCCCGCCTGCGCCGCCGGCCGCTCCGTCGCCGCCGGCCCAGCCGGGCGCGCCGGGTGCGCCGGCCACCCCGCCGCCGCCGCCGGCACCGCGTTGATCCGGGCGTTGCCGCATCGCGCCTGACCTTTGCGCCCGCCGTTCGCGGCGGGCGCTGCCGGCCCCGGCCGGCATCCCCTTGTTCGTCTGGAGAATGCAATGCATTGGGTCGATCCCGATTCCCTGCCGGAAACCCGCGGCACGCTCGCGCGCTTCCTGCTCAACCCCAAGGCCGACGTCGACGGCCTGCTGTTCGACGACGGCACCGAAGTACACACCCCGCCGCACCTGTCGGCGCAATTGCTGAAGGCGCTGCGTCCCGGCGCCGGCCTTGGCGTGCGCGGGCTCAAGCCGCGCGGCGCCGACGTGCTGGTGGCGCTGGCGGTGGACCCGGACGGTGCCGAGCGCATCGTCGACGAAGGCCCGCATGCCGCGCCCCACAAGCCCAAGCCGCCGGGCAAGCCCAAGCCCGCGCAGGACGCGGTACACCACGCCGGCACCGTCGCGCGGCTGCTGCACGGCCCGCACGGGCAGGTGCATGGCGCGCTGCTGGAGGATGGGCTGATCGTGCGCTTCCCGCCGCACGCGGTGCCGGAATCGGCCCGCTGGCTGGCCGCCGGCAAGCCGCTGGCGGCGCAGGGCGAGTTGCTGGAGTCCGCGCATGGCCAGGTGCTGCATGCGCAGGCGCTGGGTGCGAGCGAGGCGACGGTGCAGCCATTGGCGCCGAAACCGAAGCCGCCCAAGCCTCATCACAAGCCGTTGCACGGGCATGCGCATGATGCTGCGCCGAAGGACGGGCCGAAGCCGAAACCCAAGCCCAAGCCCAAGCCGAAGCCCCACTAAGTACCAAGCCGTCGCGGCGGTGTGCCCCTGGCCACCGCCGCGCCTGTGTCGCCTTCGCTCATCCAGGACTCCGTCATGCCGCCCGTCCCGCCTGCGCTGCACCACGCTTTCCTGCCTGCTTCCTTGCTTCCTTCGCTCTCGGCGGTGCGCGCATGAGCGGCGCCGAGAAGCGCCTGCGCCCGCGCGGCACGCGCGCGCTGGAAGCGCTCAACTTCACCATGGCCGACGTGCAGGACGGACTCGGCCCGTTCCTGAGCGTGTTCCTGCAATCCAAGGGCTGGTCGCTGGGCGCGATCGGCTCGGTGATGACCGCCGGCGGCATCGTCGGCATGCTCGCCACCACGCCAGGCGGCGCGCTGGTCGATGCGACCAAGCGCAAGCGCAGCATCGTGGTGGTCGGTTGCAGCATGATCCTGCTGGCGTCGGCGCTGCTGTGGTGGTCGCCGACCCTGCCGGGCGTCATCGCCGCACAGGTGATGACCGCACTCGCCGCCGCCGCGCTGGGGCCGGCGCTGTCCGGCATCACCCTGGGCCTGGTGCGCCAGGCCGGCTTCGATCACCAGATCGCGCGCAACCAGGTCGGCAGCCATGCCGGCAACGTGGTGGCCGCGGCGCTGGCCGGCTTGCTCGGATGGAAATTCGGCTTCGGCGCGGTGTTCGCGCTGACCGGCTGCTTCGGCGTGCTGGCGATCGCCTCGGTGTTGATGATTCCGCGCGACGCGATCGACCACCGCGCCGCACGCGGCATGGCCGAGGCCGGGGAGGAGAACGGCGAGCACGTCAGCGGCTGGTCGGTGCTGCTGACCTGCAAGCCCTTGCTGGTGCTGGCCGCGGCGCTGGCGCTGTTCCACCTGGGCAATGCGGCGATGCTGCCGCTGTACGGCATGGCCGTGGTGGCCGCGCATCAGGGCGATCCGAACGCGCTGACCGCCACCACCATCATCGTCGCCCAGGCCACCATGGTGCTGGTCTCGCTGCTGGCGATGCGCCTGATCCGCGTGCGCGGGCACTGGTGGGTGCTGCTGCTGACCTTCCTGGCGCTGCCGCTGCGCGGGCTGATCGCCGCCAGCTTCATCCACACCTGGGGCGTGTTCCCGGTGCAGATCCTCGACGGCGTCGGCGCCGGCCTGCAGAGCGTGGTGGTGCCGGCACTGGTGGCGCACCTGCTGCAGGGCACCGGGCGGGTCAACGTGGGGCAGGGCGCGGTGATGACGATGCAGGGCGTCGGCGCGGCGTTGAGTCCCGCGCTGGGCGGCTGGATCGCACAGGTGTTCGGCTACCGCGCGGCGTTCATGCTGCTGGGCGGCATCTCGCTGCTGTCGCTGGCGTTGTGGGTGGGCATGCGCAAGCACCTGGTGACGGCGAAGCAGGGCCGCACGGCCGCCGAACCGGTGCCGCCGCTGCCGGCGTAGGCGTCAGCCCGGTGCGACCCCGGGCACCACCTCGCAGGCGATCCCGGCCGCGGCCAATTGCGCCGGCAGTGCCGCGTGCGGTGGCTGCCGGAACGCATCGCCCGGCAGCAGGCTGACCACGCGCTGCCCGGCCTGCGTCTGTTCGACCAGCAGCGCCAGGTGCGCGGCCGGATCGTCCGGCAGTGGTCGACGGCTGGCATCGCGCCGCGCCAGGCTCAGCACCGCGGCGCTCACCTCGGCGCCGCACAGCAGCAGGTCGGCCTGGTTGAGCGCGCGCAGCGCCTTCAGCGTCAGCGCGCCGGGGTCGCCGCTGCCGGTGCCGACCAGCCACACGCTGCCTTGCCGTGGTAGGTCGTCGCTGCGCTGCAGGCTGTCGGTGAAAGCCTGTTCGGCAGCCTCGCGCTGGCCGCTCTGCAGCAGTGTCTGCACCGGCCCCTCCAGCACCTGCTCGAACCAGCGACGGCGCTGCGGCAGGTCCGGCAGGCGTGCACGGATCGCGGCGCGGTGGCGCGCGAACAGCTGCGCCAGTTCGGCATAGGAGTGGTCCAGTTCGGTTTCCCAGCGCTCGCGCAGGCGCCGCGCCAGCATCGGTGCCGCACCGCTGGAGGAGATCGCGATCAACAGCGGATCGCGGTCGATGATCGCAGGTACCTGGAACGTCGACAGGGCGGCGTCGTCGACCACGTTGACCCACTTGCGACGTGCCCCGGCCTGTTCGGCCAGTTGCCGGTTGAACGCCTCGTCGTCGGTGGCCGCCACCACCAGCCAGGCGTCGTCCAGCCACTGCGGATCGAAGGCGCCGTCGGCGCGCTGCAGCCGACCCTGCGCCAGCCACTGCGCCACCGTGGGGTTCAGCGCGTGCGCGTACACCAACAGGTCGGCACCGGCGTGCAGCAGTGCCTCGATCTTGCGCATCGCCACCTCGCCGCCACCCACCACCAGCACGCGGCGTCCAGCCAGGTCGGCGAACAGGGGATACAGCGGCATGCGGACTCCTTGCTGGGGCGAGGTGCGGACGTCCATGTTGCATGGCACCATGCGGTGAAGCCAACCCCTGGTTCGCCACGCCCGAATGCTGCGCGTCCTGCTGGTCAACGATACCGAAAAGCCGATCGGGCAATTGCGCCAGGCGCTGCTCGATGCCGGCTACGCGGTGCTGGACGAGGTCGCCGCGGCGCCGGCACTGCTCAAGGCGGTGTCCACCCAGCAACCGGACGTGGTCATCCTCGACGTCGACTCGCCCTCGCGCGACACCCTGGAGCAACTGGCGCTGATCCACCGCCAGGCGCCGCGCCCGGTGGTGATGTTCTCCGCCGATGGCGACGACCAACTGATCCGCGCCGCGGTCGGCGCCGGCGTCACCACCTACGTGGTCGACGGCCTGGCGCCCGCGCGGCTGGCGCCGATCGTGCAGGTGGCGCTGGCGCGCTTCGAACAGGAAGCGGGCATGCGCCGGCAACTGGACGAGGTGCAGCGCAAGTTGCGCGAGCGCGAGTGCATCGACCGCGCCAAGCGCCTGCTGATGGACAAGCGCGGCATGAGCGAGAACGAGGCCTACGCCGCGCTGCGGCAGCAGGCGATGAAACAGGGCTTGAAGCTGGCCGAGGTCGCCGAGCGCATCCTGGCGCTGGCGGAGCTGCTGGGATGAGGGACCGATGAACGCAACGCCACACGCCGCCCCGCCCACCTTGCGCGTTGGCTATCTGCCGCTGATCGACTGCGCGCCGCTGATCGCCGCCGTGCGCCTTGGCCTGGACCGGCGCCACGGCCTGCGCCTGGAATTGCAACGGCAGGCCTCGTGGGCGGCGGTACGCGACAAGCTGCTGTCGGGCGAGCTGGACGCCGCGCACGCCCTGGCCGGCCTGGTCTACGGCGTGGAATGCGGCATCGGCGGCCCGCAGGCCGATCTGGCGATCCTGCTCACCCTCAACCAGAACGGGCAGGGCATCGTGCTGGCGCCGGCCCTGGCCGCGGCGCTGGCGCAGGGCACCGCGCTGCGCGACGCGCTGGCCGCGCTCGGCCGCCCCGCGACGTTTGCGCAGACCTTTCCCACCGGCACCCACGCCATGTGGCTGTATGCGTGGCTGGCCGGGCAGGGCGTGGACCCGTCGCGCGACATCCGCGCGGTGACCCTGCCACCGTCACAGATGCCCGACGCGCTGGCGCGCGGTGAACTCGATGGCTACTGCGCCGGCGAACCCTGGGCCGCCCAGGCCGAGGCCGACGGCGTCGGCCGGCGCGTCCTGCGCAGCGGCGAGCTATGGCCCGGCCATCCGGAAAAGGTGCTGGCGTGTCGCCGCGCCTGGGCTGCCTTACAACCCGAATTGGCCACCGCCCTCACCGCGACCTTGCTCGACGCCTGCCGCTGGCTCGACGATGCCGCGCACCGTCGCGAGGCCGTCGCATGGCTGGCCGACCCGGAGGTGATCGGCTTGCCTGCAGACCGCATCGCCGCCTGCCTGCTGCCGGGCGGCGCTGCCGATCATGGTGCCGACCCGCGCGGTCTTCGCTTCCATGCCGAAGGGCTGGCGAACTTCCCGTGGCTATCGGACGGGCGTTGGTTCCTGCAGCAGTTCCGGCGCTGGGGGTGGTTGTCGGCGAGTGCGGCGGGCGTGGAGGAGGATGCAGCGCACGATGCGGCCGTAGTTGCGCGGGTGCACCGGTTGGACACCTATCGTGCCGCGGCGGCGCAGGTTGGGGTGGCGGTGCCGGATGGGGATGCGCGTGGGGGTGGCATTCTGGGCCAGCAGACAGGGTAAGCGGCGGGATGGCATCGGTGGTGCTCTTCGCTCAGTCTGTACTCGTCGTCGCGTGAAAATCCTCCATCTTCGAAGGACAGTGCAGGAGACGCATGATGCGCCGTGGTGCCGGCAAGATCATCCGTCTTCGTCTGTCCGCATCCACTCTGTCGTTGATCGACCATGCGGCAAAGCACCGTGATAGGAAGCGAGCCGAGTTCCTGCTGGAGGCGGCGAGCGAGAAGGCACGGGACGTCCTTTCCGATCGAATCCAGCGCGTCTCGCGTTCGCAACAGTGGCAGGATCTCAATGCACTGGTCGATGCACCGCTGGACCAGAATGCACCGATACGCCACCTTTGGGCGATGCCTGCCCCCTGGGAGCGTTGCGGGCTAGGCCACGCCAACGCTTGCGGTGCCGTCAACGCCCGGGGCTGGCGTATGATCCGCGCTCGTCGCCCTCCCGAACCGGCATCATGGATCGAGCCCGTCCGCCGCTTGCATGGCCACGCTTGTCGGCGTGGTGTTTCCTTTTCGCGCTGCTGTGGCACGTGGCGCCTGCGATGGCGCAGACCGCGCGCAAGCCCTCGGCCTACGAGCAACGCCCGGGTAGCGATGCCGCCGCGCAGCCGGCGACGGGACCGGACTCCCTGCCGCGCCTCGACAGCCGCGCGCAGTTCCTGCAGCTCGCCCGGGTCTACGACGCTGGCACCGCGCTGGAACTGCCGCATCTGCTGTTCGTGATCGATCGGCAGCAGGGCGGACGCGTCTACTATCTCAACACCCCACGGTTCGCGCTGCACGAACAGTTCGTGCGTCAGCGCCTGGCACCGCGCATGGGCAAGGCGGCACTGAAGGCGCAGTACCGCGACCCGCAGCGGCGGTTCCTGTTCGGCACCCTGAGTTGGCAGCAGGATCTGCCGGGTTATACCTACGAGTTCTGGGAGGGCGATCTCCTCACCGCGGCGCTGCTGCAGCAGACCGATGCCGCCTTGCGCGCGTCGTTCTTCGACACGCTGCGGTTCAAGACCAACTCCACGTTGCACGAGCAACTGGCCCGCAGCGCCGGGCTGGCGTTCGTCACCCAGGAGGCGCTGCTGCGCGAGCAGCGCTTCCTGCCGTTGAATACCGGCCATGCCGAGGGGCGGCTGCGCATCGTGCGCTCGGAGGCGCAGTTCCGTACGCTGTCGCCGCGCGACATCGCGGTGCTGGACGAGGTGCCGATCGCGTTGGCGCCGGTCGCCGGCCTGGTCACGCAACGTCCCTCCACCTTGCTGTCGCACGTCAATTTGCTGGCCAAGGGCTGGGGCATTCCCAACGTGTACGTGCGCGATGCGCAGGCGGCGCTGCGCCAGTACGACGGCCGCTGGGTGCAGTTGGACGTCACCCACAACGACTACCGGGTGACGCCGCTGGCGGGGCCGCCGGCGGCTGCCTCCACTGCCAACCCGCGCTCGGCGGCGCGCGTGCTGCCGCGTCCGGACCTGCGCGTGGCCGCGCTCCAGCCATTGGCGTCGCTGCGCGCGCGCGACAGCCGCGCCTGCGGGACCAAGGCCGCCAATCTCGGCACGCTGAAGGCAGTGCTGCCGCCGGCCGCACGCGTGCCGGACGGCTTCTGCATCCCGTTCGCGTTCTACGCGGCGACGATGCAGCGCCTGCAGATCGCCCAACGCCTGCGCGCGCTGCAGGCGCGTCCGGGCTTCACCACCGACGCGGACGTGCGCCGCGCCGCGCTGGCGGCGCTACGTGCCGAGATCGCCGAGGCCGCACCCGACCCCGCCTTCGTGCGTGCGCTGGAGGCGCAGTGGCGCGACCAACTGCGCGGCGCAGGCGTGTTCGTGCGCAGTTCGTCCAATTCCGAGGATCTGCCCGGGTTCAGTGGCGCCGGCCTGTACACCACCGTGCCCAACGTCACCCGCGCCGATGCCCTGGCCAAGGCCGTACAGACGGTATGGGCCTCGGTGTACAACTTCGAGGCCTACGAAGCCCGCACTGCTGCGGGCCTGCCGCAGGACGCAGTGGCCATGGCGGTGCTGGTGCAGGCGGCCGCGCCATCCGACAGCTCCGGGGTGATGATCACCCGCGACCCGTTCGATGCCGCGCGCCGCCACGTCACCTACATCTCGGCCAAGCGCGGCTTGGGTATTCGCGTGGTCGAGGGCAAGCGCCAGGCCGAACAGGTGATGTACTCGAGTTGGTCCAAGGCGGTGCAGGTGTTGAGCCGCTCGGCCGAGGACACCCAACTCGTCGCCAACGCCGCCGGCGGCGTTCGCGAGGTCCCCATCACCGGCACCCGCCAGGTGCTGACCGACGCCCTCATCGCGCGGCTGGCCAAGGTCGGCGCGATGACCAAGCAGGCCCTGGGTGGCGCGGACCAGGACATCGAGTGGGCCGTGGTCGGGGATGAGGTGGTGATGTTGCAGGCGCGGCCGTATGTGGATGGAGGTGTGCGGTAAGGACATACGATGGCCACGCTAGCCAGCAACGGTGAAGTGCATCGCTGGCTGTGGTTGCTGTCGATGCGCGGCGCAGCCGGTTGCAGTGCACGTCGGTGACCCGATGCGGCGGTGTGGCTAGCAACCGATGTCCGTGGCGTGCGCTTCGGAAAACTGCGTCGCTCACCGCACGCCGGCTAGAATCGGCGGATGTCCCTATCACGGCTGTTTCCAGAACCAAAGATGACGCGCCCGTTCGTCTGGCGCCCTGGCGATGGGCCGAATGCGGATTGCGTCCAACGCATGCGCCGTCACCTGCGTCGTCCGGCAAAGCCGATGGGCGAAGCGTGGTTCATGGGCGAGAAACGGCACATGTTCGATTTCCTGCTCGGCGATCTTGCCGGGTTCTCGCTCGAAGAATTGCGAACGCCCCTTGAGGAAATCGCATCCGGGAACGCTTGCTTCGGCCCGATGGACGAATGGACGCATTGGTATCGCTATCTGTTGGCCCACCTGGTTTCGCGCCATTCGGAGCAGTCGTTCGACAGCCTGTACCAGCACCTCGTCACAGCGTTCATTGCCGTCAACCCGCGCAGCGTCGACGAGCCCTATGCGGGGTTCGCCGACGATGCGAGGCAGACCCTGGGGCGCTGCCTGATGGATCCATCTCGCTGGGTCGGAGAGCGCCTGGCGATCCAGGTGCCGGAGGATCCGTACACAGGAGAAAGCGCCTTCGCCTGGAGCGTGGCGTGCGGCGACTTTTCGGCGGGCATGTTCTTTTGCGCAAAGTATGTTGCCGATGAAGAACTCGCCGCTTGGCTCGATTCGGTGTTCGCAATTCGATGCCCGCGATGGACCACGCAACTGTATCGCTGGCTGTTGGCGGCCTATCCCTTGCTTGCTGGGGATGTGCTGGAACTGCCCGATCTCGCCGGCGAGACGTCGGCGGACGTCGTGTGGCATGGCGCGCTCATGCTGAAAGGCGATTTTTCCGGAATTTACGAACCCGCGCCATCGCCGTTGCCCTTGCTGCCACAGGAGCGCTGCCAGGCCGTGCTGACGGCCGCTTGCCGCCATGTGTCGGAGGAGAGCTACTTCCAGTGGCTCGATGCGATCAAGCCCCACGCCTACCTGGAGATGATGCTGGGTGATATGCCGAATCGCTTTGCGGAGATTTTCGCTATCGGTTAGCCGACCCGCCTGTGAGTGCGACATGTGGAACACCATGGCATTGCCGGAAGGTACAAGCGCCCATGGATCGCGCGCTCGACACGTTGATACTGCGCTGCACAACAGTAGTGCGATCTCGCACCAATATGTGCCAGCAGGTGCCTGTGTCGTTGGCCAAGATCGATATCCTGCAGTGTTGGAATTTCATAAGCGGCTGAATAAATGATGATTTTTATGTCGGATGAGGTCGCCCAAAACTTGGCACGCTGTTTGCTTTAGCCCCACCTGCGGACGCAACGGCGCGCCCGCACCAATCTGATCCGGCAGGCGGGCCAACGGCGGTCCGTCGGTCCCGACAACGGCGTCTTCCGGTGCGAACCGGACGGCGCCGTTTTCGTTTTCCTCCCCTCGACTTTCCGCGCGCTGCGGATGGTGTGCAGCGCTGCGGCCCCACGTTTCCCGGAGATGGCGCGGATGAACCGATCGTTCTGGCAAGCCGGGCACACGCCCACGTTGTTGGCGGCGTTCCTGTATTTCGATCTGAGCTTCATGGTGTGGTATCTGCTCGGCCCGCTGCAGGTGCAGATCGCGGCGGCGCTGGAGCTGGACACGCAGCAGCGGGCGCTGATGGTGGCGGTACCGATCCTGTGCGGGGCGGTGCTGCGGCTGTTCCTGGGCATGCTGGCCGATACGATCGGCGCCAAGCGCGCGGGGCTGCTGGCGCAGGCGCTGGTGATCGCGGCGCTGGCGGTGGCGTGGCAGGTGGGGGTGCACAGCTTCGCCCAGGTGTTGCTGCTCGGGTTGATGCTGGGCGTGGCCGGGGCGTCGTTCGCGGTGGCGCTGCCGCTGGCCTCGCGCTGGTATCCGCCGCAGCACCAGGGTACGGCGATGGGCATTGCCGGGGCGGGCAATTCCGGCACGGTGTTCGCGGCGCTGTTCGCGCCGGTGCTGGCGGCGGCGTTCGGCTACCAGGCGGTGTTCGGGCTGGCGTGCATTCCCTTGTTGCTGACGCTGCTGGTGTTCGCGCTCTGCGCCAAGGACGCGCCGGTGGCGGTGCCGCGCAAGCGCCTGGGCGATTACGCGCGGGTCCTGGTCGGCAACCGCGATGCATGGCGCTTCATGCTGTTCTACGCGATCACCTTCGGTGGTTTCGCCGGATTCGCCAGTGCGCTGCCGGGCTATTTCCACGACCAGTTCGGCTTCTCGCCCAAGCTGGCCGGCTGGGCTACCGCGGCGTGCGTGCTGGCCGGGTCGGTGATGCGGCCGCTGGGTGGGGCGATCGCCGATCGCATCGGCGGCACCCGCACGCTGCTGGCGATCTATCTGCTGGTGGCGTTGCTGGTGGCCGCGGCGGCGGTCGGGGTCGGTGGACCAGCGGCCACGGTGGCGCTGTTCGTGCTGACCCTGCTGAGCCTGGGCACCGGCAATGGCGCGGTGTTCCAGTTGGTGCCGCAGCGCTTCGGTGGCGACATCGGGCTGATGACCGGGCTGATCGGCATGGCCGGCGGCATCGGCGGCTTCCTGCTCGCCGCGGGGCTGGGGGTGGTCAAGCAGCACACCGGCAGCTATGCGCCGGGGCTGTGGCTGTTCGCCGGCTGCGCGCTGTTGGGCTGGGGTCTGTTGTCCACGGTCAAGCAGCACTGGCGCCGGCAATGGTCGGCGGCTGGTGCGGTACGCGTCTGAGCGCCAGGGGAGCGATACGCCAATGAACAAGCCGAGACTGGTGGTGGTGGGCAACGGCATGGCCGGCATCCGCACCGTGGAAGAACTGCTGAAGCTGATGCCGGGCATGTACGACATCACCGTGTTCGGGGCCGAGCCGCACCCGAACTACAACCGCATCCTGCTCTCGCCGGTGCTGGCCGGCGAGCAGGACTTCGACGAGATCGTGCTCAATCCGTTGTCCTGGTACGCCGAGTACGGCATCCGCCTGTATTTGAACAAGGAGGTGGTGCGCATCGACCGGGTCAGGCGCATGGTCATCGCTGCCGACGGCACCGAGGCGCCTTATGACCGATTGCTATTGGCCACCGGTTCGCTGCCGATCGTGTTGCCGGTGCCCGGCAAGGACCTCAAGGGGGTGATCGGCTACCGCGACATGCACGACACGCAGACGATGATCGACACCGCCTCGCGCAAGGGCAACGCGGTGGTGATCGGCGGCGGCCTGCTCGGGCTGGAGGCGGCCAACGGGCTGAAGCAACGCGGGATGCAGGTGACCGTGGTGCACCTGGCCGGGTGGCTGCTGGAGCGCCAGCTCGATCCGGTGGCCGGGGCGATGCTGCAGCAGTCGCTGGCCGAACGCGGGCTCGACTTCCGCCTCAATACCTCCACCACCGAACTGGTCGGCAATGCCGCCGGCGAGGTGACCGCGGTGCGCTTCTCCGACGGCAGCGAGGTGCCGGCCGACCTGGTGGTGATGGCCGCGGGCATCCGCCCCAACATCGCCCTGGCGCAGGCCGCCGGCATCCATTGCACGCGTGGCATCGTGGTCAACGACACCCTGCAGACCTTCGACCCGCGGGTGTACGCGGTGGGCGAATGCGCCAGCCATCGCGGCATCGCCTACGGCCTGGTCGCGCCGCTGTTCGAGCAGGCCAAGATCTGCGCCAACCACCTGGCCGGCTACGGCATCGGCATCTACCGCGGCTCGGTGGCCTCGACCAAGCTCAAGGTCACCGGCATCGACCTGTTCTCCGCCGGCGATTTCATGGGTGGCGAAGGCAGCGAGGAGATCGTGCTGTCCGATCCGGCCGGCGGGGTCTACAAGAAGCTGGTGCTGAAGGACGACCGGCTGGTCGGCGCCTGCCTGTACGGCGACACCGCCGACGGCGCTTGGTACTTCCAGTTGCTCAAGGACGCCAGCCCGATCGGCGAGCGCCGCGAGCGGCTGATGTTCGGCGAAAGCGCACTGGGCGATGCCGGTACCGCCGGACAGGACCGCGCCAGTGCGATGCGCGACAGCGACGAGGTGTGCGGCTGCAACGGCGTGTGCAAGGGCACCATCGTCAAGGCGATCAACGCGCAAGGCCTGTTCACCGTCGACGAGGTCAAGAAGCACACCAAGGCCGCCAGTTCCTGCGGTTCGTGCACCGGCCTGGTGGAACAGATTCTGATGAACTGCCTGGGCTCCAACTTCCAGCAGACGCCCAAGACCAAGGCGGTATGCGGCTGCACCGATCTGAGCCACGGCGAGGTGCGCAAGGCGATCCGTGAGGGCAGGCTGCTCACCCACGCCGCGGTGTACACGCAGCTGCAGTGGCGCAGCCCCAACGGCTGCGCCACCTGCCGCCCGGCGATCAATTACTACCTGCTGTCCACCTGGCCGCGCGAGGCGGTGGACGATCCGCAGTCGCGCTTCATCAACGAGCGCGCCCACGCCAACATCCAGAAGGACGGCACCTTCTCGGTGATTCCGCAGATGAAGGGCGGGGTCACCAATGCGTCGGAGCTGCGCCGCATCGCCGACGTGGCCGACAAGTACGCCGTGCCCATGGTCAAGGTCACCGGCGGCCAGCGCATCGACCTGCTGGGGGTGAAGAAAGAAGACCTGATCGACGTGTGGAAGGACCTGGGGATGAACTCGGGCCATGCCTACGGCAAGTCGATCCGCACGGTGAAGACCTGCGTGGGCAGCGAGTTCTGCCGCTTCGGCACGCAGAACAGCACGCAGATGGGCATCGACCTGGAGACGATGCTGGCCAACATGTGGAGCCCGCACAAGGTGAAGCTGGCGGTGTCCGGCTGTCCGCGCAACTGCGCCGAGTCCGGGATCAAGGACGTCGGCATCATCGCGGTGGAGTCGGGCTGGGAGCTGCACATCGGCGGCAACGGCGGCATGAAGACCGAGGTCGCCAAGTTCCTGGTCAAGGTGCGCAGCGCCGAGGAGGTCAAGGAATACACCGGCGCCTTCCTGCAGCTGTACCGCGAAGAGGCGTACTACCTGGACCGCACCGTGCACTACATCGAACGCGTGGGCATGGACTACATCCGCCAGCGCGTGGTGGAGGACGCGGACAACCGCCGCGCGCTGTACGAGCGCCTGCTGTACGCGCTGGAGGGCCTGCCCGATCCGTGGGCCGAGCGTATCGCCGGGGCCAAGCAGCGCGAATACCAGCCGCTGCGGGTGGCGCCGCCGCTGGCGCTGGTGGAGGACTGAGCGATGGCGACCGTGTCCGATCCGATTCCCTCCACCACTGCGAGCGATCGCAGCGACGACGTACACCAGTGGCTGCGCATCTGTCGGCTCGACGAGATCCCGGTGCTGGGCGCGCGCGTGCTGCACCTGCCGGGCGTGGAGCCGATCGCGCTGTTCCGCAGCGAGGGCGAGCGCGTGTTCGCCCTGGTCGACCGCTGTCCGCACAAGGGCGGGCCGCTGTCGCAGGGGCTGGTGGCCGGCGACAGCGTTACCTGCCCCCTGCATGCCTGGCAGATCGATCTGGCCAGCGGCCAGGCCTGCGCACCGGATGTGGGCTGCGCGCGGCGCTTCCCGGTGCGGGTGCAGGATGGCGAAGTCTGGCTGTCGCTGCGGGACGCCGGCTGATGGACGGCGCTTCCGTGGCGATGCCGAGCGTGCCCGCCGCCGTGCAGCGGCGCGTGACCCGCTCCACCTGCTGCTACTGCGGGGTGGGCTGCGGCGTGCTGATCGAGAGCGAACACGCCGCCGACGGCAGCGCACGCATCGTCGGCATCGAGGGCGACCCCGCGCATCCGGCCAACCATGGCCGCCTGTGCAGCAAGGGCCGGACCCTGCCGCAGACCGCCCACAGCCTGCACGGCCGCGCGCTGCAGCCGGAGCTGCGCACGCACCGCGACGCGCCGCGGCGCGCGGTGGACTGGGCGGTGGCGCTGGACAGCGTGGCCGAGCGCTTGGCCGGCATCGTCGAGCGGCACGGCCCGGACGCGGTGGCGTTCTACCTGTCCGGGCAGTTGCTGACCGAGGACTACTACGTCTTCAACAAGCTGGCCAAGGGCCTGATCGGCACCAACAACATCGACACCAACTCGCGGCTGTGCATGTCCAGCGCGGTCAGCGGCTACAAGCTGGCGCTGGGCGCGGATGGCCCGCCCACCTGCTACGAGGACCTGGAACTGGCCAAGACCGTGCTGCTGGCCGGCAGCAACATGGCCTACGCGCATCCGGTGCTGTTCCGGCGGCTGGAGGAGGCGCGGGCGCGCGATCCGCAGGTGCGCTGGATCGTGGTCGATCCGCGCCGCACCGACACCGCAGCACTGGCCGACCTGCACCTGGCGATCCAGCCCGGCACCGACGTGGCGCTGTTCAACGGCATGCTGCATCACCTGATCTGGGAAGACCGCATCGACCGTGCGTTCATCGCCGCGCACACGGCTGGTTTCGCCGAGCTGCGGCAGGCGCTGCGCGACTACACCCCGACCATGGCCGCGGAGTTGTGCGGCGTACCGGTGGCCGATCTGGTGCAGGCGGCGGAGTGGTTCGCACGCGACCTGCCGGCGCTGTCGCTGTACTGCATGGGCCTGAACCAGTCCGCGCACGGCACCGACAAGAACCTGGCGCTGATCCATCTGCACCTGGCCACCGCGCAGATCGGCAAGCCCGGCGCCGGCCCGTTCTCGCTGACCGGGCAGCCGAACGCGATGGGCGGGCGCGAGGTCGGCGGCATGGCGACGATGCTCGCCGCGCATCGCGAGATCGCCGACGCCGGCGACCGTGCCGAGTTGGAACGCCTGTGGGACTTGCCGCCGGATCGTCTGTCGGCGCGGCCCGGGCTGCCGGCAGTGGCGCTGTTCGACGCGCTGCGCCGCGGCCAGGTCAAGGCGGTGTGGATCGCCTGCACCAATCCCGTGCACTCGATGCCGGACATCGCCCAGGTGCGCGAGGCGCTGCGCCAGGCCGAACTGGTCATCGTGCAGGAGGCGTTCGTGCAGACCGACACGGTGCCGTTCGCCGACGTGCTGCTGCCGGCGACGAGCTGGGGCGAGAAGGCGGGCACGGTGACCAACTCCGAGCGGCGCATCTCGCGCGTGCGCCAGGCAGTGCCCGCACCTGGCGCGGCGCGGCCGGACTGGTGGATCGCCAACGAGGTGGCGCGGCGGCTGGAGCCACGGCTGGGCGCGCCCGGTGCGGCGACGCGCTTCGGCTTCGCCGAGCCTGCCGACGTGTTCGCCGAGCACTGCATGCTGACCATCGGCCGCGACCTGGACATCGGCGGCCTGGACTACGCACGGCTGGACACCCAGGGGCCGCAGCAGTGGCCGCTGCCAGCCGGCGCCGCGCACGGCCAGGCGCGGCGCTATGCCGACGGCGTGTTCGCCACTACCGATGGCCGCGCGCGCTTCCATCCGGTCGCCTACCGGCCGGTGGCCGAGCCGACCTCGGCACGGTTCCCGCTGCGCCTGCTGAGTGGGCGCCTGCGCGACCAGTGGCACGGCATGTCGCGCAGTGGGCGGGTGCCGGCGCTGTTCGCGCACAGCCCGCAGCCGGGCTTGCGCATGCATCCGCAGGATGCGGCGCGGCGCGGCCTGCGCGAGGGCGAGCTGCTGCGCATCGCCAGCAAGCGCGGTGCGCTGGTGTTGCCGTTGCAACTGTGCGAGGAGATGCGCTCGGGCGACGTGTTCGCGGCGATGCACTGGAACGGTCAGTACCTTGCCAGCGGCGGCATCAACGAACTCAGTACCGCGGCAGTGGACGCGCGCTCGCAGCAGCCCGAACTCAAGCACGCCGCGGTGCGCGTGGAGAAGGCCGAGTTCGCTTGGCATCTGTTGCTGGCGCGGCGCGGCGATGCGCTGGCGCTGCAGGCGGCGGCGCAACCGTGGTTGCGCACGTTCGGCTACGCGGGGTTGAGCCTGCAGCCCGAGGCGCGGCAGGACGCTGGGACGAGCGCCGATGCGCCGGCCTGGCTGGTGCTGCGCGCCGCGGCCGAGCAGGCACCCGACGCGGCGCAACTGGAAGCCCTGGCCGCGGCGCTTGCCTTCGCCAGCGGTCCCGACACCCTGGAATACCGCGATGCGCGGCACGGCGTGCTCAAGCGCGTGGCATGGCGCGGCGAGGCCGGCGCCAGCCATCTGGACGGCCTGCTGCTGGCCGGCGCGCAGTCCGATCCGGGTGGTGAGGCCTTGCTGGAGCGTGCGCTTGCCGGCACCGCCTGGGGCGGGCCGCGCCTGGCGGTGTTCGCCCAGGCCGGTGCCGCACCACGCGACCCGGTGGTCTGCCAGTGCCTGCAGGTGCGTACCGCGGCCATTCGCGCCGAGGCGGCGCGTGGCGCCACGCCGGCACAGGTGCGCGAACGCCTGGGCTGCGGCAGCGTCTGCGGCTCGTGCATGCCGCAGGTACAGCGGCTGTGCGCGGCGGAGGTGGTGGCATGAGCTGTGGTGTGCCGGAGCCTGCGGTCGGTGTGCGGCCTGCAGGTGCTGCTGGCCGCCCTCGCCATGCAGGCCGTGGCGTGCGTACAGAGGCGCCGTTGCCTGGGCAGTGGCAGCGCGTTTGGAGCGTGTGCGTGGTGTGCGCCGCGGTTGGAAGCCGGGGCGATGGCCGTCCGCGTGCGGATGCCGCGAATGGCGCGATCGGTGTGTGGCGTCCATGCAGTGCCGATGGCACTCGGCGCGGCACTGTGCGGGCGTGGTGTCGTGGGGTGGGTTCTTCTTCGATGGGGAAAATGCAATGACGCAGCTCAGCGTGTCCGCCGCGCCCCGCGCCGGCGAGGTGGTGTTGGTGTCGGCCGGTCCTGGCGATCTGGAACTGTTGACGCTGAAGGCGGTGAAGGCGTTGGCCGCCGCGCAGGTGCTGTTGCTCGACGATCTGGTCAATCCGGAGATCGTGCAGTTCGCGCCGCAGGCCAGGGTGATCCGTGTCGGCAAGCGCGGCGGTTGCCGTTCCACCCCGCAGGATTTCATCTGCCGGCTGATGCGCCGTTACGCGTTGCAGGGCGTGCGCGTGGTGCGGGCGAAGGGGGGCGAAGCGCTGCTGTTCGGTCGGGCCGGCGAGGAGATCGCCTTCCTGCGCGCGGCCGGGGTGGCGGTGCGCATCGTCAACGGCGTCAGTGCCGGCGTCGCCGCCGCTGCAGGACTGGGCATGTCGCTGACCCATCGCACGCACTGCCACGGCATCACCTTCGTCACCGCCCACACCCGCGATCACGGCGAACCGGACTGGGCGTCGCTGTGCGCCACCCGCACCACGCTGGCGATCTACATGGGCATGGGGCGCGTGGCGACACTGGCCGCCAGCCTGTTGCGGCATCTGCCGGCGGATACGCCAGCGGCGGTGGTGCAATCGGCGAGCCTGCCGCAGCAGGTGCAGCTGCTGACGACGCTGGCGTGCCTGGCCACCGACGCCGGCACGCTCGCGCCCGGCGCACCGGGGGTGATCCTGGTCGGTGGCGCGGTGGGTGAGGCGCAGCTGCAGGCGATGGCGCTGCGACAGGTGCGCGCGACGGGGTGAGGACGGGAGCGGCGGCGACGTCGCTTCCTGCATCTGGAAACGCTGCCTGCGGTTGTTCGTGCTTGCGCAGCAGACGGGCTTGAAGTCCTTCCCACCTCCGAATCCGGTCGCCGCCAGGATTTTTAGCGGCTTCAGCCGCGACAGGCATGACCGACCATGTCGGGTCGCAGCTGAAGCCGCTCCTACGCGGTGGGCTGTGCGAAACGGAGATTGCGTCGCTGTGGCTGCGGCCGGTTCAGCGCAGTCGCCGAGCGGCGATGCGTTGGAGCCTTCCGGCAGTCGGGACTGCAATCCCTCACACACGGCATGCGGCCACGGCCACGGCCAGTGTCCATTGTGGCAGCAGCTTCAGCCGCGACGCGCGGCGCCAGGCAGATCGCGGCGTGCTTGCGTGCGATCACACTGCCGTCGGCGCATCCGCATTGCGGTGATGCGCGGCCGTGGACTTGCTGTCGCGCTCGGCCGCCAGCAGGGTCAGCGAGCGGCCGATCCCGTGCCATTGCGAGCCGCCGGGCAGGCCGTGTTCGCCGTTGCGTTCGGCGGTGTCGATCAGCACGCGCCAGTGTTCGCCTTCGACCAGAGGCAGGGTGAACGGCACGTCCTCGACCGCGCCATTGACGATCATCAGCAGGGTGACGTTGGACGCGGCCTGGCGCAGGCCACTGGATGGAGCGCGGCCGTCCAGGCGCATCATCAGCGCGCGGGCGTGCGGATCGTGCCAGGAGGCCTCGGTCATTTCCTCGCCGTCCGGCGCCAGCCAGGTCACATCCTTGATGCCCAGTTCCTCGTCGTAGGCGCCGTCGAAGAAGCGCGCGCGATGCAGCAGCGGGTAGTGCGCGCGCAGGTGGGTCAGTCGCGAGACGAAGGCGCTGAGTTGGTGCGCACGCGGGCCGGCTTCCCAGTTCAGCCAGGTCAGTTCGTTGTCCTGGCAGTAGGTGTTGTTGTTGCCGCCCTTGCTGCGGCCGAACTCGTCCCCGGCCAGCAGCATCGGCGTGCCCTGCGACAGCAGCAGGGTGGCCAGCAGGTTGCGCATCTGCCGCAGGCGCAGGGCATTGATGTCTTCGTCGTCGGTCTCGCCTTCCACGCCGTAGTTGGCGGAGATGTTGTTGTCCGAGCCGTCGCGGTTGTGCTCGCCGTTGGCCTCGTTGTGCTTGTGCGCGTAGCTGACCAGGTCGTGCAGGGTGAAGCCGTCGTGGGCGGTGACGAAGTTGACCGAGGCGGTGGGACGGCGGCCGCGGTGGTGGAACAGGTCGGCCGAGCCGGTCAGGCGCGTGGCCAGTTCGGCCAGTTGGCCTTCGTCGCCGCGCCAGAACGCGCGCACGTTGTCGCGGAACTTGTCGTTCCACTCCGACCAGCCCGGCGGGAAGCCGCCGACCTGGTAGCCGCCGGGGCCGACGTCCCATGGCTCGGCGATCAGCTTGACCTGGCTCAGCAGCGGATCCTGGCGGCAGGCATCGAGGAAGCCGCCCTTGGGGTCGAAGCCGTGGTGCTCGCGGCCGAGGATGGTGGCCAGGTCGAAACGGAACCCGTCCACGTGCATCTCCGACACCCAGTAGCGCAGCGAGTCGTTGACCATGCGCAGCGCGCCGGCATTGGTCAGGTCGAAGGTGTTCCCGGTGCCGGTGTCGTTGATGTAGAAGCGGCGGTCTTCGGCCAGGCGGTAGTAGCTGGCGTTGTCGATGCCCTTGAACGACAGCGTCGGGCCCAGTTCGTTGCCTTCGGCGGTGTGGTTGTAGACCACGTCCAGGATCACTTCCAGCCCGGCGCTGTGCAGGCGCGCCACCATCTGCTTGAACTCGGACACCGTGCGCGTGGCCATGTAGCGCGGGTGCGGCGCGAAGAAGCCGATGGTGTTGTAGCCCCAGTAGTTGCGCAGGCCCTGCTTGAGCAGGTATTCGTCGTCGACGAAAGCGTGCACCGGCAGCAGTTCCACTGCGGTCATACCGAGGCGCTTGATGTGCTCGACCACCTCGTCCACCTTCAACCCGGAGAAGGTGCCGCGCCAGGCCTCGGGGACGGAGGGATGGCGCATGGTGGTGCCGCGCAGGTGGGTCTCGTAGATCACCGTGCTGTCCCACGGCGTCTGCGGGCGCTGGTCCTTGCCCCAGGTGAAGGCCGGATCGATCACCGCGCACTTGGGCATGTAGGCGGCGCTGTCGCGGCGGTCGAAGCTGAGGTCGGCATCCTTGTGGCCGATGGTGTAGCCGAACAGGGCCGGCGCCCATTTCAGTTCGCCGACCAGTTGCTTGGCGTAGGGATCCAGCAGCAGCTTGTTGGGATTGAAGCGGTGCCCGGCATCGGGCGCGTACGGGCCGTACACGCGGTAGCCGTAGAGCTGGCCGGGGCGCGCGTCGGGCAGGTAGCCGTGCCAGATCTCGTCGGTGTACTCGGGCAGCGCGATGCGCTCGATCTCGCGGCCGCGGTCGTCGAACAGGCACAGCTCCACCTTGGTGGCGTGCGCCGAGTACAGGGCGAAGTTCACCCCCAGGCCATCCCAGGTGGCGCCCAGCGGATACGGCAGGCCCTCGCGGATACGCGAACGGCGGGTGAGCTTGCGCACGGGCATGAAGGATCCTTAGGAAGAGATGCTGCCGTTGCCGGCGCTGCGCCGCGGTTGCGGCGGCGGCAGCGCCTCGGCCTCGGCTTCGGCGGCCGCCTCAGCGGCCACCAGGCGTTCGGCCATGGCCCAGTGGCGGGCGGCGTGGCCGTCGGGTCGCCCTTCGGCTTCCCAGATTTCGTGTGCGAGTTGGCGGATGCGGCGTTGGCGTGTTTCTGCGTCCATGGCTTCTTGCGGGATCAGGGGGAGGCGACCAGCACGGCCACCGGGAACTCGGCGAACAGCGCCGATACCGGAATGGCCGAGGTTGTCGCGATGGCAGCGTCGGCCAGCACCGGACGATACTCTGCCTGGGGCAGTGTCAGAACCGTGTTACGCCAATCCAGTTGCGGCCGCAGCGGCGCATCCGGCCGCAGCGCCTGCGCGGCCGCACTCAGCCGCGGCACCACCACCACCAGCGAGGTGCCCTCGTGCTCGCGCACGAAGCCCAGTACGTGCTGGGCCTGCGGGCCCTGCGCCTGCAGCGGCGTGTAGCTGCCGTGTGCGAACAGCGCCGGATGCGCGCGCCGCAGTTGCAGCAGCTGTGCGGTCAGCCATGCCTTGACGTGGCCGCTGTGCCAGTCCTGCAGCAGTGCGTCCGGCGCAGTGGCGTCGCCCAGCCAGGCCTGGCGCAGCGCGTAGTCCACCGGGCGGCGGTTGTCCGGATCCACCAGCGACAGATCCCAGCCTTCGCTGCCCTGGTACAGGTCGGGCACGCCGGGCAGGGTCAGGCGCAGCGCGGTCTGCACCAGGCTGTTGAGCGCGCCGGCCGGAGCCAGCGCCGCGGCCGCCTGTGCCAGCGCCTCGCGCAACGGGGCACCGGCCGGCTGCAGCAGCGCGGCGTCGAGCAGGGCACGCGCATTGCGCTCGTAGTCCTCGTCCGGCCAGGTCCAGTGGGTGCGCAGCTTGGCTTCGCGCGCGGCCTTGAGCTGCCAGGCGCCGATGCGCTCGGCGTAGTCGCGCAGGCCGTCGGCGTCGTCTACCGCCAGTTCCAGCGGCCATGCCGCCACCAGCATCTGCCACAGCATCAGCAGGTCGCCGGGCAGCGGCGCGGCGCTGCCGGCCGGCAGCAGGTCGGCCGACAGCGCCTGGAAGCGCGCCACCTGCGCCTCCCACCACGGCGCCTGCGCGCTGAGCGCGGCCAGGCGCATGCGCACGTCTTCGCCGCGCTTGTGGTCGTGGGTGGCGGTGGCCAGCAGCGCGCGCGGATAGCGCTCCGCGCGCACCGCGTTCGCCGCGTGGAACGCGTCGGGGGTCAGCGCGAACACGTCCGGCTCGCTGCCGACCTCGTTGCGCGAGAGCAGCACGCCGTGGCGGTAGAAGGAGGTGTCCTCCACCGACTTGGCGTTGAGCGGCGCCGACAGCTGTTCCAGGCGCCGGCGCACGATCCGGCGCAGCGCCACCTGTGCCTTGCCGGTGCCGCGGCCGTCGCGGCTCCAGCGTTCGATCGCGTCGATCGCCGCGCACACCCGCGGCTCGGCACCGGCGCGCGCGCGCTGCGCGGCCTGGGCCAGGCGCGCCGCATCGTCGTCGTCCAGGCCGTCCGGCCCGGCGTAGGTGCGGTACACCTCGAAGTGCCGCAGCAAGGCCATCAGCCCGCGCGCCAGCATCTGCGGGCTGAACTCGCGGGTCAGCGGATCCAGGTGCGCGGCGGCACCCAGCGCCTGTACCGTGCGCACCAACTCGGCCTGCAGCGACCCCTGCAGGATTTCATCGCGCGCGGCACGCTGTTCCTGGCCGAAGTCGCCGCTGCGCCCGCTCCAGCGCCGCCACAGCGCGGTCAGCGGTTCGGCGCCGGCCGGGTCGTGCAGCACCGCGGCGACCTGGTCCATGAAGTCGTAGCCGGTGGTGCCGTCGCACGGCCAGTCGGCGCGCAACTGCTCGTGCGGCGCCAGGATCTTTTCCAGGTATAGGGCGACGCCGCCCGGGGCGATGCCGCGGCGGCGGCCGGCGCGGTCCAGTTGCGTGCGCAGCCGCTGCACGTAGCCGGTGGGGTCGGCCAGGCCGTCGACGTGGTCGACCCGCACGCCATCCAGATGACCCTCGGCGACCAGCCGCAGCGGCAGCTCGTGGACCGCGGCGAACACGTCGTTCTGCTCCACGCGCAGCGCCGCCAGCGAGGTGATGTCGAAGAAGCGGCGGTAGTTGAGCATGTCGTTGCCGACCCGCCACCAGGCCAGGCGATAGCACTGGCGTTCGATCAGCCGGTGCAGGGCGTCGTCGCCCAGCCGCGCGGCGTCGTTGAGCCGCGCCGCCCACGCCGGGCGCGCACTGGCCGGTTCCTGGGCGATGGCACCGTCCAGGCGGATCGGGAAGCGCTGGTCGTGGTGCTGCAGGACGACGCTGCCGTCCTCGGCCACCTGCAACTGCAGCGTGCCTTCGCTCAGCGCCTGCGCGTAAGGGCGGTCCAGCACCGGCAACCACAGCTTGCCCTCGCGCCCGGGCGCGCGCCAGTCGATGTCGAACCAGCCGGCATGGCGGCTGCGCCGGCCATGGGTGAGCACGTCCCACCACCACGGATTGCTCGGGTGGGTGGCCATGTGGTTGGGCACGATGTCCAGGATCAGGCCCATGCCGTGGCTGCGCGCGCGCTCGGACAGGTGCAGCAGCGCCGGTTCGCCGCCGAGTTCGGGATTGACCTGGCGCGGGTCGGTGACGTCGTAGCCGTGGGTGGAGCCGGGCACGGCGGTGCCGATCGGCGACAGGTACAGATGGCTGATGCCCAGCCCGGCGTAGTAGGGCACCTGCGCGGCGGCATCGAGCAGGGTGAAATCGGCATGCAACTGCAGGCGGGCGGTGGCCCGCAGGGGAATCATGCGCATGCGTCGGCTCCTGGCGCGGCGGTGGCGGTGGTCTGGCGGGTCTGGGCGAACGCGTCCAGGCGCGTGGTGAGGGTGGCAGCGGCGGCCGCCGCGTCGGGCGCGGGCAGGCGCCGGCGCCAGTTCGGATGGCCGTCGACGGTACCCGGCAGGTTCGGTTGCTGGTCCAGCCCCAGCGCGTCCTCGGCCGGCAGCAGCGCCAGCGGCGACGGCGTGGCGGCGACGAAACGCAGCGCGCCCAGTTCCGGGTCGGCGGCCTGGTCCGGCGGCAGCGCCGCGGCGACCGCGTCGTCCATGTGCGCGACGTCGTCGCTGCGCGCCTGGTGGTCGGCGTGTTGCTGCGCGGCGTCGCTCAGTTGCAGGCGTCGGCGCCAGTCGATGTCCTCGCCGCGGCGCCAGCCGCGCAGGGTCGGCAGGTCGTGGGTGGTGGTGGTGGCCAGGGCGTCGGGGCGCCACTGCGCCGGCGGCAGGAACGCGCCGGCGCGGTCGCGGGTGAACAGCAGTACGTCGATGCCCATCACCCCGCGGCGCGACAGTTCTGCGCGGATGCCGTCCGGCACCACGCCCAGGTCCTCGCCGATCACGATCGCGCGGTGCCGCCAGGACTCCAGCGCCAGCAGGCGCAGCAGGTCGTGCAACGGATAGCGCAGATACACGCCGGTCGAGGAGGGCGCGCCGCGCGGGATCACCCACAGCCGCAGCAGGCCGAGGATGTGGTCGATGCGCACGCCGCCGCGATCGCGCATCACCGCGCGCAGCAGTTCGATGAACGGCGCGAAGCCACTGGCGCGCAGCGCGGTCGGTGCATAGCCGCAGATGCCCCAGGCCTGGCCGTCGCCGTTGAAGGCGTCCGGCGGCGCGCCCAGTTCCAGTCCCTGCAGCACCGCCTGCGGCCAGGCCGCGGCCTCGGCGCCGTGCGCGTCGAAGCCCACCGCCAGGTCGGCGATCAGGCCGATGCCCATGCCGTCCGCGCGCGCCTGGCGCTGCACGTCGGCCCAACTGCGCGCGGCCAGCCATTGCGCGAAGCGGTGCAGGCCCGGATCGGCGTCACCGAAGTCCTGCGCGGCGAACGCGGCATGCGCGTGCAGCGCACTGCCGCCGTCGCGTTCGAATGCGGCCAGGTCGGCGTGCAGGGCCGCGTCGGCGTGGCCGAAGTCGGCGTGCAGCTGCCGCAGCCACTGCCACTTCAATCCGGCGGAGACCGGCCAGTCGATCAGCGGGCGCGCCTGCGCCTCGGCGAAGGCCTGCGCCAGCCCGGCCGCCTCCAGCGCGCGCTGCGCGGCGGCCGTACCGAGCACCCGCGCCGGCGCCGCCTGCAACGGATCCAGGAAGCGGCGATCGCTGGGCGAATACGGGCTGTAGTGCGCGCCGATCGGCCGCGCTGCATGCACCGGGCTCAAGGCGATGGCATCGCCGCCGGCCGCGGCGATGCGCGTGGCCCAGGCGGCGGTGCCGTCGGCGTCGCCGATGCCGGCATCGTAGGCGCCCGGCGCCGAATACACCTGCAGCGACACGCCCCAGCGCCGCGGCTGCGCCGCGCTCACCGCGTCGGCGACGCCATAGCAGCGCGGTGGCGCCACCGCCAGGGTGGTGCTGCGGTCGCCGTGCTGCAGCGTCCAGTAACCGGCGGCGTCGGGTGCGACGAGGCGGCCCTGCGCGTCGCAGTGGCCGTGCAGCGCGCGCCCGTCCTCGCTGTCGAGCCGATACGCCGCGCCGGGTGCGGCGCCGACCTCGACCGGCGCGCCGGCGTCGGCGGTCAGCAGCGGCGGCAGCGCGGCATCGGCCTGCAGCCGGCGCAGGCTGTCGCGGCAGGCGGCAGCGTCGCGCGCGCCCAGACCCAGCGCGCCGAGTACATGGCGCAGGGTATCGTCGGCGACCGTGCGCGGCGTGTCGCTGGCATCGATCCAGTCGACCAGCAGGCCGGCGGCGTCGGCCAGGGTGTGCAGGGAAGTGTCGGTCATGGGCAGGGCGAACCGGGCAACAGGGCGAAGGAAGAGGCATCCGCCGCGGTCCCGCCCGCGCGCGCCGGCGGCGCGTGCGCGGCGGTGGGCAGCGAACGAGGCAGCCAGCGTGCCGGGGACGCTGTCGCGATGGCGTCGCGACAGCGGGCGCTCATGCGGCGTGGCCGGGCCGGTAGCGCGCGACGAAGGCGTTGGGCGGCAACTGCGCGGCGTCGTTGCCGGCGTTCTCCGCATGCACGGTGCTGCCGGGCAGCTCCAGCGCCACCGCCGCGTCGCCGAAGTTGGCGGCCACGTGCCATTCGCCGTCGCCCAGGCGCCAGCCCGCGGCGATCGCCTTCGGACCAATCACCTGAGCCCCTAGCGCGCTGGCCTGGGTCAATGCCGGCATCAAGTGCTGGCGGCGCAGCGCCATCAACGCCGCGAACCAGTCGCGCCAGCGCGCGCCGTCGCCGTGGGTGGCGTCGCTGATGTCGGCGATGGAGGCCTGGAAGGTGCTCGGCGCGTTCGGATCGGGAATGGTGGCGCGCTGCTCCGGATCGGCGAAAGCGGCGAAGTGCGCGAACTCGCGGCGCCGGCCCTCGCGCACCGCCTCGTCCAGCGGCGGCGCGAAATCGGTGAAGAACTGGAACGGGGTGCGGCTGCCCCACGGCTCGCCCATGAAGAACAGCGGGATCATCGGGGTCAGCGCGGTCAGCGCCAGCGCCGCGCGCAGCGCTGGTTCGCTTACCTGGGTGATCAGCCGGTCGCCGCGGGCGCGGTTGCCGATCTGGTCGTGGTTCTGCGCGAAGATCACGAACTTGTGCGGCGGCAGGTGGCCGCTGGGCTCGCCGCGCGCGTGCCCACGGTGGTCGGCCTGGCCCTGGAAGGCGAAGCCTTCGCCGAGCACGCGCGCCAGGTGCTGCGCCGGCGCATCGGCGAAGCCGGCGTAGTAGCCCTCGTGTTCGTCGGTCAGCAGCACGTGCAGGCTGTTGTGGAAGTCGTCGTCCCACTGCGCGCTGTAGCCGCGTTCCAGCACGTCGGCCTGGTTGGCCTCGTTCTCCAGCACCAGGTGCACGTGGCGCCCGTCGGCGACGCTGGCCATGATCGCCTCGCGCAGGGTGTCGAGGAAGGCGTTGGGCACGATCGCGTGCACCGCGTCCAGGCGCAGGCCGTCGAAGCGGTACTCGTGCAGCCACATCAGCGCGTTGTCGATGAAGTAGCGCTGCACCGGCGCCAGGCGGAAATCGATCGCCGCGCCCCAGGGGGTCGGCGCGTCCTCGCGGAAGAAGGTCGAGGCGTACTGGCCCAGGTAATTGCCGTCCGGGCCGAAGTGGTTGTAGACCACGTCCAGGAACACGCTCAGGCCCAGGCCGTGGGCCTCGTCGATCAGCGCCTTGAGTTCGTCCGGATGGCCGTAGGCCGAGGCCGGTGCGTACGGCAACACGCCGTCATAGCCCCAGTTGTGGCGGCCGGGGAATTCGGCCAGCGGCATCAGTTCGATCGCGGTGACGCCGAGCGCAGCCAGCGTCTGCAGTTGCGCGCGCAACCCGGCGTAGCCGCCGCAGGTGCCCACGTGCAGTTCGTAGAACACGGTCTCGGCCCAGGGCCGGCCGCGCCAGTCGCCGTGGCGCCACGCATGGCCGTCGGTGGCCAGTACCGCGCTGGGACCATGTACGCCTTCGGGCTGCCAGCGCGAGGCGGGGTCCGGCACCGGCGTGCCGCCGTCGATGGCGTAGCGGTAGCGGGTGCCGGGCGCACACGCCAGGGTGGCGGCGAAGTAACCGTCGCCGATCGCCTCCAGCGGCTGCCGCCGATCGTCGCCGAACACCAGCTCCACGCGCTGGGCATCCGGTGCCCACAGCGCGAAGGCGACCTCGCCGTTGGCGCCCGGCCAGGCGCCGGGGCGCAGCGCCGCGCGCGGTGCGGCAGGGGAGTCGATCGATGCGGCAGTCGTGGCCATGTTCAGAAGTCCGGTTGCAGCCAAAGGGTGGACAGCGGCGGCAGGGTCAGCGCCAGCGATTGCGCATGCCCGTGCATCGGTTGCGGCAGGGTCGACAGCACGCCGCCGTTGCCTTGGTTGGAACCGCCGTAATAGCCGCTGTCGCTGTTGAGAAGCTCGCGCCAGCGTCCGCTACGCGGCACCCCCACGCGGTAATCGTGGTGTACGTTCGGCGTGAAATTGCTCACCGCCAGCAGCGGCGGCGCGCCGCCGTCGCGGTCGTGGCGGACGAAGGCGAAGACGCTGTTGTGGTGATCGTCGGCGATGCTCCACTCGAAGCCGTCGCTGCTGCGGTCGCTGCGGTACAGCGCCGGCAACGCGCGCAACTGCCGGTTGAGGTCGGCGACCAGCCGGGCAATGCCGCGGTGCTCGGGCTGCTGCGCCTGCCCCCAGTCCAGCGGCCGGTCGTGGTCCCAGTCCTGCCATTGCCCGAACTCGCAGCCCATGAACAGCAACTTGCGTCCGGGATGCGCCCACATGAAGGCCAGGTAGGCGCGCAGGTTGGCGAAGCGCTGCCAGGCGTCGCCGGGCATGCGCGCCAGCAGCGAGCCCTTGCCGCGCGCCACCTCGTCGTGCGACAGCGGCAGCACGAAATGCTCGGAGAACGCATACACCAGGCCGAAGCTCATCTCGCTGTGGTGGTGCTGCCGGTACAACGGATCGCGCTGCAGGTAGCGCAGGGTGTCGTGCGCCCAGCCCATGTTCCACTTGTGGCTGAAGCCCAGTCCGCCTTGCTGCGTGGGCGCAGTGGCGCCCGGCCAGGCGGTGGATTCCTCGGCGATGGTGCGCACGCCGGGGAAGCGCTGCGCGATCTCGTCGTTGAGCCGGCGCAGGAAGGCGATCGCCTCCAGGTTCTCGCGGCCGCCGTGGGCGTTGGGGATCCATTCGCCGGCGTTGCGGCCGTAGTCGCGGTACAGCATTGCCGCCACCGCATCCACGCGCAGGCCATCGACATGGAAGCGCTCGATCCACTCCAGCGCGCTGCCGATCAGATAGGCCACCACTTCCGGGCGGCCGTAGTTGTAGACCAGCGTATTCCACTCGCGATGCACGCCTTCGCGCGGGTCGGCGTGTTCGTACAGGGCGCTGCCGTCGAAGCGCTGCAGGCCGTGCGGGTCGTCGGGGAAGTGCGCTCCCACCCAATCCAGCAGCACGCCGATGCTGGCCTGGTGGCAGGCATCGACGAAGCGCGCGAAGCCGTCGGCGTCGCCGTGGCGTGCGGTGGGCGCATACAGGCCCAGCGGCTGGTAGCCCCAGGAACCGCCGAACGGATACTCGGCGATCGGCAGCAGCTCGATGTGGGTGAAGCCGAGCTCACGTACGTAGGGAATCAGCTCGGCGGCCAGCGCATCCCAGTGCAGCGGCTGGCCATTGCCGTCGTGGCGCCAGGAACCGGCATGCAGCTCGTAGACGCTCAGTGGCTGCGCGCTGCCGGCCTGGGCCTCGCGTTGTGCCAGCCAGGCCGCATCGCCCCAGGCATGGCTATCGGCATACGGCACCACCGAGGCGGTGGACGGCGCCAGGGCGCTGCAGCGGGCCACCGGATCGGCCTTGCGCGGCAGCACGCTGCCGTCGGCGGCCTGCAGTTCGTATTGGTAGTGCTCGCCGCCGTGCAGCCCGGGCACGAACAGTTCCCAGACTCCGGCGTCCGAGTGGAAGCGCAGCGGATGCCGGCGCGCGTCCCAGCCGTTGAAGTCGCCGACCAGCGCCACCCGCCTGGCCTGTGGCGCCCACACTGCGAAGCGCACGCCCTCCACCTCGCCGACCCGGGTATGGTGCGCGCCCAGCGCGGTGCGCAGGGCGGCACCGTCGCCAGCGGCCAGGTCCTGCAGCCAGGCCGGATCGAGCGTCGGCCCGAAGGCATACGGGTCGTCGCATTCCTGCACCGCATCCGGCCACACGATGCGCAGCCGGTAGTGCATGGGCTGCTTGAGTTCGCCCTCGAACAGGCCGTCGGCCTGCGGGTGGGCACGCATCCGCGCGATCAGCTTGCCCTGCGCGTCGAGCAGGCCCAGCGCCTCGGCGCCGGGCGCCAGCACGCGTACCCGGACCGTGCCGTCGGCCTGTAGATGAGGACCAAGCCAGGCGAAGGCATCGATCGCCTCGCCGCGGGCCAGCGCCCGCAGCGCAAGGCCGTCGCCGTCGTCCTCCGTGTCCGCCGCCGGGTCCCGGCCGGCGGCCGGGTCCACGGCGTGTTCCCGATCGCTCATGCGGCGGCCATGGCACTCGCGGTGACCGGCACCGTGGCGCTGGCCATCGCCGGAGCGTGGCCAGCCGGCGCCACGGTGGCGGCGGTGCGCTCGTACAGTGCCATGTATTTGCGCCCAGCCAGCTCCCAGCCGCTGGGCCGCAGCATCGCCGCACGGCGCATCGCCTGCAGCAGGCCCGGCAGGCGGAAGGTGCGGAACACCCGCTGCAGGCAGCGACGCAGGCCGTCGGCCGAGGCTTCCTCGAACAGGAAGCCGGTGACGCCGTCGTCCACCGTGTCGATCAGGCCGCCGGTGGCGTGGGCGATCGGCAGGCTGCCGAAGCGCTGCGCGTACATCTGGCTCAGCCCGCAGGGCTCGAAGCGCGAGGGCATCAGCAGGAAGTCGGAGCCGGCGAACATGCGCCGCGCCAGCCGCTCCTCGAAGCCGATGTGCGCGCCGACATGGCCGGGGTAGCGTCGCGCCAGCGCCGCCACCGCCTGTTCGATCTGCGGCTCGCCGCCGCCGATGATCACGATCTGGCCGCCAGCGGCGACGATCTGCGGCGCCACCTCGCAGATCAGGTCCAGGCCCTTCTGGTGCACCAGCCGCGAGACCACCGCGAACAGCGGGCCGTCGCTGTCGAGCAGGCCGAATGCCTGGCGCACCTGCGCCGCATTTTCGCGCTTGCCCTGGATCTGGCCGACACCGAAATGGGCCGGCAGGTGCGCGTCGGTGCGCGGGTCCCAACTGGCGTCGATGCCGTTGACGATGCCGCTCAGGCGGCCGTTGGCGGCGCGGCGCGCCAGCAGTGCATCCAGGCCGCAGCCCTGCGCCGGACCGGTGATCTGCGCGGCATAGCTGACGCTGACCGTGTTGACGTGGTCGGCGTGGACGATGCCTGCGCGCAGGAACGACATCTGCCCGTAGAACTCCAGGTCCTGCAGCCCGTCGGCGGGGATGCCCAGGGCGCCGGCCATCGCATACGGGAACAGGCCCTGGTAGGCGAGGTTGTGGATGGTCAGCAGGCACGGCGTGCGGCCGCCGGACCAGCGCACGTAGGCGGCAGCCAGGGCGCACGGCCAGTCGTTGAGGTGCAGCAGCTCCGGGGTCCAGTCCAGGCCGGCCTGGCCGCCGGCGATCTGCGCCGCGGCGTGGGACAGGGTGGCGAAGCGCAGCGCGTTGTCTTCCCAGTCGCGGCCTTCGCTGCACACGTAGGGCGAACCCTGGCGCTCGAACAGTTGCGGGCACAGCAGCACATAGATGCACAGCCCGTCCGGACGCTCGGCACGGCCCAGCGCGCAATCCGGCAGACCGGCGTGCGCGGCGATGCGGCCGACGATCTCCAGCGGCCCGGTTTTGCGCAGCACCGCCGGGTAGCCCGGGATCAACACGCGGATGTCGCAGCTGCCGCGCAGCGCACGCGGCAAGGCCGCGGCCACGTCGCCCAGGCCGCCGGCCTTGATGAAGTCGGCCATCTCGGAGGTCACGAACAGGCTGGTCCGGCGCGGCGCCGGCTGCAGCTTGACGGTCACCTCGGCGTTGCGCACGAAGCGGCCGCGCGCATCGCGATAGCGGCGGCGCGGCGCATGCAGCACAGGATGGGTATCGCGTTGTCTGTCGGTCAGGTCGGCGGGGCTGGGGGGCGACATGGCGGTTCCGTCGGAAAGGGGGGAGGACGGGGCATACGGAAAGCGACTGCCGCCGCGCGTCCTGGCGGGCGCGCGACATGAAGCAAAGGAAGAGGCACAGCAGCGTCGAAACGAAACGACTTTGTTGCAATGCGATAATGCAGGAGCAAAGTACGAATGAGGCGATAAAAGAGGCGTGAAGCGCGCGCTTGTCTACGGCGAAATGGCGAGCGCGGCGCATAGTGGATTCGCCGAACGGCAGACGCCGCAGGGGTGAATCACGGAACAGGCACCAATGAATCGTTTAGCTTTCGTTGTTGCAGACGTGTCGCGCTTCCCTGCGACCGGGTGGCCACCTCCGTTGTGCGAGCTTCATGCGGTCTATGGTGCAGTGTGCTCATGACAGTCTTGAAACCGCAGATGCGCCGCGAATTGGATGGCTTCGTCCTCGACGCGCTGTTGCGTCCGCGCTCCGATGGCGTGTTGGAGCCGCAGATCCGCATCAGCGCCAACGACGGCGCGGTGCTCGGCCGGCACGCGTTCGACGGGGTGTATTTCCGCGATGCCCATGCGGGTGCCTATTTCGTCGCCGAGCGCCTGGCGGCGATCCGTTCGGCACGGTACGGAAAACTGGTCTTCACCTGAATCCGCGCGCACCTCCTGAGTGATCGCTGCGGCGACGTGCCGCGGCCGATCGCCGCGCTCAGCTCCCGGTCTGCAAGCGGTCCAACGCCGCCAGCAGATCGGCACGACGGTACGGCTTGGGCAGGAAACCGGTCTGCGCCGGCAACATCCAATGCTCCGGCGAATGCATGGCCGAGGTCAGCAGGGCGGGAGTGGCGATGCCGCGGCGGCGCAACTGGCGCACCATGCTCAGGCCGTCGCAGCGGGGCATCTGCACGTCGCTGAAGATCAGCTCCACCTCCGGATGCCGCTCCAGCACCTCCAGCGCTTCCTGTGCGGTCGCCGCCGACAGCACCCGGTATCCGTCGGCGGCGAGCATGGCCGCGGCCAATTCCCGAATCGTCTGGTCGTCCTCCACCAGAAGAATGGCGGTGAAGGCGGATACTGCGCGCATAATGCCGTTATTGCCCCGTGAGTGATTGCTGTCAGATTCACGATTCGGCGGTGAAGCGCTGGTGACGTCGCGTAAATCCCGATATTCTCGACCTTACTTATTGAGAGACGCGGCTTGACCACGCACGCCCACTATCGGCAGATCGTCGAGCTCTCACACGACTGCATCAAGGAAGTCGGCCGCGACGGCATCGTGCGCTCGATCAACCCCCACGGACTGGCCCTGCTCGGGGTGTCCGACCCCGCCGACATCGTCGGCCATCCCTGGGCGGAGCTGTGGCCCGAAGACATGCGCTCGCTGACCCAGGGCGCCTTCGCCGCGGCGCTGGGCAACGAGCAGCGCGAATTTTGGGCGGAGCGCCCGTCGCTGGATGGGCGGCAGCGCTGGTGGCACGTGATGGTCAGTCCGCTGGCCAACGCGTCGGCGCGGGTCGAGAGCGTGCTGGTGATCAGCCGCGACGTCACCCAGCAGTATCAGATCGAGCAGGCGCTGCGCGCGCTGGGCGATCTGGCGCCGATCGCTGCCGAGGAGGCGCCGCTGGGGCCGGCCGATGCTGCGGCGTTGGGCCGCCATTGGCAGGCAGAGCAGTCGCAGCTGCGCGGGCAGCTGGACATCGCCCTGGCGGCGCAGCGCGTGGCCGAGCGTGCGATGACCCAGGCGCAGAAGGGTGAAGCGGTCGGGCAGATGCTCGCCGGCGTGGTCCACGACTTCAACAACATGCTGCATACCGCGATGACTTCGGTGAGCATGGTCGCCGAGCATCCGCAGCGCCTGCAGCCGGACCAGCGCCGCCTGCTCGGCATCGCCAACGAGGCTTTGCAGCACGGCGCAAGCATGACCCGGCGCCTGCTCGGCTTCGCCCGCGCCCATCCGGTCAAGCCGGCCTGGCTGGACCTGAACGCGTTGGTGACACAGATGCAGCCGCTGCTGGCGCAGGCGTTGGGCGGCGAGATGCGGCTGCAATTGCTTGCGTGCGCCGAGGTGGCCACGACTTATGCCGATCGCAACGCGGTCGAGCAGGCGGTGCTCAACCTGGCACTGAACGCGCGCGACGCCAGCCGTCCCGGCGATGCGGTGACGATCCGCTGCGGCGCGCTGGAGGTGCCGCCGTCGCGTGCGGCAGCGATGCGCCAGCCAGGCCGCTACGTGACCCTGGCGGTCGGCGACCAGGGCGAAGGCATGTCCGAGGAGGTCAAGTCGCGCCTGTTCGAGGCGTACTTCACCACCAAGCCCGAGGGCAAGGGCACTGGCCTCGGACTGGCCCAGGTCTACGGCCTGGTGCGCCAGGCCGGCGGCTTCGTCGACGTCGAATCGGAACTGGGCCGCGGCACCACCATCACCCTGGCGTTTCCGTTCGTGCCGCGGCCACTCGGCGAGGAGGATGACGACGCAGGCCCGGTGCCGGCGGCGGAATAGCCCCCTCATCCGCCTGCGCGCGCCGGCAGCCGCTCGCTGACGCGGACCGCGAAGGCCTCGCGCAGCAGCCGCAGCGCCCGTTGCTGGCGCCCGGCATCCAGCGCTGCGCAGCACGACGGCGGCACCTGCACCTGGAAGTCGCGCATGCGCGCGTCGATCGCGGTGGCCAGCACGCAGGCGTCGGTGGCGATGCCGGTGACCAGCAGGTGGGTGGTCTGCAGCCGCGCCAGCAGCAGCGCCAGGGCCGAGCCGAGGAAGGCGGAGTGCTTGGGCTTGAGCACGTAGTAATCCTGCGGACGCGGTGCCAAGCACGCCGCGATCTGCGCGCCGCGTTGTGCAGGATCGGCGCACAGCGTCCACAGGCCCTCGAAATCGGTCCGCCAGTCGGCGAAGTTGTCGTTGGCGAACAGCACCGGCCAACCGCGGCGATGGAAGCGCGCGCGGACCTGGGCGATGCGTGCGGCCACCGGCAGCGCGGCAGCCGCCAGGTGCGCGCCGCCGGGGAAATCGAAGCGGCTGATCATGTCCACGATCAGCAAGGCCGGTTGCCCGGGCTGGGTCGGTGCCTGCGCCGCCGTCGATGGCCGCGGCTGCTCGCCAGGGGTGTCAGTACGTCGCCGGGCCGGGTGCCGCATGCGCCGATCCTCCATTGCCGGACAGGGCTTCATGGTCGGCGCGCGCGGTGAAACCAGGGTGAGCGCGAGTGAAGACGTGGCTGAACGGATCGGCGGCCAGTGCCGCCACCGCGCCGGTGGTCGCCTTCGCGAAAGCTTACTATTTAAGGTTTACATTGACGGGCGTCTTTGCCCGTCGACAGGAGAGCACGTGGTACCAACTGGCGAACATAACGAGACGCGCGTGGCCGCGGCGGCATCCGCCGTGCCGTCCGCCCGCGGCATTTTCCGATGGCGCTGCGGCGCCGGACGCGATCGGCAGATCGCATGAGCGCGGTCGCCCCCACACCGGCCGTGCCCGTCGATGCCCCCTTGGATGCCGGCCAGGCGGTCCTGCCGCCCGAAGCGCCGCTGTCCATGCCGCTGCAGTCGCTGCAGGAAGGCAAGCTGCGCAACACGCGCCTGCCCAGCACCCCGATCGGGATCGGCTGGCGGCGGTTCTACGTGTTCGGCACCACCGCGGCGATGACCGCCTATGCCAGTTGGCTGATCGCCAAGGTCCTGCTGATCGGCGGCGTGAGCGTGCTCGAAGCCTGCCTGATGGTGCTGTTCATCCCGTTGTTCGCCTGGATCGCGCTGTCCTTCGTCAGTGCGCTGGCCGGCTTCTTCACCCTGGTGTTCGGCAAGGGCCGCAAGCTCGGCATCGATCCGGATGCGCCGCTGCCGCAGGTGCGCAACCGCACCGCGCTGCTGATGCCCACCTACAACGAGGATCCTCACCGGCTGATGGCTGGGCTGCAGGCGATCTACGAGTCGGTGGAGGCCACCGGCCAGATCGAGCGCTTCGATTTCTTCATTCTCAGCGACACCACGCGTCCGGCGATCGGCGCGGAAGAAGAGAAGGTGTATGCCGAGCTGGTGGAGCGCGTCGGCGGCCAGGGCCGGCTGTTCTACCGGCGCCGCGCCAGCAACGCCGGGCGCAAGGCCGGCAACATCGCCGACTGGGTGCGCCGTTTCGGCGGGGCCTATCCGCAGATGCTGATCCTGGACGCCGACAGCCTGATGACCGGCGACAGCATCGTGCGCCTGGCCGCCGGCATGGAGGCCAACCCCGACGTCGGCCTGATCCAGACCCTGCCGGAAGTGGTCAACGGCAACACCTTGTTCGCACGCATGCAGCAGTTCGGCGGCCGCGTCTATGGCCCGGTGATCGCCTTCGGCGTGGCCTGGTGGCACGGTTCGGAAAGCAACTACTGGGGCCACAACGCGATGATCCGCACCGAGGCCTTCGCCGCGCAGGCCGGCCTGCCGTCGCTGCCCGGGCGCAAGCCGTTCTGCGGCCACGTGCTCAGCCACGACTTCGTCGAAGCGGCGCTGATGCGCCGTGGTGGCTGGGCCATGCACATGGTGCCGTACCTGCAGGGCAGCTACGAGGAAGGCCCGCCGACGCTGACCGACCTGCTGGTGCGCGACCGCCGCTGGTGCCAGGGCAACCTGCAGCACTCCAAGGTGGTGCGCGCGCGCGGCCTGCACTGGGTCAGCCGCATGCACATGCTGATCGGCATCGGCCATTACTTCACTGCGCCGATGTGGGGCATGTTGATGCTGATCGGCATCGCCATTCCGCTGCAGAACGGCGGCTTCGACCTGGTCGCCTCGGTGATCTCGCCGTTCTCGCCGGCGCGCTACTGGCACCAGCAGGATTCCACGCGGGTGGCCTGGGTGTTCGCGGTGACCATGTTCGTGCTGCTGGCGCCCAAGGTGATGGGCTACTTCGCGATGCTGCTCAAGCCCGGCGAACGCCGCGGCTGCGGCGGCGGGCTGCGCGCCTTCGTCAGCATGCTGCTGGAAACCCTGCTGGCCGCGCTGATGGCGCCGGTGGTGATGTACGTGCAGTCGCGCGGCGTCGCCGAGGTGCTGGCCGGCAAGGACTCGGGCTGGGACGCGCAGCAGCGCGACGACGGCCGGATCTCGTGGGCGGCGCTGTTGCGCAGCTACGGCGGACTGAGCGCGTTCGGCCTGCTGATGGGCGGCATGGCCTATGCCGTGTCGCCGTCGCTGGCGGCGTGGATGGCACCGGTGGTGATCGGCATGGCGCTGGCGGTACCGGTGGTGGCGATCAGTTCCTCGCGCGCCGCCGGCCTGTGGCTGCGCAAGCTGCGCATCCTCGCCATTCCCGAGGAGTCGCAGCCGCCGGCGGTGCTGCTGCGCGCCGCGGAGCTGCGCCGTGAAGCGGCTGCACGCCGTGCCGAGGCCGAGGCGCAGGCCCAGGGCTGAGGCCGGCATACTATCCGGCCTCATTCATCGGGAACCGACATGCTGGAGACAGTGGAACACGAGACCGGCGCCGCGCCGCGCTGGAGCGTCCTGTGGCTGCACGGCCTGGGTGCCGACGGCAACGACTTCGCGCCGCTGGTGCCGGAACTGCTGCGGCCGCACTGGCCGGCGCTGCGCTTCGTGTTTCCGCACGCGCCGGTGCGGGCGGTGACGATCAACAACGGTGTACGCATGCGCGCCTGGTACGACATCGTCAGCATGGATTTCTCCAACCGTGCCGACAGCGCCGGCGTCGCCGAATCGGTGGCCCAGGTCGAGGAACTGATCGCGCGCGAGGACGCGCGCGGCGTGCCGGCCGAGCGCTTGCTGCTGGCCGGCTTTTCCCAGGGCGGGGCGATCACCCTCGCCGCCGGCCTGCGCCGCGAACGGCCGCTGGCCGGCCTGATCGGCCTGTCCACCTATCTGCCGGAACTGGAGAGCGTCGCTCGCTGGCACGCCCCGGCGGCCCTGCGGCAACCGTTGTTCATGGCTCACGGCCAGGGCGACCCGGTCATCCCGCAGCCCTACGCCGAGCGCACCGCGCAGACCCTGCAGGCGCTGGGCATGCCGGTGCAGTGGCGACGCTACCCGATGGCGCACCAGGTCTGCGCCGAGGAAATCGCCGACCTGGGCGACTGGATGGACGCCTGCATCACCGGCAGCTGAGGACGGCGGCCGCGTGGCGGCATGGTGCGGTACCCGTGGCGGGCGCCCGGAACCGGGGCTAGTATCGGCCGCAGCGCACGCCAGCCGAGCGGGGAGATCTGGGTGAAGGTACTGATCGCCGACGACGAACCCCTGGCGCGCGAACGCCTGCGCACGCTGCTGGCCGCACATGCCGGCGTGGAAGTGGTGGCCGAAGCCGACAACGGCATGGACGCGCTGCACGCCTGCGCCGCCGCGCAGCCGGACCTGGTGTTGCTGGACATCGCCATGCCGGGTCTCGACGGGCTGGAGGCGGCGCGCCACCTGGCGACCTTCGAACCGCGCCCGGCGGTGGTGTTCTGCACCGCCTACGACGCGCATGCGCTGTCCGCGTTCGAGGCGGCGGCGATCGACTACCTGATGAAGCCGGTGCGCGCCGAGCGCCTGGCCGCGGCCCTGCAGCGGGCCCGCACCTTCATGGCCGGACGCGGCAGCGGCGCGGCGGCCGCGCCGGCGCCGCAACGGCGCACCCATCTGTGCGCGCGCCTGCGCGGCAGCCTGCGGCTGATCCCGGTCGACGACATCCACTACCTGCAGGCCGAGGAAAAGTACGTGGTGGTGCACCACGCCCGTGGCGAAGATTTGATCGAGGAATCGCTGCGCGCGCTGGAGGAGGAGTTCGCCGAGCGCTTCGTGCGCATCCACCGCAACTGCCTGGTCGCGCGCCACGAACTGGTGGAGTTGCGCCGGCTCGGCGAGGGCCAGGTGCAGGCGGTGTTGCGCCATGGCAAGCAGCCGCTGGAAGTCAGCCGGCGCTGCGTGGCGCAGCTGCGCAAGGAGATCCACCAGCGCTGACGCCGCCCGGATTGCGCGGTGGCAGCGGCGGACGGCGGCTTTCCGCGATAATGCGCGCATGAAGATCCTGCGCATCGCTACCCGCAAGAGTCCGCTCGCCCTGTGGCAGAGCGAGCATGTCGCCGCCTGCCTGCGCCGCGCGCACCCGCACCTGGACGTGGTGCTGGTGCCGATGAGCACCCGCGGCGACGAAGTCCTGGACCGCTCGCTGGCGGCGATCGGCGGCAAGGGCCTGTTCCTGAAGGAACTGGAGCTGGCGATGCTGCGCGGCGAGGCCGATTGCGCGGTGCATTCGCTCAAGGACGTGCCGATGGAGCTGGACCCGCCGTTCGTGCTGCCGGCGATCCTGCCGCGCGCCGATCCGGCCGATGCCTTGATCTCCAACCTCTACGCCTCGCTGGACGCGCTGCCGTTGGGTGCGCGCGTCGGCACCTCCTCGCTGCGGCGGCAGGCGCAACTGCGCGCGCGGCGCCCGGACCTGGAGCTGCTGGACCTGCGCGGCAACGTCAACACGCGCCTGGCCAAGCTCGACAACGGCGGCTACGACGGCATCGTGCTGGCCTGCGCCGGCCTGCAGCGGCTGGGCCTGGACGGACGCATCACCCAGCGCCTGCAGGCGCCGGATTGGCTGCCGGCCCCGGCGCAGGGCGCAATCGCGGTGGAATGCCGCGAGGACGCCAGCGCCGCGCTGGCGCTGTTCGCGGCGCTCGACGATGCGCCGACCCGCACCTGCGTGGAGGCCGAGCGGGCGATGAACCGCGCCCTGCACGGCAGTTGCCACGTGCCGGTGGCGGCCTTCGCGCAATGGCGCGGCGACGATCTGCTGCTGCAAGGCCTGGTCGGCGGCGTCGCCGATGGTCGCCTGGTGCGCGCCGACCTGCAGCGCAGTGCGTGGGATCCGCAGGCGCTGGGCCAGGCCGTGGCCGAGGCCCTGCTGGGCGCCGGCGCGCGCGAATTGCTGGATGTCGACCTGCCGGCCTGATGGCGTGCGCAGTCCGCGCTATCGCCTGTAGGGCCAACTGTCATGCAGGCGCGACAAGCGAAGCCGAAAGCCCACTGACACCCTCCGTCGTCGGGACTGACGTCCCTCCCACAGTGCAGATCCCGACAGTGCCGGTTGCGCGCGTGTAGGAGCGGCTTCAGCCGCGATGGGCGTTACCGGGAAAGCCTGTCGCGGCTGAAGCCGCCCCTACAGGTGAGGCGCATTGCTCTCTGCGCGCCACCGCCATTGCGTGCTGGCGGGGCGCGGCTGCACCCGCTCCTGCGAGAAGCGAATCAACGGGTCAGCCCTGCGGCGTCGCGCCGCCGTGAGCCAATCCCGAATCCCCACTCCCCAATCCCCGCTCACTTGAACTTGTAGACCAGGTTCATCGTGGCCAGGGTATCGGTCTTCTTCTTGTCGTCGCTGACGTCGCTGTTGTAGCGCGCCTGCCAGCCGGCCTTCAGCGCCAGGCGCTCGTTCATGCTCACCGAGATGCCCAGGTCGTTCTGCGCGAAGGTGTTGTACGCGCCGGATTCGACCAGCAAGGTGTTGCCCAGTTCGGTGTTGCTGGTCAGGCCGTACTTGAAGTCGACCAGGCCGCGGCCGATCAGGCCGGTCTCGGTGCGGTTCTCGACCACGTCGTGCGCGCGGCGCACGCCGGGACCGATCTGCACGTCGATGCTGCGGCGGTCGCCGTCCATGATCCGGGTGCCGTAGCCGATGCCGATCGTGGCCAGGCGGTCGTAGGTGGCGAAGTCGTCGCGCTCGTAGCGCAGCGAGGCGGTCAGCTGGCGGTGCTCGCCGAGCTGCAGCGCGCTGCCGGCGCTGCCGGTGTAGCGGTTGGAGGTGGTCTGGCGCTTGCGCGTGGTGGTGCCGTCGGGATTGGTGTCGACATACTCGGCGCTGGCGTGCAGGGCGAGCAGGTCCAGGCTGTGGATCCAGTCGCCGTCCACGTACTGGCCCTTGAGGCGGCCGTTGAGGCTTTCGTTGCTGCTGTTGCCGTGCGAGGAGGCGAAGCCCAGTTCGCCCGATCCGCTCCACGGCGAACTGGCCGGGTCCGTGGCTGTCGGTGAGGTGGCGACGTCGGCGGCCCAGGCCGGTGACGTGCTCAGCAGCAACAAAGCGATGGCGGATACGGGGGTGGCACGGCGGGACATGGCTTCTCCGGAGATGGGGACGCAGCCTTCGGCTAACGAAATGGAAACGATTTCATCATACCGGATCCACATGACACCCTGGCCGGCCCCGGGCGCCGGCTTCATCGACGGTTCGGGCGCTCTGCCGGCGGCCGCGCCGGGCAGGCGTTTTTCCGCCCGCGACTCAGACATAATCGGGGCCATGGACCGCTACGAACGCATCAACGCACTGCACCGCCTGCTCAAGTCCGCGCGCTATCCGGTGACGGTGGCGCGGCTGCAGGACGAACTGGGCTGCTCCCGCGCCACCGTCTACCGCGATCTGGCCTTCCTGCGCGATGCGCTGATGGCGCCGGTAGAGGGCGATGGCGAGGCCGGCTTCCGCTACGAGTCCGGGGAGAGCGACCGTTTCGAGTTGCCGGGGCTGTGGCTGAGTTCGGAAGAACTGCACGCGCTGCTGGCCTCGCAGCAACTGCTGGCACGCACCGGCGGCGGGGTGCTGTCCTCGGTGCTGGCGCCGCTGCAGCAGCGCATCGAAAGCCTGCTCGCCGCCCAGGCCGGGGCGACCCATTGGCCGGTGGAGCGGGTGCGGGTGATCCCGCACCGCGGCCGCAAGCTCGACGAAGCCAGTTTCCGTACCGTCGCCTCGGCGGTGCTGGAGCGCAAGCGCCTGTCCTTCGACTACCGCGCCCGCTCCACCGATGAATCGACCAAGCGCACGGTGTCGCCGCAGCGCATCACCCACTACCGCGACAACTGGTACCTGGACGCCTGGGACCACGGCCGCGATGCGGTGCGCAGCTTCGCGGTGGACCGCATCAACCATGCGCGCCTGCTCGACCAGCCGGCGCAGGACGTGGCCGACGCCGAGCTGGATTCGCAGCTGGCCGCCAGCTACGGCATCTTCTCCGGCGCGCCGAAGGGCTGGGCCACCATCGTGTTCAGCCCCAAGGCGGCGCGCTGGGTTGCCGACGAGCACTGGCATTCCAAGCAGCAGGGCCGCTTCCTGGCCGATGGCCGCTACGAACTGAAGGTGCCCTACAGCGTCTCGCGCGAGCTGCTGATGGACGTGCTGCACTACGGCTCGGATGCGGAGATCGTGGAGCCGCGTTCGCTGCGTGAGCAAGCCAAGGCGCTGCTGTCGCTGGCGCTGAGCAACTACAGCGACGACTGACGGTCTGTCGCGCCCGGTGCGATGGGCCGCGTAGGAGCGGCTTCGGCCGCGACGGGCATGATCGGCAAAGCATCGCGGCTGAAGCCGCTCCTACGCGGGAACCTGCGTCGTCGCCGAGGCGTACTGTGTGGTGCGGGATGCAGTCCCTGTGGCGCAACGCAGCGGCCGTCGTAGGAGCGGCTTCAGCCGCGACCGGGGCGTTGCCGCCGACGCCCGAGGTGGCGTGGATACGGACGCCCTACGCCGCGTCCAGCGGCGCGCCGCCGCCGAGGATCACGCCGATGTTGCGCTCGATCCAGTCCACCAAGGCATGCACGTGCGCGGCCGCTTCCTCGCCGAGCGGGGTCAGATCGTATTCCACGTGCGGCGGCACCACCGGGTAGGCGGTGCGTTGCACGAGACCGTCCGCCTCCAGCGCCTGCAGGGTCTGCGACAGCATCTTTTCGCTGACGCCTTCCAGGCTGCGGCGCAGGTCGCCGAAGCGGTGGGTGCCCTTGCGCAGGGCCACCAGCACCAGCACGCCCCAGCGGCTGGTGACATGGCTGAGCACGGCGCGGGACGGGCAGTTCTGCGCGAACACCTGGCCGCGCAACATCGTCGCATCCGCGCAGCCGCGCGGTGCTTCGTCGAGAGGGTCGGAGAGGACGCTGGCCAAGCGGTGCACCTGTCTGTGGGGGGAGGGCGCCCCGATCATACGGGCGGCGCCGGGTGCTTCGCTGAGCGAAGGATGATCGATGGTCCGGGGCAGGCCGTGCCGGGTGCCATGCCGCTTGTGGCGCTGGCTGCTCGCAGTGCCGCGGCGCAATGCAGCCCGCAAGGCGTCTCGGGGCAGCCCGGACCGCGCCGGCTCGGCGCAGCGCGGGCCGTCGCCCGCGTCCCGGCCGGCCGTGGTCGGGAGCCGCGTCAGGGCTTGTTCGGCACTTCGAAGCCGAGCTTGCCGACCTGGTCGCGGCGCTGCGCCACGCGCTTGAGCTTGTCGATGTTGACCCCGTACTGGTGGTCCAGCTTGTCGACCAGCTCGCGGTACTGCTTGTGGCTCATGTTCGGCGAGCGCGCGAACACCCACGCCAGATCGCGGCCGGGATAGTCGATCAGCGCCCAGGAATAGTCCGGCGCCACTTCCAGGATGCGGTACTTGGTGGGCACCATCCTGAAGAACCAGGTGGTCCAGCGGCGGTTGCCGGTGCCTTCCTTGACCGTGGCGCGCGAGTTGAGCTCCTTGACCGGCTCGTCGAAGCCGTTGCGGTACTCGTAGCGCACCGCGATCTTGCCGTCTTCCTTGAGGGTGTACTCGTCGCTGCTGGCGACGTGGCCGCGCTCGGCGAAGTACGGGATGTGGGCGATCACGTACCAGCGGCCCATGAAGCGCTGCAGGTCGATCGGCGGCTGCGCAGGCTCCTGCTCCGGGTCCGGCGCCTTGGCGCGGGCCGTCGGCAACGGGACGGCCATGCCCAGCAGCAGCACGGAAGCGAACAGGGAAAGCAGGCGCATAGGAGATTCCGGGGCGAAGGGCGAACGCCGGTGAAGTATGCGCGTGCGCCATGTCAATGGTGCGTCGCAGCCCCTGAGATGTGGCGGCGGCAACCTGCGCGCCTCGACTTCCAGGAGCTGCCGTCATGCCGAACGCGTCGTCCCCGCGCACCCACGTCCCGCATCCGGGCCTGCGCCGCCTGCTGCGCCAGGCGATCCTGGCCGGGCTGGCCCTGGTCCTGGTGTGGCCGGCCGCGCGCGGCCACAGCGAATGGCTGGGCTGGTGGCCGCTGTGGCTGCTGGGCATGCCGCTGAGCGCCTGGTGGGCCCTGCATCGCTTCCCGCTGCCGCCGCTGCGCCGGCTGTGGGGGCAGTGGCGGGCCCGGCCGCGGGCGCAGGCACGGCGGCGCCGGCCGGCGCTGCGAACCGCCCGTCCAGCCTGACCTTCGGCAGGGGAGGCCGGCGATGCTGCGTGCTACGGTGCGGCGCTGTCCTTCCCGGATCCGAACCATGTCCTCACTCGCACACGCCTGCCTGCTCGCCGGCCTGCTCGCCGCCGGCACCGCCGCGGCCAAGGAAACCGCGATGCCCCAAGACCCCTACGCCTGGCTCGAAGACGTCACCGGCACCAAGGCGCTGGACTGGGTCAAGGCGCAGAACGCCAAGACCGAGGCGCGCCTGGCCGACACCCCCGCTTTCAAGGCCCGCGAGGCCGGCATCCGCGAGGTGCTGGATTCCGACGCCAAGATCCCGGCCGTGCAGAAGATCGGCCCGTACTACTACAACCTGTGGAAGGACCGCGCGCACGAGCGCGGCCTGTGGCGCCGCACCACCCTGGACGAGTACCGCAAGCCCGAGCCGAAGTGGGAGACGGTGCTGGACCTGGACGCGCTGAACAAGGCCGAGGGCGAGAACTGGGTGTGGCATGGCGCCAACTGCCTGCGCCCTGAGTACACGCGTTGCCTGATCGCGCTGTCGCGCGGCGGCGCCGACGCCGACGTCACCCGTGAGTTCGACCTGGGCAACAAGCAGTGGATCAAGGACGGCTTTTTCCGTCCCGAGGCCAAGGGTGGGCTGAGCTGGATCGATGCCGATACCGTCTACCTGTACACCGACTTCGGCCCAGGCTCGCTGACCAGCTCCGGCTACCCGCGCATCGTCAAGCAGTGGAAGCGCGGCACCCCGATGAGCAGCGCCACGCTGGTCTACGAGGGCAAGCCGGACGACATGTACATCGCCGCGATGCACGACGACACGCCTGGCTACGAGCGCGATTTCGTCAGCCGCACGCTGGCCTTCTACAACGACGAGATGTACCTGCGCGGCGCCGACGGCCGCCTGACCAAGATCGACGTGCCCAACTCGGCCAACAAGGGCGTGCACCGCCAGTGGCTGACCCTGGAACTGCGCGATCCGTGGACGGTGGGCGGCACGACCTACCCGGCCGGTGCGCTGCTGGCGACCAAGTTCGACGACTTCATGGCCGGCAAGCGCGACTTCCAGGTGCTGTTCACGCCGACCGAGACCGCGTCGCTGGCGTCCTTCGCCTGGACCAAGTCGCGGCTGGTGCTGAACGTGCTCGACGACGTCAAGAGCCGGCTGTGGGTGCTGACCCCGGGCGAGGGCGAGTGGGCACGCGCGGCGTTCCCGGTCGGCGACCTGGCCTTCGGCAGCACCAGCGTCGATGCGGTCGATGCCGACGAGAACGACCAGGTGTGGCTGACCTCCACCGACTTCCTGACCCCGACCACGCTGATGCTGGCCGACGTGCAGCGCGGGCCGAAGAGCATCGAGACGCTGAAGGCGATGCCGAGCTTCTTCGACGCGTCCAAGGATGCGATCGAGCAGCACTTCGCGGTGTCCAAGGACGGCACCAAGGTGCCGTACTTCCTGGTCCGGCCCAAGCAGCTCAAGGCCGACGGCAGCGCGCCGACCCTGCTGTACGCCTACGGCGGCTTCGAGATCTCGATGACCCCGTTCTACTCCGGCAGCCTGGGCCGCGCCTGGCTCGACCAGGGCGGCGTGTACGCGCTGGCCAACATCCGCGGCGGCGGCGAGTACGGCCCGCGCTGGCACCAGGCGGCGCTGAAGCAGAACCGGCACAAGGCCTACGAGGACATGGCGGCGGTGGCGCAGGACCTGGTCGCGCGCAAGATCACCTCGGCCAAGCACCTGGGCGTGCAGGGCGGCAGCAACGGCGGGCTGATGGCCGGCAACATGCTGATGCAGTACCCGCAGCTGTTCGGCGCGGTGGTGGTGCAGGTGCCGCTGCTGGACATGAAGCGCTACAGCCACCTGCTGGCCGGCGCCTCGTGGATGGCCGAGTACGGCAACCCGGACACCGACGACTGGAAGTTCATCCAGACCTTCTCGCCGTACCACCTGTTCGACCCGAAGAAGACCTATCCGCCGGTGATCTTCCTGACTTCCACCCGCGACGACCGCGTGCATCCGGGCCATGCGCGGAAGATGGCGGCGAAGATGATCGACGCCGGCAAGGACGTGACCTACTACGAGAACATCGAAGGCGGTCATGGCGGCGCGGCCAACAACGCGCAGGCGGCGCACATGCAGGCGCTGGCGTACAGCTTCCTGTGGGAGCGGCTGTCCAAGTGAGTGGTGCGGTCCGCGTCCCGGTTGGGACGCGGACCATCGCCTGGTCTGGCGCGTTACCCAGTGACTGGTCGAGCCGGCGCGCAACGCACAGCGTCACGATCGCGCCGGTACTGTCCGCGTTGGCCGCAGCGGGTGCTCAGGCGCCGTCGGCCAACGGTTTGACCAAGGTCAGCGAACGGACGTCATAGCCCAGTTCTTCGTACACGTGCAGTGCGTGCGTGTTGAAGGCCCAGACGTTCAGGCGCATTTCGACACCGCCGCGTCGCGTCACCCAGTCGTGCGCATGCTGCATCAGCGCCGGGCCGATGCCCCGGCCGCGATGGCTGCGGGTGATGCCCACGCTGCCCACCCGGCCGAAGCGCATGGGCTGCAGCAGCGAGTGCGATTCCTCAACGATGCCGACTGTGACAAAGCCGACCAGGACGCCCAGGGCTTCTGCGACGAAGGTGGTGGCATCGTCCCGGCCGATGCTGCGCGTCCAGTGCGCCGCGTCGCGGTCCGTGGCGCCTGCGCCGGCGAAGATGTGGGGAAACGCCGCATGGTGGAGTGCATTGACTTCTTCGCCGAGCGCGCAGATCGCCGGGAGATCGGATGCGATGGCTTCGCGATAGGTGAGCATGAGAAGGCTCAATGCGCTTTGCAGTGTGGCGGGTCGTCTCAGCGCGCCCAGCGTGACAGCCCGCGCGCGATCCGCGCCACCGCTTCCTGCAGCCGCGGAAGACTCTGGGTATAGGCGATGCGCACGTGCTGGCGGGCGCGGTGGCGACCGAAATCCACACCGGGGGTAAAGGCGACGTGCTCGGTCTCCAGGAAGTGCGCGCAGAACGCCTGCGCATCGTCGGTGAAATCGGAGACGTCGGCGTACAGGTAGAACGCGCCCTCCGGCTCGACCTCGATGCGGAAGCCGAGCGCGCGCAGCGCCGGCAGCAGGTAGTCGCGGCGCTGCGCGAACTCGGCGCGGCGCGCCTCCAGGATCTGCAGCGTTTCCGGCAGGAAACAGGCCAGCGCCGCGTGCTGGGCGATGCTGGGCGCGCTGATGTACAGGTTCTGCGCCAGCTTCTCCAGCGACGGCACCGCGGCGCGCGGCGCCACCAGCCAGCCTAGGCGCCAGCCGGTCATGCCGAAGTACTTGGAGAAGCTGTTGAGCACGTAGGCGGCGTCGTCGACCTCCAGCACGCTGGGCGCGTCGATGCCGTAGCTGAGGCCATGGTAGATCTCGTCCACCACCAGGTGCCCGCCGCGGGCGTGCAGCGTCTGCGACAGTGCGGCCAGTTCGACGCGCGACAACACGGTGCCGGTGGGGTTGGCCGGCGAGGCCACCAGCGCGCCGACGCTGTCGGCGTTCCAGTGCTGCTGCAGCAGGTCCGGGGTCAGCTGATAGCGGCTGTCCGGGCCGACCGGCACCAACTGCGCCGACCCTTCGACCAGGCGCAGGAAGTGGCGGTTGCACGGATAGCCGGGGTCGGCCATCAGCCAATGGCGGCCGGGATCGACCAGCAGCGCGCTGGCCAACAGCAGGGCCCCGGAGCCGCCGGGGGTGATCAGGATGCGCGCTGGATCCAGGTCGACGTCGTGGCGCTGCCGGTAGAAGTCCGCCAGCGCCTGGCGCAGGGCGGGCAGGCCGCGCGCGGCGGTATAGCGGGTGTGGCCGGCACCCAGCGCAGCCTGGCCGGCGGCGACGATCGGCGCGGCGGTGGTGAAGTCCGGTTCGCCGATCTCCAGGTGGATCACGTCGTGGCCAGCGTGCTCCAGTTCGTTGGCGCGGGCCAGCAGCGCCATCACGTGGAAGGGCTCGATCTCGCGGCTGCGCTGGCTGTAGCCGGGCGCGGCGGGCGAGACGCGGGAAGTGTCGCCGGGAAGGGAAGCCATGCCGCCGATGATAGTGGAGCGCGCCGCATCGGGTGTTATGGGCGTGAGCGGGGACGACGCGCTTGACTGCGTCCCGGCCGGGTCAGGCGTGCCACCGACTGGCGTCGGATGACGGCGACACGCGTTGTCGTTGCTCGCTAGCCAGGTCGACTGCGCGCCGGCTGCCGCTCGCCATGCTGCGCCGACGCCGCACGCGTCGCGTTGGCCCCGACCAAGGCCACGCCACACGCCGTCGGCGCGGCCCCGCAGGCAGGCGGCATACCGCGTCCACACTTCACGTCCCGGCATATCGCCGGCTCCGCCACGGCAACGCGCTTGCCACGGCGCGGCGTTGCAGGGAGACTCGGCCGGCACTGCGCGGCGCCCGCCCGCTGCCGCCGCCCATCCAGGGCGGCGCGTCCCGTTGCGTTACCGCCGCCGGAGCCCCATTAGATGCCTCACCGCCCCTTGCTAGCGAGCCTTGTCCTGCTCATGACCGCCTCCTTCGCTTCCTCCGCCTCCGCCGCTGCGGCGACCCCGCCGCATCCGGCCAAGCAGCCGCATGCGGTCAAGGCGCCGTTCGGCGCCGTCCGCCAGGACGCCTATTACTGGCTGCGCGACGATGCGCGCAAGAATCCGCAGATGCTGGCCTATCTCAATGCCGAGAACGCCTACGCGGACCAGGTGCTGAAGCCGCTGCAGCCGCTGGAAGACCGGCTGTACGAGGAGATCGTCGGCCGCATCAAGCAGGACGACAGCAGCGTGCCGTACCGCGAGCGCGGCTACTGGTATTACACCCGCTACGAGAGCGGCAAGGACTATCCGATCCAGGCGCGCCGCAAGGGCAGCATGGAGGCGCCGGAGGAGATCCTGCTGGACGTCAACACCATGGCCGCCGGCAAGGGCTACTTCAGCGTCGGCGACGCGGCGGTCAGCCAGGACAACCGCATTCTGGCCTGGACCGAGGACGACGTCGGCCGCCGCCAGTACGTGGTGCGCTTCAAGAACCTGGACACCGGCGAGATCTACGCCGACCGCATTCCTGGCGTGTCGCCGGACGTGGTCTGGGCCGACGACAACAAGACCCTGTTCTACGTCGAGAACGACCCGGAGACGCTGCTGACGGTGCGGGTCAAGAAGCACGTGCTGGGCACGCCGGCCGCGCAGGACGTACTGGTCTACGAGGAGAAGGACGACAGCTTCTACATGGGCGTGGGCCGCACCCGCGACGACAAGTACATCGTCATCGGCGTCGAAAGCACCGTGTCTTCCGAACAGCGCTATGCGCCGGCCGCCGATCCGCAGCGCTTCACCGTGCTGGCGCCGCGCGAGCGCGACGTCGAGTACCACGCCGACCACTTCGACGGCCGCTGGGTGATCCGCACCAACTGGAAGGCCAAGAACTACGCGCTGATGACCGCGCCCGACGGCGCCACGGCGCGCGACCAGTGGCAGAGCTGGCTGCCCTACGACGAGAAGGTGTTCATCGACGGCTTCGAGCTGTTCGACGGCTTCACCGCCATCGCCGAGCGTTCCGACGGCCTGGAGCGGATCCGCCTGCACTTCGCCGACGGCAAGGAGGAGTACGTCAAGGCCGACGAGCCGGCGTACTCGATGGGCCTGTCGATCAACGCCGAGCCGGACACGCCGTGGCTGCGCTACAGCTACACCTCGCTGACCACCCCGGCCACCACCTACGAACTCAACACCCGCACCGGTGAGCGCAAGCTGCTCAAGCAGCAGCCGGTGATCGGCTACGACGCCAGCAAGTACCAGACCGAGCGCGTCTGGGTGACCGCGCGCGACGGGGTCAAGGTGCCGGTGTCGCTGGTCTACAAGAAAGGCTTCAAGAAGGACGGCAGCGCCGCGCTGTACCAGTACGCCTACGGCAGCTACGGCATGTCCACCGACCCGGCGTTCAACCTGCCGGTGGTGAGCCTGCTCGACCGCGGCGTGGTCTACGCCATCGCGCACATCCGCGGCGGCCAGGAGATGGGGCGCGACTGGTATGACCAGGGCAAGCTGCTGCACAAGAAGAACACCTTCGCCGACTTCATCGACGTCACCCGCGGGCTGGTGCAGCAGGGTTACGCCGCCCCGGACCGCGTGGCCGCGGCCGGCGGCAGCGCCGGCGGCCTGCTGATGGGTGCGGTGGCGAACATGGCGCCCAAGGACTACCGCGTGCTGGTGGCACAGGTGCCGTTCGTGGACGTGGTCACCACCATGCTCGACCCGAGCATCCCGCTGACCACCAACGAATACGACGAGTGGGGCAATCCGGAGCAGAAGACGTACTACGACTACATGCTCAGCTACTCGCCCTACGACAACGTCACCCGCCAGGCCTACCCGGCGATGTACGTCGGCACCGGCCTGTGGGACTCGCAGGTGCAGTACTGGGAGCCGGCCAAGTGGGTGGCCAAGCTGCGCGAGAACGACACCGGCAGCCAGCCGATCGTGTTCCGCGTCAACATGGAAGCCGGCCACGGCGGCAAGTCCGGCCGCTTCCGTCGTTACCGCGAAATGGCCGAGTCCTATGCCTTCATGCTGGACCAGCTGGGCGTGGAGTCGCCGGCCAAGTGAGTGGGGTGCGCATCGGCTGGCCTGCGGGCCGGCCGATGGCGCAGGCGGGGCGGCTGGCGTGAGGCCAGCCCATCCCACTGCTTGGTTGGATGGCTGGTGGCCTGGGCTTCACGCGTCGCGGCTGAAGCCGCTCCCACAGTGAGCATGGCGGCCGAGTCGGAGCTGAAGGTTCGGTGGCCTGACGCACCATGACAAGCAGCAGCGCTGACAGCGTGGCAACGCCCTGTGGGAGGGACTTCAGTCCCGACTGCGCGGAGGTCGGATAAGCCGAAGGCTTCGATCGTCGCGGCTGAAGCCGCTCCTACAAGGGCGGATCTTTTTGATGCAGGTGCTGACGGCATCGCTGACGCTGGTCAGCTCTTGTGGGAGGGACCTCAGTCCCGACTGCAATGTGTCGGAGGCACTGACGGGTTCGCTTGTCGCGGCTGAAGCCGCTCCTTGTATCTGGACGTGACGCCCCTAAACAGGCGTCATGTCTTCCGACTGATCATCGGAGGAGGTGCGGGAAGTCCA
>NZ_JACHOK010000011.1:0-124355 GCF_014199855.1 Xanthomonas sp. F1 | reverse complement strand
ATCATCAAGGTGGGCGACGAAATCGAAATCGTCGGCATCCGTGCGACGCAGAAGACCACCGTGACCGGCGTGGAAATGTTCCGCAAGCTGCTGGACCAGGGCCAGGCGGGCGACAACGCGGGCCTGCTGCTGCGCGGCACCAAGCGTGACGACGTGGAGCGCGGCCAGGTGCTGTGCAAGCCGGGTTCGATCAAGCCGCACACCGACTTCGAAGCCGAAGTGTACGTGCTGTCGAAGGACGAGGGCGGCCGTCACACCCCGTTCTTCAAGGGCTACCGTCCGCAGTTCTACTTCCGCACCACCGACATCACCGGTGCGGTGCAGCTGCCGGAAGGCGTGGAGATGGTGATGCCGGGCGATAACGTCAAGATGGTGGTGACGCTGATCAACCCGGTGGCGATGGACGAAGGCCTGCGCTTCGCGATCCGCGAAGGTGGCCGTACCGTCGGCGCCGGCGTGGTGGCCAAGATCATCAAGTAATGCCCTCCGGCGGCGAAAGCCGCCGGCTGGACTGGCCAGCGACTGTGGTCGCCGGCATCGCGAAGGGTCGGCGCAAGCCGGCCCTTCGTCGTTTCCGGGCATGCGAATGTTCTGGCGATTTGTTGCCGCGGGGTGTTGCGGAGGCGTGAAGTCGTCGCTATAATGCGCGGCTCGGCGTTCCTGGGTAGGGCGCCGGCAAGACAGCGAAAAGAGAGGCAGGACGCCGCTCGTGTTCGCAGGACCGGGAAGGTCGCGTCGCATGGAGCACTCAACAGCCGCGGGTTGTTGACGCTGCTCTAGCTGCGCATTATACTTTTCCGTCTGGGCAGGCCGGGTCGACTGGTCTGCCTCAGTTTTTGGGGCGGAAGGAATGCCCCCGCCGAGCCGGATGCTCTGCGGTACGACTATCAGGAAACAACCGGGGCAGGTATCCCAGAGGCCTTGCCCGTCGCTCTTTTAACGAAGGAACCCACCGTCATGGCGGACCAAAAGATCCGGATTCGGCTGAAGGCGTTCGATCATCGTTTGATCGACCGTTCGGCCAGCGAGATCGTCGAGACGGCCAAGCGGACCGGCGCGCAAGTGCGTGGCCCGATCCCGCTGCCGACCAAGATCGAACGCTACACCATCCTCGTTTCCCCGCACGTCGACAAGGACGCGCGTGACCAGTACGAGACCCGCACGCACAAGCGCGTGCTCGACATCGTCGACCCCAACGACAAGACCGTGGACGCGCTGATGAAGCTCGAGCTCGCGGCTGGCGTCGATGTCCAGATCAAGTTGACCTGAGGACTACGACCATGACGAAGAAGTATTCGTTGGGCTTCGTGGGCCGCAAGGCCGGCATGAGCCGCGTCTTCACCGAAGACGGCCGCTCCATCCCGGTCACCCTGATCGAAGCGACCCCGAACCGCATCACCCAGCTCAAGACCGTCGAAGCCGACGGCTACAGCGCCGTGCAGATCACCGTGGGCGCCCGTCGCGCCGCGCTGGTCAACAAGCCGGCGTCCGGCCATTTCGCCAAGGCGAAGGTCGAAGCGGGTCGCGGCCTGTGGGAGTTCCGCGTCGAGGACGCGCAGCTGGGCGAGTTCGCCGTCGGCGGCGAAATCAAGGCGGACATCTTCGCCGTCGGCCAGAAGGTCGATGTGCAGGGCGTCACCAAGGGTAAGGGCTTCCAGGGCACCATCAAGCGGCACAACTTCCGCATGGGCGATGCCACCCACGGTAACTCGCTGTCGCATCGCGCGCCGGGTTCGCTGGGTCAGCGCCAGACCCCGGGTCGCGTTTTCCCGGGCAAGAAGATGTCCGGCCACATGGGCGCGGTGCAGCAGAGCACGCAGAATCTGGAAGTGGTCAAGGTCGACGTCGAGCGTGGCCTGATCGCCATTCGCGGCGCTGTGCCTGGCGCTGCCGGTGGCGACGTGATCGTGCGTCCGGCTAGCAAGGCATAAGGAGAGATGACGATGGAACTCGTTATCACGGGTAGCAACAACAAGGTCTCGGTCTCCGACGCCGTGTTCGGCCGCGATTTCAGCGAGGATCTGGTCCACCAGGTCGTCGTCGCCTATCGCAACGCCGGCCGCGCCGGCACCAAGGCGCAGAAGACGCGTTCGGAAGTCAACGGCACCACCAAGAAGTCGAAGAAGCAGAAGGGCGGTGGCGCTCGCCACGGCGCGCTGACCGCTCCGATCTTCGTTGGCGGTGGCGTGACCTTCGCGGCCAAGCCGCGCAGCTTCGAGCAGAAGGTCAACCGCAAGATGTACCGCGCGGCCATCTGCGCGATCCTCTCGGAACTGAACCGCCAGGGCCGCCTGATGGTCGTCGACGCGTTCGACGTCGAGGCCAGCAAGACCAAGGGCCTGATCGAGAAGCTGAAGGGTCTGGAAGTGGGCAAGCGCCCGCTGATCGTGACCGAAGAAGCGTCCGAGCATCTGTACCTGTCCGCCCGCAACCTTCCCTACGTGGAAGTGCGCGACGTGCAGGGCCTGGATCCGGTGTCGCTGGTCGGGGCCGACACGGTCGTGATCACCGCCGATGCGGTCAAGAAGGTCGAGGAGTGGCTGGCATGAGCAGCAACGAAAAAATCTTCAGCGTGCTGCGCGCTCCGCGTGTCTCCGAAAAGACCGCGCGCCTGCAGGAACTCTCCAATCAGTACGTCTTCGAGATTTCGAACGAAGCCACCAAGGCCGATGTCAAGGCCGCGGTCGAGCAGCTGTTCGACGTCAAGGTCGAGTCGGTCAACGTGTTGAACGTCAAGGGCAAGAACAAGTCCTTCCGTTCGCGCAGCGGTCGTCGCGGCGATTGGCGCAAGGCGTACGTGCGTCTGGCCGAAGGCCAGTCCATCGACGTAACGGCCAAGGCCTGAGGTACATCCCATGCCATTGATGAAATTCAAGCCCACCTCCGCAGGCCGTCGTTCGGCCGTGCGCGTGGTCACGCCCGATCTGCACAAGGGCGCCCCGCACGCTGCACTGGTGGAAAAGCAGAGCAAGTCCGGTGGTCGTAACCACCACGGCCGTATCACCACCCGCCACGTCGGCGGTGGCCACAAGCAGCACTACCGCGTCATCGACTTCAAGCGCAACAAGGAAGGTATCCCGGCGCGCGTGGAGCGGATCGAATACGATCCCAACCGCACCGCCCATATCGCCCTGCTGTGCTACGCCGACGGCGAGCGCCGCTACATCATCGCGCCGAAGGGCCTGAAGGCCGGCGACCAGGTGATCGCGGGTTCGGATGCGCCGATCAAGACCGGCAACACCCTGCCGCTGCGCAACATCCCGGTGGGTACCACCGTCCACGGGATCGAGCTGAAGCCGGGCAAGGGCGCGCAGATCGCGCGTGCCGCCGGCGCCGCAGTGCAGCTGGTCGCGCGTGAAGGCATCTACGCCACCCTGCGTCTGCGCTCCGGCGAAATGCGCAAGGTGCCGTCCGAGTGCCGCGCCACCATCGGCGAAGTCGGCAACGACGAGCACAACCTCGAGAAGCTGGGCAAGGCGGGCGCCAAGCGCTGGCGCGGCGTGCGTCCGACCGTTCGCGGTGCGGCCATGAACCCGGTCGACCACCCGCACGGTGGTGGCGAGGCGAAGGCCGGTCAGGGTAATCCGCATCCGGTCACCCCGTGGGGTGTCCCGACCAAGGGTTACAAGACGCGCCATAACAAGCGCACCGAACAATTCATCGTCCGCGATCGTAGGGGCTAATCGACCATGGCACGTTCACTCAAGAAGGGCCCGTTCGTCGATCACCACCTCGTCAAGAAGGTGGAGGCCGCGGCCGGCAGCAAGCGTCCGATCAAGACCTGGTCGCGACGTTCGATGATCCTGCCGGAGATGGTGGGTTTCACCATCGCCGTGCATAACGGCAAGAACCACGTTCCGGTGCTGGTCAACGAGAACATGGTCGGCCACAAGCTCGGCGAATTTGCCGTCACCCGGACCTTCAAGGGTCACGGTGGCGACAAGAAGTCGAGCCGGTAAGGAGAGATGACGATGGAAGCGAAAGCAATCCTGCGCACCGCGCGCATCTCCCCGCAGAAGGCCCGCCTGGTCGCTGACCAGGTGCGCGGTCTTTCCGCCGAGCGGGCGGTCAACCTGCTGAAGTTCTCGGACAAGAAGGCTGCCCACCTGATCAAGAAGGTGGTGGAGTCGGCGATCGCCAATGCCGAGAACAATCAAGGCGCGGATGTCGACGAGCTGAAGGTCAAGACCATCATGGTTGATGAAGGTCCGACCCTGAAGCGTTTCATGGCGCGGGCGAAAGGCCGCGGTACCCGCATCCTCAAGCGCACCAGCCACATCACTGTGGTTGTGGGCGCCGCCAAGTAAGCGGAAAGGAAAAGACGATGGGTCATAAAGTTCATCCGATCGGAATCCGCCTGGGTATCGCCAAGGACTGGAATTCCAAGTGGTACGCCAACAAGGCCGAGTTCGCCGGTTACCTGGCAGCCGACCTCAAGGTCCGCGAAATGCTGCGCAAGAAGCTGGCGCAGGCGGGCATCAGCAAGATCCTGATCGAGCGTCCGGCCAAGACCGCGCGCGTGACGATCCACACCGCCCGTCCGGGCGTGGTGATCGGCAAGCGCGGTGAGGACATCGAGAAGCTGCGCAAGGAAGTGAGCGAGATGATGGGCGTCCCCGCCCACATCAACGTCACCGAAGTGCGCAAGCCGGAGCTGGACGCGCAGCTGGTCGCCGAGTCGATCGCGCAGCAGCTGGAGCGTCGCATCATGTTCCGCCGCGCGATGAAGCGCTCGGTCGGCAACGCGATGCGCCTGGGTGCCCTGGGCATCAAGGTCAACGTCGCCGGCCGTCTGAACGGTGCGGAAATCGCCCGTTCCGAGTGGTACCGCGAGGGCCGCGTGCCGCTGCACACGCTGCGTGCCGACATCGACTATGGCTTCGCTGAAGCCAAGACGACCTACGGCATCATCGGCATCAAGGTCTGGATCTACAAGGGCGAGATCTTCGATTTCTCCCAGGTTGGCCAGGAAAAGCAGGACGATTCCCCGCGCAACGATCGTAACGATCGCGGCGACCGTGGCGACCGTCCGTCGCGTCCGGCCCGTGAAGCGAGGTAACGGCAATGTTGCAACCCAAGCGAACCAAATACCGCAAGATGCACAAGGGTCGTAACGACGGCCTGGCGTGGAGCGGAAACGCCGTCAGCTTCGGCGAGTACGGGCTGAAGGCCACGGCGCACGGTCAGCTGACCGCGCGCCAGATCGAAGCGGCGCGCCGCTCGATCAGCCGCTACGTCAAGCGCGGCGGCAAGATGTGGATCCGCGTGTTCCCGGACAAGCCGATCACCAAGAAGCCGATCGAAGTGCGAATGGGCTCCGGTAAGGGTAACGTCGAGTACTGGGTCGCGCAGATCCAGCCCGGTCGCATGATCTATGAAATCGAAGGCGTCGGCGAAGATGTCGCGCGCGAGGCGTTCCGCCTGGCCGCTGCCAAGCTTTCGGTGACCACCACCTTCGTGACCCGGACGGTACGCTGATGGACATCAAACAACTCCGCGAGAAGTCGGCCGACGATCTGAAGGCCCACCTGACCGATCTGCGCAAGGAGCAGTTCGCCCTGCGCATGCAGCAGGTCACCGGGCAGCTGCCGAAGACTCACGAAACCCGCCGGGTGCGCCGCGAGATCGCTCGCGTCAAGCACCTGCTCGGCAGCACGAAGTAAGGATGGCCGCGATGAGCGACAATAACGAAAGCAAGACGCTGCGCACGGTCGAAGGCCGTGTGGTCAGCAACAAAATGGACAAGACCGTCACCGTGCTGGTGGAGCGTCAGGTCAAGCATGCGCTGTACGGCAAGTACATCAAGCGCTCGACCAAGCTCCACGCCCACGACGCCGACAACGCCTGCAACGAAGGCGATGTCGTGCGCGTGACCGAGATTGCGCCGATGTCCAAGACCAAGAACTGGCGGGTGGTGGAAATCGTCACCCGCGCGGCCGAATAAGGGAGATCTGAATCATGATCCAGATGCAGAGCTACCTCGACGTCGCCGACAATTCCGGTGCCAAGGAAGTGATGTGCATCAAGGTGCTCGGCGGCTCCAAGCGCCGCTACGCGCACATTGGCGACATCATCAAGGTCACCGTCAAGGACGCGATCCCGCGCGGCAAGGTCAAGAAGGGCGAAGTCTACGACGCCGTCGTCGTGCGTACCCGCAAGGGTGTGCGTCGTCCGGACGGTTCGTTGATCCGCTTCGATGGCAACGCCGCGGTGTTGCTCAACAACAAGCAGGAGCCGATCGGTACGCGCATCTTCGGGCCTGTGACCCGCGAGCTGCGTTCCGAGAAGTTCATGAAGATCGTCTCGCTCGCTCCCGAAGTGCTGTGAGCGGAGGACATACACATGGCTAACCGTATCAAGAAGGGCGACCAGGTCGTCGTCACCACCGGCAAGGACAAGGGCAAGCAGGGCGAAGTCGTCCGCGTCGACGGCGACCGCGTGGTCGTCTCCAACGCGAACATCGTCAAGCGCCACACCAAGCCGAACCCGCAGGCGGGCGTCGCCGGCGGCGTGGTCGAGCGCGAAGCGTCGATCCATATTTCCAACGTGGCGATCCTCAACCCGGCGACGGGCAAGGGCGACCGCGTTGGCTTCAAGGTGCTGGAGGATGGACGCAAACTGCGTGTGTTCCGCTCCAGCGGTGAGGCGCTCGACGCCTGAGGAATGACACAATGACTTCCCGTCTCGAAAAGATCTACAAGGAAGAAGTGGTACCGGCTCTGATGAAGAAGTTCGGTTACACCAATCCGATGGAAGTGCCGAAGCTGGTCAAGGTCACGCTGAACATGGGCGTGGGCGAGGCCGCGACGAACAAGAAGATCCTGGAAAACGCCGTCGCCGACATGGCCAAGGTCTCCGGCCAGAAGCCGGTGGTGACCAAGTCGCGCATCTCGGTGGCCTCGTTCAAGATCCGCGATGGCTGGCCGATCGGCTGCAAGACCACGCTGCGTCGCGCCAAGATGTACGAGTTCCTGGACCGCCTGATCAACATCTCGCTGCCGCGCGTGCGCGACTTCCGTGGTGTCTCGGGGCGTTCGTTCGACGGCCGCGGCAACTTCAACATGGGTGTGAAGGAGCAGATCATCTTCCCGGAAATCGACTTCGACGCCGTCGACGCGATCCGCGGTATGGATATCGCCATCACCACCACCGCCAAGACCGACGCCGAAGCCAAGGCGCTGCTCGAAGCGTTCAAGTTCCCGTTCCGTAACTGATTGACGCCGGGATTCGGGATTCGGGATTCGGGATGGATGGGCGTCATGCCCGCCACCCCGGTTTCCGCAGATCTCAAATCCCCAATCTCGAATCCCGAGGATTTACAGATGGCAAAGACCTCCATGGTCAACCGCGACATCAAGCGCAAGAAGCTGGCGAAGAAATTCGCCGACAAGCGTGATGCGCTGAAGAAGATCATCGCCTCCGGCACCGCCTCGTACGACGAGAAGGCCGAGGCCGTGACCAAGCTGCAGAAGCTGCCGCGCGATTCGTCGCCGAGCCGCCAGCGCACCCGTTGCGAACTGTCCGGCCGCCCGCGTGGCGTGTACGGCAAGTTCGGCCTGGGTCGCAACATGCTGCGCAAGGCGACCATGAACGGTGACGTTCCGGGTCTGCGCAAGGCCAGCTGGTAATTCCAGCGGCGCCGGTCCCGTTCGCGGGGCCGGGCAGGGCGGCTTAGCCGCCCACGTGTCGTTCAGACAACGAGTCCGACGCAAGTCGGACTTTTTGTCGTATACTCCCGCTCCTTGCCTCGCGGCAGGGACGGGTATGGCAGCCGCCGCGGGTTCCTCCGGCGGCTGCGCACTGCACCCCCTGCATCATTCCACCGCTCCACCACACAAGATTTTCGCGAAAGCGGATATCGGTGCACTCAAAGGTAGACACCATGAGCATGACTGATCCCATCGCCGACCTGCTGGTCCGCATCAAGAATGCGGCCGCGGTTGGCAAGCCGACGGTGAAGATGCCGTCCTCCAAGATCAAGGTTGCGATCGCGGAAGTGCTGAAGGCCGAAGGCTACATCAGCGATCTGCGCGTCAACGCGATCGAGAACAACAAGTCCGAACTGGAAATCGTGCTGAAGTATTTCGAGGGCCGTCCGGTCATCGATACGCTCAAGCGCGTGTCGCGTTCGGGTCTGCGCCAGTATCGCGGCAAGACCGAGCTGCCGAAGGTTCTCGGCGGTCTGGGCGTTGCCATCATTTCCACGTCCAAGGGCATCATGACCGATGCGCAGGCCCGTCAGGCCGGCGTCGGTGGCGAAGTCCTGTGCTTCGTGGCCTAAGGGAAGGAGCACTCACATGTCCCGCGTAGCCAAGAAGCCGATCTCCCTCCCGAAGGGCGTCGAACTCACCGTCCAGGCCGATCAGGTCAGCGTCAAGGGCCCGAAGGGCACCCTGTCGCTGCCGAAGCCGGCCGGCGTCGAAATCAAGCAGGAAAACGGAGTCGCCACGCTGTCGGCGAACGATCCGTCGCACATCGCCATCACCGGCACCGTCCGCGCCATCCTGGCGAACATGGTGCAGGGCGTGTCCGCGGGCTTCGAGCGCAAGCTCGAGCTGGTGGGCGTCGGCTACCGCGCCACGATGCAGGGCAAGGACCTGAGCCTAGCGCTCGGTTTCTCGCACCCGATCGTGTTCGTCGCGCCGGAGGGCATCACCCTGACTGCGCCGACGCAGACCGAGATCCTGGTGCAGGGCGCCGACAAGCAGCGCGTCGGCGAAGTCGCAGCCAAGATCCGCGGTTTCCGTCCGCCGGAGCCCTACAAGGGCAAGGGTGTGAAGTACGCCGGTGAAGCCATCATTCGCAAGGAAGCCAAGAAGGCGTAATGCAGGTCCTTCTGCGAGGAGTTCGGCCATCCATGGCCGGACTCTTCAATGCAAAAGCCTGTTCTCCTTCAGCTTCCCTAGGACACATACCATGAGCATCAACAAGAACATCGCCCGCCTGCGTCGCGCCAAGTCCACCCGCGCCCACATCCGTGAGCTCGGCGTCGCCCGCCTGTCGGTGCTGCGCACCGGTCAGCACCTGTACGCGCAGGTCTTCACCGCCGACGGCTCCAAGGTCCTCGCTGCGGCGAACACCCTGCAGGCCGACGTCAAGGACGGCCTGAAGAACGGCAAGAACAGCGACGCCGCCACCAAGGTCGGCAAGCTGATCGCCGAGCGCGCCAAGGCTGCGGGCGTCGAGAAGGTCGCCTTCGACCGCTCGGGCTACCGCTACCACGGCCGCATCAAGGCGCTGGCCGACGCCGCGCGCGAAGGCGGCCTGCAGTTCTGATCCTTGCGGGCGCGGCGATGCCGCGCCCGTCCCGCCGATGCGGGTCGCATCGGACCTTGGCGCGCCTTCTGCGCGCGTCCGGGGAACACGGCTCCAGACCACAACCACAAGCGGCAACGAAGCCGTAAATCTTTTCCTCTATCAAGGGCATCACAATGGCTGAAGAACAGCGTGCACCGCGGGGTCGTGATCGCGACCGCAACCGCGAAGAGAAAGTCGACGACGGCATGATCGAGAAGCTGGTCGCGGTCAACCGCGTCAGCAAGACGGTCAAGGGCGGTCGCCAGTTCACCTTCACCGCGCTGACCGTGGTCGGCGACGGCAACGGCAAGATCGGCTTCGGTTACGGCAAGGCGCGCGAAGTGCCGGTCGCGATCCAGAAGTCGATGGAGTATGCGCGCAAGGGCATGCTCAACATCGATCTGAACAACGGCACCCTGTGGCACCCGGTGAAGTCCGGCCACGGCGCGGCGCGCGTGTTCATGATGCCGGCGTCGGAAGGTACCGGCGTGATCGCCGGCGGCGCGATGCGTGCCGTGCTGGAAGCGGTGGGCGTGAAGAACGTGCTGGCCAAGGCCGTCGGTTCGCGCAACCCGATCAACCTGGTGCGCGCCACCCTGCGCGGCCTGGAAGACATGCAGTCGCCGGCCCGCATCGCGGCCAAGCGCGGCAAGAAGGTGGAGGATCTGACCCATGGCTAATGAATCCACCAAGACCGTCAAGGTGCGCCTGGTGCGCGGCCTGCGTGGCACCCAGTCGCGTCACCGCCTGTCGGTGCGTGCCCTGGGCCTGAACAAGCTCAACGATGTGCGCGAACTGAAGGACAGCCCGCAAGTGCGCGGCCTGATCAACAAGGTTCAGTACCTCGTCCAGGTTGAGGAGTAATCGACCATGACTTTGCATCTGAATGATCTGAAGCCCGCGCCGGGCGCGCGCACCGAGCGCACCCGCGTCGGTCGCGGCATCGGCTCCGGCCTGGGCAAGACCGCTGGCCGCGGCCACAAGGGTTCGTTCGCGCGCAAGGGCGGCGGCAAGATCAAGGCCGGCTTCGAAGGCGGCCAGACCCCCATGCAGCGTCGTCTGCCGAAGATCGGCTTCCGTTCGAAGATGGCCAAGGACACTGCCGAAGTGCTGTCCTACCAGCTCGACAACCTGCCGGCGGGCGAGATCGATTTCGCCGCGCTGCGCGCCGCGAAGCTGGTCCCGAGCACCGCGAGGAAGGCCAAGGTGGTCCTGAAGGGCGAACTGACCAAGAAGTTCGTGCTGAAGGGCGTCGCCGCGACCGCCGGTGCCAAGGCGGCAATCGAAGCTGCCGGCGGCAGCGTGCAGGAGTAACACGCAGATGGCGCAGGCTGGCATGGGTAACCTCGGCGGCGGGCTCGGCAAGTTCACGGAACTTCGCCAGCGCCTGTTGTTCGTTCTCGGCGCATTGATCGTCTATCGCATCGGCTGCTATGTGCCGGTGCCGGGCGTCAATCCCGAAGCCATGCTTGCGCTGATGCAGGCGCAGGGCGGCGGCATCGTGGACATGTTCAACATGTTCTCGGGCGGCGCCCTGCACCGTTTCAGCATCTTCGCGCTGAACGTGATGCCGTACATCTCGGCATCGATCGTGATCCAGCTGGCCACGCACATCTTTCCGTCGCTGAAGGCGATGCAGAAGGAAGGCGAGTCGGGCCGGCGCAAGATCACCCAGTATTCGCGCATCGGCGCGGTGCTGCTGGCGGTGGTGCAGGGCGGCAGTATCGCCCTGGCGCTGCAGAACCAGACCGCACCGGGCGGCGCGCCGGTGGTGTATGCCCCCGGCATGGGCTTCGTGCTCACCGCGGTGATCGCGTTGACCGCGGGCACCATCTTCCTGATGTGGGTCGGCGAGCAGGTCACCGAGCGCGGCATCGGCAACGGCGTCTCGCTGATCATCTTCGCCGGCATCGTCGCCGGCCTGCCAGCGGCGGCGATCCAGACCGTGGAGGCCTTCCGCGACGGCAACATGAGCTTCATCGCGCTGCTGTTGATCGTGCTGACCATCCTCGCCTTCACCCTGTTCGTGGTGTTCGTCGAGCGCGGACAACGACGGATCACGGTGAACTACGCGCGCCGCCAGGGTGGCCGCAATGCGTACATGAACCAGACCTCGTTCCTGCCGCTGAAGCTCAACATGGCCGGCGTGATTCCGCCGATCTTCGCCTCGAGCATCCTCGCCTTCCCGGCGACGCTGTCGATGTGGTCGGGCCAGGCCGCCTCCAACAGCACCTTCGGCAGCGTGCTGCAGCGCATCGCCAATGCGCTCGGCCCCGGCGAGCCGGTGCACATGATCGTGTTCGCCGCGCTGATCATCGGTTTCGCGTTCTTCTACACGGCGCTGGTGTTCAACTCGCAGGAAACCGCGGACAACCTGAAGAAGTCCGGCGCGCTGATCCCGGGCATCCGTCCGGGCAAGGCCACCGCCGACTACGTCGACGGCGTGCTGACCCGCCTGACCGCGGCCGGCTCGGTGTACCTGGTGATCGTGTGTCTGCTGCCGGAAGTGATGCGCGCCCAGCTCGGCACCTCGTTCCACTTCGGCGGCACCTCGCTGCTGATCGCGGTCGTGGTGGTGATGGACTTCATCGCGCAGATCCAGGCGCACCTGATGTCGCACCAGTACGAAAGCCTGTTGAAGAAGGCCAACCTCAAGGGCGGCTCGCGCGGCGGCGGTTTTGCCCGCGGTTGATTGCTATACTGTTTGAATCCTTCCGCGAAGACGCCCCCGGTTCCCGGGCGCAGTCTTCCGACTTGAAGGGCGGCTCGCGCAGCGGTCTCGTGCGCGGGTGAGACGTGGTGGTCCTGCGCTGGAGTAGCGCGGGCGGCAGGGCGGAGGTTTCTCCCTGCCAACGACGTCCGGCGCCGGAGCATGGGCACACTCCCCATGCCGGGCTTGCGGAACCTTGCGGTTCCGCGGGCTTCCATGTAACCCGAGACCTTGCTAGACTTACAAGTTCACTTTTTGATCCATCCTGCCGGATGGCGCCGTGGTGCGCCGTCGGGCCATCACTCAGTTGGAGAACCGCGTCATGGCGCGTATTGCAGGCGTCAACCTGCCAGCCCAGAAGCACGTCTGGGTCGGGTTGCAAAGCATCTACGGCATCGGCCGTACCCGTTCGAAGAAGGTCTGCGAAGCCGCAGGCGTGACCTCGACCACCAAGATCCGCGACCTGTCCGAGCCGGAAATCGAGCGCCTGCGTCTCGAAGTCGGCAAGTACATCGTCGAAGGCGACCTGCGTCGCGAAATCGGCATCGCCATCAAGCGACTGATGGACCTGGGCTGCTACCGCGGCCTGCGTCACCGTCGTGGCCTGCCCCTGCGCGGTCAGCGCACCCGTACCAACGCCCGCACCCGCAAGGGTCCGCGCAAGGCGATCAAGAAGTAAGGGACCGACATGGCTAAGCCCGCAGCAGCAAAGACCAAGAAGAAGATCAAGCGCGTCGTCACCGACGGTGTCGCCCACGTCCACGCTTCGTTCAACAACACCATCGTGACTATCACCGACCGTCAGGGCAATGCGTTGTCCTGGGCGACCTCCGGTGGCGCCGGTTTCCGCGGTTCGCGCAAGTCCACGCCGTTCGCGGCGCAGGTGGCCGCCGAGAAGGCCGGGCGCGCTGCGCTCGACTACGGCGTGAAGTCGCTGGAAGTGCGCATCAAGGGCCCGGGTCCGGGTCGCGAGTCCGCCGTCCGTTCGTTGAACAACGTCGGATACAAGATCACCAACATCATCGACGTGACGCCGATCCCGCACAACGGGTGCCGTCCGCCGAAGAAGCGTCGCGTCTAAAGGAGCGATAAGAAATGGCTCGTTATATCGGTCCTACCTGTAAGCTCGCGCGCCGCGAAGGCGCCGATCTTTCCCTCAAGAGCCCGGCGCGTGCGCTGGACTCCAAGTGCAAGCTGGAGCAGAAGCCCGGCCAGCATGGCGCGACCGCCCGCAAGGGCAAGCTGTCCGACTACGCCACCCAGCTGCGCGAGAAGCAGAAGGTCAAGCGTATCTACGGTCTGCTGGAGCGTCAGTTCCGCAACTACTACAAGAAGGCCTCGACCAAGAAGGGCAACACCGGCGAGAACCTGCTGCAGCTGCTGGAAACCCGCCTGGACAACGTCGTCTACCGCATGGGCTTCGCCGTCACCCGTCCGGCCGCGCGCCAGCTGGTGTCGCACCGTGGCGTGCTGGTCAACGGCAAGTCGGTGAACCTGGCCTCGTACCAGGTCAAGGCCGGCGACGCGATCGCCCTGTCGGAAAAGGCGCAGAAGCAGCTTCGCGTGCAGGAAGCGCTGACCGTTGCCGAAACGCATGACCTGAACCCGTCGTGGGTCGAGGTCGATTCGAAGAAGTTCAGCGGCATCTTCAAGGCCGTGCCGGACCGTGCGGACCTGCCTGCCGACATCAACGAAGCGCTGATCGTCGAGTTGTATTCGAAGTAATCACATCGGAGAGCCTCCGGTCCACGGAGGCTCGTCAGGAGAACCCGCAACATGACGGTTACCGCCAACCAGGTTCTGCGCCCGCGTGGGCCGCAGATCGAACGCCTTACCGACAACCGCGCCAAGGTCGTGATCGAGCCCTTGGAGCGCGGGTATGGGCATACGCTGGGCAACGCCCTGCGTCGCGTGCTGCTGTCCTCGATTCCCGGCTTCGCGATCACCGAAGTCGAGATCGACGGCGTGCTGCACGAGTACACCACGGTCGAAGGGCTGCAGGAGGACGTGCTGGAAGTCCTGCTGAACCTCAAGGACGTGGCCATCCGTATGCATACCGGTGACAGCGCCACGCTGTCGCTGTCCAAGCAGGGTCCGGGCACGGTCACTGCCGCCGACATCAAGACCGACCACAACGTCGAGATCCTCAACAACGACCACGTGATCTGCCACCTGACCAAGGACACGGCGATCAACATGCGTCTGAAGATCGAGCGTGGCTTCGGCTACCAGCCGGCCGCCGCGCGTCGCCGTCCGGACGAAGAGACCCGCACCATTGGTCGTCTGGTCCTGGACGCCTCGTTCTCGCCGGTGCGCCGCGTCGCCTACGCGGTCGAGTCGGCCCGCGTCGAGCAGCGTACCGATCTGGACAAGCTGGTCCTGGACATCGAGACCAACGGCACGATCGATGCCGAGGAAGCCGTGCGCACCGCCGCCGACATCCTCAGCGACCAGCTGTCGGTGTTCGGCGACTTCACCCATCGCGACCGTGGCGCGGCCAAGCCGGCCAGCAACGGCGTGGATCCGGTGCTGCTGCGCCCGATCGACGATCTGGAACTGACCGTGCGTTCGGCCAACTGCCTGAAGGCCGAGAGCATCTACTACATCGGCGATCTGATCCAGAAGACCGAAGTCGAGCTGCTCAAGACCCCGAACCTGGGCAAGAAGTCGCTCACCGAGATCAAGGAAGTGCTGGCCCAGCGTGGCCTGTCGCTCGGCATGAAGCTGGAGAACTGGCCGCCGGCCGGCGTCGCCCAGCACGGCATGCTCGGCTGAGTCTTGCATATCCGGCCGGTGCCGCAAGGCACCGGCCGTGCGTTGTCCGCTTCATCCGCTCCACCACGTCGACGGGTCGCCAAGCCCGCGGCGTCGCCCGGTCAGGGACGGCCGGCACGGACCATCCGCAGTCCACTTTCAACGCCAGGACGGCGACAGCGATCTCCAACAGTCACACTCTTCCATAGGAATCCCAACCCATGCGTCACCAGAAATCCGGCCGCAAGTTCAGCCGCACCAGCGCCCACCGCGAAGCGATGTTCAAGAACATGGCGGCGTCGCTGATCAAGCACGAACTGATCAAGACCACCCTGCCGAAGGCCAAGGAACTGCGCCGCGTCGCCGAGCCGCTGATCACCCTGGCCAAGGTCGACAACGTCGCCAACCGCCGCCTAGCGTTCGCCCGTCTGCGCGACAAGGAAGCGGTCGGCACCCTGTTCACCACGCTGGGCCCGCGCTACCAGGCGCGCCCGGGTGGCTACCTGCGCATCCTCAAGTGCGGCTTCCGCGCCGGCGACAACGCGCCGATGGCGTACGTCGAGCTGGTCGATCGCCCGGCCGTGGCCGAGGAAGTGGCCGAGTAATCGGGTCCGCACCTGCAGCAGCAAGAAGCCCGGCCTGTCCGGGCTTTTTTGTTTGCGGGGCGGGGATTCGCAAGTGGGGATTCGGGATTGGTAGAGCCGCTGTCGCCGAACTGGCGAGGGGCGGCCAACAGCGGCATGGCGCATGGTGATGGAGCGCACGATCGCGGATAATGCGCGCATCGTCGTTGCGAGTCCGAGTCCGATGAATCCGTTCCGCTGGGGTTTCCGCGCGCAGTTCCTGCTCGGCTTTCTGATCTGCGCCGGCTTGCTGGGCTATGCGATCTTCGTGCAGCTGCAGCTGGGCATCGAGCCCTGCCCGCTGTGCATCTTCCAACGCATCGCGTTCGCCGCGCTGGGCGTGCTGTTCCTGCTCGGCGCCCTGCACGGGCCGCGCAGCGCCGGTGGGCGCAAGCTCTACGGCGTCCTGGCGTTCCTGGCCGCGCTGGTGGGCGCCGGCATCTCTACCAAGCACGTTTCGGTGCAGCTGTTCCCGGACCCGATGGCCTCCTGCGGCCCGCCGCTGAGCTTCCTGCGCGAGACCATGGGGCCGTTCGAGGTGCTGCGCCGGGTGCTGACCGGCACCGGCGACTGCGGCAACATCGACTGGCGTTTCCTCGGCCTGTCGATGCCGATGTGGTGCCTGATCTGCTTCGTGCTGCTGGCCGTATTCGCGCTGTATGCGGGCTTCAAGAGCCGGCGGCGCACGCTGATCTGATGGTGCTCCTGCTGCGCGCCGATTGCCCTGCCTGATGGCTGGCGGCAGCGCCGCTGGATGCTGGTAGGGCCGATGCGGGCAGCGCGGGCGCACGCCGCCGGGCCCCGACGCTGTCCATCCGCTTTGGCCAGCGCCTTGTCTGCAGTTCCCCGCTGGCGATACGAAATCCCGCCTGCGCCTGTCTGCCTCACTGCGCCGTGCTGGCCTGTGGCGGCACCTGCGCGCTGACAGCCTGCGGGACGACCTGGGGGAGGAACGCGGCCACCGGTCTCGCCCACACCGACGGATCGGCCTGGGCGAAGGTCTTGTGGCCGTCGTCGCCGAACGGCGGCAGGTCGACGAGAGCCACCGGCGGCGTCGAGCCGGCGCGGTAGGCGGCATACATGCGGTGCGCCAGCTCACGCCGGAAGAAGTGATCGTTCTCGGCGTACAGCCACAGCTGCGGCAGCGTGTTGGCTGCACCCAAAGTCTTCTCCGCATCGACCAGGCGGTCCTCGCCGGCGCAGATGACCTCCTTGCCATTGCTGCCGCGTCCGCCGGCGAAGCTGATGACGCCACGTACACCCGGCGGCGGCGCATCGGCCAGCGCCACCGCGCCGAGGCCACCGGCGGACTGGCCGACCACGACGATGCGCTGCGGATCCACGCCGGGAAGGCGAGCGGCGGCATCGACGATCGCCGCCTCGGCCGCGGCGATCTTGCGCCCGGCGACGACGAAATCGATGTCGTGGCAATTGCCTGCGCCTTCCAGATAGCTGCCGCTGGAGTTGCCGTAGCCGGGCCGTAGTGCCAGCACCACCATGTAGCCGTGGGCGACGAACCAGCGCGCAGCGCGGGCGAAGCCGAGGCGGGTGTCGGCGAGTTTGTGCCTGTCCGCCGGGGTGCCGTGATGGATGACGATCAGCGGGAACGGGCCGGGGCCGGTGGGGCGATACACACGTGCGGCGAGAGCGTAGTCGACGCCTTGCACGACCACCGGCATGCGGAAGTCGGTGACGCGTTCGGCGTGCGCCGGCGGCGGTGCGGCGAAGGCGAGGATGGTGGCCGCGACGGTTGCGGCGAACAATTGCTGAAGCATGGGCGGGACCTGGCCTGGACGGGGTGCGTGGCAACGCGTCGTGGCGGTCCGTGTGCGACCGGCGTGTCGCGTGGCCTTGCCGTCTCGCTGGGCGATGCCAAGGCCACGAGGCGGCGCGCGGCTTCGCTTTATTGCTGGACGTGTCTTGGTCGGATGCCGGATGCATCGTACCCGGCGATTGGCGGCGGCAGGCTACGACATCGTGCGTGTCGGCTCTGGCGGACTGACCGTCAAAGGACTGGGAGTCGCTAGCAGGGTCATGGCGCATGCATCAGTACGCCGCAACCGCCGTCATCACTGCGATGTGGCCTGCGGCACGTCGATCGACATGCCGCAGGCCGTCGCCAGGGACTTGCTCAGAAGTCCTGCTGCAGGCTCAGGTAGACGCCGCGGCGCGGCGCCCACTGCGGCGCGAACACGCCGATGCCGCCGCCGTCGCGCAACTGGTAGTGGCGGTCGAGCACGTTGAGCACCGCCAGCTGCGCGTGCAGCGGGTGGTTGCTGGCCAGGGCGAAGTCGTGGCCGGCGCTGAGGTTGAGCTGGAAGTACGCCGGCAGTTCGCCGCCGTTGGGCACGCCGTTGGCATCGGTGCGCAGGCCGCTGCCGAACAGGTAGTCGGCGCCGACGCGGCTGTCGTCGGCCAGGGCGTAGTTGATGCCGCCGGAGGAGGTCAGCTTCTGGTCGTGATCCAGGTGGATCCAGTGGTCGTAGGCGTAGGCCAGCGCGTCCGGATCGAAGTTGTACAGGCTGGTCATCACCTGCTTGCCCATGGCCTTGCTGTAGGCCGCGTTGAAGTAGGCGTTGATCGGGCCGTTGCTGTAGTCAGCGCTGAACTCGGCGCCGCGGATGCGGCCGTAGCGGTAGTTGAAGGTGGAATAGACGTAGGCGGCACCGAACTGGCCTTCGTCCTGTAGGCGGTCGGCCTTGCGGTAGTAGGTGTCCAGGCCCAGGGTCAGGTGGTCGCCGACCATCTGCGAGATGCCCAGGTCGTAGTAGTCGCTGCGCTCGCTCAGCGGCTTGGTCGGGCCGCCCGCCGCCGACTGCTGGTTGGTGGTGCCGTCGTACAGGGCGATGTCGCTGGTGGAGATCAGCTCGGTGGCCGGGGGGGTGAAGTAGCGGGCATAGCCGGCGTGCAGGGTGGTGCTGTCGCTGGCGTGCCAGACCACGCCCAGGCGCGGGCTGAGCTGGCCTTCGGTGGTGCCGAAGGCCTTGTAGCGATCGCCACGCACGCCGTAGTTGATGGTCCAGGCGTCGCTCGGCTGCCATTCGTCCTGCAGGTACACCGCGTAGGTGCTGGCGTGGAAGCGGCTGCCGTCGGGGATGAACAGCGGCACGTCGCTGCTCTGGCTGCCGTCGTCGTTGGCCGGGAACACGTAGGCGTTGTTGCTGGCGTTGGCGTGTTCGAAGTTGCCGTACACGCCATAGCGCAAGGTGTGGGTGCTGCCCCACGGCGTGGAGAAGTCGGCCTGCAGGGTGCTGGCGCGGTTGGCGCGCTGCACCTGCGAGGCGATGCCGTTGAAGATCAGGTCGCCGGCGATGTCCGGGGAGAACGCGACGCTGCTGTAGCGCTGGCCGGCCGACAGCTGGTAACTGGTGTCGCCGAGCGCGCCCTGCAGCACCAGGGTGCCGAAACGGGTGTTCTCGCGCTGGTTCTCGTCGAGCTGCGCTGAATCGAAGCTGTTGTTGCCCAGGTAGGTGAACGCCGGCGTCTGCCCCGGGTTGTTGGGGATCTGGAAGCGGTTGTTGGCGTAGCCGACCAGCAGGCTGAGCCGGGTGTTCTCGTTCAGCAGATAGCTGAGGTCGGCGAAGCCCTTGCCCTGGTGGGTCTTGTCGTGGATCGGGTTGTCGCTGTCGGTCGGATTTTCCATGCCGATGCGGTTCTGCAGGTAGTTGCCGCTGGCGAACCAGCTGAAGCGGCCGTCGCTGCCCCACCACGACGCATTGGGATTGAGCGTGCCGTAGGAGCCGCCGGTGATGCCGACGCTGCCGCCGTTGCCCAGTTCCACGCCGTTCTTGGTGGTGATGTCGACCACCGCCGCGGTGCGGTCGCCGAACTGCGCCGGCAGCGCGCCGTCGAGCAGGCGGATGTTCTTGATCGTGCGCGGATCCAGGGTCTGGCCGAAGCCGGAGATGGACTCGGGGATCATCACGCCGTTGATGCGGTACTGCAGATTGGCATGGTCGCCACGCACATGGATGCCGCCGTAGGAATCCTGGACCACGCCCGGCGCCTGCAGCAGCACCTGGTTGAGCGGGGTGGAGGCGCCCAGCGGCAGGCGCGCGATGTCCTCGGCAGTGATGGCGTACTGGCTGCTGCCGATGTCCGGCGACAGTGCGTTGCGCGCGGCTTCCAGCTTGGCGGTGACGGTGACCGGATCCAGATCGACGGTCGGTTCGGCGGCGGTGCTGTCCGCGCCGGCGTCTGCGGCGAGGGCAAGGCCGGGGACGACCAGGAGGATCAGGGCGATGGCGGAGGAGAGGGGGCGACGTGTCATGGCGAGGCGGACCGAATGGAAAGGAATTGTTACTTAATAACAGTGTGCTTTCGCAAAAACGCCGGCGTAGGCCGGAAGTCATGGTGGCATCGCGGTGTTGCTTGCCGTTCATGTCCTGGCGCTGCCAGCGTGACCGGCGTGCGGCGCTATGCGGCGCGCCCCGGCTCTGCGAACATCGCACACTGCCAAGGAGTCCTTTCATGAATCTGTCCGCCGCCGCCGTGTCCGCATCCGTCTCGTCGCCCTGGTCACCTGCCAGTTGGCGCGAGCGGCCGGCGCTGCAGATGCCGGTGTATCCGGACCCGCAGGCGCTGGAAGCCGCGCTGACCGAATTGCGGCAGTTGCCGCCGCTGGTGACCTCCTGGGAGATCTTCGCGCTGAAGAAGCAACTGGCCGAAGCGCAGGAAGGCAAGCGCTTCCTGCTGCAGGGCGGCGACTGCGCGGAGAACTTCAGCGATTGCGAATCCGGCACCATCTCCAACCGGCTCAAGGTGCTGTTGCAGATGAGCCTGGTGCTGGTGCACGGGCTGCGTCTGCCGGTGGTGCGGGTCGGTCGCTATGCCGGGCAGTACGCCAAGCCGCGCTCGGCCGATACCGAGACCCGCGACGGTGTGACCCTGCCCAGTTACCGCGGCGACGTGGTCAACGGCCCGGAGTTCACCGCGCAGGCGCGCGTGCCGGACCCACGGCGCATGATCACCGCGCACTCGCGTTCGGCGATGACCATGAACTTCGTGCGCGCGCTGATCGACGGCGGCTTCGCCGACCTGCATCATCCCGAATACTGGAACCTGAGCTGGGTCGGCTATTCGCCGCTGGCCGACGACTACCAGAAGATGGTGTCCTCGATCGGCGATGCGGTGCGCTTCATGGAGACCCTCTCCGGCGCGCAGCTGTACAACCTCAACCGCGTCGATTTCTATACCTCGCACGAGGCCTTGCTGCTGCCCTACGAAGAGGCGCTGACCCGCGAGGTGCCGCGGCAATGGGGCTGGTTCAACCTCAGTACGCACTATCCGTGGATCGGCATGCGTACCGCCGCGCTGGACGGCGCGCACGTGGAGTATTTTCGCGGCATCCGCAATCCGATCGCGATCAAGGTCGGGCCATCGGCGCAGCCGGACCAGTTGCTGCGCCTGATCGACGTGCTCAATCCGGAGGACGAGCCGGGCCGGCTGACCTTCATCCACCGCATGGGGGCGGCACAGATCGCCGAGAAGCTGCCGCCGCTGCTGGAGGCGGTGAAGCGCGATGGCCGTCGCGTGCTGTGGGTGTGCGATGCGATGCACGGCAACACCGAGAGCACCAGCAACGGCTACAAGACCCGGCGCTACCAGAATGTCCTCGGCGAGGTGGAGCAGTCGTTCGACATCCATGCCGCGGCCGGGACACGCCTGGGCGGCGTGCATCTAGAACTGACCGGCGAGGACGTCACCGAGTGCACCGGCGGCGCGCGCGAACTGACCGAGCGCGACCTGGAGCGCGCCTACCGCTCCAGCGTCGACCCGCGCCTGAACTACGAGCAGTCGCTGGAGATCGCGATGGCGATCGTGCGCAAGCAGAACGGGCGTAACGTCGCCACGCCGCTCGCGTAACCGGGGTTGCCGCCATTCGCCGGCGCGCAGCGTGCGCGGCGGCGCTGGCGCTGTGCGGAGTCTTATGTTGCGCCCTTACGTCTGCACGTATTGCCGTACGGCGACCTGACATCGCTGCCGCTTCAGTTCCTTTTGCAGCAGCGCGTGCATACGCGCCGACGCACGTTACGGTTGTCATCACTTAGCGCCGCAGCGTGCGTGCTCGACATCGCGCTAATCCGCGCGCTGCCACACTGTCGCGACTCCTCCCCCCAACAAAGGAGCGCAACTTGACCCTCGATCTCCACTGGGTGCCCTGGCGTGCCTACACGGTGCCGCTCGGCGCTGCACTGATTCTCGGTTTCCTGGCCTGGTGGCTGCTGTTGCGCATCGCCCAGCGCATGCGCGGCCGCGACTACCGTCGCGCGCGCATCGTGCGCGTGATCAGCGTGCCTGTGGCGTTCCTGCTGCCGATGCTGATGCTCAGCTTCGCGCTCGAATCCACGCCACTAGACGATGCGGCGCTGACCGACCTGCAGCATCTGCTGCACATCGGCATGATCGGTTGCGTCACCTGGCTGCTGGTGCGTGGCGTGGCGGCGCTGGAAACGGCGATCCTGCGCAGCCACCCGATCGAGGTGGCGGACAACCTCACCGCGCGCCGCGTGCAGACCCAGACCCGGGTGCTGGCGCGGGTGGCGATGGGCACGATCATCCTGTTCGGCACCTCGATCGTGCTGCTGACCTTCCCCGCGGTGCGACAGATCGGCACCACCTTGCTGGCGTCGGCCGGCATCATCGGCCTGGTCGCCGGTATCGCCGCCAAGCCGGTGTTCGGCAACCTGATCGCCGGCCTGCAGATCGCGCTGACCCAGCCGATCCGGCTCGACGACGTGGTCATCGTCGAAGGCGAGTGGGGCCGCATCGAGGAGATCGGCAGTTCCTACGTGGTGGTGCGGATCTGGGACGAGCGGCGCATGGTGGTGCCGTTGACCTGGTTCATCGAGAACCCGTTCCAGAACTGGACGCGCAGCAGCGCCGACCTGCTCGGCACCGCGTTCCTGTGGCTGGACTACCGCACGCCGATCGCGCAGGTGCGCGCCGAGCTGGAGCGGATCTGCAAGAGCGAGCCGCTGTGGGACGGACGGGTCTGCGTGACCCAGGTGACCGATACCAGCGAACGCACGATCCAGGTGCGCCTGCTGGTCAGCGCGCGCAACTCCGGCGATGCCTTCGACCTGCGCTGCATCGTGCGCGAACGCATGCTGGATTTCCTGGTGCGCGAGCACCCCTACGCCTTGCCGTTGCTGCGTGCGGAACTGGCGCCCGAACCGGTGCGGCTGTCGCACCCGCCAGTGCGTGCCAGCGACTCGGATGCGATGCGTTCGCCTGGTGCTGAGGATGGGGCTGGAGCCACGCCTGCGCCGGCTCCCGCGCAGCGCGGCGCCGCGTGAACCCCTGTGTACCGGTCGGCACATCTGAAGTGGCCACGGTTGGCCCGCGAACATGCCGACCGCGGCGATTGGGCTGCGCGTCAGTTGGACTGCACTTCCCAGAGCTGATTGACGTTGCCGAGGCATTCCCACATCTGCACGCGCGCGCCATTGAGGGTGCCGCCGGCAGAGTCGTCCAAACACTTGCCGTGCAGTTCGCTGCGGATCTGGCCACGGATCCGCCACGCTTGCGCGTTGCTGCCGGTGCATGTCGCCATCCGGATGGCGGCGCCGTTCTGAGGCGTATTCACTACCTCTAGACAGTTGCCGCCATACCCCACGATCGCGCCGTTCTTGCCGAGCTGCCAGGCCTGGTTCTTGGTGCCGTTGCAATCCCATATCTGCACTGGCGTTCCAGGGGCGGTGCTGAAATTCACGACATCCAGGCAACGCCCGGTCGAGACCCGGATTTCGCCGCTCGCGGGGTTGAACGACCAGCGCTGGTTGGGACCGCTGAGGTTGTCCCAGAGCTGCAGCTGTGCGCCGTTGGCCGTTCCATATGCCGCGACATCCAGCACCTTGCCGCCGGTGGCGATGAGCGAGGCATTGGTGAAGTACCAGGCCTGGTTCGCCGTATTCAATGATTGGTACAACTGGATCGGTGCACCGTTGGCGCGGCTCACCGCGGTGACGTCGAGGACCTTGTTGGTACCCAGGCCGCGCAGGCTGCGGCTGCCGGGCTGGAACGACCACTTCTGCTGGCGAAACCCGTTGCAGTCCCATACCTGGATCGGGGTACCGTTGCCTGTCTCTCCGTTGATGACATCGACGCATTTGCCGGAAGGGCCCATGATCTGACCGGGGGAACTGGAATCGTCGAATGGCACCACGGTTTGCCGATACTGGACGACGTTCGGCACCGTGGTGAGGAAGGCGCGGGCATTGTCGGCCTGGTCCGGCACGCCGCAGGCTTGCCCATTGCAGGTGCTGATCGCCGGCGACGAGTACACCAGGATCTCGCTTTGCCCGTTGACCGCGTAGGCCATCGTGGTGTGGAAGCTGCCTGTGTCGCTGCGATGGCCGAAGTTGAAGCCCGGCTCCTGGCCGGTTTCGTGCTGGTGGCCGGAGCCGAGCAGGTGGCCGAACTCGTGGGCGAGGGTGCCGCGGGTGCAGTAGTAGCCGCCATCTACGCCGTCGGAGATCACCGAGTATCCCCAGCGCGAATCCGTGCCGCCCGATTGCCAGGCGACGCCGCAGCTCTGTTGGGAATTGTTGAAGCGCCGCACCAGGCCGACCAAGTCGGCGCCGAAGCGGTCGCGGGCGTCGTGCAGCGGCACCAGCGCCGCTGCGGTCGCCTGGCCGACGCCGGTGAGCTCGTTGAGAGTGCCGTCGTTCGGCGTGTTGTCCGGGTAGTCGACCTGCACGGTCCCGACCAGGCGATAGCGCACATTGATGTTGGCGTTGGCGAAGGATTGGTTGGCCGTTTCCACCAGATTGGTGAGCACGGTTTCGATCGCCGACGCCCCACCGCGATAGTCGCGGTAGCCGGGTGTGTAGCCGAGCAGCACGTCGATCGTGTTGGTGGAGGTGGTGCCGGCTTGTGCGTTGACCTGCGCGAGGCTGCTGTACCCGGCGATATAGCCCTGGGCGGTGTTGCCTGCGGGCAGTTGTGTGACCGACTCGGCCAGGCGGCGCCCATCCGCGCGGCTTCCGGCGGAATGCAGGTCGGCGCTGGTGGCCGCCATGATGTAAGGCACCCCATCGATGGTGGTGAGCTGGTAGGTCATGCCATCAATGGTGCCCAGCGATCCGAACACCGCGTCCCTGCCGAAACTGATGACCGTCTCGTTGCCCATCGGTTGGCCGTCCACCCGGCCGACCCAGGTCCAGATGCCGCGCTTGGCGTCGCGCCGGCTCTGGTAGGTGATGCGCAGGTTCTTCCCGTCCGGCGTCGGCACCGTCATCGTGCCGTCGACGCTGGCCTTGATCGCATGTGCCTCGCTGAGGGTGATGGGGTACAGGGCGAACGCGCCGTCGTGTCCGGTCGGGGTGCGGCTGGTGTAGCGGATCAGTGCGCCGCTGTCCTTCGCGTCGAACAGGGATGCGGGTTGTGCGGCTGCCATGGGCAACGCGGTGGTGGCCGCAGCGGACGCGTGCTTGTCGTCCGAGGTTGCGCTGTGTTTGTGATCGATGGCGCCGCCGCAGGCGCTCAGGCCAGTGCAAAGTAACGCCGCCACACTCCAACCCATCGCTTTCGCGATTCGCATCGTTGATTCCCCTGTGGTGATCTCCGCCATCGGCCTATTGGTGATGGCGCGCTGTCCGGGGTTCCCGGAACCTGTCAAGGGTCAGAATCGACCGGACTGGACAATTCTGTAGACATTTTCGCGAAATGATCGCGTTGCGGGGACCGTGCCTAAAAGGGCTGGGGATGACATCACAAATCCATCCGGCAGCTTGTCGGCTAACGCGTTCTGCCCATCAGGACGAGGGCGTTCAGAAACGGCATGTCCGCCGAACTTGTGGTGTGACGAGGCCGGTCAGCAGGGATGAACGTACGTTGAGCGGCGCCACGGTCATGGCCGCCGTGACAGGGATGCGGCGCAGATAGATCAGGCAGCAGGATGCCGCCGGCGCCGCACCAGGTCGCGGGCGAGGATGCCGACCACCGCGAGGTTGATCGCCAGCACCGCCCAGGAGGCCCAGCCGGGATGGCGCACGATGGCGTAGACGTCGAACGGCAGGTAGATCGCCGCGGAGATGCAGCCCAGCAGCGAGGCCCAGGCCTTGGCGCGCCACAGACCCCAGGCCTCGATGATGTGCAGCACGCCGTAGGCGAGCATGCCGGCGGCGGCCAGGTGCACCGCGCCGGGGCTGATCATGGTCAGCAGTGAGGGCAGGGCGCCATGGTCCGGGTCCAGGCTGAAACGCACGATCAGCTTGTCCACCCCCGCGCGTAGCGGGGCCGGACCCATCAGTTCCAGCCCCGTGGCCGCCAGCACTGCGAGCAGGCCCTTGCCGGCCTCCAGCAGTGCGATCAGGTGCAGACCCGGATGCGCGTGCGGATCCGGGTTGTACGCCTTGTCGGCGGCCATGGGCGTGCGCTATCCCTTAGCCCGCGCGACCGGCGCGCTTTCGCTCGTTTTCGGTCAGGTGCTTCTTGCGCAAGCGGATCTCCTTCGGGGTGACTTCGACCAGTTCGTCGTCCTCGATGAAGTCCAGCGCCTGCTCCAGCGTGTACTTGATCGCCGGGGTCAGCTTGATCGCATCGTCCTTGCCCGAGGCACGCATGTTGGTCAGCGGCTTGGTCTTGATCGCGTTGACAGTCAGGTCGTTGTCCTTGGAGTGGATGCCGACCAGCTGCCCTTCATACACGTTGTCGCCTTCGGCGGCAAACAGGCGGCCGCGCTCTTCCAGCGGGCCCAGCGCGTAGGCGGGGGTGGCGCCCGGCGCGTTGGCGATCATCACGCCGTTCTGGCGCTTGGCGATGGCGCCCTGTTCCTTCGGGCCGTAGTGGTCGAACACGTGGAACAGCAGGCCCGAGCCCTGGGTCAGGGTGCGGAACTCGTTCTGGAAGCCGATCAGGCCACGCGCCGGGATCATGTAGTCCAGGCGCACGCGGCCCTTGCCGTCCGGCTCCATGTTCTTCAGCTGGCCCTTGCGGGTGCCCAGCTTCTCCATCACGCCGCCCTGGTGCTGCTCCTCGATGTCGACCACCAATTGCTCGACCGGCTCCATCAGCTTGCCGTCGATCTCCTTGATGATGACTTCCGGGCGCGACACCGCCAGCTCGAAGCCTTCGCGGCGCATGTTCTCGATCAGCACCGACAGGTGCAGCTCGCCGCGACCGGAGACCAGGAACTTGTCGGCGTCTTCCAACTGCTGCACCTTCAGCGCCACGTTGTGCACGGTCTCGCGCTCCAGCCGGTCCTTGAGCTGGCGACTGGTCAGGAACTTGCCGCCGGACAGATCCTTGTTACCCGCGAACGGCGAGTTGTTGACCTGGAAGGTCATCGAGATGGTCGGCTCGTCCACGGTCAGCGGCGGCAGCGCCTCCGGGGCTTCCAGCGCGCACACGGTATCGGAGATGGTCAGTTCCTGGATGCCGGAGATGGCGACGATGTCGCCGGCCTGCGCGCTGTCCTGCTCGATCCGCTCCAGGCCCAGGAAGCCCAGCACCTGCAGCACCTTGCCCTGGCGCTTCTTGCCTTCGCGGTCGATCACCGCCACCGGCATGTTCTTCTTCAGCACGCCGCGCTGGATGCGGCCAATGCCGATCACGCCGACGAAGTTGTTGTAGTCCAGCTGGCTGATGCGCATCTGGAACGGGCCGTCCGGGTCCACGTCCGGCTTCGGCGCGTGCTGCATGATCGCTTCGTACAGCGGGGTCATGTCGCCGTCGCGCACGCTGTCGTCCAGCGAGGCGTAGCCGTTCAGCGCCGAGGTGTAGACGATCGGGAAGTCGAGCTGCTCGTTGGTGGCACCGAGCTTGTCGAACAGGTCGAACACCTGGTCGATCACCCAGTCCGGGCGCGCGCCGGGGCGGTCGATCTTGTTGACCACCACGATCGGCTTGAAGCCCATCGCGAACGCCTTCTGGGTCACGAAGCGGGTCTGCGGCATCGGGCCGTCCATCGCGTCGACCAGGATCAGCACGGTGTCCACCATCGACAGCACGCGCTCCACCTCGCCGCCGAAGTCGGCGTGTCCGGGGGTGTCGACGATGTTGATGCGGTTGCCCTGCCAGGTGATGGCGGTGTTCTTGGCCAGGATGGTGATGCCGCGTTCCTTTTCCTGGTCGTTGCTGTCCATCACGCGCTCGGCCAGCACCGTACGCTCGGAGAGGGTGCCGGACTGCTTCAGCAGGCAGTCGACGAGGGTGGTCTTACCGTGGTCGACGTGGGCGACGATGGCGATATTGCGAAGATTTTCGATGGACATGCGAAAGGGGGCCAGCCGGCGCCAGAAGGAAGGAAAGGAAGCCACCTAGTATACCCGGATCCCGTGACGCCTGCCGGCGCCCGGCGGCGGTGGGGCCGGGCAGGCCCGTTCAGGCGCCGGCGGCGGGCGCGGGCGCGGGCGAAGCCTGAACGAGGCGCCGTGTATCCTATGCGCCCCTCATGACGCCCCCGTTTCCAAGGAATCCCATGTCCCTGATCGCCCATTTCGACACCGCCCGCGGCCCGATCAAGATCGAGCTGTATCCCGACAAGGCCCCGCTGACCGTGGCCAACTTCGTGAACCTGGCCAAGCGCGGCTTCTACGACGGGCTGAACTTCCACCGCGTGATCGCCGACTTCATGATCCAGGGCGGCTGCCCGGAAGGTTCCGGCCGCGGCGGCCCGGGCTACCGCTTCGAGGACGAGACCAACAACGGCGTGCGCCACGACCGCGGCGTGCTGTCCATGGCCAATGCCGGCCCCAGCACCAACGGCAGCCAGTTCTTCATCACCCACACCGCCACCCCGTGGCTGGACGGCAAGCACACCGTGTTCGGCAAGGTGCTCGAGGGCCTGGACGTGGTCGACAGCGTCGCCCAGGGCGACGTGATCAACAAGATCACCATCGAAGGCGACGCCGACGCGGTGCTGGCGGCCAAGGCCGACCGCGTCGCCGAGTGGAACCGCACCCTCGACGCCTGATCCGGCGCTGTCCGCGCACCCGGCCCTGCGGCCGGGCGCGCGGAGCCTGCGTGCTACCATTTTCCTGGTTGATTGCCGCACCCGACTGCCGATGACGATGCGCCCCCTTGTGTTGTGCCTGCTGCTGCTCGCCATCGGCGGCGGCGTGCATGCCTGGTGGCGCAGTCCGGCTTCGGCGCCGTCGGCCGCACTGGCCGCCGGCGACCCGCGCCTGCTGACCGGCGACGACGGCATCGTCATGCTCGCCGCCGACTGGTGCGGCTACTGCCGCCGGCAACAGGCCGATTTCGCCCGCGCCCAGGTTCGCTACACGGTCCTGGACGTGGAGCAGGAGGCCGGCCGCCAGGCCGCCGCCGCGCTCGGCCTGGAAGGCGTGCCGATCACCGTGATCGGCCAGCACGTGGTCGAAGGCTACGACACCGATTCCCTGGACCTGCACCTGCAGCCGCTTGGCTACCGCGTCTACTGATCCACCCCACCCACTTTCTTAGCAGAGGAATCCCCCATGAAAGCACCCGTTCGTGTTGCCGTGACCGGCGCTGCCGGCCAGATCGGTTATGCCCTGCTGTTCCGCATCGCCTCCGGCGAAATGCTGGGCAAGGACCAGCCGGTGATCCTGCAGTTGCTGGAACTGCCGATGGAGAAGGCCCAGGCCGCGCTGAAGGGCGTGATGATGGAGCTGGAAGACTGCGCGTTCCCGCTGCTGGCCGGCATGGTCGGCACCGACGACGCCGAAGTGGCGTTCAAGGACGCCGACATCGCCCTGCTGGTCGGCGCGCGTCCGCGCGGCCCGGGCATGGAGCGCAAGGACCTGCTGCTGGAGAACGCCAAGATCTTCACCGCGCAGGGCGCGGCGCTGAACAAGGTGGCCAAGCGCGACGTCAAGGTGCTGGTGGTCGGCAACCCGGCCAACACCAACGCCTACATCGCCATGAAGTCGGCGCCGGACCTGAACCCGAAGAACTTCACCGCCATGCTGCGCCTGGACCACAACCGCGCGCTGAGCCAGCTCTCGCTCAAGCTCGGCAAGCCGGTCGGCGGCATCGAGAAGCTGGTGGTGTGGGGCAACCACAGCCCGACCATGTACCCGGACTACCGTTTTGCCACCGCCGACGGCGCCTCCATCGCCGACGCGATCAACGACCAGGAATGGAATGCCGGCACCTTCATCCCGACCGTGGGCAAGCGCGGCGCGGCGATCATCGAAGCGCGCGGCCTGTCCTCGGCCGCCTCGGCCGCCAACGCCGCGATCGACCACGTGCGCGACTGGGTGCTGGGCAGCAACGGCAAGTGGGTGACCATGGGCGTGCCGTCCGACGGCTCCTACGGCATCCCGGAAGGCGTGATCTTCGGTTTCCCGGTCACCACCGAGAACGGTAAGTACACCATCGTCAAGGACCTGCCGATCGACGACTTCAGCCAGAAGTACGTCGACAAGACCCTGGCCGAGCTGGAAGAAGAGCGCAGCGGCGTCGCCCACCTGCTGGGCTGATCGCCAACGCGATCGCGTCGTCACGGAACGCCGGGCCCCGCCCGGCGTTTCGCGTTGTGGGGAACCTAACATGATGAATCTGATCCACTGGCGGCTGTACGTCGCCGTCGTCGAGTGCGGCAGCATCAGCGCCGGCGCCGCGCGCTGCGGCATCACCCAGTCCGGTGCCAGCCAGGCCATCGCGCAGATGGAGCACGTGCTGGGCGCGGCGCTGCTGCTGCGTGAGCGCGGGCGGATCCGGCCGACCCCGTTCGGCGTGCGGGCGCTGGAGCATGCGCGGGCGATGCTGGCCGAACTGGGGCAGCTGCAGGTGCTGGCCAGGGCGCAGCGTGTGCCCGCCGCGCCGTCGCTGCGGGTCGCCGGGTTCGCCTCGTCGCGGCCGTGGCTGGCGCCGCGCCTGCGCGCGTTCGAGCGGGCGCATCCGGACACGGGGGTGGTGTGGCTGGAAGGCAGCGACGAGGAGGTCGAGGCCTGGCTTGCGGCCGGCACGGTCGATCTGGGCGTGGTGCTGGATCCGGCGCCGCAGCGCGACGCCATGGTGTTCGGCATGGACGAATGGCTGGCGGTGCTGCCGCCGGCGCTGGCGCGTCCGCAGGCGCGCGACATCGCCCTGACGGAGCTACTGGCGCTGCCGTTCGTGCTGGCCACCGGCGGCTGCTGGCTGCATGCGCAGCGCCTGGCCGAGCGTGCCGGGCTGGCGATCGCCGACCTGCGCCTGCAGGTGTGCGACTGGTCCAGCGCCTGGACCCTGGTGCGCGACGGCGCGGGCGCCAGCCTGCTGCCGGCATCGGTGCTACCGGCCGAGCGCGACGGGGTGCAGGTGCTGCCGTTGCAGCCGCGGCTGCAGCGCCGCTTCGCGCTGGTCGCCGCCGCGCACGCGGCGCCGGCCGCGCGGCAACTGCGCAGATTCCTGGACGAAGCCATTAGCGGCGCTACTGACGCGCGTTGACATTCTTGTTTCTCGCCAGGCCCCCGTGCCACGCACACTGCGCGTGCCGACTCTCCGGCGCCCATGCGAGAACGTTCCGATGCACCTCTATGCCGCTCCTGGCGCCTGTTCCCTGGCGCCGCACATCGTGCTGCGCGAACTGCAGCTGCCGTTCCGGCTGGTGCGCGTGGACAACCGCAGCAAGCGCACCGCCGATGGCGAGGATTTCCGCGCGATCAATCCCAAGGGTTACGTGGCCGCGCTGCAACTGGACGATGGCCAGGTGCTGACCGAGGGCCCGGCGATCCTGCTGTACCTGGCCGACCGTTGCCCGCAGGCGGCGCTGGCGCCGCCCGCGGACGCGGATGCCTTGCCGCGCTATCGCCTGTACGAGTGGTTGGCCTTCATCAATAGCGAACTGCACGCTGGCAGCGTGCCGCTGTTCGATCCCGGGCTGGCGCCGGAGCGCCGCGCCGCGGTCGCCGCCCGCCTGCTGCAGCGCTATGGCCATGCCGAGACCGCGCTAAGCGCGCGACCGTACCTGCTCGGCGAGCGCTTCGGCGTGGCCGATGCCTACCTGTTCACCGTACTCGGTTGGCTGCCGCGGTTCGGCCTGTCGCTGCACGCGTATCCGGCGTTGGCCGCGTACGCGGCACGCATCGCGCAGCGTCCCAGCGTGGCGGCGGCGCTGGCCGCCGAGCAGGCGCTGCTGCCGGCCTGAGCGCGGCGCGCCGGCAGGCGGGGCATGACCTTCGGCGCTCGGCCGCGGCGCGGCGGCCGTGCTAGGTTGCCTGGGCCATTCGAAAGGGGATTTCGACCATGCTCATGCCGTTCCGCTGGATCGGCGCGCTGGCGCTCGCCAGTGCGTTGCCTGTTGCCGCCCATGCCGCCACCGCCGACAGCGGTTACCGGCAACCGCCCGAGCCGCTGCTGGGCGTGATGCGCGCCCCGCTCAATCCGACGCCGCGGCTGGACCCGACCGGGCGCACCCTGCTGCTGGTGGAGCGCCAGGCCTACCCGCCGATCGCGCGCGTCGCCGAGCCGTACCTGAAGCTGGCCGGGGTGCGGGTGGAACCGCGCACCCACGCCCGCCACGACATGTCCAACGGCTACGGCATCCGCGCCTGCCTGGATGGCTTCAGCCTGGTCGACGTGGCCAGCGGCAAGCAGACCGCGGTGACCTTGCCGGCCGGCGCCTGCCCGGCGCAACCGGTGTGGTCGCCGGACGGGCGCCGCTTCGCCTTCAACAACACCGCGGCCGACCGTGTCGAGTTGTGGCTGGGCGACGTCGCCACCGGCGCGGTGCGCCGCATCGACGGCGTGCAGCTCAACCCGGTGCTGGGTGGCGAGATCCAGTGGCTCGGCGGCAGCGACACGCTGCTGGTGCGCACGGTGCCGCAGGATTTGGGCCCGGCGCCGGTGAAGGCGGCGGTGCCGCCGGGGCCGGAGGTCAAGGAAGCGATCCGCGGCAAGGGCGAGAGCAGCACCTACGAGGCCCGCGACACCCTGTCCAGCCCCGAGGACGAGGCCCAGTTCAGCTACTACGCCACCGCGCAGCTGGTCACCGTGGACGCCGCCAGCGGCAAACTGCGCACGGTCGGCAAGCCGGCGGTGTACTCGGTGGTCGACGGTGCGCCGGACGGCCGCCACGTGCGCGTGGAGCGCTTGCAGCGTCCGTACTCCTACGTCACCACCTACGGCCGCTTCGCCCACGATGTGGCGGTGCTGGACCTGGCCGACGGCAGCGAGCGCGTGCTGGCGAACCTGCCGGTGGCCGACCGGGTGCCGGTGCATGGCGTGCCGACCGGGCCGCGCGCCTACGGCTGGCGCGCCAACCAGCCGGCGACCCTGGTCTGGGCGGAGGCCCTGGACGGTGGCGACTGGAAGACCAATGTCCCGGCCCGCGACAAGCTGCTGACCCTGTCGGCGCCGTTCACCGGCAAGCCGCGCGAACTGGCCAAGGTGACCCAGCGCTACGCCGGCCTGAGCTGGTTCGCGCAGGGTGGGCAGGCGTTGCTGGACGAGTACGACGAGAACCGCCACTGGCGCCGCACCACGTTGCTGGACGCGGACCGCCCCGGCAGCGCCGGGCGGGTGCTGTTCGACCTGTCCACCGATGACCTCTATGCCGATCCCGGCACGCCCGAGCTGCGTCGCTTGCCAAACGGCGAATACGTGCTGCGCGAGGACAACGGCGCGCTGTTCCTGAGCGGGCAGGGCGCCACCCCGGCCGGCGACCGGCCGTTCCTGGACCGCTACGAACTGGCCAGCGGCAAGACCCAGCGCCTGTTCCGCAGCAGCGCCGACGTCGACGAGGCCTTCGCCGGGTTCGCCGGCGACGACACCACCCGCCTGCTGACCTGGCGGCAGTCGCCGAGCGACCCGCCCAACGTGTACCTGCGCACCCTGGGCCAGCCGCAACCGGCCGCGACAGCCGGCGAGGCGGTGGTCGCCTCCACCCTGGCACCGGTGACCCGCTTCCCCGATCCGACCCCAGTGGTGCGGCAGATCCAGAAGCGCCTGGTGACCTACAAGCGCAAGGACGGGGTGGAGCTGTCCTTCACCCTGTACACGCCGCCCGGCTACAAGGAAGGCACACGGGTGCCGGCGATCCTCTACGCCTATCCGCTGGACTACGCCGATGCCTCCAAGGCCGGCCAGGTCAGCGGCGCCAACGACCGCGACTTCACCCGCCTGCATTCCTACCAACTGTTGCTGCTGGCCGGCTACGCGATCATCGACGATGCCGCGTTCCCGATCGTCGGCGATCCCAAGACCGCTTACGACACCTACCTGCAGCAACTGGTGGAGAACGCACAGGCGGCGGTGGACAAGGCGGTGGCGCTGGGCGTGGTCGACCGCGACCGCATCGGCGTCACCGGCCACAGCCACGGCGCGCTGATGGCGGCCAACCTGCTGGCGCACACCGACCTGTTCCGCGCCGGCGTGGCCACCAGCGGCAGCTACAACAAGACGCTGACCCCGTTCGGCTTCCAGAACGAGCGGCGGTCGTTCTGGGCCGCGCCGGAGGTGTATGCGCAGGCCTCGGCGTTCTTCCACGCCGACAAGATCAACGAGCCGCTGTTGCTGGTGCACGGCATGGACGACGCCAACCCCGGCACCGAGACCACCCAGGCTCCGCGCATGTTCCAAGCCATCCGCGGCCTCGGCGGCACCGCGCGGCTGGTGCTGCTGCCGTTCGAACCGCACTGGTACACCGCCCGCGAATCCAACGAAGACGTGGTGGCGGAGATGCTGGAGTGGTTCGACCGCTACGTGAAGCAGGCGCCGCCGCGTGCGGGGTCGGCGGACAAGGCGAAGACGCAATAGCCGGCCGACCTGGGAGCGCACGATGAAATGGCGTTTTCTTTGCGCGCCGGCGTTGCTGGCGCTTACCGCATGCAGTGCGGTCGACACGGTGAAGAATGCGTACGCGCATTCGCGGGAGGTGGCTGCCGACCTGGAGAAATCGGTCGGCAGCAAGCCAGCGGTCGGCTTCAACTGGGCCAACGGCTCGCTGGTCCAGGTCACGGTCAATTTCCAGGGCGTGCCGCACAAGCCGCTGGAGCAGATCGTGCAGCTCAGCAAGGCCTCGGTGGCGACACGCTTCGAGCAGGCACCGGGGAATGTGGTGGTTATGTTTACGGTGCCGGGGAAGTAGGTCGGTCTCCGGCGATTCGTCCAGCCGACGCCGCGTTGCGGCGCGGCTCGATCCAGGTGTGAGGCGAGCCATGGGCAGTCCCTGCTACCCCGGTACGACGACTCCTGTTCGTCGTGGCGACCTGGTCAAGTGGCACGGTGACGCACTCCCATCGCGAGTACTCTTTGTCGTCAGTACCGGCGACTTCCCCCCGGAAGAAGACCTGGCCTCGAGAGAGTGGTTCCGGTTGGAGTTCGGCGAAGGCATCATGATCGACACGCCGACCGCGGGTTGGGTGCTCGAGTCGGAAGACTGTGCGAACCTGGTGTTGCTGCATGCGGTCGATGAGTGCACCTGACGAAGCGCGTTCGACCCGGTGGTGTTGCAGTACTGGTAAATCGTGGCGAAGGAGTTCTGCATGCATCACGCAGATGACGCGGTTGAGATCGAGCGCCTTGTAAACATGTTGGTCGCAGAAGGGTACTTCGCATATTGCAGGTGGGATGGCACGGTGCCGCTCTTGTTCGCTCTCGGCGAAAAGAAGACGCACTCCGTGGACGTGCGGCGTCGTGGGCAGTACGTGGCAGTGCATTACTGGTTCGGGTATCCCGACGACGATTTCATTCGCGAAGAACGGTTCCAGAGCTTCGCTGAGACGATAGCGCCAGTGAGGGCTTGGCTTGCCAAGGACACCCTGGACTGACGTGGCGTCGCAGCAGTTTCGTTCAACTGTGCGATAGCGCGCGCTGCACAGAGGCTGGATCCGAGTTCTCCGTCTAGGCCCGTTCGACCAAGGTCGGAACGACGCCCTCCCTGCCGAAGGACTATGCTCGGAGCCGGTGCACCGGCCTTGGGAGGGGCGGCATGGACTACGCGACGCTGTACCGACGTTCGATCGAACGGCCCGAGGCGTTCTGGGCCGAGCAGGCCCAGGCGATCCACTGGCAGCGGCCGCCGCAGACGATCCTGGAATACGACACGCCGCCGTTCCGGCGCTGGATTTCGGGGTGGAACCCGTCCGGATTTTGCCACCGGTTCGATCGCCGCTTTGATTTGGCCGCGCTGATCTCACGCCTCACCATCGCCGCCGCGTGGACCTCTCCACTGCGCTATCGACTCGCAACCTTGGATGCGTGATGTGGGAATCAGGAGAGCAAAAGACGGCATTCGATTCGTTCCGTCCCCTACGCACCGCTCAGAAGCCCCTGACCAACTGTAACCATGCCCGTGCGGAGCCGCGCTTGCCGAGCAATGTGGGGGTGGCGCCCACCGGCGTGGCCAGTTGCACCTGCGCCTGCCAATGGCGCGTGCCGATCCAACTGAAGCCGATGCCGACGCCATCGAGGTCGAATTGATTGCGGCCGGCGATCCAGGGGGCGGCATTGACGCGCAGGCTGCCATGGTCGACAAACAGGCTGCCCTCGCAGCGGCCGCCGCAGCCGAACGGCAGGTCGTGGCGTAGCTCTACTGTGCCCAGCCAGCCGCTGGCGCCGGCGATGCTGGAGACGTCGTATCCGCGCACGCTGTTCGACCCGCCCAGCAGGAACTGCTCAGAGGAGTCGAGGTTGCGGTTGCTGTACTGGCCGTTGAGGCTCACATACACGCGGGTAGCGGCACTGAGGTTCTGCAGGCGGGCGAGGCTGGCGTTCCAATGGGTGTAGCTACCTTGCGTGCGTGCGGTGGCAGCGTCGGCGGCCGCGGCCGCAGCGTTGGCGAAGCCGAGCCGACCGTGGCCGAGGCTGAGGCTGGCGCTGGTCAGCCCGCCGCCGCCCCAGGCGTCGCCGTGCTGGCTGACGACGCTGGCTGTCCAGTGGTTGCTGTGGCGGTCGTTGCGCAGGGCGGTGCTGTCGATGCGGTCGCGCAGTTGCTTTCGGTCGAACTGCAAACGGACGTCCAGTCGGCTGTCTTGCGTGCGCACCAGCGGCTGCGTCAGCCAGGCACTGGCGACCCCGGCGTTACCGTGTGCATCCAGCGTATCGAGCGGACCACCCAGCGCATAGGCCAGCATCGAATACGCCGCGCCGAGCCGAGTGCCATGCCCGTTCAGGGTGAACTGGTAACCCAGCCGGCCGTAGCGCAGGCCGTGGCCGGAGGTGAGCGTACCCAGGCTGAGCTGGTCGCCATGGCGCATCGGATTGTTGATGTCGAGATAGGCTCCCACGCGCAGGCGGCCGGTGTAGCGGCTGCCTGCGGTGTCGGCGACCCACTGGCCTTGCAGCGTTGGTTCGGCGTCGGCCTGCACGCCAAGGGTCGAGGTGCCCGGTTCTGTACCGGGGCGCAGGGTGGCGTGGGGGGCCACGCCGGGCAGGTCGCCGAGCAGCAGCAAGCGGGTATCCAGCGTGGGCTGGGTGACGACCTCACCGGAGTGCAATGGCGCCAGCGTGGCGCGCAGCAGGCCGTCGTCGATGCGGCTTTGGTTGGCCAGTTCGATCTGGTCGTAGCGCGCCTCGACCACCTGCAGGCGCACCGTGCCGCCGCTCAAGGTTTGCGCCGGTACCAGCGCGCGGGCCAGCGGGTAGCCGTGCGCGTGGTAGTAGTCGGTGATCCACTGCGCCAGCGCGTTGAGCCGGGTCAGGGTCAGCGTTTTCCCTTCGCCGTCGGCGACGAGCGCATGCAGGGTTGCGTTGTCGAAGATGGTGTTGCCTTCCACCTGCAGGTGCGTCACCGCGAACGGGGTGGCGTCTTCAGTCGTGTTGCTGGTCGGCGATTCGATCACTACGTCGGGTGCGGTGACGTGTTTGTCCAGCGGGGTCGCCGGCACTTGCTGCAGGATTCGGCCGCTGTTGGGGATCGTCTGCGCTGACGTAATCAGCGGCAGGGAGAAGCAGGCCAGTGCAAGCGGGGCGAAGCGCAAGCGCAACGGTGACGGCATAGGGTGATCCTTGCGCGGGGTGCGGGATGTGCGGGTTGCGTGATTCACGGCAGACGAACTCCACCGTCGACGATGTGCACATCCGGGGCATACGGCGCGTGTGCAGCATTGGTGTCGTCGGAGGATCGCTGCAGCCCGACGACGGTGCCGACGACAAGGCGTGGCGCGCTGCCATCGACCACGTGTAGCGCGGCGGCGTTGCCTGGTGCCTGCTCGAACAGATAGTTGAGTGCGGACAAACCGCTGCCGTCGATGGCGTACGGCCCTGCCAGGCTGGCCGCCGTGGCTGGCGTCTGCCATGTCAGCGTGCCGTCGGTGGCATCGGCCAAGGTATCGCCGCCGACCAGCCCGGTGACGGTACCGCTCAAATCACCCGGCATCTGTCCAATCTTGAAGTGGGCGATATCCGCGCGGTAGGTCAATGTTGCGGGGGTGACATCGGCGGTCGTGGTCGCGCTGGTGTTGTAGCTGTAGTTGTTCGCTTCGCTGCCGCTGGCCGTGATGCCGAAGACGCTGACGGTTTTTCCGATGCCGACATTCTTGTCGAGGAAGCTACCGGTACCGGTGAAGCTCACCGTATCGCCGGACAGCACGCCGGCACTTGCCAGCGTGACCGCATCGACGGTGCTGCCGTCGTAGACGCGGTTGGTGCCGGTGGCATCGACGGTGATGCCGCGCTGGCGGATGTCAGCCGTCGTGTTCGCGGTGGTGTTGTAGCGGTAGTTGCCCGCATCGGTACCGCTGGCGGTGATGCCGCTGATGGTGACGGCCTTGTTGCTGCCGGCGTTCTTGTCGGCGAAGGTTGCCGAGGCGTTGCCGAAGGTGACGGCATCACCCGCCACCAGGCCCGTCGTGCCCAGTGCTGCGATCGTCGCGGCCGTGCTGCCGTCGTAGACCTTGTCCACGCCGATCGCGTCGACCGTGATCGGCTTGGCGGCAATATCGGCGGTCGTATTCGCGGTGGTGTTGTAGCGGTAGTTGCCCGCATCGGCGCCGCTGGCGGCGATGCCGCTCACACTGACCGCCTTCGCCGTACCGACATTCTTGTCGAGGAAGCTGCCGGTACCGGTGAAGTTCACCGTATCGCCGGACAGCACGCCGGCACTTGCCAGCGTGACCGCATCGACCGTGCTGCCGTCGTAGACGCGGTTGATGCCGGTGGCGTCGACAGTGATGCCGCGCTGGCGGATGTCAGCCGTCGTATTCGCGGTGGTGTTGTAGCGGTAGTTACCTGCATCGGTACCGCTGGCGGTGATGCCGCTGACGGTGACGGTCTTGTTGCTGCCGGCGTTCTTGTCGGCGAAGACCGCCGAGGCGTTGCCGAAGGTGACGGCATCGCCCGCCACCAGGCCCGTCGTGCCCAGTGCTGTGATCGTCGCGGCCGTGCTGCCGTCGTAGACCTTGTCCATGCCGATCGCGTCGACCGTGATCGGCTTGGCGGTAATATCGGCTGTCGTGCTCGCGGTGGTGTTGTAGCGGTAGTTGCCCGCATCGGCGCCGCTGGCGGCAATGCCGTTCACACCGACCGCCTTCGCCGTACCGACATTCTTGTCGAGGAAGCTGCCGGTACCGGTGAAGTTCACCGTATCGCCGGACAGCACGCCGGCACTTGCCAGCGTGACCGCATCGACCGTGCTGCCGTCGTAGACGCGGTTGATGCCGGTGGCATCGACAGTAATGCCGCGCTGTCGGATGTCAGCCGTCGTGTTCGCGGTGGTGTTGTAGCGGTAGTTGCCCGCATCGGTACCGCTGGCGGTGATGCCGCTGACGGTGACGGTCTTGTTGCTGCCGGCGTTCTTGTCGGCGAAGGCCGCCGAGGCGTTGCCGAAGGTGACAGCATCGCCCGCCACCAGGCCCGTGGTGCCCAGTGCTGCGATCGTCGCGGCCGTGCTGCCGTCGTAGACCTTGTCCATGCCGATCGCGTCGACCGTGATCGGCTTGGCGGTAATGTCGGCTGTCGTGCTCGCGGTGGTGTTGTAGCGGTAGTTGCCCGCATCGGCGCCGATGGCGGTGATGCCGCTGACGGTGACGGCCTTGTTGCTGCCGGCATTCTTGTCGGCGAAGGCTGCCGAGGCGTTGCCGAAGGTGACGGCATCGCCCGCCACCAGGCCCGTGGTGCCCAGTGCTGCGATCGTCGCGGCCGTGCTGCCGTCGTAGACCTTGTCCATGCCGATCGCGTCGACCGTGATCGTCTTGGCGGTAATATCGGCTGTCGTGCTCGCGGTGGTGTTGTAGCGGTAGTTGCCCGCATCGGCGCCGCTGGCGGCGATGCCGCGCGCACTGACCGCCTTCGCCGTACCGACATTCTTGTCGAGGAAGCTGCCGGTACCGGTGAAGTTCACCGTATCGCCGGACAGCACGCCGGCACTTGCCAGTGTGACCGCATCGACCGTACCGCCGTCGTAGACGCGGTTGGTGCCGGTGGCATCGACGGTGACGCCCCGCGCGGTGATGGTGCTGCTGCTGTTGTCGACGTAGGTGACGGCATAGTTGCCGCCGCTGTTGCCGTCGCTCACGGTGACGCCGTCGATGGTCACGTGCTTGCCGATGCCGACATTCTTGTCGGTGAAGGAGAAATTTCCGCCACTGAGAGTGTCGCTGCCGAACAGCGTGCCGCCGCTCACTACCGCTGTGCCGATCGCGCTTAGTCCGCCGTCGTAGGTCTTGCTGACGTTGCTGCTGCTGACCGTCAGCGCGGCCTGGCCCACCGAGAGGCCGCCATTCCTGTAAGTGATGGTGTAGTTGCCCGCGGTGAGGCCGCCGGGCGTGATCGTGTAGCTGCCCGCGTTGGTGGCACCCTGCGCATCGCCGGCGTAGCCCAGCGCGCCGCCGAGTACCGAGGTGGTCTCGCCGTTGACAAAGCCGCTGTAGGTGACGCCGTGGCCGCCCGTGTAAGCGAGGCCGTTGTAGGTCTTGCTGTCGTCATTGGCGGTGACCGTCAGCGCGGCCCGGCCCACCGAGAGGCTGCCATTCCTGTAAGTGATGGCGTAGTTGCCCGCGGTGAGGCCGTCGGGCGTGATCGTGTAGCTTCCCGCGTTGGTGGCGCCCTGCGCATCGCCGGCATAGCCCAGCGCGCCGCCGAGTACCGAAGTGGTCTCGCCGTTGACAAAGCCGCTGTAGGTGACGCCGTGGCCGCCCGTGTAAGCGAGGCCGTTGTAGGTCTTGCTGTCGTCATTGGCGGTGACCGTCAGCGCGGCCTGACCCACCGTGAGGCTGCCATTCCTGTACGTGATGGCGTAGTTGCCCGCGGTGAGGCCGCCGGGCGTGATCGTGTAGCCGCCCGCGTTGGTGGCGCCCTGCGCATCGCCGGCATAGCCCAGCGCGCCGCCGAGTACCGAGGTGGTCTCGCCGTTGACGAAGCCGCTGTAGGTGACGCCGCGGCCGCCCGTGTAAGCGAGGCCGTTGTAGGTCTTGCTGTCGTCGTTGGCGGTGATCGTCAGCGCGGCCTGGCCCACCGTGAGGCTGCCGCTCCTGTAAGTGATGGCGTAGTTGCTCGCGTTGAAGCTACCGCCGGTAGCTGCGTTCGACGTGATGGTGTACGGGCCACCGGTGACGCCGGCGTTTGCCGCGGCACCGGCGCTGGTGAACGCGACATGGCCGATGGTTTCGCCGTTCTGCAGGCCGCTGGCCGTGAATTCGTTGCCTGCAAACGTGAGCGTGTCACCGTAGGTCTTGCTGGCGTTATTCGCCGTGATTGTCAGGATGGCTGGGGCGATGGTCAGCGTGCCGGGCGTGAAAGCGATGTCGTAACCCATCTGGCCGGAATACAGGTCGCTAGCCAACGCATAGCTGCCGGCATTGGTCGCCGGGGTGCTGGTTCTGGCGTTGGGGTCGCCCAGAATCAGGGTCGCATCCACACTGCTCGACGGCCGCCAGTAGCTCGGCGTCAGCGTGCCGAGGATCGAGCTGCTGCTGCCAGCAAAGGCGGTGCCGTTGTAGAACGTGCCGAGATTCATGGCGGTGACCGCCAGACCCGTCATGAAGGTACGCAACAGCGGCGCGGTGTCACCCGCGTAGATCCGCCAGGTCGCGGAGCTGCCGCCGACGGCACTGATATCCGTGCTCCAGGCCGCAAAACTGGCCGGGTCCATCATCTGCAAGGTGGTGAGGCCGGTACCGCCGCCGTCACTGGTGGATTGGCGTGTGGTTTCCGTGTCCCAGTAACTGCCGATGATGGTGCCTCCGTTGTAGAGGCCGACCAGACCACCGACAGAGTTGTTGCCGCTGACCGCTCCGGTGGCATAGGTGTTGGTGATCGTGCCACCCGTTTCGTTGGAGCCAACCAAGCCGCCTACGGCGTTGCCGCCGCTGACAGCTCCTGTGGCATAGGTGTTGGTGATCGTGCCACCTGTTCCGTTGGAGCCAACCAAGCCACCTACGGTGTTGCCGCCGCTGACCGCCCCTGTGGCATAGGCGTTCGTGATCGCGCCACGGTTGCTTCCGACCAGACCCCCGACGTAGCTATAGTTGGCGCCGCTGACCGCTCCGGTGGCATAGGTGTTGGTGATCGTGCCGCCGTTGTCTCCGACCAGGCCGCCGACGTAATTCTTGCCTGTAACCGACCCGCCGAGCAGACCGAGATTGCGGATCGCGCTGCCGTTGCCGGTGACGCCGAACAGGCCGGCGTAATCGGTGTTTGGCCAATTGATGGTCAGGTTGTTGATGGTGTGACCAAGGCCATCGAAGACGCCGGTGAACGCTGCGCCTGGGACGCCAATCGGCCTGAAGCCGTTGTTGGCGATGATGGGGCGGCCTCTGGCGTCGAACTCAATGCCCACCCATCTGATCGAGGCGCTGGCGTCGATGTCGTTGCCCAGCACATAACGGCCTGCGAGGCCGGTGTTCACGGCCTGCAATTGATTCAGATCCAGGATGACGGCGTAGAGGTTGGGCCGGTTGCTGCGCGTCACGGTGCCGCTGGGCAGGTCGTTGGTATTGAATACCTGATTGCCGGACATGCCCAGCAGGTATGGCGTGGTCTGGTTGCCGACGTTGCCCCACCTGGCGGCCGTGAAACCTGCGGGCAGCGCTGCGATCAGTGCCTTGGTCGTCAGACCGGTACCGCCGCTGCTGGTGGACTGACCAGTGGTTTCCGTGTCCCAGTAGCTGTTGGTGATTACGCCAGCACTATTGGCCCCAATGAGACCGCCGACGTTGCCGCCGGTGCCGCTGACCGCACCAGTGGCATAGACCTGGCTGATCGTGGTGCCGGAGACGTTGATCCCGACCAGGCCGCCGACATAGTTGCTGCCACTGACCGCACCGGTCGCATAGGCTTGGTTGATCGTGCCGCTGGTGTTGTATCCGACCAGACCGCCGACGTCGTTGCTGCCGCTGACCGCGCCGGTCGCATAGGCTTGGCTGATCGGGCCGCCGTTGTTGATCCCGATCAGGCCGCCGGCATCACCGCCGCTGCTGCTGACCGTACCGGTCGCATAGGCCTGGCTGACCGGGCTGCGGTTGTTGTACCCGATCAGGCCACCGACAGTGGCCGTGCCGCTGACCGCACCGCTGGCATAGGCTTGGCTGATCCGGCCGCTACTGTCGTTGTATCCGACCAGGCCGCCGATGTTGGCGCCGCCGCTGAAGCCGACGTCGGCACCGCCGCGATTGCCGTTGATCGTACCGGTGGCGTAGGCCTGACTGATCGTGCCGTAGTTGTACCCGACCAGGCCGCCTACGCTGCTTTGCCCCTGGATCGACACGCCAAGCAGGCCGATGTTACGGATCGTCGTTGTGCTGTAGGTGTAACCGAACAGGCCGACGTTGCTGGAGCCTGGCCGGTTGATGGTGAGGCCACTGATGGTGTGGCCGAGGCCGTCGAAGGTGCCTGTGAACATCTTGAAATCGTTGGCGTTGAAGCTGTGGCCGATCGGCACGAAGCCGGAGCCGATGGCAGAGCCGAAGGCGGAATCCCCCCAACTGGCCGTGGCGCTGGCGTCGATATTGGCACCCAGCGCGAAATAGCAGGCGCAGTTGAGGGCGCCGTTGATGCCTTGCAGGTCCGTTCTGGACGTGCTGCCGGAGGCACCCAACGTCGTGATGATGGTGTACGACTGGCCATTGATTTTCAGCGTGTTGCTGCCGCCGGTGAAATCCACCCGTCCACTCTGGCCCGGCATGGCATCGACCATGTTGACATTGACGGTGCCGCCGCCAATCGCCGCATCGCCGCCGTTGCTGGTGCTCGGGTTCAGCGCGAGGCCGGCGCTGCCGCTGGCCGTCATCACGGCGTTGATATCGACATCGTGGGCGGCGGTGAGCGTGAGCGTGTTGGCGCCCCAGGTCACGACATCATTGACATGGATGTCGCCGCTGCCGCTGGCGTTGGCGCCTTGGCTGGACTGAATGGTGACATTGCCACGACCAAGCTGGCTGCTCAGGGTGCCGCCGCTCATGTCGCCACCGTTGAAGGCGATGGTGAAATCGTGCGGATCGATCAGCCAGGTGCCGGCGTCGCCCGTGGCGGCCAGGGTGCTGATCCTTGCGCCGTCGGCCACATGCACATGCGCCGCCGAGGTTTCGACAAAGCCGCCGTCGCCGCCGGTCGGCGCGCTGGCGTCCAGCGTGCCGTCCACCTGCGTGGTGCCGGCTTCCATGCCGCCGAGCAGCACGATCCTGCCGGCGCGGTTTTCGACCGTCCGCGCCTGGATCGTGCCGCTGTTGTTGACCACGCTGGCCAGCAACGCATCCTTCGCGCCAGCGCTCATCAGCACCTGGCCGCCGTCGGCGACGATGAGTTGTTTGTTCTCGGACAGCGCGTTCAAGGCGCTGGCGTCGATCTGCATGTCGAGCAGGTGGTTGCCATCGAAACTCAGGGTGATCGCGCTGCCGCCGGCCAGCGCCACGCTGCCGGCGGGCGCGTGGATAGCCCCCTGGTTGGACACCGCGTGGCCGAGCAGGGCCACGTAGCCGCCGGGTGCAGCGGTGATCGTGCCGAGGTTGATCACGCTGCCGACGCTTGCGCCGGTAAATTGCAACGTGCCATGACCCAACTGGCTGTCGCTGACGTCGAGCGTGCTGGCGACCAGGCCGCCCGCATTGACCTGCGCGCCTTGTCCAAACAGCACGCCGTTGGGGTTGATCAGGAACACCTGGCCGTTCGCGTTCAGGTGGCCGAGGATCATGCTGCCGTTGGGATCGGCAATACGGTTGACGGCGATGGACTGCGCGTTCGGCTGCAGGAAATTGACCGTGTCCTGCCTGCCGATGTTGAAGCTCAGCCAGTTCAGTGACAGGTTCTGGCTGTCCTGCTGGATGGTGGTGAGGTGATCGCCGTAGTCGATACGGCCGCTGCCGGCGGTGACCTGGCCGCCGGTGGGATGGGTCGAGGATGCCGCCGCCGCGATGACCGTTGGCGCGAGCGTCGGATGCGCGGGGACGATGGCCGCTGCCGGACGGGCGGCCTCCATCGCCGTCACGCCGGCTGGCGCGGTAGCGAGGGCCAGCATCGGCAGGCTCAGGGGCAGCGCAGCCCACCAGACCGGGCGCGTGCGGCGCGATGTCGAGGTACGCCCGGCCTTGCCGCGACCGCGGGCGAGTTCGGAAACGACCAGCCAGGCGCGACGGACCTGGCTCCAGACCAGCCGGTAGATGTGATTCATGCAATTCCCCTGTGGTGCAACGCGGATTTCCCCCGGGCAAGCTTCTCTTGGACAGGCTCGGATGACCGGGTTGGTTAGCTGGGGATTTTGCGTGTCAGGGCACAGGCGACTTGATCGGCTGTCTCAGTTGGGAAGGGAAGGTTGGGGGAATGACGACGTTGGAGTTCCGCGCAATCGCTTGCGACGGCAACGCCACAGTGGAGGAGCGGTTCGCTTTGTGGGGCAATGACCAGCTTCGCTGTTGTAAAGAACCGCCTGCCTTCCCGGGAATGACGACATGGCGGAACGAGGTGTTTTCCGAAGCAAGACGGCAGGCGGTAGCGAGTCGATACGCTGGGCCCGGCGCTGGTTCGATGCGCCAGCAAGCCTCAGGGCCAGCGTGGGAGGGTGTTAGGGCATGCCACGACAGGTGGCGACAGGCGGGGATGAAAGCGGGCGCGCGTCCTGTAGCATGAGCGCGCGGACGGGGGCCCGGGATGACCAGCAACAGCACAAGCCATGTCGAGGTCGAAGTCGAGGTCGAGGCAAGCGTTCGCGCGCCGATCCACCACCACTTCAGCACATGCGACGTCGCACGAGCGCAGCAACTTGTGGCGTGGCGTGATCGAACCTCCTCTTTTCTCGATATCGCGGTGTCGCACGCACGGGTGGCTGACGGGTTTCGCGCCACGCTCGACCATTACCAGGTCGATGGCATGCGGTTTATGCACGCCTGCACCGACCCGATCACGCAGACCCGCACGGCGCCACAAATTTCCACGGACACCATGCGCGATTATGTTTTTCACGTGCTGCTGGTGGGCGGCGGCGGCGTCGAAACCACAACCGGTCTGTATCCGCGGCGCAAGGCGCCGCAATCCCGGCCAGGCATCCTGGCGCTGGACATGGGCCAGACGATGCGCATGGAGCGGGAGTGCAAGAGCCAGGTCATGGCCTTGTTCCTGCCGCGCGCACTGGTGGAATCGGTGCTGCCCGATGCGGAATCGCTGCATGGCCGCGTGATCGACTACGCATCGCCACACGCGCGCATGTTTCTCGGCGAACTGGACGCGCTTTCCAACAGCATCGATACGATGAGCGGGGCCGAAGCCCGCGCGATGATGGTCACATGTGCGCACCTGATCGTCGGCGCCTTCGCCAAACAGTCCGGCCTGAGCGGCGACGCGCGCGCCGCGATCCGCGCGGCGGTGTTCGGGAGGATACGGCGGCATGTCGAGCACCACTTGCACGAGCCGGAACTATCGCTGGAGAGGATCGTCGCTGCATCGCAGCTGTCCCGCGCCGCGCTGTATCGCCTGTTCGAGCACGAAGGCGGCCTGGCCGCCTACATCCGCAATCGCCGCTTGCGCGAGGCCGCGGACGAACTCATCCGATTCCCGAAGGCACCGGTCGTGGAGATCGCTTACGGCCTGGGGTTCAGGAGTGCGGCGGATTTCAACCACGCGTTCCGCCGCGCGTATGACATGCCGCCCCGGGACTTCCGCGCCCTGGCCGGGGCGCGCAAAGGCCGGACATCAGGCCAGAAGTCCGTCGCTTCCATCACGCCGTGAATGGCAAGGCCCGACACGTGCAGTCTGCCGTGTCGTAGGCCTTGTCCGCGCCCAGCGTGCGCCGGCCCCTGCCGCCCAGCGCGTCCAGCATGGCCAGGGCCGCCGGACGCCCCCATGCCCGTCGGCCGGGGTGACCTGCGCGCTCACCACCAACCCCCAGCGGCTTTCCATCGGCACATGCCCTGGTCGCACAGGATCGCGCCGGTCCGCGCACTCTTGCGATACCGCCGCGCTTCCGGATCTGTCGTGCTGGCGTGGGTGGCATTACTCCACCCCTGACCCCTCCAGTCCTGCGCCCGCCGCCCGAGGGCGGCTCGTCCTGGCCGTCCTTGCGTCGGAAACTCTTCTGGCTGGCCCATGCTTGGATCAGCGTGTGTACCGGGAAACGGCGAAAACCCGAAGAGCTGAGCGCCGTCGGTGCGGTGGATGTGGCTTGCCTCATCTTCCGGCCGCATCGATCAGACTTTCCTTAAAGAGATAGACCTGACACTACGGCATATCGGTGGCTGATCCTGATAACTTCAAACTGGCGTCGCTTGGCGTGACCGGTCCAACGCGCCCGCCCCTTCGACCAACGTCGAACGACGCCCACGCCGCCGAAGGACTATGCTCGGAACCGGTGCACCGGCCTTGGGAGGGGCGGCATGGACTACGCGACGCTGTACCGACGTTCGATCGAGCAGCCCGAGGAATTCTGGGCCGAGCAGGCCCAGGCGATCCACTGGGAGCGGCCGCCGCGGGCGATCCTGGAATACGACACGCCGCCGTTCCGGCGCTGGTTCGTCGGCGGGCTGACCAACCTGTGCCACAACGCGGTCGACCGGCACCTGCCCGCACGCGCCGCGCAGTTGGCGCTGGTCGCGGTATCCAGCGAAACCGGGCAGACCCAGGAGATCACCTATGCGCAGCTGCACCGCGAGGTCAACGCCTTCGCCGCGGTGCTGCAGCGGCTGGACGTGCAGCGCGGCGACCGCGTGGTCATCTACATGCCGAACATGGCCGAGGCGGTGTACGCGATGCTGGCCTGCGCGCGCATCGGCGCGGTGCACTCGGTGGTGTTCGGCGGCTTCGCCGCGCACAACCTGGCGCTGCGCATCGACGATGCGCGGCCCAAGCTGCTGATCGCCGCCGATGCCGGCAGCCGCGGCGGCAAGCGCATTCCCTACAAGCCGCTGGTCGATGCCGCGTGCGCCGAAGCCAGTGCGCCGCCGCCGACGGTGCTGATCGTCTCGCGTGGGCTGGATCCGGCGCAGCCGCGCGTACCCGGGCGCGACGTCGACTATGCCGCGCTGCGCGCCGAGGTCGGCGATGCGCAGGTGCCGGTGGTGTGGCTGGAATCCAACGAACCCAGCTATCTGCTGTACACCTCCGGCACCACCGGCAAGCCCAAGGGCGTGCAGCGCGATGTCGGCGGGCATGCGGCGCTGGCGCTATCGATGCGCACGGTGTTCGACTGCGGCCCGGGGCAGACCATGTTCTCCACCTCCGACGTGGGCTGGGCGGTGGGACATTCGTACAACGTGTATGGCCCGCTGATCGTCGGCGCGACCTCGCTGTTGTACGAAGGCCTGCCGGTGCAACCGGATCCGGGCGTGTGGTGGGCGCTGTGCGAGAAGTACCGGGTACGCACGATGTTTTCCTCGCCCACCGCGATCCGCGTGCTGAAGAAGCATCCGGCGCGCTACTTGCGCGAGCGCGACCTGAGCGCGCTCCGCTACCTGTTCCTGGCCGGCGAGCCGCTGGACGAGCCGACCGCGCTGTGGATTGGCGAAGCGCTGGGCAAGCCGGTGATCGACAACTACTGGCAGACCGAGACCGGCTGGCCGGTGCTGACCCTGTTGCCGGGTGTCGAACTGCGGCCGGTGAAACCGGGTTCGCCGGGTTTTCCCAACCTCGGCTATCGCACGCGCATCGTCGACGAGCACGGTGTCGAGGTGCCGGCCGGGCGCAAGGGCGTGCTGGTGATCGAGCCGCCGTTGCCGCCGGGCTGCATGACCACCGTCTGGAACGACGATGCGCGCTTCCTGCGCAGCTACTTCAGCCACTTCGATACGCTGATGTACAGCTCGCTGGACTGGGCGATCCGCGACGAGGACGGCTACACCTTCATCCTCGGCCGCACCGACGACGTGATCAACGTCGCCGGGCATCGCCTGGGCACGCGCGAGATCGAGGAGGCCATCGCCGGCCACGCCGATGTGGCCGAAGTCGCGGTGATCGGCATGCACGACGAACTGAAGGGCCAGGTGCCGGTGGTGTTCGCGACACTGAAGCAGGCCGCGCCCGATGCCGCGGCGGTGATCGAGGAGCTGCGTCAGTGCGTGGTGCAGCGGCTGGGCGCGGTGGCGCGGCCGGCGCAGGTATATCTGGTGCAGGCACTGCCGAAGACGCGGTCGGGCAAATTGTTGCGGCGCTCGTTGCAGGCGCTGGCCGAACAGCGCGATCCCGGCGATCTGTCGACGCTGGACGATCCCGCCGCGCTGGAGGAGATCCGCCGCGCGCTGCGCGGTTGATGCGACATGGACGACGCCGGCGCTAATGCGCCGGCGCTCGCACGCATTTCAGCCGATGCCTTCGGCCTGCAGCGCCGCCTGCACCTGCGGATCGGCGGACATGCGTTCGAAATGCAGTTGCAGATTGGCGCCGAGCGCGATCTGCTGCGCGCGCGCCCAGCGCAGGGTCACGAACAGGTAGGCGTCGGCGATGGAGCGGCGTGCGCCGCCCAGCCAGGTCTGCTGTTCCAGTGCGGTCTCCACGCGCGTGTACAGCGTGCGCACGCGCTCGCGTGCGTGTTCCTGGGTGCGCGCGATCACCGCGGCGTCATCGAGATAACGCGTGCTGCCGAACAGCGGATGGAAGGCCGGATGCAGGTCGGCGTTGAGGAAGGCCAGCCAACGCTGCACCTCGGCGCGGCCGCGCGGGCTGCCGTCGCCTGCCAGGTGCGCGTCGGGCGCGAGATCGGCGATGTAGTTGAGGATCGCCGAGTTCTGGGTGAGCACCCAGTCGTCCATCTGCAGCGCGGGCACTGCGCCGGCGGGATTGATCGCCAGGTATGCCGGCGTCTTCATCGCGGCGGCATCGAGCAGCTTCAGTTCGAACGGCAATCCCGCCCAACGCAGTGCGATGTGATCGGCCAGCGAACAGGCGCCGGGCTTGGAATAGAGTTTCATGGCAGGCGGCTCCGCATCAGTCAGGACGGCAGAGCGTACCTGCTGCACGGTGCGCTTGGCGATCGGACGCGCCGTGCGCGGCGCGCGGGAGCCTGCGTCTGGACGTACCTGCGCGGCGAACGATCAGGACGCGTTGCGCGGACGCAGCTTCTGCACGCGATAGAACGTGTGGTCGCCGATGGTCGCGACCTGATAGGCATTGCGCCAACTCGGGCTGGCGATGGCATGCGCGGCGAAGTGGCTGGCGCCGGGCACGATCTCCTTGCGCTGGCCCTGCGGCAACGCCCAGTTGCGCTCGGCGGCGAAGGCGACCTTGACCGCGTCGGCCCAGGCGTCGTCGTTCTTCAACTCGGTACCCGGCTTCACCAGGCCCGGCGCGAACTGCTTGCGCGCGGTGACCACCTGGCACATCGAATCGCCCCACAGGCCGCTGTCCAGGCGCCGCAATGCGACTTCGGCGACGGCTTGTTGTCCGCGCAGCGTCTGGTCGCGCGCTTCCAGGTACACGGTGGTGCTGAGGCAAAGCGAATCGGCGGCGGGTTGCGGCAACAACTGCGATAGCCAGAGGATCCAGGCCAGTTTCATCGTACTCCTTGCTCCGTATGGGCCGTCGTCGGGTCGCTGCGCCAGGGTGGCGCGGCAAGCGATGCGGCTTGGCGTCATGGGGAGGCGGCCTGTCACGGGCCGCCCGGATGCCGGCAATCTGAAGTCCGGCGGGATCCGCCAAGATGGGCGGATCGGAAGAGGGGCGCACAATAGGCGCCGCTTCCCGAATCGCAACTGAACCCCGAGTCTTGACAGGGTTCACAACTCGCCATTTCGCGAATGCCGTCGTGCCTTGCCCACGACGGCATGGTGCAGCGCCGCACTGCGGCGCATCAGACTCAGGGAAACTGCTTGCGCTGCATCAGCATCGCGTACACCTTGACCACCGGATCGGCATGTCCGCTCAGTTGCGCGAGGCGCTGTTCGCGATCGGGCCAGCGCTGCGCCTGCTCGGCGAGCACGCGCAGATCGCCGAACCAGGTGTCGTGATCGCGCGCGTAGTACGGGCCGCTCAATAGCGTGGCGAGCAGGTTCATGCCGCGGTCGCGCGCCGCGCCGGCAGGCGCGTACTCGAGGTAGCGCAGCAGCTCGCGCAGGCGCGCGCGCTGCACGCGGCCGCTGTCGTCGCCGGCCGCGGTTTGCTGCAGCACGCCGTGATCGAGCTGGTCGAGGAATTCCATCGACGCTTTTTCCGTAGCGGGATCGCCCGCACTGGCGGAAGGATCCAGCAACTGCGTGCGGATGTTGTAGCCGGCCTGGCGGATCAGCGAGATCGCATCCGCATCGACCGTCATCGCGGGCACCGGCGGCGCTGGCACGATGCGGTCGGCCGGCGCTTCGGCGACGAAGCGCTGCTCCAGCAGCCAGTGATTGCCGAGCAAGCTTGACGGACAGCGCGTCTGCGCCAGGTGTGCGGCAACGTAGCCGCGATAGGCTGCGTGCAGCTGTTCGCGCAGCGCGCTCTCGGACAGTTGCTGCAGCACCAGCGGCATGTCGCCGGCCACGCTCAGCTCGGTGGCGGTGAAGCCGGCATCGTCGCCGCGGATGCGTTCGAACATGCGCGCCAGGCTGTCGGCGAGCTGTACCTGTCCTGCGGTGTCCAGCGGCGCAGCGGCGAGCGCCATCTTCAATGCCGGCGCGGTGTCGGTTTCGTGTCGCGCCGCGTCCACGCGTGCGGCGAGCGTATTGGCGCGCGCTGCCGGTTGCGCCGGCTGCAATGCGCTGGCCAACGCATAGGCCGGGCTGGGATCGTCGAGATAGTCCGCATCGCAACTGCCCGCTTGCGGTGTCGGCAGCGTCGCGAGCAACGCCTGCGCCCGTGCAGGCGTTGCGTGCTGCGCGGCGCGTGTCTGCAGCGTCAGCCGGTCCAGGCCGGCGGTGCTCGGCGCGCGCAATTCGTCGTCGCGCTCTTCGTCGACGTTGCCGACGCGAGCCAGGCCGGGCATGCGCCGTTGCGCGTGTTCGGCCAGTGCGGCGGCTTGCTGGTTCAGGCGTTGCGCGGCGGCAGCACGATCGCCGTCGCCATTGGTCGGTAAATCCGTCGACGTGGCCAGACGCAGCAGCACATCGGCCTGGAAATCGGCTGGTAGCGCCTGCGCCGCGGTTAGTACCGCGCTTGCGGGCGGTCCAGGCATGGAGGTGTCGGTGGCCGGCGCGGCGCGCATCGGCAGCGGTGTCTGCGCGCTGGCGTTGCCAGCATGCGGACGCGTGGCGAGGGAAGCGGGCGCCGCCGCTTTTGCGCCATGTGCGGTCGCTGCGTGTTGCAGCAACGGCAGGCACGCGCCGGCGACCAACAGGGTGAGAAGCAGGTGTCGAGGACGGGGAGCGGAACGCATGGAAAACTCCTGAAGGAGGAGGGCATGCTGCACGGCGCGCGGGCGCCGTGCAGTGCCGGGGAGCGCGCTCCCCGGCGCGACCTGCGAGGGTCAGTTGTAGCGCGTGGTGTCGCGCGGCACGTTCGCGCGGATCACGCTGAGCGGATCGTCGGTGATGATGCTGGTGAAGCCGGCGGTCACCTGCCCACGGAAATCCGGACGGTCGTCGGCAGTCTCGTTACCGAAGTACTTGGTGCGCGTCAGGTAGTTGTCCAGCGACGCGCAGCAGGTGCCGTTGCTGCGCACGTAGTGCTGGCCGTCGTGGCTGCTCAGGCGGTACTCCGGCACCGGCGAGAATGCGCCGATCGCGCGCTTCTGCGCCTGGTTGTCGGCGAGCAACTCAGCGGTCGGGTCGCTGCGGCGCGGCTGCTTGTTGCCGATTTCCAGCCAGGCGAAGCCGCTCTGGCCGCGCACTTCGCTGATCCAGGCGTTGACCCGGCAGAACGGCGTGTTGGGACTGATCGAGCCGCACAGGCCCACGTAGCCGCCGTCGGCGAGGTTGTCCATGTCGCCGGCGTAGACGGTCGGCGCGAACGGCACGCCCTTGGTGAAGCGGGTGATGTCACTGGGGGTCTTGGGCAGCAGCGACGCGCTGAACTTCAGCACCACCTGGTTCTGCATGCGGAAGGCATGCACCTGATCGGCCGCGCGCGAGACCGCGTCCAGGGTCTTCAGGTCCAACACCACCACCATGTGGTTGGCATTGGTGACCACGGTGTTCAATGCCGAGGCCAGTGAAGTCGGACGGTAGTTGGTCTTGGCGAAGTTCTTGTCGCGCAGGAACGAATTGATCAGCTCATGGCCGGTCAGGGTGCGGATGTCCGGATTCCAGCCGGAGGGATTGGTCGCGTTCTGGAAAATGTAGAAGCCCGGATCGTGATCGACCACACGGCCGGCGTTCTGGTCGTGGAAGAGCCACAACAGGCCGTCGGCGTCCTGCTTGACGTCCAGTTCGATCGCTTCGATGTTGTTGTTGTAGGTGTTGAGGATCGAGCAGGTGGAGTTCTCCGGGCAGCCGTTGCCGACCACGCCGCGATGCGCGATCACTGCCACGTCGGCACGGTTGCCCTCGTAAGGACTCTTCATCGCGTTGAGGATGTGCTGCGGGTTCCAGTTGTTGGCGGCCGACGCCATGCCGGACAGCGCGGCCAGCGACGCGCAGGCGAGCGCCAGGGCGAGGACCTTGGTGGGTTTCTTGGGCAGTTTCATGTGCTCTCTTCCGTTCGGGGTTGATGGAATGAAGTGAAGCAAACGCAGCGCACCGCAACCGACGTGCGCATGGGCGTTGTCGTTTGCCGCGCAGTGCTCGAAGCGACGGGCATCGTCCTGGTGCTGCGTGCCGCCCGTCTGAAACCGGACTCCTGGCGGCGCCGCACGTGGCCATCGCGCGGCGTCGCCTGGATTGGGACCGAGATCGGCTACCGTGGCGTGTCCGCGCCGTGCAGGTAGCGTTGCAATGCCAACGGTTCGTCGGTTTGGATCATGCTCACGCCGTGCTGGCGCAGCCCGCCCCAGACCGCGGCCGGATCGCGCAGCGCGCGCTGGTCGGTGTAGTTGGCCGACAGGCGCATCGGCCTGCCGCTGGCGATGTCGTTGGTCATGGTGTTGACGAACAGGCGCGCGCGCGGCGCCAGTTCGCGTTGCGCGATGTCCAGTACCACCGGATCGTCGAACATCAGTTGCACCACCGCCGGCTGCAAGTCCGCGGCGCGGCGCAAGGCCTGCTCGGGCGGCAGCGCCGAGTCGCGCTGCAGGTACAGCGCCTGCACCGCGATATCGGCCTTGCGTGCGCGCTGCAGCACCGCTGCGGGTACATCCAGCGGCACGTTGAGCAGCACGTCGCGTTGCGCGCCGGCAGCCTCGACCACATCCATCACCTGGTCCAGCGCTGCCGCCTTGACGTCCAGGTTCACCAGCACCTTGCCGCGCGCCAGCGCGAGCGCCTGCGCCAGCGTCGGCGGATGCCGCGCGGTGAGCGTGCTGCTGCGTCCGCCGCCCTGGCTGCGCACGCGCAAGGCGGCGATCTGCGCGGCCGTCAGATCGGCCACCGCGCCGTGCCCGTCGGTGGTGCGGTCCACGGTTTCGTCGTGCATCAGCACCAGCGCGCCGTCGCGGGTGGTGCGCACGTCGATCTCGACCATGTCCACGCCGCGCGCGATGCACGCGGCGATGCCGTCCAGGGTGTTCTCAGAGGCGAACTTCCAGCAGGCGCGGTGCGACACCACCAGCGCCGGCCCATGCGGGTCGCGCAGGTGGTCGGGCAGGCTCGGCGTGGCCGCCAGGGCCAGGATCGGCAGCGACAGCGCTGCGCTCATCAGCAGTCTCCGGCAGCGCATGCTCACCACCTCCAGGTCAGCGATGCGTTGTAGTTGCGGCCGAAGATCGGCCGCGCGTAGATCGCGTCGGCGGTGCCCTGGCCGGACAGCGTGTCCACCCGTGCATTGCCTTCGGTCAGGCCGAGCGCGTTGCTGACGTTGGCCGCGTGCAGCTGCAGTTCCAGGTGCTCGCTCAGCCGCGCGAACAGGCCCAGGTCGTAGGTCGTGTAGGCGGGCAGGGCGGTGGCGTTGGTGTAGTCGACGTAGCGCTGGCCCATGCGATAGGCGGTGGCCGACAGTTCCAGCGGCCGGCCGTCGATGTCGAAGTACAGGGTCGGGCTGATCGACGCCATGAACTTCGGGATGCGCGAGATCTGCTTGCCGTCCAGGTCGCCGTAGCTGAGGCCGGTGGTCGCGTTGCTCAGGCCGCGTGTCTGCGGATCCTGCAGCGTGGCCGAGCCGGTGATGCCGAACAGCGGCGACGGCCGCCAGGTGAACTCCGATTCCAGGCCCAGGGTGCGGGTCTTGCCGACCAGCGCCAGGTTCTGCACCGCACCGCTGCCGTCGAGCACGATGGCGCTGATCGACAGGTCGTTGAAGCGGCTCCAGAAGCCGACCGTGGAGAACGAGAAGGTGTCGCCGAAGCTGCCGCGCAGGCCGGCCTCGGCCTGGTCGATGTCGGTGACGTCCGCGTTCTGGGTCTGGTAGACGTTCTGCAGCCGCGGCAGGCGCTGCGATTGGGTGTAGCGGGCGAAGGTCTGCAGTTGCGGGGTCAGCGCGAACTCGGCACCCAGCGTCCACTGCGTGGCATGGCGGTGATCGGTGCGCGGACTGAACGCACCGCTGAGGCCGCCGACGTTGTCGTCGGCCAGCGTGGTCGGATCGCCGAGATTGCGCGTGGTGTTGGCGTACACGCCGCCGTTGGCGTTGTAGCGGGTGTAGCGCACGCCGGCATCCAGGCCGAGGCGTCCGAAGCGCACCGAATCCCACAGGTACGGAGACAGGTAGGTGGCGTTGGCGAAGCCGCTGGTGACGCCGTTGCCGTAGCGCACGAAACCGTTCTGGGTGACCGAGCCGACCACGTTGCCGGCAGCGTCGTAGGCCAGTACGTCCAGGCGTTGCGCGTTGTTCTGCAGCGTGGTCAGCACGGTGTTCTGCAGCCGGTCCTGGCGGAATTCGACGTGCTGCACGTTGAGGCCGGCGGTCAGCGTGTGCTTGCCCAGCGCCGTGTCTTCGAACGCCTTGCTCAGGCGCAGGTCGTCGGACAGCGTGCGCAGATGGGTGCGCGCATTCCACAGGCCGCTCTCCAGCACCAGGCCATCGGCCGCGGCCGGATCGTAGGCGGCGCCGTTGCGGGTGGTCACGTAGCCGACCCGCGCCACCCGCGAACCGAAGCCGCTGCGCGCACGGCCGAGCTGCGTGTTGAGGTAGGCGCCGGCGTCGTAGGGCGCGGCGCCGGAGAACAGCGCGGTGTAGTCCACTTCGGCATCGACGAAGCGCATGCGGTTGTTGAGGCTCAGGCCGTCGCCCAGATCCCATTCCAGGTGCGTGCCGAGTTGCTTGACCTTGTTGTGGATGCCGTCGGCCAGGTCCAGGTTGCGCGCCAGCGGTCCGTTGCCGTCGAAGGTGAGCGCGGTGGTGTGGCGCAGGTCGTCGGATAGCAGCGTGCCGTCCAGCGGATCGATCAACGCCGACAGCGACTGCGACGGGTTGCGCGGGTCGGCCAGCGGGATCGGGTTGTAGAAGGCGGTGCGGTCGTTGAGGTACTTGGCGTCGACGTCGAGCACCGCATCGCCCATCAGGAAGGTCAGGTTGCCGCGCAGCTGGCCGCCCTGGTCGGCGGTGTAGCCGGTGCGGCGCAGGCCGTCATCGCTGCGGTGGTAGCCGCCGATGCTGTACAGCACGTTCTCGCTGAGCGGGCCGGCACTGTAGGCGTCCTCGCGGCGCAGGCCGTCGCTGCCGATGGTCATGCGCACCGCGCCTTCGGGCGTGGCGGTGCCGTGGCGGGTGATGGCGTTGACCGTGCCGCCCGGCGCGTTGGTCGCGAACAGCGGCGAGGTGCCGCCGCGCACCACTTCCAGGCGCTCGGTCATCATGTCCAGCGCGAACAGGGTGTCGACGTTGAAGAAGCTTTCCTGCGGCTCGTCGAACAGGGTCAGGCCGTCTTCCTGGTACTGCACGTAATACCAGCCGCCTGCCGGCAGGCCGCGCACGTAGAGGTTCTGGCCGCCGCCCTGGCCGCCGGAGGGTTCGGCGGAGAAACCGGGGACCGCGCGCAGCATGTCCACGCTGCTGCTCGGGGTGCTGCGCTCCAGGCGTTCCTTGGACACCACGCTGATCGCGAACGGGGCGTCCTTCTGCGACTGGCCCTGCGGGGTGCCGGTGACCACGATCTGGTCCAGCGTGGTGGTGGCGTCGGCCGGCGGTGCCGGCGCGTCCTCGGCGTGGACGGCGGTGGCGGCGCCGAGGATGGACGCGAGCGCCAGTGCCAGCAGGCTCGGGTGTGGATGAGCGGTACGCATGAGACCCCCAGCAAAAGAATGTGGGGGTAATACTATTTACCATGTATGAAACTTGTGTGTCCACATGCTAGGTTGTAGCCGTTCGTGCATTCATCACGCTTTGCGCCCGCCTATGCCGCATCCCGATTTCCCGCCGCGCGTCAGCGCCGGCGGCCGCCAATTGCTCGACCGTGTGTTCAAGACCGGGGTGCAGACCCAGGCGGCGCTGAGCCGTGACCTGGACCTGTCGCAGCCCACCGTGGCGCGCCTGCTGCAGGGGTTCGTGCAGGACCGCATGGTCCAGCTCGGCGCCCGCGCCGCCGAGGGCCGCGGCAATCCCAGCGTCGATGTGCGGCTGGCGCCGGATTACGCCTACGCCTTCGGCATCGGCCTGATGGGCGATGTGGTGGCGTTGGCGCTGGTGGACTTCGCCGGCAACGTGCGCGGCCAGCGCCGCATCGGCCTGGCCGACATGCGCCGTGCGCCGGTGCTGGCGCAACTGCAGCGGTTCCGTGCCGAGTTGCTGGCCGAAACCGGCGTGGATCCGGCGCGGGTGGTCGGCATCGGCATGGCGATCTCGGCGTTCTTCACCGGGCAGGGCCGGCAGATGGCCGGGCCGCCGGCGCTGGAGGACTGGACCCAGGTCGACCTGGTGCCGATCCTGGAAGAGGCCCTGGGCTGCGCGGTCACCGTCGAAAACGACGGCGCGGCGGCGGCGGTGGCCGAGAGCCTGTACGGCGTCGGCCGCGAGTGCCGCGACTTCGTGTACCTGCATCTGACCAACGGTTTCGGCGGCGGCATCATCGCCGATGGCCGGCTGTTCCGCGGCCACCGCGGCAATGCCGGCGAGTTCGGCGGCATCTGGACCGTCGGCGGCATGGCCTATCCGAATCTGGACGCGCTGCTGTCCCTGGTGCGTGCCGCCGGCCAGGACTATGCCGGGGTCGAGCAGATGCTCGGCGCGATCGACGCGCACACCCCGGGCGTGGACGCCTGGCTGGAGATGGCCGAGGCGCCGTTCTCGCAGTTGTGCGCCTACCTGGCCTATGCGCTGGATCCGCAGGCGATCGTGATCGGCGGGCGCCTGCCGGCCGCGATCGGCGCGCGCCTGATCGAACGCATCCGCATCCCGCGCGCGCCCAACCGGCACGGCCTGGCGCCGCCGCTGCCGCAACTGTGCATTGCCCGCACCGTCGGCGACGCGGTGACCCTGGGTGCGGCGTTGATGCCGCTGCAGCGGGCGTTCTTCGCCTGAGGCATGCGCGGCCTGGCGCTGTGCGCCGGGCCGCGTTCAAGCCAACGGCGTGGCGCGCGCTGCGCGCGATCCTGTCCAGCCTCTTCCGGCATTGCGTTGCAGTGGCGTTGGCCGGTGAGCGCTCCGTGTCCGACGCATCAACCGCTGCTGGCGCTCGTCGCCAGGCCGGCACCGATCGGGAGCGATCGGCGGCGTCCGCTGAGCAAGGCCAGCAGCAGGCACAGCGCACCGCACAGCAGCGGGCCGGCCGCCATCGCCCAGCACAGCAGCAGGCAGTGCCCGTCGCGGTAGTCCAGCGCATCCAGCAAAAGGCCGATCAGCACCACCCCGGCGGCCAGCGCGACCTGCGCGGCGGCGGTCAGCGCGGCGAAGCACAGCGCGTGTTCGGCGACCGCACGGGTCGCGGTGCACTGCGCATGCCAGGCCCACACCAATTGTCCGCCGCTGCCGCCGAGGGCACCGATGCAGGCCGCCGCCGCCAGGCTCAGCAGTGGCTGCCCCGGTAGCGCCAGCGCGAACAGCGGCGCGCACAACAGCAGGGCGCTGCCGAGCCAGGCCAGCCGTTGCGTCGGCGTGCGCTGCCGGCCCCAGCGCGCGGCCAGCGGCTGCACCAGCACCGTGCCCAGCGCATAGGCGATCAGGACCGCACTGCCCCAGCCGGGCGAGAGCAGGCCGTAGGCGGCCACGTATGGGGCGAGCTTGGTGAACGCGGGCAGGGTCAGCGAAACCGCTGCGATCAGCGCCAGCGGTTGCCAGGGGATCGCGCGCCAGGAGGGCGCCGTGTCGGTCGCGGCCACGACCGTGGTGCCGACGGGTGTCGGCTGCGCAGCGGCATGACGGCGCAGCACCTGCTGCAACTGCCAGGCGCACAGCATCGCCACCGCCGCCAGCACCGCGCTGGCCTGCAGCGCCAGACTGCCGCCGTCGGTGCCGCGCGCCAGCACCGCGCCGACCACGCTGCTGATCAGCAGCGCCGCGACGCCGCTGCCTGCAAGGCGCAGCGCGCTGGCGCCGTCGTGGCCGCGCCACGGCCACTGCGCCAGGCTCAGCAAGGTGTTCTGGGCCACGTCGCAGGCGGCATAGGCCAGCCGGAACAGCAGGCTCACCGCCAGCACGTAGCCCAGCCGCCACGGCGGGGGCAGCAACGGCGCGGCGAACACCAGCAGCAGCGCCAGCGCGGCGGCGGCCAGGCCGTGCCATTGCAGGCGCCCGGCGCTGCGCACGTCGCGCAGGCGCCGGCGCAGGCCCCAGCCGGCGCCGAGGCCGATCGCGGCGCTGAGCAGCAGGCCCAGCGCCAGCACCAGCCCGGCCGTGATCGCGTGCAGGCCGGCGTGTTCGGTCAGCGAGTAGATCAGCAGCAGTTCGCCGGCGTACCACAGCAGGCTCTTGCCGAAATGCGCGCCGGCATACGCTGCCAGGGCCGCTTGCGGCAGGCGGGGCAGGGCGGGCAGGGGCGAGGGGCGCGGCATGCCCAGGCTTATAGCCGCACGATGCGACAGCACCAAGTCCGCCGCGCCGGCTTGCTAGGATCGAGGGCGCTGGTCCCAGTCGTCCAAGGAGTCCGCCGATGTCGCTGTCATCGTCATTGCCCCGGCTGCTGTGCCTGTGTCTGGCCGCCTGCAGCGTGCCTGCCGCCGCGTCCGTGGCCGCGCGCCCGGAGGCGGTGTATCAGCTGTCCGCCGCCGATCTGCTGCGGCTACTGCGCGGCGATGCGCAGGCCGCGGCGACGCCGCTCGCCGGCAGCGCCGAACAGCGCCGCGCGCAGGCCAGCGCGATGGCGCGGCAGTACATCGCCGGCGTCGCCGATGCCAGCGAAGGCACGCAGTGGTGCGCCGGCGCCCAGGGCGTGCTGGCGCACGAAGTGGTCGATCGCGTGTTCACCGCGCTGGCCGCGCTGCCGCCGGCGCAGTTGCGGCAGCGCGCGGCGATTCCGGTGGGGCAGGCGCTGCACGCGGCGTTCCCCTGCGCGGCGCGTTGAGCGTTGCAGGCCCGTCGCTGGCGTCGCCGGACCTGACGGCTGCAGGTGACGGCGGCTTGCACATGCTGGGGTCGAGGACATCGCCGACTGCGCCGGGGGGGACAGCACGCCGCATGCGCGACGCGGCGTTGCCGGGGCGAGTCGCCGATACCGACTCGGTCAGTGCATGTTCTAGAGTTGCGCCGCCAGCCGGCTGCCCTGGGCAATGGCGCGCTTGGCGTCCAGCTCGGCGGCGACGTCTGCGCCGCCGATCAGGTGCGCGCTGCGGCCGGCGGCCTGCAGCGCCGCCTGCAGGTCGCGGCGCGGTTCCTGGCCGGCACAGATCACCACGGTGCCGACCGGCAACAGTTGCTCGTTGCCGTCCACGCGGATGCGCAGGCCGCTGTCGTCCACGCCCAGGTATTCGACGCCGCCGAGCATGGTCACGCCCTTGGCCTTGAGCGTGGCGCGATGGATCCAGCCGGTGGTCTTGCCCAGCCGCGCGCCGGGCCGGCCCGGGCTGCGCTGCAGCAGCCACACGCTGCGCGCCGACGGCTCCGGGCGCGGCTTGCACAGCGCGCCGCGGCCTTCGAACTGCGGGTCCACGCCCCACTCGGCCATCCACCGCGCCGGGTCCAGCGCGGTCGATTCGCCGGCATGCACCAGGAACTCGCCGACATCGAAACCGATGCCGCCGGCGCCGATGATCGCGACCTTGTCCGCCGCCTGCACCCGGCCCTGCAGCACGTCCAGATAGCTGACCACGCTGGGATGGTCGGCGCCGGGGAAGTCCACCGTGCGCGGCACGATGCCGGTGGCCAGCACCACCTCGTCGAAGTCGGCCAGCAGCGCCGCATCGGCGGTGGTCTGCAGGCGCAGCTGCACGCCGGTGGCGTCGATCTGGTGGCGGAAGTAGCGCAGCGTCTCGTGGAATTCTTCCTTGCCAGGAATGCGCTTGGCCACGTTGAACTGGCCGCCGATCTCGCTGGCGCTGTCGAACAGGGTGACGCGGTGGCCGCGTTGTGCGGCCACGGTGGCGCAGGCCAGGCCGGCCGGGCCTGCGCCGACCACGGCGATGCGCTTGGGCGCGCGGGTCGGCAGGTAGTTCAGTTCGGTCTCGGCGGCCGCGCGCGGATTGACCAGGCAACTGGCGGTCTTGTTCTCGAACACGTGGTCCAGGCAGGCCTGGTTGCAGGCGATGCAGGTGTTGATCGCCTGCGCCTGGCCGCGCTGCGCCTTGTTCGCCCATTCCGGGTCGGCCAGCAGTGGCCGCGCCAGCGACACCATGTCGGCGCCGCCGCCGGCGAGGATGCGCTCGGCCACGTCGGGCATGTTGATGCGGTTGGTGGCGATCAGCGGCAGCCGCACGTGCGGCTTGAGCTTGGCGGTGACCGCGGCGAAGGCGGCGCGCGGCACCGAGGTGGCGATGGTCGGCACGCGTGCTTCGTGCCAGCCGATGCCGGAATTGATGAGGGTCGCGCCGGCCGCCTCGATCGCTTGCGCCTGCATTACGATCTCCTGCCAGTCGCTGCCGTCCTCGACCAGATCCACCAGCGACAGCCGATAGACGATGATGAAGTCCGGTCCGCAGGCCGCGCGGATGCGGCGCACGATCTCCACCGCGAAGCGCATGCGCTTGGCGGCATCGCCGCCCCAGGCATCGCTGCGGCGGTTGCTGCGCGGGGCGATGAACTCGTTGATCAGATAGCCTTCCGAGCCCATCACCTCGACGCCGTCGTAGCCGGCCTCGCGCGCCAGTTTGGCGGCGTGGGCGTATGCGTCGATCTGGCGTTCGACGCCGCGCGCCGACAGCGCGCGCGGGGTGAACGGGTTGATCGGCGCCTTCAGCTTCGACGGCGCCACCGACAGGGGGTGATAGGCGTAGCGCCCGGCGTGCAGCAGTTGCAGGCAGATCTTGGCGCCGTGCGCGTGTACCGCAGTGGTCACCTGCCGGTGCGGGCGCACCTCCCACGGCCAGGACAGCTTGCCGCCGAACGGCTTCAGCCAGCCGACCACGTTCGGCGCGAAGCCGCCGGTGACGATCAGTCCGACGCCGCCGGCGGCGCGCTCGGCGAAGTACGCGGCCAGCTTGGGGAAGTCGCGGGCGCGGTCCTCCAGGCCGGTGTGCATGGAGCCCATCAGGATGCGGTTGCGCAACTGGGTGAACCCCAGGTCCAGCGGGGCGAACAGGTGCGGGTAGGCGGTGGAGGCGGAGTCGGGCTGGCCGGGGGCGGGCGACATGGCGTGGATACGCGGGCGTACGGAAGCGCGCAGGGTGCCGTGAAACCCGGCTGGCGGCAAGAGGGGTGTTGGCCTTACGTGCCCTTCCGTGCCTTACGGTGGTTGAGGTCGCACTCGTTCTGGCGCTGCGATTTGACGCGTTAAGCTTTGAATCAAGAGCAAAAGCTTCCGCTGGCGCGGGTCACTTTTCTTTGCTTGTGCAAAGAAAAGTAACCAAAAGAAGCGCTTCACCACAGCCGAAGGCTGGTCAAGCACACCCCGCAGCGCGCCTTCCGCGCTGCGCGCTCCAGGTTCGCAGCCAAGTCGGGCATTTTCCGACGGCACATCCATGTGCCGGCGGAAAACGACGCGCATCCTGCGCGTCGCCCTTCGGGTATTCGCCCGCCATGTCTGCCGCGCTGAGGGGACCCGGTAGATCAAAAGCACAGCAAAGGCCGATGCAACAGCAACAGCAGCAGAACTACCGGTCACGGGTCGGTCACTGCCGACTACCGCCGTACGCAAAGCAGGACGATCGCGCCAATGTTCCGAACGCTGGCCGCCGCTCAGCCCCAGCCGACCAGGGCCAGTTTGCCGATGGTGCTGCCCGACTCCAGGCGCCGGTGTGCCTCGCGCAGGGTGGCGGCGTTGATCGGGGTCAGCGTCTCGGTCAGGGTGGTGCGCAGTTCGCCCGCGTCCACCAGGCTGGCGGTGCGCGCCAGGATGCGGTGCTGTTCGATCATGTCCTCGGTGTGGAACCGGGCGCGTGCGAACATCATTTCCCAGTGGATGCCGATGCACTTGGCCTTGTACGGGTCGCCGATGTGCAGTGGACCGCTCGGCTCGACGATCAGCCCGACGTGGCCCTGCGGCGCCAGCAGCTCGCCCAGCGCCTGCCAGTAGCGGTCGGTGTCGGCGAGGTTCAGTGCCGCCTCCACCTGGTCGATGCCCAGCGCCTGCAGCTGCGGCGCCAGCGGCTGGCGATGGTCGATCACGTGGTGCGCGCCGAGCTGCAGGCACCAGTCGCGGGTCTGCGGCCGCGAGGCGGTGGCGATCACCTCGAAGCCGGCATGCCGCGCCAACTGGATCGCGATCGAGCCGACCCCGCCGGCGCCGCCGATCACCAGCAGGCGGCGGCCGCGGTTGCGCGCGTCGTCGAAGTCGAACGGCATGCGCTGGAACAGCAGCTCCCAGGCGGTCAGCGTGGTCAGCGGCAGCGCCGCGGCCTGGGCGAAGTCCAGCGTGGCCGGCTTGCGCGCGACGATGCGCGCATCCACCAGCTGGTACTGCGCGTTGCTGCCGGCGCGGGTGATGTCGCCGGCGTAGTAGACCTCGTCGCCTGGTTCGAAGCCGTCGACCTCGGGGCCGACCGCCTCGACCACGCCGGCGGCGTCGTAGCCCAGCACCTTGGGCTGGGCGTCGCGTGACGCATTACCGCGGACCTTGGTGTCCACCGGATTGACCGACACCGCCTCCACCCGCACCAGCAGGTCGTGGCCGGCGGGCGCGGGCGGCGTCGGCAGGTCGAGGTCGTGCAGCGACTGCGGATCGTCGATCGGCAGGGGATGGAGGGTGGCGACCGCTTTCATGGAGGCTCCTGGACGTGAAGGAAAGGAGGGCACGGCCGCGGCTCAGACCGGCCGCGGGTTGCGCTCGGCGAAGCCGCGCTGGTGCCAGTACGGATACGCCGGTACCGCCGCGCTGGCTGCATCCAGCTGTTGCACGTGGGTGGCATCGAGGGTCCAGCCGACCGCACCCAGATTCTGCCGCAACTGGTCTTCGGTCCGTGCGCCAATGATCACGCTGCTGACCGTCGGTCGCTGCAACAGCCAATTCAGTGCGATCTGCGGCACGCTGCGGCCGGTTTCGGCGGCGATGGCGTCCAGGGCGTCGATCACCCGGTACAGGCGCTCCTCTTCCACTGGCGGGCCGGCCTCGGTGACCGCCTTGTCGTGCAGGCGGCTGCTCTCCGGCAGCGGCTGGCCGCGGCGCAGCTTGCCGGTCAGCCGGCCCCAGCCAAGTGGGCTCCACACCAGCGCGCCCACGCCCTGATCCAGGCCCAGCGGCATCAGTTCCTCTTCGTAGTCGCGCCCGATCAGCGAGTAATAGGCCTGGTGCGCGACATAGCGCGACCAGCCGTAACGGTCGGCCACCGCCAGCGACTTCATCAACTGCCAGCCGGAGAAGTTGGACACGCCCAGGTAGCGGATCTTGCCGGCACGCACCAGGTCGTCGAGCGTGGACAGGGTTTCCTCCACCGGCGTGTGCGCATCGAAGCCGTGCAACTGGAACAGGTCGAGGTAGTCGGTGCCCAGGCGGGTCAGCGCCGCCTCCACCGCGCGGACCAGGTGGAAGCGCGAGGAGCCGACGCTGTTGGGCGCCTCGCGGTCGAAGCGGAAGCCGGCCTTTCGACAGCAGCACCTGATCGCGACGGCCCTTGATCGCCGCGCCCAGCACCGATTCGGCGGCGCCGCCGGAGTAGACGTCGGCGCTGTCGAACAGGGTGACGCCGGCCTCCAGGCAGATGTCGATCAGGCGCCGCGCCTGGTCCACGTCCGAGTTGCCCCAGGTGGCGAAGAAGGGATCGGTACCGGCGAACGTGCCGGTGCCGAAGCTGAGCACGGGGACCTTGAAGCCGGACGCACCGAGATGACGGTATTCCATGGAGGAAACTCCTGATGAGGGAAGGGGGGAGAGACGGCGTCAGTGCGCCGCGGTGTCGGTGTCGACCGCGCCCGCAGTGGCAGCAGCAGGAGGGGGCGCGGGGGCGTCGGCGCCTAGCAACTGCGCGGCGGCCTCGGCCATGGCCGCGTAGCCGGCATCGCCGGGATGCAGGTGGTCGCCCGAGTCGAATTCGGGTCGCATCCGCGTGGGGTGCGCGGGGTCGCGCAGCAGCGCGTCGAAATCCAGGATCGCGTCGAAGCCGTTGCCGGCGCGCAGCCAGGCATTGACCTGCTGGCGCACGGCCTCCTTCTGCGGGCTGTAGTAGCCGGGGATCGGCGAGTCCGGCAACGCGCCCTCGAACGGGGTGAGGGTGGCGCCGATCACCCGCAGGCCGCGCGCCTGCGCGCGCTGCAGCAGTTGCCGGTAGCCGGCGATCAGTTCCTCGGCCGACACCGGCGCATCGTGCGGCGCGAACGGCGTGGCGTACCAACTGATGTCGTTGATGCCCATCAACAGGATCAGGGTGTGCACGCCCGGCTGTGCCAGTACATCGCGATCCAGCCGCGCCAGCGCGTTCTGGCCCATGCGGTCGCGCAGCACGCGGCCGCCGGAGATGCCGGCGTTGAGCACCGCCACCCGCTGCGCTGCCAGCCGCGTGGCCAACTGGTCCGGCCAGCGCCGGTCCTGCCCCGGCGTGGAGGCGGCGCCGTCGGTGATCGAGTCGCCCAGCGCCACCACCGCCCCGGCGGCATCGGCACGACGCACCTGGATGCCGCTGACGAACAGCCGCACCGGCAGCGCGCTGGCGTCGGCCAGCGTGGCGTCGGCGGTGCGTTCGCCCTCGGCCAGCTACGCGCTCTGCAGGCCTTCCCAGTGGAAGGTGGACGGCGCGGTCGGCTGCGGCAGGTACAGGCTGATGCTGAGCCTGGCCAGGTCCGGCACGGGCAGCGCCACCGGGTCGCTGAGCACCGGCGCGCCCGGCGGCACGATCACCTCGGTCTTGCCGCCGAAGCGCAGCGGTCGCTGCGAGCCAGGCAGGGTCGCAGCGCCGTCGCCGGCCAGCGCCAGCGAGGCGGCGCCGATATGCAGTGGCGTGTCGCCATAGGCGTTGCTCAGCTCCACCCGCACCTCGCTGCCGCCCAGGCTGATCCGCGCCACCTGGCGCACGGTCTGCCGCCACAGGTGGAACGGCGTCTGTGTGGGGAACGGGAAGTCGGCGCTCCACGGCGGCTGCGGGCTGGCCTGCCAGGTCGCGACCCAGTCGCGCGGTGCGGCGTCGGCCGGCAGTGCGCGTGTGCCCAGCAGCGCCGCAGCCAGCGCGGCCGTCGCCAGCGGCCGGCTCATGCCGCACCGCCGGCGGCGCAACCCGCGCCGTGATTGGGGGCGGGCGCGGCGCTGGCCGGCGACAGCCGCAGCGCGCCCAGCGCCACCGCCAGTCCGGCCAGGGTCAGCAGCGCCGCCACCCACGGCAGTTGCGACAGGCTGCCGCCATGGCCGAGCACCAGGCCGCCGAGCCAGGCGCCCAGCGCGTTGCCCAGGTTGAACGCGCCGATGTTCAGGCTCGAGGCCAGATGCCGGCCGGCCTCGCCGGCCTTGCCCAGCACCCACATCTGCAGCGGCGCCACCGTGGCGAACGCGGCCACGCCCAGCAGGCCGATGCCCAGCGCCATCGCCGGCGCCGACGGCAAGGCGACGGTCAGCGCCGCCAGCACCACGGCCAGTGCGCCCAGGCTCAGCGGCAGCGCCTGCCGCGGGCGGCGGTCGGCCAGGCGTCCGCCGAGCACATTGCCGACGATCATGCCCACGCCGAACACCAGCAGCAGCGGCGACACCGCGCTGTCGGCCACCCCGGTGACCCGGGTCAGCAGCGGCTGCACATAGGTGTACACGGCGAACACGCCCGCATAGCCCAGCACCGTGGTCGCCAGGCCCAGCAGCACCGGAGCGCGGCCGACCGCGTGCAGTTCCTCGCGCAGCGGCGGCGCCGGCGGAGCGTCGCGGTCGGCCGGCACCAGCGCGGCGATCACCACGGTGGCCAGGGCGCCGATCGCCGCCACCGCCCAGAACGTGGCGCGCCAGCCGTACTGCAGGCCCAGCCAAGCGCCGGCTGGCACCCCGAGCAGGGTGGCGACGGTGAGGCCGGTGAACATGGTCGAGATCGCCGAGGCCTTGCGCTGCGGCGGCACCAGGGTGGTGGCGACCACCGCGCCGACACCGAAGAAGGTGCCGTGCGCCAGCGAGGTGACCACCCGCGCCGCCATCAGCGCCGCGTAGCTTGGTGCCAGCGCGCAGGCCAGGTTGCCGGCGGTGAACACCAGCATCAGCGCCAGCAGCACGCGCTTGCGCGGCCAACGCCGGCTGGCCACGGTCAGCAGCGGCGCGCCGAGGAACACGCCCAGCGCATAGCCGGAGATCAGCAGCCCCGCGGCGGGGACGCTGACCCGCAGGTCGGCGGCGACCTGCAGCAGCAGGCCCATGATCACGAACTCGGTGGTGCCGATGCCGAAGGCGCCGGCGGTCAGCGCGAACAATGCGATCGGCGCGCGCCCGGCAGCGGGCGGGTGGGGAGGCGGGGCGAGCGAGGCGGCCATGCGGCGGCTCCGGAAGTGGCGGGAGGACGGCAGCCTAGGCCTGCAGGTTCTCAGCAAAAACAGTAAAAATATTGAACGACTTTCAATGGAATCCACACAATGGACCGGATCGGCGATATCGCCCTGTTCCTGCGCGTGCTCGACCTCGGCTCGATCAGCGCCGCCGCGCGCAGCCTGGATATCTCGGTGGCGGTCGCCAGCCAGCGGCTGCAGCGGCTGGAACGCGCGCTCGGCGTGCGCCTGCTGCACCGGACCACGCGGCGCCTGCACCCGACCCCGGAAGGCCTGCAACTGGCCGAGCAGGGGCGGCCGCTGGTCGAGGACCTGGAGTCGCTGGCCGGTGGCCTGCGCCAAGCCGGCGTCGCTGCCGCCGGCACCTTGCGGGTGACCATGTCGGCGGCGTTCGGGCGCCTCTACGTCTCACCGCTGCTGCCGCGGTTCATGGCGCTGCACCCGCAGGTGCGGTTGAGCGTGCACCTGAGCGACAACGTCGTGGACCTGGTCAGCGAAGGCTTCGACCTGGCGATCCGGATCGGCACGCTGCGCGACTCCAGCCTGGTCGCGCGGCGCCTGGCCGGCAATCGGCGCATGCTCTGCGCCTCGCCCGACTACCTGCGCCGCCACGGTACCCCGGCCACGCCGGCCGACCTGGCCGCGCACGCCTGCCTGCTGCTGACCGGCAGCGACGGTCGGCAGGACACCTGGCGGCTGCAGGGACCCGACGGCGAGATCGCCGTCCGCGTGGCCGGGCCGCTGGAGACCAACTTCGGCGAGGTGCTGCGCGATGCCGCGGTCAACGGCCAGGGTATCGCCCTGCATTCGGAATGGCATGTGGCCGAGGACCTGCGGCAGGGGCGGCTGTGCCAGGTGCTGGCCGACTATCCGCTGACCGAGACCGGCATCTACGCGGTGATGCCGCAGCGCCGGCTGGTGCCGCCGCGGGTACGGGCCTTCGTCGAGTTCATGCAGGACGCGTTGGCCGACCCGCCGCCATGGGCACGGCCGCAGTGAGACCTGGGTCGTCCTGCGGGTCCTTGTCTACGACCGCAAACGGTCACGCGCCTGCCGCATTGCGTGATTTCATCAAGCTGTATAGGGTGTATCCACGGCCTACAAGCGTCTGGCGTTGACTTTCACATGTTACGTGCTCGTTAACGCCATCTTCACTATGCCGCGCATAATGTGCGCGGCGATGGCGTGCGGAAACGGCCGTCTGGATGTGACGAGACATCTGTACTGAACCATGCCTCTACCGGTTTCTATCTCCCCGAAACAAGGAGTTGTATTAATGAACAAGAAAATTCTCACCGCCGCGTTGCTGGGCGGTCTGGCCGTCGCCCAGGCAGCGTCCGCGCAGGAATTCGACGACCGCTGGTACCTGACCGGTTCGGCTGGTTTCAACTTCCAGGACAAGGACCGCACCACCAACGATGCGCCGTTCGTCACCCTGGGCCTGGGCAAGTTCATCAACCCGAACTGGTCGCTGGACGGTGAGCTGAACTATCAGAACCCGAACTTCGACAACAACCAGGATCTGAACTGGAGCCAGTACGGCATCTCGTTCGACCTGCGTCGCCACTTCATCCAGGAAGGCCGCGGCTGGAACCCGTACCTGCTGTTCGGCCTGGGCTACCAGCGCTCGGAAGAAGAGTTCGACACCGGCGGTCCGGTCTCCCCGGGCCAGCGCAAGGACGGCAACTTTGCCGCCAAGGCCGGCGTCGGTCTGCAGACCACCTTCGACAAGCGCGTCGCCGTGCGTGCCGAAGTGGCCTACCGCGCTGACTTCGACGACCAGAGCGTTGCTGCTCCGTCGCAGAACTGGTTCGGCGACGTGCTGGCTTCGGTCGGCGTCGTGATCCCGCTGGGCCCGCCGCCGGCTGCCCCGGTCGCCCCGCCGCCGCCGCCGGCCGCTGCGCCGAGCTGCGCCGACCTGGACGACGATGGTGACGGCGTCAATAACTGCGACGACAAGTGCCCGAACTCCCAGCCTGGCCAGACCATCGGTCCGGACGGCTGCCCGGTGCCGGTGTCGATCGACCTGAAGGGCGTCAACTTCGACTTCAACAAGGCGAACCTGCGTCCGGACGCCGTGGCGATCCTGGGCGAGGCCACCGAGATCCTGAAGCGTTACCCCGACCTGCGCGTCGAGGTTGCCGGTCACACCGACTCGAAGGGTACCGAAGCCTACAACCAGAAGCTGTCCGAGCGCCGCGCCCGCGTCGTGTACGACTACCTGACCAAGAACGGCGTGGACGCTTCGCGTCTGGTCGGTCCGATCGGCTACGGCGAGAGCCGTCCGATTGCCCCGAACACCAACCCGGATGGTTCGGACAATCCGGAAGGCCGTGCGAAGAACCGTCGTACCGAGCTGAACGTCCAGAACTAATCGGACGCTTCCAGTCTCAAGCAAAGCCCGGCCTCGTGCCGGGCTTTGTTTTTGTGGGGGCAGTGAATGGATTCGGTATTGCCGTAGGAGCGGCTTCAGCCGCGACGGGCTTTCCCAGGAACGCCTGTCGCGGCTTAAGCCGCTCTACATGACTGCATTACCAACCGGCCCAAGCTGAATTTTTTCAGCAATCCCAACTATTTAGCGCATGTAGTGCCGGTAACAGTTGAAAGCACGCCGGGGCCTGCCTACACTCGCTCGTCGACTCGCCTGAATGGAAAAAAACCGATGCTGCGTATCGTGACGGCCAGCTTGCTCGCGCTTGCCCTGATTCCTGCGGCCCACGCCGCACCGGATTGCTCCGGCGATCTGCTGCCCAAGCCGCTGGCGCTGCCGGCCACGGTTGCCGCGCCCGTCGCTTCGGAACTGTTCAGCCGCAACGTGCAGCTGGGCATGCCCAGCGGCGTGCTGACCCAGTCCTACAGCAGCGACCAGTCGCTGGACCGCGTGCTGCTGCGGCTGCGCGCCGAAGGCTGCCAGAGCTTGGCCAACGCGACTCCGGGTGCGGTAAAGCCGAACGATCCGGCCGCCTACAAGCCGGCCACCGCCTTCGACAACACGCCGTGGCGGTTCGACATGAGCCAGAACGGCAAGCGCATGACCGCCGAGGAGTTCGACGCCTGGATGAAGGCGCGCGGCGTCCGCGTGGTCAAGGCGCGTCCGGCGCCGGCCCCGGCACCCGCTGCCGCCGCCGAGGCGCCGGCGCCGGCCGACGCCAACAAGCAGTAAGTCCGGCGCGCGGCCGCCTGCGGCCGCGCCGGTTCGCGCCGTGCGAGGGGCCAAGCCGCCGCGTTCCCGCCGTCCGGCGGCGCCCCAGGCGTCGCCCGCGCGTCCGCGCCTACCCGCGCGCGGCGCCACGCCGGCCGCGCCGCGCCACGGCCTGGCACGCACCCTGTCCAAGCTTGGCCTGTGCTCGCGCACTGAGGCCGCGCGCTGGATCGCCGCCGGCCGCGTCGCCGTCGACGGGCGCATCGTCACCGATCCCGAATTCCCGATCCTGCAGGGCCGCCACCGGTTGGCCGTGGATGGCGCGCCGCTGGCCGACACCGCACGCCTATACCTGATGCTCAACAAGCCGCGTGGGCTGGTCACCAGTGCCCAGGACGAACGTGGCCGCGACACCGTGTACCGCTGTTTCGATGGCGCCGGCCTGCCGTGGCTGGCACCCGTGGGGCGCTTGGACAAGGCCAGCGAGGGCCTGTTGCTGTTCAGCAACGATCCGCAGTGGGCGGCGCGGGTCACCGATCCGGGCAGCGGCCCGGACAAGACCTATCACGTGCAGGTGGATACGGTGCCCGACGCGGCGCTGCTGGCACGGATGTGTGCCGGCGTGGTCGACGATGGCGAGCCGCTGCGGGCCAAGCGGGTGCGCCTGCTGCGCCAGGGCGAGCGCCATGCCTGGCTGGAAGTGGTGCTGGACGAAGGCCGCAACCGGCAGATCCGGCGGCTGCTCGCCGCGCTCGGCCTGGACGTGCTGCGGCTGGTGCGGGTGGCGATCGGCGAGCTGGTGCTGGGCGAGTTGGGCAAGGGCGCGTGGCGCGCACTCAGCGCCGCCGAAGTCACGGCGTTGGCGCCGGCGGCGGACGCCAGCGCGCCAGCCGTGCGCTGAGCAAGGCGGCGACGACTTCGCGGGCGCGCGCATCCTGCGGCCCGCGCGCATCGTGGTGGCGCCCCTTGGCGTGATTGCAGCCGGCACAGGCCAGCGCCAGGTTGCGCGCATCGTTGGCATCGTCGCCCACCTGGGCGCACAACGCTGCCGCGGCGCGGCGCCCGAACCAGGCCTGCGGCACCACGTGCTCGAGCGAACAATGGCCCAGCGGCTCGCCGTCGCCGCGCACGTCAAGGCGTCGCCGGCAATGCAGGCAGCGGCTGTGCCAACCGCCGCCTGCAGGCTGCGCCTGCGCGTCGGTCTGCGCCGCCAGCAACAGCCGTTGGCGCAGCGCGGCGCGCATCTCAGGCGGTGATGACGCCCAGTTCGCGGCCGATGCGGGTGAACGCATCGATCGCCCGATCCAGGTGCTCGCGGGTGTGTGCGGCGCTGATCTGGGTGCGGATCCGCGCCTGGCCCTTGGGCACCACCGGGAAGAAGAAGCCGATGGCATAGATGCCTTCCTCCAGCAGCCGTTCGGCGAAGCGTTGCGCCAGCGGCGCGTCGTACAGCATCACCGGGCAGATGGGATGGGTGCCGGGCTTGATGTCGAATCCGGCGGCGGCCATGCGCTCGCGGAAGTAGGCGGTGTTCTCGACCAGGCGCGCGCGCAGGTCGTCGGCGGCGTCGAGCATCGCGAAGGCCTTGATCCCGGCGGCGACCACGTGCGGCGGCAGCGAGTTGGAGAACAGGTAGGGCCGCGAGCGCTGGCGCAGCAGTTCGATCACCTCGCGGCGGCCGGTGGTGAAACCGCCCAGCGCACCGCCCATGGCCTTGCCCAGGGTGCCGGTGACGATGTCGATCTTGTCCAGCACGCCCTTGACCTCGGCCGAGCCGCGGCCGCTGGCGCCGAGGAAGCCGGTGGCATGGCATTCGTCGATGTGCACCAGCGCGTTGTATTTCTTCGCCAGCGCGGTGATCTCGTCCAGCGGGGCGATGAAGCCGTCCATCGAGAACACGCCGTCGCTGGTGATCAGCTTGGTCTTGCAGCCGGCGGCGTCGGCCGCCTGCAGTTGCGCTTCCAGATCGGCCATGTCGCAGTTGGCGTAGCGGAAGCGCTTGGCTTTGCACAGGCGCACGCCGTCGATGATCGAGGCGTGGTTGAGCGCGTCGGAGATGATCGCGTCGTGCTCGCCCAGCAGTGGCTCGAACAGGCCGCCGTTGGCGTCGAAGCAGGCGGCGTAGAGGATGGTGTCCTCGGTGCCGAAGAACGTGGCGATCTGTGCTTCCAGCTGCTTGTGCAGGTCCTGGGTGCCGCAGATGAAGCGCACCGAGGCCATGCCGAAGCCGTGCGTGTCCAGCGCGTCCTTGGCGGCCTGGATCAGCGCCGGATGATCGGCCAGGCCCAGGTAGTTGTTGGCGCAGAAGTTGAGCACGCGGCGGCCGTCGGCGAGGACGATCTCCGCCGCCTGCGGGCCGACGATGATGCGCTCGGACTTGAACAGGCCCTGGGCGCGGATCGCGTCCAGTTCCTCGGCGTAGTGCTGGGTGAGGCGGGAGTCGGTCATGACGGGCACGCGCGGCGGAAAGAAGCGGCGATTTTACCGCGGCGTCCGCGAAGGCCGGGGTCGTCATGCGCAAATGGCATGAGCCGCTGCCGGGAAGTCATTTCACCCGCCGCCTGTCGCTGCGCAGCATGCGTCATGGTCCGCGGCGGGCATCGGCTGCGGCGTCGGTCTGTGTGTCTTTCGGAGAACCGTCCATGTCCAGCCTTCCGCCGCGCCGCTGGCGCCCGCTGCTCGCGCTCGCGCTGTGCGTGTTCGCCGGGGCCGCGGCCGCCGCCGAGACGCAACTGCTCAACGTCTCCTACGATCCCACCCGCGAACTGTATCGGGACTACAACGCCGCCTTCGCCAAACATTGGGCGCAGTTGCATCCCGGCGAGCAGGTTGCGGTGGAGACCTCGCACGGCGGCTCCGGCAAGCAGGCGCGTGCGGTGATCGACGGGGTCGAGGCCGATGTGGTGACGCTGGCGCTGGCCTACGACGTCGATGCGATCGCGGCCAAGAGCAAGCTGATCGATGCGAACTGGGCCACGCGCCTGCCGGACAACAGCGCGCCCTACACCTCGACCATCGTGTTCCTGGTGCGCAAGGGCAATCCGAAGGGGATCAAGGACTGGCCCGACCTGCTGCGCAGCGGCGTGTCGGTGATCACGCCCAATCCCAAGACCTCCGGCGGCGCGCGCTGGAACTACCTGGCCGCCTGGGCCTACGCCGACCACATCTTCAAGGGCGATCGCGAACGCATCCTCGCCTACATGCGCGCGTTGTTCCGTAACGTGCCGGTGCTGGACACCGGCGCGCGCGGCGCCACCACCACCTTCGTCCAGCGCGGCATCGGCGACGTGCTGCTGGCCTGGGAGAACGAGGCCTTCCTGGCGCAGCAGGAACTGGGCCAGGACAAGTTCGAGATCGTGGTGCCGAAGCTGTCGATCCTGGCCGAGCCGTCGGTAGCGCTGGTCGACAAGAACGTGGACAAGCACGGCACCCGCGCGGTGGCCGAGGAATACCTGAAGTACCTGTATTCGCCGGAAGGGCAGAAGATCGCGGCCAGGCACTACTACCGGCCGCGTCATCCCGAATACGCCGACCGCGCCGATCTGGCGCGGCTGCCGAAGGTGCGGCTGGTCACCATCGAGCAGGCGTTCGGGTCCTGGGCCAAGGCGCAGGCCACGCACTTCGACGACGGCGGCCTGTTCGACCAGATCCAGGCGAGCAAGTGACGCGATGGCCGTGACCGCCGCCGCCGTTGCCCGCGCACCGCGCCAGCGCCGGGTGATGCCGGGCCTGGGGCTGAGCCTGGGCATCACCCTGACCTGGCTGGGGCTGGTGGTGCTGATCCCCTTGCTCGCGGTTCTGCTCAAGACCAGCGGACTGGGCTGGGACGGTGTGTGGCGGGTGTGGAGCGAGCCGCGGGTGCTGGCGGCGTTGCGCTTGAGTTTCGGCACCGCGCTGGCCGCGGCCGCGTTCAATGCGGTGATGGGCACCTGGGTGGCCTGGGTGTTCGTGCGCTATCGCTTCCCCGGCAAGCGCCTGTTCGACGCGATGATCGACCTGCCGTTCGCATTGCCGACCGCGGTGGCCGGCATCGCCCTGACCGCGCTGTACGGCAGCAACGGCTGGATCGGACGCTGGCTGGAGCAGCCGGCGCAGGCGCTGGCGGCCAGCCTGCCGGCACTGGCCTGGTGGTGGCCGCGGCTGGCGCTGCTGCTGGCGCTGTCGGCCATCGGCCACGCGCTGTTGCGGCGTAGCCAGGCCGTGTTGCCGGCGCCGCTGCGCGCGCTGCAGCGCCTGCTCGGCACGCTCGCCATGCTCAGCCTGGCCGCGCTGGGCGTCGGCGGCCTGCTGATCGGCTATGCCGGGCTGATGCAGAGCAGCGGCGCGGGCGGGGTCAAGGTCGCCTACACGCCGCTGGGCATCGTGGTGGCGCTGGTGTTCGTGGGGCTGCCGTTCGTGGTGCGGATCGTGCAGCCGGTGCTGGCCGAGGCCGAGCGCGAACTGGAAGAGGCGGCGGCCACGCTCGGCGCCGGGCGCTGGCAGACCGTGCGCCGGGTGCTGCTGCCGACGCTGTGGCCGGCGGTGCTGACCGGATTCGCGCTGGCCTTCGCGCGCGGTGTCGGCGAGTACGGCTCGGTGATCTTCATCGCCGGCAACCTGCCCAACGCCACCGAGATCGCGCCGCTGCTGATCACCATTCGCCTGGAGGAATTCGATTACGGCGGCGCCAGCGCGATCGCCGCGGCGATGCTGCTGTTGTCGCTGCTGTCGTTGCTGCTGGTCAACGCGGCGCAGGCCTGGTTCGCGCGGCGCGGCAGGGCGGTGGCGTGATGGCGTCGGTCGTGTCCGCGTTGGCCGCGCGCGCCCCCGGGCGGGCCGACGATGCGGCCGTGCCTGCGCACGCGCAGGCCTCGGTGGTCGACGAGCCACGTTGGGTGCGGCGGTTGCTGATCGGCGGCGCGCTCGGCTTCCTGCTGGCGTTCCTGCTGCTGCCCTTGCTGCTGGTGTTCACCGAGGCACTGCGCAGCGGTGCCGACGTGTTCTGGCGTGCGATCTCCGATCCGGACGCGTTGGCGGCGATCCGCCTGACCTTGCTGGTCGCGGCGATCGTGGTGCCGTTGAACCTGGTGTTTGGCGTGGCCGCGGCCTGGGCGGTCAGCAAGCACCGTTTCCCTGGCAAGCGCTTGCTGGTAAGCCTGATCGATCTGCCGTTCTCGGTGTCGCCGGTGGTCGCCGGGTTGTTGTTCATCCTGATCTTCGGCCGTAACGGCTGGGCCTGGCCGCTGATCGACGAGGGCGTGCGGTTGCAGTTGCCGCTGCTCGGCGAGGTGTTGCTGCGCCTGCCGCGCATCGTGTTCGCGCTGCCGGGCATCGTGCTGGCGACCACCTTCGTCACCTTCCCGTTCATCGCACGCGAACTGATGCCGCTGATGGAGCAGCAGGGCGACGACGAGGAACTGGCGGCGCTGAGCCTGGGTGCCAGTGGCTGGCAGACCTTCTGCCGGGTCACCCTGCCGAACATCCGCTGGGGCCTGCTGTATGGCGTGCTGCTGTGCAGTGCGCGGGCGATGGGCGAGTTCGGTGCGGTGTCGGTGGTGTCCGGGCACATCCGCGGGCGCACCAATACGCTGCCGCTGCATGTGGAGATCCTCTACAACGAATACGCCTACAGCGCCGCCTTCGCCTGCGCCAGCCTGCTGGCGCTGACCGCGCTGCTGACCCTCGCCGTGAAGTCCTGGCTGCACTGGCGCCATGGCGCGGCGCTGGCCGCCATTCACCGACACTGAGGTTGCCATGAGCATCCGCGTACAGCACCTGGGCAAGCGTTTCGGCGATTTCGCCGCACTCGACGACATCGGCCTGGACATCCGCCAGGGCGAACTGCTGGCGTTGCTGGGGCCGTCCGGCTCCGGCAAGACCACGCTGCTGCGGGTGATCGCGGGACTGGAACATGCCGATCGCGGACGCGTGCTGATCCACGGCGAGGATGCCACCGCGCTATCGGTGCAGGCGCGCCGGGTCGGCTTCGTGTTCCAGCACTACGCGTTGTTCAAGCATATGAGCGTGTACGAGAACATCGCCTTCGGCCTGCGCGTGCGTCGTGAGGCGCGCTGGAGCGAGTCGCGCATTCGCGCGCGGGTGCAGGAATTGCTGGCGCTGGTGCAGTTGCACGACCTGGAGCGGCGCTACCCGGCGCAACTGTCCGGCGGCCAGCGCCAGCGCGTGGCGCTGGCCCGCGCGCTGGCGATCGAGCCGCGCGTGCTGTTGCTCGACGAACCGTTCGGCGCGCTCGACGCGCAGGTCCGCCGCGACCTGCGGCGCTGGCTGCGCGAGCTGCACGAACGTACCGGACTGACCACGGTGTTCGTTACCCACGACCAGGAAGAGGCGCTGGAACTGGCCGACCGCGTGGCGATCCTCAACCGCGGCCGGATCGAACAGATCGGCAGCCCGGCGCAGGTCTACGAGCAGCCGGCCTCGCCCTTCGTCTACGCCTTCGTCGGCGCGGTGAACCGACTGCCGGCGCGTCTGCACGACGGTGCGGTCCAGGTCGGCGGGCTGGCGTTGCCGGCGCCGTCGACGCCGCTGTCCAGTGGTCCGGTCGAGCTGTATGTGCGGCCGGAAGACCTGGCGCCCGGCAGCGACGGCTGGGCCGCGACGGTGCTGTCGATTCAGCGCAGCGGCCCGCGCCTGCGCCTGCGCGCGCAATTGGCGCACGGCCACGATGAAGTGGAAGTGGAACTCCCGGCGGGCGAGGGGGCACCCGACTACGTGCCGGGCCAGCCGCTGCACCTGCACGCACGCCGCTTCGGGATCTTCGCCCGGCCCGACTGAGGTCCATCGTGTCATGCCGCTCGCCCACTGCCGCGCTTGCGCGTCGGTGCCGTCGCCGGCTGTCCGGTCGGTCGCGGTCTGACCGCCAGGGCCGCGCGCCGGAGACCGTTTTTGACGGGCCGGCAGCCGCCGAGGGCGGCCCGCCATGTCCGCCCCTGGCGCGAATCCCCACGTTTTGTGTCTGGACCTGGCATGCGGCAGGTGAAAAGTTGTTGCACTGCACGATCAAAGCAGTTAAAAAACCGTAAAGACATGCGCCTCGTCGCTGTACCCCATCCCTCGTCAACCCTAGGAGAATGACCGGTGAACAAGACCACTCTCGCCCTGGCCGTCGCACTGGCCGCTTCGCCGCTCACCGTCCTGGCTCAGGACGAGCCCGCTTCGCCGGTCACCGGCTCCTACGGCGTGGTCAGCGACTACGTGTTCCGTGGCGTCTCCCAGACCAACAAGGGCCCGGCGTTCCAGGCCGGCCTCACCTACACCTGGCCGTTCGGCCTGTACGTGGGCACCTGGGGCTCCAACGTCGACTTCGGCGCAGGCGATCCGGATTGGGAAGTGGACGGCTTCGTCGGCTACAACGTCGATTTCTCCCCGGACTGGAACTTCGACGTGATGGTCAACCGCTACGGCTATCCGGGCGCCGGCAAGTCGAACTACAACGAACTGATCACCAAGACCAAGTTCCTCAAGACCTACACCCTGACCGTCGCCTACACCGACGACGTGTACAACCTGGACCGGGACAGCTTCTACTACGCGCTGGACGGGAACTGGTCGCTGCCGCAGGGCTTCAGCGTCGGCGCGCACGTCGGCCGCACCACCTACGAAAGCGCGCTGACCGCGTACCAGGACTACACCGACTACAACGTCAGCGTGGGCAAGATGGTCGGTCCGCTGGCGTTGAGCGTGGGCTACTACGACACCGACAACAAGGGCCCGGCGAACTTCACCGAGCGCCTGGCCGGTCACCGTGTGGTGGTCTCGGGCACGATCGCGTTCTGATCGCATCGTCTCGTGAAACGACGAAGGGCGCCGCGAGGCGCCCTTCGTGTTTTCCGGCACCGCCGCGTTGCCGTGGCGCGCGCCTTACCAGCTCAGCACGACCTTGCCGGCCTTGCCTTCTTCCATCAGGTCGAAGCCCTTCTGGAATTCGTCGATGGTCAGCTGATGGGTCAGTACCTTGCCCAGCGGGAAGCCGGACAGCACCAACTGGGTCATCTTGTACCAGGTCTCGTACATCTTGCGGCCGTAGATGCCCTGCACGGTCAGGCCCTTGAAGATGATCTTGTCCCAGTCGGCGCCGGCGCCGCGCGGCATGATGCCGAGCATGGCGATCTTGCCGCCGTGGTACATGCAGTCGAGCATGTCGTTGAAGGCGCGCGGGTTGCCGCTCATCTCCAGGCCCACGTCGAAGCCTTCCATGTGCAGGTCGGCCATCACGTCCTTGAGCGAGGTGTTGGCGACGTTGACCACGCGGGTCGCGCCCATGTCCGCGGCCAGCTTCAGGCGGAAGTCGTTGACGTCGGTGACCACCACGTTGCGCGCGCCGATGTGCTTGCAGATGCCCGCGGCGATGATGCCGATCGGGCCGGCGCCGGTGATCAGCACGTCCTCGCCGATCACGTCGAACTCCAGCGCGCAGTGCGCGGCGTTGCCATAGGGGTCGAAGAACGCGGCCAGCTCGGAGGGGATCTGGTCGGGGATCGGCCACAGGTTCGAGGCCGGCATCACCATGTACTCGGCGAAGGCGCCGTTGACGTTGACGCCGATGCCGACCGTGTTCGGGCACAGGTGCGGACGCCCGCCGCGGCAGTTGCGGCAGTGGCCGCAGACGATGTGGCCTTCGGCCGAGACGCGCTGGCCGACCTCGTAGCCGGTGACCGCCGAGCCGAGCTGGGCGATGCGGCCGACGAATTCGTGGCCGATGGTCAGGCCGGGCTTGATGGTGCGCTGGCTCCACTCGTCCCACAGGTAGATGTGCAGGTCGGTGCCGCAGATCGCGGTCTTTTCCAGCTTGATCAGCACCTCGTTGGGACCGGGCACCGGCACCGGCACCTGTTCCAGCCAGATGCCCTTGGCGGCCTCGCGCTTGACCAGCGCCTTCATTGTTTGCGCCATGTCGGTGCAGATTCGATGGGAAGAGGGCGCGCAGTATAAGCGCCCGGCCCACGCGGCCATGTTGCGGCGCGGTCAGGGTGCCATTGGTCACGGTCCGGTCACTTGATGACAGCCGTTACACTCTAACGTCTGTCATCAAGGAAGCTATTCGATGCGTTCGAATTCGTTGGCTGTCGCCATCGCCGCCGTGGCCGCCCTGTCCGGCGCCTCCTCCGCCGCCCATGCCGGCGAGGGCATGTGGGTCCCGCAGCAGTTGCCGGATATCGCCGGGCCGCTGCAGCAGGCCGGCCTGAAGCTGTCGCCGCAGCAATTGTCCGATCTCACCGGCGACCCGATGGGCGCGGTGGTGTCGCTGGGCGGCTGCACCGCCAGCTTCGTCTCGCCGCAGGGCCTGGTGGTGACCAACCACCACTGCGCCTACGGCGCAATCCAGCTCAACTCGACCCCGCAGAAGAACCTGATCCGCGACGGTTTCAGCGCCGCCAGCCAGGGCGCCGAACTGAGCGCCGGCCCGAACGCACGCATCTATGTGCTCGACCGCATCACCGACGTCACCGCGCAGGCCAAGGCGGCGATGGCCGCCGCCGGCAACGACGCGCTCAAGCGCACGCAGGCGCTGGAGGACTTCGACAAGGCCCAGGTCGCCGCGTGCGAAGCCGACGCCGGCTACCGCTGCGAGCTGTACAGCTTCTCCGGCGGCAACACCTACCGCCTGTTCCGTACCCTGGAAATCCGCGACGTGCGCCTGGCCTACGCGCCGCCGTCGGGCATCGGCAAGTTCGGCGGCGACGTCGACAACTGGATGTGGCCGCGCCACACCGGCGACTTCTCGTTCTACCGCGCCTACGTCGGCAAGGACGGCAAGCCGGCGGCCTATGCCAAGGACAACGTGCCGTACCAGCCCAAGCACTTCCTGAAGTTCGCCGACCAGCCGCTGGGCGCCGGCGATTTCGTCATGGTCGCCGGCTACCCGGGCCGCACCAACCGCTATGCGCTGGCCTCCGAATTCGACGCTACCGCAAGCTGGGGCTATCCCACCGCCGCGCGCCAGTACCGCGACCTGATCGCGCTGGTGGAGCAGGCCGGCAAGCAGAACCCGGACATCCAGGTGAAGTACGCGGCGACCATGGCCAGCTGGAACAACGTCGCCAAGAACTACGAGGGCCAACTGGAAGGCTTCAAGCGCATCGACGCGGCGGCCAAGAAGCACGCCGAGGAAGGCGCGGTGCTGGCCTGGCTCAAGCGCCAGGGCGGCGAGGGCAAGGCGGCGCTGCAGGCGCATGCGCAACTGCTGGCGCTGGGCGAGCAGGCCAAGGCCACCCGCGACCGCGACCTGGTGCTGCGGCAGATGCAGCGCACCGGCGTGCTCGGCAGCGCGGTGACCCTGTATCGCCTGTCGATCGAACGCGCCAAGCCGGACGCCGAACGCGAGCCGGGCTACCAGGACCGCGACCTGCCCGAATTCGAGGGCGCGATGAAGCAGATGGAGCGCCGCTACGTCGCCGCGATGGACAGCCAGCTGCAGCGCTACTGGTTCGACCAGTACCTGAAGCTGCCGAAGGCGCAGCGCCTGCCGGCGCTGGACCAGTGGCTGGCCGGCGCCGACGCGCAGGCCGCCGCCGCGCGCCTGGCCGGTACCCAGTTGGGCAACACCGACGCGCGCCTGAAGTGGCTGCATGCCGACCGCGCCGCGTTCGAGGCCAGCGACGACCCGGCGCTGCGCTATGCGGTGGCGCTGATGCCGACCCTGCTGCAGATCGAGCAGGATCAGAAGCGCCGTGAGGGCGAGGAACTGCTGGCGCGTCCGCGCTACCTGCAGGCCGTGGCCGACTACAAGAAGAGCCAGGGCGAGTTCGTGTATCCGGACGCCAACTCCTCGCTGCGCATCACCTTCGGCAACGTCAAGGGCTACGTGCCCAAGGACGGCGTGGAATACACCCCGTTCACCACGCTGGAAGGCGTGGTCGCCAAGGACACCGGCGTGGAGCCGTTCGACTCGCCCAAGGCGTTGCTCGACGCGGCCAAGGCCAAGCGCTACGGCGGCCTGGAGGACAAGCGGCTGGGCACGGTGCCGGTCAACTTCCTGTCCGACCTGGACATCACCGGCGGCAATTCCGGCTCGCCGGTGATGGACGCGCACGGCAAGGTGGTCGGCCTGGCCTTCGACGGCAACTGGGAGTCGGTGAGTTCGAACTGGGTGTTCGACCCGGCGATGACCCGCATGATCGCCGTCGACTCGCGCTACCTGCACTGGATCATGCAGGAAGTGATGCCGGCGCCGCGGCTGTTGAAGGAGTTGAACCTGGCCAAGTGAGCCGGGCCCGACGGGCGGCGGCCACGGCCGCCGTCCGCGTGTCCGCCCCGGCGCGCCGCGGCGGTACACGGGGATGCAGCGCAGGGTTTCCGGCGACGGAGCGGGTATCATGCCGCTCCGTTTTCGTTTGCGAGACGGGCCCTTCCCCCAAGGAATCCAGCGCATGCGCATTCTGCTCGCCCGCCATGGCGAAACCCCGTGGAACGCCGAAGGCCGTTACCAGGGCCAGATCGACATCCCGCTGTCGCCGGTCGGCGACGTTCAGGCGCAGGCGCTGGGCGCACGCCTGCGCGAGGTGCCGCTGACCCGCGCCGTGGCCTCGCCGCTGGCGCGTGCGCAACGCACCGCACGCTTCGCCCTGGGCACCGAGCGCGAGACGTTGCTGCAGACCGATCCGGACCTGCAGGAAATCGCCCACGGCGAGTGGGAAGGCCTGCTGGCCAGCGAGATCCACGAGAAGGATCCGGCGCGCCTGCGTGCCTGGCGCGAGGAGCCGGACACGGTGCTGATGCCGGGCGGCGAGTCGTTGCGGCAGGTGCTGGAGCGTTCCTGGCGCGGCCTGACCCGCGCCGCCGAGGGCCTGGGCGAGCACGACACGCTGCTGGTGGTCGCCCACGATGCGGTCAACCGGGTGATCCTGTGCCGGGTGCTGGGCCTGCCGATCGCGCGGCTGTGGAGCTTCCGCCAGGCGCCAACCACGCTGAACCTGCTGGAAGGGCCGGACGTGGAGCATCTGGAGGTGGTGCGCTTGAACGATTGCGCGCACCACACGCCGTTCTTCGGCGAGGCGAAGCATCGGGCGCTGTAGGTTTTCCGGTTGTTGCTACGGTCTGCTGAGTCGATGCAAATGCAGGATCAAGTGCTTTCGCGCTTGGCGCGCGAGTCACTTTTCTTTGCTTGTGCAAAGAAAAGTAACCAAAAGAAAGCACACCCGGGCGGCACGCCCTCCGCGCTGCGCGCTCCGGGTGCGCAAGCAGGCCGGACATTTTTCGGCGGCACATCCATGTGCCGTCGAAAAACGGCGCGCATCGTGCGCGCCGCCCCTGCGGGGTTTTCGTCCGGCCTGCTTGCCGTGCCTCACGGGATCCGGAACAGCTAAAGCAACATCAACCGCAAAAGCCAAAGCAAAGCCAAGCAACCGCCAACGCCTAACAACAGCAAAGTGCCGTGCCGCTTCGGTACGCGTGCTGTCGCCGCATCAGTCGAGTTCAATCGCCTCCATGAACACCCTCCCCGAATGGCTCGCCTACATCGAGCGCCAACACCCCCAGGACATCGCCATGGGCCTGGAGCGGGTGCGTGCGGTCGCCGCGCGCATGCGCCTGACCCGGCCGGCCAAGCACGTCATCACCGTCGGCGGCACCAACGGCAAGGGCTCGACCGTCGCCTTCATCGAGGCGATCGCGCGTGCCGCCGGCTGGCGCGTGGGCAGCTACACCTCGCCGCACCTGCTGCGCTACAACGAGCGCGTGCGCATCGACGGCGAAGAGGCCAGCGATGCCGACCTGGTGACCGCCTTCGCGGCAGTGGAGGCCGCGCGCGGCGACACCGCGCTGACCTACTTCGAGTACGGCACGCTGGCGGCGCTGTGGCTGTTCCAGCAGGTCAAGTTGGACCTGGCGGTGCTGGAAGTCGGCCTCGGCGGCCGCCTCGATGCGGTCAACCTGGTCGATGCCGATGTCGCGGTGATCACCACCGTGGACATCGACCACACCGACTGGCTCGGCAACGACCGCGAGGCGATCGGTGCGGAGAAGGCCGGCATCGCGCGGCCGTGGAAGCCGCTGGTGCTGGGCGAGATCGATCCGCCGTCCAGCGTGCTGCGCCGGGCCTACGCGATCGGTGCCAATGCGCTGCGCGCCGGCAGCGACTTCTTCCACGAGCCGATCGACGCCGAGCGCTGGCGCTGGCGCGACGTCGGTACCGAACTGCAGTTGCCGTTGCCGCAGCTGCGCGCGCCGGTGCAGCGCGCCAACGCCGCCACCGCCATCGCCGCGCTGCGCGCGCTGCGCCGGTCGCTGCCGCGCACCGCCTACGCCGAGGGCATCGCCGCCGCGCGCCTGCGCGGGCGCCTGCAGCCGTGCGTGCGCGACGGCGTGGAGGTGCTGGTCGACGTCGGCCACAACCCGCAGGCCGCTCGCGAACTGGCCGCCGCGCTGCAGGCGCAGCCGGTCGCCGGCCGCACCCGCGCGGTGTTCGCGGCGCTGGCCGACAAGGACGTCGTCGGGGTGGTGGAGGCACTGTCCGCGCAGGTCGATGCCTGGCACCTGGCCGGCTTGGGCGGCAACCGCGGCCAGAGCGCTGCGCAACTGCGCGCGCGGCTGGCCGCCACCGCGGCGGCCGAGGCTGCTGTGGCCGAGGGCGTGGTGCAGGCGCTGCAATCGGCATTGGCGCAGGCGCAGCCGGGCGACCGGTTGCTGGTGTTCGGCTCGTTCCATACCGCGGCCGAGGCCTTGCACTGGCTGCATTCAGCCGGCTGATCCCGCCTCCGCGCGGGCCGACCTTATAATCGGCACGGCACTCCGCCACGCCGCCCCCTCAGCCTTTCCGTGGATACCGTCCTGAAACAGCGATTGATTGGCGCCCTCGTCCTGGTAGCGCTCGCCGTGATCTTCCTACCGATGCTGGTGAAGGGGCCTGCGCCCGACAGCGGCGTGGCCAATGTGCCGTTGAAGGCGCCCGACGCGCCGGCCGACGGCCAGTTCGAGACCCGCGAGCTGCCGCTGGTGACCCCGGGCGACGCACCCAGCGGTGGGGCGGTGGGCATGGCCAAAGCGCCGGGTGCCGCATCCGCGCCGGCCGCTGCGCCGGCGCCGGTCCAGAACAACCCCGATGCCGCCGACCTGGCCGACCCGGCCGCCGGCAGCGCCGCGCAGCCGTTGCCGCCGAGCGTGGCCGCCGGCAACTACGCGGTGAACTTCGGCGCCTATGCCACCGCCGCCGATGCCGATGCGGTGATCGCACGGCTCAAGCAGGCGCAGCTGCCGGGCTTCCGCGAGCAGGCTACGATCGGCGGTCGCCAGGCCTGGCGCGTGCGGATCGGGCCGTATGCCGATCGCGCCCAGGCCGAATCCGTGCGTCTGCAGGCGGTCAAGGTCCGCAACGACGTCAACGCCCAGGTGGTGACCCTGGACGCGGCGCCGAGCAACGCGACCCCGACCAGCGCCACGCCGGCCGCCGCCAGCCATGTCGCCGCCGCCGCGCCCGCCGCCCCGGCCAGGACCGAGGCGCTGCCGCCGGAGCCGGCCAAGCCGGTCGCCACCGCCAAGCCGGCGACGCCGCCGGCGCCCAAGCCGGAACCGGCCAAGCCCGAACCCACCAAGCCGGCGGCCACCGCGGCCACCACGGCAGCGGCCAAACCGGCGCCAAGCGTGCCGGCCGCGCCGGCGGCCTCCGGCACAGGCTTTGCCGTGCAACTGGGCGCCTTCGGCAAGGCCGAGGACGCCAATGCCCTGCGCGACAAGGTGCGCGCGGCCGGCTTCAGCGCCTTCGTCGAGCAGGTCCGCACCGACAAGGGCGCGCTGAACCGGGTGCGGGTCGGCCCGGTCGCCAACCGCGCCGATGCCGAGCAGTTGCGTGCCCAAGTGGCGGCCAAGGTCGGCATCAGCGGTATGGTACGTCCACATCCTTGATCGGGCCGCGGCCCATGGAGTAGCACGATGGTCCAGGGAAGGCAGGCGCGACGCGCGATCGGCGCGATGCAGCGGCTCGGCCGCGGGAGGCGCGCATGATCGACATGGTGCTGTTGACGGTGATCCTGGTCTCGGCCCTGCTCGGGGCGCTGCGCGGGTTCGTCGGCATCGTGGTCGGCACGCTGTCCTGGTTCCTGGCCGGCTGGGCCACGTTCCAGTTCGGCGGCAATGCCGGGCGCTGGCTCGCGGACGGGGCGCGGCCGAGCATGAGCTACTACCTGGGCGGCTACGCGCTGACCTTCGTGACGGTGATGGCGGTGGTCGCCATCGTCGGCATGGTGATCCGCACCGCGGTGCGCTCGACCGCGCTGTCGGGCACCGACCGCGCGCTCGGCTTCGGCCTGGGCGCGGCGCGCGGCGGCTTCTTCGCCGCGGTGCTGGCGTTCCTGATGAGCTTCACGCCGCTGACCCGCGAGCCGGACTGGCGCCATTCGATGGTGCTGCCGGTGCTCAGCCCCGGCGTGGGCTGGATGCGCGCGCAGATGCCGGACTGGCGCATGCCGCAGATGCCGCAGTTGAACCTGTCGCAGATGCCGCAACTGAACGTGTCGCAGATGGATTTGGGCAACTTGCCCGCGGCAGGCGATAATGCCGCGCTGGGCAACGCCCTGCAGGCCAGCGGGCTGCAGGAGATGATGTCCAAGGCCCTGGGACGTCCCGGGGTGCGGTCCGCGCAGCCCGGGAGCGATCCGTCGCAACTGATGCCGGCGAACATCGATCCGGCGCAGGCGCGTCCGGCGCAAGCCGACCCGGCACGGGTCGAATCCAACGGCCAGGCACGGCCACCTTCCCAATAGCGGCGTCCCCGCCGCGGAGAGCGTTGACATGTGTGGCATCGTCGGAATCGTCGGCAACCAGAACGTGGCCGGGCAACTCTATGACGGCCTGGCCGTACTGCAGCACCGTGGCCAGGACGCGGCGGGCATCGCCACCGCCGACGGCACCCGCCTGCGCGTGCAGAAGGCCAACGGCCTGGTCCGCGACGTCTTCGACGAGAAGCGCATGGCGGTGCTGGAAGGCCGCGTCGGCATCGCCCATTGCCGCTATCCGACCGCCGGCTCGGAAGGCATGGACGAGGCGCAGCCGTTCTACGTGAATTCGCCGTACGGCATCGCGCTGGCCCACAACGGCAACCTGGTCAATACCGAGGCCTTGCGCCAGCAGGTGTTCGAGGCGGACCGCCGCAACATCAACACCGATTCGGACAGCGAAGTGCTGCTGAACGTGTTCGCCTACGAGCTGGACGCGCAGCGCATGCTGACCCCGGAGGCGGCGATCCGCGCGGTGGCCGGCGTGCACCGCCGCTGCAAGGGCGGCTACGCGGTGGTCAGCGTGGTGCTGGGGCTGGGCCTGGTCGCGTTCCGCGATCCGCACGGCATCCGCCCGCTGGTGCTGGGCAAGCGCGAGAGCGTGGAGGGCGACGAGTACATCGTCGCCTCCGAGTCCTCGGCGCTGGACATCCTCGGCTTCACCCGCGTGCGCGACGTGCGCCCCGGCGAAGCGCTGGTGATCACCGGCCGCGGCGAGCTGTTCTCCGAGGTCTGCGCCTCGCCCACCGACCACACCCCGTGCATCTTCGAGTACGTGTACTTCGCGCGCCCGGACTCGATGATCGACAACGTCTCGGTGCACAAGGCGCGCATGCGCATGGGCATGAAGCTGGGCGAGAAGATCCTGCGCCTGCGCCCGGACCACGACATCGACACCATCATCCCGATCCCGGACACCTCGCGCGATGCCGCGCTGGAGATCTCCAACGTGCTCGGGGTGAAGTACCGCGAGGGCTTCGTCAAGAACCGCTACATCGGCCGCACCTTCATCATGCCGGGGCAGGGCGAGCGGGTGAAGTCGGTGCGCCGCAAGCTCAACCCGATCCACCTGGAATTCCGCAACCGCGTGGTGCTGCTGGTCGACGATTCGATCGTGCGCGGCACCACCAGCCGGCAGATCGTGCAGATGGCGCGCGACGCCGGCGCGCGCAAGGTGTACCTGGCCAGCGCGGCGCCGCCGGTGCGCTATCCCAACATCTACGGCATCGACATGCCGGCCGCCGACGAACTGGTGGCGCATGGCCGCAGCGAGCAGGAGATCCAGGAATTCCTCGGTTGCGACTGGTTGATCTACCAGGACCTGGAAGACCTGGAGACCGCGGTGCGCGAGGGCAACCCGGAACTGAAGGCGTTCGACTCCTCGTGCTTCAACGGCCAGTACACCACCGGCATCGAACCCGGCTATTTCGAGCGGATCATGCAGTTGCGCTCGGACGAGGCCAAGCGCAAGCGCCGTGCCTGAGCCGCGCGGCGGCCGCGCGCGGGCGTGGCGCCTGCGCGCGCTGGCGGGCCTGGCCGCGCTCTGCGGCGGCTGCACTGCTGACGACGCCACGCGGCCGGTGCATTCGCTGGACGATCCGCGCCTGCGCGACGGCAGCGTGCCGGGCGCGCAGCTGACCATGCTGCAGCTGTACATGGATCCGGAGCAGTTGGCGGTGCTGCAGCCGGGCTATCGCGCGCCGCTGGCGATCGCCGGCGCGCAGCGCATCGACAAGGACCTGCTGCTCCTGCGCCTGCGCGCGCAGCGTTCCTCCGCCGACGTGCGCGCCGATGCGCCGCAGTGGGGCTATGCGGTCGATTGCCGCGACGGTGCGGCGCGCCTGCTCGCCGCCGGCATCGGCGTCGACGCCGGCTGGCCGTCGACCGCGCCGCTGGCCAACATTCCCGAACCGCCGGCGGCCGACCGCCGCAGTGCCTTCGCCCTGGCCTGCGCGCATCGCGTGGACTGCGTGTTCAAGGTGCCCGGCAACCGCTGCGAGCAGGCCCAGCGCACCTGGCTGGAACGGCGCCAAGTGGCCGCGCATCCGTCGGCGGCGTCGTGAGCGGCGACCTCTACCATGCCGCGCGCGCCTGCCTGGACGCGGCCGACCCCGACGAGAAGGTCGCGCTGACCCAGCGCCATGCCGCGGCCTGGCGCGATGGCGCGCTGGCGGTGCCGGCCACGGCGCCGGCGCCCGAGCCGATCCGCATGCCGGGACGGCCGCCGCGGCCGTTGCTGGTGCATCCGCGCGAACTGCCGCGGCGCGGCCTCGGCAGTGCCGAAGGCCGTGCGGCTTTCATCCACGCCATCGCCCACATCGAACTCAACGCCATCGACCTGGCCTGGGACGCGGTCTACCGCTTCCGCGGCCTGCCGACGGCGTTCTATGCCGATTGGGTGGCGGTGGCGGACGACGAGTCGCGCCATTTCGTGTTGCTGCGCGACCGTCTGCGCGCGCTGGGCCACGCCTACGGCGATTTCGCCGCGCACAATGGCCTGTGGGAAATGTGCGAGAAGACCGCGCACGACGGCCTGGCGCGAATGGCGTTGGTGCCGCGGGTGCTGGAGGCGCGCGGCCTGGACGTGACCCCGGGCATGATCGCCAAGCTGCGCGCGCTCGGCGACGACGCCACCGCCGGCATCCTGGAGATCATCCTGCGCGAGGAGGTGGCGCACGTGGCCGCCGGCTCACGCTGGTACCGCTGGTACTGCGCGCAGGCCGGGATCGAGCCGCGCGCCCGCTTCGCCGCCCTGCTGCGCGAGTACGCCGGCGGCTACCTGCATGGGCCGTTCAATCTGCAGGCGCGCCTGCTCGCCGGGTTCGACGAGGACGAACTGCTGGCCCTGCAGCAGCAGGCCGGCTGAGGCGCCGTCGCCGACAGGGCGGGGCGTGTGCTGCAACGAAGCGTCTGCGTGGACGGCATGCGCCCGCGTTGCGCAGGTTCTGTGATGCCTATCTCCGAGTGATGCCGCGACGGCATTTGTTGCTTGCGCTGAACGGTGGCTGAGCGGCTAATCGAACTCCCCCGCATGGCCTCCTCCGTTTTCGGCCACGCGCGGGGCGACGTTCGTCCCTACTCACCACCCAGGAGTCCGACATGAAGTCGATGTGCAGCCTGACCGCGATGCTTGCCCTGTGCGTCGCCGGTTCCGCCTCCGCGGCCGGAACGCCCCTGTTCCATAGCAGCCAGTACGTGTCCAAGTCCATTGCCGGCGAGCCCGCGTTGAGCCGCCTGCTGACCAATCCCGCCACCGCCGCGGTGCAGCGGGTCGGCGTGAACGCCGCCGCCGTCACCGCCGGACAGAAGCAACTCGAGCTGGACCTGCTGGGCAAGCGCATCACCGCCACGCAGCTGAAGACCGAGCAGTTGGAAGGCGGCAACAGCATCTGGTACGGCAATCTCGGCAATGCCGCGGTGGCCCGGACCCGTGCGCCCTCCGGCCTGGATCCGCTGAACTCGGCGATCCTGGTGCGCAGCGGTGACACCATCACCGGCAGCATCCGCAGCAACGGCACGCTGTTCCATCTGCGTCCGGTCGCCGGCGGCGGCCATGTCCTGGTGGAGGTCGACGAACGGCGCATGCCGGCCGAGCATCCGTCCGACTACGCCTTGCTGCCGACCGTGCAGATGCCGCAGTCGGTGATCGACGAGCGCATGACCGCGGCCGGCGCCTCGTCCGGTTCGCCTGCGACCATCCGCGTGCTGGTGGTGGCGACCAACAAGGCGGTGACCAGCTACGGCGGCAACATGCAGTCGCTGGTGCAACTGGCGGTGGCCGAGTCCAACCAGGGCTACACCAACAGCAATGTCGGCATCACCATGCAGCTGGCCGGCTACGAGACCACCAACTACACCGAGTCCGGCGACTTCAACACCGACCTGACCCGTTTCCGCGGCACCAGCGACGGCTACATGGACAGCATCCATACCTCGCGCAACAGCACCGCGGCCGACGTCGGCGTGCTGATCATCGACAACTCCGCCTATTGCGGCCTCGCCTCGGGCATCGGGTCCACCGCCGCCACCGCGTTCGCGGCGGTGTACTGGGACTGCGCCACTGGCTACTACAGCTTCGCCCACGAGATCGGCCATCTGCAGAGCGCGCGCCACGACGTGGCCACCGACTCCAGCACCTCGCCGTACGCCTATGGCCACGGCTATCGCTACGGCAACAGCTGGCGCACGATCATGGCCTACAACTGCACCAGCAGTTGCCCGCGGCTGAATTACTGGTCCAACCCCAACGTGTCCTACAACGGCGTGCCGATGGGCAACGCCAGCACCGCCGACAACCAGCGCGTGCTGGTCAACACCAAGGCGACGGTGGCCGGGTTCCGTTGAGCCGGCCCGCGCGTGGCGCAGGTCGCCTGCCTGCGCCACGCGCGGCGAAGACGGCCGGGGCGGGCGCGGCGGCGTCCGCTTCGGCTATGCTGGGAAGCGGTGCCGGCACGTTAGGTGCCGACCGACTTCCTGGGATCGACGATGTTCAAGCGCATGCGACTGCCGGCCGCGCTGCTGCTGGCGATGCTGAGCGCGGGCTGCGGCCCCGCTCCCGATCGGCAGGCCGATAGCCCGTCGCCGACCGCCACGACGGACGCGCCGAGGGCGACCCCGCCGGCCGCAGCGGCCGACAGCTTCGACGAGAACCGCGCGATGGACATGTTGCAGGCGCGCCTGTCCGCCGATCATGCCTATCCCGACCTGCAGTGCCTGGGCTACGCCGTCGAGGACGGCGAGGACGCCGCCGCCTCCGCGACAACGTCTGCAGCGGCCGCACCCAAGGCTGCCGCGCCGGCGGCGATCGAGATCGCCGTACGCGAGAAGCACGGCGACGGCTGCCCGGGCGACCCGCAGACCGAGCCGGTCCGCGACCGCTTCCGCGTCGAGCGCTCCGGCGCGATCCAGTGGTACGACGTGGTCGACGGCGACTTCGTCGAGTACGCGCAGTGGCGGCAGCAGCACGCCGGCGGCGGTCTGCCCTGAGAGGTGGGTCATCGCGCAGTGCCGCATGCGTGGTTGTCACGGTGTGCGGCAAGCACGTGCGGGGGGAGGCGGAAACGGCCCGAACGTGGGCGAGGTCCGCTACGTACTCGGAAGACAGTTGATTGCGACGTTCTGAAGCCGGCAGTGACGGCCCGGTGCGTCTAACCCCGCCGCGATCAGCGGCCCTGCGCAATCCCGGGGCCGGAGCGCAGTTCGGTGCCGTCCTGCAGCCGTGCCGTTACCGCCGGGGAATGCCGTGCCGCGAATGCCAAGTGCGCGTTGCCGGACTGCGTGCGGCCGCGCCGGACATTGGCGCTAGAGCTGTTGCAGCGCGCAGCCCTGCGCGTCCACGCGCAGCACCGAACCCTGTTCGTACCAGTCGCCGAGCACGATGCGGGTGCAGGCGCGGCCTTCCACGTCCAGCGCATGCACCGCCGGCCGATGGGTGTGGCCATGGATCATCCGCGCCACGCCGTAGCGGGCGAAGGTGGCGACGACTTCGCCCGGGGCCACGTCGGTGACGGTCTCGAACTGCGCGCGGTCGCCCTGTTTCAGGTCGGCCTGGCGCGCCTGGCTGGCGGCGCGCGCCTGCTGCGCGTAGGCGATGCGCGCGGCCAGCGGCTGCGCCAGGAACTGCTGCTGGAAAGCCGGGTCGCGGGTCTGCGCGCGGAACGCCTGGTAGGCGGTGTCGTCGGTGCACAGCAGGTCGCCGTGCAGCAGCAGGGTCGGCTCGCCGTACAGATCGATCACGCAAGGATCGGGCAGCAGGCGCAGGCCGGCGCGCTGCGCGTAGTCGGCGCCGAGCAGGAAGTCGCGGTTGCCGTGCATGAAGAACGCCGGCACCCCGGCTTCGTGCAGCGCGTGCAACTCCAGCGCCACCGCATCGGCCGCCTCGGACGGCGTGTCGTCGCCGATCCAGGCCTCGAACAGGTCGCCGAGGATGTACAACGCCTCGGCCCGCCGCGCCTCGCCGCGCAGGAAGTCGAGAAACAGGGCGGTGATCGCCGGCCGTGCCGGGTCCAGATGCAGGTCGGAGATGAACAGCGTGGTCATTGGGCCATTGTAAGGCCGGGAGTGGGGAATCGGGATTGGGGACTGGGGAGTGTTAGCGAGCGCAGGCGTTGCTGTGCTTTCGAAGGGCCGGTATTCGGATTCGGGAACGGGAATTGGGGATTCGGAGTGTGCGCTAACGCGGGAGTTGTTGCGCTCTCGTAGGAGCGGCTTCAGCCGCGACTCTTCCAGAGCCAGGATTGAAGAGAGGGAGCCGGCCGGCGCCGGCCGTTCCCATTCCCTATTCCCGGTTCCCCATTCCCAGCCTCAGATCAACCACAACGACACGCCCGCCAGCAGCGCGCCGATGCCGGTGGCGGCGAGCACGTCGCTGGGGTAGTGCAGGCCCAGCACCACGCGCGACAGCGCCACGCAGGCGATGAAGGGCACCAGCAGCGGGGCCAGCCAGGGGTAGTAGGCGAGGGCGACGATGCCGAAGGACACCGCGTGCAGGGTGTGGCCGGAGGGGAAGCTGAATTCGTCCAGCGGCGCCACCCACGCGCGGATGCGCAGGTCGGCGGCGTACGGGCGCGGGCGTCGGGTCCAGCGCTTCAGGCCCTTGTACAGGCTCAGCGCGACCACGCCGGTGGCGGCCATGTGCGCGGAGGCGAACACGCCGTCCATGCCGTCGCACAGCACCAGCAGGGTCATCAGCGCGTACCAGAACACGCCGTCGCCCAGCCGACTGATCACCGAGAAGAAGCGCCGTACCGAGCGCCGCCGGCACCAGTGGTTGGCGCGCCGGCACCAGCGGGTCTCGTGCCCGCGCAGGATCTCAAGCCGCGTCGACATGCGTCCTCCGGGTCTGCGCCAGTTGGGTGAGCAGGGCATCGAAATCGGCCACCACCCGCTCCGGGCGCAGTTGCTGCATCGACGCGCAGGCGGCCGCACCCAGGCGCCGGCGCAGCGTCTCGTCGCTGCCCAGGCGCAGGGCGGCGGCGATGAAGGCGTCGTCGTCGTCCACCGCTGCGCCGTTGCTGCCGTCGCGCAGGTACTCGCGCGCCGCGCCGTAGTCGAAGGCGACCGTGGCCAGGCCGCTGGCCATCGCCTCCAGGGTCACGTTGCCGAAGGTCTCGCTGCGGCTGGGGAACAGGAACAGGTCGCCGCTGGCGAAATGCCCCGCCAGCGCATCGCCGCGCTGCACGCCGCAGAAAATGAAGTCGGGATTCTCCTGCGCCAGGCGCTCGCGCAGCGGGCCGTCGCCGACCCAGACGAAGCGTGCGCGCGGGCGCAACTGCTGCAACTGGCGGAATGCGCGCACCGCCAGCGGCAGGTTCTTCTCCGAGGCGATGCGGCCCACGTACAGCACCGCGCAATCGTCGTCCTGCAGACCCCACTGCTGGCGCAACTGCGGATCGCGGCGCTGCGGCTCGAACTGCTTGCTGTCCACCGCGCGCGCCAGCAGGCGCACCCGCTCGAAGCCCTGGGTGGCGAGGAAGTCGCGCAGTTCGCGGGTCGGTACCAGGGTCGCCTGGGCCTGGTTGTGGAAGCGCCGCATCCAGCGCAGCGCGGTCGACTGCAGCCAGGCCGCGCCGTACTGCGGCAGGTACTCGTCGAAGCGGGTGTGGAAGCCGGTGGCGATCGGAATGCCCAGGCGCCGCGCGCTGCGCAGCGCCGACCAGCCCAGCGGACCCTCGGTGGCGATGTACACCGCATCCGGCGGCGCGGCCTGCCACAGCCTGGTCAGGCGCCGCGGCGCGGGCAGGCCGAACTTCAGCCCGGGGTAGCGCGGCAGCGCCGCACCGCGCACCAGCCGCAGATCCGCCGGGTCGGCGTCGCCGGCCTGGCGCGGGCGCACCACGTCGACGGTATGGCCGCGCGCGCGCAGCCCCAGTTCCAGCCCCTGCACGGTCAGCGCGACGCCGTTGACCTCAGGGGGATACGTCTCGGTGACGATCGCGTAGCGCATGTGGGGGCTCCGGTTTGACAAAGCCTCGCGCACGGCAGTGAAGCGAACATGTCCAGCGCATGTAGGAACGATGACGCCAAAAGCCGGGATTCGGGATTCGGGATGACCAGCCTGCGGCTGTTGAAAGCCGGGATTCGGGATTTTCCGCGAGTGCACGGCGGTTGCGATTGCACTGTGGGAGGGACTTCAGTCCCGACGGGCTCTACCGATAAAGCCCGTCGGGACTGAAGTCCCTCCCACAAAAAGCGGATGGATCGCGGTTTCAGGAAGGCCTGTTTTCTTTAAAAAATCGCCACTTTCTTATCAAATCGCTTGACGGCGATTCCACTCCGGACAGCATGCTGCCATCCCGAATCCCGGCTTTCAACAGCCGCAGGCTGGTCATCCCGAATCCCGAATCCCGAATCCCGGCCCTCAAGCCACAAACGGCCGGAAATTGATCCCCAATCCGGCCATGCCCTCGACCTCGCCGATCAGGTCGGCGCGCTGCAGCGGTCGCGACTCGATCCACGGCTGCGACAGGATCAGGTGCAGGTTGGCGCCGTCGGCCTTCAGTTCCAGCGCCGGGATCGGGTCGGCCTCGTGCGCGCGGTGCAGCAGCACCGCCAGGCGCAGCAGCGCGGCCTTGCGCTTGGCGCTGAGCAGCAGGCGGTCGGGCAGCGCGTCGAACGCGGTCTTGGAGACGTTGCGGCGGTGCGTGCGCACCAGTGTGGCCAGCACCTGCTGCTCCTGCCGCGAGAAGCCGGCGATGTCCGAGTGCTCCAGCACGTAGGCGCCGTGCACGTGGTACTGGCTGTGCGCGATGGCCTGGCCGAGTTCGTGCAGGCGCGCGGCCCAGCCGAGCATGCGCGCGTCGTCGGCGTCCAGCGCCCAGTCCGCGGCGACCTGTTCGAACAGCGCCATCGCGGTGTGCTCCACGCGCGCGGCCTGCGCCTCGTCGATGCCGTAGCGCTGGGTCAGCGCGGCGATCGCGGTTTCGCGCGGATCGTTCTCGCCGCCGCGGCCGAGCATGTCGTAGAGGATGCCTTCGCGCATGGCCGCCTTGCTCACCATCAGCCGTTGCAGGCCCAGCGCCTGGAACGCCGCCTCCAGCACCAGCACGCCGCCGGCGATGATCGGCCGGCGGTCGGCGGACAGGCCCGGCAGGTCGATGTCCTCGATGCGCTTGGCCAGCAGCAGGCGGTCGCGCAACTGCGGCAGCGCTTCGGCGGTGATCGCGCCCTTGGTCAGCTTCATCGCCGCGCAGATCTCGCCGATGGCCTTGTGCGTGCCGGACGAACCCAACGCCTCGTGCCAGCCCAGCGCACGGTATTGCCCGGCGAACTGCTGGAACTCGGCGCCGATCTCGGTCAGCGCGTCCTTCCACTTCTTCCTGGACAGCTTGCCGCCGGGGAAGAAGCGCCGGGTGCTGGCGATGCAGCCGGCCTGCAGGCTCTCGCGTTCCAGGGTCTGGAAGCCGCTGCCGATGATGAACTCGGTGGAGCCGCCGCCGATGTCGATCACCAGGCGGCGTTCGTTCGGCTTGGGTGGCTGCGCGTGGGCCACGCCCAGGTAGATCAGGCGCGCTTCCTCGCGGCCGCTGACCACTTCGATCGGATGGCCGAGGGCGGTTTCGCCGGGAATCAGGAAGGTCTGCGGCGAGCGCAGCTGGCGCACGGTGTTGGTGGCCAACGCGCGCACCCGCAGCGAAGGCAGGTCGCGGATGCGCTGGCCGAAGCGCGCCAGGCATTCCAGCGCGCGCTGCCGCGCGTCGGCGGACAGCCCGCCCTTGTTGTCCAGGCCGTCGGCCATGCGCACGGTCTCGCGCAGGCGGTCCACTACCCGCAGTTGCCCCAGCTGATAGCGGGCGATGACCATGTGGAAACTGTTGGAACCCAGGTCGATGGCGGCCAGCAGGTCGCCGTCGCGCAGCGGCGGATGAGTGGGGGAGGTGGCAAGCATGGCGGAATGGTAGCCGATGCGCGGCGCGCGCCGTGGAGACGGCGCCGCGGTGTGCTCAGAGCCCGTCGAGCAGGGCCAGCTGCGCCGAATGCGGCGGCTGGTCCTGGCCGGGGGCCAGCTTGCGGTAGTTGCCGTCGGCGTCCAGTTCCCAGGCGTTGAGATTGTCGGCCAGGTAGTTCTGCAGCACCTCGCGGTGGATGCGCTTGACCAGGTCCGGATCCAGGATCGGGAAGCCGGTCTCCACGCGCCGCAGCAGGTTGCGTTCCAGCCAGTCGGCGCTGGCGCAGAACAGTTCCGGCGCACCGTCGTTGCCGAACCAGTAGACCCGGCTGTGCTCGAGGAAACGGCCGACGATCGAGCGCACCCGGATGTTGTCGGACACGCCCGGCACGCCCGGGCGCAGGGTGCAGGCGCCGCGCACGATCAGGTCGATCTTCACGCCGGCCTGCGACGCCGCGTACAGCGCGCGGATCACCTGCGGCTCGTTGAGCGCGTTCATCTTGGCGATGATCCGGCCCGGGCGGCCGGCCGTGGCCAGCTTGGTCTCGCGTTCGATCCGGTGCAGCACGCCCGGGTGCAGGGTGAAGGGCGATTGCAGCAGGCGCTTGAGGCGGATCTTCGGCGCCAGCCCGGACAACTGCTGGAACAGCAGGTGCACGTCGTTGCCGATGTCCACGTCGGCGGTGATCAGGCTCAGGTCGGTATAGGCCCGCGCGGTGCCGCTGTGGTAATTGCCGGTGCCCAGGTGCACGTAGCGGCGCAGCTTGCGGCCTTCGCGGCGCACGATCAGCAGCATCTTGGCGTGGGTCTTGTAGCCGACCACGCCGTACACCACCTGCACGCCGGCTTCCTGCAGGCGGTCGGCCAGGCCCAGGTTGGCCTCTTCGTCGAAGCGCGCGCGCAGTTCCACCACCACGGTGACGTCCTTGCCGTTGCGCGCGGCCAGCACCAGTGCATCGACGATCGCCGAGTCCTTGCCGGTGCGGTACAGGGTCTGCTTGATCGCCAGCACGTTCGGGTCGGTCGCGGCCTGCTTGATCAGGTCCAGCACCGCGGTGAAGGCGTCGAACGGGTGGTGCAGCAGCACGTCGCCGGCGGCGGCGATCTCGAAGATGCCTTCGCTGTCGCGCAGGGTGCGCGGATTCATCGCCGGATACTTCAGGTCCGGGCGCTGCACCAGGTCGTAGACCTGATTGACGCGGCTCAGGTTGACCGGACCGTTGATGCGGTAGACCGCGTTCTCCGGCAGTTCGAAGTTCTGCAGCAGGGTGCGCACGATCGACTTCGGGCAGTCCTCGGCGATCTCCAGCCGCACCGCCGGCCGGTAGCCGCGGTTGACCAGTTCGTCGCGCAGCGCCAGCGCCAGGTTCTCCACTTCCTCCTCGTCCACCACCAGTTCCGAGTTGCGGGTGACGCGGAACTGGTAGGACCCCATCACCTCCATGCCCGGGAACAGCTCGTCGACGAAGGTGGACAGCACCGAGGACAGGAACACGAAGCTCTGGCCGCCCTCGGCCAGGCTTTCCGGCAACTGGATGATGCGCGGCAGCGAGCGCGGCGCGCGCACGATCGCCAGGTGGCCGACACGGCCGAACGCGTCGGTGCCCTTGAGCACCACCACGATGTTCAGCGACTTGTTGAGGATCTTCGGGAACGGATGCGCCGGGTCCAGGCCCAGCGGCGACAGCACCGGCATGATCTCGTTGCGGAAGTAGGCGCGCAGCCAGCGCTTCTGCCGCGCGTTCCAGGAATGCCGGCCGAGCACGCCGATGCCGGCGTCCTTCAGCGCCGGGCGCAGCACCTCGTTCCAGCAGCGATACTGCTGGTCCACCAGTTGCGCGGCGCGGTCGTGGATGGAGGTGAGGATGGCGCTGGGGCTCATCCCGTCCGGCGCCGGCGGCAGCCCGAATTCCTGCGCGTGGCGCACGGTGGCCGCGCGGATCTCGAAGAACTCGTCGAGGTTGGTGCAGGAGATGCACAGGAAGCGCAAACGCTCCAGCAACGGCACCTGCGGGTCCTGCGCCTGCGCCAGGACCCGGAAATTGAAGTCCAGTTGCGACAGTTCGCGGTTGATGTACAGCGCGGGGTCGCGCAGCGGATCGCTGGGAATGTCCGGGGGCGGCGTGGGCGGCAGGGCGGGGACGCGGCGGGGCATGGCGTTACTCGTTAGACGGAAGTCAGGGTGGCATGGTCGTGCCGCGGATGCACGCGCCCGGCGCCGAAGTGACAGGAGAAGGTGCTGCCCTTGCCGACTTCGCTCTCGATCTCCAGCCGCGCCTGGTGCAGGCCGAGCACGTGCTTGACGATCGACAGGCCCAGGCCGGTGCCGCCGCTTTCGCGCGAGCGGCTGCTGGAGACGCGGTAGAAGCGCTCGGTGATCCGCGGCAGGTGATGCGCGGGAATGCCGTAGCCGCTGTCGCGCACCGCCAGCACCGCGCCATCGCCCTCGCGGGCAAAGGTGATGCGGATGGTGCCGCCGGCCGCGGTGTAGCGCACCGCGTTGGTGACCAAGTTGGAGAAGGCGCTGTGCAGTTCCTTGTTGGAGCCGACCAGGTCGCAATCGGCTTCGTCGTGCACCTCGATGCGGTGCCGGCCCTGGCTGTGCGCCTCGGCCTCGCGACGCAGCGTGGCCAGCATCGGCGCCATCGCGATCGACTCCTCGTTGGCGTGCTCCTGCGATTCCAGTCGCGACAGGGTCAGCAGGTCCTCGACCAGTTGGGTCATGCGCTGCGACTGCTTGCGCATCTCGGCGATCATCGGCCCCGAATCCGGGAAGTCCTCCGGATCGAGCATGTCCAGGTAGCCGTGGACCACGGTCAATGGCGTGCGCAACTCGTGCGAGACGTTGGCGACGAAATCGCGACGCACCTGCTCCAGCTGCAGCAGCTTGCTGACGTCACGCGCGACCAGCAGCCAGTGGTCGTCGGAATAGGGAATCAGGCGCAGGTTCAGGCGCAGGCGGTCGTCGACCGGCGAGGGCATGTCCAGCATCGGCTCGGCGTTGCGGCCGCCGCTGAGCCAGTGCGCCAGCGGCATCGGCTGCAGCCGCTCCACCACCGGCGCGCCGAGGTCGCCGGGGTGGCGCAGGCCGAGCAGGGTGCCGGCCGCCTCGTTGAACCACTGGATGCGCTGGCTGTTGCGGTCCACCACCACCACCGCGTCCGGCAGCGCCGCGGCGGCGGCGCGGTAGGCACGCAGCATGTCCAGCAGGCGCCGCTTGCGCACGCGCATTTCCGCCTGGCTGCGGTACAGCAGCCGGTCCAGCTCGTTCCATACCCCGGTGCCGGCCGGCGGCTCCCAGCGCTGGCGCGCGGTCAGCCGCCGCAGTACGCGCCGCAGCCGCCAGTAGTGCCAGCCCATCACCCCCAGCGACATCAGGGTCAGCGCCATCCACACGTGGCCGCCGATCCAGCCGACCAGCAACGCCAGCAACAGCAGGCCGGCGAGCGTGCCGAGGGTCTTCAACCAGGCGGAGCGGATGTGGCGGGGCATCGGGAACGCACTCTGTCGCAAAGGATCGTGATCCGTCCGCCGTTATAGCAGGCGTAGCCGGCGGTCAGATGGACGCAGAGAAGCGATAGCCGGAACCGCGGACGGTCTGCACCATGTTCTCCACCGCGAACGGCTCCAGCGTCTTGCGCAGGCGGCGGATGTGCACGTCGATGGTGCGCTCTTCCACGTAGACGCTGCCGCCCCAGACGTGGTCGAGCAGTTGCGCGCGGCTGTACACGCGCTCGGGATGGGTCATGAAGAAGTGCAGCAGGCGGTACTCGGTCGGACCGATCGGCACCGGCGCCTCGCCGGCGAACACGCGGTGCGCGGCGCCGTCGATGCGCAGGCTGCCGACCGAGACGCTGCCGTCCTCGTCGTCCTCGCGGGTGCGGCGCATCACTGCACGGATCCGCGCCAGCAGCTCGCGCGCGGAGAACGGCTTGACCACGTAGTCGTCGACGCCGGCCTCCAGGCCGCCGACGCGGTCGTTCTCTTCGCCGCGGGCGGTGAGCATGATGATCGGCACTTCGCGGGTCATCGCATCCTTGCGCCAGCGCCGGGCCAGTTCCAGGCCGCTGGTCCCGGGCAGCATCCAGTCCAGCAGGATCAGGTCCGGGACCCGGTCGGCGATCGAGGTCTGCGCTTCGCGGGCATCGCCGGCATGCACCGGCTCGAAGTCGCCCTTGCGCAGGGCGAACGCGACCATGTCGCGGATGGCCGGTTCGTCGTCGACGATCAGGATGCGTTTCTGCACAACGGCACCGTGGAACTGGGGAGGAAGGTCGCCAGTAGACTACGGTTTTATTACGGTTGAGTGACGCCTGACACGGGCGCGTTTCAGCGCCGTTGCATGTCCGGGTCCTGCACGCCCTGGCGGCGCAGTTCCAGCACGGTCGGGGTGATCGCGGCGATGCGCGCGTCGATGCGCGCGCGCGCCACGTAGTCCAGGTCGCTGCGCTTCTTCAGGTTGCTGAGCTGGATCAGGGCCTGCTCCGGGTGCCCGTTCAGGTAGGCCGCCTCGGCGTAGGCCTCGCCGGCGCGGGTGTCGTCGCCGGCCAGTTCGCAGGCGCGGGCGAAGGTGCGCTGGAACACCGGATCTTCCGACGCCGCCCCGAGCAGCGGTCGCAGCACCGCCTGGGCGCGCTGGCCGGCCTGGCGGCCGCCCTGCTCGTTGAGGGCGGTCGCGTAACTCAGCGCCACCGCCCGATTGCTGGGCATGCGCTTGACCAGCGCCTCGAAGCGCTGGTCGGCGGCCTGGTTGCGGCCGGCCTTGGCCTCGGCCTCGGCCACCGCCACGGTCAACCACCAGTTGTCCGGATGCGCCTGCAGCAGGCTTTCCAGCGTTTGCACCACGTCCTGCGCGCTGCCGCCGCTGCGCAGCCGGGCCAGCGCCAGACCATAGCGCTGGGCATCGCTCAGGCCCTGCTTGCTGCCCTGGCGCAGCCCTTCGTACTCGCGGATCGCATCGGCCGGGGTGTTGGCGCTGAACACCCGCAGCCGCTCGCGCGCCCATTCGAACTGGCCGCTGGGGCCGCGCGCGTAGTTGGCGAACGGCAGCTGCAGGCCGCCGGGCAGCAGCGGGTTGCTGGGCGCGCCCAGCGGCTGGCTCAGCGACACGTCGTTCGGATCGACCCGCTCCTGCAGGGTGCCGCCGGGCACGCTGGTGGTCAGGGTCAGGGTGTTCTTCTTCATCTGCTCGGCGCGCTCGCGGGCCTCGCTGATGCGGGTGGTGGTGACCGGGTGGGTCATCAGGAAGTCGGGGGTGCTGTAGCCGCCCTGGTTGCCGCGCATCGCCAGCGACATGCGCTCGAAGAAACCGGCCATCGCATCGACGTCGTAGCCGCTGCGGGCCAGGGTGCGGATGCCCAGGCGGTCGGCCTCCGATTCGTTGGAGCGGGTGTAGTCGATCTGCCGCTGCTGCATCAGTCCCAGGCCGCTGGCGATCGCCGCCTGGGTGGCGTCGCCGCTGGAGCGCCCGCCGGCCTGCTGCGCCGCGACCACCGCGGCGAGCATGCCGAGCAGGATCGGGATCTGGTCGCGCTGCGCCCGCTCCACCCCGCGCAACACGTGCTGCTGGGTGACGTGGGCGATTTCGTGCGACAGCACCGCGGCCACCTCGTCCTCGCGCTCGGCGGTCAGCACCAGACCGGCATTGACCGCGACGTAGCCGCCGAGGGTGGCGAAGGCGTTGATCTGGCGGTCGCGCAGCATGAAGAAGGTGAACTTCTGCTGCGGCTGGTCGCTGTTGGCGCCGAGCCGGGTGCCCATGGTCTGCAGCCAGTCGTCGATCAGCGGGTCCTCGAGTACGTAGCCGTAGCTGCGCAGTTCGGCCAGCATCATCTTGCCGTACTCGGCCTGGCGCGCCGGGGTCAGCAACTCTCCGGCCGAGGAGCCGATGTCCGGCAGCTTGTTCTCCTGGGCCGGCGCCACGGCGCAGGCGGTGGCCAGGGTGATCGCGAAGGCGAGCGGCAGCAGGCGCAAGACGGGCTCCAAGAGGGCTGGCGGACGCTGGGGAGCGTCCGGGACGACGGTGAATCCGGGATGATTCGCAGTGTTGCGGCAGCGGCCTCGAAAATCCACCCGGCCGCTACCATAGTGACTTGGACCTTCTACACCGCCCGGAGTTTCCCGTGGACAACCCAACTGCCGACACCGGCCACGCCGGCGGCCCGCCGATCACCCTCTATTCCACCGCGATCTGCCCGTACTGCGTGGCGGCCAAGAACTTCCTCAAGAGCAAGGGCCGCACCTGGAACGAGGTACGGATCGACCTGGACCCGGCCGAGCGCGAGAAGATGGTCGCGCTGGCGCGGCGCACCAGCGTGCCGCAGATCTTCGTCGGCGACGTCCACGTCGGCGGCTACGACGACATGATGGCGCTGCACCGCGCCGGCAAGCTGGAGCCGCTGCTCGACGGCAGCGCGCCCGAGGCGCAAGCGTGAGCGGCGCTGCGACGGGCGGGGGCGGCGCAGACGGGCAGGACCGGGTGCGCGAGTTCACCGAGTTCCGCCAGCGCATGAACCAGCGCATCCTGGCCGAGCCGAACCAGGTGGTGCGGCGCTTCTTCGCGCTGGACACCCAGACCTACCAGGCCGGCGCGCTGGACGTGAAGACCAAGGAACTGCTCGGCCTGGTCGCCTCGCTGGTGCTGCGCTGCGACGACTGCATCAGCTACCACGTGGCCCAGTGCAAGGAGGCCGGGGTCAGCCGCGAGGAGTTCTTCGAGACCTTTTCGGTCGGCCTGGTGGTCGGCGGTTCCATCGTGATCCCGCACCTGCGCCGCGCCGTGGACTTCCTCGACACGCTGGAGGCCGGCGACGCCGCCGCCCCGGCGCAGCACGCTCACGACTGAGCCCGTCTCGAGCTGTGCCCCGATGGCTGCCGGCGCCCTGCGCCGGAAGCCCCGGTTTTGGGCGCCTTCACCGGCTTCGGGCATAATTACGGCTGAAACCTCCTTGCGCCTGCAGCCCCGGTTCCCGGGCGGCGCTCCCCCCTCTTGTACGGAAACCGCAACCCTATGACGCAGACAATCACGGTCATCCGTGGCGATGGCATCGGCCCGGAGATCATGGACGCCACGCTGTTCGTGCTCGACGCGCTAAACGCCGGCCTCACCTACGAATACGCCGACGCGGGCCTGGTGGCGCTGGAGAAGCACGGCGACCTGCTGCCGGCCGCCACGCTGGAGTCGATCCGCAAGAACAAGGTGGCGCTGAAGAGCCCGCTGACCACGCCGGTGGGCGAGGGCTTCAGCTCGATCAACGTGGCCATGCGCCGCCAGTTCGACCTGTATGCCAACGTGCGTCCGGCCAAGTCGTTCCCGAACACCAAGTCGCGCTTCGGCGCCGGCGTGGACCTGATCACCGTGCGCGAGAACACCGAAGGCGCTTACCTGAGCGAAGGCCAGGAAGTGTCCGCCGACGGCGAGACCGCGCTGTCGATGGCCAAGGTGACCCGCAAGGGCTCCGAGCGCATCGTGCGCTACGCCTTCGACCTGGCCCGTGCGACCGGCCGCAAGAAGGTCACCGCGGTGCACAAGGCCAACATCATCAAGTCCACCTCCGGCCTGTTCCTGAAGGTGGCGCGCGACGTGGCGGCGCAGTACCCGGAGATCGAGTTCCAGGAAATGATCGTCGACAACGCGTGCATGCAGCTGGTGATGCGCCCGGAGCAGTTCGACATCATCGTCACCACCAACCTGTTCGGCGACATCCTGTCGGACCTGTGCGCCGGCCTGGTCGGTGGCCTGGGTCTGGCCCCGGGCGCCAACATCGGCGTGGACGCGGCGATCTTCGAGGCCGTGCACGGCTCGGCCCCGGACATCGCCGGGCAGGGCAAGGCCAACCCGTGCGCGCTGCTGCTGGGCGCGGCGCAGCTGCTGGACCACATCGGCCAGCCGCAGAACGCCGAGCGCCTTCGCAACGCCATCGTCGCCACCCTGGAAGCCAAGGACGGGCTGACCCCGGACCTGGGCGGCAGCGGCAACACCATGGGCTTCGCCAAGGCCATCGCCAGCCGCCTCTGAGCGGCGGGAAGATCGCAGAAAAAAAGAAAGGGCGCCCCAGGGCGCCCTTTCTTTTGCTTGGAAGTTTGTCTGAAGCCACGCCCGCTCATCGATCAAGGCGGGCCGCTCTTGCGATTCCCCAGTCCCGATTCCCGATTCCCGGCTTAGTTCCGCGACTGCAGCTTCGACAGCAGGCGCAGAAACTCCAGGTACAGCCAAACCAGCGTCACCATCAGGCCGAACGCGCCGTACCACTCCATGTACTTGGGCGCGCCCTGTTCCACGCCGCTCTCGATGAAGTCGAAATCCAGCGCCAGATTCAGGGCCGCGACCACCACCACGAAAAGACTGAACAGGATGCCGATGGGGCTGGAGTCGTGGATGTAGGGAATCTGGATGTTGAAGAAACCCAGCACCATGGTCGCCAGGTACACCAGCGCAATGCGCCGGTCGCCGCGACCACGCCCAGCTTGAAGTTCTCGGTGGCCTTGATCATGCCGCTGCGGTAGGCGAACAGCATCGCGAACAGGGTGCCGAAGGTCAGCAGCACCGCCTGCAGCACGATGCCGTTGAAGCGCTGCTCGTAGATCGCAGAGATCGAGCCCAGGAAGAAGCCTTCCACCAGTGCGTACAGCGGTGCGGTGATCGGCGCCCAGTTCTTCTTGAAGATGGTGATCATGGCGAGGATGAAGCCGCCGATGAGGCCGCCCGCCGCGTAGCCGACCACGCCCGGGGCGATGGTGGCATTGCCCGCGGCGTCGAGCGAGATCGACTGGCTCCAGGCGAACACGGCGGTGAGCACGGTCAGCATCAACAGCACGCCGGTCTTGTTGGCGGTACCGTTGAGGGTCATCGCGCCGCTGTCGCGCGCGACGACCGTGCTGTTGCCGGGCGAGACCACGTTGCCGCTGTGCAGGTCGAGGAAGGTGGATTCCTTCAGGGCGGGATTGCCGCTGCGAAGCATGCTGTTTTCTCCTTCAAAATGGCGCTCGGCCGATGCCGATGGCAAGGTTCGAGCATAGCGCAGGCGATGTTGCGTGCATGCGACGTTGACAGCGGGCCGCAAGCTTCCCACAATAGCCGACCTTTCCGGCCTTGGCCGCGAGGGATGTTCCGCCGGGGTATAGCGCAGTCTGGTAGCGCGCCTGCTTTGGGAGCAGGATGTCGGGGGTTCGAATCCCTCTACCCCGACCAATCCGATGTCCAACGGCGGAAAGGAATGCGACAATCCAGCCAGGGCGCCCGTAGCTCAACTGGATAGAGCACCGGCCTTCTAAGCCGGCGGTTACAGGTTCGATTCCTGTCGGGCGCGCCACACCGGCGCCGGACAGGAGATGCAAGGTTTCAATGGTGGCTGTAGCTCAGTTGGTTAGAGTACTGGATTGTGATTCCAGATGTCGGGGGTTCGAGTCCCCTCAGCCACCCCATTGATCGCGTGACCCGATGCTTCGCGGGGTGTTGCAACGAAGCAAAAAAGCACATAGAATGTGCGACTCAGTTTCAGGGCCGTTAGCTCAGTTGGTAGAGCAGTTGACTCTTAATCAATAGGTCCAAGGTTCGAATCCTTGACGGCCCACCAAATAAAACAGCCACTTAGCGCAAGCCAAGTGGCTGTTTTTCTATAGCGCCGGGGAAACTCCCGAAAAGTAACGCCAGGGGGCGCACTGCCTGCGTGTAGGCGGCGGCACCAGCGGCACGTCGGGTTCTCGTCTTCGGGTTCGCATGACCCGCGACGTCCTGCTTGTCGGTCCGATTGCCAGGCCCGGGTCGTGCGCAGCTCGTCGTTCCAACGCGTGACGTTGTCGCGCGCCCCTTCCGTCGCTCGCTGCGCATCCCGTCCCCTTGGGCATGGGCGTCCGTCAGTCCATGACCGCAATCCGCAATCCGCGCAGTCGCAGGTTGTCGGGGACTGCCCAAGTTTTCAAATCAGCATCGACTGTTGAGCGAAGATCCCTGCCATTGCACCCTGCCATGATGCCGTCGTGACCGAGGACATGCCGGGATTGGCGAGGTCACCTGCGGCGTAAATGCCGGGCATGCTTGTTTCGCGGCGCTCGTCGACCTTTAGTGCGATGCCGGTCGGCGTGTTGACGGTTGCCAAGCCCAGCGATTCATGCAGGCTTGCGGACGGGGTAGTGCGCGGATGCGCAAACAGGATATCCACCGCAACTTCGGAAGCGGCATCGAGCGTAAGGGTGGCTCCATGGTCCCCGCGGTGAGCAATTCCGGTAATCCGGCCGCTGGCTACCGACACGTGGCGGCTTGCAAGATCAGCCAGGATATCGGGTGCAATATCGTGACCATCGGCAAAAACTGTCAGCCTGTCTGTCCAATCGTGGAATAGCCTGACCTGGTTCATCGACTGCGGGCCGGACCAGACGAGGCCCCAATGCCGGGTGGCGACTTCGAAGCCATCGCAATAGGGGCAGGGCACGATGGAAGTACCCCAGCTTTCGGCAAACCCCGGAACGGCAGGCATCTGGTCAACAAGTCCATAACTGAGGATGAGGCGGCGTGCCCTCAGGCTTTCGTGATCGTCCGTGGCGACGCAGAAATCGTCGATAAGGCCAGACACGCTCTCGGCCCGCGCATCGATCAGCCTGATCGTTGGATAGCGCGTCAGCTGCTGCCGCGCCTCGGCCAGGATGTCCAGCGGTGGCTTGTGGTCATGGCCGAGCATGCCATGCGAATGGGCGGCAAAGCGGTTGCGCGGCCGGTGGGTGTCGAGGACCGTGACCTTGCGGCGGGCACGGCCAAGCTGCAGAGCGGCGGCGAGACCGGCAAAGCTGCCGCCAATGATGATGACGTCATCCATAAAGCACCCGCCAACTAAAAGGAGGAACCCACCGTACCCGGCGAGGCGACTGACCTGGAGCGCCTTGAGCTAGTGGGTTGTGATTTAAAGTACTATCCGGTATCATAAATCATGAATTAAGATACTGTCAAGGACTGAAAATTAAGTGGCTCAGAACAGTCGAAGCCGGCGTGGCCGGCCAACCAATGAAGCGCTTGGTCAAACGATTGTCGATGCTGCCTATGAACTCTTCGTAGAACTGGGCTTCCAGGCGACCACCCTGGACAAGGTTGCCCAGCTGGCGAAGGTATCCAAGCTCAGCATCTACCGGCACTTCGAGAGCAAAGAGGCGCTATTCAGCGCGGCTATCGCGGAACGGTGCCATCAATTTGCGCCACAGGTTTTTTCTGAAAGCGTCGACGGCACGGCGGAAGATCAACTCATGGCCGTTGGATCATCACTCCTTCGCATCCTGTTGAGTCCGGACGTCCGCAGTGTTGAAGCCATGATCATGGCCGACAAGACGAACCAGGAGTCGTTGAGCAAGCTGCATTACGAAGGCGGCCCCGCGTATGTCATTACTCAACTCGAGGCTTTGTTACGCCAGTTCCACGCGAGGGCGGTTCTGGACGTGCCCGATCCCCTCGGGTCGGCGCGCTTGTTTGCCGCGCTTTTCAAGGGATCCGACCTGCTGATCATCGCGCGCTTCGATGAGCCGAGAGCACAGGACAATCGTGAGATCGAGTCCTACTGCCGTTCAGCAGTCAGAATGTTCATCGCCGCGCATGGTGGCAAGAGCTACGCGACTGCATAGCGTCTTCCTCTGTGGCGCGCTCAGCGATTCGAGAGGCGCGTGGCTCCCCGCCGCCGCAAGGGAAATTGGTTGCAAGACTCGGTAGCGCGTAGGGTCTGCAGGGCGAGGAGTGGGGAACATAAGGATGTCGAATAATTGATTTATATGGTAAAGGGCTGGCTCTTAATCAATGGACCCAAGGTTCGAATCCTTGAGCGCCCACCGAATCGAACAGCCACCTAGCGCAAGCCGAGTGGCTGTTTTTTTTGTGCGCCAAGCGTTCTGGCGCAGTTGGCGATGCCGACGTGCGCCTCCAACGCACTGCTCAGTCTTTTGTCGCCGCGATCGCCAGTGCTGCCGCCACCATCGCGTTGGGCCGCAACGGTTGGCGTAGCGTGATGCCCATCGGTAGGGGCGGTCGGCCAGGTAGGGCAGCAGCCCTTGCAGTCAAATCGCATCGCCGCCGCCGCCGCCGCCGTTGTGCTGCAGCCGGCTCGGGCCACGAAGGCGGTTGCGGCACTGCCCGCCTATGCCAAGGGCCTGCCCGGATTGATTGCAAGGCTCTGCGACACTGCATTTCCGACCCGCGCGAGCCTCGGCCTCGCCTTCCCAGCCGCCGATCGGGCCGGGCGCCGTCCACTGCGTCGGGCGTCTTCTTCTTTGCCGGCAGGCCTGCAACAATGTACGGGCGCGCGTTCAAGCGCCGCAGCGCGAAAGTGGCGGAATTGGTAGACGCCCTGGTTTTAGGTACCAGTGCCGCAAGGCGTAGGGGTTCGAGTCCCCTCTTTCGCACCATCCCGGCGCCGCCTGCGCGGTCCGCCGCACCAAGGGCACCCTGCCCGCATCCCCGCCGCGCCAGGCCTGCGGCAGGGCCTGCCGGCCCTGCGCTGGCAGGCGCCGCGGGAATAGGCGAAACTATCCGGCTGCGGCGGCTGTCCCGTGCCCGCGCCAACCCGTACTTTTCTACATCGTGCCGAGAGCCGTGGGCTCCCGGTGGCAGGAGTCCACATGCAAGCTTCGATCGAAACCACCGGTACCCTGGAACGGCGTCTGACCTTCACCCTGCCGGAGGATCGCCTGGAAAGCCATGTCGGCGGCCGCCTGCGCGAAGTCGCGCGGACCGCGCGGATCAAGGGCTTCCGTCCGGGCAAGATTCCGGCCAAGGTGATCGAGCAGCGCTTCGGGCCGCAGATTCGCGCCGAGGCGCTGGATGGCCTGCTGCGCGAGACCTTCGACTCGGCCGTGCGCGAGCACGAGCTGCGCCTGGCCGGCAACCCGCGCATCGATCGCGCCGGCGACAACGAACTGCAGTTCGTGGCCACCTTCGAAGTGGTGCCGGACTTCGGCGACATCGACGTCTCGACGCTGCAGGTGATCCGCCACACCGCCGAGGTCACCGACGCCGACATCGAGCAGATGATCGAGAACCTGCGCCTGCAGCGCCGCACCTGGCAGCCGGCCGCGCGTCCGGCGCAGGACGGCGACCTGGTGACCCTGGAGACCTGGTCGCAGGTCGGCGACGAGCGTCTGCCGGCCGAGGGCGTGGAGAAGGGCAGCAGCGTGATCGGCTCGGGCGTCATGTTCCCGGCGATCGAGCAGGGCCTGGTCGGCCTGTCCAAGGACGAAGAGAAGACGCTGACGGTCGACTTCCCGGCCGACTGGCGCGTGCCGCAGTTCGCCGGCAAGCAGGTCCAGGTGCATGTGAAGGCGGTCGACGTGGCCGCGCCGGTGCTGCCGGAGGTGGACAAGGAGTTCATCAAGAGCTTCGGCGTGAAGAGCGGCGATGCCGAGCAGTTCCGCAAGGACATCCGCATCAATCTGGAGCGCGAGCTGAAGGGCGCGCTGATGAACCGTCTGCGCCGTGAAGTTGGCGAGCAGCTGATCGCCGCCTACGCCTCGGTCGAAATGCCGCCGCGCCTGGTCGAGAACGAGGCGCGCGCCATGTTGGCGCAGCAGGTCGAGCAACTGCGCCGTTCCGGCCGCGACCCGGGCCAGGTGCCGGAGGATGCCCACCAGGGCTTCATGGACGCCGCGCGCAAGCGCGTGCTGGTCGGCCTGCTGGTTGGCGAGGTGGCCCGCCGCAACGAACTGCGCCTGGATCCGAAGCGGGTCTCGGAGACGCTGCGCCTGATCGCCTCGACCTACGAAGAGCCGGAACAGGTCATTGAGATGTACCGCAACGATCCCCAATTGATGGGGGGACTGCAGAGCCGCGTGATGGAAGAGCAGGTGATCGACTGGATCGCCGAGCGCGCCCAGCACACCGAGCAGGCGATGTCGTTCCAGGACGCGATCCGTCAATAAGACGACGCGTCGCCGCTTCGCGCATCCCGGCATGCGCGAGGCGGATCCCGTTTCACTCCCCGCGGCGGCGGGGCGCAACACGATGCGAAGCCCTGTACACCCCCGTGCAGGGACGGACCCCGAGCAGCAGGAGATCACCGCGTGGACAATGTGACCAAGGCCTTGAATCTGGTTCCGATGGTGGTCGAGCAGACCAGCCGCGGCGAGCGCGCCTACGACATCTATTCGCGCCTGTTGAAGGAGCGCCTGATCTTCCTGGTCGGCCCGATCGACGACCACATGGCCAATGTGATCGTGGCCCAGCTGCTGTTCCTGGAAGCGGACAATCCGGAGAAGGACATCAGCATCTACATCAACTCGCCGGGTGGCGTGGTCACCGCCGGCATGGCGATCTACGACACCATGCAGTACATCAAGCCGGACGTGAGCACCATCTGCGTCGGCCAGGCCGCCTCGATGGGCGCGCTGCTGCTGGCGTCGGGTGCGGCCGGCAAGCGCTATGCGCTGCCGAACTCGCGGGTGATGATCCACCAGCCGCTGGGCGGCTTCCAAGGCCAGGCCACCGACATCGACATCCATGCGCGCGAGATCCTGACCCTGCGTGCGCGGCTGAACGAAATCCTGGCCAAGCACACCGGCCAGTCGCTGGAAACCATCGCCCGCGACACCGAGCGCGACAACTTCAAGAGCGCCATCGACGCGCAGGCCTACGGCCTCGTCGACCAGGTGCTGGAGCGTCGTCCGGATGAGTCCATCCAGCCGGCATAAGGCTTGCATGTACTGCAAAACGCAGCGTATTCCGCAGGGCCGGGGTCGGGCTAGCGTCCTCCCGGCCCTGTGCTATTCTCGAAATCGAACCCCCGTTCATCGGGTGGGGTAACTGGGTAAGCGAAGCAATGAGCGAAGACCGGCAAGGCCGTTCCGGCGACAGCAACAAGATCCTGTACTGCTCGTTCTGCGGCAAAAGTCAACACGAGGTCCGTAAGCTGATCGCCGGGCCCAGCGTGTTCATCTGCGACGAATGCGTCGAGTTGTGCAACGACATCATCCGCGAGGAGCTCGAGGAGAAGGCGCAGTCGGCACGCAGCAGCTTGCCGAAGCCGCGCGAGATCCTGGAAGTGCTCGACCAGTACGTGATCGGCCAGCAGCGCGCCAAGCGCACGCTCGCCGTGGCCGTGTACAACCACTACAAGCGCATCGAGAGCCGGCAGAAGAACGACGAGGTCGAACTGGCCAAGTCCAACATCCTGCTGGTCGGTCCGACCGGTTCGGGCAAGACGCTGCTGGCCGAGACACTGGCGCGCCTGCTCAACGTGCCGTTCACCATCGCCGATGCGACCACGCTGACCGAAGCCGGCTACGTCGGCGAGGACGTGGAGAACATCATCCAGAAGCTGCTGCAGAAGTGCGACTACGACGTCGACAAGGCGCAGCAGGGCATCGTCTACATCGATGAAATCGACAAGATCTCGCGCAAGAGCGAGAACCCGTCGATCACCCGCGACGTGTCCGGCGAAGGCGTGCAGCAGGCGTTGCTGAAGCTGATCGAAGGCACGGTCGCTTCGGTGCCGCCGCAGGGCGGTCGCAAGCATCCGCAGCAGGAATTCCTGCAGGTGGACACCAAGAACATCCTGTTCATCTGCGGCGGCGCGTTCGCTGGCCTGGACAAGGTGATCCAGCAGCGCTCCAACGACGCCGGCGGCATCGGCTTCGGCGCCAAGGTCAAGAGCGCCGAGCGCAAGCGCGAGGTCGGCAAGATCCTGGCCGACGTCGAGCCGGAAGACCTGATCAAGTTCGGCCTGATCCCCGAGTTCGTCGGCCGCCTGCCGGTGGTCGCCACGCTCGAGGAACTGGACGAGCCGGCGCTGATCAAGATCCTCACCGAGCCGAAGAACGCCATCACCAAGCAGTTCAAGAAGCTGTTCGAGATGGAAGGCGTGGAGCTGGAGTTCCGCCAGGACGCGCTGCTGGCCATCGCCAAGAAGGCGCTCAAGCGCAAGACCGGCGCACGCGGCCTGCGCACCATCGTCGAGTCGGTGCTGCTGGACACGATGTACGAGCTGCCGTCGCAGGAAAACGTCAGCAAGGTGGTGGTGGACGAGTCGGTGATCGAGCACCAGTCCGAGCCGTACCTGATCTACCAGACCCCGCCGGCGCCGCCCAAGGTCGCCTCCGCGGAGTGACCCCGGGCAGGGGGTGCGCGGCGACCCCGTCGCGTGCCCCGCGCATGCCGGTAAGTTGCTGAAACATAAAGGGGTTCTGCGCTCCCCTTGCATCGTCCAGCCGATGGCCCCATAACGGGGCCATCGGCGTTTTTATGGCCGCCCGCATCGCGTTCCCGTCTCCCAAATCGGAATCCTCATGGCCCAGTCCCAATCCGAAGTCCTCGACCTGCCGGTCCTGCCGTTGCGCGACGTCGTGGTCTTCCCGCACATGGTCATCCCGCTGTTCGTCGGTCGCGACAAATCCATGCGCGCGCTCGAGCACGCGATGGAGGCCGACAAGCGCATCCTGCTGGTCGCGCAGAAATCCGCCGAGACCGACGATCCGGCGGCGGCCGACCTGTACAACGTCGGCACGCTGGCGCAGGTGCTGCAACTGCTGAAGCTGCCCGACGGCACCATCAAGGTCCTGGTCGAAGGCCTGTCGCGTGTCAGCGTCGACAAGGTCGCCGAGCGCGACGGCGCGCTGCAGGGCGAAGGCCGCGAGATCGACGCCGCCGAATCGCGCGAGGAGCGCGAGGTGGAGGCGATCGCGCGCTCGCTGATGTCGCTGTTCGAGCAGTACGTCAAGACCAACCGCAAGCTGCCGCCGGAACTGCTGCAGACCCTGTCCGGCATCGACGAGCCCGGCCGCCTGGCCGACACCATCGCCGCGCACATCGGCGTGCGCCTGGCCGACAAGCAGCGCCTGCTGGAAACGCTGGAAGTGGGCGAGCGCCTGGAGATGCTGGTCGGCCTGGTCGATGGCGAGATCGACGTGCAGCAGTTGGAGAAGCGCATCCGCGGCCGGGTCAAGTCGCAGATGGAGAAGAGCCAGCGCGAGTACTACCTCAACGAGCAGATGAAGGCGATCCAGAAGGAGCTGGGCGACCTCGACGACGCGCCGGGCGAACTGGAGGAGCTGGCGCGCAAGATCGCCGAGGCCGGCATGCCCAAGCCGGTGGAGACCAAGGCCAAGGCCGAACTCAACAAGCTCAAGCAGATGTCGCCGATGTCGGCCGAAGCCGCGGTGGTGCGCAACTACCTCGACTGGCTGTTGGGCGTGCCGTGGAAGAAGCGCAGCAAGGTGCGCAAGGACCTGAAGGTCGCGCAGGAAACCCTCGATGCTGATCACTACGGCCTGGAGAAGGTCAAGGACCGCATCCTCGAGTACCTCGCGGTGCAGTCGCGGGTGAAGCAGATGAAGGGGCCGATCCTGTGCCTGGTCGGGCCGCCGGGCGTGGGCAAGACCTCGCTGGGCCAGTCCATCGCCAAGGCCACCAACCGCAAGTTCGTGCGCATGTCGCTGGGCGGCGTGCGCGACGAGGCGGAGATCCGCGGCCATCGCCGGACCTACGTCGGTTCGATGCCGGGCCGCATCGTGCAGAACCTCAACAAGGTCGGCAGCAAGAACCCGCTGTTCGTGCTCGACGAGATCGACAAGATGTCGATGGATTTCCGCGGCGATCCGTCCTCGGCGCTGCTGGAAGTGCTCGACCCCGAGCAGAACAACGCGTTCAACGATCACTACCTAGAAGTGGACCTGGACTTGTCCGAAGTGATGTTCGTGGCGACCTCCAATTCGTTGAACATCCCCGGCCCGCTGCTGGACCGCATGGAAGTGATCCGCATCCCCGGCTACACCGAGGACGAGAAGCTCAACATCGCCGCGCGCTACCTGGTGCCCAAGCAGCTCAAGGCCAATGGCCTGAAGCAGGATGAACTGGAGATCGGCGCCGACGCGATCCGCGATATCGTGCGCTACTACACGCGCGAATCCGGCGTGCGCAACCTCGAGCGCGAAGTCGCCAAGATCTGCCGCAAGGTGGTCAAGGAGATCGCCCTGGCCGGTCCGCAGCCGGCAGCCCCGGCGAAGAAGGCCGCAGCGAAGAAGGGCGCAGCGCGCAAGGACAAGGCACGCGTCAGCGTCGGCTCGAAGAACCTGGACAAGTACCTGGGCGTGCGCCGCTACGACTTCGGTCGTGCCGAGGAGCAGAACGAGATCGGCCTGGTGACCGGCCTGGCCTGGACCGAGGTCGGTGGCGATCTGCTGCAGATCGAATCGACCCTGGTCCCGGGCAAGGGCGCGGTGATCCTGACCGGCCAGCTCGGCGACGTGATGAAGGAATCGGCGTCGGCCGCGTTGTCGGTGGTGCGCTCGCGCGCCGAGCGGCTCGGCATCGAGGCGGACTTCCTGCAGAAGCACGACGTGCACCTGCACGTGCCCGATGGCGCGACGCCCAAGGACGGCCCCAGCGCCGGCATCGCGATGGTGACCTCGCTGGTGTCGATGCTGACCAAGGTGCCGGTCAGGTCGGAGGTGGCGATGACCGGCGAGATCACTCTGCGCGGCCGTGTCTCGGCGATCGGCGGACTCAAGGAGAAGCTGCTGGCTGCGCTGCGCGGCGGCATCCGCACCGTGCTGATCCCCGAGGAGAACCGCAAGGATCTGGCCGACATCCCGGAGAACGTCACCCGCGATCTGAAGATCGTGCCGGTGAAGTGGATCGACGAAGTGCTGGATCTGGCCCTGGAGCGCCCGCTCACGCCCAAGCCCGCCGCCGAGGCCGAACAGGCACCGTCGCGGCGCAAGCAGAAAGCATCCTCGAACCCGCGCGTCAAGCACTGACGCGCGCTGAACCGTCCCCGCGCAAACGGCTCAAACCCGCGCCGTTGTTGGCTTTTCGGCTTGCGCGGGTATGGGCCCGCTGGTATAAATGCAGCGCTTGCGAGCACCGCGAACGGGCGTGCTTGGTAGTGCAAATCATCCATCGGGGTCTCGCCAACGCGGGACAGGCCACGCCGACACCCGATCCTCAATTCCGCGGTCTTCTGCCGCACATGGAGTCATCAAGAAATGAATAAAGCCGAACTGAACGACGCGATCGCCGCTGCCGCCGATATCTCCAAGGCCGAAGCCGGTCGTGCCATCGACGCCTTCGTGTCGGAAGTGACCAAGGCCCTGAAGAAGGGTGACAGCGTCACGCTCGTGGGCTTCGGCACCTTCCAGGTGCGCGACCGTGCCGAGCGCACCGGCCGCAACCCGAAGACCGGCGATTCCATCAAGATCGCGGCGTCGAAGAATCCGACGTTCAAGGCTGGTAAAGCGCTGAAGGATGCCGTAAACTAATCGACTCGCTAGGGTGCTTAGCTCAGCGGTAGAGCGTCTCCTTTACACGGAGAGGGTCGGGGGTTCGAAACCCTCAGCACCCACCAGAGCACCAAGCGACAAGTTTCAAAAGCGGAGTGGTAGTTCAGTCGGTTAGAATGCTGGCCTGTCACGCCGGAGGTCGCGGGTTCGAGTCCCGTCCACTCCGCCAGTTGTACCGAAGCCCCCGAGCGATCGGGGGTTTCGTTTCTCGCAGTCGCCGCCACGCGCCAGCGTCGGCCCGGCAGCTCCGGGAAAGCGGGCTTCGCGCCCGCCTCCGTTCAAACGCGGAGTGGTAGTTCAGTCGGTTAGAATGCTGGCCTGTCACGCCGGAGGTCGCGGGTTCGAGTCCCGTCCACTCCGCCATTTGTACGCGAAACCCCCGAGCGATCGGGGGTTTCTTTTTTTCCGCAGTGCGCTGGTTTCGCCCCCGATTCGCCCCCGCGGCGCATGAGCGGCGCGGGCTGCCGGGCCGCCGGTTCTGCCGCAAGGCGTGAAGCGGGTTAAACTGCGCGGCTCGCCAATAGGCCGTCGGTTCCCAATGCTGCAGAAACTTCGCGAAAAGACCTCGGGCTGGATCGCCACCGCGATCATCGGTCTGTTGATGATTCCGTTCCTGTTCGTCATCGACAACAGCTACCTCGGTGGCGTCGGTGCCAACAATGTCGCCAAGGTGCAGGCGCCGCCGTCGTGGTGGTCGTCGGCGCCGTCGTGGTGGCCGGTGTCGCTGCTGTGGCAGCACCACGAAGTGAGCACGGAACAGTTCCGTACCCGCTTCGAGCAGGCGCGCATCCAGGCGCGCGAGCAGCAGGGCGAGGCTTTCGATCCGCGTGCGTTCGAAAGCATCGACAACAAGCGCAAGCTGCTCGATCAGCTGATCGACGAGCAGGTGGCGAAGCTGTCGGCCGAGCGCGCCGGCGTGGTCATCGGCGATGCCGCGGTGCGCGATTACATCAGCTCCATGCCCGCGTTCCAGAACGACGGCAAGTTCGACCCGGAGCGCTACCGCCTGGCCCTGGCCTCGGGCACGCCGCCGCGTACGCCGACCATGTTCCAGCAACTGGTGCGCGACGCGCTGCAGCAGTCGGTGATTCCGTCCGGCATCGCAGAATCGGCGTTCGCCACCAAGCAGGAGACCGAGCGCCTGCTGAAGATGCTGGGCGAGACCCGCGACGTGGAGATGGCCCTGTTGCCGGAGACGCCGGCCGACACGGCGCCGGTCAGCGACGCACAGGTGCAGCAGTGGTACGACTCGCACAAGTCCGACTTCAAGCAGCCGGAAACCGTGACCATCGAGTATGTCGACCTCAATGCGGCCAACCTGCCGCCGGTCAAGCCGGCCGACGAGGCGACGCTGCGCAAGCGCTACGACGACGAGAAGGCGCGCTTCGTCGAGCCTGACCAGCGGCTGGCTTCGCACATCCTGATCAGCGCCGGCAAGGATGCGGCCTCGCAGAAGGCGGCCGAGGCCAAGGCGGCCAAGCTGGCGGCCGAAGCCAAGCAGCCAGGCGCCGACTTCGCCGCGCTGGCCCGCGCCAACTCCGACGACCCCGGCTCCAAGAACGCCGGCGGCGACCTGGGCTGGGTGGAGAAGGGCGTGATGGTGAAGCCGTTCGAGGACGCACTGTTCGCGATGAAGCCCGGCGAGATCGTTGGCCCGATCAAGAGCGAATTCGGCTATCACGTGATCCAGCTGCGCCAGGTCAAGGGCGGCGAAGGCAAGTCGTTCGAGCAGGTGCGCGACCAGCTCGCCAGCGAGCAACTGAAGGCCGACAGCGAGAAGGCCTTCAGCGAGCTGAGCGGCAAGCTGGTAGACCTGGTCTACAAGAACCCGACCGCGCTGGCTTCGGCGGCGAAGGAAGTGGGCCTGCCGGTGCAGACGCTGGGGCCGTTCTCGCGCGCCACCGCCAGCGGCATCGCCGCACAGCCGGCGGTGCTGCGTGCCGCGTTCTCCGACACCCTGGTGCAGGACGGCACGGTCAGCGACCCGATCAACCTGGGACCGAACCACAGCGTGCTGATCCGTGTGACCCAGCACCAGCCGGAGCAGATCCAGCCGCTGGCCAAGGTGCACGAGCAGGTCGTGGCCGCGGTGCATGCCGATCGCACCGCCAAGGCCGCCGCCGCCAAGGCCGATGCACTGCTGGCGCGCTTGCGCAAGGGCGAGACCCTGCAGGCCCTGGCCGGTCCGGAAAAGCTGCAGATCAACCCGATGCCGGGTCTGCCGCGCAACGTGCCGATGCCGAGCGCGCAGGCCAGCCAGGCGATCTTCAGCGCGCCGCAGCCGGCCGACGGCAAGCCGTCGGTGGGCAAGGTCGAACTGCCTGCGGCGCCGGGCACCGTGGGCAAGCGCTATGCGCTGTTCGCGGTCACCAAGGTGACGCCGGGCGACCTGAGCAAGGTGCCGGCCGAGCAGCAGACGATGTTCCAGCAGCAGCTGGCGCGGATCGAGGGCGAGGCCGATGCCAAGGCCTACGTCGATGCGATGCGCAAGCACTTCAAGATCAGCGTGCAGGAGTCGCAGCTGTAACGGCTGCGTCGTCGACGCAGTGTCGTACGCGCAGGCCCGGCCATGGCCGGGCCTGTTGCGTTCAGGGTGTGGTATGCGGATGCACTAAGGATGGTTGGCAAGCCTCAATATGTAGACATGCTCTGAAATCGTGAAACACATCTATTTCCACTTCTGGGTATCCGCTGGTAGAAAAGCACTCGCTGATGGATCTTTCCAGCCTGTTCAGACGATTTGATTGGATCGCTATTCAACAGGAATCAGCTTCCCGATCACCTATGTAAGACAGGAGGTTTTATATGAAGTGGCAAATGGCCATCGCCTGCGCCGTACTTGGTTTGGGCATGCTGTTGAACAGTTCCACTCCCGTGCAAGCGGCTCAGACCGGCGATACAGCGGCCGAGCTGGTGGCTACGGAACTCAGCAGCAATTATTCCGAGCAACAGAAAGTCATCAGAAAGAACGCCCAGATCCACTCAGCTTCTGGACTTTCCACTTATCTGGCGAAGAATGAATCCAGCGATTCGCCGCTTAATCATCTCTCTCCGGCGGCTCGCAAGCGCTTTGTTGAGTCTCTTAAGTTCAACGAAAACGGCGTCACCTCATTTTACTATGCCGACATCGAGTCGCAGTTGACCAGCAGCCAAGCGTATGCGCTGCTGTCTCTGTTTGGGCTGCAATCCACCTTGCAGTTCATGCCAAAACTGCGGACCACAACCGATGGCGACAAGGAAATCATGCGCGCCTTCGGCAGTGGCAGTACTCCCGGAATCCCCACTCCGGAAGACCACAATGACTACTGGTGCAGCGGTCGTGCCACCTGTTCGCGCAACATTGGTTCAATTTGCACGGGCAATTGCTGATGCAAGCTGCACCGCACCTTGGCGCCGTCATCCTTTGGATGGCGGCGTTTTTTGCGCCTCTCGCCTACTCTGCACCCGAAAAGGCATCTGCAGATTCGCTTTATGAGCAGCTAGCGGATCTGAACGCGCATCTACGTGAAGAAAGCGGTCAGTCACGAGGCGACGCCGTGGTACGGCGCTATCGCCAACTGACCGCCGGGGTTCGGCCCTGCGAGGAAGGGACCGCTCATGGCTTCAATACTGATGATCTCTTCAAGGCAACTGCATACGCGGAACTCTATTCACTGGAAGCCGCCGACGTTGATGCACTTGGCTGTCTATATCGCCAGTTGGTGTCAGCCGGCGCTGTAACCAACTGGCATACGCAGACTTATGCCGGTGCGCTCGTCACTGTCTCACGCTATTCCGAGGCCAACGAGCTGCGCAAGGGTAGTGGTTCTCCGAATTCCCCAGCATTGCCAGATTTAAGAATTCCTCCAGCGGCGACAAGTGCTGGCTTCCGGTTTATTACGCTTCAAGACCGTATGCATGCACAAGTGGAAGCATGGAATCCGGAAAGCCATCGCGGACACATCGTTGCAGTGGTGCATCCAACTTGCGCCTTCTCGGTACGCGCCTTATCGGAGATCGAGAAAAATCCTGAGTTACAGTGGCTGCGCGACAATTTGTTGCTGGTCGTACCTCCAGACGCATCACTAGCGGTCAACGGCATACTTGCGTGGAACACGGCACATCCTGGGTTGCCGATGCATCCGATGTACCTCCGCAAAGACTGGAAAGTGTTGAAGAGCTTGGACACACCAACGTTTTACTTGGTGCAAGACGGAACGGTACTCACCTCTTTTGAAGGGTGGCCTAACGCAAAAGGACTAGCGGCAATACAGGCCCCCCTACCGCGCTGACCATATGCTTCCCGAGTCGAAAAGCGGAATAGTGGCCGTGCATGAGGAGCGACGCGAAGAATGCCGTTGCTGCGCCAGAACCGGGCCTGTGGGAGCGGCTTCAGGGGGCACTCGCTTGGGTCGGATATGTGTCACCGGGTAGCAATTCCGATATCGCTGGTCGCGGCTGAAGCCGCTCGTACAGCGCGAAAAGGGCGCTCCATTTAGTTGCGACGCGCATTCTCGTAACGCCACCTGTTGTGGCTGATGTCCGAAAAGCGCACAAGAGCTACGCCTGCACCCGTGAGGGTGCGACGGCGCTGAGCGAGAGTCCCGACTTCGTGATGGCCATTTCGGTCCACATACCCGTGAGGGTGCGACGCGCCGGGCCTGCTCGATCGGCAGCATGTGGGTCTTGTTTCAATCCACGCAGCGGCGGATCGGCGATGCACGGGTTCGACGACGGCGACCGCACGAGTGCGCCAGCGCACTATCCATGGTGTGCGAGTGGCTTGCTTGCGCCACCGGCTTTTAGAGGTGCGGTGCCTGTGTACTCCGGCCGTGGGCGGGAGCGCGATCAGTCCTCGTAGCTCAGCACCATGCCGGGACGCAGCACGCTGCGCGCGGACAGGCCGTTCTTCATCAGCAGCGCCTGCACGGTGATGCCGTAGCGCTTGGCGATGTTCCAGGCGGTGTCGCCGTCGCGCACGGTGTGGGTGTGGCGAGAGCGTACGCCGGCACGCTTGGCGCGGTTCGGTGCGGGAGTGTCGTCGGCGCTGGCCACGGTCGCGACGACCGGGGTGTCGTCCTGCGCCGACAACGCCGTGTCTTGGGCCAGCATGGGGCCGCCGAGGCTGCGCGGCGCCAGCACCGGCAGCGCACGCTTGGTGCTGCGGCCGCTGCCCAGGGCCGGATTCAGCCGTGCGAGCTGGTTGCCCTGCAGCGCCTGGCGCCGGGCCCATTCGTCCAGCGCCATGCCGGCCGGCAGGGTCTGCGCCTGCAGGATCGGCACGTCGCGGTCCAGCGAGGCCATCCATTCGTCGCGGGTCTGCGCCTGCTCCAGCACGCAGGCCAACGCGTGCAGTTTCTCGACATAGGCGTAGGTGACCGAGGACAGTCCGGGCAGCTTGTCCGGCTGCGCGTTCTGCGCGTTCATGCCGGCGCGGCGCATCGACTGCAGCACGCGGTACTCGCCGGCGTTGTAAGCCATGATCGCCAGGCGCCAGTCGCCGCCGAACATGCCGTGCAAGGTCTTCAGGTAGCGCACCGCGGCGCGGGTGGAGTCCACCGCGGACAGGCGGCCGTCGTAGCCGTTCTCCAGCGGGACATCGTGGTTGCGTGCGGTGCCTGGGATGAACTGCCACAGGCCGGCAGGGCCGCTGCTGTTGCGCGCGGCCGGGCGGTAGCCGCTTTCAACGAACGGGATCAGCGCGAACTCGGTCGGCAGGTTGGCCGCGCGCAGTTCGTCGACCACGTAACCGAACAGCGGCAGCACGTCCTCGTCCTCGTCGGCCAGGCGCGAGGGGGCGCGCGAGAACTGCTGCTGCCAGCGCGCATCGGTGGCGCCGGCGTCGCAACGCGCGTCGGCGAGGCCGTCGCGGAAGCGGGCGAGGATGTCGTGCCCGTTACGGGTGGTGGGCGGCGGCAGCGCCGCCGCGTCCGTCGGCAGGCCGTTCAGGCCGGCCACGGTCTGTTCCAGTGCCGCCGCAAGCGGGGTCGCGGCCGCCGCGGGCGCCGCCGACGACGCCATCGCCAGCGTCAGCGCCGCCGTCAACGCCAGCGCCCTCATGCGCGGAAATCGTCTTTCCAGCGCCTCAATCCGGCGAAGACTTCCACTTCGTCGGACACCCCCCGGCCGAGCCGGGCGCCGATCGCCTGCTGGATCGCCGCCGAGGCGGTGCGCAGGAACGGATTGGTCGCCAGTTCGCTGGCGAGGGTGACGGGAACGGTGGGGCGGGCAGCGTGACGCATGGCCTGGGCTTCCTGATGGCGCTGCCGCAGGGCAGCGTTGGTGGGATCGACCGTGACGGCGAATGCCGCATTGGCCAAGGTGTATTCGTGTCCGCAGCAGACCAGCGTCTGCCCCGGGAGGGCGGACAGGCGCTGCAGCGAACCCAACATCTGGGAGGGCGTACCTTCGAACATGCGCCCACAGCCCAGGCTGAACAGCGTATCGCCGCTGAACAGGTGGCCGTGGCCGACGTAGGCCAGGTGAGAGCGCGTATGGCCGGGGACGGCCAGGGTATCGAACTGCCAGTCCAGCATCTTCACGACATCGCCGTCGCCGACCCGCTGGCACGGAAAACCAGCGATCCGCGGGTCGTCCGGCGCGTACACCGGGATGTCCGGCCAGCGCTCGCATAATGCGGCGACACCGCCGATATGGTCGTCGTGGTGATGGGTCAGCAGGATGGCGGCGGGCTGCAGGCCCTGCGCGGCGGCCTCCAGCACTGGGTCGGCCTGACCCGGGTCGACCAGCAACGCACGCCCGTCGTCCGTGGCGATCGCCCAGATGTAGTTATCCTGGAATGCGGGCAGGGCGATCAGTCGCATAGAATTGGCACCATGCCTGCCGTGTCGCTCCCTCGTCAAGCCAACGTCTCATCCTGGTTTGATACGGCCGGGGCGCAGGCGCTGCTGCAGGCCGAGCAGCCGCTGATCCTCGATGCCCTGCTCAAGCGCCCCGCGCAGCCCTGGCTGTGGCTGGCGCCGGTACCGCTGCCGCCTCCGGGACGCGAGGTGCCGGGGCGGGGCGTGCGCCTGCACCGCAGCGCCTGCGGCTATGCCGGCGACCTGGTGTGCACGCTGCCGCTGCCACTGCCGTCGGAGAGCGTCAACGCCATCGTCCTGCAGCACGTGCTCGGCACCGACGCGGCGGCGCTGCTGGAGGAATGCCAGCGCATCCTGATGCCGGGTGGGCGGCTGTGGCTGTTCGCGCTCAATGCCATGAGCCCGTACCGGCTGCGCTGGCGCCGCCAGGGCCTGGTGGCGCGCCCGCCGGGCAGCTGGCGCGGCCTGCTGGAGCAGGTCGGCCTGCCGTGCGTGGAGCAACTGCGCTATCTCGGGCCGGTATGGCCGACCCGCGGCGGCGTCGGCCCGGCCACGTCCACCGCGCCGCTGCGCGCGGTCTGCCTGCTGCAGGCGGAGAAACGCACCGCCGCCGGCATCGGCCCCATTCCATTGCGCGCGCCGGTCCGCTGGCGCGGCTCGGTCGCTTCCATTTGATTCGCGGAGTTTCATGAAAACTGTCGACATCCATACCGATGGCGCCTGCCTCGGCAATCCCGGCCCCGGCGGCTGGGCCGCGCTGCTGCGCTACAAGGGACTGGAGCGCGAGGTGGCCGGCGCCGAGGCGCACACCACCAACAACCGCATGGAGCTGATGGCCGCGATCATGGCCCTGGAGACGCTCAACGAGCCGTGCCAGATCGTGCTGCACACCGACTCGCAGTACGTGCGCCAGGGCATTACCGAATGGATGCCGGGCTGGGTGCGGCGGCAGTGGAAGACCGCCGGCGGCGATCCGGTCAAGAACCGCGACCTGTGGGAACGGCTGCACGCCGCCGCGCAGCGGCATACGATCGACTGGCGCTGGGTCAAGGGCCACAACGGCGATCCGGACAACGAGCGGGTCGACCAGTTGGCGCGCAACCAGGCCTTGCACGTGCGCGCCGGCGGCACCGCGGTCGCGACCTGATCTTGTCTTCCTTTTCCGCTGCGAGTCCCATGCGTCAGATCATCCTCGATACCGAAACCACCGGCCTGGAATGGAAGAAGGGCAACCGCGTCGTCGAAATCGGCGCGGTGGAACTGCTCGAGCGCCGCCCCAGCGGGCGCAACTTCCACCGCTACCTGCGCCCGGACTGCGATTTCGAACCCGGCGCGCAGGAAGTCACCGGACTGACCCTGGACTTCCTCGCCGACAAGCCGGAGTTCCACGAGGTGGTCGACGAATTCCTGGAGTTCATCGACGGCGCCGAGCTGATCATCCACAACGCCTCGTTCGACCTGGGCTTCCTCGACTACGAGCTGTCGCGGCTGGGCGCGTCCTACGGCCGCATTCTCGACCGCGCCACGGTGATCGACACCCTGCTGCTGGCGCGCGAGCGCTTCCCCGGTCAGCGCAATTCGCTGGACGCGCTGTGCAAGCGGCTGGGCGTGGACAACTCGCACCGGCAACTGCACGGCGCGCTGCTCGATGCCCAGATCCTCAGCGACGTGTACATCGCGCTGACCTCCGGCCAGGAGGAGATCGGCTTCGCCCTGGCCGATGACGGCGCCGCACGTGCGGCGGCGCAGGGGCCCGCGTTCGACATGTCGATGCTCCTGCCACGGCCGCGGGTGTTGCCGACGGCGTCGGAGCTGGAGGCGCACCAGGCGCGGCTGGAGAAGCTGCGCAAGAAGGCCGGCCGCGCGCTGTGGGATGACGCCGAACCGGTCGCGGCGGAGGCGGTGGTCGGCTGAAGGGCGCCTCGAGTAACGACGGGGCGTCTGTTGTAGGAGCGGCTTCAGCCGCGATGGGGCGTTCCCGGTAAAACCCTTTCGCGGCTGAAGCCGCTTGTGTCAAATGAGGGTTTATCGTTTTAGGTGAGAGCGGAGTGCGGCAGGCCGTTTAGCCGCAGTGCCAAGCGAGCACG
>NZ_JACHOK010000010.1:0-147450 GCF_014199855.1 Xanthomonas sp. F1 | reverse complement strand
CAAGCTCCTGCACCTCGCCTACGGCGTCCTCAAATCGGGCACCGCGTTCGACCCGAAAAGGGCCCTTGCCTGCTAGGGGGTAAGACGGTATCTACGCGCACGCCTTGAGGATGATGAGAGGCTCCGGTGCAGTCGAAACGGGATTCCTGGTAAAGCCCTGCCGCGGCTAAAACCGCTCCACGGAAGCTCGCGGCGAGCCCGCTGGGTGCACTGTGGGAGGGACTTCAGTCCCGACGCATTGCACCATCGGAAGCACACCGCTTCGCACGTCGCGGCTGCACGACAGTCGACTCTCAGCACACCTCCCCACCGCACAGGATCAGCCAGCTAGAACGCCTGCCGCTGCCGCGCTTCGCCAACACCGCCATTCCCGGTCCGCACCTGCGCCAGCGTCGCCAGTTCCTCGGCCAAGCGCTGCGCGGCGGCGCGCAGCTCCGGCACCGCAGTGATCTCCCACAGGCCGCCGCGCAGCAGCGGCCCCAGACAATACAAGCCGGCGACCGGCTGGCCGCCGGCGTCGCGCACCCGCAGCCGCGGATCGACCGCCAGCCCCAGGCCCAGCGGATCGGCCTGCAGCAGGCCGGCCTCGCGCAGCGCCGCGACCAGCGGATGGCTGGTGCGGGCGACGTCCGTATCCAGCCCGGTGGCGCGGATCAGCACGTCGAACTGTTCGGTGCGCGCGCCGCGGTCGGCGCGGTCGCGGATCACCGCTTCCACGGCGTCCTCGCCCAGGCGCGCACGCAGCAGGCGCCCGGCACGGATCCGCAACTGCCCCTGTTGCTGCATCTGCGCCAGCGCGGTGGCCGCGGCCGGCGCCAGGCGGTGCCGCGCCACCTCCCAGTACGGCCGCAGGTGGCGCAGGAAGCGGGCGCGCGCCGCCGGCGCCAGGCCGCTCCAGAACGGCTGCAGATGCAGACGCAGCGCATCCACCACGCAGCGCCAGTCCTCCACCACCGTGGTCAGTTGCCGCAGGCTGCGCACCAGGCCGCGCAGATCGTGGCTGCGCAGCGCCTGCGCCACGCTGGGCGGCAGGCTCACCGGCGCGCCGGGTTGCGGCAGATGCGCCTGCGGCGCCAGGCCCCGCCGCGACAAGGCGGTGATCGCGCCGCGGTGGCCGCGCCGGCGCAGGGTCAGGGCGACGTCGGCCATGGTCAGGCCGGTGCCGACCAGCAGCAGCCGCGCCTGCGGCGGCACCGTGTCGAGCACGCCGTCCTGCCACGGCCAGCCGATGTAGCGCCGGTGCACCGCCAGGCGCGGGCCGATGCCTGGCAGCGCCGCCGGCGGCAGTGCGCCGATCGCCAGCACCACCACGTCGCTGGCGAAGTCCTCGCCGTTGGCCAGGAACACGCGGAAGCCGTGCGGATCGCGCTCCAGCGCCACCGCCTCCTGCGCCACAGGCACCACCTCGGTCGCCGACGCCGCCAGCGCCGACGCCAGGTGCTGCTCCAGGTACTGGCCGTACTGCAGCCGCGGCAGGAACGCCATGCCCTGCGCGGCATCCAGCTGCAGCGCCGCGGCGAACCCGCCCGGGTCCTGCGGATCCACGCCCAGGTCCTTGGCGCGCACGTTCAACAGGTGCTCCGGCCACGCCGCGCCGTAGGCGATGCCGCGGCCGAAGGTGTCGGCCATGCCGACCAGGGTGATGCGGCTGGCGGTGCCCTGCCGGGCCAGCGCCGCGGCCAGCACGTTGCCGCAGAATCCTGCGCCGATGATCGCAATTCGCATGGCACGCACCTTGGTCGCCCGGGGCGTCCTTTGTGCCCGGGATGCGCCGCGCGGGTGTAAATCGCCGGTTAATGCGCGTGCTGCGCGGCATGGCGATCGGACATCAGCACATGGGCAATGCCCATGAGCGGGCTGGGAGGGCGCTGCCGCTCACCAGTTGGAAGATCGCCGAGACGGCGCCGTGCGCTGCGATCGGTCGCCGATCAAGCGGCCGCGTCGGAACAAGAGAACGCGTGCCGCCGGCGCTGGCTCACGTCGCGCTAGCCGCGGTGCCGCTGCATGATGGCCGCGGCGACCGGCCTGTGGCGCCGCGCCTGCGACCTGCACCGATCCAGATCCGCGCGCCGTGCGCTACCGCGCCGGCGAACGCTCCACCAGGCGGGGCGCATCGGCGACGAAGCTGTCCAGCACGCCGTCGGCGACCTTGACCGGGCCGCCGAAGCGGGTGGCGCCGGGAATGGAGGGGATCGCCGCGGCCTGCGCGGCAAGCTGCCGGGCCGTGGCGAAGGCCTGCTCGGCGGCCGGATCGCCGGCCAGCGCCTGGTTCAACCCGTCCACACTCAAGCGCAGCGCGCGGCCCCACAGCACGGTCGCGTCCAGCCATGGCGCCGCCTCGGCCACGAACGCGCCGGTGGCGGCGCCGGCACGGATGCGCTGCGGCGCCGCGGCCAGATCGTCGGCCGCCCGGCCCAGCGCGCCCAGCGCTGCGGTACGGGCGGCCGGATCGCCGTCGGCCAGCGCGTCGCGGGTGGCGTCGATCAGGGCCTTGAGCCGCGGCGCCTGCGGCTGCCAGGGCAGATGGCCGAAGGTCGGCGCCAGGTGCTGGGTATCGAAGAAGGCCAGCAACGCGTCGGCCACCTGCGCGTCGCCGCCGGCCAGGTCGCGCGCGGCCGCGCGCCAGGTGCGCTGCGCGTCGTAGCCGCGGTCGTTCCAGGCGAAGGCCAGCACGCCGGCCACCGCCGGCCGGCTGGCCACTTCCTGGTTCATCGGATTGGCGACGATGCCGCTCAGCTCCGCCGACAGCCCCGCCTGGCGGCGGTCGTACGGCGCCAGCAGCAGGCGCCCGGTGGTTTCGGCGAAATCGTTGACCGGATAGTTGTCCCACAGCAGCGTCTTGCGCCCGAACGCCTTGGTTGCGTTCTTCGCATCGCTCACCGAGATCGACGCCGGGACCACGTCGGTACCGGTCCACTGCACCACCACGCGCGGATCCAGCGCCTTGCGCAGCGTCGCCTTGTACGGCGATTCGGTGACGTTGAAGTACTCGGTCGGCACCATGATCAGCGCGCCGTGGCCGGCCGCGGCGATGTCCGCCTGCACCGCGTTGAGCAGCTGCGCCTGCGCGGTGGCCGCGGCCTGCTCGCCGGCGGGGCCGAACGCGCTGGCGTCGCCGGGGCAGTTCCACTTGGTGTATTCGATGTCGTCGAAGGCGATGTAGAAGCTGCGCACGCCGCGCGCGCGCAGTGCGGCGAACTTGCGCCGGATCGCCTGCAGATCGGCCGCGTCGCTGTAACAGATCGACGGCCCCGGCGAGAGCGCGTAGACGAAGTTGATGTGCTCGCGGTTGGCGACCGCAGCCAGCTTGCCCAACGCCGCCAGCGTGGCGGCCGGGTACGGCGCGCGCCAGCGATCGCGCGCAAACACGTCGTCCTTGGGGCTGTAGATATAGGTACTGGCCTTGAAGCGCGCCAGGAACGCCAGGTGCGCGGCGCGCTCGGCCATGCTCCAGGGCTTGCCGTAAAACCCTTCGATCGTGCCGCGCACCGGCATCGCCGGCGCGTCGGTCACCGCCACCGAGGCGATGCGCCCGTGCGCGACCAGTTGCCGCAAGGTCTGCGCCGCGTGGTACAGGCCGGCGCCGTCGCGGCCGGCCAGCACGATCCGCGTGCCGCCGCCGCTGGCCATGCTGCCGAGCGCATAGCCTTCCGCGCGCTCCGGCACGTCCAGGTCGACGGCGGCCAGCGCGTCACGCACCGGCGCGGCGTCGACGGTGCCGAGCACCACCGACACCGCCTGCGGGTCGCGCGGCAACGCGCTGGCACGGCGGATGCGGGAAACGCCGGCATCGCGCAGCACCGCACGCACCAGCGCCTCGGTGGCCGGATCGGGCGTGCCGGCCTGCACCAGCACCACCGACGGCCCCAGCGGCAATTCCGGTCCGAGCAGGCGCAGCGCGGTCGGCGCCGGGTACACCGCCGGCAGCGTCGCCGGCGCGGCAGCCAGTGCGGGGCCGACGCTCGCGCCGGCCAGCAGCGCCAGCGCCAGGAGGTAGCGGCCAAGGCCGCAACGGCCAGCACGGTCGGTTCGCATGTGCCCACTCCCTGATTGGTATTTCAGTGATTTTCAAATGGTATATACCACCTCCAGCCACGCCGATGCGCAGCGGCGCTGCAATACCGCCGTCCCATGCTGCGGCGACACTTGCATGGCCCGCGCAAGATGCGACATAACCGCAGCCGGAGGCGCGTGCGTGTTCCGCGCCATCGCGGCCTGCCACCCTCGCTCAGACCGGCCGCACACCGGCGGCAAAATCAAACATTTGTTTAAAACACCCACAACTTCGCCGAACTGGACAGCAATGCCGGCTTCGCGCAGACTGCCGCCCTTTCCGCTGCTTTGTTTCCGATGGCGCGATTGCTGCTGCTGCACGGCCCCAACCTCAACCTGCTCGGCACCCGCGAGCCGGGCGTGTACGGCCATGCCACCCTGGCGCAGATCGATGCGGCGCTGCTGGCCCAGGCCAGCGCCGCCGGCCACGCGCTGGAGAGCCTGCAGTCCAACGCCGAGCACGTGCTGGTGGACCGGGTGCAGGCCGCGCGCGGCGACGGCACCGCCTTCATCCTGATCAACCCGGCGGCCTTCACCCACACTTCGGTGGCGCTGCGCGACGCGCTGGCGGCGGTGGCGATCCCGTTCATCGAGATCCACCTGTCCAACCCGCACAGCCGCGAGCCGTTCCGCCACCACAGCTACTTCAGCGACCACGCGGTCGGTGTGGTCTGCGGTTTCGGCGCCGACAGCTACCGCTATGCGATGGACGCGGCACTGACCCGGCTGGGAGCGGCCGCATGAGCCGCGCCCACGCCCGACCGGCACCGCGCCTACCTGTCTGAGTCCCCGGGCCGCGCGCCCGGTCTTTTTCAAAGTCACCTCACGAGGCCGTTATGGATCTCCGCAAAATCAAGAAACTGATCGACCTGCTGGAAGAATCGAATCTCGCCGAGATCGAGATCAAGGAAGGCGAGGAAAGCGTGCGCCTGGCCCGCACCCCCAAGGGCATGACCGCCAGCGCGCCGCAGTACGTGGCCGCCGCCCCGGTGGCCGCGCCAGCCGCGGCCGCGCCGATGCCGATGAGCTCGCCCACCGAGGCCTCCACCGGCGGCAGCGCCAAGCCCGGCAACGCCCTGCCCGAGGGCCACGTGCTGCGCGCGCCGATGGTCGGTACCTTCTACACCTCGCCGTCGCCGGACAAACCCGCCTTCGTCAGCGTCGGCCAGACGGTCAAGGCCGGCGAGACCCTGGCGATCATCGAGGCGATGAAGATGTTCAACCCGATCGAAGCCGACGTCTCCGGCACCATCGTCGCGATCCTGGGCGAAAGCGGCCAGCCGGTGGAGTTTGATCAGCCGTTGTTCGTCATCGGCTGAAGAAGCCGGGACCCGGGACCCGGGACCCGGGACCCGGAACAGCAAGAGCGCCGGATTCGGCTTTGGCTCCTGCTCTTCCGGGTCCCCGGTCCCGGGTCCCGGGTCCCGAACACCTCCCGCGTTCGGAATCCCATCCCATGCTCGATAAAGTCGTCATCGCCAATCGCGGCGAAATCGCGCTGCGCATCCTGCGCGCGTGCCATACGCTCGGCATCCGCACGGTCGCGGTGCATTCCACCGTGGACCGCAACCTCAAGCACGTGGCCATGGCCGACGAGTCGGTGTGCATCGGCCCGGCGCCCTCCTCGGAGAGCTACCTCAACATCCCGGCGCTGATCGCCGCGGCCGAGGTCACCGACGCCCAGGCCATCCACCCTGGCTACGGCTTCCTGTCGGAGAACGCCGACTTCGCCGAGCGCGTGGAGCAGTCCGGCTTCATCTTCATCGGGCCCAAGGCCGACACCATCCGCCTGATGGGCGACAAGGTCGAGGCGATCCGCGCGATGAAGGCCGCTGGCGTGCCGTGCGTGCCCGGCTCGGGCGGCCCACTGGGCGAGGACATCGTCGCCAACACCAAGATCGCCCGCGAGATCGGCTATCCGGTGATCATCAAGGCCGCCGGCGGCGGCGGCGGCCGCGGCATGCGCGTGGTGCATTCGGAGGCCGCGCTGAAGGCCGCGATCGAGACCACCAAGTCCGAGGCCAAGGCCGCCTTCAGCAACGACCAGGTGTACATGGAGAAGTTCCTGGAGAATCCGCGCCACGTGGAGATCCAGGTATTGGCCGACGGCCAGGGCGGCGCCATCCATCTGGGCGAGCGCGACTGCTCGATGCAGCGTCGCCACCAGAAGGTGGTGGAGGAAGCGCCGGCGCCGGGCATCACCGAGGAACTGCGCAACGAGATCGGCAAGGTCTGCGTGGACGCCTGCATCCGCATCGGCTACCGCGGCGCCGGCACCTTCGAGTTCCTGTTCGAGAATGGCCGCTTCTACTTCATCGAAATGAACACGCGCATCCAGGTGGAGCACCCGGTCACCGAGCGCATCACCGGCATCGACCTGGTCTGCGAGCAGCTGCGCATCGCCGCCGGGCACAAGCTCAGCATCAAGCAGAAGGACATCGTCCTGCGCGGCCATGCGATCGAGTGCCGCATCAATGCCGAGGACCCGGAAACCTTCATGCCCAACCCGGGCCTGATCACCGGCTTCCACCCGCCCGGCGGCCCCGGCGTGCGCGTGGACACGCACATCTACAGCGGCTACAAGGTGCCGCCGAACTACGACTCGATGATCGGCAAGCTGATCGTGCACGGCCCCGACCGCGAGACCGCGATCGCGCGCATGCGCGTGGCGCTGAGCGAGATGGTGGTGGACGGCATCAAGACCAACATCCCGCTGCAGCAGCGGATCATGCGCGACAAGGGCTTCCAGGCCGGCGGCCAGAACATCCACTACCTGGAAAAGCGCCTGGCCGAACGCAAGAACAAGTCGATCGCGCTGTAGGAACGGCTGGGATTCGGGAGTCGGGATTTGGGATTCGCAAGACGCGGCACCGGCGCAGGCTGGCGCCAAACGTGCTGATGAAAAAGCGCCACTCCATCCGGAGTGGCGCGATCGGCGCACGCCGTCCCAGGTGTCGTAGGAGCGGCTTCAGCCGCGACCGGTTGCCTGTGAGGCGTCGCGGCTGAAGCCGCTCCTACGACAGCCAGCAGCATCGCAGCGGGCTGGCACACGCGCAGCCCACCATTCCCGATCTCCCCATCCCCAATGCCGAATCCCGGCTACTTCGTCTGCGTCCCCGCCACCGGCTCCACGCCCAGGCTCGAGGTCGGGCTGACGATCATCACCGTCTCGGTGGAGCCGTCCGGCCAGACGATCTGGAAGGTGCTGCCCGGGGCCAGGGTGGAGAACGGCATGCCGCTGTTGGCGCGATAGATCGCCGCCACCTGCGCGGCGCCGGCACGGCGCACGTCAGGCGCCGAATGCGCCGTGGTCAGTTCGACCTTGGAAAGGCCGCGGTAGCGCTGTTCGGCGGTGTCGATCAGCAGCAGGCCCGCCGCCGCCGCCGAGTAGGCGACGAAGGCCAGGACCCAGAACCAGAATTTGGCGCCATGCAGCCATCGCCGGTAATTCATGAGCCTGCTCCCGTGGTGTCCACCAGTCGGTTGACCATGTCGTTCATCGTGTCCGTGCCTTGCCGCGGGACCGCGGCGTCGTAAACAAAACTGCTGAAATCCTGAGTGGGGTCGCGCGAGCAGATCCCGCCGTTGGCGCAGTAGCGGGTCATCAACTCGCTGTCCGGGCCGCAATCCAATCCCAGCCTGCAGGCGGCCAGCTGCCAGGCCAATTCGGAAAACTGGGTGCCGGCCACGCCGCCGTCCATGCCGTCGTCGCCGCTGGCGGCCAGGCCCATCGCCGGCGCCAGCGCCACGTAGGCGTCGGGATCGCCCGAGGCGCGCACCCGTGCGACCAGATCGCGCTTGTACTCGGCGCCGGCATGCAACGGCTGGCCCAGCGCCAGCAGCGCCGCTTCGGCGGCCAGGTTGCCGCCGCGCGCGGCCTGCACGCGCTGGGCGACGATGGCCTGGCGGGTCAGGCCATCGCCCGGCACGAAACCGGCGCAACGGCGGCCGACGCGGGCACGCGCCTGCACCATCTGCGCCGAGGTCGGCAGGCGCGCGTCGGCGATCGCGCGGGTGTCGGCGCCGTAGCCGACCGGGTCCATCGCATAGCCGGCGCAGTAATCGTAGATGCGGCTGAGCCGCCAGGACGCCTCGGGGTCGCCGTGCGCGGCGGCGATCGACAGTTGCTGCGCGGCGCGGTAGAGATCGGCGCCCCGTTCGCCCTCGCCCTCCCCACGCAGGCGCGACGGCGCAGACGGTGGCACTGGCGTGGTAACGGGCACGGCGGACGCACGGGAGGCGCCGGCCGCGACCGCGGTCACCGGGGTGGACATCGCCGGTGTCGCCGGCAGCGACAGCGCGCGATAGGCGACCACGCCCAGCAACAGCGCAGCGGGCGCCAGCAACAGCCAGGTTGGACGGGACACGACGGGCATGCGCGAGAGAGCCGGGCAACGGGCAGAAGCGCAGCCGGACCCCCTGTCGCCCGGCGCTGCGAGCCGGCAGTCTACCCCAGGCTGCGGCCATGGCATGCGCCAAATGGCGCCGCGGCAAGGACGCGCGGACCAGCGGCACGGACGAACGGCACGGCGCGCCGGCACAGGCGGCCTCCAGCGCGAGGTCCGCCGCCCGTCTAAGATGCGCGCTTCCCTTCATTACCCCACCGACCGATGCCGTTCCTCGAACTGACCCTGCGCTGCACCGACGCCACCCAGCCCCGCTACGAGACCGCGCTGGAGGACGTCGGCGCGCTGGCGGTGACCCTGCTCGATGCCGACGCCGACACCAGCAACGAACGCGCGATTCTGGAACCGGGCGTGGGCGAGACGCCGCTGTGGGGCACGCTGGTGCTCACCGCGCTGTTCCCCGAGGAGCAGGACGCGCTGGTGCTGCTGGCCGCACTGGAGGCGTTCGACCCCGGGCTGGACTGGACCCAGGCCACCTTCCGCAAGGTCGACGACCAGGATTGGGAGCGGGCCTGGCTGGACCAGTTCCAGCCGATGCGCTTCGGCGCGCGCACCTTCATCGTGCCGTGGAACCACGACCTGCCGGAGGAGGCCAGCGGCGCCGACGCCGCCGTGGTGCGCCTGGACCCGGGCCTGGCGTTCGGTTCCGGCACCCACCCGACCACCGCGCTGTGCCTGCGCTGGCTGGACGCACTGGCCACCGACGGCGCCCTGGCGCAGGCGCGCGTGCTCGATTTCGGCTGTGGCTCGGGGATCCTGGCGCTGGCCGCGCTGAAGCTGGGCGCCGCCGCCGCGGTGGGCGTGGACAACGACCCGCAGGCGCTGCTGGCCAGCCACGACAACGCCGAGCGCAACGCGGTCGGCGAGCGCCTGTCGGTGTACCTGCCCGCCGACGAACCGGCCGCCACCTATCCGGTGGTGGTGGCCAACATCCTCGCCTCGGCGCTGGACGCGCTGGCGCCGACCCTGGCCGCGCGCGTGGCGCCGGGCGGGCGCATCGCCCTGTCCGGCATCCTGCACGGCCAGGAACAGGAACTGCTGCAGCGTTACGCGCCGTGGTTCACGCAACTGCGCACCGAGCAGGACGGCGACTGGATGCGCATCGACGGCGTGCGCCGCGACTGAACCGGCAGCGCGCCCGCGCCCGGCACCACCAGCGCGCGGCAGTCCAGGCCGCGACTGGTCCGCGCCGCGCGGACCGGCCAGCGATCCGAAGACAGTATCGCTAACATTCGGCCGCCGGTCAGCGCAGCGAACCAACCGCCAGCGCCGGCGCGGCTATATCTCGCCTCCCCTGCGGAGGTGCGTGTGAACAGCAAGCTGTACGAACGGGTGCGCGAAGCGCGCAAGCTCACCGGCCTCACCCAGGAGGCCCTGGCGCTGGACCTGGGCGTGACCCGCAGCGCGGTGGCGCAGTGGGAAATGGCCGAAGGCACGGCGCCAGCCGTGGAGCACCTGATCGCCCTGGCCCGCCGCAGCGGGCTGAGTTTCGAGTATCTGGCCACCGGCCGCGGCGAGCGCGTGTTCGGCGAACCGATGACGGCCGATGCCGCCGCCATCGGCGAACTGCCCAGCCAGTACCAGTTCACCGACCAGCAACTGCGCCTGCTGGAGCGCTTCGAAAGCCTGAGCCCGCGCCAGCGCGCCGGGCTGCTCGACCTGCTCGATACCCGCAGGTCGCGCTGAGTCCACCGCGGCGGATCGCTTGAGCTGGGAATCGGGAATCGGGAATCGGGAATCGGGAATCGAATCAAGGATCTCTGCCAGGTCCGGTTCTGCGCCCTGCTCGCGCGGTGGCCGCTGCGGCGCGCCTGTCTGACGTCTGGAAGGCCGCAGCCGTCTGCCGTGCGCTGCAGATCCAGCCGGCGCATGCTTGAATACGGCTCTCGCCGTCGTTGTCCGCGCGCATGCCCGATCGCACTCCGCCCCGCCCCAGCCTCGCCACCTTGTTGCGTCGGCCCGATCCGGCCGCCTCGCCGGGCGAGACGCCGGTCGCGCCGGCGGCGGGCGATGACGCGTTGGCAGCAGCAGCGCCGCTGACCGACACAGCAGCGCCCCCCGTAGCGCCCGTAGCGCCCGTAGCGCCGAGCGTCTCGGCTGCGTCTGCGAACGTGAAGCCGATCGAGACCGAGGCCACCACCGACGCTGAAGCGCCCCACGCCACGCCTGACACGGAAGATCTGGAGGCGCTGCCGCCAGCGCCCGCACCGGCGATGGACCCGGCACCAGCACCGGCCGCGACACCCGCTACCGCCGCCGCCACACCGAGCTTCCTGCACGGCCCACGCACGCGCCGCCCGGTGCTGCGCGCCGCGCCATGGCAATGGATCGCGCTGGCCGGGCTGGGCTTGCTGCTGGCGCTGCAGATCCTCATCGCCGATCGCCAGCGCCTGGGCGCCGACCCGCGCTGGCGGCCTTGGGTGGCCGGGGTCTGCCAGGTGCTGCGCTGCAGCGTGCCGGCCTGGCGCGAGCCGGCCGCCTTCACCATGCTCAGCCGCGAGGTGCGGCCGCTGCCCGGCCATGCCGGCACCCTGCAGGTGCAGGCGACGTTCCGCAATGACGCGCGCTGGGCGCAGGCCTGGCCGCTGTTGCAACTGTCGCTGGCCGACGCCGATGGCCGCACCATCGGCAGCCGCGTGCTGCGCCCGCAGGAGTACCTGGGCCGCGCGCGTCCGGACAGCGCCACACTTGCGCCGGGACAGAGCGCACAGATCGCGTTCCAGGTGCGCGAACCGGCCGCCGAGACTGCGGCATTCAGTTTCGACTTCCACTGAGAACGCTGCGTTCGGGCACTGCGCCATGGCAGCGGCGCAGGCCACGCGCTAGACTCGTCCCCCCGCGCCGGCCCTCCTGCCGTCCTGCGCCGCTGTCATCCGGGGATCCGTCGAACTTGAACGCCGCCACCACTCGTCCTGACTCCAGTCGCGGCGCGCCGAAGCCGCCGCTGCGCGAACACGTGGCGCAATCGGTCCGCCGCTACTTGCGCGACCTCGACGGCTGCGACGCCGACGACGTGTACGAGATCGTGCTGCGCGAGATGGAGATCCCGTTGTTCGTGGAAGTGCTCAACCATTGCGAAGGCAACCAGAGCCGCGCCGCCGCGCTGCTGGGCATCCACCGCGCCACCCTGCGCAAGAAGCTCAAGGAATACGGGCTGGCTTGAGTGAGGCCGGGATTGGGGATTCGTGATTCGGGATGGCCAGCCTGCGGCTGTTGAAAAGCCGGAAATTGGGAATCGCAAATCCAGCGTGCTGTCCCGCATGAGTTGACTCAAGCGATTCCGACACACAGCTTGTAGCGCCTGTGCATCGCTCTCGTAGGAGCGGCTTCAGCCGCGACGCCTGAACCCAAATCGCCTCATAGGGGCGAAGTCGGTCGAAATACGCTGCGCAAAAGCACGGTGCTCCGAACGCCACGCCTCGCCCTTGTGGGAGGGACTTCAGCCCCGACGCGATACTGGCTGAAGCGCCAGGGCTGCAGCCCTGCTGCAACGAATGCGACATCACACCCTCGCGGCAAAGTGCGATCGCATCGCCCAACCTCCATCGCCGGCCAGACGAACGGCGATGGCGATGGCGATGGCGATGGCGATGGTATGTAAAAAAAATTCTTGCCCTCTTGCTGCGCGATCAGCCCCGACACGCTATCGGGAAGGCATCGCGGCTGAAGACGCTCCTACGCCCGCAGATGCGCAACACGCGCAGCGCGCGACGCACCCACGAATCCCCAATCCCACCATCCCCACTCCCAGCCCCACTCACACCCATCCATAACGGATCAGGTGGAAGAACACCGGCGCCGCAAAACACACCGAGTCCAAGCGATCGAGCACGCCGCCGTGGCCTTCGATCATGTGGCCCCAGTCCTTGATGCCGCGGTCGCGCTTGATCGCCGACATCACCAGGCCGCCGAAGAAGCCCATCAGATTCGCCACCAGCGCCAGCGCGAACGCCTGCAGCGGCGAGAAAGGAGTGATCCACCACAGCGCCGCGCCCAGCAGACTGGCCGAAAGGATGCCGCCGACGAAACCTTCCACGGTCTTGGACGGCGACAGCTTCGGCGCGATCAGGTGCCGCCCAAGCAGCTTGCCCCACACGTACTGCAGCACGTCCGAGGACTGCACCACGATCACCAGGAACGCGAACAGCAGCAGGTTGCGGTCCTCGTAGCCGGGAATGCGCAGGTTCAGCAGCGCCGGCACGTGCGAGATGCAGAACACGCTGATCATCAGTCCCCACTGCACCTTGGCGGTACGCTCCAGGTAGCGCGTGGTGTCGCCGCCGATGGTCGCCAGGATCGGCAGCACCAGGAACGCGTAGACCGGGATCAGCAGCGTATACAGGCCGTACCAGTCGCTCCACACCAGCCAGTACTGCCACGGCAGCACCACGTAGAACGCGGCCAACAGCGCGTAGTAGTCGCCGCGCCGGGTCGGCGTGAGGGTGATGAACTCGCGCAGCGCGAACAGCGACACCAGCGCGAACAGCACGATCACGCCCAGCCGGCCGAAGGCGAACGCCAGCGCCACCACGCCGGCCATCACCCACCACGCGCGAATCCGCGCCACCAGGTTGTCCAGCACCGCGCTGGGCCGTCCGCGTGCGCGCCAGCGCAAGGTCTCGGCGATCAGCGTGGCCACCACCAGCACCGTGGCGATGCCCAGGAACAGCCACACCGTCTGTTGCCGCAGCGAGGATTGCTGCAGGTGTTCGCTCAATGCGATCGGATTCATCGGGCCGCCTCCGCCTGCTCCGGCGCCAAGGCCAGCAAGGCCGCGCGCGCGCGATCGAGGAAGGCCTGCTTGTCCTCGCCGGCGCCCAGCCGCAGCGGTTCGCCGAAGGTGGTGGTGCACAGCAGCGGCAGCGGCAACCACATGCCCTTGGGCATCACCCGCTTGAGGTTGTCGATCCACACCGGCACGAACTCCAGTTCCGGGCGCTGCCGTGCCAGGTGGTAGAGGCCGCTCTTGAACGGCAGCAGCCCATCCTCGGTGTTGCGCGTGCCTTCCGGAAACAGGATCAGCGAATCGCCGCCGTCGACCGCCTCGCACAGGCAGTCGATCGGATCGCGCGTACGCTGCTGGGGGTCGCGCTCGATCAGCACGCCATTGAACACCGCGTGGATCAGGTAGCGGCGCAGCGCGTCGCGCTGCCAGTAGTCGGCCGCTGCCACCGGCCGCACCTCGCGCCGCAGCGATGCCGGCAGCGACGACCAGATCAGCACGAAATCGCCGTGGCTGGCGTGGTTGCCGTAATACACCCGGCGCTCGCTGGACGGCATGCAGCCGCGCCACAGCGCACGCGCGCCGGTGAGCAGACGGATCGCGGCGCTGCAGCCGCGGGCGATCAGGCGGGCGATCATGTCCACTCCAGTTCGCGCACGATGGCGCGCACGCGCATCACGATGGTCAGGGCGGCGGCGGCGATCAGCAGCGCCAGCGCCACGGCAAGCAGCATGCGGGCCAGGGCGATGTGCTGGAGCAGCAGCGCGGCCGCGGCCAGGAGCGCGGCCAGCGACAACCAATGCATGCGCTGCACGCGCGCCATCGGCCCCTGCAGCGGTTCGCGCACCGCACACGCCAGGCCGAGCATGCGCACATAGGCAGTGCCCACGCACAGCAGGGCGGCGGCCCAGCCCAGTTCCGCGCCGATGCCCAGCACCGGCTGCAGGCCATAGCCCACGCCCAGGCACACCGCCACATCCGACAACCGGTCCGGCGCCTCGTTGTATACCGCGCCGGCACGGCCGATCAGCTGTGCCTGATGCGCCAACAGCCCGTCCAGGCGGTTGCACAGCAGCCGCGCCTGCAGCGCCAGCGCCGCCAGCACCAGCAGCGCGGCGGCATTGAGCGGCGGCTCGCGCCAGGCCAGAGCGAACATCGACGCGGCCAGCACCGCGCACGCCAGTCCGCTCCAGGACACGCCGTTGGGCGTGGCCCCGCGCGCGCGCAACGCCAGCGCCAGCCGCGCACGCCACTGCGCCCGCCGCGCCTGCCAGGTCGAACCGGCCATCAGTCGCCGCCTCCACACCCGCCGCAGCCACCGCCGCCGCAACTGCTGCCACCACCGTCGCTGCTGCCACCGCCGCCACCGCAACTGTTGGTCGAAGCGCTACCGCCACCACCGTTGGGCAGCGGCGAACGCAGGGCGTGGTAGTCGGCCCAGGGCGTGGTCATCAGCACGCTGGTGCCGGCCAGAGCCAGCGGCAGCGCCAGATGCGAACCGGGCGTCAGCGAGGGCGCGGCGACGCCGTCGCGCCAGGCCGCCTCGCGCTCGGCCAGCAGCGCGTCGCCGGCGACGCTGCGCCGTGGCGGCGTGAGCAGGAAGCCGAGCGCAACGACCGTGACCACCACCATCGCGGCCACCAGAAAGCCGATCGGGCGGTGCAACTGCAGGCCGATGCGCAACTTCATCAAGCCCAGGGACCACAGCGCCAGCAACGGCGCGGCGCCGAACAGGCGTGCGCACAGCGCCTGTCCATGGCCCAGCCACAGGCCCTTGTCGACCAGTGCCCGGCGCAGTGGCGCGGCGTCGCGCTGCAACGCGGCCAGCGCCGGCTGAAGGTGCGGATGCGCGCGCACGATCGCCAGCGCGCGCTGCAGCGCCGGCGGCACCGCAACCGTGGTGTGCTGCAGCCGCGCCTGGCGACGTACGTGCGGCTCGGCCTGCAGGCGCACCGCGCCGGCCGCCAGCAGCAGGGCCAGTTGTTGGTCGGCAACGCGCTCGCCGCCGCCGGCCAGATAGGCCAGTTCGGTAGCGTCCAGTGGCGTATCGAGCGCCGCGCGGCGCAGTCCGCGCGCGGCCAGGCGCAGGCGCGCGCCCAGGCTCCAGGCCAGGCCGATGCCGGCCAGGAACAGCAGCAGGAACGGCGGCCCGGGCCAGTGCAGCGGCGCAAGTGGACCGTGGCGCTGCCATAGCATCGCGAACAGCAGCGCCATGCCCAGCATCCAGCCCCACAGGGCGATGCCGCCGCGCGTGGGCGCGGTGCGGCGCGTGCGTGCCTGGCACATTGCCGGCGCGGGTGGCCGCGTACCGGCCGGCGCCGGCCAACACGCCGCCGGCGGTTCGCCAAAGTAGTGCCGGTAGTGCGCTAGGGTGGCGCGGTACTGCGCCTGGAAGCGCGTGGCGTCGGCCGGGTCGCCGCGCCCGGGATGGTGGTGCAGCGTGCGGCGCAGGACCTGCGGACAGAACCGCTGCCAGTATTCACGGGTGTCGGTGAGGTGCGCATGCCAGGCCTGGTCGACCAGCGGACTCGGCGTGATCTCCTCGCCGGCGACGCAGGCCAGGAAGCAGAAGCGCCGGTATTCCTCGACCAGTTGCGCGGCCAGCGCCAGCGAGACGCCGGCCTCCTCGGCGACGCGGCGCTCGAACGCCGGCAGCGCCGCCTCGCCTTCGCCGAAGCCATCGGCCTGCAGACGCTGCCACAGCGCCGCGTGATCGGGATCGACCGCGGTCGGCAACAACGGCGTGGATGCTCGCATCATTGCACTACCAGCCAGCCGGTTGGCGCCGTGCACAGGGCAAGCACCAAGGCCAGCACCTGCAGGGCGAAACACAGCAGTTGCCGCCGCAGCAAGCGCCGCATGCCCTGCCAGCGCGCCAGCCAGTCGCGCGGCGGCGGCAGCGTGCACAGCAGGCCCAGGCGCTGCAGGGCCGCGTCCAGGTCGGCACCGGCGCGCTGCAGGTCCGGCTCGGCCAGCACCGCCTCAAGTAGCGCCACGTCCAGACCGACCCGCGCCGCCCAGTAGCGCTGCAACAGGCCGGCCAACGCGGCGACGCCGCAGCAGGACACAGCGAGTGCGGCACCGGTGCCGGCATACCACGCCGCCAGCAGCACGGTCACCGCGAGCAACAGCAGCGACAACCGGTCCAGCGGCGCCGCCTGACGCAGCACCGCGGCCATCGTGCGCAGTTCCAGTGGCGTGCTCACGCCGGCAACTCCTGGGTCTGCAGCGGCGCCGGCAGCGTGGCGCAGGCGGCAGCGATGGCGGCACGCTGCGCCGGTCCCAGCACGATCCGTGGCGCGCGGGTCCGCAAAAGCGCCAGTGCGTCGTCCACACTGGCGGCGCGACCACTGCGCAGCAGCCAGGTGGCGACCGCGGCGGCGCTCCGCGAATAGCCCAGCGCACAACAGGCCAGCACCGGGCCGTGCACGCGCGCCGTCTCGATCGCGTCGGCGGCGGCGCGCAAGGCCATGGCCGGCGGCGCCACCAGGTCCAGCATCGGCACCACGCGATCGTGCGCCTGCGCCGGACGCAACGACAGCTCCGCACTGACATCGACCAGCGCGGCGAAGCGCGTGCGTTCGCCGCGGCCGGGCATGCGCCCGAGCCAGACGCCGTCGGCGATCGCGCGCGGCGCCGGGTCGCGCCAGGTCCACGCGCGCGAGTTGAGCCAGGCGGCAGCCAGGTACGGCGCGTACAGCCAGCGCGCGGCCAGGCTCAGGCGGCCGTCGGCGCGCTTCTGCAGGCCGAGTGGGCCGAGCAGCGCGTAGCTGAGCGCGACCAGCAGCAGCGACAGCGCCGGCCACAGCAGCCACCAGCCGGCGCCGCCGAGCGCGCGTGCGGCGGCCACGCAGGCCGCGCTGCCGAGCAGGTACAGCGCGGCCAGGCGCCAGCGCTGCAGATCGCGCGCCGGTGCCGCCGCCCGCCACGGCGCGGCGATGCGCTCCGGCCACAGCCACACGCACAGCCAGCCGGCGGCCAGGCCGGTGGGCACGTCGAGGAAGTGATGCTGGTAGGTGGTCAGCACAGACAGCCCGATCAGCGCGAACCAACCGTGCAGGGCCCACCGCGCCAACCCGTGCAGGTGCTGCGCGTAGCGCACCCACAGCACCACCAGCAGCACGATGTGCAGCGACGGCGCCTGGTTGAACGGCTTGTCGAAGCCGAGCAGCACAGCGAACAGCCAGCCGAACACGCCCTCGGTCGGTGGCCGCTCGAAACTAAAGCGCAGCGGCCACAGCAAGAAGCAACTCACCGCCAGCACCTGCGCAGTGAGCAGGCGCCGCGCATGCGTGTCCAGTTCGGCACGCGTGCGGCAGACGAAGAACGAGATCACGTAGAACAGGTCGATCGACCAGTACGGGACGATGGTCCACGGCCAGAACGGGATCTGGGTTTCCCAGGCGAACGGCAGCGACGGCACGTCGGCGCGACGCGCGGCCAGCGTGTTGGCCAGGCCGTAGCTGAGGAAGAAGAACGGCCCCAGCAGCGCCAGCCAGGCCAGCGCACGCCGCCACGGCCGCGCGGCCGCAACGCTCATGGCGCGATCCGCTGCGCCAGCGACACGGTGAAGATGCCCCAGTCGTCGATGCGCTGCTCCAGCTTGCGGAAGCCGGCCGCGTGCACCAGTTCGTCCATCTCCTGCTGGGTGCGCCGGCGCATCACCCAGGCCGCGCCGCCGCGGTGGCTGGTCAGCGCGCGGGCGATGAACTCCAGCTGCGGATGCCAGGGCTGGCCGGTGTAGGCCAGGTAGCCGCCCGGCTCCACCGCCGCGGCCACGCCCTGCAGCGAGCGCAGCACCTGGTCGTTGTCCGGGAACAGTTCGTACAGGCCCGACACCACCGCCAGCGTCGGCCGCGGCTGCAACGCCGCCAGCGCGTCGCGGTCGAAGGCGTCGCCCTGCTCGAAGCGGGCGATGTCGGTGGCGCCGAGCGTGGCGATCAGCGCGCGGCCCTGCGCTACGTTCAAGGGACTGAAATCGCGCAGCAGGATCGCGTCGGCGCGCTGGCTGCCGCCGGCCAGCGCTTCCAGCACGTAGCGGCCGTGGCCGGCGGCGATGTCCAGCACGCGCACCGGCAGGCCGGCGGCGCGCAGCCGCTGCATCGCCAGGCCCAGCAGCTCATGCAGATGCTGGCGACGCACGCGGATGCCGCGCCAGCCGATCGCATCCAGGTAGTTGCGATCGATCATCCGCCCCAGCGGGCCGCGCCCGGCGGCCTGGTCGCGGTAGATGTAGTCCAGCGTGCTGCCGGAATCGAAGCCGGTCTGCAGGCCCAGGGCGATGCCCTCGGACAGCCGCCCGCCCAGGCGCAGGCCGGCGCGCACGCCGCGCCAGCGCAGGTCCTGCAGGCTGTAGCGCTCCGGCGGCCAGGCCAGGCGCTCGGCTTCCTCGAAGGTCGGGCCATGCCGGTGCGCCTGCAACAGGCTGGGCAGCGCAGGCGCGGCGGCGAAGCGCTCGCGCACGAAGCGACGGAGTTGCGCCAGCGCCGGCGCGCGGTCGCGCTCGCCCAGGGTGTCGTGGAAGAAACCGGGCAGCAGGTGGCGCTCCTTCACCGGCGAGGACAGGCGCTCGTAGAAGCGGTCCTGCGGGCCGCGGTGCACCACGAAATCGCTGCCGGACACCAGCAACTGCACCGGCACGGTGATCGCCTGCGCATCGCCGACCACGCGGTCGGCCGCCGCGTACAGGCCCAGCAGCACCCGCACCGAGATCGGCCGGGTGATCAGCGGATCGCTGCGGTAGCTCTCCACCCGCGCCGGGTCGTGGGTCAGCCACTGCGGCTTGACGTAGCTGTTGACGAAGAAGTTGCCGCGCAACTTCTGCAGCAAGGCCAGCCCGGGCCGCGCGAACGGCACGTACAGCTTGACCTTGAACGCCGGCGAGGCCAGCACCAGCGCGCGCAGCGGCGGCGCATAGTCGTGCACCCAGGTGCTGGCGATCACCGCGCCCACGCTCTGCGCGATCACCACGATGTCCTGCACGGCGATGCCGTGGACCTCGCCGATATGCGCGACGAAGTGGTCGAGGTCGCGCACCAGCGCCGGGAAGCCGGGGGCATCGCCACGTGCGCCGGGCGAGCGGCCGTTGCCGCGCGCATCCCAGGCGAACAGCGCGCAGTCGTCCAGGCCCAGTTCCTCGGCCAGGTGCATGACCCGCCCGGAATGCTCGTGGCCGCGGTGCAGCAGCACGATTGCCCTGGGCGGCGCCACCGGCGCGGTGGCCGGCCAATGCCGGTAGAACAGCCGTGTGCCGTCGAAACTGGCGAATTCGCTTTCGTTGACCTGCCGCATCCGTTGCCGATGTCCTGTCTGTGGTGAATCCATGTATCCCGCGGCCCGCAATGGCCGCACCCGCTCAGTCGCGCGCGTCCGCCTCGCGCAATCCGGCCGCGACGCGGCGCACCGTCGTCGACACGCACAGGAACGCCACCACCCCAGCGAAGCCATTGACGGCCGGCGCACCGGGCAACCCGCACGCCAGCAACACCCCCAGCACGCCGACGCAGAAGGCGCGATCGCTCTTGCCCATCGGCCCATCGTAACGGCGGCTGGCGCCGACCATCAGCCCCAGCACCCCGGCATACTCGGTCAGCGCCGCGGTCAGCACCATCAACCACACCCAGCCGCCCATCACGCCCGGCACGCTCAGCAGGCTCAGGTACAGCGCCGCATCGGCCACCACGTCGCACAGTTCGTTGAGGTAGGCGCCCAGCCGCGACTGCTGGCCGAACTCGCGCGCCAGCATGCCGTCCACCGCGTTCAAGGCCATCCGCAGCAGCATCCACAGCGGCAGCAGCGCGTACCACAGCGGCTGCACCGCGCCTTGCGCGTAGACCACCGCGGCGACCATCAGCGACAGCAGCGCCGCAGCCGCCGTCACCTGGTTGGCGGTGACGCCGAGCCGGTACAGCACGCGCACGCCGGGCCGCAGCAGGTCCTGGAAACGTCCTTTGAGGGCATAGATCGACACGCGCGTGGTCCTGACGGCGAGGGCGGGGCGGCGACAGCCTAATGCATCGCAGCGGCGGCGCGCGCGATGGCGCGCGTGCAACCGCTGGTAGCGGGGGCGGGATTCGAACCTGCGACCATCGGCTATGTGCTCGACGCGCTGCCAGACTGCTCCCCTCGCCCCGCACCGCCGCTCCGCCCATGCAGGCGCCGCGCGCGAAGCAACTCGGCCTGCGTGCCGTCGATGCGTCGAAGGCTGTCGCGCAGCACGGCCTGCAGCGCGCCACCGCACCTGCGCACCGGCCACCGCCGCCTCGGCGCGATCGCCGGGAATACGCTCGCCATGCACGATCCGCCTGCCGGGCCCGCGCGTCGGCCGGGCGTCGGCGGGCCTCAGCGCCTACAATGGCGGCCCGTTCCGCTGCCCCCGCCCTGCCCCATGCCCTCCGATTTCCTGCCCGTGCGCCGGGCGCTGCTGTCCGTTTCCGACAAGACCGGCCTGATCGACCTGGCCCGCGCGCTGGCCGCGCGCAACGTCGAACTGCTGTCCACCGGCGGCACCGCCAAGGCGCTGCGCGAGGCCGGGCTGGCGGTGAAGGACGTGTCCGAACTGACCGGCTTCCCGGAGATGATGGACGGCCGGGTCAAGACCCTGCACCCGCTGGTGCACGGCGGCCTGCTCGGCCGCGCCGGCACCGACGATGCGGTGATGGCCGAACACGGCATCGCCGCGATCGACCTGCTGGTGCTCAACCTGTATCCGTTCGAGGCGGTCACCGCCAAGGCCGACTGCACGCTCGCCGACGCGGTGGAGAACATCGACATCGGCGGCCCGGCGATGCTGCGCTCGGCGGCCAAGAACTTCGCCCGCGTGGCCGTGGCCACCGACCCGGCGCAGTACGCCGAACTGCTGGCCGAGCTGGAGGCCAACGACGGCCGGCTGTCGGCGGTCAAGCGCTTCGCCCTGGCCGTGGCCGCGTTCAACCGCGTCGCACAGTACGACGCGGCGATCAGCAACTACCTGTCCGCGGTCACCGCCAGCGACGCCGCGGTGCCGGCGCGCAGCCCGTTCCCGGCGCAGATGAATTCCAGCTTCGTCAAGGTGATGGAACTGCGCTACGGCGAGAACCCGCACCAGCAGGCCGCATTCTACCGCGACCTCCACCCCACGCCCGGCACCCTGGCCACCTTCACCCAGTTGCAGGGCAAGGAGCTGTCCTACAACAACATCGCCGACAGCGATGCGGCCTGGGAATGCGTGCGCCAGTTCGACGCGCCGGCCTGCGTCATCGTCAAGCACGCCAACCCGTGCGGCGTGGCGGTCGGCGCCGGCTGCGGCGACGCCTACGAACTGGCCTACGCCACCGACCCGACCAGCGCCTTCGGCGGCATCATCGCCTTCAACCGGCGCCTGGATGCGGCCACCGCACAGGCGATCCTGGACCGCCAGTTCGTCGAGGTGCTGATCGCCCCCGACTACGACGACGCCGCACTCGCGTACGCCAAGAAGAAGGCCAACGTGCGCGTGCTGCGCATCCCTGCCGGCGACGGCGCCTACGGCATCGACAGCAAGCGGGTCGGCTCCGGCATCCTGCTGCAGACCAGCGACGCCCACGTGGTGCCGCGCGATGCGCTGAAGGTGGTGACCCGGCTGGCGCCGAGCGAGGCGCAGTTCGCCGACCTGCTGTTCGCGTGGAAGGTGGCCAAGTACGTCAAGTCCAACGCCATCGTCTACGCCAAGGACCACCGCACCATCGGCGTCGGCGCCGGGCAGATGAGCCGGGTGTACTCGGCGCGCATCGCCGGCATCAAGGCCACCGACGCCGGCCTGACCGTAGAAGGCTCGGTGATGGCCTCCGATGCGTTCTTCCCGTTCCGCGACGGCATCGACGCCGCCGCCGCGGCCGGCATCAAGGCAGTGATCCAGCCCGGCGGTTCGATGCGCGACGCCGAGGTCATCGCCGCGGCCGACGAGCACGGCATCGCCATGGTGTTCACCGGCGTGCGCCACTTCCGCCACTGAGGTCTGCAGCGATGCACATGTCCGCTGTCGCACCGCGTCCGTTCGCCGTGCTGGCCCTGGTCGGCGCCGTCGTGCTGGGCGGCTGCAAGCAGGCGGCGCCCACATCGGCCGCAGCGCCTGCGGCCGCGCCCGCCAGCGCCGCCGCGTCAGCCCACGTCAGCCGCACCGCGCGCCTGCTCGCGTTCGTGCAGCAACGCTACGGCAGCGCCGCCACGCTCGCCGGGCACTGGCCGGGGCAGTGGACCCAGGACGGCGATAGCCATGCAGTGGACTGGCAGGTCTGCGCCGAACAGCCGGTGGTCATCGGCAACGGCTGGCAGCAGTTGCTGGCGGTGTGCGGCGCGTTGCGCGATGCCGGCCATCCGGAGCCGGGCACCATCGACTTCTACGTGCTGCGTCCCGAGGCCCAGGGCTTCGCCGTGGCCGCCGAGCGCACCGGTGGCACCTACGGCAGCAACGGCCAGCCAGGCGAGGTCGGCATCATCCGCGCCGGCAGCGATTTCTACGGGTTCCGCGTGGAGGACGGCTGGTTCGGCCAGGGCTACGCGCTGCAGTCGCAGACCCTGATCCTGCCGGGTCCCAAGGGCCTGGTGGACGCCGGCAGCGTGCGCAGCCACATCGACAACGGCGCCGCCGCCGACTGCGATGCCGCCGATGCGGCCGCGGACTGCAAGGCCGGCCAGTTCGCGATCGACTTCGCCCTGCGCTTCGACGACCGCGACCACGCCGCCCGCGTGTGGCCGCTGCTGATCGAGGAAACCGGCACGGACTGCGGCCAGCGCCCGGTGCAGCGCACCCACCGCTTCGTGCTGGACGCGAAGACCTGGACCTACCCTTTCCCCGAGGCGCTGCAGCGCGAAGGCTGCACGTGAGGCGCGCGCGTCGTCTCGATCGACGCCACCAGCCTTGCGATTGGCGGGGAGCGCTTCAACGGCGCTTCCTGTACGCAGGATTTTTACAATGCTCGCCCGTTGATCGCTCCTGAGAGATGTTTAGCTTGGGTAGTCAGACCTCCGCGGGAATTGGCCATGGCAGGAAATCGCAAACTTCGCTGTACCGACCGTCGCGGCAATCTCACAGAGACCACCGAAAGCCTGCGCAAGCTCGAAATCTGGCTAGGCTTCCTCTTCAAGTTGGCGCTTCTCCTCTTTCTTGGAATGGACAATTCAACACCATGAAACTGCTAGTCATCGGCTCCGGCGGCCGCGAACACGCCCTGGCCTGGAAGCTGGCCCAGTCCCCCCGTGTCGACGAAGTGCTGGTGGCGCCCGGCAATGCCGGCACCGCCGGCGAGGCCAAGTGCCGCAACGTGCCGGTCAAGGTGTACGACCTCGACGCGCTGTTGGCGCTGGCCCAGGACGAAGGCGTGGCGCTGACCGTGGTCGGCCCGGAAGTGCCGCTGGTGCTGGGCGTGGTCGACCGTTTCCGCGCCGCCGGGCTGCGCATCTTCGGCCCCAGCGCCGCCGCCGCGCAGCTGGAAGGCAGCAAGGCCTACGCCAAGGATTTCCTGCAGCGCCATGGCATTCCCACCGCGTTCTACGCCGTGCACACCGAGGTCGAGGCCGCGCTGGCCTATGTCCGCGACAAGGGCGCGCCGATCGTGATCAAGGCCGACGGCCTGGCCGCGGGCAAGGGCGTGATCGTGGCGATGTCGCTGGACGAGGCCGAGGCCGCGGTGCGCGACATGCTCTCCGGCAACGCCTTCGGCGACGCCGGCGCGCGCGTGGTGATCGAGGAATTCCTCGACGGCGAGGAAGCCAGCTTCATCTCCATGGTCGACGGCCACACCGCGCTGCCGATGGCCACCAGCCAGGACCACAAGCGCGTCGGCGACGGCGACACCGGCCCCAACACCGGCGGCATGGGCGCGTACTCGCCGGCCCCGGTGGTGACGCCCGAGGTGCACGCGCGGGTGATGCGCGAGGTGGTCGAGCCGACCGTGCGTGGCATGCGCGACGACGGCGTGCCGTTCACCGGCTTCCTCTACGCCGGGCTGATGATCGACGCCAGCGGCGCGCCCAAGGTGATCGAGTTCAACGTGCGCTTCGGCGACCCGGAAACGCAGCCGGTGATGCTGCGCCTGCAGTCGGACCTGCTCGACCTGCTCGAGGCCGCGTTAGACGAACGCCTGCATGGCACCGAGGCGCAGTGGGATCCGCGCCCGTCGCTGGGCGTGGTGCTGGCGGCGGCGCCGTATCCGGAGACGCCGGTCACCGGCGAAGCGATCACCGGCCTGGACGCGGTGCCGGCCAACGCCAAGGTGTTCCATGCCGGCACCACGCTGGACGCGCAGGGCCGCGTGCTCAGCGCCGGCGGCCGCGTGCTGTGTGTGGCGGCGCTGGGCGACAGCGTGGCCGAGGCGCAGCGGCATGCCTACGCCGGCGTGGAACGGATCCACTGGGCCAGCGAATTCCACCGCCACGACATCGGCTGGCGCGCGATCGCGCGCGAGCAGGGGGCGTAGCACGTCACCGCGTGCAGGAGCGGCTTCAGCCGCGACGCGTGAAGCCCAATGCCGGGCTGACACTACCCGGCGTCGGGACTGAAGTCCCTCCCACAAGGACACCGGATCCACTCCCTGTGGGAGCGGCTTCAGCCGCGACGAGCGAAGCCGAAAGCCGGCTGACACTCTCCCTCGTCGGGACTGAAGCCCTCCCACAAGGATGCCAGCCCACTCCCTGTGGGAGGGGCTTCAGCCGCGACGCGTGAAGCCAAAAGCCGACTGACACCTTCCCTCGTCGGGACTGAAGTCCCTCCCACAAAGAGCGCACGTGGTCACCATCGCCCTTGCGCTAGCCTGAAACCTCCCCGGTTCGCGCACACCCCATGGCCCTCTCCCCCGCCCTCCGCACCCGCTTCCGCGCGCTCGCCGCGCAGACCGACGGCATCGACACCGCGGTCTATGCCGCCTACGGCAAGGATCCGCTCGATCCCATCATCGGCCTGGGCCGCCGCGATGCACGCATCTGCATCCTCGGTCGCGACCCGGGCCGCAGCGAGGTGGAGCACGGCGAGCCGTTCGTCGGCAGCGGCGGCCAACTGGTGCGCAAGGCGCTGTACCGACACCTGCACGATGGGGCGGAGATGCCCGATTTCGCCGCAGGACTCGCCGCCGGCCGCGTCGCGTTCTGGCTCAACACCGTGCCGTACAAGCCGGTGGGCAACAAGGCCTGGTCGATGCCGGTGAAGCGGCGTTTCCACCCGCTGATGCGGCGTCTGCTGCTCGAGCAGTGGCGTGGCGATGACATCCTCACCCTGGGCCGCGAGGCCTTCCTGTGGTTCGGCATCGACCAGCCGCGCGAGGTGCGCACGGCACTGGACGCGTTCTGGGCGCGCGAGGACCGCTTCCAGGCGCAGACCGAGGTGGAACTGCGCAGCGAGGACGGCCGCCGCGCCCGCCGCGTGGCGCTGCATCCGCTACCGCATCCCTCGCCACTCAACCAGACCTGGTACAAGCGCTTCCCGGCACTGCTGGAGGCCCGGCTGCGGCAACTGGGCGTCTGAGCGCACTTGCCCCCCTCCGAGGGGGATCGCATACAGCGACGGTGCGTTATCGTGTCGCGGTGCCGACCCCCTCGATCGAAACCCGACTCAGCCGCCTGTGGGCCCACGAAAAGGCCAGCTACGGGCTGCGCGTGTTCATCGCGCTGGCGGTGGCGATGGGCGTGTGCTGGCACCAGCAGCAATTGGAGGCCGTGCCGGCGCTGTTCCTGGGCACCATCGCCAGCGCCATCGCCGAGACCGACGACAACTGGCTGGGCCGGATCAAGTCGGTGCTGCTGTCGCTGCTGTGCTTCGCCGCCGCCGCCGCGGCAGTGGTGTTGCTGTTCCCGTATCCATGGCCGTTCGCCGCCGGCTTGGCGCTGTCCACCTTCGCCCTGACCCTGCTCGGCGCGCTCGGCGAACGCTACGCCTCGATCGCCCAGGCCACGGTGGCGCTGGCGATCTACGCGATGATCGGCCTGGACCATGGCACCCAGAACGGCCACGTCGGCGGCAATGCCTGGCACGGCGTGGCACTCCTGTTGCTCGGCGCCAGCTGGTACGGGGTGCTGTCGGTGCTGTGGACGGTCCTGTTCGCCAACCGGCCGGTGCGCGAGCGGCTGTCGCGGCTGTACCTGGAACTGGGCCGCTACCTGCGGCTGAAGGCCGCGCTGTTCGAGCCGGTGCGGCAGAGCGACCTGCACGCACGGCGGCTGGCGCTGGCCGAGCAGAACGCGCAGGTGGTGGCCGCACTCAACGCGGCCAAGACCGCGATCATCAGCCGCTTCGGCCGCTCCGGCCGGCCCGGCGTGCAGTCGGGCCTGTATTTCCGCCTGTACTACATGGCGCAGGACTTCCACGAGCGCGCCAGTTCCTCGCACTACCCGTACGAGGCGCTGACCGACGCGTTCTTCCACAGCGACGTGCTGTACCGCTGCCAGCGCCTGCTTGCCCTGCAGGGCAAGGCCTGCGCGGCGCTGGGCGAGGCGATCCGGCTGCGCCAGCCGTTCGACTACGGCGAGCAGACCCAGCAGGCCACCACCGACCTGCGCGAATCGCTGGATTTCCTGCACGCCCGCGCCGATCCACGGCAGGCGCGCCTGCTCGGTTCGCTGGAACTGCTGGTCACCAACCTGCACAGCATCGAGCGGCGCCTGGCCGAGGCCGCGCAATCGGACACCACCAGCGACACCCTCGACACGCGCCTGCGCGACTCCTCGCCGCACACCCTGCGCGAGATGCTGCGGCGCCTGGGCCAGCAGCTCACGCCCGGCTCGGTGCTGTTCCGGCACGGCCTGCGCATGGCCATCGCGCTGGTGGTGGGCTACGCCATCATGCAGTCGATCCATGCCAGCAACGGTTACTGGATCCTGCTGACCACCGCCTTCGTGTGCCGCCCCAACTACGGCGCCACCCGCCTGCGCCTGGTCCAGCGCATGGCCGGCACCCTGATCGGCCTGGGCGCGGCGTGGGCGCTGATGCAGTTGTTCCCCGGCACCGAGCTGCAGTTGCTGTTCGCCCTGCTCGGCACGCTGGTGTTCTTCGTCACCCGCACCGACCGCTACATGCTCGCCACCGCGGCGATCACGGTGATGGCGCTGTTCTGCTTCAACCTGATCGGCGACGGCTTCATGCTGATCTGGCCGCGCCTGCTCGATACCCTGATCGGCTGCGCGATCGCCGCCGCCGCCTCGTTCCTGATCCTGCCGGACTGGCAGGGCCGGCGCCTCAACCAGGTGCTGGCGACGGTGCTATCCAGCAGCGCGCGCTACCTGGCGCAGGTGCTGGAGCAGTACCGCAGCGGCATGCGCGACGACCTGCCCTACCGCATCGCCCGCCGCGACATGCACAACGCCGACGCCGCGCTGTCGGTGGCGCTGTCGAACATGCTGCGCGAGCCCGGCCGCTACCGCCGCAATCTGGATGCCGGCTTCCGCTTCCTGGCGCTGTCCAACACCCTGCTCGGCTATCTGTCGGCGCTAGGCGCGCATCGCGCGGCGCTGGCCGGCGAGACCGATCCGGACATCGCCCGTGCCGGCGACTACCTGCCGCAGGCGCTCGGCGCGCTGGCCGGTGCACTGGCCGAGCGGCGTGCGCTGCCGGCCGCCGACGAAGCGACCGAAACCGCGCTGGCCGAGGCGCTGGAGCGCGAGGAGGGCATCGACGAGGCCAAGCGCCGGCTGGTGCGCAACCAGCTCGCGCTGACCCTGCGCCTGCTGCCCAAGCTGCGCGCCGCCGCGCAGGCGGTCAGCGCCGCACCGGTGCCACCCGCGCCGCCGCTTGCCGCCCCGGCCGCACGCTGATGCCCATCCAAAGCAGCGCCGCGACCGCCAGCGCCGCACCGCCGAGCGCCACCCCGCGCCAGCCGGCGTAGGCATAGGCCGCGGTACCGAGGCTGGACCCGACCGCACCGCCGATGAAGTAGCAGGTGACATAGGCCGAGGTGATGCGGTTGCGCGCGGCCGGATCCAGTTGGTAGATCACGCTCTGGTTGCCGATGTGCACGCCCTGCACCGCCACGTCCAGCAGCACCACCCCAGCGATCAGCAGCCACAGCGAGTGCGGCGCGCCGAGCAGCAACAGCCACGACAGCAGCAGCATGACCAGGCCAGCCCAGCCGACCCAGTGGCCGGCGCCACGGTCGGACAGCTTGCCGGAGAGGTTGGCGGCGAACGCGCCGGCCGCGCCGATCAGCCCGAACAGGCCGATGGTCGCGGTGCCGTAGCGGTAGTCCGGGCCGGACAGCAGGAACGCCAGCGTGGTCCAGAACATGCTGAAGCCGGCGAACAGCAACCCGCCCAGCACCGAGCGCGCGCGCAGCACCGGCTCGTCGCGCAGCAGCGCCAACACCGAACCGATCAGGTGCGGATAGGACAGATGCGGATTGCCCGGGTGCCGCGGCAGGCCGCGCCACAGCAGCCCCGAGGCCACCAGGATCAGCGCCGCGGCCACCCAGTACACGGTGTGCCAGCCGCCGATCCCGGCCAGCAGGCCGGACACCGTGCGCGCCAGCAGGATGCCCAGCAACAGGCCGCTCATCACCGTACCGATGACCCGGCCGCGCTCGTGCGGCGCGGCCAGGGTGGCGGCGAAGGGCACCAGGATCTGCGCCGCCACCGAGCTCAGGCCGGTGATCAGGGTGCCGAGCAGCAGCAGCGCGAAGCTGTGCGCCATCGCGCTGACCAGCAGGCCGACCGCGCTGAGCGCGTACAGGCCGACGATCAGGCTGCGCCGCTCGAAGCGGTCGCCCAGCGGCACCAGGAACAGCAGGCCGACCGCATAGGCCAACTGTGCGGTGGTCACCACCGCGCCGGCGCGGCGCACGTCGATGGCGAAGGTCTGAGCCAGCACCTCCAGCAGCGGCTGCGCATAGTAGTTGCTGGCCACCGCCAGGCCGGTGGCGGTGGCCATCAGCAGCACCAGGCCGCGGCGCATCGGCGGATGCGGGGTCGTTTCCATGGACGGACACCAGGTCGTGGGGAGGGGCGCAGTCTGTGACGACGGCAGCGATCTTTCAAACGCATTTTTTTCACCACTGCCATCTTGTTTTGAGATAGCGTGAGCGCGGCCGTTGCGGGTCACACCCGGGTCGCCGCTTCGGACGCGCGCCGCGTCAGCACTGCAACGCGGCCGCCGACCGCCATTGCTCCGAGGGAACCCGCACCATGTCCAACGCCATCGCCGATGCGCTGCACCAACACGGGTACGCGGTGGTCCGCGGCTTCCTGGGCGAAGGCGACATTCCCGACAGCCTGCTGCGCTTCCTGGAAGGCGCCGAGAAGTTCCACGACGGCGTGATCGGCGAGCTGCCTGCGGCGGACATGCAGCAGATCCAGGCGCGCATCGCCGCCACCGTGCCGCCCGTCGCCGCGACCATGGGCCTGGCGATCGCCGCCGACCGCTTCGGCTACTGCGCCATCCGCATCCGCGAAAGCCACGCCGCGCCGAGCCTGCGCCTGCCGTTCGACCAGCACCGCGATCCGAAGACCGCGCCGGGCGGGGCGCTCAACTGGCACCTGGACCACTTCAGCTATTTCCTGCATGGCGACCATCGCAACTACCTGATCTGCTACATGCCGGTGCTCAAGCCCGATGCTGCCCTGGCCAACGTGGCCATCGTCGCCGACGACGTGGTCGCGCGCCTGGATCCGCACTTGCATGAGCGCGTCCAGGGCCGCGGCGCGCTGCGCTTCCGCTGCGTGGAGGCCGATACGCTGGACTGGTTCCGGCTGCGCTTTCCGGGCGAGGCCCTCGCCATCGGCGACTGGTATGCGATCGAGGACCTGCACGATGCCAGCCCCGGCTGGAAGCTCGGCTTCGACCTGGAAGCGCACAAGGTGGTGCCGCAACTCGCGGTCGGCGACCTGCTGATCATGCGCGCCGACGTCATCCACCGCACCCACGACGCCGGCTGCGACCGCATCTCGGTGCGCTGCGATGCGCTGCCCGCACATGCGCCGCGACTCGACACGCTGCGCGGCCTGCTCGGCATGACCCTGCGCTACCCGTTCATGAGCCGCAAGCGCCGCTACAACATCCGCCTGTGGCTGCGCGCGCAATGGCGCAAGCGGCTGGGGCGCCCGGCATGAGGCGGGCACTGCGACAGATGGCGCTGCGTGCAGGCAGCCCCACTGCCGATCGGCGGCGGTCTCGTCACGCCGCGCGCCCGGCAGCGCCATGCTGACCCTGCGCCAGCTCGAATTCGCCGTCGCCGTCGCCGAGGAAGGCAGCTTCACCGCGGCCGCACGCCGCTGCCACACCGTGCAGTCGGCGCTGAGCCACCAGATCGCCAAGATCGAGCAGGCGCTGGGCGCGCGCCTGTTCGAGCGCGGCGCGCGCCACGTGCGCGCCACCGCCGCCGGCGAGGTGTTCCTGCACAATGCACGCGCCACCCTGCGCGCCGCCGAGCGCCTGCACGAGGAGATGGCGCAGACCCTGGGCACGGTGCGCGGCCGCCTGCAGATCGGCCAGATCTCCTCGTTGAACGCGGTGCAGGTGCCGGGGGTGCTGCGCCGCTTCCGCGAGGCGCACAGCGCGGTGGACGTGCACCTGCGCACCGGCATGAGCGATGCGCTGCTGCTGGAACTGGGCGAAGGCCGGCTCGACGTGGCCCTGGTCGGGGTCGGCCCGCACGTGGCGCTGCCGCCGCAGCACCTGCTGCTGCACGAGGAACCGCTGGCGCTGATCGCCGCGCCCGGCAACCGCTTCGCCGCGCGCCGCCAGGTCTCCCTGCGCGACCTGGAGGACGCGCCGATGGCCGGGCTGATCCCCGGTGCCGGCGTGCGCGGCATCATCGACCGCGCCTTCGCCGCCGCCGGCCTGCGCCAGCGCCTGCAGTACGAGGTCACCCACGCCGACCTGCAGCGGCAACTGGTGGCCGAGGACCTGGGCCTGGCGGTGGTGCCGCAGACCATGGCCACCGGCATGCACGGTGTGGCCACGGTGGCATTGCGCGAGCGCTTCCGCTTCCTCACCTACGCCGTGTGGCGGCCGGACCCGACCCCCGCCGCGCGCGCCTTCATCGCCCTGCTGCGCGCGCAGCGCGACGCCTTGCAGGCCGCAGCCGACAGCGCCAGCAGCGGTCGCCGCGCGCCGCGCCTGCGCGCGCGGCGAACCTGCTAGGCTGCGCGCGTTCGCAAAGGAGCCTGCATGTCCGCCCACAGCCAGTTCGCCCTGCTGCGGCAACGCCGCTTTCTGCCGTTCTTCGTGGTCCAGGCGCTGGGCGCCTTCAACGACAACGTGTACCGGCAGGCGATCATCGGCCTGCTGTTCTATCTGGGTGTGACCCCCGAGCAGCGCACGCTCTACACCAACCTGGCGCCGGCGCTGTTCATCCTGCCGTACTTCCTGTTCTCCTCGCTGGCCGGGCAGATCGCCGAGAAGCTGGAGAAATCGCGGCTGGTGGTCATCACCACCACGATGGAGATCGGCATCATGTCGCTGGCCGCGGTCGGCTTCCTGACCGAGAACATGGCAGTGCTGCTGGTGGCGCTGTTCTGCACCGGCCTGCAGTCGACCCTGTTCGGCCCGGTGAAGTATTCGATCCTGCCGTCGGTGCTCAAGCCGGAGGAACTGACCGGCGGCAACGGCCTGGTCGAGATGGGCACCTCGATCTCGATCCTGTGCGGCATGATCCTGGGCGGGTTGATCTTCCAGATCGCCGGCAGCCACGGGCCGGTGGCCGCGGCCACCGCGGTGGTGGCGCTGGCGGTCACCGGCAACCTGATGGCGCGCTGCATCCCCAAGGTCGACGCCGGCGCGCCGGACCTGAAGATCCACTGGAACCCGCTGCCGGAATCGCTGGCGATCATGCGCCTGACCCGGCGCCAGCTGGCGGTGCGCAACGCCGTGCTCGGCGTGTCCTGGTTCTGGTTCGTCGGCACCGTGCTCACCGCGCAGTTGCCGACCTACGCCGAACTCAACCTGGGCGGCGCGCAGGACCTGTACATCTTCGCCCTGGCGCTGTTCTCGATCGGCACCGGCACCGGCTCGCTACTGTGCGAGAAGCTGTCCGGGCGGACCGTGGAAATCGGCCTGGTGCCGCTGGGCGCGTTCGGCATCAGCGCCTTCATGCTCGACCTGTACTTCGCCCGGCCCGGCGCCGCGCTGCAGACCGGCCTGGGCATCGGCCAGTTCGTCCACCAGGCCGGCAGCTGGCGGATCATGCTCGACCTGGTCGGCATCGGCCTGTGCACCGGCCTGTTCGTGGTACCGCTGTTCGCGCTGATCCAGAGCCGCACGCCGAAGGCGGAACTGTCGCGCGTCATCGCCGGGCTCAACATCCAGAACTCGCTGTTCATCGTGCTGGCGGCGATGATCGGCATCGCCCTGCAGATGCAGGAACTGCACCTGTTCGGCACGCGCATCCCGATGCCCGGGCTGCGCATTCCGCAGGTGTTCCTGGCGCTGGCCATCGCCAACGCCGTGGTGGCGATCTGGATCTTCAGCATCGTCCCCGAATTCCTGATGCGCTTCCTCAGCTGGGTGATGGTGCGCACCCTGTACCGGCTGCGCCTGCACGGCGTCGAGCGCCACGTGCCCGAGGAGGGCGCGGCGCTGATCGTGTGCAACCACGTCAGCTACATGGACGCGCTGGTGCTGGCCGCGGCGATCCCGCGGCCGGTGCGCTTCGTCATGTACTACCGCATCTTCAACATCCCGGTGATGCGCTGGATCTTCCGCACCGCCAAGGCGATTCCGATCGCCGGCGCGCGCGAGGACCCCGCGCTGATGCAGCGCGCGTTCGACGCCATCGACGCCGCGCTGGCCGAGGGCGAGCTGGTGTGCATCTTCCCCGAGGGCGCGCTGACCAAGGACGGCGAGATCGCCGCGTTCAAGTCCGGCGTGGAGAAGATCCTGGCCCGGCGCGCGGTGCCGGTGGTGCCGATGGCCTTGCGCAACATGTGGACCAGCATGTGGAGCAAGCGCGATTCGCGGCTGCGTCGCATGCGCGTGCCGCGACGCTTCCGCGCGCATGTCGAGGTGATCGCCGACGCGCCGGTGGCCGGCGCACAGGCCACCGCCGAGACCCTGGAAGCGCAGGTGCGGCGGCTGCGCGGCGACGCCGCCTGAGTGCGGCGCAGGTGCCGCAGGCGCGCGCTTGGGGTAAATTAGCCGCAGGGGAGACGCCACAAGCGGTGGCGTCCATGGCGAAGGACCGAACACAGTGAACCAGGTCGTACCACCACCAGCGCCCAACGCGACGGGCATCTATGTGCCCAACAACCTGGTCTGGGCGATCCTGTCCACGCTGTTCTGCTGCCTGCCGCTGGGCATTGTCTCCATCGTCTACGCCTCGCAGGTGGATGGCCGCCGCGCCGCCGGCGACATCGCCGGCGCGCGCGAGGCCTCGCGCAAGGCCGGCCTGTGGGCAATGTGGTCCGCGTTCGCGCTGCCGATCCTGATGGCCCTGTGGTTCCTGCTGTTCGGCGGCCTGGCCTTCCTCGGCAGCCTGACCAGCCACTGATCACCCTGGGCGTTTCCCGTTTCACCACCCAACCACCGGAGCAACACGGATGAATACCACCGCACCGCAAGTGTCCAACAACCTCGTCTGGGCGATCCTGACCACGCTGTTCTGCTGCCTGCCGCTGGGCATCGTGTCCATCGTCTATGCCGCGCAGGTCAACACCAAGCTCGCCGCGGGCGACGTGACCGGCGCGCGCGATTCGGCGGACAAGGCCAAGAAGTGGGCGATCTACTCGGCGGTCACCTCGGTGGTGCTGATCGTGCTGTACCTGATCTTCATCTTCGCCCTCGGCGGCCTGGGCATGATGCAGCAGTCGTCCATGTCCTGAGCACCGCGGCCGCCGTCGCCTGCGACGGCGGCCGGCCACACGCGATCCCCCTGCCATGTCCCTGCCGCGCCTGCAGTCCCTGCCCCGCTGGCTGCCGTTGGCCGCACTGAGCGGCGCCGCGGTCATCGCCACCGTGGTGCTGCGCCGGATCGATCCGAATGTCCCGGGCAATCCGCTGCCGGGCTGCCCGTTCCGCGCCCTCACCGGCCTGTATTGCCCCGGCTGCGGCAGTACCCGCTGCCTGCACGCGCTGGTGCACCTGGACCTGGCCCACGCCTGGACCAGCAATCCGCTGCTGGTCGTCGCGCTGCCGCTGCTGGCGATCATGGCGCTCAACGCCGCCGGCCTGCGCCTGCGCCCGCTGGCGCCGCTGCTGAAGATCCTCGCCGACCCGCGATTGTGGCTATGGGTGCTGCTCGGCTACGCGCTGCTGCGCAATCTGCCCTGGTACCCCTTCACCCTGCTCGCGCCGCACTGACGGCCCGCCACACCCGCACCGCAGCGACTCGTCTAGACTCATCGACTGCCGTGCACCACCCGTCAAGGAGATTCACATGAGTACCGTCAGCCCCGTCGCGCCCCCGCCGCCTCCCGCCTCCGGCGTCCCCGGCCCGGTCCCCAATCACCTGGCCTGGGCGATCATCTCGACCGTGCTCGGCTTTTGCCTGTGCTGCCCGGCGCTGATCACCGGCATCGTCGCCATCGTGTTCTCCAGCAAGGTCAACGGCCTGCTCAACCAGGGCGACCTGGAGGGCGCGCGCCGTGCCTCCAACACCGCCAAGACCTGGTGCTGGGTGACCACCGCGCTGGCCATCATCGGCCTGCTGATCAACATCGGCATGCTCGCCACCGGCGGCATGCAGGGCTACATGGACTACATGCAGCAGATCCAGCACGCGAGCTGATCGGCATGCGCGCCTGGCAACAACGGGCGTGCCTGGGCGCCGCCGCCGCATTCGCGGCCGGCGGCGCCACGCTGTTGTACCGCTTCGATCCCAACGCCGCGAACAACCCGTTCGCGCCGTGCATGTTCCATGCGCTCACCGGCTACTACTGCCCGGGCTGCGGCATGACCCGTGCACTGCATGCGCTGGTGCACCTGGACCCGGCCGGCGCGTTCGCGATGAATCCCGGCGCGATGCTCGGCCTGGCCCTGCTGCCGGGCCTGATCGCCTGGAAGGCCGGCTGGCGCGCGGCCTGGTTCGCGCCGGTGATCAACGTGGTCTCGCGGCCGAATTTCTGGCTGGTCGCGCTGCCGGGCTACTGGATCGCACGCAACCTGCCGTGGTTCCCGTTCACCTTGCTGGCGCCGCACTAGCCGGCCTGCCGCATCCGCCTCGTCGCAGACTCGCGCCTCCCAACACGGCGGATGGGCACCCCTCGTCACTTCGGAACGTGTCCTGTAGGAGCGGCTTCAGCCGCGAGGGGGGGGGTTCCCGATAAGCCTAAGCCCGGCGCCGCTGAAGCCGCGCCTACGCGACAACCACATGCGTGGCAGACGCAGGTTGTTAGAGGTGCCCTGATGTCGAGAGCGGCCTCAGCTGACCCAGCCGGCGATCACCAGCAGCGCCAGCAGCACCAGCCACAGCAGCAGCACCCGCCAGACCTGGCTCATCGCATCGCGCAGTTCCGGCAGGCGCCGCAGCGCCGGCACCACCATGCCCGCGTCGCTGTAGTCGTGCGCCTCGGCATCGAGTTCGCCGCGCACGCTGGCGCAGGCCACCGGCCCGAGGAAGCCGGTGTCCAGTTGCCACCGCTTGCTGCCGGCGGCGCGCCAGGCACCGAACACCGCCTCGAAATTGCCGACCAGGGCCAGCGAGAAGGTCATCAGGTGCGCCACCGGCCATTCCAGCGCCGCCAGCAACGCGCGCGCGCCGGCGGCGGTCGCCGGCGGCAGCCGCGAGGCATAGGGGCCGACCGCGGCCAGCGCCAGCAGCCGATAGCCCAGCGCGCCGAACGGCCCCAGCAGCAGGAACCAGAACAGCACCGCGAAACAGCGCCGCAGCGCGCTGACCGCCACCGCCTCGACCAGCCCGGCCGGGTCCTCACGCAGCGGCCCGCCGTCGGCCTGCAACTGTGCCACCGCCAGCTGCCGCGCCGCGGCATCGTCGGCGTCGATGATGGCCTCCACGTCGGTGTCCAGGTCGCGCGGGCCCCAACTGAAGGCCAGCACCGCGATGCCGAACAGCAGGGCCAGCAGGCCCAGATGCGGTGCCGCCAACAGCCACTGCAGCAAGCCGACCAACAACAGCGGCGGCAGCAGCGCCAGCGCGATGCCGTAACGGCCGCGCCAGGCGCTGCCCTCGCCGGCATGGGTGTCCAGCCAGCTCAGCCAGTCGCCGAAAGCATCGAAGCGGCGCAACGAGGCCACCATGCCCGGCGCGACATGGCCCAGCACCAGGGCGACGATCACAGCGACGAGGGTCGTGAACATGCAGGTCCTCCGGGACCGTTCTGAAGCGGATGCGCGCAACGCGCCGGCGTGGTCAGGTCGGCGCGCCGTGCCGGTACCAGTCCTCGATCAGCGCGCGGGCGATGGAGATGCGTGGTGGCAGGCGCAGGCCATGGCCGTCGTCGGCGCTGTCGCCGTGCGCGGCCAGGCGCGCCAGCGCGGCGCCGACTTCTTCGCGCTCGAACCAGCGCGCGTCTTCCAGCTCACCGTCCACCTGCGGCGTATCCGCCTCCGCCTGCGCACGGAAGCCGAGCATCAGCGCGCCGGGAAAAGGCCACGGCTGCGCACCGTAGTAGCGGCAGCTGCCGGGTCGCACCCGCACCTGGGTCTCCTCGGCCACCTCGCGCGCCACCGTCTGTTCCAGCGATTCGCCCGGCTCGACGAAGCCGGCGATCACCGAGTAGCGCCGCGCCGGCCAGCTCGCCTGGCGCCCCAGCAGCAGGCGCCGGCCATCGCTGACCGCGACGATCACCGCCGGATCCACCCGGGGATAGTGTTCGCTGGCGCACTGCGTGCACACACCAAGGAAGCCGCCGCGCTGCAACGCGATGGTGCCGCCGCATACGCCGCAGAAGCGGGTGCGCGACTGCCAATGCAGCATCGCGCGGGCGTAGGCGAACAGGCCCGCCTCCAGCGCCGGCCACTCGGCCGCGGCGCGGCGCAGGTCGATGCGCTGCGGTGGCGGCGCCAGCTGCGGCACCGCGTCGGCGGCCAGCGCGAACCAGGCCTGGCCGTGGTCCAGGCCGAGGAAGAGCGCCTGCTCGGCCAGCGCGCCCAGCGCGGCGGCGCTGGCGATCAGCGGGCGTCCGTCGGCATCGGCATGCGCGTGGCCATCGGCGTCCAGCACCAGCACCCGGGCCTGTTCCCAGGCCTGGCGCAGCGCGGCCGGATCGTTGCGCACGGCATCGGCGCGGTCGATCGCGGGACCGGCGAAGGCGAAGGAGTCAGGCGTCGGATCGGACATGCGCCGCAGGGTGCAGGCAAACCGTGCGTCCCGCAAGCCGCAGCGTGTCTACACGCTGAAGCTGCTGCCGCACCCGCAGGTGGTCTTGGCGTTGGGATTGCGGATCACGAACTGCGCCCCGTGCAGGCCTTCGCTGTAATCCACTTCCGCACCCATCAGATATTGCAGGCTGAGCGGGTCGACCAGCAGGGTGACCTGGTCGGTCTGCACCGCCAGGTCGTCCTCGGCGCGGTTCTCGTCGAACTCGAAGCCGTACTGGAAGCCGGAACAGCCGCCGCCCTGGATGTACACGCGCAACGCCAGCGCGTCGTTGCCTTCCTCGCGGATCAACTCGCGCACCTTGGCCGCGGCGGCCGCGGTGAAGTTCAACGGCCGGTCCAGGGACTGGTAGTCGGGCGTGGGCGCGGCGCCGGGCAGGGAGACGAGAGTGCTCATGGCGGGAGAATGGGGACGGCGGACGGCCGAATCAAGCCTCGGCGGTGAGCGCGCGCGGCGGTTCGGCGTCGCCGGCGGCCTCGCGGTGCGCTTCCGGCGGCGCCAGCGCGACCAGGCTGCCTGCGTGGATCAGGCGCCCGGTCAGCTGCGCGCCGGCGTTCATCTCCACCACCTGGTAGTGCACATTGCCCTGTACCCGCGCCTTCGACGCCAGCTCCACGCGCTCGGCGGCGTGCACGTCGCCGATCAGTTGGCCGTTGATGATCACCACCGGTGCGCGCACCTCGCCCTCGATGCTGCCGTGCTCGGACAGGGTCAGCGTGGCCGGCGCGCCGTCCTCGGCGATGACCTTGCCGAGGATGCGCCCTTCCACGTAGAGCCCGCCGCTGAACACCAGGTCGCCGCGGATCACCACCTGCGCGCCGATCAGCGTATCGACCACGGTCTGGCCGCTGTTGCGGCTGTTCTTGTTCCCAAACATAGGCTGATTATTCCCCTTTGCCGTTACCGGCCAATGTCCAATCGAAGGTCTGGCTGACCGGCGCCCCGCCGCCGCTCAATGCCACCCGCACCCGTTGCGGAGTGAAGCCCTTGGGCAGGATCACGCTGCCATCCAGTTGCTGGAAGTAGCGGAACGAGTAGTCCTGCCCGGGCACACCGGTCTTCTGGTGCAGTTCGTCCCAGCCGACGCTGGTCAGTTTGCCGCCACGCACGCCCTCCACGTTCAGGCGCAACTGCCCCTGGCTGATCGCGCCGCGGTTGAGGTTCTGGGTCAGCACCACGTTGTAGCGCCAGGTGCCGCCGGCCTCGGCGGAGAACTCCACCGAATGCACACTCAGGCCCTTGCGCTGGCTGGTCGCGCCGACCAGGCGCTCGTAGAACGCCACGTCCGCGCGCAGCCCAGCGATCTCCTCGTCGCGCTCGGCCAGCGAACTCTGCACCTCGTTGTTGGCGGCACGGCTGATCTGGTCGGAGCGGGCCAGGGTGGCCTGGCGCTGGTTGAGCGTCTCGATCTGACGCTGCTGCGCCTGCAGGTTGCGCTCGGCCTCGCGCAACTGCGCGCTGACCGCACTCAGCCGCGGCGCGGCCTGGCGACTGGCCAGCCACCAGGTCAGCGCCAGCGACAGCAGCCACAACCCGGCCAGCAGCAGCCACAGCCGGCGGCCGGGGCGCGGGCCTCCGCCGCCATTGGGCACGATCTGGAAACGGGGAACGGGTCGGTTCATGCGCGCTGCCGCGCCACCGAGGCGGCGCCGGCGTCGATCCTCACGGGTCGGCCTGCTGGGTCACCTAGTGTAAGCCACGCTCCTGAGCGGCGCCGGACTGCGCAGCTGACCGCCGCCGCGGGCTGGCCTTCGTGGCGGGCTTGGCCGATAGTGGCCGGCATCCGTGCAGTTGCAGGAGCGCCTGCCATGACCGACGCCCATCTCTTCGTAATCGGCATCCTGCTGGCCTGGCTGGCCGGCATCCGCGTCTACCTGACCGTGTTCGGCATCGGCCTGGCCGGGCTGCTCGGCTGGCTGGAGCTGCCGCCAGCGCTGCAGGCGACGCAGTCGTGGTGGGTGCTGGGCACCTCCGGCGCGCTGGCGCTGGCCGAGTTCTTCGCCGACAAGATCCCCGGCGTGGACTCGGTGTGGGACCTGCTGCAGACCCTGACCCGAATCCCCGCCGGCGCCTTCCTGGCCGCGGCCACGCTCTCGCCCGACGGCCAACTGGGCGCCGGCGCGCTGGCCACCGGGGCCGGCGTGGCCCTGACCAGCCACGCGCTCAAGGCCGGCACCCGCGCCCTGCTCAACACCTCGCCGGAGCCGGCCAGCAACTGGATCGCCTCGCTGGCCGAGGATTCGGTGGTGATCGCCGCGCTGGCCCTGGCACTCGCGCACCCGTGGCTGGCGTTGGCCGTGGTGCTGACCGCGAGCGCGCTCGGCGCGCTGCTGGTGTGGTGGACGTGGCGCCTGCTGTGGCGGGGCATGCGCCGCCTGCTGGCGCCGGCGACGGCGCCCGCCGCGCCGCAAGGCACGCAGCCTTCGCGAACTTGATCGCATAATTGCACGCGCACCAGGAACCAGACGCGATGCCTGCCAACGACGCCGCTCCGCTTTCCCACCGCGAGGACCCGCGCGCGCGCCACGTCCGCGCCGAGACCCCGCCGCCGCACTACTGGCGCCGCTGGGTCGGCGACGCGACGCACGTCGCGGCGCCCGCCGACCTGGCCTCCGATCACGCGCCTGCCGACGACGACGCGGCGGCCGCCATGCCGCTGGCCAGCAGCGAGCACGACGACGGCCCGGCCGATGCCAGCGCAGCCGCCTTCGTGGTCGCCGACACCGACGCCGATCCCGCCGCCCAGGCCGCGGCCGCAGCCGCGCCGTACCGCGTGCTGATCGTCGAGGACGACCGCGCGCAGGCACTGTTCGCGCAAAGCGTGCTGCACGGCGCCGGCATGCATGCGCAGGTGCAGATGCAGGCCGAAGGCGTGCAGCAGGCCATCCTCGACTACCGGCCGGACCTGATCCTGATGGACCTGCACATGCCGGGACTGGACGGCATGCGCCTGACCGCGCTGATCCGCCAGCAGCCGCAGCACCAGTTGCTGCCGATCGTGTTCCTGTCCGGCGACGCCGACCCGGAGCTGGAGTACGAAGTGCTCGACAGCGGCGCCGACGACTTCCTGACCAAGCCGATCCGGCCGCGGCACCTGATCGCCGCGGTGTCCAATCGCATCCGCCGCGCCCGCCAGCAGGCCCAGCAGGGCCACGCCGAGGCGGTGCCGCTGAACAACCCCGAGACCGGTCTACCGACCCGTGCCCATGTGCTGCAGCTGCTGGACACGACGCTGCGTGCACGCCGCCCCGGCAGCCTGTACTTCGTCGAGATCGCCAGCGCGCTCGGCCTGCGCGAACGCTACGGCTACGCGGCGTTCGAGCGGCTGATGGTGCAGGCCGGGCGCCGCCTGGCCGGCGTCACCGCGCCGCAGCCGCTGGCGCGGCTCAACGACAACAGCTTCCTGCTGCTGGCCGAGCAGGATGCCGATGCCGACGCGCAGCGGCAACGCGCGCAGAGCCTGCGCGACACCTTGTCCGGCCACGCCTTCCCGCTGCGCGAGGACGAGGCGCTGCACCTGCGCTGCGCGGTCGGCTACGCCGATTTCGGCCATGGTTTCGAGGACGCCGGCAGCGCGCTGGAAGCGGTCGAACGCACCGCGCTACAGGCACGGCTGCAACCGCAGGGCATCGCTGCCTACGTACCGCCGCGCGCGGACGAGGACCTGCAGCGCATCGCGATGCTGGAAGGGCAACTGGAACCTGCCTACCAGCCGATCGTCGCCGTCGCCGGCGGCGACATCGCCCAGTACCAGGTGCTGCTGCGCCTGCGCCAGCGCGACGGCAACCTGCTCTCGGCCGGCCAGGTGCTGCCGGCCGCCGAAGCCGGCGGACGCATCGCCGACCTCGACCAGCAGGTGCTGGACCACGCATTGGGTCTGCTGCATCTGTACCAGCACGCCACCCCGCCGCTGCGCCTGTTCGTCTCGCAGTCCTCGCGTACCCTGGCGCGCACCGCCTTCGCCGAGTGGCTGATCGACACCATCGGCCGCCGCGGCGTCACCGGCACCTCGCTGGTGATCGACCTGCGCCTGGACGATGCACTGGTCCACACCGCCACGCTGCAGCAGTTCTGCGCGCGGCTGATGCCGTTGGGCGTGCAGTTCTGCATCAGCCAGTTCGAACCGGGCGCCGAGGCCGAGGCCTTGCTCGCGCATCTGCCGCTGGGCTATCTGCGCCTGTCGGCGCGCTTCGCAGGCGCACATGCCGATCCCGAATTGCGCGACCAACTGCGTGCCACCATCGATCTGGCGCATCGCGCCGGCCTGCTGATCATCGGCCAGCAGATCGAACAGGCGCAGGCCGCGGCCGCGATGTGGATGGGCGGGGTCGATTTCATCCAGGGCAACCTGGTGCAGTCGGTCGGCGACCAGTTGAACTTCGACTTCCAGAACGCGGTGCTCTAGCCATGTCCGTCCGTCGACGCCGGCCCCTTCCGTGGCCGGCGGCCTTCGCCGCGGTGCTCGCCGTCGCCGGCACCCTGCTGGCGCTGCCGCCGCTGGCGCTGCCCTTGCCGGCGCCGTGGCACTGGCTGGCACCGGTCTGCATGGCCGCCGCCGCGGCCCTGGCCACCCTCGCCGGTTGCCGCGCGCGACAACAGATCGAACGCCTGGATGCGGCGCTGGCGCGGGCCGCGCTGGCCGAGTCCGAACGCAACGCCCTGCAGCACGACGTGCACGCGCGCGAGCGGCTGGAACAGGAGCTGCTGCAGGCCAAGCAGGCCGCCGAGGCTGCAACCCAGGCGGCCGAAGCCGCGGTGCTGGCCAAGGGCGAGTTCCTGGCGACGATGAGCCACGAGATCCGCACCCCGCTCAACGGCATCATCCCGATGCTGGAGTTGATCGGGCGCGGCCCGCTCGGCCTGGACCAGCGCGAGATGCTGCGCGCGGCCAGCACCTCCTCGCTGCAGTTGCTGCGCATCGTCGACGACATCCTCGATTACTCCAAGCTGGAAGCGAACCGGCTGGAGCTGGAGATCACCACCTTCAACCTGCGCGAACTGCTCGACGGCGTGCTGGAACTGATGCAGCGCGCGGCCGAAGCCAAGGGCCTGCGCATGGCGCTGCAACTGGACCCGGCGGTGCGCCTGCCGGTGCGCGGCGATCCGGTGCGCCTGCGCCAGGTGCTGAGCAACCTGCTCGGCAACGCGGTCAAGTTCACCGCGCGCGGCGGCATCGACCTGGGCGTACGCCGGCTCGGCGAAACCCCGGCACAGCACCTGCTGCGCTTCGAGGTACGCGACACCGGCATCGGCATCAGCGCCGAACGCCAGGAACACCTGTTCCAGGCCTTCACCCAGGCCGACGCCTCCACCACCCGCCTGTACGGCGGCACCGGGCTGGGCCTGACCATCTGCAAGCGCATCGTCGAACTGATGGGCGGGCGCATCGGCGTCGTGTCGCGGCAGGGCCAGGGTGCCACGTTCTGGTTCGAGATCCCGCTGCTGAAGGTGATCGGCGACCTGCCGCAGAGCCCGGGCGGGCTGCCGCGGCTGCATGCGCTGCTGGTCGGCGCCGACCAGCGCCTGCAGCAGCGCCTGAGCGTGCTGCTGCCGAACTGGGGCGTGCAGGTGAGCAAGGTCGACTCGACCCAGGAGGCGCTGGAGCGGCTGCGCGGCAACGGCAGCAGCAGCGGCGTACGTCCGGCCTACGACCTGGTGATCGGCGACCTGGACGGGCTGCGGCAGAGTGCGCGCGCGCTGCAGCGCGCGGTGGCGCGGCTGCCGACACCGCAGACCACGCGGCTGATCTGGCTGTACGGCGAGGCCGACATTCCCGAGGAGATCCGCGCGCACGGCGCGCTGCTGTCGCGACAGGCCGCCGACATCGACCTGCGCAGCATGCTGGCGCTGTCGCCGGCGACCCCGAGCCTGGCCAACGAGACCGTGGGCGCCACCGACGACGCCGATACGTTCTACCACGACGCCTTCGCGACGAACGCCGTGGATACCCCCGCGCCCGCTCTCGCCGTGGCCGACGCCCCGCCGCCGCGCAGCGGCTACCGGCTGCTGCTGGTCGAGGACAATCCGGTCAACCTGATGGTGGCGCGGCGCCTGCTGGAATCGCTCGGCCACCACGCCGACAGCGTCGAGGACGGTGCCGCCGCGCTGGCGCAGTTGTCGCGGCAGCCGTACGACCTGGTGATGATGGATTGCCAGATGCCGGTGCTGGACGGCTACGCCGCCACCCGGCAGTGGCGCCAGCGCGAGGCGGAGGCGGCGCGCCCGCGCCTGCCGATCGTGGCAATGACCGCCAACGCGATGGCCGGCGACCGCCAACGCTGCCTCGATGCCGGCATGGACGATTACCTATCCAAGCCGATCGACCGCGCACGGCTGGAGGCCTGCCTGCAGCGCTGGCTGCCGCTGCAACCGGCAGCCATGCCGGCCTGCGCGACGTTCGCGCCGGAGCCGGCATCCGCGGCCATCGCGAGCGGGCCAGCGGCAGATGCGCTCGCCGACGCGATGCAGGTCAGACCGCAGGACACCCGCCACACCGCCATGCACACGGCGGACGCTGCCACGGCGTCCAGCCCCACCGCTACGTCGACCGCCTCGATGCCATCGCCCGATCACGCCACACTCGAAGCCCCCCTGGCAGCGCCTGCGCTGGAACAGGATGTGGCGCCGCGCGGCGCCACCGCGACATCGATGCCACCGCTCGCCGCGACGGAGGCAGACGATCCGGAACCGCCATCGGCAGTGCCGGCGCCGGTGCTGGAGATCGCCGTGCTCGACGAGTTGCGCGAGGTCATCGGCTCGGCCAGCGTGGCGCAGATCGTCGAGCTGTTCCTGGCCGATGCGCCGTTGCTGATCCAGCGCCTGGAGGAGTCCGCGGCGACGGCGCAGAGCGACGCACTGCGCGAGGCCGCGCACACGCTGAAATCCTCGGCCGCCAATCTCGGCGCACTGGCGCTGTCGGCGGCGGCGCTGCGCATCGAGTCGGGCGTGCGCACCGGCACCCTGGATCGTCCCGTGGTCGCGGTCGCCCTGGTGATCGCCGAATTCGCGCGCGCGCGCCTGGCGCTGAACGGCTACCGCGCCAGCGTCCGCGACACCACCGAACCCGCTGCGCCATAGCGCGCGATCTTGCGCTGCGCCACGACTGTAGGCGAAACGATCGCCCGCAGGACCTGGTCAAGCGCATCGCCCAAAGCGCAGACGCTCGCCTGCTGCTTTTTCCCTCGTAGGAGCGGCTTCAGCCGCGACAGGCTTTACCTCTGACGCTTGTCGCGACCAACCATCGCCCGCCGAACGCCGCCACCGCGCCGCATCTCTACCGCATCTCTACAAAGGGCAGATGCACTTCCGTCTGCTGTTCTTGTAGGAACGGCTTCAGCCACGACGGACTCCACCGGTAAAGCCCGTCGCGGCTGAAGCCGCTCCCACAGAAGAGCGACGTCGTGCGATGCCGATGCCATGTCGGCCGCATGGATTCGCGCAGGAGCGGCATGTGCCGCCGTTTGGGATCAGCGGCGACTTTCGGCCTGCAAACGCGTCGCGGCGGAAGCCGTTCCAACAAATGGGCAACGCCACACGATGCGGATGCGGATGCCATGTCGTCACCATGGATTCGCGCGGAAGCAGCGTGTGCCGCTGCGCGGGATCAGCGGCGTCTTCAGCCACGCGTCGCGGCTGAAGACGCCGCTATACGTGCATGGCAACGCCATCCCGGGGTGCAGAGCGAACAGCATCCAGCGCGGCGCGGGCACAGGCCAGCGCCGTGGCGTCATGCGCCGACGATTCAATCCTCGAGCTTGGTCAGCAGGTAGTTCGGCTCGCCGATGCGCTCGATCAGGTCGAGCTGGGTTTCCAGCCAGTCGATGTGCTCTTCTTCCGATTCGAGGATGTCGGCCAGCAGCTGACGGCTGACGTAGTCCTGGATCGATTCGGCATAGGCGATGCCGTCGCGCAGGGTGACGGTGCCCTCCCGCTCCAGCGCCAGGTCGCACTCGAGGATTTCCTTAGGGTTCTCGCCGATGCGCAGCTTGCCCAGCGCCTGGAAGTTCGGAAGCCCCTCGAGGAACAGGATGCGGTCCGCCAGCTTGTCGGCGTGCTTCATCTCGTCGATGGATTCCTTGTACTCGTGCTCGGCCAGTTCCTTCAGGCCCCAGTTCTTCAGCATCTTGGCGTGCAGGAAGTACTGGTTGATCGCGGTCAGCTCGTTGTAGAGGACCTTGTTGAGGAACTCGATGACTTTGCTGTCGCCCTTCATGATGTCGCTCGCGTAAATCCGGAAAGCGCAGACTCTAGCGAATCGCGCCGCGGCGTGAAGGAACGCGAATCGTGATCATCCCGCGCTGGAGCGCGGCGGACGGATTCAGGCGGCGCGGGCCAGGCCGCCTACCAGCACCGGCAACGGCAACTCGCGGCTCAGTGCGCGCTCCAGCAGGTCGCCGGCCATGTCCAGGCAGGAGCCGCAGGTGGCGCCACAGCCCGTGCGCATGGTCAGTTCGGACACGCTGCGGCAGCCGGCTTCGGCGGCTTCGCGGATCTGGCGATCGGTGACCCCATTGCAGATGCAGACGTACACGGCGGGCTTGGCGGCGAACGGCGCGGACTGCGCCTGCCGCCATTCAAACCAAAGTGAGAATGGTTGTCAATTCCGCCCGTTAATCGTTATTAATCCGCGCCACCCAGGGCCCGCCGCGCTTGCGGGGCCGCTTGCGCGGCCGATCGTGCCCGGCGGTATTGCCCGGCAACCAGGCCTCCTGGGCCAGGGTCGGCATGGCACGGATGCCGGCGCCGGCGATGGTCTGCGCCAGCGGCGCCAGATGGCGCAGCGCCCGCGCGTAGACGCCACGCTTGAACAGGACCACGTGCTCCACCGGGTACCAGAAATCGACCCAGCGCCAGTGGTCGAACTCCGGCGTCTCGGTCAGTTCCAGGTTCAGCTGGCTTTCGTCGCACTGCATCCGCAGCAGGAACCAGACCTGCTTCTGGCCGATGCAGACCTGGCGTTCGTTGCGGCGGATGGCCCGGCTGGGCAGCCTATAGCGCAGCCAACCGGGGGTGGCGCCGAGCACTTCCACATGCTCGGGCAACAGCCCGGTTTCTTCGCGCAACTCGCGGTACATGGCCTCCACCGGGGTCTCGTCGGTGTTCATGCCGCCCTGCGGGAACTGCCAGCCGTCCCGGCGCACACGGCGTGCCCAGAACACCTGACCATCCGGCCGCATCAGCACGATGCCTACGTTCGGTCGATAGCCGTCCGGATCGATCACGATGCGGACTCCTGAAAAATCTACTGGCTCCGACTCTGCCATGGCTGCGGCCGGGCCACAAGCTGCGCAGAAACCCGTTGACAGCCGCCCGCGTCTCCATAAGAATTGGCGGTTCACCAGGGCTATGTAGCTCAGCCGGTTAGAGCACAGCACTCATAATGCTGGGGTCGGTGGTTCGAGTCCACCCATAGCCACCATGGTGTGTACGCCCAAGGCGTGCGATACTTGCAGTCCACATTGCCCCGTCGCCAAGCGGTAAGGCACCTGACTCTGACTCAGGCATTCGGTGGTTCGAATCCATCCGGGGCAGCCAAACACACAAAAAAGGCCGATCGAAAGATCGGCCTTTTTTGTGTGTTTGGCTGCGGGTTCGCGCAGGCGCGTAGCGCCTGCGCCCCACGCCTTGCTGCGCAAGGCGCGGGCCCCGGCCTTCCGCCTCCACATCCCCGCGCCTGTCGGCGCGCCCCCTTGGACTCCAAGGGGGCTTTTCACCAGACAGTTGATGCAGCTTGACGCAGTGAAGCCTCGATGGGCGAGCCGTGATCACCTTCCACGCCCGCTGAACGCCGACACTGTGTCAGGCGACGGAATCGCGAGGATCCATCGACGCTACCACTGCCCAGCTCCGCCAACCAGATGGAATGCCGGCCAGCAAGACGCGGCGCCGAACCCCCAGACGACAAAAGCCCGGCCGAAGCCGGGCTTTTGCTTGGTCCCAGCGGGTTCCCGAGGGAACCCACGCCAGGCGCGATGGATCAGCGCTTGGAGAACTGGGTGGCGCGACGGGCCTTGTGCAGACCGACCTTCTTACGCTCGACTTCGCGGGCGTCGCGGGTCATGAAGCCGGCCTTGCGCAGCTCGGTCTTCAGGGTTTCGTCGTACTCGACCAGCGCGCGGGCGATGCCCAGGCGGATCGCACCGGCCTGGCCGGTGGTGCCGCCGCCGGTGGCGGTAACCAGGATGTCGAAGCTTTCGGTGTTCTTGGTCAGCTCCAGCGGCTGGCGCACGATCATGCGCGCGGTCTCGCGGCCGAAGAACTCGTCCAGCGGACGGCCGTTGACGGAGATGTTGCCGGTGCCCTTGCGCAGGAACACGCGGGCAGTGGAGGACTTGCGGCGGCCAGTGCCGTAGTTTTGCGAAATCGCCATGATTAGATATCCAGAACCTGCGGCTGCTGAGCGGCGTGCGGATGCTCCGCACCGGAATAGACCTTGAGCTTGCGGTACATCGCGCGGCCCAGCGGGCCCTTGGGCAGCATGCCCTTGACCGCGATTTCGATCACGCGCTCCGGGTGGCGCTCCAGCGCCTGCTCCAGGCTCTCGGTCTTCAGGTTGCCGATGTAGCCGGTGAAGCGGTGGTACTTCTTGTCCTTGAGCTTGTTGCCGGTGACGACGATCTTCTCGGCGTTGATCACCACCAGGTAATCGCCGGTATCGACGTGCGGGGTGTAGACCGGCTTGTGCTTGCCGCGCAGGCGGCGGGCCAGTTCGGTGGAAAGCCGGCCCAGCGTTTTGCCGGCGGCGTCGACGAGATACCAGTCGCGCTGGACGGTCTCGGACTTAGCAGTGAAGGTGCTCATGATCAGACTCGGTTGGTCGGGCGGATTCCTGCGGTGAACGGCCGGAACTTTGCCACGCGTTGTGAATTGCAAAAACGCAAGAGGCGAAATTCTACGCGGCCCGGTCGCCCTGCGCAAGTCCACCCTGGTGGGCGGACACGGGACGGGCCGTGCGCTTGGCAGTGCGCCGGCCGGCGGCGAAAATCGGGGTCCCCACCGCTTCCGGGCTTTCCCCATGACGGCCAGTCGCCAGCATTCCCCGCTCGATCGCGCCCTGGTCGAGGCCCAGCGCGCGCTGGAGACCGTGTTCGGCGACCCGCCGGCGCAGCGTCCCTACCCTGCCGCGGCCACCGCCGATGTGGTGCTGGCGCCGGACGAGCGCCGCCATGCCGCCGGCCTGATGCGCATCAACCATGTCGGCGAGGTCTGCGCGCAGGGCCTGTACTTCGGCCAGGCCGCGGTCGCGCGGGACCCGGCCACACGTGCGCACCTGCTGGAGGCGGCGCAGGAAGAAACCGACCATCTGGCCTGGTGCGCGGCGCGGCTGCGCGAACTGGACAGCCGCCCCAGCCTGTTCAATCCGCTGTGGTACGCCGGCAGCTACACGATCGGCACCCTGGCCGGGCTGCGCGGCGACGGCTGGAACCTGGGCTTCGTGGTCGAGACCGAGCGCCAGGTCGAAGCGCATCTGGACGAACACCTGCAGACCCTGCCGCCAGCGGACCTGCGCAGCCGCGATGTGCTGAAGGTGATGAAGGCCGACGAGGCCCGCCATGCCGAGCACGCCGAACAGGCCGGCGCGCGGCGCCTGCCCCCGCCAATTCCCACGGTCATGGCCGCAGCGTCGCGGCTAATGAAGGCCGTCGCCTATCGGCTGTAGCCGCCCGCCGGTCGGGCCGGCACCACCCCGACTGGCATTGCCGGCCGGATCGGAGTAAAGTGAACGAACGCTGACTGATTCCACGTCGGCGCACGCCGTTCCAGCTGCGGCACCGCCATGTGCCGCAGCCACCGATGTACCCGTGCCGAGCCGCGCCCGCGTGCGCTCCGCCTGCCGACTGCCATGCCCGTATCTTCGCTCCACCTGCCATCGCCCCGAACCCGCTGGTTGTCGCGCCTGCTGTTCGCGACCCTGTTCGCGCTCGGCGGCGGCGCCCTGCTGCATCACCTGCTCGGCGACTACCGCCAGGCCAGCGCGATCCTGCGCGACCATTCGGTCGCCACCGTGCCGGTGATCGCCGACGGCGCCTTCGGCGTGCAGACCGAGCCACTGGTGCGCTACCGCTTCCATTACGTGTTCGAGAGCAGGGGCCGCCTGCACAGCGGCGCCTTCGAAGCCAGCGGCGCCGAAGCCGCGCCGCTGTTGCTGGACGGCGCCACCGTCGAGATCGCCTACGCCAACGCCGACCCTTCGCGCTTCGGGCGCCTGGACCAGTTGCAGCACGCCGGCAACCTCGGCAGCGTGTTCACCCGCGCGATGATCGCGCTGTCGATCGCCGCCCTGCTGGCGGTGGTGGCGCACCGGCTGCTGATCGGCCGGGTGCTGACCCGGCGCCGCATCGCCGCTGCCTGAGTTCCCGTGCGCGCCGCGCTCAGTGCGCGACCAGTTTCAGCCCGATCACCCCGACCACGATCAGGCCGATGCAGGCCAGCCGCGCCGGCGAGGCGCTGTCGCCGAACAGGACGACACCGAGCACGGCCGTGCCCAGCGCACCGATCCCGGTCCAGATCGCATAGGCGGTGCCCAGCGGGATGTGCTTGAGCGCCTGGGTCAGCAGCCACAGACTGATGCCTGCGCCGGCGATGGTCCCCAGGGTCGGCCACAGCCGGGTGAAGCCTTCGCTGTACTTGAGGCCGAGGGCGAAACCGATCTCGAACAGGCCGGCGAGCAACAGGTAGATCCAGGGCATTGTCTTTCTCCGTAGACAAATCCAAATGAAAACGGCCCGATGTCTGCACATCGGGCCGCCGTCGGCAGGGGTCGCAGCGCAGGCTGCGGGCGGGCCGTCCCGCCGGTGTGGAGACTGCTTACTCGGACAGGTTGCGCCCGTGGAACAGCTCCTCGATCTCGCGCTTGAGCAGCGCCTCGATGCGCATGCGCTCCTTGAACGAGAGGTTCTTGGCCTTTTCCTCGAACAGGTACTGGTCCAGGTCGAAGTCCTTCAGGTGCATCTTGGTGTGGAAGATGTTCTCCTGGTAGACGTTGACGTCGAACATCTCGTAGCGCGACTTGACGTTCTTGGCCAGGAAGTTCTGGATCGAGTTGATCTTGTGGTCGATGTAGTGCTTCTTGCCCTTCACGTCGCGGGTGAAGCCACGCACGCGGTAGTCCATGATCACGATGTCCGATTCCAGGCTCTCGATCAGGTAATTGAGGGCCTTCAGCGGCGAAATGACGCCGCAGGTGGCGACATCGATGTCGGCGCGGAACGTGGCGATGCCGTGCTGCGGATGGGTTTCCGGGTAGGTATGGACGGTGATGTGGCTCTTGTCCATGTGCGCGACCACGGCGTCGGAGATGATCTCCTTGCCAGCGGCCTTCTTGTCAATGACCGGCTCTTCGGAGATCAGGATCGTCACCGAGGCGCCCTGCGGATCGTAATCCTGGCGCGCGATGTTGAGGATGTTGGCGCCGATGATCTCGGCCACATCGGTGAGGATCTGGGTCAGGCGATCGGCGTCGTACTGCTCGTCGATGTACTCGATGTAGCGCTGGCGCTCCTCTTCGGAGATCGCGTAGCAGACGTCGTAGATGTTGAAGCTCAACGCCTTGGTGAGGTTGTTGAAACCTTGCAGCCTCAGGCGAGGCAACGGCTTGACCACGGCGTGGATCCTCTGGAAGTGGGGGGGAAAGACAATCAATTATGAGCCAAATGGCCCGGCTGCGAAACGTGGCGTCCGTCTCTTGTTTGCCGCCGCGAACGCGTCCCGTTAAGCTTCAGGAATTACGCCGTAGCGAAGCCGCCATGAGCCCCGGAAACACATCCACTGCAGCACCTGTGCGCATCGCTCCAAGTCCTCTGACGTTGGACACCGCCACCATCGACCGCTTCCTGGCCCACAGCCACCGTCGCCGCTACCCGGCGCGGACGGACGTGTTCAGGCCAGGCGATCCGGCCGGCACCCTCTACTATGTCGTCAGCGGCTCGGTCAGCATCATCGCCGAAGAAGATGACGACCGCGAGTTGGTGCTGGGCTATTTCGGCAGCGGCGAGTTCGTCGGCGAGATGGGCCTGTTCATCGAGTCCGACCAGCGCGAGGTGATCCTGCGCACCCGCACCCCGTGCGAGCTGGCCGAGATCAGCTACGAGCGCCTGCACCAGCTGTTCCTGGGCTCGCTGTCGTCCGACGCGCCGCGGGTGCTGTACGCGATCGGCGTGCAGCTGTCCAAGCGCCTGCTGGACACCTCGCGCAAGGCCAGCCGCCTGGCGTTCCTGGACGTCACCGACCGCATCGTGCGCACCCTGCACGATCTGGCCCAGGAGCCGGAGGCGATGAGCCACCCGCAGGGCATGCAGTTGCGCGTGTCGCGGCAGGAGTTGGCGCGGCTGGTCGGCTGCTCGCGCGAGATGGCCGGCCGGGTGCTGAAGAAGCTGCAGGTCGACGGCATCCTGCACGCCCGCGGCAAGACCGTGGTGCTATACGGCGCGCGCTGACCGCCATGGGTCGCTAGGCCCGGCGCGATGGTGCTGAGCGAGACCTTCTACTGGTTCGTGCTGGTCGGCCTGGCCGCGCAGCTGGTGGACGGTGCGCTGGGCATGGCCTTCGGCCTGGTGTCCTCGTCGGTGTTGCTGAGCCTGGGCCTGCCGCCGGCGGTGGTCAGCGCCAGCGTGCACAGCGCCGAGGTGTTCACCACCGGTGCCTCCGGGCTGTCGCACCTGGCCTTGGGCAATGTCGAAAAGCGGTTGTTCCTGCGCCTGGCGCTGCCGGGCATGGTCGGCGGCGTCGCCGGTGCCTACGTGCTGACGCAGCTGCCGGGCGAGCTGATCCGCCCCTTCGTCTATCTGTACCTGCTGGCCCTGGCGGTGTTGATCCTGCTGCGTGCGGCCGGCCGTGCGCTGCCGCGCCGCGAGGTGCGGCGGGTGCCGCTGCTGGGCTTCGTCGCCGGCCTGCTGGACGCCAGTGGCGGTGGCGGCTGGGGACCGGTGGCGACCTCGACCCTGCTCGCCCACGGCGGCCAGGCCCGCACCACCATCGGCACGGTCAACGCCGCCGAGTTCCTGGTGACGCTGTCGATCTCGCTGACCTTCTTGCTGACCATGGGCGTGCAGCACCTGGACATCGTGCTCGGCCTATTGGTCGGCGGCATGCTCGCAGCGCCACTGGCGGCGCTGCTGGTCAAGCGCGTGCGCGAGCGCTGGGTGCTGGTGGCGGTCGGCCTGCTGGTGCTGGGCATCAGCCTGTATCAGGTGGGTGGGGCGCTGTTTCGGTGGGTGGGCTGACGCGCGGGATTGGGGAGTCGGGATTGGAGATTCGCAACGGCGGCGTTCTGCGCGCCTGAGGCATCTGCTCTGGTGGACTGATCTGCGGTCAGGTCGCGTTCGCCTTTCCTGCGGCCGCTGGCGCGATGATCGCGGCCGGGACGCTGCAGCGCCGATGGCACGCGTCTCGCCCGCCCCCTGCCCCGCGAGACCGCCATGCACCGTGCCATCCCGCTCCTGCTGGCCTTGCTGTGTCTGGCGCTGCCGGCGCCACACGCACGGGCCGACGACGCCTTCGCCCGGCTCGGGCGGGGGGTCAACATCCTCGGCTACGACCCGCTGTGGAACGACCCGGCGAAGGCGCGCTTCCGCCCGCCGCTGTACCGCACGATCCGCGACGGCGGCTTCCGTACGGTGCGGGTCAACCTGCAGGCCTTCGCGCACATGGACGCGGCCAACCGGCTCGACCCGACCTGGCTGAAGACGCTGGACACGGTGGTCGACCAGGCCACCGCGGCGGGCCTGAACGTGATCCTGGACGAACACGATTTCCACCCCTGCGCCGCCGATGCGGCAGTGTGCCGGACCAAGCTGCTGGCGTTCTGGAGCCAGATCGCCCCGCGCTATCGCCACGCGCCGCCATCGGTGCTGTTCGAGATCCTCAACGAGCCCAACGGCCAGATGACCAGCGCGGTGTGGAACGACCTGCTGCGTGATGCGCTGCAGATCATCCGCCGCGACAACCCGACCCGCACGGTGGTGGTGGGCCCGGGCAACAGCAATTCCTTCACCGCGCTCGACAGCCTGCGCCTGCCCGACGACGACACCCACCTGCTGGTCACCGTGCACTACTACAACCCGTTCCGCTTCACCCACCAGGGCGCGCCGTGGGCCCCTGCGGACATCCGCGACCACACCGGCGTGGCCTGGGGCAGCGCGGCCGACCGCACCAAGCTATATGGAGAATTCGACCGCATCGCGGCCTGGGCCAAGGCGCACCACCGGCAGGTGCTGCTGGGCGAGTTCGGCGCCTACGAGCAGGCGCCGCCCGCCAATCGCCTGGCTTGGACGGTGGCCGTGGTCAACGCCGCGGAGAAACGGCATTTCGCCTGGGCGTACTGGGAATTCGAGGGCAGCTTCGGCGCCTACGACATCGACCGCGGCCAGTGGGTCGCGCCGCTGCACCATGCGCTGGTCGGCAGCGACGGCACCTACGCCAAATTCGGCGGCTGATCGCCGCAGGGCGGGCGCGGCGGCATCGGCGCGAACGGCGCTGACGAGGCGCGGGTAGACACCGCGTCCCGAATGCGCCGCAGCGCCGTGACTTACTCGGAGCCGACGGCCTCGCCGGCGCGGTCGCGGCAGCCCCAGTTGAGGATGGGCGTGCCGGAGGGCAGCAGCCGGCGAAACACCGCCACCGCGCCGTGCTTGGGATTGACCACCACCGGCGCGGCCGCGGCCTGCAGCAGCGGCAGGTCGGCGGTGCTGTCGGAATAGGCCATGGCGATCTCGCCGTAGCCCAGTTCGCGCAGCATGCGCATCTTTTCCTCGTTGTGGCAGTGGCGCGTGGCGGTGACCGCGCCCAGGCGCGGGCCGATCAGGCTGCCGACCACCGGCACGTCCTGGTGCGCGACGAAGCCGAGGATGGCGCGTGCCAGTTCCGGTGGCGCGCCGGTGGCGACCACCACGCGGTCGCCGGCGGCACGGTGCCGGGCGAACACGTCCAGCGCCTGCGGCAGCAACCGCTGGCGGATCTGCGCCTGATGCTGCAGCACGTACTGGTCGATGATGCGGTTGAACTCGCGCGCGCGGCGCAGGCCGAAACTGGCGATCCAGACGTAGCCGGAGATGCCGGTGCGCCGGGTCGGCAGCATCGCCACCAGCGGCCCCAGCAACGGCGTGGCCAGCACCGCAGCGGCCAGGCGCAGCGGATTGCGCTTGATCAGCCAGGCGAACAGATGGCTGCCGGAATCGCCGTCGTACAGGGTGTGGTCGAAATCGAACACCACCAGCGGCGCATCGGCGCGCGGCAGCGGGTGCGGACTCGGGCTCTGCCCGCTCATGCGGCGAAGAACAGCTGGCGCAGCGCCTCGCCCGGCTCCTCGGCGCGCATGAACGCCTCGCCGACGAGGAACGCGTGCACGCCGGCGCCGCGCATCAGCGCCACGTCGTCCGGGCCGAGGATGCCGCTTTCGGTGACCAGCAGGCGATCGCGCGGCACCGCGTTCTGCATCGACAAGGTGGTCTGCAGCGACACCTCGAAGGTGCGCAGGTTGCGGTTGTTGATGCCGATCAGCGGCGCCGGCACCTGCAGCGCGCGCTCCAGTTCGTCGATGTCGTGCACTTCCACCAGCACGTCCATGCCCAGTTGCAGGGCAAGCGACGACAGCTCGGCCAGTTGCAGGTCGTCCAGCGCGGCCACGATCAGCAGGATGCAGTCGGCGCCGAGCGTGCGCGCCTCGTACACCTGGTACGGATCGATGGTGAAATCCTTGCGCAGCACCGGCAGCGTGCAGGCATCGCGCGCCTGCTGCAGATAGCGGTCGTGGCCCTGGAAGAAGTCCTCGTCGGTCAGCACCGACAGGCAGGCGGCGCCGCCGAACTCGTAGCTGACCGCGATGTCGGCCGGATGGAAGTCCGGGCGGATCACGCCCTTGGACGGGCTGGCCTTCTTGACCTCGGCGATCACCGCCGGATCGCCGTTGGCGATGGCGGCCTGCAGCGCGCGGGCGAAGCCGCGGGTGGGCGGCATGGCCTCGGCGCGGGCGACCAGCTCGGCCAGCGGCACGCGCGCGCTGCGCTCGGCGATCTCGTCGGCCTTGCGGGCGAGGATGGTGCGGAGAATGTCGCTGCTCATGCGGTTGGGATCCTGGGGGATGGCTGGATTATCGGCGATGCGGGGTAAAGAAGGGATCGGGACCCGGGACCCGGGACCCGCAACAGCCTAGGCCGCCGTGCACGTGTTGCAACTGACGACTGGATGGCCGGACGCGAATCGCCGCAGATCGGCGAACTGCGCTCCTACCGGGTCCCGGGTCCCGGGTCCCGGGCCCCGACCAGACCCTGCGTACACGCCACATACGCCTCCAACTTCGTCCGCGCGCGCCCATCGGCGATGGCCGCGCGCGCCAGGGCGATGCCGGCGCCGATGTCCTCGGCCAGGCCGGCCACGTACAGTGCCGCGCCGGCGTTGAAGGCGACGATGTCCAGGGCCGGGCCGGGCACGTTGTCGAGCACGGCGCGCAGCATCGCCATCGATTCGGCGGCGTCGGCGACCTTGAGGTTGCGGCTGGCCGACATGGCGATGCCGAAATCCTCCGGGTGCACCTCGTACTCGCGCACCTGGCCGTCGCGCAGTTCGCCGACCAGGGTGCCGGCGCCGAGCGAGAGCTCGTCCATGTCGTCGCGGCCCCACACCACCAGCGCGCGCTCGGCGCCCAGTTCCTGCAGCACGCGCGCCTGGATGCCGACCAGGTCGGGGTGGAACACGCCCATCAGGATGTTCGGCGCACCGGCCGGATTGGTCAGCGGGCCGAGGATGTTGAAGATGGTGCGCACGCCCATCTCGCGCCGCACCGGCGCCACCACCTTCATCGCCGGGTGATGCACCGGCGCGTACATGAAGCCGATGCCGGTGGCCGCCAGCGCCTGCGCCACCTGTTCGGGCTGCAGCTCGATCGCCGCGCCCAGCGCTTCCAGCGCGTCGGCGCTGCCGGACTTGGAGGAGACGCTGCGGTTGCCGTGCTTGGCGACCTTGGCGCCGGCCGCGGCGGCCACGAACATCGCGCAGGTGGAGATGTTGAAGGTGTGCGAGCCGTCGCCGCCGGTGCCGACGATATCGACCATGTGGGTGCGGTCGGCGACCGGCACGGTGCGCGAGAACTCGCGCATCACCACCGCCGCGCCGGCGATCTCGCCGACCGTTTCCTTCTTGACCCGCAAGCCGGTGAGGATGGCCGCGGTCATCATCGGCGACACCTCCCCGCGCATGATCTGCCGCATCAGCCCGACCATCTCGTCGTGGAAGATCTCGCGGTGCTCGATGGTGCGCTGGAGGGCTTGCTGGGGGGTGATGGTCATGGGGGAGGATCTGCTCGTAGGCTGGAAGATGGGAAGCACCGCAACGAATGCGGTCAGCGCGCCTGCGTCGGCCGCGGCATGCGCAGGCGCCCTTGCGCCAGCACCTCGAAGTAGTCGGCCGGGCCGCCGGCGCGCAGCAGGGTGGCGACCGCGGCCGGGTCGTAGATCCCGTCCTGCAGCGCGTGCTCGGCGATGTGCACGCCAACCACCTCGCCCAGCACCAGCCAGGTCTCGATCGGCTCGCCACGCGCGCTTTGCAGCGGCAGCAGCTGGCTGAGCCGGCATTCGAAGCTGACCGGGCTGGCGGCTACCCGCGGCACCCCGATCAGGCGCGACGGCGCGGCGGCGAGGCCGGCCAGCGCGAACTCATCCACCTCCGGCGCCACCGCCGCGGAACTGGCGTTCATCGCCTCGGCCAGCGGCCGCGTGGCCAGGTTCCAGGTGAACTCGCCCGTGGCCTCGATGTTGCGCACGCTGTCCTTCCAGCCGATGCTGGCGAAGCCGACGATCGGCGGGACGTAGTTGAAGGCGTTGAAGAAGCTGTAGGGCGCCAGGTTGGCGACGCCGTCGGCACTGCGCGAGCCGATCCAGCCGATCGGCCGCGGCCCGACGATGGCATTGAACGGATCGTGCGGCAGGCCGTGGCCGTTGGCCGGTTCGTAGAAATGGAAAGCGTCGTTGCGATCGTGCATCAGAGCAGGGTCCGGCAGTGACGGAAGGCGCGGCGGTGGTCGCGCCGCAGCGCGCTCAGCGCTCCAGGAAGTTCTTCAACAAGGCGTGGCCATGCTCGGTGAGGATGGACTCGGGATGGAACTGCACGCCCTCGACCGGGAACTGGCGATGGCGCAGACCCATGATCTCCTCCACCGTGCCGTCGTCGTGTTCGGTCCAGGCCGTGACTTCCAGACAGTCGGGCAGCGTGGTCTTCTCCACCACCAGCGAGTGGTAGCGGGTGGCCTCGTAGCGGTCCGGCAGGCCAGCGAACACGCCGCGGCCTTCGTGGCGGATGCGCGAGGTCTTGCCGTGCATGATGGTGCCGGCGCGCACCACCTGCCCGCCGTAGACCTGGCCGATGCTCTGGTGGCCCAGGCACACGCCCAGGATCGGCGTGCGCTGGCCCAGCCGCTCGATCAGTTGCAGCGACACCCCGGCCTCGTTCGGCGTGCACGGCCCCGGCGAGATGACGATGCGCTCGGGCGCCAGGCGCTCGATCTCGTCCACGCTGAGCGCGTCGTTGCGCACCACCTTGACCTCGGCGCCGAGCGCCTGCAGGTACTGCACGAGGTTGTAGGTGAAGCTGTCGTAGTTATCCAGCATCAGGACGGTCATCGACTTAACCTATTGATTTAAATTGCATGTCTTGGGGAGAGAGCGCCGATCCGCGTGCGGAACTGACACGATGGCTAGGTGCGGTGCAACCGCATCGCATCGTCCGCGCCCGCCATCGTGGCTGCGCAGAACCCGCAACGACAGCACGGGAAGCGGCTGACCGCGCATGCATGCATGCCGCCGAGCCGTGGAGGGAGGCGCCGGCTCCACGGACGCGGGCGAGCGGACAGGCGCCGTGGCGCACGGCAGGCATGGGCGTCGTGGATCGATTGGGGGACAAGACAACTCTCCTTCGCTGGGAGCCGCCATGCCGGGAGCCGAGGGGAGCCGCCACCGGTCACGGCGGCGAACGTGCAGTCATGGACCGCAGGGGTGCGCCGCTTCTAGGAGAAGCGCCACCAGTGCACCACGTTGAACGGGATGTTGCGGGTCATGCACTCGGCCACTTGATCGATGGAGGGTCCGGCCACCGCTGCAGGCAGCGGCGACGGGCCGGTTCCGAGTGTAATGCCCGCGTTCGGCACTGTCGATTGCGCGCCGCGCCGGTCGCGTCGCCCGGGCAACGGAGCACGCGAACACGCTGCGGCGCCGCTCCGGCGACGGCGAGCACGCCGCGCCAGCGGCCCGTTGCCGCGCTCCGTGACGGCACGGCGGACCGGTCGACCTTCCGATCCGCCGGTCGCCGCAGGCGCTGCGCTCAAACGTCCAGCGGATGTCCGGCAAAGGTGGCGACCGCCTCGCGGAACGTGGCGACGATCGGACGCGCGTCGTCGCTGCGCCAGACCAGATAGAGCCTCACCCGCAGTTTCAGCCACGCCAGATCGCGGAACACGATGCCGGCCGGCGCGCGCTCCTTCAATGCGGACTGGACCAGCGCCACGCCGAGTCCGGCACTCACCAGGTACAGCGAGGCCAGCGGATCCGAGGTCTCGTAGGCGATGTCCGGCGTGAAACCGGCATCCTGGCAGGCGGCGAGCAAGGCCGAGCGGATCGTGTCCACCGGCTGGCGCGTCACCGCGATCCAGGTCTGCCCGTCGAGCTGCGCTGGCTTGATGCTGCGCGAGCGGGACAACGGATGCCCCTTCGGCAGTGCCAGCGTCAACGGCTCGTCGAGCACCAGGGCGCCGCTCAGGCCGGCATCACGCTCCGGCAGCCTGTAGGCGAGTCCGACGTCGAGCATGTGTCGGCGCAGGTAGTCGAACTGCACCGCGGTGCCCAGTCCCTGCAGCGACAGCAGCACGGACGGGCTGGCGATCCGGAACGCGCGCACGCTCGGGCTGACCACGTTCGCATACATCGCGCCCTCCACATAGCCGATCGCCAGGCGCCCGGCGCTGCCAGCGCCGAGACGCCGCGCGAAGGTCTCGACCCGATTGGCGTTGGCCATCAGCGTCCGCACTTCGCCGAGCAGATCGCGCCCCTCCTGGGTGAGCCGGATGCGCTGCTTGCTGCGCTCGAACAACAGCACACCCAACTGCTCCTCCAGCTGCTTGATCTGCCTGCTCAGCGGGGACTGCGAGATGTACAGCTGTTCGGCCGCGCGACCGACGTTCTCGGTTTCGGCCACCGCAACGAAGTACCGAAGCTGGCGCAGATCGAGCATGGGGTGTGTCCTTTTGGGTCTCAACTTTCCCATATTCCGTCTTGGACGCCCAGCGGCCCGACGGCCATCCTGCGCATCGCCGAGCCGGCGCCGACCCGCGCGCAGCTCCACTCCCCCAACAGCGGACAGAACACCATGCACATCCTCCACCTCGATTCGAGCATCCTCGGCGATGCGTCCGCGTCCCGAGCGCTGACGGCATTGGTCGTGACCCAGTTGCTGGCACACGCGCCCGCGGCACAGATCCGCTACCGCGATCTCGTCGCGGAGGCGATTTCGCATCTGGACGGCCCCATCGCGGCTGGATTTCGCCCCTTGACCGCACAGGCGGACACAGCAAGCGTGGCCGCCGAGCATGCGCGATCCGAAACGCTCGTTGCCGAATTCCTGGCCAGCGACGTCGTGGTCATCGGCGCGCCGATGTACAACTTCTCGGTCGCCACGCAACTGAAAGCGTGGATCGACCGGATCGTGCAGCCCGGCCGGACCTTCCGCTACACGCCGGACGGTCCGGTAGGCCTGGCCACTGGCAAGCACGTGGTGATCGTGACCACGCGCGGCGGCGTCTACACCAGCGGTCCGCTCGCGCCACTGGACTTCCAGGAGCCCTATCTCAAGGCCACGCTGGGCTTCATGGGCATCACCGATGTGCATGTCGTCCGTGCCGAACCCCTGTCGAAAGGCGATGTGCTGGCCACACAGGCCATGTCCGCCGCCCGCAGTGCCGCGACCGACGTCGCGCGCCAGATCGCCCTGCACTGACCACCCCACACCTGCTCGAGGAATCCGCATGCTCTACATCGTCGCGTTGACCTACATCCGCCCGCCCGAGGACATCCAGGCGCATCTCGATGCACATCGGCACTGGCTGGCGCACCACATCCAGGCAGGCCGCATCCTGGCGGCAGGACCCAATGCGGACAAATCCGGGGGGATCGTGCTGGCGTCATGCACGAGCCGCTCCGAGCTCGACACCATGATGGCGGACGACCCGTTCGTGACCCAAGGCCTGGTCGCGGTGTCGGTGCAGGGCTTCGAGCCGGCGATCCGCGCCGACGCACTGGCCGCGCGCTGGGCAAGCGCCGCTGCCGTGGTCTGCGTCCAGCCCGCCTGAGCACACGGCAAAGGAATTCCATGGCATTCACCATCAAGCTTCTTGCAGGCCTTGCGGTCGCCGGCGTACTCGCCGCCAGTGCGTTTCCGCAGTCGAGCCGGGCCGAGACGCTCCGCGCTGCCGTGCCGAACATCGTGCTGGTGCACGGTGCATTCGTCGACGGATCGAGTTGGGGAGAGGTCGTGCGGCGACTGCAGCGCAAGGGCTACCACGTGACGGCCGTGCAGAACCCGCTGACCTCGCTGGCCGACGACGTCGCCGCGACCCGCCGCGTGCTGGCGCGTCAGGAGGGGCCGGTCCTGCTCGTCGGGCACTCCTGGGCGGGCGCGGTCATCACCGAAGCCGGCAATGCCGACAACGTCCGCGGCCTGGTCTATCTTTCCGCCCTCGTGCCCGACAGCAACGAGTCGGTCGCCGACCTGCTGACCCGACTGCACGCGCCCATGGACGGCCTGACGCCCGATGCGGACGGATTGGTGTGGCTCGACGCGCCGACGGCCTTTCGAACCGTCATGGCCGGCGATGTGCCGATGGACAAGGTGCGCGTGCTCGCCGCCACGCAACAGCCCATGGCCGCGCGCGCCTTCGCCGACAGGATTTCGCATGCGGCATGGCACAGCAAGCCCAGCTGGTATCTGGTCACCGACAACGATCACGCACTGCCGCCGACGATCCAGCGGCAACTGGCGCACGACATCGGCGCGCAGGTCCGGCACGTGGCGTCCAGCCATCTGTCGCCGGTGTCGCACCCACAGGTGGTCGCCGATTTCATCGACCACGCGGCGCGCGACGCAGCACGATGAGCGGCTGGCCCATGCCTGGGCGCCACCGCGCGGCGCGTCGGGCGGATTAGCCGAGGCACCACGCTGGTGTCTGCCGCACGTCGCGCGGCACCAGACTCATTGCGCGATCAGGAAGACCGCATAGACGTTTTCGGAAAGGGTGAGGGTGCCGGCTTCGAGGGATTCGGCCAACGGCGCCGCGGCCGCGCGATTGCCCGTCACCTGGATGGCGTCCAGGCTGTATCCGTAGCCGTCGCCAACCTGGCTTCGCCCTCCTTGCCATGTCCCTGCCTGAATTCCGTAGGCAAAGTTGGGGGCGACCGTGGAAATCGTGTACAGACCGCCCAGCGACACCCCGTAGGCGCGTGCCAACTCTTGTGCCGAGACACGCGTCTGCTCAACCGCCTGGCGCTTGAGTTCAGCGCGCACCTCCGCTTCCTTGGTGTAGGCGGGAGTGATCGCGGAGACCTGCAGAGACTGGCTGGTCTTCAACCCGGCCAGGAACTGGCGCACATCGTCGAGCGTGGAAAAGTCGGCAGACAATGTGCGTTGCACCTTGGTCCCCTTGAACACCTGACGGTCATTCTCATAGCGCCGTTCCGGCGCGATCGACAAGGTGGACGCCTGTACGCTGTTGCTCAGGGCATGGTGCTGCTTGAAGGCGGACAGGACACTCGCCGCATCCTCCTGCACCCGCGCACGTGCCGCTTCCGGCGCAACATCGACCGCTTCCAACGTCAATTTGATATTGAAGCGATCAGGAATCACCTCGCGCTGCGCCTCACCCTTCACCAACAAATGCGGCTGCGACGGCAGGCTGTTGACCTGTGCGCTGACGACGAGCGGCGAGGCCAGCACCGCGGCAAAGGCCCAGGCAACAAGCGTGCGGATGTTCATCGTCCTCTCCTCGGTGGAATATCAGCCGGCCGCACGCGGCGCGCCCGACTGGATCAGCGCCGCGAAATCCGCGATCAACGCATCGACCGCCGCATCCTGCGTCGCCCATGAGGTCACGAAGCGGATCACCCAGCGGCCATCGCCCAGTGCCTGCCAGCGCTCGAAGTCGTAGCGCTGCGCCAGGGTCTCGACCGCGGCGGCGGGCAGGATCACGAACAGCTGGTTGGTCGGCGAGTCCGAGGCGAATTGCGCACCCGCCGCGGCCAGCCCGGCGCGCAGCCGCGCGGCCATGCGGTTGGCGTGCGCGGCCAGCTGGTAGAACAGCCCGTCCTCGAACAGCGCGGCGAACTGCGTGCCCAGCACCATGCCCTTGGCCAGCAGCGCGCCGCGCTGCTTGAGCAGGTAGCGAAAATCCGCTTTCAAGGCCGGGGCAACGATCACCAGCGCCTCGCCGAGCAAGGCGCCGTTCTTGGTACCGCCGATGTAGAACGCATCGGTCAGCGCGGCGACGTCGGCCAGCGTCAGGTCGTTGCCCTCGGCGGTGAGCGCGCTGCCGATGCGCGCGCCGTCCAGGAACAGCAGCAGGCCGTGCGCGTCGCAGAACGCGCGCAGCGCCTGCAGTTCGTGCCTGCGGTACAGCGTGCCGACTTCGGTGGTGTTGGACACGTAGACCAGCCGCGGCTGCACCATGTGCTCGTTGCCATGCTCGGCCAGCAGCGGCGCGATCCGCTCCGGCGTGAGCCGGCCGTCGGCCGCGTCCACGGTGAGCACCTTGTGCCCGGTGGCCTCGATCGCGCCGGTCTCGTGGGTGGCGATGTGGCCGCAGGCCGCGGCGATCACCGCCTGGTGCGGGCGCAGGAACGCGGCAATGGCGGTGAGGTTGGTCTGGGTGCCGCCGACCAGCAGGTGCACGTCGGCGTCGGCGCAGCCGATCTCGGCGCGGATCAGCTGCGCGGCGCGCGCGCTGTGCCGGTCCAGGCCATAGCCGGCGTTCTGCTCGTCGCTGGCCGCGGCCAGTGCGGCGAGCAGGCGCGGATGCGCGCCTTCGCTGTAGTCGTTGCGGAAGCCGATCCGCGGCGATGCGGCGCCGCTCACAGCCCCTTCGCCGCTTCGGCGACCGCACGGAACAGCGCGCGGCCCTTGTTCATCGTCTCGTCCCATTCGGCCTGCGGGTCGGAGTCGTAGACGATGCCGGCGCCGGCCTGCACGTGCAGGCGGCCATGCTTGATCACCGCGGTGCGGATGGCGATGGCGGTATCGGCGTCGCCGTGCCAGCCCAGGTAGCCGATGCTGCCGGCGTAGACGTTGCGCTTGATCGGCTCCAGCTCGCGGATGACTTCCAGCGCGCGGATCTTCGGCGCGCCGCTGACGGTGCCGGCAGGGAAAGTGGCGCGCAGCACGTCGGCGTAGCTGAGGCCGGGCAGCAAGGTGCCGGTGACTTCGCTGACGATGTGCATGACGTGGCTGTAGCGCTCGATCACGAAGCGCTCGCCGACCGCGACGCTGCCGGCCTGCGAGACCCGGCCCGCATCGTTGCGGCCCAGGTCGATCAGCATCAGGTGCTCGGCGCGCTCCTTCGGATCGGCCAGCAGTTCCGCCTCCAGCGCCTGGTCCTCTTCCGGGGTCTTGCCGCGCGGCCGGGTGCCGGCGATCGGGCGTACGGTGACCTGGCCGTTCTCCAGCCGCACCAGGATCTCGGGCGAGGAGCCGACCACCTGGGTGTCGCCGACGTCGAGGAAATACATGTACGGCGACGGATTCAGCGCGCGCAGCGCGCGGTACACGTCCACCGGGCGCGCGGTGAACGGCACGCTCAGGCGCTGGCTCAGCACCACCTGAAAGATGTCGCCGGCGCGGATGTAGTCCTTGGATGTCTCCACCGCGGCGATGAAGCCTTCGCGGGTGAAGCCGGAGACGAAATCGCTCTCGTCCAGCACGTCGCGCGCCAGCGGCGCGGGGTAGCCGGCGCCCGGCTGACGCAAGGTGGTGGTGAGCGCATCCAGGCGCGCCTGCGCACGTTCCCAGGCCTCGGCCTCGGTCGGGTCGGCATGCACGATCAGGTACAGGCGGCCCTTGAGGTTGTCGAAGACCGCCACTTCCTCGGACAGCATCAGCAGGATGTCCGGCGTGTCCAGCTCGTCGCGGGCGACGGCGCCGGCCAGGCGCGGCTCGATGTAGCCGATGCATTCGAAACCGAACCAGCCGACCAGGCCGCCGGTGAAGCCGGGCACGCCCGCCAGCTTGGGCACCACATGCTGCGCGCGCAGCGCCTCGACCTCGGCGAAGGGATCGGCGACCTCGCGGCGCTCGACCAGTTCGCCATGGTCGCGCACGTCCAGGGTATGCCCGCGGAAGGTGTACACGCGGCGCACCGGCAGGCCGATGATCGAGTAACGCCCGAAGCGCTCGCCACCTTCGACCGATTCGAACAGGTAGGTGTGCGGGGCGTCGGCGAGCTTGAGATAGACCGACAGCGGCGTGTCCAGGTCGGACAGCACTTCGCGGACGACGGGGATGCGGGTATGACCTTCAGCGGCGTAGCGCTGGAACTGCTCGCGGGTAATCAAGACGGCTTTCCTTCCGGGACTCGGTGACAGGGCGGACGACGGCTGCAGGCCACCATCGCCACGCACGGCGAGCGGAAGTGAGGGAAAGCGGGGTCGTCAGGCTGGGCACGGCGGCTACTTTACCGCAACTGCGGCGACTGGCAACGGTTGCAGGCGCGACCGATCGATCGCGGTGTAGAAGCGGTCGGCGAGGGTGTCGCGTCGGGGCTGAAGTCCCTCCCACATGGGCGCACTTGCCCAGTGCGCCGTGTGGAGTCAAAGGTGTGCGCTCTGGTCATCGCGTGCGCATCCACGATCGACCCGATCATCGTAACGCCGCCTGTCGTAGGAGCGGCTTCAGCCGCGACGGGCGTCGCGGCTGAAGCCGCTCCTACGAGAGCAACACGCGAGCAACACGAGCGCAGATGGATGGCGTGCGCTGCGGCCCACTAGCCTCGGCGCGCCTGCAGCAACGGCGACGCCGGCGGCAGGTGCATGCGCAGGCGACCGGGCACGCAGTCGATGCGGAAGTGGCGCGAGGTTTCCGGCTCGCCGTCCAGGTTCAAGGTCAACGGCTGCGCCGCCTCGATCCGCAGCCACGGCAGGCATGTGCGCACCGCCACCCGCTCCAGCGCGGCCTGCTTGCCGGCGGTGACCAGGGTGCCCAGGGTCGCGGCGACCTCGCCGGTCAGCTCCGGCACCAGGGTCAGGTCGAGCAGGCCGTCGTCGAGCAGCGCGTCCGGGCACAACACCTGGCCGCCACCGGCCTGGCGGCCGTTGCCCAGGCCGAGCGCGATGAAATCGCCTTCCCAGGCAAAGTCCGGCCCCTCGAAGCGCGCGCGGATCGGGTCGATCCGGCCCAGCCGGCTCATGCCGGTGACCAGGTAGGCCAGCCCACCGAGCATCTTCTTCAGGCCTTCGTCGGTCTCCACCGTGACCTGGGTGCCGAAGCCGCCGCTGGCGACGTTGGCGCACCAGTGCGGGCCGTGCTCGGCTTCGATGCGCAACAGGTCGATCGGCAGCGCCGGCGTGCGTGCGATCAGCTCCAGTGCCTCCAGCGGCGGCAACGGAATGCCGGTCGCGGTGGCGAAATCGTTGGCCGTGCCCAGCGCCACCAGGCCCAGGGCCGGCAGCGCCGCAGCCGGTTCCTGGCGATGCGCCAGCGCCGTGGCGACCTCGCTCAGGGTGCCGTCGCCGCCAGCGGCGACGATGCAGGCCGCGCCGTCGGCCACCGCCTCGGCCACGTAGCGTTCGGCATCGCCCTGCTCCCAGGTCACCCGCACCTGCAGCGCCACGCCGCGCGCGCGCATGGCCATGACCGCCTCGCGCAACGCCTCGTCGCCGGCCGATTTGCCGTTGAGGATCAGACGCCAATGCGCTGCGGCCATGCGAACCATCCCAGGGTGAAGCGGCCACGCTAGCCGGCGCGGCATGGGCGATGCGTGAATCCAGGCGCGTGCGTTGTCATACGCGCGTCACCGAGCGTCCGGAACATGGGAGGCCATAGCAAGGAAGACGGATGGAGGCAGGATCAGCCTCCGATTTCTCTCCCAGGGGCCGCACCGGCGACGGTGCGGTTCTTTTCTTTTGGCCGCCCGGCGCCGCTCAGCCGGCGGCGAACCGGGCCAGCGCCTCGCCCTGCAGCCGGTACACGGTCCACTCGTCCTGCGCGCGGGCGCCGACCGCTTCGTAGAAGTCGATCGCCGGCTGGTTCCAGTCCAGCACCGACCATTCGAAGCGGCCGCAGCCCTCGGCCACCGCCTGCCGCGCCAGATGCTGCAGCAGCGCCTTGCCGGCACCCACGCCGCGGTGCGCCGGATCCACGTACAGGTCCTCCAGGTACAGGCCGTTGCGGCCGAGCCAGGTGGAATAGTTGTAGAAGTACACCGCGTAGCCGATCGGCTGGCCGTCGGCCTCGCAGATCAGCGCATGCGCGCGGGCGTCGGCGCCGAACAGGCTGGCACGCAGGCCGGCCTCGTCGGTCTGCACCGCGTCCTCGGCGCGCTCGTAGCGCGCCAGGTCGCGGATCAGGCGCAGGATCAGCGCCGCGTCGTCGGCCACCGCCGGGCGGATGTGCAGCGCCGCCATCTCAGCGCCCCGCCACCGCGGCGCGCATCTGCTTGATCACCTCGGCGTAGTCCGGCGCATTGAAGATGGCCGAGCCGGCGACGAAGGTGTCGGCGCCGGCGGCGGCGATCGCGGCGATGTTGTCCGGCTTGACCCCGCCGTCGATCTCCAGCCGGATCGGCTTGCCGCTGGCGTCAATGCGGGTGCGGATCGCGCGCAGCTTGTCCAGCGCCGAGGGAATGAAGGCCTGGCCGCCGAAACCCGGGTTGACCGACATCACCAGCACCAGGTCCAGGTCGTCCAGCACCCAGTCGAGGATGTCCACCGGGGTGGCCGGGTTGAGCACCAGCCCGGCCTTGCAGCCGTGCGACTTGATCAGCTGGATGCTGCGGTGCACGTGGCGGCTGGCCTCGGGGTGGAAGCTGATGATGCTGGCGCCGGCCTCGGCGAAATCCGGGATCAGCCGATCCACCGGCTCGACCATCAGGTGCACGTCGATCGGCGCGGTGACGCCGTGCTTGCGCAGCGCCTGGCAGACCATCGGACCGATGGTCAGGTTCGGCACGTAATGGTTGTCCATCACGTCGAAGTGGATCCAGTCGGCGCCGGCGCGCAGCACGGCATCCACTTCCTCGCCGAGGCGGGCGAAATCGGCGGACAGGATGGACGGGGAGATGAGGCAGTCGGACATGGCGGGGTCTCAGCGCTTGCGCAGGGTGCGGATACGGTCGTAGGCGGTGTTGAGCTGGCTGGCCTTCTTCTCGGCGCGGGCGCGCAGCTCGGGGCTGGCGCTGGCGACCTTGTCGGGGTGGTACTGGGACATCAGCCGGCGATAGGCCAGTTCGATCTCGGCGTCGGTGGCGTCGCGGGTCAGGCCCAGTTCCCGGTAGGGATCCTCGCGCTGGGACAGCTTGAACCAGTCAGCGTCGAAGGCATGCCCGATCAGCAACCCGATCAGCGCGCCCAGCACCGGCGTGGGCCGCAGCAGCAGGGCCCCGGCGATGGCGCCGAGCAGTTTTCCGTACCAGGGCATGGGCAAGGGCGGGCGCGGCGTCAGGGCCGGCCATTTTACGGCACAGCGGGGCATTCCGGCCGTACACTACGCGGCCCGCCGTCCGCCGCGGGCCCGCCGGGTCCCGGGACGGTCGCCATTGCGAAGTCCGTAGGAGTGCCTGTGTCCACCACGCTGTTGCAATCCGATCTGCCCGGCCTGCCCTTGCGCCACCGCGGCAAAGTCCGCGACGTGTTCGATCTTCCCCGCGAGCGCCTGCCGGCCGACGCGCCGCCCGGCGACTACCTGCTGATGGTCGCCACCGACCGCCTGTCGGCCTTCGACGTGGTGCTGCCCGACCCGATTCCCGGCAAGGGCGAGATGCTGTGCCAGGTCTCCAACTTCTGGTTCAAGAAGACCGACCACCTGATGCCCAACCACCTCACCGGCATCGACGTGGCCGCGGTGCTGCCCGAGGGCGTGGACAAGGCCCTGTACGCCAAGCGCGCGGTGGTGACCCGCAAGCTCAAGCCGGTGCCGGTGGAAGCCATCGCCCGCGGCTACCTGATCGGCAGCGGCTGGAAGGATTACCAGCGCACCGGCAAGGTCAGCGGCATCGAACTGCCCGACGGCCTGCGCCAGGCCGAGAAGCTGGCCGAACCGATCTTCACCCCCTCGACCAAGGCGGCCGTCGGCGACCACGACGAGAACATCGACTTCGACGCCATGGTCAAGACCGTGGGCGCCGAACTGGCCGAGCGCGTGCGCGACGCCACCCTGCGCATCTACCGCTTCGCCGCCGACTTCGCCGCCGAGCGCGGCATCCTGCTGGCCGACACCAAGTTCGAGTTCGGCACCGACGCCGACGGCCGCCTGTACATCATGGACGAGATGCTGACCCCGGACTCCTCGCGCTACTGGCCGGCCGACCAGTACGAAGTGGGGACCAGCCCGCCGAGCTACGACAAGCAGTTCGTGCGCGACTACCTGGAGACGCTGGACTGGGGCAAGACCGCCCCCGGCCCGCGCCTGCCGCAGGACGTGATCGACCGCACCCGCGCCAAGTACGCCGAGGCGCTGCAGCGGCTGGCGGGGATTTCGGTCGACTGAGTGGAGCCGTGCGCCGGGTGCGCGGGCGCATGAGGGTGGCCGCTGAGGGCGGCCACCTTGCGGTGGCCAGCCGCCATTCGCGCCGCTTCACGGCTCGGAGCATCCTGGTCAACTAGACTCGGTCACCCGCGCGAGCGCTCGTGCGTCCGACCTGATCAGGAGGATCCGTTGGCTAGTGCACGCCCCATTCTGACTTCACTGGCCCTTGCCGCCGCCCTGGTCGCCTGTAAGGGACCCTCTGCCGGCTCCGAGCCTGCAGCAATGGCGCCAGCGACTCCACCGGCCCCTGCGGCCGCAGCAGCGCCGCGCTGCCAGGATGCTGATTTCGACGCCTTTCTCAAGCGTTTCAGCGCCGACATCGCGGCCCAGGAAAATGCCACCGCCGATCCGTTGACGATGATCCACGTCGATCCGGACGCGCAGCCGGAGCCGGCACCGGTCACCCGCAACGTGCCGCTGGCCGAGGTCGAATGGCCGGTGATCCCGAACCTGGACGCGGCCCGCAAGGGCGGGCGCGAGGTCGTGGTGACGCAGAACGCCCAGGGCAGGCAAGTCATGGTGCGCACCCCCGATACCGGTGATCAACAGGTCTACCGGTTCGCGCAGAAGCCGTGCTGGACGCTGGTGGAAGTGGACGATCAGGCGCTGTAACCAGCGCGCTCTGGCCACGCGGCACAGGCACTCTTGCAGCCCTCTTTTTCCTTCACCAAGCCGTATCCCGCCCGCGCTACATTTCCATAACCCTGCTCTCACGTGAGGTAAAGATGCGCTCATCCCGTCCTTCCCGCCGCCTGGGCAATCGTGTTGTGTGGCCCGCCGTTTCGGTGCTGCTACTCGCATTGAGCGCATGCAGCAACGGCCAATCCGCTGCCCCTGCCGCGGTGGCCGCAGCCGCCCCAGCGCCCGCCAAGCAAGCGCCTCCCGCCGTATCTCCGCCTACAGACGCCACGTCGAATGATCCAGTGCAACAGCTGCTGCAGTCGAGCGGCGTGCAGTGCGAAGACGGCAAGACGGCACGGAACTGTACGGCGGGCAATCTGGACGCAGGCGACTACTACGACGTCGAGCTGACCGCAGACTGTGGCGCGCAGGGATTTTTCGCAGGCGTTGCAGACGCCAAGGGCACGCCTGCGCTGAATGTCGTGCCGACCACGGGAAGCCATGCCACACCGCGAGCCACCCTCTCGCAAGGCCAGCTCGTCTGCGTCCAGGGCATCGCCCGCGCCGGCCAAAACCCCATGTACTACTACGTCGTCGCGATTCCGGCCGACAGCGTGGCGAAGTGCAAGGGCAATGCGCTGTGCAAGCAGTATGGAGACCGCCCAATCCAGTGGGCGTCCCCCGCAAACGGCGACGCTTGCCACGCCACCGCGCCAGGTCGCTATGCCGGAAACTGCGCGCAAGGCTGGGTCAGCGCCAGCGCCCTGGACGTGTTTTCAGACGGAATGTAGCAACTGTTTCTACAAGCACGTGTGCTTGTCCAATCGCAAGGAGAGCAAGGTATGTCGGACCCCAAAATCACTCGACTCGTCAGCAGCGTCGGCACCACGCGCACGGTAGAGATGGACGATGGAAGTACCGTCAGCCGATCAGGCGGATCGGTATCGTGGCGCAACAACAATCCCGGCAACCTCAAGTTCGAGTTCGCCGGTAGCGCAGACAAGACAGTGACCAACCCGCGCACACGCGAGCAGGCATTGGAGTCGGCGCAGGACCGATATCGCGGCGTCGTTGGTCTCGACCAGTGGGGCAACGCCGTTTTCGAGAGCTACGAGGCAGGCCGTGCTGCCAAGATCCAGCTGCTGGAGCGCCGCTTCGGCAACGACACGGTCGAACAGATGCTGCCGCGTTACTCGAAGGCCGATTACAGCGGCACCACGCATCATCGCGAACAGGCCGCCACCATCTTCGCGGAGGGCGACCGCCAAGGCGTGGACCTGCGCAATAAAACGGTTGCGCAGATGAGCGAGCGCGAACGTGAGGCGCTGGCCGACGGCATCAGGCGCTTCGAGGGTTGGCGGGCGGGCGACGTCACGGTACAGACACCCGCTCAGACCGCTGCACAGACCACCGCGCAATCGCAATCCCCGGCTACGCCAGTTGCATCGAACCCCGCCCCAGCTGCGTCCACCAACCCCAGCGCGGCGGTCTACAACGAGGCGTACCAGCACTTCTTCAACGAGGGCCGGCGCTACGAGTACGGCCGTCCGGATCACCCCAGGCCGGGGCGCGACAGCAGCCGCCTGGAGCGCGATGGCGATGGCGACGGCCGGCTTGGCGTAGATTGTTCAGCGTTCGTGTGGCGCGGGCTCAAGAACGCCGGCTACGACGTGCCGGGCGAGAACGCCGCAGGATTCACTACCGCCAAGCTCTTCAATGGCTCGCAGGTCACGTCATATGCGCGCGAGCATTTCGATGTCACCTCCGCGGCGGAGGCACGCAAACCCAATGGCTCGTTGCACCAGGGCGATCTGCTGATGTTTTCTTCGCCGAATGGGCAACACATCGGCATCTTCAAGGGGTACGACAAGGCGGGCAATATCCAATTCATCGGCTCGCAGGGCAGTACCGGACCAGCGGAGGTCACGATTCGCCCAGGTGGCTACTGGGATGGAGGCAGTACCCGCATCGTGGGCGCGCTGACCCCTAAGCCCGAATTCCAGGTTCGCGCCCCAGTGCATGGCAATGGTGAAGTTCCTGCACGGCAGGCGTCCGCCGCACCTGCAGAAGCGCACGGCGGCAAAAGTGCAGCCATGGCCGATGGCCTGCTCAAGCAGGGCGAGCGCGGCAATGACGTCGAAGCGTTGCAGCGCCAACTCAACCGCATGGGCGTGCGCGATGCGCAAGGCAAGGCGTTGGCCGAGGATGGACGCTTCGGCGAGCATACCCGCGAGGCAGTCCTTGCCTTCCAGAAACAGCGCGGCCTCACCCAGGACGGCATCGTCGGCCGCGACACCCGGGCCGGGCTGGCGGCCGCCGAGCAGGCGCAGGCCAAGCCGGCGAAGGGTCCGCAGCTGGGTGAGCCGGGACATCCGGATACGCCGCTGTACGACAAGATGCGTACCGAGGCCGATCGCGGTGCCGAGAAGGCCAATCCGCCGCACGCCAAGCTGTCGAACGAGGCGGTGGCCAACCTCACCCTGCAGGCCAAGCAGGCCGGGATCGACAGTCCCGACAAGCTGAAGGAGGTCAACGTGGCGAACGACAAGGCCTTCGTCGCCGGGACCACGCCGGGCTTCCGTGCGGTGGTGGACCTGCAGCAGCCGGCACCGCCGCTGGAGCAGACCAGCGCGCAGTTGGCCAGCCAGTCCGCGCAGCAGCAGGAGTCGGTGCAGCGCGAGCAGCAGCAGGAGGCGAACAAGGCCATGGCGCGCGCCTGAGCGGCCGAGCCGTGGCGGGGCGATCGCGCCGACAGCGCGATCGCCCCTGGTCGGCCATGCCACCGCTCGCCTGCGGTGATCGATCAGGCGGTGTCCGACATCGTTGGGACGCCGTTCGTCGAAACGAAAAGGCACCTCTCATCCCCTGTATCCGGCACGAGCGAACCAGATGCCCGTTGCCTTGTGGTGGCGACTCCAACCCTGACCGGTGCGTCCCCCGGCAACCCCCGTCGCGGCTGAGGCCACACTTCACGAAAGTGCAGTGCTGCGCCAACGCTCGCTCCGTTGGCGGGAGCGGCCTCGATGCCGGCTGCGCTGATGAGCGACTGCGCGGTGTCGGCGCGACCTGCGAACGGGAAAGGCGTCCGTGCTGGAGACAATGGCTTTTCGCTTCGCCAGATCGCCTCAGACGATCCCGTCACCGTGATCGCCGCCCTCCGCCGGGCCAGTGTCTCCGCATCACTCCGGCGATGGCGCTATGCTGGGCCGGTTCCTGGGAGGGAAGATGGATACCACCGCCTACGCGCGCCCGATCGACCGCTATTTCGCCAGCTATTCAGACGATCACCGCAATGCCGCCAACCAGCGCATCCACGTGGTCGCGGTGCCGGCGATCCTGTGGTCGGTGGTGGCCCTGCTGTGGTGCATCCCGGTCGGCGGCACCTGGTTCCAGAGCGGGCTGTGGGCGGCGCTGGGCATGTTCGCGGCGTGGATGTACTACAACCGCCTGTCGCGCACGCTGGGCTACGGCATGCTGGCGGCGTTCTTCTTCTGCGGCTGCCTGTGCCGGCTGCTGGAGGCGCACCTGGGCCTGCAGGGGCTGCTGTGGCTGGCGGTCGGCGTGTTCGTGGTGGCCTGGATTGCCCAGTTCATCGGGCACGCGCTGGAAGGCCATCGGCCCAGTTTCCTCACCGACCTGACCTATCTGCTGATCGGCCCGGCCTGGGTGCTGGCCAAGCTGTACCGGCGCATGCACTGGCGCTACTGAGCGCGGTCGAGAACGCTGCCGCGCATCGCCGCCAGGCGGACGCGGCCACTACGGCATCCCCCGCTCCCTGGTCCATCGCGGTGCCTGCGAGCCATCCGCGCCTGACTGGCGCGTGCGGGCGCGTGCGGGCGCGACGTTGCATCACCCCTGCTGCGCCGTGTCCCCTGATTCCAGGCCCAGCATCGCCGCATCCGGCGCGAAGGCGCGCGGCGCGTAGCCGAAATCTTGCCGCGCCGGTTGCAGATCGAACGCCAGGTCTTCGCGTATGCGCTGCAGCGCGGCGCGGTTCATGCCCTGCAGGCGACCGCAGGCGTGGGCCAGCGCCAGCGCCGACGCGAACAGCGCATGCGGCAGCGTCAGCAGCCGCGCCGGCGGCCGCAGTGCGGCCAGCACCCGCCGCACCATCTCGCGGTAGCTGAGCGTCTCGCCGCCACCGAGGGCGTAGCTGCGCCCGTGCGTGGCCGGATGCGCCAGCACCGCCAGCGCCGCGTCGGCCAGGTCCTGCACGTGCACCGGCTGGCGCAGGCCGCGGGCGCTGCGCGGCAGCACGAACCAGCCGGTGCGCCGCGCCAGCGCCGCGATCGCGCTGAGGGTGCGGTCGCGGCCGGCGCCGTAGACCAGGGTCGGCCGCAACACCGTCGCCGCCGCGCCGCGCTCGGCGGCGACCGCGAACACGATCGCTTCGGCCTCGCGCAGGCGCCTGGCGACGTCGCGTTCGGCGGCATCCAGCGAATCGCGCTTGACCTCCAGGCTGGTGGAGCCGAAGGCGACCACGCGCGCTGCGGCGACCGGCGCGCGCCGGTACCAGTCGGCGAAGGCGTCCAGCGGCCCGCAACTGAACACCACGTCGGCCGCCACCGGCGGCGCCTGCAGCGCACTGAGTTCGCCGGCATGCCAGTGCAGGCGGGGTTGCGGCGCACGCGCCTGACGCGAGTAGGCATGCACCTCCCATCCGTCGGCCAGCAAGCGCTGCAGCAGGCGCTCGCCGATCTGGCCGCTGCCGCCGAACACCAGCGCGATGCGCGGCGAGGCGACGGAAATCGGGGAGGCGGATGCAGCAGCAAGCGAATCGGTCATCTGCACAGCATAGTGGGTGCGCCGCCGTTTGCGCCTGGAACCACGCTGGATCGGCCTGCAGCACGTCAAGCCACGGACGGTGAAGCCTGACAAGCGATGCGTGGCGCAGGCATGCGCAGCCGCCAGCGATCGTCCCCTCTCACCCGTGACCCGACCCGAGCCGCACGCACCAACGCCTGGATGGAGCGCGACGCGCGACGCGCTGCAGACCGCGCTCACCCACGGCGATGCTTGGGCCACACGCCAGGCGCGCGCCGCGTCGCACGCATGGCGTGTAGCGCATCGCCAGTGTCCCCATCCCACGCGCGCTCGCAAGCACATCACCTGCCTGCAGCTACGCTGTCGCCATGACCGTGCACGCTTCTCGTTCCCGCGCCGGCCACCGCCGTGACGCGCCTGTTACACTCGGGCTCCTGCTCGCGAATCTCGTATTCCCTGCATGATCCCCGCCCTCGACATCCTGCTGGCCTTGCCGTTTCTGATGGCGGCGGCCGTGGTTGCCCTGCGCCACCGCTCGCGCGCCACCCTGGCCTGGGCCGCGGCGCTGGCGCCATTGGCGGGCTTGGCAATACTGGGCGCACTGACACCGACCGTGCTCGAGGGCGGCATCGTCCGTGCCGACCACGCCTGGCTGCCGCAGATCGGCCTGCAATTCTCGCTGCGCCTGGACGGGCTGGCCTGGATGTTCGCCGGCCTGGTGCTGGCGATCGGCGCGCTGGTGGTGATGTACGCGCACTACTACCTGAACGCGCGCGAGAACGCGGCGCGCTTCTACGCCTATCTGCTGCTGTTCATGGGCGCGATGCTGGGCATGGTGATCGCCGGCAATCTGTTGCTGCTGATGGTGTTCTGGGAACTGACCAGCATCAGTTCGTTCCTGCTGATCGGCTTCTGGTCGCATCGCCAGGACGCGCGCGACGGCGCACGCATGGCCTTGGTGATCACCGGCGGCGGCGGCCTGGCGCTGCTCGGCGGCGTGCTGCTGCTCGGGCGCATCGTCGGCAGCTACCAGCTCGACGCGGTACTCGCCGCCGGCGACGTGATCCGCGCCAGCCCACTGTATCCGTGGGCGCTGGGGCTGATCCTGCTCGGCATCTTCACCAAGAGCGCGCAGTTCCCGTTCCATTTCTGGCTGCCGCACGCGATGGCCGCGCCCACCCCGGTGTCGGCCTACCTGCACTCGGCGACGATGGTCAAGGCTGGCGTGTTCCTGCTGGCGCGGCTGCATCCGGCGCTGGCCGGCAGCGACCTGTTCTTCTACACGGTCAGCGGCATCGGCGCGGTCACCCTGCTCACCGGCGCCTGGTTCGCGATCTTCCAGCACGATCTCAAGGGCCTGCTGGCGTATTCGACGATCTCGCACCTGGGCCTGATCACCATGCTGTTCGGGCTGTCCACGCCGATGGCGGTGGTGGCCGGCGTGTTCCACATCCTCAACCACGCGGTGTTCAAGGCCTCGCTGTTCATGGCCGCCGGCATCATCGACCACGAGACCCACACCCGCGACATGCGCCGGCTCGGTAATCTGCGCCGCTGGATGCCGATCACCAGCGCGCTGGCGATCACCGCCTCGCTGTCGATGGCCGGCATCCCGCTGCTCAACGGCTTCCTGTCCAAGGAGATGTTCTTCGCCGAGGCGCTGGGTGCCGACGGCCCGGCGGCGATGCGCCTGTTCACCGCGACCTCGGCGCTGCTGGCCGGCGTATTCGGCGTGGCCTACAGCCTGCGCTTCGTCTATGAAACGTTCTTCGGCAAAGGCCCGCGCGATCTGCAGACGATGCCGCACGAGCCGCCGCGCTGGATGAAGATTCCGGTGGAGATCCTGGTGCTGGTGTGCGTGGCGGTCGGCATCGTGCCGGCGTTGACCGTGGCGCCGGTGCTGCGCGCCGCCGCCGGGGCGATCCTCGGCGACGCGCTGCCCGACTACAGCCTGGCGGTGTGGCATGGCTGGAACGCGCCGCTGGCGATGAGCATCGCCGGTGTGGTCGGCGGCGTGGCGCTGTATTTCGGCCTGCGCCGGCTGACCGCGCTGTACACCGAGGTGCGCAGGTCGCTGGGCAAGCGCGTGTTCCACTGGCACGTGCAGACCCTGTTCGGCGTGGCCGCGCGCTTCACCCGCGTGCTCGCCAACGGCCGCCTGCAGCGCAGCCTGCGCTGGTTGGTGCTGGCCGCGGTGGTGGTGGTGGCCGCGCCGCTGCTGCGCGCGCCGCCGCTGTGGCAGCAATGGCCGGCGCCGCAGGGCATGCCGCTGCTGGGCTGGGGTCTGTGGCTGCTGATCCTCAGTTGCGCGTTGTCCACGCTGTTCCTGTACCAACAACGCCTGTTGGCGGTGCTGGTGCTGGGCGGCAGCGGGTTGGGCGTGAGTCTGGTGTTCGTGTTCCTGTCGGCACCGGACCTGGCCCTGACCCAGTTGCTGGTGGAGATGGTGACCCTGGTGCTGATGCTGCTGGGCATGAATTACCTGCCCAAGGCCTCGCCGCCGGAACCGCGGCGCTGGCGGCGCTGGCGCGATGCCGCCCTGGCGATCGTCGCCGGCGGCGGCATGGCGCTGCTGGCGTACTCGGTGATGACCCGGCCGGCGACGACGATGGCCGGCGAGCTGCTGCAGCGCGCGCTGCCCGAAGCCTATGGCCGCAACGTGGTCAACGTGATCCTGGTGGACTTCCGCGGCTTCGATACCTTCGGCGAGATCACGGTGTTCGGCATCGCCGCGCTGGTGGTGCACGCGCTGCTGCGGCGCGCGCGGATGGCGCCGGAGAAGGTGATGCCCGGGCCGCCGATCAAGCTGCCGGTGCCGGCCGACCTGGCGCAGCTGATGTTCCCGCTGACCCTGACCGTGTCGATCTTCCTGTTCCTGCGCGGCCACAACGCGCCCGGCGGCGGCTTCATCGCCGGGCTGGTGCTGGCGGTGCCGCTGCTGATGCAGTACGTGATCCAGGGTGCGGCCTCGGTGGAGTCGCGCTTCGGCTTCGACTACATCCGCTGCATCGGCCTGGGCCTGCTGCTGGCCACGGTCGGCGGCATGGGCTCGATGCTGTTCGGGGTGCCGTTCCTGACCAGCGGTCATCTGGATCTGCAGTTGCCACTGATCGGCACCGTACCGCTGGCCAGCGCGCTGGTCTTCGATACCGGCGTGTACCTGGTGGTGTTCGGCGGCACCATGCTGACCTTGTCGATGATGGGCACGATCAAGCCTTCGCGCACCCGCGATTCGCAGCGTGGGCAGATCGACCCGGCGCGGCGTTCGCCCATCACCGGGGAGATGCACTGATGGAACTGGCACTGGCGAGCGCGATCGGCGTGCTGACCGCGGTGGGCGTGTACCTGCTGTTGCGCGCGCGCAGCTTCGACGTGATCCTGGGGATGACCGTGCTGTCCTACGCCACCAACCTGCTGATCTTCGCCGGCGGCCGGCTGGTGCAGGGCAAGGCGCCGGTGCTGCGCGACGGCATCGCTCCGACCCTGGCCGAGCACGCCGATCCGCTGCCGCAGGCGCTGGTGCTGACCGCGATCGTGATCGCCTTCGCGATGACTGCGGTGAGCATCGTGCTGGCGATGCGCAGCCGCGGCGACAACCATAGCGACCACGTCGATGCGCGCCCGGACCCGGCCGAGGGCGAGGCGCCATGACCCATCTGCTGATCCTGCCGATCCTGATCCCGTTGCTCGGCGCGGCGCTGTCGCTGTTCGTGGAGCACCGCCGCTATGGCCGCAAGGTGCGTCGCGCGGTGGCCTGGACCGCGATGACGGCGCTGGCAGCGGCGGTACTGGCGCTGTGCGTGCAGGTGAGCGATGGCCAGGTCCACGCCTACCTGCTCGGCGACTGGCCCTCGCGGCTGGGCATCGTGCTGATGGCCGACCGCCTGTCGGCGTGGATGCTGGCCACCACCACCCTGCTCGCCGGCGCCTGCCTGCTGCACGCCTGCGCCGGCTGGGACCGGCGCGCGCCGCATTTCCATGCGCTGTTCCAGTTCCAGCTGGTCGGCCTCAACGGCGCGTTCCTGACCGGCGACGTGTTCAACCTGTTCGTGTTCTTCGAGGTGATGCTGATCGCCTCCTACGGCCTGCTGCTCAGCGGCGGGCGCGGCCTGCGCCTGCGCGTGGGCTTCCACTACGTGGTGTTCAACGTCACCTCCTCCACGGTGTTCCTGATCGCGCTGGGCCTGCTGTACGCGCTGCTCGGCTCGCTGAACATGGCCGAGCTGTCGCAGCGCGTGGCGCAGGCGCCGCCGCAGAACGTGGCGCTGATCAAGGCCGCGTTCGGCCTGTTGCTGCTGGTGTTCTGCGCCAAGGCCGCGCTGCTGCCGCTGTACCTGTGGCTGCCGGAGACCTATGCGCGCGCGCCGGCGGCGGTGGCGGCGCTGTTCGTGATCATGACCAAGGTCGGGCTGTACGCGGTGCTGCGGGTGAGCACGCTGATCCTCGGCAGCCAGGCGCAGGCGCTGGACGGCTACGGCCGCGACTGGCTGCTGTGGCTGGGCCTGGCGACGCTGCTGTTGGCCGCGCTGGGGGTGCTGGCGGCGGTGCGCCTGCGGGTGCTGATCGGCTATCTGGTGATCGTGTCGGCGGCGACGCTGTTCGTGGCCTTCGCCCTGGATGCACCCGGCACGCTCGGCGCCGGGCTGTACTACCTGGCGCACAGCAGCTTTGTCGCCGCGGCACTGTTCATGATCGCCGACCTGATCCGGCGGCGCCGCGGCGGCGCCAGCGATCGCAAGGAGATCATCGCGCCGCTGCCGGGCAAGACCGTGCCCGGTGTGCTGTTCCTGATCGCGGCGATCTCGGTGGCCGGGCTGCCGCCGCTGTCCGGCTTCCTGGCCAAGGTGGCGATCCTCAGCGCGACGCCGGGCGGGCTGACCGGGCCGGTGTGGGCCGCGGTGCTGCTCAGCAGCCTGATGGTGATCATGGGCCTGACCCGCGGCGGCGTGCGCCTGTTCTGGCGCGTGCCCGGCGACCAGGACACGGCGGAAGACGGCACCGTGGAGCTGCCGCGCCCGGCACCGCGCAAGGCGCCGGCGCGGCCGCTGGAAACCGCCGCCACCGTGCTGCTGCTCGGCTACGGCGTGGCGATGACCGTGGCCGCCGGGCCGCTGCTGCATTACAGCGAGGCCGCCGCCGCGCAACTGCTGCGCCCGGCCGACTACACCACCCAGCTGCGCGGCACCGCGCCGATCCTGCGGGAGCCCTGACATGTCCGCCCGCCCCTGGTCGCGCCGCCTGTTCCCGTCCTGGCCGCTGAGCCTGACCGTCACCGCGTTCTGGCTGCTGATGAGCGACAGCTTCAGTCTCGGCCAGTTGCTGCTGGGCGCGGTGCTGGGCGTGGCGGTGCCGCTGTTCGCCGCGCGCCTGGATCGCGAGTTCGCCCGCATCGGCTCGCTGCGCTCGGTGCCGAAGATGCTGTGCGTGGCGGCCTGGGACATCGTGCGCTCCAACGTGGTGGTGGCGCTGCAGGTGCTCGGCCCGGAAAAACGCATCCACCCCGGCTTCATCTGGGTCCCGCTGGACATCGCCAACATCCACGGTATCGCCGCGCTGACCAGCATGATCACCCTGACCCCGGGCACCGTGTCGGCAGCGCTGTCGGACGACCGCAAGTACCTGCTGGTGCACGTGCTGCACCTGGACGATGCCGAGACCGTGATCCGGCAGATCAAGACGCGCTACGAGGCGCCGTTGATGGAGATCTTCCCATGACCAGCCACATGTTCATCGAGACCACGATCGTCGTGTGCATGCACGTGGTGGCGCTGGCGATGCTGCTGGCGCTGTGGCGGCTGCTGCGCGGGCCGACCGTGCCCGATCGCATCCTGGCGCTGGACACGCTGTCGGTGACCGCCATCGCCGAGCTGATGCTGTTCGGCATGTACCTGGATTCGCCGGTGTACTTCGAGGCGGCGCTGATCATCGCCATGCTCGGTTTCGGCAGCACAGTGGTGCTGAGCAAGTACGTGCTGCGCCGGGACATCGTCGAATGATCGCCGCACTGCAGGTCGTGCTGTCGCTGCTGCTGATCGTCGGCTGCTTCTTCATCCTGATCGGCGCGCTGGGGCTGGTGAAGCTGTCGGACTTCTTCAAGCGCCTGCACGCCCCGACCAAGGCCAGCACCCTCGGCGTGGGCTGCGTGCTGCTGGCCTCGGTCGGCTACCACCTGTTCCTGGGCCAGGACCCGCAGCCGCGCGAGCTGCTGATCACCGCGTTCCTGTTCATCACCGCGCCGATCAGCGCGCACATGATGGCCAAGGCGGCGCTGTCGCTGATGCTGGAGCAACGCCCGCAGGTGCCGGGCAGCGACCACGCCGACCAGGAAGGCTTGCCGCCGCCGGAGCAGCCGGACGGGCCGTAGCACACGGCCTGCCTCGCAGGAGCGGCTTTAGCCGCGACGGGGCGTTCCCGGTGAAGCCCCGCCGCGGCTAAAGCCACTCTTACGACCGAGGCCAGCCGCTTTTTCGAATTCCCGCTTTCAACAGCCGCAGGCTGGTCATCCCGAATCTCCACTCTCGGCACTCAAGCCAGCAACGCCAGCTCCAACCCCACCCACGCCAGGAACGCCACCAGCAGCACCGCGCCCTCGCCACGGCTCAACCGCATGTCGCCGCGCAGCATCGGATACAGCACCACCGCCAGCGCGATCGCCGCGGGCAGTTCCAGGCGCACGAACGAGGCCGGCAACGGCAGCGGCCGCAGCGCTGCCATGCCGCCGATCACCACCAGCAGATTGAACAGGCTCGCGCCCAGCACGTGGCCGACCACCATGTCGCCCTGGCCACGGCGCGCCGCGGCCACCGCGGCGGCGGCTTCGGGCAGCGCGGTGCCGATCGCCACCGGCAGCAGGCCCACCAGCAGCGGCGACAGGCCCCAGGCCGCGCCCAGCCGCGGCGCATGCGCCACCACCAGGTTGGCGCCGGCGTTCAACAGCACGATGGCGATCAGCAGGCGCAGCAGGTTCAGCACCAGCCCGGTGCGGGTCACCGCATAGCCGGACACGCCGAGCTGGCGCGCGGCCGGCTCGTGGCGTGCGCGCAGCAACAGGAACGCGACCACGCCGACGAAGGCCAGCAGCAGCACCACGCCTTCGGCGCGCGAGATCGCCCCATCCAGGCCGAAGCCGATCAGCGCCAGCGTCGCCAGGGTCAGCAGGATCAACAGCGGCGGCAGCAGGCGGGTGCGCAGCAGCAGCGGCGCCGCCAGCGCGGCCAGGCCCAGGGTCAGGCCGAGATTGGCCAGGTTGCTGCCGACCGCGTTGCCCAGCGCCAGGTCCTGCGCGCCGACTGCGTAGGCATGCGCATTGACCGCCAGTTCCGGCAGCGAGGTGCCGAATGCCACCAGCAGCAACCCGGCCACGAACGGCGAGGCACCGCAGCGCTGGGCAAGGCCGGAGGCCGCCTTCACGATCGAGTCCCCACCCAGCGCCAGGAACGCCAGCCCCAACACGACCCAGCCGATCGCACCCGCCATCGTCGACTCCCTGCCCCAAGATGCGGCGATTCTATGCGCAGCGCCGATGACGCCGCCGTGGTCGTGCCGGCCGCGACGGCGCAGCGCGAAGGCCAGCCAGCACGCGCACCGCGACGACTGCACCACGTTCATGCCCGAGCGTGTCTGCTAGCGCCTGCCACGCGCCCGACCACGCCCCTCCCTCGCCGCCGCCACAGGAGCCGCCCATGTCCCGTCCCGATCCCACGCCGCCGCCCCGGCGGCCCTGGCTGGCGCTGGCCGGCATCGCCGCGATCGCCGCCGTGCTCGCCGCCGCCTTCGCCTGGAGCGCCGGCTGGCTGGGCGGCCCGCAGCGGCTGACCGCGCAGCGCATGACCGACGCCATCGAAGCCGGCGGCCCGCCGCATCCGGGCTTCCGCCGTGCGCATAGCAAGGGCGTGTGCGTCAGCGGCCATTTCGAGGGCAATGGCCAGGGCAGCGCGCTGTCCTCGGCCCGGGTGTTCGCGCGATCCTCGGTGCCGGTGCTGGGCCGGCTGTCGATCGGCGGCGGCGACCCGCATGGCGCCGACGGTGCCGCCCGCGTGCGCAGCATGGCGCTGCAGTTGCGCAGCGACGACGGCCAGGAATGGCGCACGGCGATGAACAGCTTCCCGTTCTTCGTGGTCGCCAGCCCCGAGGGCTTCATGGCGCAGACGCTGGCCGCGCGGCCGGATCCGGCCACCGGCAAGCCGGACCCGGCGAAGATGGCGGCATTCCTGCAGCGCTACCCGGAGGCGAAGAAGTTCCAGGAGTGGGCCAAGACCGCGCCGTGGTCGGACAGCTGGGCCAACACCCAGTACAACGGCGTCAACGCGTTCCGCTTCACCGCCGCCGACGGCAGCACGCATGCGGTACGCTGGTCGATGCGCCCGCAGACCCCGTTCGCGCCGTTGTCGGCCGAGCAACGCGCCAAGGCCGACGCCGACTTCCTCAGCGAAGACCTGCAGGCGCGGCTGGCGCGCGGCCCGCTGCGCTGGGACCTGGTGCTGACCGTGGCCGCGCCCGGCGACCCGGTCGACGACCCGTCGCAGCCGTGGCCGCAGGACCGCCAGCAGGTGGTCGCCGGCACCCTGGTGCTGGACCATGCCGAGCCGCAGGCCACCGGGCCGTGCCGCGACCTCAACTACGATCCGTTGATCCTGCCGCACGGCATCGCCGGCTCCGACGATCCGATCCTGGCCGCGCGCTCGGCGGTGTACTCGCAGTCCTTCAACCGCCGCGAGCGCGAGATCGCCCGCGGCCAGGCGCCCGACGCCACCGGGAAGCCGCACGGAGGTGCGCAATGAACCGCGACGACCGCTCCGCCCACTTCAACCTGCTCGCGCGCGTGCTGCACTGGCTGATGGCGGCGATGATCCTGACCATGCTGTTCGTCGGCGTGGGCATGGTCGCCTCGGTGTCGCAGCGGCCCTGGCTGCTGGACCTGCACCGCCCGCTGGGCATCGCGATCCTGTTGCTGGTGCTGGTGCGGCTGGGCAACCGCCTGCGGCACCGGCCGCCGCCGCTGCCGGCCGACCTGCCGCGCTGGCAGCAGGCCGCCGCACACGCCTCGCACTGGCTGCTGTACGCGCTGATGCTGGCGATGCCGCTGCTGGGCTGGTCGATGCTCTCGGCCGGCGGCTACCCGATCGTGCTGTGGCCGGGCGTGCAATTGCCGCCGATCGCCCCGCACAGCCCGGCGCTGTACGCCTGGCTGCGCAGCGCGCACGGCTGGCTGGCCTACCTGCTGTTCGCCACGGTGCTGGCGCACCTGTGCGCGGCGCTGTTCCATGCCTGGGTGCGCCGCGACGGCGTGTTCTCGAGCATGGCGCGCGGCCCGACGACGCCTGCTGCGCCGCGCAACCAGGCGTAGTCCACCCATACACGCAGGCGGGACCGCGCGAGTGGGGCCGGCGCATGCACCACCGCCGCGCCGGCCCTGCTCGCGCGCATCGGCCGACGCGGCCCTATCTCCGGGCCGCGCCAGGCGTTTGTGTCGGCGCCGACATGGCCGCGGCCCCAGGCCGCCGTTACACTTGTCGGCGGACGAGCGCGCTCGTCCGCCCGTGTTGTTCCCGCGCACCGGTTGCCTCCATGGCGATCCGGCGCCGCGACCGCGCCAGCCAGCGCCGATGTTTCGCAGCCGCCACGCCGGCCTGCGAGCCCACGCGCCAAGCCAGCTCACCCTCGACGTCGTCCGGCGCTGCATTCGCGCCGGCGATGGCCCTGCCTGCTGCCTTGGAGTCCGCGATGTCCCGTGTTGCCCCCGCCTGCCGTTTTCCGCGCCGTTCGGCCCTGGCCGCGGCCTGCCTGCTGGCCGCCGTGCCGGCGTTCGCCGCGAACCCGGCCGCACCCGCCGCCGACGGTGCCGACGACACCGAACGCGACGTCACCACCCTCGACAAGATCAGCGTCAAGGGCGAGCGCGCCGAGGGCTACAGCGTGCGCAAGACCAGCGCCGGCACCCGCTTCGAGCTGGCGCCGCGGGAGATCCCGCAGTCGGTGAGCATCATCAGCCACCAGCGCATCGAGGATCAGGGCCTGGACGACATCATCGACGTGCTGGAAAACACCACCGGCGTGTCCAGCACGCGCTCGGACAGCGAGCGTTTCGAGTTCTACGCGCGCGGCTTCTATATCGACAACTACCAGTTCGACGGCATCCCGACCACGATGGTGCAGAACTGGAGCTACGGCGATTCGGCGCTGGACCTGGCCCTGTACGACCGCGTGGAGGTGGTGCGCGGCGCCACCGGCCTGCTGACCGGTGCCGGCAACCCGTCGGCCTCGGTCAACCTGATCCGCAAGCACGCCGACAGCGCCGAACTGACCGGCAGCGTCACCGTCAGTGCCGGCAGCTGGGGCCGCACGCGCTCCACGGTCGACGTCACCACGCCGCTCAACGCCAGCGGCACGGTGCGTGCCCGGGTGATCGGCAGCTACCTGGACACCGATTCGTACGTGCAGCGCTACCGCCAGCGCAAGGCGCTGGGCTATGCGGTGATCGATGCCGACCTGACCCCGGACACGCAGCTGAGCGTGGGCTACGACTACCAGAACAAGCAGTCCGACGGCGTCACCTGGGGCGGCTTTCCGCTGTGGTACGCCGACGGCAGCCGCACCGACTACCCGCGCTGGTTCAACCCGGCCGCGGACTGGACGTTCTGGGACACCACCAGCAAGCGCGCCTTCGCCACCCTGCAGCACGCCTTCGGCAATGGCTGGCAACTCAAGCTCAACGCCACCCACGACCAGACCGACGTCACCGACAAGCTGTTCTACCCCTATTACACGATCTACGGCTTCGACCGGCAGACCGGCGCCGGCGTGGTGCCGTATTCGGGCTACTACATCACCGGGCGCAAGGTCGATGGCCTGGATGCCTACGCCGAAGGCCCGCTCCAGCTGGGCGGACGCGAACACGAACTGATGGCCGGGCTCAGCTACAACCGCCGCCGTTACGTGAACACCGGCGCCTTCGACTTCCCGGGGCCGCTGCCGAGCTACCTGGGCTGGACCGGCGCCTATCCGGAACCGGCCTGGTCGCCGATCAGCGAGTTCAGCCGCGGCACCGTCACCCAGAAGGCCGGCTATGCGGCGGCGCGGCTGTCGCTGGCCGATCCGCTGAAGCTGATCGTGGGCGCGCGCTACACCGACTGGAAGGTGGACGGCGCCGAGAGCGGGGTGGGCTACGTGCTGCACCAGGAGAAGACCACGCCCTACGCCGGCCTGGTGTACACGCTCGACGACGTCTGGTCGGTCTACGCCAGCTACACCGACATCTTCCAGCCGCAGACCGCGCGCGCCGCCAGCGGTGCCTACCTGGACCCGGTGATCGGCAAGAGCTACGAGGCCGGGATCAAGGGCGCCTGGTTCGACGACCGCCTCAATGCCGCGCTGTCGGTGTTCCGCATCGACCAGGACAACGTCGCCCAGGCCACCAACGGATTCGTGCAGGGCACCACCGAGACCGCCTATATTGCGGCGCAGGGCACGGTCAGCCGCGGTTTCGAACTCGAACTCAACGGCGAATTGGCGCCGGGCTGGAACGCCACCTTCGGCGCGTCGCGCTACGTCGCCAAGGACGTCGCCGGCGCCGACATCAACAGCCAGCTGCCGCAGACCACGCTCAAGCTCTACAGCAGCTACACCCCGCGCAGCTTGAGCGACTTGACCTTCGGCGGCGGTGTCAACTGGCAGAACCGCATCTACTACGTCGACGCCACCTATGGCCGTTTCGAACAGAGCGGCTACGCGCTGGTCAGCGCCTTCGCGCGCTACCGCCTGTCGCCGGCGTTCTCGGTGCAGCTCAACCTCAACAACCTGCTGGACAAGCGCTACTACGCGCAGATCTACGGCTACGGTGCCTGGGGCGAACCGCGCAGCGGCGCGCTGAGCTTCAGCTGGTCGTTCTGAGCAGGCGAACGCCGGAGTCCGTCTCGGCGCGCAACGGCGCGTCGCCGGCGGCGGCGACGCGGTTGCGGCCGCTGCGCTTGCCACGGTACAGCGCCGCATCCGCGCAGCGCAGCAGTTCCGCGGTACTGCGCCCGTGGTCGGGATAGGCGGCCACGCCGATCGACACGGTCACCGGCGGCAGTGTCTGGCCCTGGTGCTGCACCTGCAGCGCCGCCACCGCGGCGCGGATCTGCTCGGCGCGGCGCTTCGCCACCTCGGCGCTGGCGCCGGGCAGGATCACCGTGAATTCTTCCCCGCCGTAGCGGCAGGCGATGTCCTCCGGCCGCACCAGCCCGGCCAGCAACTGACCGAACGCCGCCAGCAAGGCATCGCCGCCGGCATGGCCGAGGCGGTCGTTGAGCGCCTTGAAGTGGTCCAGATCCAGCATCATCAGCGCCAGCGGCTGGTCGCGCCGCTCGCAGCGGGCCAGCTCGCGCAGCAGCGATTCTTCCAGGTAGCGGCGGTTGTACAGCCCGGTCAGCGGATCGCGGATCGACTGCGTGCGCAGGCGCTGGCGCAACTGCAGGTTGTGCAGCGCCATCGCCAGCTGTTCGGCCACCACCTCGACCAGGTGCAGGCGTTCCAGCACGGTCGGATCGCGGCTGGACAGATGGATCAGGCCCAGCGGTTCGCCCTGCACCATCATCGGGACGCAGGTGCCATGCCGCGCACCGCCGGCGGCGTGCGCGCAGGCCGGTGCCTCGCCCGGCCGCTGGATCTGGGTGGCGCGGCGGCGCAGCCCTTCGCAGCCGCTCAGCGACAGCGCCGGCGCGCATACCGCATCCTCGCCCCAGTGGGCGACGCAAATCGCCTGCTCGCCCGCCGCGTCGGTGCAGTACACGCTGCAGCCGGCAGTGCCGAGCAGGCGCTCCAGCGCCTGCCGCGCGACCTCCACCGCCTCGTCCTGCTGCACGCAACTCTGCAGCCCGCGGCTGCAGCGGTTGAGCGTGCGCAGATCCTGTTCGGTGCGCTGCATCTGCTGCACGGTGCCCACCAGCAGCGCATTGGCATGGTGGCCGCGCTGCTCGGCCTGGCTGCGGCGGCCGATCTCGCGGCGCAGCAGCAGGTACAGGCACAGGGTCAGCGCGCACACCGCGGGGATGCCGACCACCGCCAGCCGGCGCAACAGGTCGGCGTTGGCGGCGGTGGAGCGGGCGCTGCTGGCCAGCGCCGCGCGCTCGCTGCGCACCATGCGGTCGGTGTTGCGGCGGATCGCCTGCGACATCTCGCGGCCCAGGCGCGCGCGCACCGGATCCGGCTTGCGCGCCCCCACCGCCTTGCCCTCGAAGCGGGCCACCGCGCGCGCGCTGTCGCGCATGCGCGTCTGGATCTGGGCCTGAACCTGCTGCAGCCGTTGCTGCTGGGCGGGGTTGCCCTGCAGCAGCGCGGCCAGTTGCTGCAGCCGCGATGGCAGCGCGCGCTGGCACGCCTGGAAGTCGGCCAGGTGTTCGCGGCTGTCCAGCAGCAGGAAGCCGCGCAGGGAGGCATCGCAGTCGGCGAGGTTGAGCTGCAGGCCGTTGATCTCGGCGATGACCTGGTGGCTGCGCTGCACGGCAGCCGCATCGGCGAGGAAGCGCTCGCTGCCCACCAGCACCCCGCCGCTGATGCCCAACAGCAGCAGCAGGGCCAGCGGCACGCCATAGCGGTTGATCGTGGTGGAGGGCATGGCGTCGGCCAATGGATGGGAGGAGGGCCGCGCGCGCCCCGCACTGCGCTGCGCAGTCAAGCGCAGGGAGCCATGCAAGTTTCAGGCCGAACCGCGCGTCGCGTCACAGCCAGCCCTTCTGCCGGGCCAGCCGCGCCGCCTCGATGCGGTTGCCGACCCCGAGCTTGCCGATCGCCTCGGACAGGTAATTGCGCACCGTGCCCGACGACAGACCCAACTGCGTGGCGATGTCGCCGGCCGAGGCGCCCTCGCCGGCCAGGCGCAGCACCTGGCGCTCGCGGTCGTTGAGCGGGTCGGCCTCGGACCAGGCTTCCAGCGCCAGCTCCGGATCGATCGCGCGGCCGCCGCGATGCACCTGGCGAATCGCCTCGATCAGCCGCTGCGGGGGCGCATCCTTGAGCAGATAGCCGCCGACCCCGGCGTCCAGCGCCCGCCGCAGGAAGCCGGGGCGGGCGAAGGTGGTGACGATGATGACGCGCACCGGCAACTGCTGGCGCTGGATGCGCTGGGCCAGTTCCAGGCCGCTGAGGCCGGGCATTTCGATATCGGTGACCAGCAGGTCCGGCGCATGCGCCTGCAGCGCGCGCCAGGCCGCCTCGCCGTCGGCCGCGCTGGCGACCAGGTCGAGATCCGCTTCCAGGCCCAGCAGTGCGCCCAGCGCACCGCGCACCATCGCCTGGTCCTCCGCCAGCACTAAACGAATCACGGCACCCCCCGGTCCTTGTCGGCCCATTGTAGTGCCCGGGCCGGGCCGGCGCTCAGCCGAGGGCGGCGTCCTGGTCCGCCGGCGTGGGCATCCGCGTCGCCGCTGCGGCCTCCGGCACGACGGTCGCCTCGACCCGCGGCAACGGCGCGGCGGCGACCAGGCAGGTGCCCAGGCCGCGCTCGGAGGCGATGCGCAGGCTGCCGCCCACCGCCTCCAGCCGCTCGCGCATGCTGCTCAGCCCGGTACCCGGCTGCAGCGCCCCGCCGCGGCCGTCGTCGCGCAGTTCCAGCAGGGCCTGACCGCGGTCGCACCACAACCGCAGCTGCGCGTTGCGGGCGGACGCATGGCGCTGAATGTTGGTGGCGGCCTCGCGCAGCACCAGCGCGAACACCGTCTCCAACTGCGGGCACGGCGGCAACGCCTCGACCTGGTAACGGAAGGTCACCCCCGACGATTCCAGCAGCAGCTTGGCCGAGGCGAGCTCCGCCGCCAGCTGCGCCGCGCGGATGCCGCTGACCGCGCGCCGCACCTGGCTCAGCGCCTCGCGAGCGACCTGGCCCACTTCCTCCATCTCGCGCTGCGCCGCGGCCGCATCGTGGGCGAGCAGGCGCGTGGCCAGGTCCGACTTCAGCGCCACCAGCGACAGGGTATGGCCGAGCAGGTCGTGCAGGTCGCGGCCGATGCGCTCGCGCTCGGCCACCGCCGCCAGGCGCCGGACCTCCTCGTGACTCAGGCGCAGTTGCGCCTCGCCGCGCGCACGGCGCTCGAAACTGATGTTCATCAGCCCCACCGACAGGCCGATCACCACCGCACTGACCATATACAGCGGCGACCAGCCGCGCAGCGTCCAGGCCAATGCGAACGAGGCCAGCACCAGCAGCATCGCCGCCACCGCTCGCTTCGGCTCGAAGCAAAACGCCAGGAAGGCGCAGGCATAGATGATGTAGCACTGCGCGCCGGGGTTCCGCGGCAACAGCACGAACGCCAGCACCGTCATGCCTGCCACGCACCAGGGCAGGTAGCGCCGATGGCGGTAGTAGGCCACGTAGTACAAGGCGAGGAACACCAGGTAGCTGGCCAGCGTCGGCGGGAACCAGTTGCGGAAGTAGTACGGCTCGTACAGCGGGGTGACGAACAGCCAGATCGACCACACCAGCGACAGCCACACGAACCAGTGGGTGCTGGACTTGGCCGAGCTCCAGCCGATGCGGCGGGCGATCAGCGAGTCGGGCGAGGCGTGCAGCAAGGCGATCACGTCGGGCTCCCAGGGCGGCACGGCCGCCGCGGCGCATAGCTTAGCGAAGGCGCCGCCACGCGGGATTGCGCGGCGGCACCGGGATCGGCGCGGCGTGCCATCAGCCGCGGCGCAGGCGCCGCTGCGCCAGCGCGTAGAACACCACGGTCACCGCCAGCAGCGCGGCGACATGGCCGGCACTGCCGTAGCCGTCGCCCTGGCCGACCACGCGCAGCGCCAACTGGCCCAGGTGATAGGACGGCCACAGCGGCGCCAGTGTGGTCAGCCATGTCGGCAGCAGTTGCAGCGGGATCCACAGCCCCGACAGGAACGCCATCGGCAGGTAGATCAGGTTGACCAGCGCCGGCGCACCGCTGCCGCCGGCATAGGCGCCCAGCGCCAGCCCGATCGCGCAGAACGGCAGCGTCCCGAGCACGTCCACCAGCAGCAGCCAGATCCGCTGGCCCGGGGTCAGCACGACCCCGCCGAGCAGCGCGGCCAGCGCCTGCAGCAGCACCCCGATCGCCAGGGCGAACAGCATCGCCAGCGCGGTGCGCGCCAGCAGCAGCGCCAGCGGCGGCACCGGCATCGCGCGCTTGAGCGCCAGCAGCCCGCGTTCGCGGTCCAGCGCCAGGCCGACCCCGAACCCGAACAGGGCCGGGGCCATCACCCCGAACACGCTGTAGCTGGCCATCAGGTACACCGCCGCATCGTGGCGCCCATGATTGAGCAGCACCCCGAACAGCAGGTAGAACAGCGGCGGGAACAGCAGCGTCGGCACGGCGAACGAGGGCGTGCGTAGCCAGCGCAGCACCTCGTAGCGGATCTCGCGCAGCAGCAGCGCGACCTGGTCGCGCAACGACCAGGCGGCCGCCGGCGGAGCAACGGAAACATCGATCCGGTTCATGCGGCCTCCGCACGGGTGATGGCGAGAAAGGCGTCGGCGAGGCCGGCGCGGCGGACTTCCAGCGCCTGCAGCGCCGGATCGCTGGCGAGCAGCCGCGCCACCACCGGCTCGGCCAGCTCGGCGACCACCTCCAGCACGCCGTCGCGGATGTCGGCGCGGCGCACCTGCGGCCATTGCGCCACCTGCGCCGCCGGCAGCGCGCTGCGGCAGCGGATGGTGCATTGCTCGAAGCGCGCCCGCAGCTCGGCGACGCTGCCCTCGGCGATCAGCGTGCCGCGCTGCAGCACCGCCACCCGGTCGGCCAGCGCCTCGGCCTCTTCCAGATAGTGCGTGGTCAGCAGCACCGCGCAGCCGTCGGCGACCAGTTCGCGGATCGCCCGCCACAGGCCCTGCCGCGCCTCGATGTCCAGGCCGGTGCTGGGTTCGTCCAGGAACAGCACCCGCGGCCGCCCGCAGATCGCCATCGCGAACTGCACGCGCCGCTGCTGGCCGCCGGACAACTGGCCGTAGCGGCGCGCCATCAGCCCGTCCAGCCCGGCCAGCGCCACGCAGTCGGCGACGCTGCGCGGCTGCGGGTAGTAACCGCGCGCCTGCAGCAGCAGTTCGCCCACGCGCAGCGTCTCCGGCAACCCGGCGGTCTGCAGCATCGCCCCGGCCTGGCGTCGCGCCGCCAGCGCCCGCGGATCCTGCCCGCACAGGCGCACGCTGCCGGCGTCGGGCGTCTGCAGCCCGAGCAGCAGGCTCACCGCCGTGCTCTTGCCGGCGCCGTTGGCGCCCAGCAACGCCAGCAACTGGCCGCGGCGCAGCTGCAGGTCGACCCCGTCCAGCGCGACCAGCGCCCCATAGCGCTTGTGGACGCCGCTGAGCTGCGCCAGCGGCAACGCATCGTGGTCAGGCATGGACAACTCCAGTGATGGCAGGCAGTGCCTAGGCTGCGCCGCGGCGGGGACGGCGCCCAGTGCGGCGCGTCAACTGCATCGAATGACATCTGTCACTGGCAGCCCCGGCACGATTGCCGCATGCTGCGATCCACGCCGAGGGGCGGCGTTCTCCCGCTACAGCGCATCGCAGAAAGTGACTTCCGGCCATGCCCACGGCAGCCGGCGGCTCGCACACTGCAGCGCGCCGACCGTTTCGTTCAAGGACACGATGAGTACTTCCTCCGACCTGCTCAAGGAACTCCGTATCGACCGCAAGGCGCCGCCGAGCGCGCCGCCGTCGCGGCGCGGGCTGTGGATCGCGTTGGTGCTGCTGGTGGTGCTGCTCGCCCTGGGTGCCGGCGGCTGGTGGCTGTTCGGCCGCAGCAAGCCGCTGGAAGTGCGCACCGCGGCGGTAGTGGCGATCGCCCCCGGCAGCAGCAGCGCCTCGGTGCTGGACGCCAGCGGCTACGTGGTGGCGCGACGTATGGCCACGGTGTCGGCCAAGATCACCGGCAAGGTCCGCGAGGTGCGCATCGAGGAAGGCATGCGCGTCGAGCAGGGCCAGGTGATGGCGACGCTGGACCCGATCGACGCCAACGCGCAGCGGGTGCTGTCGGCCTCGCAACTGGATGCGGCGCGCAGCCTGGTCGCCAACATGCAGGCACAGGTGCGCCAGGCCGATGCCGATGCGCAGCGCCTGCAGACCCTGGCCGGCCAGCAACTGGTCTCGCGTTCGCAGTACGAGCAGGCAGTGGCGCAGCGCGACGCCCTGCGCGCGCAGTTGCAGAACGCGCAGCGCAACGTCGCGGTGGCCGGCAACCAGCTGTCGATCTCCGATCTCAACGTCGACAACACCATCGTGCGTGCGCCGTTCTCCGGTGTGGTCACCGCCAAGGCGGCGCAGCCGGGCGAAATCGTCTCGCCGCTGTCGGCCGGCGGCGGCTTCACCCGCACCGGCATCGGCACCATCGTCGACATGGATTCGCTGGAGATCGAGGTCGAGGTGGGCGAGTCCTACATCGGCCGGGTCAAGCCGGGCATGCCGGTGGAAGCCGTGCTCAATGCGTATCCGGACTGGAAGATCCCGGCCGAGGTGATCGCGATCATCCCCTCCGCCGACCGCGGCAAGGCCACGGTGAAGGTGCGCGTGGCGCTGAAGCAGAAGGACGCGCGGATCGTGCCGGAGATGGGCGTGCGGGTGAGCTTCCTGGAAGCGCCGCAGCCGCAGGCGCAGAACACGCCGCAGGGCGTGCGGGTGCCGGGCGCGGCGATCGTCAAGCGCGCCGGACAGGACGTGGCGTTCGCGGTGAAGGAAGACAACACGGTCGAGCAGCGCGCGCTGAAGACCGGCATCGCCCTGGGCGACGACCGCCAGGTGCTGTCCGGCCTGGCCGCAGGCGACACGGTGGTCCTGGATCCGCCGGAGGCCTTGCATGCCGGCATGCAGGTAAAGATGGCGGAGGCCGCGGCACAGTAGCGCAACGCACAGGGGCGCGCGGCGCACTGCACCAGCGCCTCGACGTCGCAGCTGTCTGATGTACTCAGTTCCAGCTGCGCCTGCCGCAGCCGAACCGCTCAAGTTCCAGTTGTTGCAGTTGCTGTTGCTGTGTTTCTGCTTCTGCTTTCTCGATCCCCTCGGTGCAGTTGCCAGGGGGAACGAGTACCTAAGTGTTGCGTTGCTTCTGCTTCTGCTTCTGCTGTTGCTTCTGTTTCTGCTTCTGTTTCTGCTGTTGCTTCTGCTGTTGCTTCTGTTTCTGCTTCTGCTGTTGCTTCTGTTTCTGCTGTTGCTTTACCGCTGTTGCGGTTGCTTTTGATTTACCGGGTTCCCTTCCGCAGCGGCGGATGGATCGGGGAAACACCCGAAGGGCGGCGTACATGGATGTACGCCGTTCGCGGCAGGGGCAGGATGCCCCTTCCGCGAATCCCCGGTGCATCCGCGGACCCGGAGCGCGCAGCGCGGAGGGCGCAAGGCAGGGCGCGCTTTCTTTTGGTTAGCTTTTCTTTGCGCGAGCAAAGAAAAGTAACTCGCCCGAAAGGGCGAAAGCCTTTGCTGTTGCTTCAAGTTTTCGTGTCGGACAAGAAGAACTGTAGGAGCGGCTTCAGCCGCGACCAACGTACTCGGTCATGCATGTCGCGGCGTAAGCTGCTTCTAAAATCCAACCGTCGCAGCAGCAAGAGCAGGAGCAAAGGCTTTCGCCTTGCGGCGAGTTACTTTTCTTTGCTTGTGCAAAGAAAAGTAACCAAAAGAAAGCACACCCTGCCTCGCGCCCTCCGCGCTAACGCGCTCCGGGTCCGCGTCCAGCCCAGGGATCCGCGGAAGGGGCATCCTGCCCCTGCCGCGGACGGCGTACATCCATGTACGCCGCCCTTCGGGTGTTTCCCCGCGCTGGCCGCCGCTTCGGAAGGGAACCCGACAAGTCAAAAGCAAGAACAAAGGCAACGGCAGAAGCAACAACAACAGCAAAAGCAAAAGCAACAACTGCACTTGCAACCGCAACCGCAACGGTCATCCCTCGCCGCCACCGGCGACCGCATCGCCTCCACCTCGTCCACCGCCAGGAACACCACCATGTCCACCCTCGTCACCCTGCGCAACGTCACCAAGACCTACCAGCGCGGCCCCGAGAAAGTCCAGGTCCTGCACGGCATCGACCTGGATATCGCCCGCGGCGACTTCGTCGCCCTGATGGGACCGTCCGGCTCCGGCAAGACCACCCTGCTCAACCTGATCGGCGGGCTGGATTCGCCCAGCGGCGGCGAGATCGAGATCGAAGGCCAGCGCATCGACCGCATGAGCGGCGGGCAGCTCGCCACCTGGCGTAGCCACCACGTCGGCTTCGTGTTCCAGTTCTACAACCTGATGCCGATGCTCACCGCGCAGAAGAACGTCGAACTGCCACTGCTGCTGACCTCGCTCGGCGCCGCCCAGCGCAAGCGCAACGCCGAGATCGCGCTGACCCTGGTCGGCCTGGCCGACCGCCGCAACCACAAGCCCAGCGAACTGTCCGGCGGCCAGCAGCAGCGCGTGGCCATCGCCCGCGCCATCGTCTCCGACCCCACCTTCCTGATCTGCGACGAACCCACCGGCGACCTGGACCGGCGCTCGGCCGAGGACGTGCTGGGCCTGCTGCAGGAACTCAACCGCAGCCACGGCAAGACCATCGTCATGGTCACCCACGACCCCAAGGCCGCCGAGTACGCCACCCATACCGTGCACCTGGACAAGGGCGAGCTGGCCGACGCGCCGGCCGCGCACTGAGCGAGGCGATGCCATGAAGTATTTCTCGTTGATCTGGGCGCAACTGTTCCGCAGCAAGACGCGGACGCTGCTGACCCTGTTCTCGGTGATCGTCGCGTTCCTGCTGTTCGGCCTGCTCGACTCGGTGCGCGTGGCGTTCACCGCCGGCGGCTCGGTGGAAGGGGTCAACCGCCTGGTCGTGGCCTCGCGCCTGTCGATCACCCAGTCGCTGCCGGTACGCCTGGAATCGCAGATCCGCAGCGTGCCGGGCGTGCGCGACGTGACCTATGCGATGTGGTTCGGCGGCATCTACAAGGACCCCAAGGACTTCTTCCCCAACTTCTCGGTCGCGCCGAACTTCTTCGACGTGTACAGCGAATACGCGATGCCGCCGGAGCAGCTCAAGGCCTTCCGCGACACCCGCACCGGGGCGGCGGTGGGCGAAGCGCTGGCGAAGAAGCACGGCTGGAAGGTCGGCGACGTGATCCCGCTGCAGGCCACCATCTTCCCGCGCGGCGGCAGCAACGACTGGCCGCTGGAGCTGAAGGCGATCTTCCGCGCCAAGGACCGCGCCAACGTGCAGGCGGAGAACCAGTTGATGATGAACTGGAAGTACTTCGACGAGAGCAACGACTACATCAAGGGCAAGGTCAGCTGGTACACGGTGCGGCTGGACAACCCCGAGCATGCCTCGCGAGTAGCGCAGGCGATCGATGCGCTGTCGGCCAACTCCGACCACGAAACCAAGTCGCAGACCGAGTCGGCGTTCCAGCAGGCCTTCGTCAAACAGTTCGCCGACATCGGCCTGATCGTCACCTCGATCATGGGCGCGGTGTTCTTCACCCTGGTGCTGCTGACCGGCAACACCATGGCGCAGGCGGTGCGCGAACGCATCCCGGAACTGGCCACGCTCAAGACCCTGGGCTTCCAGGACCGCACGGTGCTGACCCTGGTGATCGTGGAGTCGGTGCTGCTGATCGTGCTCGGCGGCCTGCTCGGCATGGCGCTGGCGGCGGCGGCGATCCCGGTGCTGGCCAGCGCCAGCCGCGGCGCGCTGCCGGTGCACGCGGTGCCGGCACAGACCTGGCTGATCGGCGCGGTGCTGATGCTGGTCATCGGCGTGGTGGTCGGCCTGCTGCCGGCGCTGCGCGCGCAGCGCCTGAAGATCGTCGACGCCCTGGCCGGGCGCTGAGCCCACGCCTTCTCTCCAGCACAGCGATGCCACGGACGGCGACGCAGACCCGAGGAACAACGCAATGAAGATGCAATGGTTATGGAATGTCCTGGCGATCGTGGCGCTGGCGCTCGGCCTGGGAATCTGGATCGCCCTGCCCTGGTTCCTGGTGCTGGCGCTGGTGGCGGTGCTCGCCGTACTGCTGCTGGCCACCCGCAGCGGCCGGCTGTCGCTGGCGGCCGCGCGCATCGGCATCGCCAGCCTGCCGCAGCGCTGGGGCGCCAGTTCGGTGATCGTGGTCGGCATCGCCGGCGTGGTCGGCGTGCTGGTGGCGATGCTGGCCATGGGCCAGGGCTTCCAGGCCACCCTGGACAGCACCGGCGACGACACCACCGCCATCGTGCTGCGCGGCGGCTCCCAGGCCGAGACCAACTCGGTCATCATCCGCGACCAGGTGCCGCTGATCGCCAGCCTGGCCGGCGTGGCGCGCGGTGCCGACAACCGTCCGCTGGTCTCGCCGGAACTGTCGCAGGTGGTGAACCTGCAGTCCAAGTCCGACGGCACCGACGTCAACGCGCAGTTCCGCGGCGTCGGCGAGCAGGGCTGGGCGGTGCACGACAAGGTCAAGATCGTGCAGGGCCGTCGCTTCACCCCCGGCCTGCGCGAGATCGTGGTCGGCAAGGGTGCGCAGTCGCAGTTCCGCGGCCTGCAGCTCGGCCAGACCCTGACCCTGGGCAACCAGGCCTGGACCGTGGTCGGCGTGTTCGCCAGCGGCGACGCGCACGACTCGGAGCTGTGGACCGACACCCAGACCCTGGCCACCACCTACAACCGCAGCGCCTACCAGTCGATCAGCGTGCGCACCCAGGGCCAGGACGGCTTCCGCCAGTTCAAGGCGGCGATGGACGCCGACCCGCGGCTGAAGCTGGACGTGTTCACCACCCGCGAGTACTACCGCAAGCAGGGCGGCAACCTCAGCAAGGTGTTGGAGGTCCTGGGCACCTTCATCGGCACCATCATGGCGATCGGCGCGGTGTTCGGCGCACTAAACACCATGTACGCCGCGGTCGCCACCCGCGCCCGCGAGATCGCCACCATGCGCGCGCTCGGCTTCCGCGGGCTGCCGGTGGTGGTGGCGGTGATGCTGGAGACCATGCTGCTGGCGCTGCTCGGCGGGGTGCTGGGCGGGCTGATCGCCTGGGCGATCTTCAACGGCTACAGCGTCTCCACGCTGGGCAGCAACTTCAGCCAGGTGGTGTTCCAGTTCAAGGTCTCCCCGCCGCTGCTGTGGACCGGGCTGAAGTGGGCGCTGGGCATCGGCCTGGTCGGCGGCCTGTTCCCGGCGCTGCGCGCCGCGCGCCTGCCGATCACCACCGCCCTGCGCGCGCTGTAGCGCCAGGGCGGAACGCGCCGGGCCGGGACCGCCGTCCCGGCCCGGCCCAATGGCCGCTGACGCGTCATCGTTTCGTCATCGAAACGCGGTAGAACGGCCGCCGCCGAGGCGCTAGCCTGCGCGGCCATTTGGTTCCACGCCGCCAACCGCCCATGTCCTCGCGCCTGCGCCTGTTGCTCGTCCTCTGCGCCAGCCTGTGGCTGAGCGCCTGCTCCTCCACCTCGCTCAGCGACCGCCTGGTCGCGCCGGGTGGCGTGTCGCCGCTGATGGACGAGGAACGCATCCAGAGCCTGCTGGCGACCCTGCCCAACCGCAGCGGCCACGTGGTGGTGCCGGGCGGCATCCCGATCTTCTGGCGCGCCATCGACCCGGGCGACTACCACATGCGGTATCGCTACGAACACGCAGGCCGCGACGCCGGCGGCCACGAGCATGCCGACTTCGCCATGGACGTGGCGACCCCGGTGCCGGCCACGCATGCCGCGCCGCGCGGCACCGTGGTGCTGCTGCACGGCTGGATGATGGACGGCGACTCGCTGCTGCCGTGGTCGCTGGACCTGGCCCAGGCCGGCTACCGCAGCATCAGCATCGACCTGCGCAACCATGGCCGCTCCGGCGGCGGCCCGGCCGGCTACGGCACCCGCGAGTCCGACGACGTGGTCGCGGTGATCCGCGCCCTGCGCGCCAGCGGCGAGGTGCAGGGCCCGGTGTACCTGTTCGGCGTGTCCTACGGCGCGGCCACCGCGCTGTTCGCCGCGCAGAAGCTCGGCGACCAGGTCGACGGCGTGGTCGCGATGGAGTCCTTCGCCAACGCCGGCCGCGGCATCCGCGACATGATCCCGCACATGCTCGCCAGCCGCCCGCGCGGCTGGATGGCCAGCGCGGCGATGGACCTGGCGCGCTGGCGCTACGGCGGGCAGAACCTGGACGCGGTGATCGCCAACGCCAACCAGCGCCTGGCGCTGAACCTGGACCAAGTGGACGTCACCGCCGCCGCACGCGCCGCACCGGCCTGCGTGCTGCTGCTGCACGGCAGCGCCGACCAGCACATCCCGGTGGCGCACGGCCGCCTGCTGGCCCTGGATGCGCCGCGCGCGCACTACCTGGAGATGCCCGGCGAGAACCACCTGAGCCTGCCGATGCGGCTGGACCTGCTGGCGCCGACCGTGGAGGACTGGTTCGCCGACCTGCCGGCGCAGCGCCACGACGGCCGCTGCCCGCAACCGCTGCCGCCGCGCGCAGACCCCGAGCTGCAGCTGACGGTGAAACGGGATTCGGGAGTCGGGATTGGGGATTCGTAACAGCGGGCTGCGCTGCTTCTGCTCTTGCCAATCTCCAATCCCTAATCCCGACTCCCCGCTCGTCGCCAAAGACTCTCACCGGCGAACAACAGCAATCCGATCCAGATCGCGGCGAAGCCGATCGCCTTGCCGGCGTCGAACGGCTCGCGGAAGAACCACACCCCCAGCAGCAGCTGCAGGCTCGGCGCGATGTACTGCAGCAGCCCCACCAGCGACAGCGGGATGCGCCGCACGCCGTAGGCGAAGCCGATCAGCGGCACCGCGGTGACCACGCCGCCGAACGCCAGCAGCAGGTCGTTGCGCCAGCCCCACGCGCCGGCGAAGCCGCCGCCGTGACCGGCCTCGCCCCACAGCACGAAGCCCAGCGCCGGCAGGAACAGGTACAGGCTCTCCACGCCCAGCCCGGCCACCGCGTCCACCTGCACCAGCTTGCGCAGCAGGCCGTACAGGCCGAACGAGCCAGCCAAGCCCAGCGCGATCCACGGCAGCGTTCCGGCGTCGACGGTGAGCCAGGCCACGCCCAGCGCGGCGCAGGCCACCGCCAGCCACTGCAGCGGGCGCAGCCGCTCGTGCAGTACCAGCACGCCGAGCAGCACATTGACCAGCGGATTGATGAAGTAGCCGAGGCTGGTCTCGATCACATGGCCGGCATTGACCGCCCAGATGTACAGGCCCCAGTTGAAGGCGATCGCCAGGCTGCTCAGCGCCAGCGTGGCCAGCGCGCGCGGCTGCGCGGCGATGCGCCGCCACCACTGCAGGCGTGCGCTGTACACCAGCCAGGCCACCACCAGCAGCGTGCTCCAGACGATGCGGTGGGCGATGATGTGCGGCGACGGCACCGCCTGCAGCAGGTGCCAGTACACCGGCACCACGCCCCACAGCGCGAAGGTCGCGGCGGTGATCCACAGGCCGCGCCGCGCTTCCTGCCCGGCGGCCGCGGTCATCGCCGGGTCCTCGCCACGGTGATCACCACCACGCCGGCCAGGATCACCGCCATCGCACCGAAGTCGCTGGCGCTGAAACGCTCCTGGCCGAGCCAGCTGCCCAGCGCCACCGCGATCACCGGATTGACGTAGGCATAGCTGCCCGCCAACGCCGGGCGCACGTGTTGCAGCAGCCACACGTAGGCGGTGAACGCGACGATCGAGCCGAACACGCACAGGTAGGCGACCGCCAGCATCCCCTGCGTGCTCGGCAGGGTGTGCAGGCGCTCGCCGCTGAGCAGGCCGATCGCCACCAGCATGACCCCGCCGCACAGCATCTGCCCGGCGGCGGCCATGAACGGCATCGGCAGGTCGCGCCCGCGCGACCACACCGAGCCGAACGCCCAGCCGACCGGCGCGATCAACAGCAGCACCAGGCCCAGCGGGCTGGCATTGAGGCTGCTGCCGGCATTGAGCCACACCACGCCGGCGAAGCCGACCACGATCCCCAGCCATTCGCCGCGGCTGGCGTGGTGGCCGCGCAGCGTGCCGAACAGCGCCATCCACAGCGGCACCGAGGCCACCGCCACCGCCGCCAGCCCCGAGGACACCTGGCGCTCGGCCAGCACCACCAGGCCATTGCCGCAGACCAGCATCAGCGCACCGAGCAGGGCCAGCGGCCGCCATTGCGCGCGCGTGGGTGCGGCCACCCCGCGCCAGCGCAGCACCGCGTACAGCACGCTGCCGGCGATCACGAAGCGGGTCCCGGAGACAACGCTCAGGGGCGGCGCGCCGCCTTCCAGGGCGAAGCGGATCGCCAGATAGGTCGAGCCCCAGACGACATAGACCAGGAACAGGGCGAGAACGACGAAGCCACCGCGCGTAGGTGCGGCGGCGACCTTGGAAGAAGGGGAAGACATGCGTGCACGCGGAACGGGTATGGCGCAATTCTAGGGCAGCGGCCACGGGCGGCGACAGCCACGCGCGGCGCCGCCGGCGGCACGCTGTTTTGCGCAATCCCGATGCGGGACGGCTACCCATGCTTCGTCCAGTCCTCGGCGGCAGCCGCGTTCACCCCATCAGGTCGTCCCATGCCCATGCCACGCGCCGGCAGGGAACTGGAATCGACTTCGCGTCCGCAGCGTGCCGGGGGATGCGGTTTGGATGCTTTCGCGCCGACTGCGCCGGGACGTCCATGGCAGCACAGCCGTCGCCGGTGCAGGCACGTCGCGACACACGGAAAACACCTAAGAGTCCGTTCAGCCGGATGGGCGTATCAGTGCGCCAATACCTCTGCGCGCTGGGCCCCACCATGGCCATCGATACTGCACTGTCGCCGCTCGGCACCGTCAATCCTTACGGCGCATCGCCTTATGGTTTTTCTGCGGCGGGCGCCTCCAGCGACGCGGGTCAGGCCGGCAATCCGGTCGTGAGCAGCAACGACCCGGCAGCCGTGCAGCAGGCCGTGGAATTGTCCGGCGAGGCCTCGGTGATCTTCAGCCTCGGCGGCCTCGCGGGAACCACCCCGGCCGACACGGGCTTGACCTACAACGCAGCCGGCCTGTTCAACAGCATCGTCAGCGCCGGCCCGACCGATGCGGCCTCGGCCAACGGCACCGCCGGTTCCACCACCGGCTCTTCGACGCCGACCACCGGCACCCGCACGTCGACCTCGACGGCCACCTCGCCGTATCCCACCCTCGACCAGGCCACCCAGACCTACGACCAGGGCCTGCTCGGCACCATCACCGCACCGCCGTCGACCCCGGGCCTGTACAACGCCTCCGGCGTCTTCAGCAGCCAGGGCCTGACCCCGCAGCTGTCGTCGCTGCTGCAAGCCAATCCCAGCCTCAGTGGCACGGTGACCGGCGACCTGCTCAACCAGGGCATCATCGGCGGGTTGATCGACGCCACCGCCTGAGCAGTGCTGCATGGTCGCCTTGCGGCGACCGCATGCGCCTGGCTCGTAGAAACGGCGCCAGTGCACTTCTGGCGTGCGCTTTTCGCGGCCTCGCCGAACAGCAGGTTGTTCTCTTGTGGGCGCGGCTTCAGCCGAGACAGGCATTACCGGTAACGCTCCGTCGCGGCTGAAGCCGCTCCTGCAGGGCCTTGATCCGCCAACAGAGACCCTTCTACCGCAACGCCCAGCGTAGCCGCATGCACCACCGGCCATCGCCACCAAGCGCCGGTGCTACGCAACCAACCTGCCGTGGTGGCACGTCATGCCGCGGCACCACCTCCCCGGCGCCGCTCAGCCGGGCATCGCCGGACCACAGGCCTCGGAGGGATCGCAGGACGCCGGCAATGCGTGCCGCTCCAGCGCGTCGGCATCGCCGCCCGCATCGCCGGCCAGCGCATCGTTGGCCGCCTGTGCCGCACCTCCCATGAACAGGGAAGCGGACAGCAGCAACATGCGCATCGGGTTCACGGTCACGACCTGGCAACAAGCGGGCCGCACAGTGTAGAGAATGACGTCGTGCCGAGACAGCGCGGCGACGCAGCCGCGTGCGTGGGATCGAAGCGCCGTTCAGCGCGCGGGACGATCCAGCCAGCAGGCCAGGCCCTGCGCATTGAGCTCGATATCCATGTGCAGCACGCGCTCCACGCCGGCATCGTCCAACGGGCAGCCATGCAGCCGCGCCCGCTCCAGATACAGCGCGGTCAGCGCCGCGACAAGGCAGCGATGGCGGTCGGAGCGGCCGTCGCAGCCGCGCGCGATCGCCACCATCGCCTCCAGTTGCTCCAGCAGTTCCGCCGCCAGCGTGTCGGCGCCCTCCACCGGACCGTAATGGGTGAGATACAGCGTCTGCGGCGCGTAGCCGAGCATGCGCTGGATCGAGGCCTGCATCGCCTCAGGCTCGAACTGCACCGGCGACGAGGTCGGGATCGCGAACGCGCCGCGCGCGCTGTCCAGTTCGCGGTAGGACAGGCCGAAGGTGTCGCCGCTGAACCAGCTGCGGCTGCGTGCGTCCCACACGCACAGGTGATGGCGAGCGTGCCCGGGTGTGTCGATGCACAGCAGTTCGCGCCCGGCCAGCGCCACGCGATGGCCGTCCTCGGCTACCACCACACGCTCTGCCGGCACCGGCTCGATGCTGCCATAGCTGCGCGCCATCTCCGCTTCGCCGTACACCGCGGTCGCGCCGGCGATCAGCCGCGCCGGATCGATCATGTGCGGCGCGCCGCGCGGATGCACCAGCAGCCGCGCGTTCGGCAGGTGCTGCAGCAGCGCCCCGGCGCCGCCGGCGTGGTCCAGGTGCACGTGGGTGAGGATCAGCCAGTCCACGTCGCCCGGCGCCAGGCCGGCGCGCGTCAGCGCGTCCAGCAACAGCGGCACCGCATGGCTGGTGCCGCAGTCGACGAAGGCGCCACGTCCGTTCTCCACGACCAGGTAGGCGGCATCGAACTGCGCGCGCTGGAAGCCGGTATCGACGAGATGGATGCTGGGATCGCGTGGCATGGCGCAGAGCGTGGCTGGGCGAGGCTCCATTCTAGGCGGTATGGAGGGCGCTGCCAGTGCTGCGCGGCAAGGGCCGGACAAGGGCGGATGCCGGAACCGCCGGAGACCGCAACAGTCCACTGTGGGAGGGACTTCAGTCCCGACTGCATGCGGCCGGCAAACACACGCGCTTCGGATGTCGCGATAGAACGCGTCATTTGTCTGTAGGAGTCAACTGTCATGCAGCCGCGACAAGCGGAGCCGAAAGCCGACTGACACACTCCGTCGTCGGGACTGAAGTCCCTCCCACAGTGCAGTCCTCCGACAAGGCGAGTGCCGCACCTGTGGGAGCGGCTTCAGCCGCGACAGGCATTCCTAGGCGACAAGCATTCCTAGGAATGCCTGTCGTGGCTGAAGCCGCTCCTACGAAAAACCGCCGAGCGAGCGCTCAGCCCGCCTCGCGCAGCCGCGCCAGCGCTGCCAGCACCGTCTCGGCCGGTGCTTCCAGGGCCACCGGCGCCGCCTGCAGCACGTCCGCCCGCGCGGCCTGCTTGAGCGCGGCGATGGTCTGCCCGGCGTCGCGCGGCGAGGCGAAGCCGCCGCTCTGCAACAGCAGCACGCCCTCGCCATCGAGCAGCTTGAAGTAGAACTGGCCGTCGGCCTCGCGGTACTGCTTGAAGCTCGGCAGCGCCTGCTTGGTCGCCGCCGCTGCGGTGGCGCCGCCAGCCTGCGCCGACAGGTCGCGCAGGCCCACCGCGTGCCGCAGCTCGGCCAGGAACGGGATCGCATAGCGTTCGCGCAGGCGCTGCGCGTTGTCGCGCAGGATCGCCTCGATGTCCTGCGGGCGCGCCATCAGCGCTTCGTAGCGCACCCGCATCGGCGCGATCTCGGCATCGATGCGCTCGAACAACTGCTGCTTGGCCTCGCCCCAGCCGATGCCGGCCGCGAACGCCTGCGCGAACGCGGCCGTCTCCTCGGCGTTGGCGAAGGCCTGGTACAGCTGGAACAGCGCCGAGCCCTCGGTGTCCTTCGGCTCGCCGGGGGCGCGCGAATCGGTGACGATGGCGAACACCCGCTTCTTCAACTCCTCGCGCGGGGCGAACAGCGGAATGGTGTTGTCGTAGCTCTTGCTCATCTTGCGCCCGTCCAGCCCGGGCAGCGTCGCCACCTGCTCGTCGATCAGCGCGTCGGGCAGGACGAAGTGCTCGCGGCCGTAGACGTGGTTGAAGCGCTGCGCGAAATCGCGCGCCATCTCGATGTGCTGGATCTGGTCGCGGCCGACCGGCACCTGCTGCGCCTTGAACAGCAGGATGTCGGCGGCCATCAGCACCGGGTACATGAACAAGCCGGCGGTGACCCCGGCATCGTCGTCCTCGCCGTCGGCGCGGTTCTTGTCCACCGCGGCCTTGTAGGCGTGCGCACGGTTGAGGATGCCCTTGCCGGCGACGCAGGTCAGGAACCAGGTCAGTTCGTTGGTCTCCGGCACGTCCGACTGGCGGTAGAACCACACCTGCTTCGGATCCAGCCCCGCCGCCAGCCAGGTCGCCGCGATCTCCAGGGTCGAGCGCTGGGTCCGCGCCGGGTCCTGCGCCTTGATCAGGCTGTGCAGGTCGGCCAGGAAGAAGAAACTCTCGATGCCAGGGCGCCGGCTGGCCTGCAGCGCGGGACGGATGGCGCCGACGTAGTTGCCCAGGTGCGGCGTGCCGGAGGTGGTGATGCCGGTGAGAACGCGGGTGGTCATGCGGAATGGACGGCTCGGGGGAAACCCGGCGAGTTTACCCGCTGCGCGACAACCCCGTTCCGGCGCGTGGTGCGTTCAATCCGGCGTCCCCGTCCTGGAGTCACCGCGATGCATGCTCTTGCTCCGTCCTTGCCCCGTCGTTCCCTCGCCGTGCTCGCCTTCGCCCTGGTGTGCATCGGCGGGCTGTGCGGCTTCCGTCCATGGCCTGCGCCGCCGACCTCGGCGCCGGCGGTGCAGCTGCAGGTGATCGATCGCGATGCCGGCGACGACCCGCTGCCCGCGCATGCCTGGCGCGGCGAGCGCTGGATCGCCGCCACGCCCGGCCACCGCTATGCGCTACGCCTGACCAACCTGACCGGTGCGCGGGTGCTGGTGGTGCTGTCGGTGGACGGCGTCAACGCCGTCAGCGGCCAGACCGCGGCCAGCGACCAGCGCGGCTATGTGCTTGCGCCGTGGCAACAGACCGAGATCGCCGGTTGGCGCAAATCGTCCGAGGACGTGGCGCAGTTCGTATTCACCGACCTGGAGGACAGCTATGCGGCACGTACCGGGCGCCCGCGCAATGTCGGCGTGATCGGCATGGCGGTGTTCGACGAAGCGCGGGCGTGGCCCGAGACCGCCTTGGGCGAACCGGGAATCGACGCCGCGAAGGTCGCCGCCGAGACCGCGCGCGCGGCAAGGCCGAGTGTCCCCGCTTCGGATGCCATGCCTGCACCGACATCGGCCGCCGACGTCCCGCAACGCAGTGCGGCCGCGCCGCTCGCGGCAGCGCCGGCGGCCGACGCGCGGGCATATGCGCGCGAGGAAAGCGCCACTCCTTCCGTGCAGCAACGTCTGGGCACCGGCCATGGCGCGCGCGAGTGGTCGCCCTCGCGCGTCACCGAATTCGAGCGCGCCAGCGACGTGCCGATGCAACGGACCGAGCTGCGCTACGACAGCCGCGCGCGGCTGATCGCACGTGGCGTCCTGCCACGCGGGCCGACGCCGCGCGTGGCGGTCGCGCCGAACGCCTTCCCCGGCGACTACGTACCGGATCCGCCGGCGCGCTGAATCGGCAGGCCGCAAAAAAACACGGGCCGCAAGGCGGCCCGTGTCGCGGACGCTGCCGCGGCGGGCGCCTCAGTCGTGGTATTCCTTGCCCAGGCTGTCGCGGAATGCGTGCACTTCCTTCTCGGCGCGATCGCGCGCCCAGCCGTAGCGCTCCTGCAGCTTGCCGGCCAGGTACTGGGTGTTGCCTTCGGCGACGTCGAAGTCGTCGTCGGTCAGATCGCCCCACTGCGCCTTGATCTTGCCCTTGAGCTGGGTCCACTTGCCGGCAATGATGTCTTTGTTCATGGCATCTCTCGTGATGTGTGAGCGGCGCCGTACGCCGCCCGCGCAGCATCGCGCGGCGCTCGTCGCGAACCGATCAACGCAATGTCAGCGATGCATGAGCATCGTGAACCGTTACGCCGTGGACGGTAGCCGCGCAAAAAAACGGGCCGGCAAGCCGACCCGTTTTTCGCAGCTGAGACGAGGCTCAGTTCTTGGCGGCGTCTTCGACCTTCTCGCCCGCCTTCTGCACGTCCTTGCCGGCACCGGCAACGGTGTTGCAGCCGGACAGCAGGCCCACCGAGAACATCGCCAGCAGCATCCACGCAAACGTACGCTTCATAGGTTCACTCCTTCATGGTCATGGAACGCGGCCACCACGGCCGCACGAAACTCGTGGATCGGTCGTGCGCGGGGCGTGTCGCCGCCGCGATCGACCGGGGCGCTCAGCACTTGCCAGCGCTGCAATCGTCCGCCTTGTTTTCCACCTTCTGGCCCGCCTTCTGCATGTCCTTGCCGGCGCCGGCAACGGTGTTGCAGCCGGTCAGGACGCCAGCGCAGAACAGGGTCAGCATCAACAGGGTGGTCAGTCGCTTCATCGTGGTCGTCCTCGGCAATCGCAGGTGGTCGGGTGGGCGGCGATAGGCGTCGCCGCGCTACCGTCTGGCGGTGAATCTGCCGTCACGACTGTGGATTTCACGTGAATGAACCGGCACTCCATTCAGGCAAAGAGCAAGCGGCGCAGGCCGGCCGGCGCTCAGTCCCGCATCAACGTCGATTTGCCGAACAGGCTCTCCACCAGGTCCACCGCCAGTTCCGCGGTCAGGTTGCGGTGGTCCAGCACCGGATTCAGCTCCACGATGTCCAGCGAGGCCATGCGCCCGCTGTCGGCGATCATTTCCATCACCAGCTGCGCCTCGCGGTAGTTGGGGCCGCCCGGCACGGTGGTGCCCACGCCCGGGGCGATGCTGGGGTCGAGGAAATCCACGTCGAAGCTGACGTGCAGGTGGGTGTCGGCGTCGAGCCCGTCCAGCGCCGCCTCCATGGTCCGCTTCATGCCCATCTCGTCGATGTAGCGCATGTCGTACACGTCGACGCGGTGCTGCTTGATCAGGCGCTTCTCGTCCGGGTCGACCGAGCGGATGCCGATCTGCCGCACCTGCTCCGGCCGCAGCGCCGGCGCGCTCCCGCCGAGTTCGGTCAGCGCCTGCGGCCCCAGCCCGCACAGGCAGGCCACCGGCATGCCGTGCACGTTGCCCGACGGGGTGACCTCGCTGGTGTTGAAGTCCGAGTGCGCGTCCAGCCACAGCACGCGCAGCGTGCGGCCCTGCTCGCGGCAATGCCGCGCCACCGCGGTGATCGAACCGATCCCCAGACAGTGGTCGCCGCCAAGCACGATCGGCATGCGCCCGGCGCGCAGCTCGGCATAGCTGGCCTCCATCAACGCACGGTTCCAGGCCACCACCTCGTCCAGATGACGGTAACCGTCCACCGGCGCCTGCCAGGGATTGCGCGGGCCATCGATGTTGCCGATATCGCGCACCTCCACGCCGCGATTGGCTAACGCCTCGTGCAATCCGGCGATGCGCAGCGCTTCCGGCCCCATGCGCGCACCGCGGTGGCCGGCCCCGATGTCGGTGGGAACGCCGATCAGGGACACTGGCAGAAAAGACGACTTCATGCGCATACGCTCCAGCCAAAAAAGTGACCCAGTCTAGCGGGACAGGCATGACACGACCCGCCGCGTCGCAGCAGTGCGGTGCGCATGTGTGCGGCAACCGCCGTGCTGGTTCGACGTACGAGCAAAAGCCGACACCGTCATTGCGCCTCAGACGAGAAACCAGAGCCAGCGCCTGAAGAAGCACGCACAGGTCCACGCGCTACCGACGCATCCATGAATGTGGCGCGTCCCGCGCACGCAGCTTCGCTCGCTCCTCTCCGCGGAGGGCTACGCCAGCCTGGTCGGATCTCCCGGCAAAGGACGCGCACACGCGACCAGCGCTGCATCTGCCCGAAGCGCACGGTTGGACGTCGACGGCGCTGGCTGGCTAAGCTCCTTCGCCGTTTCTGGAGATTGCCTTGGAAAAGCCCTTGATCGTGACCCTGGAGGCCGCGTTCGCCGGGTTCACGTTCCTTCCCTGGTTCGCGTGGGCGCACAACAGCCTCAACCCCGCGCTGATCCTGCACGCGGACCACGTGGAGTATCGCGTCCTGCGCACGCGCACCCGTCCGTACCATGAGATCGCCAGGGTGGACTATCGGAAGGCGTGGGGAACCGAGAACGTCGTGCTGGAGTTCCAGGGAGCGAAGACGACCTTCATCGCGAACACCGGGCTGCTCCGGCGCACCAGAGAGGCCATCGCCTTCTTGCAGCGGCAGGGTTGTCCGCTTTCCGCGCGCGCGCAGTCCTTGCTCATACCGCGAAGCCCCTAGCGCAGCTCGCGACAACACGCGGCGACCCAACCGCGCTTCGGTTGGCCGGCTGTTGCTTCGCGGGTTTGCTGCTGCGTGCGCCCCATCCGCCACGCCACCTACCCCGCTCGCGTAGCGCGCAGTTGCTCCCTGCTCGAATGAAGGCTCGTGAAAACTCGCAACAGAAAGCAAAAACCCGCTATTTCAGCGGTTGATTGCATACCGCGGACATCTGCGGATGCCGGCGGATCGAAAGATGGTGCCGCTTATCCGAATCGAACGGATGACCTACTGTTTACAAGACAGTTGCTCTACCGACTGAGCTAAAGCGGCAAGGTGCATGACGCCTGCGGGCGGGCCGGGGCAGTCTACCTGCTGACGCGGGCCTCGACACGTCCAAAGGCGAGGCGCTGAACACCGGCAGGCGCGGCATTCTAGCGCAGCGTGGCGCAGTCGACGCTGCGCTGGCGCGCCGCACCGAGCTGGCGGCGCAGGGCGGTGGCCTGCGCCGCGGAGTCGGCGCGCAGGTCCAGCCACCAGCGCGACTGGCCATTGCCGCCGCTGGGGATCAGGTCGGCGTTGAAGCCGGCACGGGCCAGTTCCTGGCGGCGGCGCTCGGCGCCTTCGCGGCTGCGGTACTGCCCCAGGGCAATGGCATTGCCGGCCTCGCCCTGGCGCAACGGGTAATAGTCGCGGATGCCGGCGGCGACGATGCGCTCGGTGGCCTGCCTGAGGCCATCTTCGCCGCCGATGGTCGGCAGCACCACGCGGAAGCTGGTGACGCCGCTGTCGGCGTCCTCGCGCAGGCGCGGACGCGGCCCCCCGGGCGCCAGCGCGGCGACGACCGCCTGCGCCGCATCGCGGTCCGCGTACGGTCCCACGCTCAGGCACACCGCCGCGTCGGCGGCGGGCTTGGCCGCAGGATCGGTCTGGGTCTGGGTGGGAGCGGGCGCAGGGGCGGCGGCGGCGGGTGGCGTGGGCGCGGTTTCGGGTGCGACGGTGGTGGGAGCCGCTGGTGCGCTGGCCGGTGCCGGGATGGACATGGAGTCGGCCGCATCAGCGGCGACGGCGCTGTCCTGCGCCTCGGCAGGCGCGGCCGCCGGTGGAGACGGCGTAGCGTCCGGTGCCGGCGCCTCGTTGACCAGTTGCAGCGTCGCCACCCCGGCCAGCACGGCCGGCATCGGCACCGCTGGCGGGGTCGGCGGCTGCATCGCCCACCACACCGCGACGCCGAGGTTGAGGATGGTCAGGACGACGAGCAGGGCGCGAACGAGCATGGCCGGATTCTAGAGCGTGCGATGCAGCTTGGGAGAGACAGTGGCGTCTGCGTGGGGCCTGACCAGCTCGGCGCACTGTCTGCCTCGGCCACGCCGCGCCGCATCGCGGCAACCAGCGCCGGTCCGCTCAGGCGGCACCGGCACCGGCCGCAGCGTGCGCCTGCGCCCACAGCGCCAGCCCGTCCAGGACCAGCGCGGGGCGCTGCTCGGCAGCCGGCAGCGCGTGCAACAGCGGCGGCACGCCACCGCCATGCAGCAGCAGCCGCGGTCGCCGTCCCAGCAAGGCCTCGCCCTGCTGCAGGCTGCGCTCGATCAGCGCCACCGCAGCGCCGTCGCAGCCGGAGGCCAGCGCGTCGCCGGTGTCGGCAGCGAACTCGTGGTAATCGCCGCCCTCGGCCGGCAGCTGTGCCGCCTTCTGCTGCAGCGCCTGGCGCATGACGGTCGGCGACGGCGCGATGCGGCCGCCGTGATGCAGCCCGTCGCGATCGAGCAGGTCCACGGTCAGCGCCGTTCCCACGCCCACCACCAGCACGTCGCCGCCACCATGGGCGGCGAGCAGGGCCAGGAACCGGTCCACGCCGAACGCCTGCGGTCGCGCATAGGCGATCCGCACCCCGGCGCACACGGCCTCGGTGCGCACCACCTGCACCTGCGCGAAGCGGCTGCGCAGCGCCTCCAGCACGGTGGCGGTCAGCGCCGGCGCGGCGACGCTGGCGACGTAGGCGGTGCCGCCCTGCGGCAGCGCCGCGACCGCCGCCGCGTCCATCGCCTCGGCACCATGCGGCCAGGCCTGCACCGCGCCCACCTTTCCGTGTTCCAGCGCGGCGAACTTGAAGCGCGAGTTGCCCAGGTCGAACAGCCAGTCACTCATGCCGGCCTCACGCTGACGTCGCCCGCATGCACCGGCTGCTCGCCGTCGGCGAAGGCCACCCGCAGCGCGCCGTCCTCGGCCAGCCCCAGGGCCGTGCCTTCGCGCACCTGGCCGCCCTCGTCGATGCGCACCGCGCGTCCGGCCAGCAGATCCAGCGCGGCGTAGCGCGGCAGGAACGGCGCCAGGCCTTCGGCGTCGAACAACGCCAGCGCCGGCAGCAGGTGCGACAGCACCGTGGCGGCGATGGCGTTGCGCGACACCGGGCCACCGGCCAGCCGGGTCAGGTCGGTCCACGGCTGGTCGATGTCCGCGGCGCTGGCCGCCGGCATCGTCACGTTCAGGCCCAGGCCGATCACCGCCCGCGCCGGTCCGGCGAACTCGCCGCCGCCTTCCACCAGCAGGCCACCCAGCTTGCGCCCGTCGGCCAACAGGTCGTTCGGCCACTTCAGCCCGACCGTGGCGAAGCCGGCCGCGCGCAGGGCTTCGGCCACGGCCACGCCGGCGGCTAGGCTCAGGCCGCCCAGTCGGCCCAGCCCACCCTGGAAGCTGCGCGCCACCGATAGGTATAGATGCGCCGCCAGCGGCGAGGCCCAGACCCGGCCCCGGCGGCCGCGGCCGCCGGTCTGACGCTCGGCCAGCAGGACCTCGCTGCCCTGCGCCGGCGCCGGCCGCTGCAACAGCGTGGTGTTGCTGGAGACCAGGCTCCAGGCGATCTCCAGCCCGGCCAGCTCGGCAGCGGCCGACCCACTCAGCCCGGCCCGGATCGCCGCGGCGTCGAGCAGTTCCAGCGGCCGCGCCAGGCCATAGCCCTCGCCCGCCCGGCCCTCGATCTCCACCCCGGCCGCGCGCAGTGCCTGAATGCGCTTCCACACCGCCGCCCGGGTCAGCCCGCAGGCGCGCGCCAGGGCATCGCCGGACAGGGGCCCCTTGCTGAGCCTGGCCAACAGTTCGCGCTCGTCCAACGCCGGTTCCATCGCCTCGTTCCGCCCCTGGGCGTGCGGTGGCGCGCCCTCGTGAACCGAAAAGTATGCGGCAACGCCCGCCGGGCGCCCAGGGCCGGGGCCCTGCATTGGGTGAAAACCGCGTTAGAATCGGGATTCACCGCCGCTCGCCCTGGATGCCGACGATGCGCCGCTCCCTGCCCTGCCTGCTCCTGTTGCTGCTGCCACTCGCCGCCGCCCACGCGTCCAACGTGCTGGCGGAGAAGCCGCACACCGACTGCACCTACGGCGACGCGGCCGATGCCGACAGCACGCCGACGCGTGCGCCGGCGACACATGCGCCATCCTCCACCAAGCCGGCCTCGACCACCACCGGCGGCGGTAGCGACAGCGACCTGGTGCCGCGCATGCGCATGCCGAAGTGGCACAGCTTCCTGCCGGGGATGTTCCGCTGATTCCACGCTGGCTGCGCGGGCTGTGGTCCAAGCCTGCTGCCATCGATGACGCCACCTGGCACGCCGTGCGCCGCGACTGTGCCTGGGTCGCCGCCCTGGATGCGCCGCGCGAGCAGCGCCTGCGTGCGTTGGCCAGCGAGTTCCTGCACCGCAAGACCATCTCGCCGCTCGGCGGCCTGCAGCTGAATGCCCGACAGTGCGGCCTGCTCGCCGCACTGTGCTGCCTGCCGCTGCTGGAATACGGCGTCGGCGGCATGAGCGGCTGGTCGCAACTGCTGGTCTACCCGGACGCGTTCCGCGTGCAGCGCAGCCATGTCGACGCCGCCGGCGTTTTGCACGAGTGGGAAGACGAACTGATTGGCGAATCCTGGGACAGCGGCCCGTTGATCCTGTCCTGGGCCGACGTGCAGGCCGACTTGGACGATCCGCGTGCCGGCTACTGCGTGGCGGTGCACGAGATGGCGCACAAGCTCGACGTCCTCGACGGCGCCCTGGACGGCACACCGCTGCTGCCGCGTGCATGGCAGCGAGCATGGGCAACCGATTTCCAGCGCAGCTACGACGCCTTCTGCGCGCGCGTGGATCGCGGCCGCGCCAGCGAGATCGATGCCTACGCCGCCGAGGCGCCGGAGGAGTTCTTCGCCGTGGTCAGCGAATACCACTTCTCCGCGCCAGAGCGGCTGCAGCGCGAAATGCCCGAAGTGGCCGCGCATTTGGCTCGGTTTTACGGGCCGTCGCCGTTCGCTGCGGCCTGAACCGCGCACGCCTCTGGCGACACTGTGTCAGCGACATGGTCTCCGCCGCAATGGACGCGCGATGAAGCATCGCGATACGGCAAGCAGAGCGCGGAAAGCGTCGGGACTGAAGTCCCTCCCACAGTGCACTCTTCGCACAATCGGCGCACGCCTGTAGGAACGACTTTGGGCACCTCTATGCGGCGCCTCGGCGTGATACATCGTCGCGATTGCAGGAGCGGCTTCAGCCGCGATGGGCGTTACCGAGAGTGCTCGTCGCGGCTGAAGCCGCTCCTACAATTGCCTTTCGTCGCTGTTGGAGTTGCCCTGAAGCCGCGACGAACGACGTTGGGAACGTCGCCAGTTCGGAACGGGACGGCTAAGCACCTGCCGTGCGTGCACAGGCTTGGCGCACGTCCCTTGCGAGAGCGGACTCCAGTCACCTGGACGCTTCCACTCATCACAGCGCATGACGCGGCGATCCGAAGCAAGGGTCTCAGACCAACTTCAAATCCCGCGCATGCGCCTGCGGGAACACCTTCTGCAGTTGCGTCGGCGACAGGCCCCACATGCGGCCGAGCAGGCCGGCGAACATGTCGCGGTAGTTGGTCAGCACCGGGTAGTCGCGGTCCTGGAACAGCTTGTCCTTGCTCACCGCCACCTGCTCGCCGGCGATGCGGCCGCCGTTGACCCCGCCGCCCAGCACCCAGTACGTGGTGCCGTGGCCGTGGTCGGTGCCCTTGTCGCCATTCTCGCGGAAGGTGCGGCCGAACTCGGACAGCACCACCACCACGGTGTTGCGCCACTCCGGCCCCAGTGCCTCGGCATAGGCCGACAGCCCTTCAGAGAGATTGGCCAGGTTGTTGGCCAGCGCGCCGTCGGTGCTGCCCTGGTTGACGTGCGTGTCCCAGCCGCCGACATCGACGAAGCCGAGCCGGTAGCGCTCGCGCATCAGCGTGGCGATGCGGCGGGTCTCGTCGGCGAAGGTGCGCGCGCTGGCGGCGCCACGGTTGGCCTGCTGCATCTCGTCGCGCAAGGCCTGCGAGACCTGCTGGCGCAGCGCCAGACCGTCGTGCGCGGCGCTGGCCAACTGGGTGCCGTGGTACATGCCGGCGAGAATGTCGGCCTGGCGCTGGTCGAAGGCCGGGGTCGGATTGCGCTTGAGCGAGAGATTGGGAATGTCGCCACCGCCCTGGAAGCTCAGCGGCAGCGAATCGGTGAAGGCGATCGATGGGGTGCCGGTGGCCACCTGCGACAGCCGCGCCAGGAAGCCGGTGCGATAGTCGCTGCGCTGCCCGGCCGGCTGCCCGGCCTCGATGCTGTCCTGGGTCTCGAAGTGGCTGCGCGACAGGTCGTCGGTGCCGGCGAAGGGCACGAACGCCAGCTGCTTGTCGCTCCACAACGGCATCAGCGTCTCGCGCAGCCGCGGGTTCAGGCCCCACTGCGTGTCCAGCGCAATGGCGCTGTTGGGATTGGCCGGATCCGGCTTGGCGATCGCCAGGCTCGGCCGCGAGGCGTAGTAGAAATCGCTGGCGTACGGCACCAGCAGGTTGTTGCAGTCGTAGCCGCCGCGCAGGAACACCACCAGCAGACGCGGCGACGGCGCAGGCGCAGCGAACAGGCGCCCGGCGAACGGCAGGCTGGCCGCGGCAGCGGCGGATGCGAGCAGGAAGCGGCGACGGTGCATGACGGATCTCCGTGCGGCAAAGGCCGCGGTCAGCGGTAATTGAAGTCGGGGGACGCCAGCAGGTAGCCGTTCCACTCCTGCTGCGAGCGCGCCTGCGCCAGCGCCTGGCGCGTGGTGTCGCTCAGTTGCGGCTCGATCGCGTGGTAATACAGCGGCGTGCTCAGTTGCGGGAAGCCGCCGCGCTGTTGTCCGTCGACGGTGAACAGCTGGGTGTTGCCGTTGCCGATCGCACGCGCGATCTCGAAGCGCTGCGCCATCTGCCCGGAGCTGTTCCAGGCACTGGACTGCAGCGACCAGCCATCGGGGGTGATCCGCCCGAAGCTCGGCTCGCCCATCTGGTTCAACCAGCCCAGCAGCGGCTGCGGATTGACGATGGTCTGTCCGTCGTAGGCCAGGCGCAGCGCCGAGACCAGGAACCGGTACGGATCCTTGAACTTGTGCGGCGCGCCGGATGCCATCTCCGGGGCAGTGAACATCACCTGCAACACTGCGGCAATGTCGCCATCGCTGCGCTGGAAGGTGCGCGCCATCTTCTCCACCAGCGCCGGCGGCGGATCGTCGGCGACGAAGTATTCGGCCAACTGCCGCGAGATGAAGTGCGCGCATGCCGGCTGGCGCACGATCAGTTGCACCGCGCGCTCGACCTCGTCGAAGCCGCCGCCGGCGATGCGCTGGCCGAGCAGGGTCTTGTCGCCAGGCTCGTGCCGTGCCGGATTGAACTCGAATGCGCCGCGGCGCACATACTGCCCCTGCAATGCCGGCGGCAGCTTCGGCGGCCCGTCGCGGTCGACCGGTGCGATGCCGACGCCGGTGAGGATCAGCGCCAGTTGCTGCACGTCCTTCTGCGTGTAGCCGGCATCGACCCCGAGGGTATGCAGCTCCATCAGTTCGCGCGCGTAGTTCTCGTTGACCTTGCCCTTGGCGTTCTGCGCGTTGTCCAGGTACTCCAGCATCGCCGGGCTCTCCAGCGTCGCCATCACCAGGTCGGAGAACTTGCCCAGCGCGTGCGGGCGGATCGCATTGTCGGCGTAGTCGGCCACGGTCCAGTGCAGGCGGCCCTTGTCGGCAAACACGCTGAAATGGTTGAGCCAGAACCACACCATCTGCTCGCGCAGTTGATCTGGCGCATAGATGGACCGCAGCAGTTGCGCCTGGCGCGCCTGGTTGAGCAGCAGATCGCCGCGCTGCTGCGCGGCCTTCTTCGCGGCGACCTTGGCATCGCCGTCCGGCATTGCCTTGATCGCCTGCTGCGCGGCGGCCTGCTGCTTGAGCAATTCCTGCACCGGCGTATGCAACGCCGCGTAGCCGTCCAGCTGCGCGCGCACCGGCGCCGGCAGGGCGGCATCGCCCGTATCGGCCTGCAGTTGCTCGCGCAGGAAGCGCTTGCGGCCATCGCGCTCGAACTGCGCCACGCTGGCGCTGTCCAGGCCGAGGGTCATCGACTGCAGCCAGCGTGCGTCGTCGCGCTTGATCACCTTGTCGGTGGCGGCGATGGCGCCAACGGTGAACAGCACCAGCAGCAACGACAACAACAGTCGCTGGGTGTTGCGCAACACACGCCGGCCGCGCACGCGCAGACGCGTTGCTGCAGGACGATGCCGGGATGCGGACATGCGGGGCTCCTGGACGAAAAGCGGCGTGAAGACCGGCGCAGTATCGCCAGCTGGGCGCCGGTCGCGTTAAGCCACTGTCGGAAACCTCCCGGTCATTTGCACGGGATTCACCTGCTGCTGCGGCGCAGCGGCGCCAGCGGCGGCTCGATCCGTGCAGGTAGCCGCTGGCGTGGCGGGATGCCGGTCCCAGACCGGCGCAGGAGCGCTGCTGGGCTCAGAGCCCCGGCGGCAGGGTGACCAGGAAACGCGCCCCGCCCAGTTCCTCGGAGCGGCTCACCTGCAGCTCGCCGCGGTAGCCCTTGACCAAGTCCTGCACGATCGCCAGGCCGATGCCGTGGCCGTGCACGCGCTCGTCGCCGCGCACGCCGCGCTGCAGGATATGGGCGACCTCGTCCGGCGCGATGCCGGGGCCGTCGTCCTCCACCGAGATGATAAGGCCTGCGCGGCGGCTGCCGGCGGCCGGTTCCGGGCGCACGCTCAACAGCACCCGCCGGCGCGCCCACTTGAAGGCGTTCTCCAGCAGGTTGCCGAGCAGTTCCTGCAGGTCGCCGGGTTCGCCGTGGAAGCGCGCGCTCGGCTCGATGTCGAACTCGCACAGCACGCCCTTGGCCGCGTAGACCTTCTCCAGGCCGCGCACGATCTCCTCGGCGTTGGGCTCGATCGGCAACGGCGCGGCGAACAGTTTGTGGCCGCTGGAGGCGGCGCGGGCCAGCTGGTAAGACACCAGGTTGTTCATGCGCCGCAGCTGCACGTCCAGTTCCTCGCGCAGCTCCGGTCCCTGCGCGCCGCTGTCGAGCTGGGTGCGCAGCACCGCCAGCGGCGTCTTCAGGCTGTGCGCCAGGTCGGCCAGGGTATTGCGCTGGCGATCCAGGTTCTCGCGCTCGCTCTCGATGAAGGCGTTGATGCTGTCGGTCAGCGGCTCCAGCTCGCGCGGATGGCGATCGCCCATGCGCATGGCTTCGCCGCGCTGCACCTTGGTCAGTTCGTTGATCACCCGGCGCAGCGGGCGCAGGCTCCATTGCAGGATGAAGGCCTGCAGCACCAGCAGGATCAGGCCGGCGCCGCCGAGGTTGAACCACACCCGGCCGCGGAACACGCGCAGCTGCGCGCCCAGCGCGCGGGTGTCCTCCATGATGTAGATGGTGACCGGGGTTTCCTTGTCGCGGCGCACGTAGGCAAGGCCGATGCCGTAGCGGTAGACCTCGCCCTCGCTGCCGTCGATCTGAGTCATCGGCCAGGGCCCGTCGAAGGTTTCCTGGCGCGGTTCGAGCATGCCACCGCGCGGCGGCAGCGGGCCCTCGCTGGACATCGAGATCCAACGCTCGTTGGGCATCACGATCTGCGCGTACAGGCCGCTGCCGGGCCGGTCGAAATGCGGGTCCGGCGGCGGCTTGTCGTTGTTGATGTACAGCGAACCGTCGCGGGCGACGTCGATGTTGTTGGCGTAGGCGGTGGCGTAGCTCTTCAGGCGCTCGCGCAGGTTGCTCAGCGCGGTGTCGGCGAACGCCTGATCCAGCGCGTAACCGGCGGCGGCCAGGAACGCCAGCAGACTGAGGCTGGCGGCAAGCAGCTGGCGCGCCTGCAGCGAACGCGGGCGCCAGCGCTTGTACCACCTGGGTCGTGCCGCCACGCGCTCGCTTCCTCGGTGTGCTCGCCGGCGCCTGCGATCAGCCTTCGGTGCGCGGAATCGCGAACCGGTAGCCGCGGCCGCGCACGGTCTCGATCGGCTTCAACTCGCCATCCGGGTCCAGCTTCTTGCGCAGGCGGCCGATGAACACTTCCAGCACGTTGGAGTCGCGGTCGAAATCCTGCTGGTAGATGTGCTCGGTCAGGTCAGCCTTGGAGACCAGTTCGCCGGCATGCATCATCAGGTACTCGAGCACCTTGTACTCGTAGCTGGTCAGGTCGACGTTGCTGCCGCTGACGCTGACGGTCTGCGCCGCCAGATCCAGCGCGACCGGACCGCATTCCAGGGTCGGCTTGCTCCAGCCGGCGGCGCGGCGCAGCAGCGCGTTGACGCGCGCCAGCAGCTCTTCGACGTGGAACGGCTTGACCAAGTAGTCGTCGGCGCCCTGCTTGAGGCCTTCGACCTTGTCCTGCCAGCTGGAACGCGCGGTGAGGATCAGCACCGGAAACTTCTTGCCTTCGTCGCGCAGCGCCTTGATCAGCTCCATGCCCGACATCTTCGGCAGGCCGAGATCGATGATGCCAACGTCGAAGGGCACTTCGCGGCCCATGTACAGGCCTTCCTCGCCGTCCTGCGCCGCATCCACCGCAAAGCCTTCGCGCTTCAGGCGAGCGGCCAGGGTCTCTCGCAGCGGAGCTTCGTCTTCGACCAGAAGGATACGCATGAACTCTCCCTAGTAACTTACAGGTGGCCGGTGGCCGGGGCGGTGTGTGGAACCTGAACCGAACTATCCGGACTCACGGGTGATCGTCGCGTGGTGGCTCTGGAGGCTCGCCCGACCGCGGCGCCCGCGGCGGTGCCGCACGGCCAGGCTGCGGATCGTCCATGTAGCGTACCCGCCCACGGCCGTCCATGTACTTGACGCGGTTGATATCGCGTCCGTCGAACGGCACGCGCTCGGCGCCCAGGATCTGCCCGCCGGTGGAACGCTGCACCCGGCGCACCGCGTCGGACAGCGAGCTGCCGGCATAGTCGCGATTGCGGCCCGCGTCGCGCTCTGGCGGCGCCATCGCGCCCGGCATGGGCGGCTGCTGCGCACGGCCATGCCCAGCCGCGACCGACGCCAGCGCGAGCGCGAATACGGCGGCAAAGCGGTAGTGGCGGGAAGCGGGAGAAGTCACGACGGGCATCCTAACGGACTGATCGGAAACGTTCAAAACTTGTGAAGCGCGACACCTCGTGGAAACGAAGACGACCTCGAGAAATCGAGGCAAATTCTTGATTTTTCGGGGTGAATCCGGTCTGAACTTTTCCGGACGCCACGGGCGACATTCAGTCAAATGAACCTGTGGAGAGCCGATGCAAGGGCCGCGCCAGTGGCCTGGAGAGGCCTTTCGGCAGGTGCTTCGCAGCGTCTCTTGACGGCTAGAGACTAGCGCCCAGATCCTGAACGGCTTCCCTGAACGATGTGGCGGAATCGGGAGACAGATCCGTCGCCGATCAAGCCAATACCCCCAAGCGCGCTCGTCAGGAAGCGCTATCCAGCCGACTAAGACCAGAGCACGGCGCCCCGCTAGTTTCCGACTGAACCCGCCGGATCACGCGGCCGCGCGCGCCGCCCCGTCGGTGACCGCCAGCGCCCGCTCCAGCAGCGCCCAGTCCGCGCCCGGCCGGTGCGCGCCTTCGCTGAGCACCTGGCGGAAGGCACGACCGCCGGGCTGACCGTGGAACAAGCCGAGCAAGTGGCGGGTGATGTGCTTGAGCGCCAGGCCCTCGGCCAGGCGCGCCTCCACGTAGGGCCGCAGAGCGCGCAGCAATTCGGCGCGCGGACGCAGCGCAGCGCCGGTCAGGGCCGCATCCAGCCGATGCAGGACGTAGGGGTCGTGGTAGGCGGCGCGGCCCAGCATCACCCCATCCACCGACTGCAACTGCGCCTGCGCCGTCTCCACCGCGGCCAGGCCGCCGTTGAGCACCACCTGCAGTTGCGGCCGCTCGCGCTTGAGCCGGTGCGCCCAGTCGTAGCGCAGCGGCGGCACCTCGCGGTTCTCCTTCGGCGACAGCCCCTGCAGCCAGGCGTTGCGCGCATGCACCACGAACAGCCCGCAGCCGGCGGCGGCGACCTGGTCGACGAAGGCCAGGAACACCGCGTAGTCGTCGTCCTGGTCCACGCCCAGCCGGCACTTCACGGTCACCGGGATGTCGACGGCCTCGACCATCGCCGCCACGCACTCGGCGACCACCGCCGGCTCGCGCATCAGGCAGGCACCGAAGCGTCCGGCCTGGACCCGGTCGGACGGGCAGCCGCAATTGAGGTTGACCTCGTCGTAGCCCCAGTCCTGGCCGATCCGCGCCGCCTGCGCCAGCAGCGCCGGCTCGCTGCCGCCGAGCTGCAGCGCCAGCGGATGCTCGGCCGCATCGAAATCCAGCAGCCGCGCGCGATCGCCCAGCACCACCGCATTGGCGTGCACCATCTCGGTGTACAGCCGCGCCGACGGCGCCAGCAGCCGGTGGAACACCCGGCAATGGCGGTCGGTCCAGTCCATCATCGGGGCCACGGACAGGCGGATTTCGTGAGTGTTCGGCGTATGCATGCGCTGGTGGGGTTGGCGGCGCGTTCACGGCCGCCGCATCGATAACAAGGGCCATTATCCCGCAATGCGGCGCCGGTGGCGTTCAGGTCAGGCGGACATTCGCCCGCAGCCAGCCCGCGGCATCCTGCAGTCGGGCACCGACCATGTGGTTGAAGGTCCGCTCGACCTCCCATGAAACACCCTTGCCCTGGGCGAACGCTGCGCGGTACTTCTTGATCATGTTCGCAGGATCCTGCGCCAGTTCCTGCATCAACTGCGGGACGCTCCAGACCGACAGGTCGACATGTAGCCCGAGCGCGCGCTCCAGGATGCCCGGCAGTTCGCCGTAACGAATCGTGTCGCCAGCGAGGTAGACGATCGCGTTGCGAATCAACGGCGAATGGAACACGATGCGCGCGGTCATCGCGCCGATATCGTCCGGGGTGGTCAAGGTGACGCGATTGTCTGCGGACCCCAGCGCATGGATTCGCTTTGCCGCGAAATCGACCACACCGAAATCGGGTTCGAACAGGTAGCTGGTGAACATCCCGGTGGAAATGATCACCCAGTCCACCGCCGACTGCGACCGCAAATACTCCCGCACATCCAGTTGAGCGTCGAACAGATCCTGCGGTCCACCGCGACCGATGGCGTCGAAGTCCACGCCGAATTGCCAGGGGAAGTAGCGCGAAATCCCCGATGCGACTGCGGCACGGGCGACCTTCATCGGCGTGTCGCGGCCAGCGGCATATCCGGTACAGCCGATGACGGTGTCGAACCGGGAGAACATGGCGGCCAGTTCGTCCACGGAGGCAGCGACCAGATCGCCGGCGATGGTCTCGACGCCAAGCGCGCGGATTTCTTCCACCACCGCGCGTTTTTCGGGTCGTTGGGCGTCGATGGACGCTTGGCGCAGCATGACGCTGACGCGTGTTCCGAGGTGCTGTCCGGCGAGTTGGGCGAGGTTGCGAATGACCGGCAAGCCAAGCTCGCCGGCGCCAAGGACAAGAATGGACCTGGAGGGTGCACTGTGCTGTTGGGAGGACATCGGATGACCACGTGTGTGTACGATGGCGCCGATTCTGCCTCCCGTGCAGACAGCGCATAAGAAGGCACACGCATGATACCGATCGCTCCAGTCATGAGTTCCGAGGCACTGCTGCAACATTCGCAGTCGATATGCGATGGCATGAGCGCAGACGACGACGGCTTGCGGCGCGAGGTGCTGTCGCATGCGGGCAATCGCTGGTCGCTCGGCATCATTCACGCGCTTGGCGTTTACGGAACGCTGCGTCATGCCGATGTGGCGCGCCGAATGCGGGGAATCACGCAGCGCATGCTGACGCGAACCCTTCGTCACCTGGAGCGGGACGGATTGATCAGCAGGCACGATTTCGGAGAGGTCCCGCCCCGCGTGGAGTACACCATCACGCCCCTGGGCAAGGACCTGCTCATCCTGATGATTCCCATGTGGACCTGGGTCGTCGAGCGGGCCGAAGACTTCCATACGTGTCGCCAAGCGTTCGATGCGGCGCACGCGGACAACGGAGCTGCTCACACGTCAGCCGGGAAAGACGTAGCGTAGCGCTGACGTTGTGCGCACGGTCATTACCGTTGGTGTGTGCACTCTGACGCTCGTACTCGCCGCATTGGCGGCGCGTGCCACGGCAACAGCGCGGGAGCACGCCGCCGCCAGGGATCAGCGTCCACGTGCGCGGATCGGCGTGCCTCAGCCGATCTGACCCAGGGTGTTGATGCCGAACTGCAGCAAGATCAGGTTGGGGATTTGACGACGTTGTTGGCGGGGACGCCCGGGCATGGGCGAAGATCACCAGCACGCTGGCCGGCGGCGGCCCGCCGAGGCTGGCCAGTACCGCGGCCACGTCACAGCTTCCATCGGTGGCACTGGGCCGGGCGCACGTCGGACCGGAAAGCGACGGGGCGCGCAGACAGTGCGCCGGCCCATCAAGCGCGAAGCCGGCCCCGGCCGGGAATCGTGCGCTCTCCTGTGCGACCTGGCGCCTCCGCGAAAAGGCGGCCGCACGATGGCCGTTCTTGGGTCGCGCCGGCTACCTGCGCAGATAGAGCGTCTTGCCGCCGAAGTCGATCACCGCACCGGCGTTGGTCAGGAAATCCGCGCCCAGCATTCCGCCGTTGGCCTCGCCGTCCGGACGTGGCTGGCTCGCATAGGCGTAGACATCCTCGATGGCGGCATCGCTCACCGGTTTGGACGACCACGTGCCGATCCCCACGACGACCGGCTGCTTGGTGCGATAGCGGTGGAGCTGTGCACCTTTCGGACCGTACATCTCCCCGGCGACCGCGCCCTTTTTCACGCCGGCCTGGTGCGCGAACGCCTCGTCGACGACGACATTGCCGACCGTGCTGACGACCATCGCGCGCTCTACCCGCCCATGCGTCGCTCTGACGACGTAGCGGTTCGCCTTCTCGTCGAACTGCATGGGCAGCGCCACATAGCCGACACCAAGCAAGCGCGTGCGCAAGTTGGAGGTCTGCGTCGCATCCGGGCTGACCAGGATGCGCTTGCCGGGATAGTCCAGGACCACGCGGTTCGCGCGGAGCCAGCCGATGCCGAGCATGCCCACGTCGGCGTCGGGTTCCGGCGTCTCGAAGACCGACACCGGCACGTTCGTCACGGTGGCGCCGCCGATCGTAAGCCGATCCAGAACGCCCTCGTCGCGTCCGAGCGTGCTGACCTTGCCGGGCGACTCGATGCCGAACGCGCCCTGATGACGCAGGTCGCTGACGCCGACCTGGCTGGCGATGCGATGGATCACCTGCACATACAGCGACGCGTTCGCGTGCACCATCATCTTGCTGGGGTGACCGTTCAACTGCACCTCGATGATCGGGCGTGTGGCTTCGCCGATCGTCGCGGTGGAAAAGGGCACCGTCGCGGAGGTGGACGCACCCGGACCCGGCGGGCCGACCGGATCGGCAGACACGGCACCTGCAGCAAGTGCGAGCCCGAGCAGCGAGGCGCGCAACGACGAACGGAACGGCGGGATTCTGGACATCCAGGCTGACCTTGGCGAAGCAATGGCGGGGGCAACGCAGCGCATCGGCACGCCGTGCCATGTCTGCGTCGGAGAACGCGCCAGAGTCTATCGGGGAAACATGGCCAGCAAGCAGCGACGCAGTCGCCGCGACGGACCGCACGCACCTGCGCAGCCACGCACCTCCCCACGGCGAGACGGCAGGAAACGCTGCGCCCCCTCGCCGCATGCCCCGGCCGGCGCTCGCCACCACGCGGCGAGTGTGCAACGCCCTTGACCGCCCGCCGCATCCGGCCTATCGTGCGCTCGCCGAAGGTATTCATCGCTTCATTCGGATGAAGGGATGAATTTAAACGGGAATCCGGTGACGGCCGGCGCCGCAAGCGCCTGCCCATTCCGGAGCTGCCCCGCAGCGGTGAATGGAAACGACCTCCGTCAATGGCACTGGGCCGGCGCATGCCGGCCTGGGAAGCGACGGACAGTAGGTGCGCAGCCGGCACGGTGCGCGTGTCCATCAGCCCGAATACCGGCCCCGGCCGGAGGACCGTGCGTCCTCCGATTCGACCTGGCGCCTCCGCGGGGAGGCGGCCGGACCGCGACCCGGCCGTGCGCCGCGCCGCGCCGTCCGCCTGCCCGCGCGGTACCGGTTCGCCCGCGGGGGCGAAGGTCGCTGGCGTGGCGGGCGGTCCGTGCGAACGGGACGCGCGGCGCGCGGTTCCTTCGTTCCTCAATGCCCTTGAACGCAATGAGGAAACGCAACATGACGATCGTGACCAACCTGGGCTTCCCGCGCATCGGTGCGCGGCGCGAGCTCAAGCAGGCGCTGGAACGCTACTGGCGCCGCGACATCGACGGCGCGCAACTGCAGGACACCGCACGCGACCTGCGCCTGCGCCACTGGCAACTGCAACGCGAGGCCGGGGTGGACGTGCCGCCCAGCAACGACTTCAGCCTGTACGACGCGATGCTCGACACCGCGTTCCTGTTCGATGCGATCCCGCAGCGCTACCGCGCGCTGGCCGATGCCGATCCGTTGGCCGGCTACTTCGCGATGGCACGCGGCACGCAGGAACACGGCCTGGACCTGCACGCGCTGGAAATGACCAAGTGGTTCGACACCAACTACCACTACCTGGTGCCGGAGCTGGCGCGGCGCCAGCACTTCCGCCTGCGCGGCGACAAGCCGGTGGTGGAGTTCCTGGAAGCCAAGGCGCAAGGCATCCAGACCCGGCCGGTGCTGATCGGGCCGGTGACGTTCCTGGCGCTGTCCAAGACCGTGGACGGCAGCGACCGCTGGGCACTGCTGGAGAGCCTGCTGCCGGTGTACGCCGAACTGCTGCAGCGCCTGCATGCCGCCGGCGCCGGCTGGGTGCAGCTCGACGAACCGGCGCTGGTGCTGGACCTGGACGACGCCGCACGCGCCGCCTATCGCCGCGCCTATGACGTCCTGGCGCAGGCGCCACGGCCGAAGCTGCTGCTGACCAGCTACTTCGGTGAGCTGGGCGACAACCTGGAACTGGCGATGGCGCTGCCGGTGGACGGCGTGCACGTGGACCTGGTGCGCGGCGTGGCGCAACTGGACGCGGTGCTGCAGGCGCTGCCGGCCGGGCGCGTGCTCTCGGCCGGCCTGGTCAACGGCCGCAATGTGTGGCGCACGCCGCTGGACAACGCGCTGACCCTGGCCCGCTACGCCGCCGGCCATGTCGGCCGCGAGCGGCTGTGGCTGGCACCGTCGTGCTCGCTGCTGCACGTGCCGGTGGATCTGCAGCAGGAGACCAAGCTGGACCGCGAACTGGTCGGCTGGCTGGCCTTCGCCAGGCAGAAGCTGCAGGAACTGCGCACCCTGGCCGACGCGCTGGACGACCAGCCGCAGGCGCAGGTCGCACTGGCCGAAGCGCGCGATGCGCTGGCCAGCCGCCGCGCCTCGGCGCGCGTGCACCGCGCCGAGGTGGCGCGGCGGGTCGACGCGCTGACCGACGACGCCGGCCGCCGGCAGTCGCCGTACGCGCAGCGCCACCAGGCGCAGCAGGCGGCGCTGCGGCTGCCGCTGTATCCGACCACCACGATCGGCTCGTTCCCGCAGACCGAACAGGTGCGGCAGGCGCGTGCGCAGCACAAGGCCGGCAAGCTCGACGATGCCGCGTACGACGCGTTCCTGGCGGCCGAAACCGAGCGCTGCGTGCGCGCGCAGGAGCAACTGGGCCTGGACGTGCTGGTGCACGGCGAGTTCGAGCGCAACGACATGGTCGAGTACTTCGGCGAGCAACTCGACGGCTTCGCCTTCACCCGGCACGGCTGGGTGCAGAGCTACGGCTCGCGTTGCGTGAAGCCGCCGATCATCTACGGCGACGTGCGGCGCCCGGCGCCGATGACGCTGCGCTGGACCCAGTACGCGCAGTCGCTGACCGAGCGGCCGATGAAGGGCATGCTGACCGGGCCGGTGACGGTGCTGCAGTGGTCGTTCGTGCGCGACGACCAGGAGCGCGCGCAGACCTGCCGGCAGATCGCGCTGGCGCTGCGCGACGAGGTGCGCGACCTGGAGGCGGCCGGCATCGGCGTGATCCAGATCGACGAGCCGGCGATCCGCGAAGGCCTGCCGCTGCGCCGCGCCGACTGGCAGGCGTACCTGGACTGGGCGGTGCAGAGCTTCCGCATCGCCGCGGCCGGCGTGCGCGATGCCACGCAGATCCACACCCACATGTGCTACTCGGAGTTCAACGACATCATCGAGGCGGTGGCGGCGATGGACGCGGACGTGATCTCGATCGAGACCTCGCGCTCGCGCATGGAACTGCTCGATGCCTTCGTGCGCTTCCGTTACCCGAACGCGATCGGGCCGGGCGTATACGACATCCACTCGCCGCGCGTGCCGAGCACGCAGGAGATGGTGGCGTTGCTGGAGAAGGCGCGTGCGGTGCTGGATCCGCAGCAATTGTGGGTCAACCCGGATTGCGGGCTGAAGACTCGCGGCTGGGCGGAAACCCGCAATGCGCTGCAGGCGATGGTAGCGGCGGCGCGGCAACTGCGTGCACAACCGGCACAGGCGGCGTAATCAGCCGCTTGCGCACACGATGCCCGGCATGAACAACGCCGGGCATCGTGTTGCAAGACGGCGATGCAGGCTCGCCCGCAGCACGGGCACCCTTCGCCATGCCTGCGGGCGACATGGGCGGGATGCGTTGACCCGCTACACCAGCCGGCGCCACGCCGCGTCCGCTGCGGCATGGGAGGACCAGCATGGCTGCCGCACACGCCGTGCGTGGCGACCAGGTCTACTGGGCAGCCGGTGCCGTCGCCACTGGCGCAACACCTGCCGGAAACACCACGCTCAGCACGTGCTCGCGGCGATCGCGCCACAGCTTCACCGGCACCGGAACATCCGCAGCCGCCGCAGCGACCAGCCGCGGCACGTCCTCGAAGCCGACGACCGGTTGGCCGGCGATCTCCAGCAGCACGTCCATCGGCTTGATGCCGGCACGGGCGGCGATGCCATCGAACACCTCCACCACCCACGCCCCGCGCGGCGAAGGCAGGCCGGCCGCCAGCACCAGTTCCGCCGTGACCGGCACGATGCGCACGCCCAGCAGCCTGGGCGCTGCAGGCGCTGCGGCGTGCGGCGCGGACACCGCCGGCGTGACCGGGGGCGCACCCGGTGCGACTTCGCTCGGCCGCCATGGCACCTCGGCGAACTTGGTGTTGAAGCCACCCATCAACTTTCGATAGTCGCGGCTGGCCTTGTCCGCTTCGCCTTGGGTATCGTACGCCGTACACGACGTGCCGTCCTCCGGCTGTCCATGCGCACCCACGACCTGCTTGAATGCCTCGGCATAGGCCTGGCTCTGGGTGTAGACCGCCATCGGATCGGCACCGCTCGGCATGGCGAAGACCTGGCTGGCGACGGTGCGCGCGCGGTCGCTGCGATCGGGAATATCCACCTGGGTGGCGTAGCAGTAGAAATAGCGCGTGCGCTGCGCCGGCGCTTGGGCGACGGCATCCTCCGGCGACGGAGTCCAGTCCACGTCGCGCCAACTGCCGGCCTTCATCAGGAACAGACGTTTATCCCATAGCGCGCGCTGCTGTTCGCGCAACGCCTGGACGTCCTCGCGTCCGGCAGCGAGCGCGCATTCCTTGTTCCCGGCACCGCCGAGGGTGCCCACGTGGCGCAGAAACGCACCCGCCAGCGCGTTGCTGCGCTGCAGTTGGCTGCCGACGTCGGCAGGATAGGACAGCGCGAACACCGGCGAGACCCAGATCTTGGCCGGCACGCTGCCGGTATCGGTCACGCTGCAGAAGGCGAATCCGGACTGGCTCGGCGCGGGCGATTGCGCGCGGGCCACTACCGGCGCCAGGCCGGTGAAGAACACGACAGCGAGATACACCGCATTGCGCAGCATCTGCAATCCCCCTAGACACTCTGCATTGCCATCGGCGCCGCGGCGCCGCCCCGCTGTGCACACTATCCCATCTCCGTGCTGGCCGCAGCCCGCAGTGGCCTGAAGTGCTGCAGCGCAGAGTGGAACTGTCATCGCAGCGGGGTATAACGCACGCACGTCGTAGCGAGGGGGCGCTGCATCCGCTGTCCAGGCGGCCGGCCGCGATGGCCTTGCCTGTTCGGCTTCCGCTGTTCAAGGAGAGAGCCGTCATGTCCACGCTGCCGACATTGTCCCTGCTGTCCACGCTACTGTTGTCGCCGCTGCTCGCACACGCAGCCGAACTGATTCCCAAACAACTGGCCGGACCGCCGGAGGAATTTGCGCAGATGCGCGCGCCCGCTCCGGCGGAAGCAGCGATCCTGTCAAAGAGTGCGCTTTTGCCGGTTGAGTTCTCCGCCGCGCGCAGCAGTGGCCCGGCGCAGTGGCACACCACCCTGCCGGTGGAGAATGGCAAGCTGCGCTTCGTGGTGCTGTCCGGCGACCACGATTGGCAGCCGCGCCTGAGCGCACCGGCCACCGCCAGCGCACGCATGGGTACCGCCGCCGCGACGCCGCTGCTCGCGCCCAGCGCCAAGGCCACCCAACTGGGCGCCGGCGGCGCCGCGCTGCCGGCGCGCGAGTACCGTGTGGACACAGCCGCCAACGGCGAGTGGACCCTGACCTTGCAGGCCGACGGCAGCAGCGCGGCGCAGCGCGGCTATGTGCTGATGGAGGGCGACCCGCGCACGCAACTGGCGTCCTACCCCAGCGACCGCGCGCAACTGCAGCGCGGCCAGCGTATCGGCCTGACCGCCCTGCTCGGCGGCATCGATGCGCAGGGTGGCGTGTCGCTGGCGCGCAGCGCTGGCAGCGGCCGCATCGACACAGCCCAGCTGCGGGTGATCGCGCCGGACGGCTCCGTCAGCCAATGGCCGATGGCCGACGACGGCCGCCATGGCGACGGCGCCGCGGGCGATGGCGTGTATGCCGGCGACTTCCCGGCCACCGCCACCGGCACCTATATCGCACAGGTGGTGGTGCACGGCCACGACGCCGGCGGCCAGGCCTTCGTGCGCACCAGCGAGCACGTGCTGCCGGTGCTGGACACCACCTTGCGCATCACCACCGATGCCATCGCCGCCAGCGCCCAGCCCGGCACCCGCCTGACCCTGCCGATCCCGGTGCGCATCGGTGGCGGCCAGGCGCCGGCGCACTACCGCGTGCTCGGCGAACTGTGGGGCACCGGCCGCGACGGCGGCGCGGTGCCGGTGGCCTGGCTCGGCGGCATGCTCGCGCCGAAGGACGGACGCCTGCCGCTGAGCGTGGACGAACGCTGGATCGTCCGCGCCGGCGCGCGCGCGCCGTTCACCCTGCGCAACCTGCGCGTGGAGGATCCGGACAACTTCATGCCGCTGGCCACGCGCGCGGCATTGCCGCTGACCCTGCCGGCACTGCGCCGCAGCAGCGTAGCCCGCAACACCGGCGCGATCGACGAGAGCATGCGCATGGGCGAGCGACCGGCGCAGCTGAGCGCCGCCTCCACCGACATGCAGGCGCAGGCCACCGGCAAGCGCCTGGTGCTGGTGCACGGCTACTGCTCGGGCGGGGTGTGGCCGGTGGCGCAGTTCACCAATGCGTCCGCGTTCCTGGACGTCAACCAGAACCGCAGCAACGACCAGTTCGCGCAGCGCCTGGCGCAGTTCGGCAGCCAGTGGAACTCGTTCGGCACGGTGGCGCACAGCCAGGGCGGCATGGCCGCGCTGCATCTGTACGTGTACTACTGGAGCGGCCTGGACAACGCCAGCGGCGGGCGGGTGATGCAGTCGGTGGGGACGCCTTACCAGGGCACCAACCTGGCCGGCATCCTGGCCACGGTGGGCTCGTGGTTCGGCGTGGGCTGCGGCACCAACAACGACCTGACCTACGACGGCGCCAAGGCCTGGCTGGCCGGCATCCCCAACTCGGCGCGAGCGCTGGTGAACTACTACACCACCTCCTTCGCCAAGACCAACTGGTACACCAACGACTACTGCAATGCGGCCTCGGACCTGGTGCTGAGCGACCCGGAGGACGGCACCGTGGAGCAGGTCAACGGCCAGTTGCCGGGCGGCGTCAACCGCGGCCACACCACCGGCCAGTGCCACACCACCGGCATGCGCGATCCGGCGCAGTACCTGGACGCCAACCGCAACGCGACGATGAACGCCAACGCGGCGCGTTGAGGGGCCGGGATTAGAGAATCGGGATTGGGGATTGGTAAAGCGCTGCCCGGGCATGTCAGCCTGGTGCAGCGCCGATCTTTCCCCAGTGCCGAAGCCGCCGCTGGTGCAATTCGCTCGGAGTGCGGTTTTTGTAGGAGCGGCTTCAGCCGCGACGGGCTTTATCGGGAATGCCGTCGCGGCTGAAGCCGCTGCTACGATCGTGCGGGGAACACGTTAACGCGTCGCGTCTGCCACAGACTCGCCGCTCTGTGCGTCGGCACCGCCGCCGAGCACCTTGTACAGGGTGACGCGGTTGCCGGCCTCGGTCAGCCGCAGCGTGATCAGGTCCTGCTGCGCCGAGTACAGCGAACGCTGTGAGTCCAGCGCATCCAGATAGCTGTCCACGCCATTGCGATAGCGGGCCTCGGCCAGGTCATAACTGCGCTGGGTGACCGCGACCAGGGCGCGTTGCGCATCCATGCGTTCGTCCAGTTGCGCGCGCGTGGCCAGCGCATCGGCCACTTCGCTGAAGGCGCTCTGGATGGCCTTCTCGTAGGTGGCGACGTTGACGTCGCGGGTGATGCGGGCCACGTCCAGTTCGGCCTTGAGCGCACCGGCGCGGAAGATCGGCACGCTGATGCTGGGCACGAACGACCAGGTGCGGTTGCCGGCATCGAACAGGCTGGACAGGGCGCTGCTGCTGCGCCCACTGGAGGCGGTCAGCGAGATGGTCGGGAAGAACGCCGCGCGGGCCGCGCCGATGTCGGCGTTGGCCGATTTCAGCGTGTGCTCGGCGTAGAGCACGTCCGGGCGCTGCAACAACACGCGCGATTCCAGCGGCGCCGGCAGCGACGCCAGCGCCACGCCGCCTTCCAGCGCGTCGGCCTGCGGCAGGGCATCGGCCGCCACCGGTGCGCCAACCACCAGGTCCAGGGCATTACGCGCAGTGGCCAGTTGCGTGATGTAGCTGGCCACGTCGGCACGTGCGCTCTCCACGCTGGTCTGCACCTGCGCCAGGTCCAGCCAGGAGGCGATGCCTTCGCGATGCCGCGCCTCGGTCAGTGCCAGGGTCCGCCGCTGGCTGTCCAGGGTCTGCTGTGCCAGCGTCAGGCGCTGCTGGTCGGCGGCGACGGTCAGCCAATCCGCGGCGACCTCGGCGACCAGGCTCAAGCGCGTACTGCGCTGGGTCTGCGCGGTGGCCAGGTAGGTTTCCAGGGCTTCGTCCTCGAGGCTGCGGATGCGCCCGAACAGGTCCAGTTCCCAACTGCTGATGCCGACGTCGGCCGTGTACGTGCGCGCCACCTCGGCGCGTCCGCTGAGGCTGGTGGACGCACTGCTGCGCGCGGCGCTCTGGCTGCCGCTCAGGCTCACCGACGGGAACAGGTCGGCACGCTGGATGCGGTATTGCGCGCGCGCCTTGTCGATGTTGAGCACGGCCACGCGCAGGTCGCGGTTGTTGTCCAGCGCCTGCGCGATCACCTGCTGCAGGCGCGGATCGAGGAACACCTGGCGCCAGTCCAGGGTCGCGATGCTGGCGCCGTCGCCAGCGTCGCCGCTGCCGCTGTCGGCGAAGGTCGCCGGCACCGGCGCGTCGGGACGCGCGTAGCTCGGCGCCAGGCTCGCGCAGCCGGCGAGCAGGCCGGCGCAGGCCAGCGCCAGCGCCGAGCGGGTCAGGCTCACGGGGGTCATGGGTTCTCCTCCTGCAGCTGCGCCGGTTCCGGTTCGACGCGCTTGCCGGGGAACAGGCTGCGCACGATCACGTAGAACAGCGGTACGAAGAAGATGCCAAGTGCGGTCGAGACCAGCGTTCCGCCCAGCACGCCCGTGCCCAGCGCGTGGCGGCCGCCGGAGCCGGCGCCGCTGCTGACCACCATCGGCAGCACGCCGAGCATGAACGCCAGCGAGGTCATCAGGATCGGGCGCAGGCGCAGGCGCGCGGCATGCAGGGTCGCTTCGAGCAGCGGCTTGCCCTTCTCTTCCAGTTCCTTGGCGAACTCCACGATCAGGATGCCGTTCTTGGCCGCCAGGCCCATCGTCGCCAGCAGGCCGACCTGAAAGTAGATGTCGTTGGACAACCCGCGCAGCCAAGTCGCCAGCAATGCGCCGACGATGCCCACCGGCACCGCCAGCATCACCGAGATCGGGATCGACCAGCTCTCGTACAGCGCGGCCAGGCACAGGAAGACGAACACCAGCGACACCGCGTACAGCATCCAGGTCTGCGCGCCGGCGGCCTGCTCCTGGTAGGACATGCCCGACCAGGCGTAGCCGACATCCTTGCCGATCTTGCCTACCAGCGCGGCAATGCCATTCATCGCCTCGCCGGAACTGATGCCGCTAGCGGCACTGCCGGTGATCTCCATCGACTCCACGCCGTTGAAGCGGCTCAGCACCTGCGGCGCATACGCCCACTGGCTGCTGGAGAAGGCCGAGAACGGCACCATCTCCGTGCTGCTGTTGCGCACGTACCAGCGGCCGATGTCGGCGGGCAGCATCCGGGCGGCCGGCTCGCCCTGCACATAGACGCGCTTGACCCGGTTGTTGTTGAGGAAGTCGTTGACGTAGCTGCCGCCCATCACCGTGGCCAGCGTGGCATTGATGTCCGAAGCGCTCAGGCCGAGTGCGCCGGCCTTGGCATCGTCGATCTGCACGCGGTAGGTCGGTGCGTCTTCCAATCCGTTGAAGCGCACCGCGCTCAGGTCCTTGTCGGCGTTGGCCAGCTGCAGCAGTTGCTGGCGGGCGGTGACCAGCGCGTCGTGGCCCTTGCCGGCCACGTCCTGCAGCTCCAGGGTGAAGCCGGACGTGGTGCCCAGGCCGTTGATCGCCGGCGGCGACAGCGCGAACACCTGCGCATCCGGCAGCGTGCCCATCATCGCGCCGGTGATGCGGCTGGCGATCTCCTGCGCGGACGCGTCGCGCTCGGCCCAATCCTTGAGCTTGATGAAGCCCATGCCCGAGTTCTGGCTGCTGCCGGCCAAGCTGAAACCGGTGATGGTCATCATCCCGGCCACCTCCGGCTGCTTGAGGATGAAGTCGGACGCCTGGTCGATCGACTGCTGGGTGCGTTGCTGGGTTGCGCCGGACGGCGTGGTGAACATCACCATCAGCATGCCCTGGTCCTCGTCGGGCAGGAACGAACTGGGCAGGCGCCAGAACAGCAGCGCCATCACCGCGAGCAACGCCAGATAGACCAGGCCGCCAAGCTTGCGGTGGCCGATCAGCTTGCCCACGCCGCGGCCGTAGCCGTCGGCGCCCCGATCGAAGCGGGCGTTGAACCAGCCGAAGAAGCGTCCGAGCGGGCCCTTGCGCGACACGTGCCCGCCTTGCGCGATCGGCTCGAGCAGGCTGGCACACAGCGCCGGGCTCAGGGTCAACGCCACCAGCAGCGACAGCAGCATCGCCGCGGCGATGGTCACCGAGAACTGCCGATAGATCTCGCCGGTGGCGCCGCCGAAGAACGCCATCGGCAGGAACACCGCGGTCAACACCAGGGCGATGCCGACCAGGGCGCCGGAGATCTGCCCCATCGAGGTATAGGTCGCCTGCCGCGGCGACATGCCGTCCTCGCTCATCAGGCGCTCGACGTTCTCCACCACCACGATGGCGTCGTCGACCAGCAAGCCGATCGCCAGCACCATCGCGAACATGGTCAACGTGTTGATCGAATAGCCGAGCAAGGCCAGCACGCCGAACGTGCCCAGCAGCACCACCGGCACCGCGATCACCGGCACCAGCGTGGCGCGCCAGTTCTGCAGGAACAGGTACATCACCAGCACCACCAGCACGATCGCCTCGAGCAGGGTCTTGACCACGTCCTCGATGGAAATGCGCACGAACGGCGTGGTGTCGTAGGCGATCTCGTACTTCAGCCCGGTGGGGAAATACGGCTTGAGTTGCTCGAGCTTGGCTTCCACCGCCTTGGCCGCATCCAGCGCGTTGGCGCCAGTCGCCAGTTCCAGGCCCATGCCGGAGGCGGCCTTGCCGTTGTACTTGGAACTGGACGCGTAGGACTTGGAGCCCAGCTCGACCCGCGCCACGTCGCGCAGGTACACGGTGGCGCCGCCGGGCTGCGACTTCAGCACGATCGCCTCGAACTGTGCCGGGGTCCTGAGCTTGCTGCGCGAGGTGACCGTGGCGTTGAGCTGCTGGCCCTGCACTGCCGGCAACGCGCCCAGCGCACCGGAGGAGACGTCGGCGTTCTGCGCCGAGATCGCACTGCTCACGTCCGACGGCATCAGCGCGTAGGTGCGCAGTTTCTCCGGATCCAGCCACACCCGCATCGAGTACTCGGAGCCGAACACGTTGACGCCGCCGACGCCGTTGAGCCGGCTGATCGGGTCCTGCAACGTGGACACCATGTAGTCGCCGATGTCGGTGCTGTCCATGCTGCCGTCTTCGGAGGTGAAGGCCAGCACCATGAACATGCTGCTGCCCATGGACTTGGTGACGGTCACGCCATTGCTCTGAACCGCCTCCGGCAGCATCGCCTCGCCTTGCGAAACCTTGTTCTGCACCTGCACCTGGGCGGTGTCCGGGTCGGTGCCGGAGTCGAAGGTCAGGGTGATCGAGGCGGTGCCGGCGGAGCTGCTGCTGGAGGACATGTACAGCAGATGGTCCAGGCCGGTCATCTGCTGCTCGAGGATCTGCGTCACCGAGTTCTGCACGGTCTCCGCCGAGGCGCCGGTGTAGGTGGCGCTGACGTTGATCGACGGCGGGGCGATGTTGGGGTACTGCTCCAGCGGCAGCGACAGGATCGAGAGCGCGCCGGCCAGAGTGATCACGATCGCGATGACCCAGGCGAAGATGGGACGGTCGATGAAGAAACGGGCCATAGCGGTTCCTCAGTCGACCTTCGGCGCCGCCGCGGCGTTGCCGTGGGAGCCTGCCGCTGCGGTGGTGGCGGCGTTGCCGGCCGCCGCGGTCCCGGTGACTTCCACCGCCTTGACCTCGGCGCCGACCGACACCTTCTGCAGGCCCTGCACGATGACCCGGTCGCCGGCCTTCAGTCCGCTGCGCACCACCCACTTGTCGCCGATGGCATCGCCCGTGGTCAGCACGCGCTGGGCGACCTTGTTGTCGCGGCCGACCACCATCGCCACCGCCTCGCCCTTGCTGTTGCGGCTGATCGCCTGCTGCGGCACGAGGATGGCCTGCTCGTCCACCGCCATCGGCAGCACCGCCTTGACGTACATGCCCGGCAGCAGCAGACGATCGGGATTGGGCACCACCGCACGCAGCTTGACCGTGCCGGTGGCGGTATCGACGGCGGCATCCACCACCTCCAGCGTGCCGCTGCGCGCATAGGTGCTGCCGTCCTCCAACTGCAGCGTCACCTCGGCCTTGCCATTCACCGCCTTGAGCTGGCCGGCGTCGAGCTGGCGGCGCAACTGCAGCAGCTGTGCGCTGGATTGGGTCACGTCCACGTACATCGGGTCGAGCTGGTTGATGGTGGCCAGCACCTCGCTCTGGCCGGCGCTGACCAGCGCGCCTGGCGTGTAGCTGGAGGTGCCGATGCGGCCGGAGATCGGTGCGGTGATGCGGGTGTAGTCGAGATTGATGCGCGCGGTCTGCAAGGCGGCCTTGGCCGCGACCACCGCCGCCTCGTTCGCGCGCAGCGTGGCCACTGCATCGTCGCCGTCCTGCTTGCTGACCGCATCCAGCCCGACCAGGGTCTGGTAGCGCTGCGCCTTGGGCCTGGCCGACAGCACCGCCGCCTCGGCCTGCGCCAGATCGCCCTTGACGGTGTCGTACGCGGCCTGGTAGCTGGCCGGATCGATCTCGTACAGCACCTGCCCGGCGTGGACGTCCTGGCCTTCGGCGAACAGCCGCTTGCGCAGGATGCCGCCGACCTGCGGACGCACCTCCGAGCTCATGTAGGCCACGGTCCGGCCGGAGAGGGTCTGGTCGAGCGCCAGGCGTTGCACCTTCACCGTCTGCACGCCGACCTGTGTCTGCGGCATCTGCGGCGGCGGCTTGGAGGAACACGCGGCCACCGCCGTGAAAACGACGGCGAGCAGCAGCCAGCGCGAGGGCGACATGGAGAAACGGCGGACGACGGGCAGCATGCGGCGCACTCACGGGATTTCCGAAGGTGGCCACGCTAGGCCGCGAATGTGCAGCAAATTTGGAGATTGCCGACGACGGCGTGGATTGGCTTGCTTTCCCCTGCCGCGACGCGGCTAATACGCAGCATCTGTCGCTCCCGCGCCGTGCCTTGCCTCTCCGATGAAACTGGGCCTCACCGCCAAGCTGTTCCTCGCCATCCTCGCCGCATGCGTGACGGTGCTGCTGATCAACGGCCTGGCCGTACAGGCCTTCGTCAAACGCCAGTTCCTGGACTACCTCAACCAACAAGGGGTGGAGCGCATGCTGGAGACCTTGCCTCGGGTCAGGGCCGAGTATGCCCGGCACGGCAACTGGGACTTCGTGCGCGACAATCCCGATGTGTGGTTCGTGCTGATGCGCCCGGAGCATGGCCCCGGTACGCCGCCCAGGGCACCTCCGATTTCCGACCAGACCGGCGCGGTGTTTCGCTTCGCGCTGCTCGACCAGGACTACAGGCCGGTGATCGGCAATCCCGATGTCGGTCGGGACGACATCCTGCGCCCGGTGGTGGTCGGCGGCCGTACCGTCGGCTGGATGGCGATGCTGCCATTCCAGAAGGCGCTGGCGGCGGCAGACGCACGCTTCTACGCGGCGCAGCAACACGCATGGTGGATGATCGGCAGCGCCTCGCTGGTGGTCGCCGCGCTGCTCGGCTGGCTGCTGTCGCGCGCCTTGCTGCGACGCATGCGTGGCCTCACCGGCGCCACCCACCGCCTGGCCGCCGGCGACTACGCCACCCGCATCGACGCCAGTGCGCGCGACGAACTCGGCCAGCTGGCGCGCGACTTCAACCTGCTGGCGCAGGCGCTGGAGCACAACGAACGCGCGCGGCGCGACTTCATGGCCGACATCTCGCACGAGCTGCGCACGCCGCTGGCGGTGCTGCGCGCCGAACTGGAAGCGCTGCAGGACGGCATCCGGCCGATGACGCCGGACTCGCTGGGTTCGCTGCACCAGCAGATCGGCCAGCTCGGCAAGCTGATCGAGGATCTGTACGACGTGTCGCTGACCGATGTCGGCGCGCTCGCCTACCGACGCGCGCCGGTCGACCTGGCGGTGATCCTGGCCGCCGTGCTGGACAGCATGCGCGCGCGCTTCGTTGACGCGCAGCTGCAGGTGCAGGTGCAGATCGACGCCGGCCCACTGCAGGTGGACGGCGACGAGCGCCGCCTGCAGCAACTGCTCGGCAACCTGCTGGAGAACACCCTGCGCTACACCGACGCCGGCGGCACGGTGCAGGTGCGCTGCATGCGCTGCGACGCGATGCTGGAACTGGTGGTGGAGGACAGCGCACCGGGCGTGGAGGCGGACAAGCGCGCACGCCTGTTCGAGCGCTTCTACCGTGCCGAGGCCTCGCGCAACCGCGCCAGCGGCGGCAGCGGCCTGGGCCTGGCGATTTGCCGCAACATCGCCGAGGCCCATGGTGGTGCGATCGACGCCGAGGCCTCCGCGCTGGGCGGATTGCGCGTGGTGGTGCGTTTGCCGGCGCAGGCGGCATGAGCGGCCTGGACCCGATCGGGCACGTGCTGATCGTCGAGGACGAACCGCGCCTGGCCGCGGTGATGCGCGAGTACCTGCACGCCGCCGGCTATTCGCACGACTGGATCGCCGATGGCGCGCAGGCGCTGGGCGCGTTCCGCGCGCAGAAGCCGGACCTGGTGCTGCTGGACCTGATGCTGCCCAACCGCGACGGGCTGGAGATCTGCCGCGACCTGCGCAGGGAAAGCGCGGTGCCGGTGATCATGGTCACCGCGCGCGTGGAGGAGATCGACCGCCTGCTCGGCCTGGAGATCGGCGCCGACGACTACATCTGCAAGCCGTTCAGTCCGCGCGAGGTGGTGGCGCGGGTGCAGGCGGTGCTACGCCGCCATCGCCACGATCCCAAGGGCGCGCCGGCGCCGGGCCTGCAGATCGACGAGGACGCCTGCCGCGCCAGCGTGCACGGCCGCGACCTGGACCTGACCCAGGTCGAGTTCCGCCTGCTGCGCACCCTCGCCACCGCACCGGGGCGCGTGTATTCGCGCGAACAACTGATGGACCGTCTCTACGTCGACCACCGCATCGTCACCGACCGCACCGTCGACAGCCACGTCAAGAACCTGCGCCGCAAGCTCGCCGATGCCGGCGTGGAGGACTGGGTGCGGTCGGTGTATGGGGCCGGGTATCGCTTTGAGCCGTGATTGGGGATTGGGGATTGGGGATTCGCAAGAGCCGGCAGCGCCACGGCTGAAATGCAATCGGTCAAGCCGCTTTTGCGAATCCCCAATCTCGAATCCCCACTCCCCGCCTCACCGAAACACCACAGTGCGATGCCCGTTCAACAGGATGCGATGCTCGACGTGGCGGCGCACCGCGCGGGCCAGCACCTGCGATTCGGTATCGCTGCCCAGGCGCACCAGCTCGCGCGGGGTCATGGCGTGGTCCACGCGGGCCACGTCCTGCTCGATGATCGGGCCTTCGTCCAGGTCGCCGGTGACGTAGTGCGCGGTGGCGCCGATGATCTTGACCCCGCGCGCGTGCGCCTGGTGGTACGGCTGCGCGCCCTTGAAGCTGGGCAGGAAGCTGTGGTGGATGTTGATCGCGCGCCCGGCCAGTGCCGCGCACAGGGTGGGCGACAGGATCTGCATGTAGCGGGCCAGCACCACCAGGTCGATGCGCTCGCGTTCGACCAGCGCCAGCAGCTGCGCTTCCTGTTCGTCGCGATTGGCGGCGCTCACCGGCAGGTGATGGAACGGCACGCCGTAGGAGCCGGCCAGCGCGGCGAAATCGGAATGGTTGGAGGCCACCGCGGCGATGTCCACCCGCAACTGGCGGCTGTGCGCGCGGAACAGCAGGTCGTTGAGGCAGTGGCCCTGCTTGCTGACCAGCACCAGCAGGCGCGCACGGCGGCGCGCGTCGTGCAGTTGCCAGTCCATCGCGTAGTCGGCGGCCAGGGGCTCCAATTGCAGCTTCACTGCGGCGGCGACGCCGTCGGCGGGTACGTCGAAGTGCACGCGCAGGAAGAAGCGGCCACTCTCCTCGTCGCCGAACTGCTGCGCATCGAGGATGTTGCAGCCGTGCTCGAACAGCAGGCCGCTGACGCGGAAGACGATGCCGGTACGGTCCGGGCAGGACAGGGTCAGGATGTAGTCGGGGCGCATCCGCTGATGATAGGGGACCCGTACCCCCACCCCAACCCCTCGGTGGGGGGAAGGGGCTTAGCAATCCAGCCGAAGCCGGCTTTTCCTTCTCCCCTCGGGAGAAGGTGCGCCGAAGGGGCGGATGAGGGTGCGGGCGAAGCCTCGTGCAGCTTAAACACCGCGTGCGCTGCGCGCCCTTACCCTCACCCCAACCCCTCTCCCGAGGGGAGAGGGGCTAAAAGCAATCCAGCCGAAGCCGGCTTTTCCTTCTCCCCTCGGGAGAAGGTGCCCCGAAGGGGCGGATGAGGGTGCGGGCGAAGCCTCGTGCAGCTTAAACACCGCGTGCGCTGCGCGCCCCGTACCCTCACCCCAACCCCTCTCCCGGGGGGAGAGGAGCTTAGGCATCCTTACCCTGAAATCCTGTCTCGGTTGATGCAGCGCCCAAGAGGTTGCTACTTTCTCTACTCACTCCGGGCGCAGGCGCAACGCCAGGCGGCGGTTGACCTTCTCCAGGCGCGCCAGCGAATCCTCCACCGACATGCCGACCGCTTCGTGGGTGGTGATGTGCGCGCGCAGATGCGCCGGGTCGTCCAGGTCGCCGCGCACCAGGAACACGTTCTCGCCATCCTCCACGTCGCCGATCTCGCGGCTGAGCACCACGTGGTCGACCTGGTCGAAGCCGTACTCCTTGGCCAGCGGCAGCAGCCGCGCCACCATGCGCTCGCTGATCGCGTCCGGTGCACGGCCGCAGGCGGCGTCCAGCGCATGCACGCCCTCGCGGATCTGCGCGTACAGCAGGTGATCGGGATGGTCCGGATGATCGGGGCCGGGCACGGCCTCGCGCACGACCGCGCGCGGCGGCTGGATCGGCACTCTGTCGCCGGGATCGGACGAATTCGGACTCATGGCATCCTCCTGTGATGCGCCAGCAAATCGCCGCACCTTAGCGGCAAGCGCGCGCCAGGCTCAAGCGGGCACGCAGTGTGCGGCATCCGCCGCCAAGGTCCGCTGAAGATCGTCCCGCGACACTCAGGCCTGGCCGGCGCGGCGCGCGGCGACCTTGGCCAGCGCCGCCCAGTCCAGGTCGCCGTCGCCGTGCGCGATCGCCTCGATGAAGGCATCGCGCAGCACCGCCGCCAGCGGCATCGGCACGTGCCGGGTCTCGCCGGCGTTCAGCGCCAGACGCACGTCCTTCAGACCCAGCGTGGCCTTGAAGCCGGCTGGGCTGTAGCGCTGTTCGGCGATCATGCCGCCGTAGGTCTGGTAAGCCGGTGCGGCGAACACGGTGCTGGTGAGCATGTCGAGGAAATCGGCCGCTTCCACGCCATGCCCGCGCACCAGGGCCGACGCCTCGGCCATGGTGCCGATGGCGCTGGCCAGGCACAGGTTGGCGGCGAGTTTGACCGCGTTGGCCTGTTCCGGCGCGGCGCCGAAGTACCAGGTCTTGCGCCCGATGACATCGAGCAAGGGCTGCACCCGCGCCAGCGCCGCGGCATCGCCGGCGGCGAGCAGGTTGAGTTGGCCGGCCGCGGCCACCTCGACCCGCCCCAGCACCGGCATCGCCAGGTAGGCGACGCCGCGCTCGGCATGCAGCGCGTGCAGCTCGCGCGCCAACGCCACCGAGATGGTGGCCATGTTGACGTGCACGCTGCCGGCGGTGAGCGCGTCCAGCGCGCCGCGATCGAGCAGGGTCTCGCGCACCGCGGTGTCGTCGGCCAGCATCGAGAACAGCACCGGCCCGCGCACCGCATCGGCCGGTTGCGTGGCCTGCTGCGCGCCGGCCTCGAGCAGGGGCTGCGCCGCCGCGGCGCTGCGGTTCCACACCGTCAACGCATGGCCGGCACGCAGTAGGTTGAGCGCGATCGGCTGGCCCATCGTGCCCAGGCCGAGAAATCCAATCGTCGTCATTGCATGCTCCCTGAAGGAATCGAAATGGAGGCCGCCATGGACGCGCGCGGTGCGTCGGTCAGGCGTCGAACACGCCGCGCGCCGCAGGCGGCTCGCAGCGCAGGTATTGCGGCGCCGGCCGCAGCCGCGCGCCCAGCGCGGCCGCCGCATGCCAGGGCCAGCGCGGATCGTAGAGGATGCCGCGGGCCAACGCGATGGCGTCGGCGCGGTCCTCGGCGAGGATCGCCTCGGCCTGCTGCGGCTCGGTGATCAGGCCCACCGCGATCACCGGCATGCGCAGTGCGCGGTGCAGGGCTTCGGCCAGCGGCACCTGGTAGCCGGGCGCCACCGGAATGCGCTGACGCCGGTCCAGCCCGCCGCTGGACACGTGCAGGTAATCGCAGCCCTGCGCCTGCAATGCCTGCGCCAGCACCTCGCTCTGCGCCAGGTCCCAACCGCCGTCGACCCAGTCGGTCGCGGAGATGCGCACGCCCACCGCGATGCCCGGAGCCACCGCGGCGCGTACCGCCGCATGCACGCGCAGCAACAGGCGCATGCGGTTCTCCAGGCTGCCGCCATACGCATCGGCGCGCTGATTGCTCAGCGGCGACAGGAACTGGTGCAGCAGGTAGCCGTGCGCGGCGTGCAGTTCGATCAGCGCGAAACCCAGGCGCTCGGCGCGCCGCGCCGACGTCACGAACGCCTCGACGATGGCGTCGATGCCGGCCAGGTCCAGCGCCTGCGGCGGCACGCCGTCGGCGGCGAATGCCTGCGCCGACGGCGCCATGGTCTGCCAACCGTTCGGCTGGTCGGGCGCGATCGCGCCGCCGCCGTCCCAGGGCTTATGCGTGGACGCCTTGCGCCCGGCATGCGCAAGCTGGATGCCCAGCGGCATCGGCGACCAGCGCCGCACCGCGCGCAACACCGTGCCCAGTGCCGCCTCGGTGGCATCGTCCCACAGGCCCAGGTCGGCGTAGCTGATGCGCCCGCGCGGCTCCACCGCCGTCGCCTCCAGGATCAACAGCCCGGCGCCGGACTGCGCCAGCTGGCCCAGGTGCTGTACGTGCCAGTCGCTGGCACGGCCGTCCTCGGCGGAGTACTGGCACATCGGCGCGATCACGATGCGGTTGGACAACGACAGCGGCCCCAGTGCGAGGGGCGAGAACAACTGACTCACGATGCGGATCCGTGGAAACGCCGCGCGCGGCGCGGGAGGCGACCATTGCACTCCTGCCGCGCAGCGCGATCAACCACTGCCGGTGGATCAGTTCGTGCCGGGATTGGGAACGCGCGCCGCCGCCGGCAGCAGAAAGGCCAGCGCCTGTGCGCACGGCTGCTCCACCTTCAGGCTCAGCAGGTCGTCACCACGGGTGCGGCCCAGGTTGACCGCGGCGATCGGCAGCCCGGCCTTGGCCGCGGCCTGCACGAAACGGAAGCCGGAATAGACCATCAGCGACGAACCCACCACAAGCACCGCGTCGGCGCGCTGCAGATGCGCGAAGGCACTGGCCACGCGCTCGCGCGGCACGTTCTCGCCGAAGAACACCACGTCCGGCTTCAGCACCCCGCCGCAGTGCATGCAGCCCGGCACCACGAAGCTGGCGAAGTCTTCTCCCTCCAGGTCGGCATCGCCGTCGGGCGCCGGCGCGGCCTGCAACGTCGCCCACTGCGGGTTGTGCTGCAGCAGGTGCTGCTGGAACGCCTCGCGCGGCAGGCGCCGCTCGCAGCCCATGCAGCGCACCACGTCCAGGCGCCCGTGCAGGTCGATGGTGGCGCGACTACCGGCGGCCTGGTGCAGGCCGTCCACGTTCTGGGTCAGCAGCACTTCGACCTGGCCGCGCGCTTCCAGCTGCGCCAGCGCGGCATGGGTGGCATTGGGCCGCGCATGGCCGAGGCGCGGCCAGCCGAGCAGGCTGCGCGCCCAGTAGCGCTGTCGCGTCGCCAGCTCGCCCATGAAGGCCTGGTAGGTCACCGGCTGCGCACGTTTCCAGTCGCCGGCGGCGTCGCGGTAGTCGGGAATGCCCGAGTCGGTGCTGCAGCCGGCACCGGTCAGCACGAACAGGCGCCGATGGCGCTCGACGAACGCTTCCAGCGCATCCGCCATCGGATACACAGAAGCCGGCTGATCCTGCAGCGACGATGGCATCGTACGACTCCGGAGCTGGCATATGGGTGAGCGCATTGGGGTATGCGCCACTCCTTGTTTAAGGGACCTGGGCCGGCAGCGCAAGGCCTGCGGCCGCCGAATGGAACATCCTGCATGCGCTGCGCGATCACTGGATCGGGCAGCATCCGCAGCCTGAACATGCCCACGCTGGCATCGCGCTCGCGGTGCGGTCCGATCCTCCTCGCCAGCAGCGGGCGCAGTTCGCCGCATCCTCGCTACGTCGCAACGCAAGCGATGCGGTCCGAGCCGCGCATCCGCAGGCGAACAGACCTCTCGGCAACCCTCGTTGCATGCGGGCGCCCGCACCGCGAACCAGTTTCAGCCAGTTCCTGCAGACCAACGCATGGCACGCCTGGCGACTTCCGCGCCCCCATCGCCTTCGTGTCATCACCCATGGCGTTTTGGGCGAGTACCCATGCTGGATTTTCGACGGATGCGGACACTGTACGGAAGCAGTCGCATTCACCCGCACCGACCGATGCCATCGTCCGGATCACGACCGCGACGCAAGGCTTCCATGGACGCGGCGCCATCCGCCTGTGTCGCGCTCGGTTGCCAACACCAATCGCGTCGATCTCGCGATTCACTCCCAGGAGCTTTAACTTGACCACTCTTCATCCGCATTGGCGGGGCTTCGGCGCTCAGCTGCTTTTCCTTGCGTCCGCAGCGCCGCATTTTCGCTCGCGGGATGCTGCGCCGCATCGGTGCACCGTCACGTCGCGCATGGGCCGCGCTCCATTGTTCCCGATGCTCATGCTTGCGGCGGTCCCGCTGGGTGCAGCGGCTTCCACCAGCGTTGATGGCGATGGTCCGACATCGGCCCCCATCGCCGCAGCCGCAACGGACGACGCCCCGAGACAATCCGACGAAAGCGCGAGCGAGCAGCCGCTGAATGCGCAAGATGCCGTCGTCCTGGGAACGGACGCCTTTGCCAATGGCGATCAGAGCGTGTCGATCGGCAGCAGGAGCGCTGCATGGTCGAACTACAGCGTCGCAATCGGCTCGGAGTCAAGCGCCGAGGCTGATGGTGCAGTGGCGATTGGCGCTGCGAGCAGTGCTCGCGCCATCGTCAGCATCGCGCTCGGCGCGAAAGCGAGCGCCAACGGCGCCGCCGCGCTGGCGATCGGCCCATCAAGCAGCGCACAGGCCAGGACCAGTGTCGCCATAGGCGAAAGCGCAGGCGCCAGTGGCGAAAGCGCCATTGCCATCGGTAGCGGAAGCGCTGCGCGCTCCGACTTCAGCGTTGCGCTCGGCGCGCAATCGAGCACCGATGGCGTCAGTGCACTGGCGATCGGTCCATCAAGCAGCGCACTGGCCGACTCTAGCGTTGCGCTCGGCACGCAATCGAGAACCGATGGCATCAGTGCACTGGCGATCGGCCCATCAAGCAGCGCACGGGCCGACTCTAGCGTTGCGCTCGGCACGCAATCGAGCACTGACGGCATCGGAGCACTGGCGATCGGCGAACTCAGCAATGCAGAGGCCGACTCCAGCATTGCCATAGGCCAACGCGCGCGCGCCAGCGGCGGCAGCGCCACTGCGCTCGGCTTCGGCTCGGTCGCGGGCGGCGAAAGCGCCATTGCCATAGGTACCGGTAGCGGCGCTGGATCCGACTACGGCATCGCGCTCGGTTTCGAAAGCAATGCCCAAGCGGACAACGACGTTGCGCTCGGCGCGCAGGCCTTGGCAGGCGGCGAGAACGCAACGGCAATCGGGGCGCAAGCATATGCCAATGGCAAAGACGCCAGCGCCTTCGGCAGCATCGCCAGCGCCAACGGCGCCGGCGCCATTGCACTGGGCAGTGGCGCCACCGCGTTCGGCGCGACAACCCTGGCGCTTGGTTACAACAGCGCCGCGACCGGCACCAACAGCGTGGCGATCGGCGCCGGTTCGGTGGCCGATCGCGACAGCACGGTTGCGTTCGGCAATGCGACCGCGCTGCGGCAACTCGCCTATGTCGCCGCCGGTACCTCCGATACCGACGCGGTCAACGTGCTGCAACTGCGCAGCATCGCCAGCGTACTCGGCACCAGTGGCGCTGTCGGCAACGACGGCACAATCGGAAGTGGCGCCTATCTGGTCCAGGGCCGCACGTACGGCACCGTCGGCTCTGCCCTGTCTGCATTGGATGGCGCGCTGTCCTCGCTGGATCATCGCGTCGAGGCGCCGATCCAGAGCAACCAGGACGTCGCGGTTGGTAGCGGCGCCAGCGGCGGTGCCAGCGCAGGCACTGGTACCAATGCGGTGGCGGTCGGCGCCCAGGCCAATGCCAATGGCCAGAATGGCACTGCCATCGGTTCCAACACTCTGGCGTCCGGCGCCAACGACACCGCGCTCGGCGGCAACGCGCGAGTCGACGCAGACGGCAGCTCCGCGGTTGGCGCCAACGCCCGTGTCGCGGCTGGTGCCACCAACGCGGTAGCGGTGGGCGAAAGCGCCACGATCACGGCCGCCTCGGGCACCGCGCTTGGCCAGGGCGCTTCGGTCTCGGCGAACAATGCGGTGGCGATCGGCCGCGGCGCCTCCGCCACCCGCGCCAACACCGTCTCGGTGGGCAGCGCCGGCAACGAACGCCAGATCAGCAACGTCGCCGCCGGCAGCGCGGCCACCGACGCGGTCAACGTCGCACAGATGCAGGCCGGCGACAGCGCCACCCTGAGCAGCGCCAACGCCTACACCGACAGCCGCATGGCCGGCTGGGACGACAACCTGACCCGCCTGCGCACCGACACCGAGCAGCGCTTCCAGCACCTGGACCGGCGCATCGACCGGATGGGCGCGGTCAGCGCCGCCTATGCCGGCATGGCGGTCAATCTTTCAGGGTTAGCGGGCCTCAACCGCGTCGGCGTCGGAATCGGCTCGCAAGGCGGCGAGAACGCACTGGCGGTCGGTTATCAGCGCGCCATCGGCAGTCGCGCCAGCGTCTCGCTCGGCGGCGCCTTCTCCGGCAGCGAAGCAAGCATCTCCGCTGGCGCCGGCTTCAGTTGGTGACGCCGCGGGCCATCGGCACCATCGGCCCCTCCACAGGCCAGCCCATGAGGCAGGCTTCCACTTATCCAGCTTTCGCAGCCCCTAAAACATGACGCACACTTCCTTGTATTCCCGAAACTTCCTGGCCGTTGCGCTCGGCATGGCAATCGCCAGCACGGCGCAGGCCCAGCCGGTGTCCCGCTTCTCCACGCTGGAGATCCGCGAGCCCAACCAACCCATTCGATCCGTTCTCTACGATGGTGTGATCGTGACCTACCGCGACGGCAGCAGCGAACGCCGCGATGTCGACGCGGCGATGCGCACGCTGAAGCAGCTCACCTCCTCGCCCAGTGTCGCCGCCTCCTGGTCGCGCGGCTATCGGCAGAGCGTACCGCTCCTGCACCATGTGCGTCGGCTGGCCACTGGTGGAGATCTGATCCGACCCAGTCGCAAGCTGAGCCAGTCGCAACTGGAATCGCTGATGAAGAGCCTGCGCGCCGACCCGGCGGTGGCGCACGTCGAACCCAACCTGATCCTCAAGCCGGTGCGCAGCACCGTGCAGGCCACGGCCAGTGCCGTCGCCGCCCCCAACGATCCGGACTATGAAGTGCAATGGCACCTGCGCACGCCCGACGGCCACCTGGAAACGCTGGCGCCGGAGACCACCGGCTATGCCAACCGCGGCGGCATCGACCTGCTGCCTGCCTGGCAGTACGGCACCGGCCAGGGCGTGGTGGTAGCGGTGATCGACACCGGCATCACCGCGCACCCGGACCTGGATACCTCGCTGGCCGGCGCCGGCTACGACTTCATCAGCGATGCGCTGATGTCCGGCCGCGCCAGCAACGGCCGCGTGGCCGGCGGCTGGGACACCGGCAACTGGACCACCGACGACAAGTACCTGGTCGCCAACGGCGGCTGCGCGCAGCCGGGCCAACAGAGCGACAGTTCCTGGCACGGCACCCACGTCGCC
>NZ_JACHOK010000009.1:0-173814 GCF_014199855.1 Xanthomonas sp. F1 | reverse complement strand
AGCTCCTGCACCTCGCCTACGGCGTCCTCAAATCGGGCACCGCGTTCGACCCGAAAAGGGCCCTTGCCTGCTAGGGGGTAAGACGGTATCTACAGGGTGCTTGCGGCAGGCTGCTGGGTGCACTGTAGGAGGGACTTCAGTCCCAACTGCATCCGACGCCAGAAAATTCGACTGTTTCCCTTGTCGCGGCTGAAGCCGCGCCTACAGGTGCTTGCGGCAAGCTGCTGGGTACACTGTGGGAGGGACTTCAGTCCCAACTGCATCCGACGCCAGAAAATTCGACTGTTTCCCTTGTCGCGGCTGAAGCCGCTCCTACAGGGTGCTTGCGGCAGGCTGCTGGGTGCACTGTGGGAGGGACTTCAGTCCCGACTGCATCCGACGCCAGAAAATTCGACTGTTTCCCTTGTCGCGGCTGAAGCCGCGCCTACAGGGTGCTTGCGGCAAGCTGCTGGGTGCACTGTGGGAGGGACTTCAGTCCCGACTGCATCCGACGCCAGAAAATCCGACCGCTGCACGGCGAAGCACGCCTAGAACGGATCGCTGCCCGGGCGCAGGTCGATGCCCAGGATCGCGGCCAGGCGCTGCATGTCCTGGTCGTCGCGGCTGAGCGCCATCCAGCCGGCGCGGATTTCGCTGCCGGCGTCCCAGCACCAGATGCTGTAGCCGTGCTCGCGCAGGCGGTCGTAGGCCACGGCCAGCAGTGAGGCGCTGTCGTGGTCCTCGAGAAAGTCGGCGTCGTCAACGTCGCCGCCCCAGTCGATGCGCAGGTTCCAGCGCGCGGCCAGCTCGTCGATCGCGCCGATCAGCGCCTCGCAGTCGTGGCCGTCGACATAGAAGCCCGCACGCCAGTCGATTGCGTCCTTCAGCGTCCACAGCCAGTCCGCGTCCTCGCGCTCGGCCTCGCCGGCCGCCTCGCGGTAGGCGTCGAACTGGCGCAGCGCGCTTTCCTCGTCGCCCGGGTTGATCAGCAGCAGCAGGTTCCAGATCAAGCCCTGCTGGGTGTCCGGATCGTCGTCGTCGTCGAACAGGTCGTCGGGATCGTCGTAGTCGGCGCTGTTGTCGGGCATGGCGGCGGATCGGGCATCACGGGGGAGCGCCAGTGTGCCGCGCCCGGCGCGCCGGCGGAAGCGCAAAACTCGGCAACGGCGCCGTGGACGTTTATCCTTCGCAGCCCGGAAGACGGCGCTGTCCGCCGCCACGCGAAGCCATCACGATGTCCGACACGCCCCCCGACCGCCTGGCGGTCAGCCCGCAGAGCCCCTTCCACGATGCCGAGACGCTGTCGCGCGGCGTCGGCATCCGCTTCAACGGCGTGGAGCGCGACAACGTCGAGGAATACTCGATCAGCGAAGGCTGGATCCGCGTGCAGGTCGGCAAGGCGCGCGACCGCCGCGGCAACCCGATGACCATGAAGGTCAAGGGCACCGTCGAGGCGTTCTGGCTCGACGCCAAGTAGGCGCGATCGCCGGCAGGCACAGCGCCTGCCGGCACATTGCGGTGGCCGGCCGCACGCCGCGGCCCCGGCCACCGCTTCAGGGCTTGAGCCGATAGCCGCTGCGGAAGATCGCCCACACCACGCCCAGGCACAGCGCCAGGAACCCCAGGGTCATGCCCAGGCTGACCGCGATGTGCACGTCAGCCTTGCCGTAGAACGCCCAGCGGAAGCCGCTGACCAGGTACACCACCGGGTTGAACAGGCTGATCTTCTGCCACAGCGGCGGCAGCATGTTGATCGAATAGAAGCTGCCGCCGAGGAAGGTCAGCGGCGTGATCACCATCAGCGGGATCACCTGCAGCTTCTCGAAGCCGTCGGCCCACACGCCGATGATGAAGCCGAACAGGCTGAAGGTCAGCGCGGTCAGCACCAGGAAGCCGAACATCCACAGCGGATGGGCAATCTCGTACGGCACGAAGGCGCGTGCGGTGAGCAGGATCAGCAGGCCCAGCAGCACCGACTTGCTCGCCGCCGCGCCGACGTAGCCGATCACCACTTCCCACCACGCCACCGGCGCCGACAGCACCTCGTAGATGGTGCCGGCCCAGCGCGGCATGTAGATGCCGAAGGAGGCGTTGGAAATGCTTTCGCTGAGCAGCGACAGCATCACCAGCCCGGGAATGATGTAGGCGCCGTAGCTGATGCCGTCGATGGCGCCCATGCGCGAGCCGATCGCCGCGCCGAACACCACGAAGTACAGCGAGGTCGACAGCACCGGCGAGGCGATCGACTGGGTCAGCGTGCGGAAGGTGCGCGCCATCTCGAAACGGTAGATCGCGGCGATCGCGTGCAGGTTCATGCGCGCGCCTCCGCAGCGGCGGAGGCCGGCCGCACCAGGCTGACGAAGATCTCCTCCAGTGAGCTCTCGCTGGACTGCAGGTCCTTGATCTCCACGCCCTGCGCCTCCAGTTGCCGCAGCAGCGGGCCGATGCCGGTCTGCGCGGCCTGCGCGTCGTAGGTGTAGGTCAGCGTTGCGCCATCGGCGGACAGCTCCAGCGGCTGCGCCGCCAGCGCCGGCGGCAACGCCGGCAGCGGCGCCTGCAGGGTCAGCGCCAGTTGCTTCTTGCCGAGCTTGCGCATCAGCGTGCGCTTGTCCTCCACCAGCAGCAGTTCGCCGCGGGCGACCACGCCGACGCGGTCGGCCATGTCCTCGGCCTCCTCGATGTAGTGCGTGGTCAGGATGATGGTGGTGCCCTGCTCGCGCAGGCGCCGCACCATCTGCCACATGTCGTGGCGCAGCTCCACGTCGACGCCAGCGGTGGGTTCGTCCAGGAACAGGATGGACGGCTCGTGCGCCAGCGCCTTGGCGATCAGCACGCGCCGCTTCATGCCGCCGGACAGGGTGGAGATGCGGCTGTCGCGCTTGTCCCACAGCGACAGATCGCGCAGCACCCGCTCCAGGTGGGCATCGTCGCGCGGCTTGCCGAACAGGCCGCGGCTGAAGCGCACCGTCGCCCACACCGTCTCGAACGCATCGGTGGCCAGTTCCTGCGGCACCAGGCCGATCTTGCCGCGCGCGGCGCGGTAGTCGCGCACGATGTCGTGGCCGTCGGCCAGCACCCGACCGCTGCTGGGATTGACCAGCCCGCAGATGATGCTGATCAGCGTGGTCTTGCCGGCGCCGTTGGGGCCGAGCAGGGCGAAGATCTCGCCGCGCTGGATCTCCAGGTCGATGCCCTTCAGCGCCTGGAAGCCTCCGGCGTAGGTCTTGGTGAGCTGTTGCACGGAAATGATCGGCGACACGGGACCTCCCGGGGTGGCGCAGCGGCTGCGGAAACGGCCCTCAGGGTAGAAGCCTGGTCGTGATGGATAAATCCCGATGCAGCGGAAGCACTCTCCCGTGTGCGGGATAGTGCTGAAAAGCTGGGATTGGGGAGTCGGGAGTGGGGATTCGCAGAAGCCCGGCAATCGCGCGTGCGCGCCGTGTGCACGCACCCGAATCCGTCATCGCAACGCGCAGCCAGCGCTTCAACGAATCCCCACTCCCATCTCCCCAATCCCGGCCCTCAGCTCTTGCGCCGCGCCTCCAGCAGATCCAGGTTGCGGATCAGGCGCCGGGCGATCTCGTCGGAGATCTTGCGCTGGCGGGTCAGCTTGAACAGTTCCTGGCGTTCGGCCTGCAGGCCGGCGTTGCGCAACTGGCGCAGCACCGCGTCCAGGCGCCGCGCCTCCTCCGGATCGCTCTCCATCGCCTCGCCGTGGTCCAGATGGCGCTGGTACAGCGCGCTGACCCGGTTCGCCGCTTCGTTGTACAGATCGGCGTGCTCGCTGTCCTGCACCAGCCGCTGGCGCAGCTTCTCCACCGCGGCCAGTGCCGCACGCGAGGACTCGCGCCGCGCCAGGTCCTCTTCCCGCTGGTCGTTGGGTTCTTCCGGCAGTTCCAGGCCGCGCAGCAGCCGCGGCAGCCCGATGCTGGCGACCAGCAGCGAGGTGACGATCACTGCGCTGGCCAGGAAGATGGCCAGGTCGCGGGCCGGGAACGCGGCGCCGCTGGGCAGGGCCAGCGGCAGGGTCAGCACGCCGGCCAGGGTGATCGCACCGCGCACGCCGGCCAGCGATGTCGCCACCACGATCCGCCACGGCGGGCTCTGCCGGTCCTCGCCGCGACGGCGCGCCTTGAGCAGGGTCCAGCGCAGCGACAGCCACACCCACAGGAAGCGCAGCAGCAGCAGGCCGACGTAGATCGCCAGCGCGTAGGCCGGCAGCCACCACGGGTCCAGGTGCCCGGCTTCGTCCATGTTGTGCATGGCGCCCTGTACGATGCCCGGCAGTTGCTCGCCGAGCAGCACGAACATGATGCCGTTGAGGGTGAACTGCACCATGTCCCACACCGCCGAGCGCTGCACGCGCATGCTGCCCGGGGCGCGGCCGCTCAGCTCCACGTAGCTCATGGCGATGCCGGCAGCGACCGCGGCGAGGATGCCGGAGGCGTTGATCGCCTCGGCCAGCAGGTAGGCGGCGAACGGCAGCAACAGGTTGACCAGGATCGCCGCGCCCGGCTCCTCGCCGACCTGGCGCCACACCCAGCGCTGCGCCAGGCTGGTGCCGACCACCACCGCGATGCCGGCGGCGACGCCGACCAGCGCCACCCACAGAAAGGTCAGCGAGGCGTCGGCCAGCGAGAACGTGCCGGTGATCGCCGCAGCCACCGCGAACTGGAAGCAGACCAGGCCGGACGCGTCGTTGAGCAGCGACTCGCCTTCCAGGATGTGCATCAGCCGCTTGGGGATCGGCGCGCGCGCCGCGATCGAGGACACCGCGATCGGATCGGTCGGCGACACCACCGCGGCCAGCGCGAACGCCACCGCCAGCGGCATGGTCGGGATCATCCAGTGGATCAGGAAGCCGGCGCCGAGCACCGTGAACACCACCAGGCCCAGCGCCAGTTCCAGGATCACGCCCTTGTCGCGGAACAGGCCCTGCTTGGGGATGCGCCAGCCGTCCAGGAACAGCAGCGGCGGCAGGAACAGCAGGAAGAACAGTTCCGGCTCCAGCGCATAGCCCTTCTTGAACACGCCGGCGATGATCGCGCCCAGGCCGATCTGCACCAGCGGCAACGGCAGCGAGAACGGCAGGACGCGCACCAGGTAGCCGCTGGCCACCACCGCCAGCAACATCGCCAAGACCACTTCGATCGAATGCATGCTCGTCCGGACGGCGGCGCCACGCCGGCGGCGCCGCCCATGAATGGGGGAGCCTGCAAGCAAAGCGCACCGCGGCGGCGATGTCCAGTGGCACGGGCGGCACAGGCTACTATCCGGCGGCAGAGCCGGTGGCGGACACCGGCACCTTTCCGCCGGAGACCGCATGCTCACCATCCAGCAACTCAACCGTTTCATCGACGAACACGCGGCGGAAGGCAGCATTCCGCGGATCTGGGACCTGGTCGGCGAGCACTTCGTCCAGGCCCAGGCCAGCCTGCCGGCCGAGCACGCGATGGAGCGGCGCGAGCTGTCCTTCCACGATCACGTGCGGCTGCTGGGCTACCTGTGCCTGCTGCTGGAAGGCGTGCCAGGCGACCTGGTGGAGATCGGGGTCTGGAAGGGCAAGTCGCTGGTGCTGATGAACGAGGTCTGCGGGCGCCAGCGCCGGGTGATCGGCATGGACCCGTTCGCGTTGCCGAACCAGTTCGAGGAATTCAATCACTACCGGCAGCAGCTGCTGCCGAATGCGCGCTTCATCCGCGGCTACTCCGAGTTTTGTGCCGAGCATTTCTACGCGATGGAACCGAAGGTGGCGCTGCTGCACATCGACGGCGGGCATACCGGGCGCAACGTGCTGCTGGATTTCCTGCTGTATGGGCCGAGCGTCGTCTCCGGCGGATTCGTGGTATTCGACGACTACGGTGACTGGGAATACTCGCCGGAGGTCGGCCCGGCGGTGGACCTGCTGCGCGCCGCCGGCTACTTCGGCGACTTCCACGTGCTCGGCTGCGCCCATGGCTTCGAGAACAGCTACGTGCTGCAGCGCCGCTGATCGACGCCCGATGTCGGGCCGCCTGCGCCGGCACCGCCCGTGCCGCGCCAGCGGTGCTGGGCGCGGCGAAGGCGCAGCGGCGTCGCATGCCGCCGCCACGCCGGGTTCCAGCCCTTGATCGGCGATCGATTCGCTCCCCGGCCTGATGCCACTACCGCCCCTCGCAAGCCGCGAACCCTGCATGCCTCGCGTGGCATGCAAGCAAGCAGATGGCCGCAGGGCGACGCTTGCCATTGGCTGCGAAACGCCCCCGATGCCTGAGCAGGCGCGCCGCGCGGCGGCGCTCCTGCCTCCGGCCTCCGGCGATCAGGTCCCGTGCGCCCGCGGCCCGCGAACGCGGCCGTCACCGACACCGGCTACCACCGGCTACTTGGTGAATTTCTTGACCTCCTTCCCGCTCCCCGTGGCCGTGCTGATGGTCCAGATCTGCGTGCAGTACGCGCGATTGATGTAGATGTAATCGTTACGTTCGTCCACGCCCTCGTCCAGGCTGTCGGCATAGTCCTTTTGCTTGGTCATGAACAGCGCGATTCCCTGCTTGCCCCGGTCGCCCTTGATCGGGGAGATCAGGACGGCAGCACCCTTTTCATTCCATTCGGCGGGCAGATCCATTTCGAAGCACAGCCAGGCATCGCCTTCGGTCGCTTTCAGGCCCAGCACCCGCGCCACGGGGCTGCTGTTGTCGGCGAGCTGTTGCGGCGAAAGCCGCGTGACATAGCACGCCGTCGGCTTTCCTTCCGACTGGTTCTGTTCGCTCTCGATGAACTCCCATCCCTTCTTGCCGCCCAGCCGTTGCACCTTGCTCAGGATCGACATCGGGCCGTAGTGGTAGTACTTCATGCCATCCTCCATTTCTGCGCTTGATCGTGCGGGTGATAGGCACGCCCTCGGCATCCCGATCGATGGCCAGAGCCGGTCGCGCTCGGCGAGGACAATGCGAAGACAGCATCGGCGGACGGCACTGCGAGGGCTGCCGGACAAAACCTGATTTGCGCCCCATCCCGGCCCTATCCGTCCAGGCTGCCGTACCAGGACGCAGCGGCGATCGATGCCGAAGCGGCCGACGGCACATGCCGGGATGCTCGCTTGCGTCTGCGGTGCGCGATACGGACACCGATGCGCCCGGATCGGCGACGGCGCCATGGCGGACGCGACCCAGCCGTGCCTTCCGGTCGCCGACACGACCGTTATCCGTTGCCCGGCATCCACGCGCGATACGCCAACGCCGCCTTGTGCGCAAGACGCGGCACGCTAGGCGGTTCCCGGCGCACCCGGGTGCGATCGACATCAGGAACGGCGCGCGGGCTTCCCGTCGAAAACGCGTCGCTCGCCCGCCTCGCCATCGGAATACGCTGGCGTGCGCGGCGTCTGCGGCTCCTGCGCCAACGCCTGCAGATCCGCGACGAACCCGCGGTAAGCCGTGTCCGCGGCGGCGCCGCCGCGCTGGCGCAGCACCCACGACGGATGCACGGTGGCCAGCGCGTGGGTGCCGTCGTCCAGCGCCTGCCATTGCCCGCGCTGGGCCATCAGCTTGAAGCCGCTGCCCAGCACCGCGCGCGCCGCGGTCGCGCCCAGGCACAGCACGATGCGCGGGCGCACCCGCGCCAGTTCGCCGGCCAGCCACATCCGGCACGCCTCGACATGAGCACGCTCGGGATTGCGATGCAGCCGCGCCTTGCCACGCTGCTCGAAGCGGAAGTGCTTGACCGCGTTGGTCACGTACATGCCTGCACGTTCGACACCCAGTTCCTGCAACGCGCGGTCGAACAGGCGCCCGGCCGGGCCGACGAAGGGCCGCCCGCTCAGGTCCTCCTCGTCGCCGGGCTGCTCGCCGACCACCATCACCGCGGCGTCCTGCGGCCCCTCGCCGAATACGGTCTGGGTGGCTGGCTGCCACAGCGGACAGCGGCGGCAGTCGCGCGCCGCCGCGCGCAGCGCCTCCAGGCTGTCGTCGGCGGCCACCGCCGGCGCGGGTGCCGGCGCGGGAATGCGCCGCCGCACCGGCTCGGGCGCGCGCTCGGCCATCTCGCGCACGCGCTGCCCGGCATCTCGGATCAGCGTCGGCAGCAGTTGCGCCTCCGGCAGGTGCTTCCAGTATTTCTGCGGCATCTCCTGGCGCATCATCGTCGGGTTGAGCCGCGCCGGGTTGAAGATGTTGGCGTAGTAGGTGCGCCACAGCGCGTCCTGCGCGTCGTCGGCCGGCGCATCGGCGCGCTGCGCGCCGGCGCCGAACTGCAGCGCCTCGCCGTCCCAGCGCACGCTGCGATACGGGGTGAGGATCGCCCAGCGCATGCCGGCGAAACGGCGCGCGAAGAACGGCGCCACGCGATCGACGATGTGGTGCTCCGGCTCGAACCAGGCGATGTAGGCCTCCTGCTCGCCCGGCACTTCGCGGAAACGCACGAACGCCTTCATCTTGTGGCTGTCGCGGCGCACCGCCTGCGCCCATTGCTGGGCGCGGTGCACATCGGCATCGGTGACCCGCTGCAGCAGTGCGCGCTCGCCGCCGGCGATGCGCCACAGCAGGCGGTACAGCAGCGCGTGCCGCTGCGGATCGCGATGGCACAGCACCGCACCGGCCAGCGCCAGGAACTCCGCCGACACCCGCGGCGGCGGCACCTGTGCCGGCAGCGTCGCGACGTCGGTCCCGGCGAGCAGCCCTCCCTGCGCATCGCCATCCCAGGCAAGCGTCTCCGGCGCCACCTGCGCACACCACGCCGCCCGCGCCACCGCCCGCCACGCCTCCAGACTCCATGGCGGTGCCACCTCAGCCTGGAACACGATCTGCCCCTCGCATCGCGCCAGCGCGTCGAACGCAAACGACCGCCCCCATCGCTTCAATCAAACAACCCACCCTGCCGCGGTGCCGGCGCCAGTTGCGCGCGCAGCCGCTGCGGATCGTCGAGCCGCTGCCGCGGATGGTGGTCGAGCACACTGACGAACGGCAGCAGTTTCTTCAGCGGCACCCGCAGCCGCGCCAGGTCCTCGACCCGCAGCCGCGCATGCCGCCGCGCCAGCAGCAAGCGCTCGACGTTGCGCGTGCCCAGCCCCGGCACGCGCAGCAGCAGTTCGCGCGCGGCGGTATTGAGATCCACCGGGAACCGCTCGGGGTTGCGCAGAGCCCAGGCCAGCTTGGGGTCCACGTCCAGATCGAGCATGCCGCTGGTGGTGGGCGGGGCGATCTCCTCCACCGAGAAATCGTAGAACCGCAGCAGCCAGTCGGCCTGGTACAGGCGGTGCTCGCGCTGCAGCGGCGGCGCCAGCAACGGCAGCTTGGCGGAGGCATCGGGAATCGGACTGAACGCGGAGTAGTAGACCCGGCGCAGGCGGTAGTTGCCGTAGAGATTGTGGCTGGTGTGCAGGATCGCGCGATCGTCCGCGCCATCGGCACCGACGATCATCTGCGTGCTCTGCCCGGCCGGGGCGAAGCGCGGCGGCTTGGCGCGCACCCGCGCTTCCGCCTTGCGCGCTTCCTTGCTCTCCTCGATGCGCCAGCGCAATTCGCCCATGGCCGCACGGATGCCGCCGACGTTCTTCTCCGGCGCCAGTTGCGCCAGGCCGCGCTCGGTCGGCAACTCCACGTTGATGCTGAGCCGGTCGGCATAGCGGCCGGCGGCGGCGAGCAGTTCCGGCGCCGCATCGGGGATGGTCTTGAGATGGATGTAGCCGGCGAAACGGTGCTCCTCGCGCAGCTGCCGCGCCACTTCCACCAGTTGCTCCATGGTGTAGTCGCTGTTGCGGATGATGCCGCTGGAGAGGAACAGCCCTTCGATGTAGTTGCGCTTGTAGAAATCCAGGGTCAGCTTGACCACTTCCGCCGGGGTGAAGCGCGCGCGGCGCACGTTGCTGGACACGCGGTTGACGCAATACGCGCAGTCGAACACGCAGAAGTTGGTCAGCAGGATCTTCAGCAACGACACGCAGCGCCCATCGGGCGTGTACGAATGGCAGATGCCCATGCCCTCGGTGCTGCCGATGCCACCCGTGCGCAGCGAATGGCGCTTGTCGGCGCCGCTGGAGGCACAGGACGCGTCGTACTTGGCCGCGTCGGCGAGCACGGCGAGTTTTTCGAGGGTATTCACCGGCCGACGATGCCGCGTCCGCGTCTCAAACGGTGAGACGCGGAGCGACTGCGACCTTCACCGCGATGAATCGCTCAGGTCGAAGGACCCGACGTTCAGGCCGCCGCGCGCGCCGCGGCGCCGTCGAAACGGTAGATGTCCATTGCCAGCAGCCCGGCATCGATGCCGGCGTCGATGCGCTGCGCGCCCAACCCGTCCGCACCGGCCGCGCCCATCGCCACGTAGATCGGCAGCCAGTGCTCGTCGGTGGGATGCGCGCGGGCGGCGAACGGCGCCTGCCGACGGTAGTCGAGCATCGCCGGCACGTCGTCGCGGCGCAACGCCTGCTCGGTCCATTCGATGAACGGACGCACGTAGGGCACCTCCTTGCCCTCGGCGTAGCGGCCGAAGTCGTGCAGGTTGTGGGTGATGCTGCCCGAGCCGATCACCAGCACGCCGTCCTCGCGCAGCGGCGCCAGCGCCCGGCCCAGTGCCAGATGGTGCTCCGGCCCGAGTTCGGGCTGGATCGACAGCGGCACCACCGGGATGTCGGCCTGCGGATACAGCAGCGACAGCGGCACCCACACGCCGTGGTCCAGGCCGCGGCGCTCGTCCAGCACCGGCGCCAGCCCGGCCTGCGCCAGCAACTCGGCGACCTGGTGGGCCAGGGCCGGCGCGCCCGGCGCCGGGTACTGCATGGCGTACAGCGCCTGCGGGAAGCCGCCGAAGTCGTGGATGGTCTGCGGCTGCGCGGCGGCGCCGACCAGCGGCCGCCGGCCCAGCCAGTGCGCCGAGGCCAGCACGATGGCGCGCGGCCGCGGCAGCGTGGCCGCCAGTTCGGCCAGCCGCGTGCCCACCAGGCCGGGCTGCAACGCGGTCATCGGCGAACCGTGCGAGATGTAGAGGGAAGGCAGGCGGGACATGGCAGGTCTCCGGAAAGGATGGAATGCCGCGCTCAGCGCGAGCGCAATGCGAAGCGGCCGTCGCCGATCAGGAACAGCACCGCCAGCGCCAGCGCCCAGAACGCCGGGTATTCCCAGCCGCCGCCCGGATTGGCGAAGCCGAAGCCGTTGGCGCCGTGCACGCTGACGATGGTGCCGAGCAGCAGCGGGATGCCGAGCAATCCGACCCAGCGCGCGTACACGCCGAGCAGCAAGGACGCGGCGAGGGTGAACTCCAGCGCCATCGCCACATAGCCCAGCGCGCCGGGCAGGCCGAGCGACACGAAGTAGGCGGCGGTGCCGGCCGGGGTGAACACCAGCAGCTTGGTCAGCGCATGCACCAGGAACAGCGCGCCCAGGGTCAGGCGCAGCAGGGTGGCGCCATACGGCGCCAGGCGGGAGACGGGAGCGGACATGGGAGATCTCCTAGCAGGATGGGATGGACGACGCTGCACAGGCTATTCCCATCGCCAGCACGAATAAATTATCTTTATTCCGAGAATTAATTTCAGGATGCGCAACAATGGACACGTTGGATGCGATGCGGGTGTTCGTCGCCGTGGTCGACCGCAATGGCTTCAACGCCGCCGCCGACGCGCTGGGCATCTCCACCGCCAGCGTCACCCGCCAGGTGGCGTGGCTGGAACGGCGGCTGGGCCTGCGCCTGCTCAACCGCACCACCCGCCGGGTCAGCCCGAGCAGCGCCGGCGCGGCCTACTACCAACGCTGCCAGTTGCTGTTGGCCGAGTTCGACGACATGGAGGCGGCGGTCGGCGAACAGGCGCTGACGCCGTCCGGCACGCTGCGGATCAATGCCCCCTTCAGTTTCAGCGTCGCCCGGCTCGGGCCGCGCATGGCCGGCTATCGCGCGCGCTACCCGCAGGTCGCGCTGGACCTGACGCTGTCGGACCGGATCGTGGATATCGTCGAGGAAGGCTACGACCTGGCGATCCGTGTCACTCGCCAAGTGGCGCCGACCCTGATCGCGCGCAAGCTCGGCGAGGTGCAGGTCTACCTGTGCGCCGCGCCGTCCTACCTGGAACGTGCCGGCACGCCGCGCCTGGCCGCCGACCTGGCCGGCCATGAATTCCTGGGCTACAGCTACATGCCGCTGGACGAACTGGTGCTGCAGGGACCGGACGGCCCGACCCAGGTGCGCGTGCAGGGCGGCCTGCGCGCGAACGCCGGCGACGTGCTGCGCGAGGCGGCCATCGCCGGCATGGGCATCACCGTGCAGCCGGATTTCATGGCCGAGGCGGCGCTGGAGGAGGGCAGCCTGGTGCGGGTCCTGCCCGATCACCAGCTCGGCCCGACCGGCGTGTATGCGGTGTACGCCAGCCGTAGCCACCTGGCGCCGAAGGTGCGCAGCTTCATCGACTACCTGGTCGAGGTCGGCGTCGACCGCACGATGCGCGCCCCGGCCGAGAGCTGAACCGCGGCGCACGGTCGGACACAACATCCCGCCGATGGCGCTGATCGCGACCACGACGCATGCGCACAATGCCCGCGCTTTTCCCCTCACCTTCAGGAGTCCGCGCATGAGCAAGATCGCGATCGTCTACTTCAGCGGCTACGGCCACACCGTCAAGCAGGCCGAGGCCGTGCACGCCGGCGCCGCCAGCGTCGGCGAAGCCACGCTGTACCGCATCGATCAGGACGGCAACCTGCCCGACGGCGCCTGGGAGGCCATCGGCCAGGCCGACGCCATCATCTACGGCAGCCCGACCTACATGGGCGGCCCCGCCTGGCAGTTCAAGAAGTTCGCCGACGCCAGCTCCAAGCCATGGTTCGCGCAGGCCTGGAAGGACAAGATCGCCGCCGGCTTCACCAACTCGGCCTCGGTCAACGGCGACAAGTTCGCCACCATCGAGTACTTCTGGACCCTGTCGCAGCAGCACGCGCAGATCTGGGTCGGCACCGGCCTGATGCCGTCCAACACCAAGGCGCACGGCTCCGACGACGTGAACTGGACTGCCGGCTTCGGCGGCGCGCTGGCGATCTCGCCGTCCGATGCTTCGCCGGACGAGGCGCCGCGCAGCGGCGACCTGGAGACCGCGCGCCTGCTCGGCAAGCGCGTGGCCGAGTTCGCGGCCAGGTTCAAGGGCTGAGCCCATCGGTGTCGCCCGCAAAGGGCGGCACCCTGCATCGCGATCGCAGCGATCTCTGGGCGATGCGACGCCCCCACGGCGCCCGGCCCTGCCGGTCGGGCGCTTCTCCGATCCACGCTGCGATCGCGGCTGCGGCACCGCCGCCTGCTCTCTCCGTCCCCATCTCGCAATGCGACAACCGTTGGCCAGCGCGGTCGCGCTACGCCATGCCGTCCGGTGCGTGCGCCGCGCGCAGGTGATCGATGAACACGCGCAGCTTCGGCGGCAGGTGCTCGCGCGCCGGGTAGTAGATGTGCCAGCCGGCGAATGGCGTGTGCCAGTCGTCCAGCACCTGCTGCAGGCGCCCGGCGGCGACGTCGGCGGCCACCTGCCACTCGAACGCCTGGCCCAGGCCCAGGCCGCGGCGCGCGGCGTCCAGGCCGACCGCGGTGTCGTTGACCACCAGCCGCCCGCTGACTTCGACCAGGAAATCGTGGCCGTCGCGGGTGAATTCCCAGGCCTGCAGGCGGCCGTCGGTGCGCCGCCAGCGGATGCAGTCGTGCGCGGCCAGTTCGGCCGGCGTGCGCGGCGCCCCGTGCGTGGCGAAATACGCCGGCGCGGCCACCACCGTCTGCCGCTGCGGCGGGCCCACCGGCACCGCGATCATGTCGCGCGCCAGGCTCTCGCCCAGGCGGATGCCGGCGTCGAAGCCGCCCGCGACGATATCGGCCAGGGTGCGGTCCGAAAACAGCTCCACGCTGACCTCCGGATAGCGCGCCAGGAACCCCGGCAGGTGCGGACACACCAGTTGCTCGGCGGCCACCAGCGGCAGGTTGATGCGCAGCGTGCCGGCCGGACGATCGCGCAGGAAATCCAGGTCGGCGAAGGCCGCGTCGATCTGCGCCAGGCCCGGCGCCACCCGCTGCAGGAAGCGCTCGCCGTGCTCGCTCAGGCCGACCCGGCGGGTGGTGCGGTTGAGCAGGCGCGCGCCCAGTTGCGCCTCCAGCGCGCGCAGCGTCTGCGACAGCGCCGAAGGCGACACGCCCAGTTCGGCGGCGGCGCGGGTGAAGCTGCCATGGTGGGCGACGCGGACGAAGGCGACGACGGCGGACAGCGGCGGTGGACGGTGCATGGCGGGCGGCAGTGGAGGACGGGCGCGATGCGCGCCGGCCATTGTTTAGCACACCTTCAAAGCACATGCGCATTACCCGGATTTATCCATGGCGAGGCGGCGCCTACAGTGCCCGCACCCTCACCTGGAGACGGCCGCGATGGCCCTCGATCACTACCGCCTGCTCGGCCGTTCCGGCCTGCGCGTCAGCCCGCTGTGCCTGGGCACCATGACCTTCGGCGCCGACTGGGGCTGGGGCGCGGACGCCGACGAGGCGCGCCGGCTGTTCGATCTGTACGTGGATGCCGGCGGCAACTTCCTCGACACCGCCAACATCTACACCAACGGCAGCGCCGAGACCCTGCTCGGCCGCTTCGTCGCCGGCCGCCGCGACCGCCTGGTGATCGCCAGCAAGTTCGCGCTCAATCCCTTCCCCGGCGACCCCAACGGCGGCGGCAACCACCGCAAGGCGCTGCTGCGCTCGGTCGACGCCAGCCTGGCGCGGCTGGGCACCGACTACCTGGACCTGCTGTACCTGCACGCCTGGGACGGCACCACCGGCATCGACGAGATCATGCGCGGCTTCGACGACCTGGTGCGCGCCGGCAAGATCCTCTACGCCGGCATCTCCGACACCCCCGCCTGGCAGGTGGCGCGCATGCAGACCCTGGCCGACCTGCGCGGCTGGACGCCGTTCGTCGCCCTGCAGATCGAGTACTCGCTGGCGCAGCGCACGGTCGAGCGCGAACTGGTACCGATGGCCGAGGCGCTGGGCATGTCGGTGCTGGCCTGGTCGCCGCTGGCGATGGGCGTGCTCACCGGCAAGTACGGCGCCGCCGATCTGGCGCGGGTACGTGCGGCCGCCTCGGGCGGCGCCCAGGTCGATGGCGTCGGCCGCGCCGAGGTCGCGCATTCGCAGCGCACCTTCAACGAGCACGCATTGGCGGTGGCCGAGGCGGTGGTGACGCTGGCCGCCGAGCTGCAACGCTCGCCGGCGCAGGTGGCGCTGGCCTGGCTGCTGGCGCGCGGGGCGCTGCCGATCGTCGGCGCGCGCAGCGTGGCGCAACTGCAGGACAACCTCGGCGCGCTCACCCTGCACCTGGATGCCGAAGCGCTGCAGCGGCTGGATGCCGCCAGCGCGATCGAACTGGGCTTCCCGCACGACTTCCTGGCCTCGCCCAACCCACAGGCCTTGCTCAGCGGCGGCACCCGCATCCAGCCGCGCTGATCCCGGGCGGCAGCCTGCCGCCGGCCACCTCTCTCGTTGCGAGGTCCAGCTCATGTCCACGTCCCATCGTTCCCTGCTGAAGGCGGCATTGGCCGCAGGCCTGGCCGTCGGCGGCGTCGAGACCGCCGCCGCCGAACCGCCGTCCCCTGGCCGGCCCAGCGCGCCCTCCGCGCTCCCGGGCCAGACCACCCTGGTCGAGGCCGAAGCGGCCGGCATCACGCAGATCGACGCCTTGATGGGACCTGTGCAGGCGCAGGCGATCCGCGCGCTGGCCGATGCCCCGGACACCGCGCTCACCGGCCGCGGCGCGGCCATCGCGTTCGGCGAGATCTATCGTCCGGGCACCGCGCTGGACCTGAAGACCCGCGAGCGGTCACGGTGGCGGTGCTGGCCAGCCTCGGCCACGCCGAACCGCAACTGCGCGTGCACCTGCGTGCGGCGCTCGCCGCCGGCGCCAGCCGCGCGGAGATCTTCGCGGTGCTCGACCAGTTGTACGCCTACGTCGGCTTCCCCACCGCGCTCAATGCCCTGGCCGTCGCCCGCGACGCGCTGGGCCCGTCCTCACCCTGAGCGAACCGCCCGGCGGCCACGCTTCCCTCCCCTCCCCCTCAGGAGCATCCTCCATGCAAACCCGCACCCTCGGCCGCAACGGCCCCCGCGTCTCCGCCCTCGGCCTCGGCTGCATGGGCATGAGCGCGTTCTACGGCGGCCGCAGCGACGACGCAGCTTCGATCGCGGTCATCCACGCCGCGATCGAGCGCGGCGTCAGCCTGATCGACACCGCCGACATGTACGGCCCGCACACCAATGAAGTGCTGGTCGGCAAGGCGCTGGCCGGGCGCCGCGACCAGGTCGTGCTGGCGACCAAGTTCGGCATCAAGCTCGACCCCAACGACCCGGCCGCACGCGGCATCGACGGCCGCCCGGAGTACGTGCAGTCCGCCTGCGAGGCCAGCCTGCGCCGGCTCGGCGTGGACCATATCGACCTGTACTACCAGCACCGCGTGGACCCGAACGTGCCGATCGAGGACACGGTCGGGGCGATGGCGCGGCTGGTGGAACAGGGCAAGGTGCGCTTCCTCGGCCTGTCCGAGGCTGCGGCCGCCACCATTCGCCGCGCGCATGCGGTGCATCCGATCACCGCGCTGCAGAGCGAGTACTCGCTGTGGTCGCGCGACCCGGAACACGACGGCACGCTGGAGACGGTGCGCGAACTGGGCATCGGCTTCGTGCCGTATTCGCCGCTGGGCCGTGGTTTCCTGACCGGCGCGATCCGTTCGCCGGAGGACTTCGAGGCCGACGACTACCGGCGCCATTCGCCGCGCTTCCAGGGCGAGAACTTCGATCGGAACCTGCAACTGGTGGAGCGGGTGCGCGAACTGGCCCAGACCAAGGGCGTGACCCCGGGCCAGCTGGCGCTGGCCTGGGTGCTGGCGCAGGGCGAGGACCTGGTGCCGATCCCGGGCACCAAGCGCCTGGCCTACCTGGAAGAGAACCTGGGCGCGCTGCAGGTGAAGCTGAGCGCCGAGGAGCTGGCGCAGATCGAGGCGATCTTCCCCGCCGATGCCGCCGCCGGCCATCGCTACCCCGCCGCCTCGCGCGGCGCCCTGCAGGGCTGAACCGCGCCCCCGGCGACGGCGCGGGTCGATTGCCCGCGCCGCGCCGGCCCCGCATGATGCGGAGGTGATCTCCTTCATCGTCCCCGCGCACGACGAAGCCGCCCTGATCGGCGACACGCTGGCTTCGCTGCATGTCGCCGCCCAGGCCTTGCGGCTGGACTACGAGACGCTGGTGGTGGCCGATGCCTGCAGCGACGCCACCGCCGAGATCGCGCGCCGGCACGGCGCGCAGGTGCTGGAGGTGGAACTGCGGCACATCGCCGCCGTGCGCAATGCCGGCGCCGCCGCCAGCGGCGGCCGCCATCTGCTGTTCGTCGATGCCGACACCCGGGTCAACACTCCGCTGCTGGCCGCGGCGCTGCGCGCGCTCGGCACCGGTGCGGTCGGCGGCGGCGCGCAGGTGCGCCTGCTCGGCGACATCGCCTGGCACGAACGCCTGGCCCAGGCGCTGTTCGGCTGGCTGTTCCGCTGCACCGGCATCGCCCCCGGCTGTTTCCTGTTCTGCACGCGCAGCGCCTTCGTCGCCGCCGGCGGCTTCGACGAGCGCTACTACGCCGGCGAGGACGTAGCGCTGAGCCGCGCGCTGGCCAGACAGGGCCACTTCGTGATCCTGCGCGAGGCGGTGCACACCTCCGACCGCAAACTGCGCAGCTTCAGCAAGCGCGAGCACCTGGAACTGCTGCTGCAGTTGCTGCGCCGCGGCCGCGGCATGCTGCGCTCGCGCGATGCGCTCGGCTTCTGGTACGGGCAGCGCCGCGGGCGTTAGGGCGTGCCACCCATCCCCGAGCATGCCGCGCCGCGATTGCGCGCGCCTGTGGCAAGGAAGAGCGAGGAAGTGGACGTGCGTCCACGCCTGAGCGATGACGCCGCCATGGGCGCGCACAACCGCGGCCCTACGGGTTGGGCCTGGCAGGCGCGCGGCCGGCGCCGCGCGGCTTGACCTGACGGCCAGTCAGGCGCTGCGCCCCGCAACGCCGGCCGCGCGCCTGCCAGACCCAACGCGGCATACTCGGCAATGGGTGACACGCCCTAGGCGTGTCATCCACTTTCCTACAGGCTCGGGCGCTTTCTACGATCTGCACATGGACGAGAACGGCAAGCTGGAGATCGGGGAGGCGGTGATGGCGGACCGGCACGCCATCGCGGCGTTGATGGCGGCGCTGGACTATCCAGGCACCGAGGCCTTCATCGAGACGCGCCTGGCGCAGTTGCTGGCGCATCCGGACGCCGCCTTGCTGGTGGCCGCCGCAGGAGACGACGTCGTGGGTGTGCTGTCGCTGCATTTTCTGCCGCAGCTGGCGTTGACCGGCGACATCGGCCGCATCAGCTACTTTTGCGTGGACGATCGCGCACGCGGCGCCGGCGTCGGGCAGCGCTTGCTGGCGCAGGGCGAGGCCTTGGCGCGGCAGCGCGACTGCGACCGCCTGGAGGTGCACTGCCATCGCCGGCGGGAACGGGCGCACGCCTTCTATCGGCGCGAAGGCTTTGTCGAAGCGCCCAAGTATTTCGCCAAGTCGCTGCGCGATTGAGGACTGTCCGAGGCCGCCAGCCGCAGACAGCGGCGCGATCTTCCCAAGGGCGGTTGCCGGCGCCGAGGCGCTGGCAGTACGCTGCGCGCCCCTTGTGCGAGCTTTACGGATGAGCGTCCACACCAGCAGGCCCATCGCGGTGCGCATCCTCGGCACGGGCGAGTATCTGCCCGTGCAGCAGGTGCTGGCGGAGACCTTCGACCGGCGCTGGGGCAAGCCCACCGGCTGGACCCTGCGGCACACCGGCGTGGCCACGCGGCACTATGCGGGCGCCGACGAGCCGGCCACCTTCATGGGCGAACGCGCCGCGCGCGGGGCGCTGGAGGCGGCGCAGCTGCAGGCGCACGAGGTCGACTGCGTGATCAGTGCCTGCAGCCTGATGGAACAGGCGATCCCGTGCAGCGCGGCGCTGCTGCATGCGCGGCTGGGCCTGCAGGGCAGCGGCATCCCGGCCTTCGACATCAACGCCACCTGCCTGAGCTTCATCGCCGCGCTCGACCTGGCCGCCTGCGCGATCGCCGCCGGCCGCTATCGCCGCGTGCTGATCGTCGCCAGCGAGATCGCCAGCGTCGGCCTCAACCCGGACGACGCGGACACCGCGCCGCTGTTCGGCGACGGCGCCGCGGCGGTGGTGGTCGCCGCCGACAGCGGCTCGCAATTGCTGGCGGCACGCCTGGAAACCTACTCCGAAGGCATCGACCACTGCCGCGTGCGCGCCGGCGGCACCCGCCTGCGCCTGGACCACGGCGTCGAGGCGCTGCGCGCCGGTTCGCAGTTCGAAATGCACGGCCGCGCCACCTATCGCCTCGCTGCGGCGAAACTGCCCGGCTTCCTGCAGCGGCTGCTGGCGCAGGCCGGGATCGAGCTGGCGCAGCTGCGGCGGATCGTGCCGCACCAGGCCAGCGCCAAGGCGCTGCGCCACCTGCGCGTCGCGCTGGGACTGGCACCGGATGCGCTGATCGAGATCATCGGCCATCGCGGCAACCAGATGGCGGCATCCATTCCCGGCGCGCTGCACCAGGCGATCCACAGTGGCCGCATCGTCCGTGGCGACCTGATCGGCCTGGTCGGCTCCGGCGCCGGGTTGGCGTTCGGCGGCGCGGTGTTGCGCTACTGACATGGCAAGCGTCCTGGTCACCGGTGCTTCCGGCTTCATCGGCGCCTACATCGTGCGCGCCCTGGCCGAGGCCGGTTTGCCGGTGCGCGCCAGCGGCCGCGACACCGCCAAGCTGGCGGCCTTCGCTGGCGATCCGCGCATCAAGGTCGTGCCCGCCGAACTGTGCAGCGACGACCTGGCGCCGCTGCTGCATGGCTGCGATGCGGTGATCCACTGCGCGGCGTTGTCGGCACCGTGGGCCAGCGCCGAGACCTTCCGCCTAGCCAACGTGGTCGCCACCGAACGCCTGCTCGCCGCCGCGCTGGCCGCACGCGTGCGCCGCTTCGTGCACTTCAGTTCGCCCAGCATCTACTTCCGCTTCGCCGATCAATACCAGATCAGCGAAGACTTCACCCCACCGGCGCGCTGGATCGGTGGCTACCCGCAGACCAAGTGGGAAGCCGAAGAAAAGGTACGCGCCGCAGCGGCGGCCGGGCTGCCGGCGGTGGTGCTGCGTCCGCGCGCGGTGTTCGGCCATGGCGACAACGCGATCGTGCCGCGCTTGCTGGCGGTGGCGCAGCGCGGCTGGTTCCCGCTGGTCAACGGCGGCCGCGCGATGATCGACGTGTGCTGCGTGGAGAACGCGGTGGCCGCGGCGCTGGCCGCGCTGCGCGCCGAGCACATCGGCGACGGCCGCGCCTACAACATCAGCAACGGGGTGCCGATCGCGGTGCGCGACCTGCTGACCGAGCTGTTCGCGGTGCTGCGCCTGCGCGTGCGGCTGCTGCCGGTGCCACGCGGGCCGGCGCTGGCCCTGGCCACGCTCGGCGAACAGATCGCGTTGCGCCGGCGCGGCCAGCCGGAACCGCGGCTCAGCCGCTACGGCATCGGCGTGCTCGGCTATTCGCAGACGCTGGACATCGGCCGCGCGCGCCGCGAACTCGGCTATGCGCCGGTACTGTCGACCGAGGCCGGGCTGGCCGCACTGGGGCGGCCATGAGCGCGCCACGACTACGCTGGCGGCTGTACGAGGCCGGCCACTGCACGCACCCCGAACGCGCCACGCGCCGCGGCGCGCCGCTGGCGCCGTGCCCGTTCCCGGCGCTGGCGGCGCTGCTGCAGCATCCGCAGCACGGCGATCTGCTGTTCGACACCGGCTACGCGCAGCACTTCTTCGACGCCACCGCGCGTTTCCCCGAGCGCCTGTATCGCTGGCTGACCCCGGTGCGGCTGGCACCCGGGCAATCGCTACGCGAACAGCTCGCCCGCGACGGCGTGGATCCGGACCATATCGGCTGGATCGTGCTCTCGCACTTCCATGGCGACCACGTCGGCGGCGTCGCCGATTTTCCGCAGGCGCGCCTGGCCTGCGCGCGACAGGCCTGGGACGACCTGCAGCGCCGCGGCCGGCTGGCCGCGCTGCGCCAAGGCTTCCTGCCGGCGCTGCTGCACGGCGCGCGCCCGCGCATGCACTGGATCGAGGCGCTATCCGCGGCGGCGTCGCCCACCGCGCTGCGCGACTTCGGCACACCGCGCGATCTGTTCGGCGACGGCAGCGTGCTGCTGGTGCCGCTGCCCGGGCATGCGCCCGGCCACTACGGCCTGTGGTTCGAGGACGCGCACGGCCCGGTGTTCCTGATCGCCGACGCGGCCTGGTCCAGCGCCGCGCTCGCCGATGGCACGCCGCCGCCGGTGCTGGTCACCCACCTGCTCGGCGAGCATCGCGTGTATCGCGACACGTTGGCGCGGCTGCATGCGCTGCGCCAGGCCGAGCCAGCGTTGCGGCTGGTGCCCTCGCATTGTCGGCAATGGCGGCCGGCGCCGGCGGAGCACGCGCATGGCTGATGTCCCCGGCGTGCTGATCACCGGCGCGCGTGCGCCGGTCGCCCTGGACCTGGCGCGCCGTTTCGCCGCGCAGGGTTGGCGGGTGCACCTGGCCGACAGCGTCGCCAGCCGCATCTCCGGCTGGTCGCGCGCGGTCGCCGCGCATCACCGCGTCGCGCCCGCGCGCGATGCGCCGCGCGCCTGGCTGGCCGATCTCAACGGCGTGCTCGCACGCCAGCGCATCGACGTGCTGGTGCCGACCTGCGAGGAAGTGTTCTACCTGGCCCGCTACCGCAGCGCGCTGCCGGCGCAACTGCATCTGCCGCTGCAGGACTTCGATACGCTGCGCATGCTGCACAGCAAGTACGCCTTCATGGAACTGGCGCGCGGCCTGGACAGTGACGTCGACGTGCCCGACAGCGTGCGCGTGCGCAACCTGGAACAGGCACGCGAATGGGCGGGCACTGCGCCCCTGGTGCTGAAGCCCGAGTTCTCGCGCTTCGGCGTGCATGTCCGGCTGTACCCGCACGGCCTGCCGGCCGCGGACACGCCGCTGCCCGACCAGGGCGCCTGGGTCGCGCAGCGCTACTGCGATGGCGAAGAGCGCTGCTCGTATGCGCTGGCGCGCGACGGCGTGTTGTTGGCGCATGCGGTGTATCGCCCGCGCTATCGCCTGCGGCGTAGTTCCAGCTACTACTTCGATGTCGCGCCCGATCCGCAGATCGAGCGCTTCACCGCGCAGTTGGTGCAGGCGCTGCGCTTCAGTGGGCAGATCTCCTTCGACTGGATGGTCTCCGCGCAAGGGCGCTGCAGCGTGATCGAGTGCAATCCGCGCGCGACCAGCGGCCTGCACCTGTTCGCCGCGACCGACCCGCTGGTGGCCTTGCTGTGCGGCGACGCGGGCGATGCGCAGGCGCCACTGCGCCCGGCCGACGACCGCGCGGCGATGCTGGGCATGCTCATGCTGGGCGTGGCCTTGCCTGCGGCGTTGGGCCATGGCCGGCTGCGGCAGTGGCGCCGGGACTACGTGCGCGCCGAGGACGTGCTGGCGCCGCGCGGCGACCGATGGCCGCTGGCCGGCACGCTGTGCGACCTGGGCAGCCATGCGCGGCTGGCGCTGGCGCAACGCTGCAGCGTGCGCGAGGCCGCCACCCGCGATACCGAATGGGACGGCGAGGCGCTGCCGCCGCCATGAACGCCGACAGCGCCGAGGCCGCGGCCGCCGATTACGTCGCGCAGCTGCAGCGCTTCGCCGCGCTGCATGCCGGCGGCGACGCGCAGCAACTGGCCGACAACGCGCGGGCGCGCATCGAAGTGCTGCAGGCTGGCGCACTGACGCTGCCGGTGACCGTCGGCGAACAGCACCCGGGCAACGCCTGGGTGTGCTCGCCGCGCACCACCTATGCCGACTACGCCGCCGAGGAAGCCGCGCGGCTGTTGCCGGGCACACTGGCCGCACCGGTGCGCGGATTGTGCGGCGGCATCGGCGCGTGGCTGGACTGGGCGCGGATCGACCGTGCGGTCACCCTCAACAACTGGCTGCTGTCCACCAACCTGTATCCACCGTTGCCGCCCGGCGGCCTGCGCACGCTGTTGGACGCCGCGCGTGCGCGCTGGCCCGACCACGCGCTGTGGTTCCGCTCGCTCAACGCGGTGGACACGCCGCAGTGGCTGCACGCGCTGCAGGCCGAAGGCTTCACCCTGATCGCCAGTCGCCAGGTGTACCTGTACGAGGACTGGCCGCAGCTGCTGCGCCATCGCGATCTGGTCCGCGACCTCAAGCTGGTCGACCGCCGCGATCTGCAGCGCTGCGGCAACGACGCCATCGGCGAGGCCGACTATCCGCGTATCGCCGCGCTGTATGCGCAGCTGTATCTGGAAAAATATTCGCACTGCAATCCGGCCTACCACGCCGGCTTCCTGCGCGCCTGGCATCGCGCCGGGCTGCTGCGCTTCGACGGCTTCCGCGACGATACCGGGCAGTTGGTGTGCATCACCGGCCTGTTCGGCATCGGCGGCACCGTCACCGCTCCCATTGTCGGCTACGACCTGCGCCTGCCGCAGCGGCTGGCGCTGTACCGCACCCTCACCGCCTGCGGCATCGACCATGCGCGACGGTACGGCCAGCGCCTCAACCAGAGCGCCGGCGCTGCCAGCTTCAAGCGCCAGCGCGGCGGCATGCCGGTCATCGAATACAGCGCGGTCGATGCACGCCACCTGCCGTTGCGGCGACGCCAGCCGATCGCCGCGCTCGGCGCGCTGACTCGGCGCATCGGTGTACCGCTGATGCGCAAGTACCGGCTGTAAGGCAACGCAGCACCACGTCTGAAGGCAGACCGTAATCGTTTTCAGCCTCGATCGCGCATGCCGCGCCGGATGTCAGGCGCTGGCACTGGCATATACTTTGCTGCATCTGCAACACCTCATCGCCGCTGCGGCCCGGAACATCTGTGGAATGGATTGCGCATCTGGCCCATGCCGGCACCCTGCTGATGGTCAACGCATTGCTCGCGGCAGTGTCCTCGGCGATGTTCCTGGCCCTGTACGTCACCGGCCGCAAGGAACGGCACGCGCGCAGCCTGCTGCTGCTGGCGCTGAGCTACGGCGTGTTCGCCCTGGGCTTCGGCATCCTGCAGGCGCCGGCCTGGAACGTCACCAACTTCTGGGTCAACCACATCGGCAACGTCACCTTGGACGTGGCCACCATGCTGACACTGGTGGCGGTGAACGCTTATCTGCGGCGTCCGCTGCTGCAATGGACGCTGCTGGTGCCGGTCGCGCTGCTCTGCGCACTGGAGCTCTACAGCCTGTCCTACGCCAACCACGATCACCGGATCATGGTGATCTTCGGCGGCATGGTGCGCGGCCTGCTGACCGCCGCGACCGCAGTCGCGCTGTGGCGCTATGCCGACAGCGTGGTGCGCTCGGCGGCGCGCTTCACCGCCGTCTGCCATTTCCTGTGGGCTGGCATGGTGGGACTGCGGATCGCCTGGTGGGCGCTCCACCCCGATGCCGATACCAGCTACGACCCGACCACCAACTTCGGCCTGCTCTCGCGCATCGTGCTGACCGCCAGCATCACCCCCGGCTTCCTGTGGATGCTGAGCCGCGAAATGAACGCGGAGCTGATGCGGCACGCCTCGCAGGATCCGCTCACCGGGGTGACCAATCGCCGGGTGATGTGGGAGTGCGGCGAGGCGGCGACCCAGGATGCTGCGCGCAAGCAGGGGGCGATCGCGGTACTGATGATCGACGTGGACCATTTCAAGTCGATCAACGACCGCTTCGGCCATGCCGTCGGCGACCAGGTCCTGATCGCCATTGCGCAGACGCTGGCGCAGCACATCCGCACGCCCGACCTGCTGGCACGCATCGGCGGCGAGGAATTCATGGTGCTGGTCCCGCATGGCGAGGAGGCGGGGGTGCGCGATCTCGCCGAGCGCCTGCGGCGACGCATCGAACAGCAGCAAATCGAGGCGGTGCCGGAGACAGCGCTGGAGTGCACGGTGAGTATCGGCTACTGCCTGTCGCCAAGGGCGCAGGCGTCCTGGCAGAGCCTGGTGTTGGCCGCCGACCAGGCGCTGTACGCGGCCAAGCGCGCCGGCCGCAACCGGGTCGCCGGCACCGCCATCGCATGATCGCCCGCAGCGAGCCACGGACGCGGCGGACGCCGCGGGCGGCATGAGCGCCTGGCATCCGTCGCTGTACCGGCAGTGGTTCGCCGTCGCTCCCGCCGCGGCGTTGCGCCAGCGACCGCTGGGGGTCTCGGTGATGGACCGGCATGCGGCGATCGCGCGTTGCGCCGACGGCCGCCTGCTGGCGCTGGAGGACCGCTGCCCGCACCGGCACGCCCCGCTGTCGGCCGGCTGCGCCACCGGCGACGGCCTGTCCTGCCCCTACCACGGCTGGCGCTTCGACCGCGACGGCGCCCTGCGCGAGATTCCCGGCCTGCCGCCCGGGCAGGCGCCGCCGGCGGTGCGGGTGCGCGCCTTCGCCGCGCGCGAGCACGACGGGCTGATCTGGCTGCGTCCCGATCCGGAAGGCGCGGACGCGCCATCGCAACTGGTGCAGGCGCTGCAGCCGTCGGCGCGGCGCTTCCTGTGGCGCACGCGCTGGGACGCGCACGTGGTCGATGCGCTGGAGAACTTCCTGGACCCGCTGCACACCCATCTGCTGCATCCGGGGCTGGTGCGGCGCGGCGGCGCGCGCACCGCCATGCGCGCCGAGTTGCGGCACACCGACGAAGGCTTCCACGTCGACTACCGCGGCGCCGCGGCACAGAGCGGCTGGCTGTACCGGCTGTTCGAATCGCCGCGCATCCTGGAACGCGCGCATTTCGCCGCCCCCGGCAGCGCGCAGATCGAGTACCGCTACGCGCGCGGCGGCCGCGTGCGGATCAGCCTGCACTTCACCCCGCTCGGCGCACGCAGCACCGACGTCTTCGCCAGCCTGCACGTGGAGGGGCGCTGGGCGCCGGCGTGGGCGGTGCGCTTGCTGGTGTGGCCACTGCTGCGCCGGGTTGGCGAGCAGGACCGACGCATGCTCGCGCTGCAGTCGCGCAACCTGCAGCGCTACCCGGGTGCGCGCGGTGCCTCCACCGCGCTGGATCTGGTGCGCGAACCGCTGCGCCGCTATTGGGACGGCGAGGCACTCCCGACGCCGGGCAGCGGCCACGACGTGGACCTCATGCTGTGACCGTGCCGAGTCGCTGCAGCACCTCCGCCAACGGGGCCGGGCGCCCGAGCAGATAGCCCTGCACGCCGCCGCAGCCATGCGCACGCAGCCAGCGCAACTGGCTCTCGGTTTCCACGCCCTCGGCGACCACGTCCAGCCCCAGGCAATGGCCCAGGGTCAGCAGCGCCTGGCAGATCGAGGCGTTGCGCGGATCGCGGTCCACCTCGGCGACGAAGCTGCGGTCGATCTTCAGCGTGTCCAGCGGCAGGTCGCGCAGATACGCCATGCTGGAGAAACCGGTGCCGACATCGTCCAGAGCCACGCGCACGCCCAGCGCGCGCAGTTGCCGCAGCACGTCGCCGGCCTGCTGCGGCTGCCGCATCAGGCTGCTCTCGGTCAGCTCCAACTGCAGGCCATTGGCGGCCAACCCGGCCTCGGCGCAGGCCTGCGCCAGGTCGGCGACCAGGTCGCCATCGAAGAACTGCAGCGCCGACACGTTCACCGCCACCGGCAGGTCCGGCCATCCATGCTCGACCAGGGCGCGGCGCGCCCGCGCCGCGGCGCGCATCACCCAGCGCCCCAGCGGCAGGATCAGCCCGGTGTCCTCGCACAACTGGATGAACGCATCCGGCGCAATGAAGCTGCCGTCGGCCTGCGGCCAGCGGATCAGCGCCTCCAGTTCGCGTGGCGCGCCGCTGACGGCATCCATGATCGGCTGGAAGTGCAGCTCGAATTCCTGGCGCTCGATCGCCTGCTGGATGCGTCCAGCCAGGCGCAGGCGTTCGCCGGTGCGTGCCGCCATGGCGCGGTCGAAGCGCACCAGGCTGCGGCCCTCGGCCTGTGCCGCGTGCGCGGCCTGCGCGGCGCTGCCGATGACCTCGTCGGCGCTGGCGGCATCGTCCGGACACAACGCCACGCCGATGTGCGCCTGCAGTTGCTGGGTGAATTCGCCGCCCTGCACCGGCGCGTACAACGCCTCCTGCAAGGCCTGCAGCGCTTGCGGCAGTGCCTGCGGATCCAGGATCGCCAGCACGAAGTCCTGCACAGGCTGGTGCGCGCTCAGGCCGAAACGCTCGCCCAGCACGCGGATGCGCTCGGCCACCGCGCAGCGCACCGCGTCGCCGGCGGCACGGCCCAGGGTGTCGCCGATCAGCGACAGTCCGCGCACCTGCACATAGGCGATCGCATAACCGTCGCGGCGCTGCGCCTGCAGGGTCTCGGCCAGGGCACGCGGCTTGAGCAGGCCGGTGCTGAACTCGTGCTGGGCAAAGAACGCCAGTTCGCGCTCGTGGGCCAGGCGCTCGGTGACGTCCTCGGCCAGGATCAACCGCGCCGGCACGCCGCCGAATTCCAGGTCGGCGCTGTGGATGCACACCGACAGCAGGCTGCCGTCCTTGCGCCGGTGGGTCCATACGCTCGGCACGTCGAAGCCCTCACGCGGTTTGCGCACATCCTGCAGCAAGCGTTCGGCATCCTCCGGCGGGCGCAGATCGCGCAACTCCATCGCCAGGAATTCCTCGCGGCTGTAGCCGTACTGGCGCACCGCGGCCTGGTTCACTTCCAGGAAGCGCAGACTGTCCACGGCGAATACCCAGTACGGCAGTGGATTGCGGTCGAACACCAGCCGGAACTGACGCTCGGCATCGAGCAGCCGCGCCTGCGCCGCCACCCGGTCGCTGACATCCTGCACCGCGCCGGTCATGCACATGCCATTGCGGGTACGCACCAGCGCGCCGCGCGCGGCCAGCCAGCGCAGGCGCCCATCGGGCAGGTGCATGCGGTAGACGGTGTTGTAGTCCGCGCGCCCCTGCGCGGCGTCCTCGTATAGCTGCGTCACCCGCGCGCGATCCTCGTCGTGGATCCGCTCCAGGAACGCCTCGATGGGCAACTGCATGCGCTGCAGGCCGAACATCGCGCCGGTCGGCTCGGACAGGCGCAATATGCGCTCGGCGATGTCGATGCGCCAGGTGCCGATGCCGCCCATGCCGTGGGCCAGGCGCAGATCCTCGTCGCCGCGGCGCAGGCGCTGCAGCAGGTGGCGCTGGCGGCGCTCGGCACGGCGCAGGCTGACCAGCAGATAGGCCAGGCCGAGCAGGTACAGCACGTACCCCAGCGCCGCCGCCGCGGCGAACCACCACCAGCCGGACAGCGTCTCGCGCAGCCCCACGCCGGCCACCGCCAGCAACGGGTACGCACCGCCGCCGCTCAGCGCCAGGATCCGCGGCGTGCCGTCGAAGACATCGCGGCGCACGCCGAGCGCGCCGCCATGCGGCATCGGCCGCGCCAGCGCGATCGGCAGGCGCGGCTGGCCGGCCGCAAGCGTGCGGCTGGCGGCCAGCAGCACGCCCTGCGCGTCGGTCAGCGCGACGATGCCGTCGCGTCCGCTGTCGGTTCCCTGCACGATGCGCTGCAGGGCGGCCACCCGCCATTGCGCCTCGACCCAGCCATCGGTCCCCCAGGGCACGGCCACACGCACCACCGCCTCGCCGTCGGCCAGGCGCAACGGCGGGCTCACGCAGACCCGACCGCCGCAGCGCGCATGCTGCATCCAGGCGCGCAGTGGCGCATCGCCGGCGCCACCGAAGCGGCGTTGCCCCTGCGCATTCAGCAAAGCCACGTCGCGCAGTTCCGGGTGTCGCGCCAGCAGGCCGTGCAACGAGGCGGCGATCAGCTCGGGCGCACGCACCGGCGTCTCCGCCAGCAGCGCCTGCGCGCCCAGGCCTTCGCCATGCAGGGCCTGGCCGAGATTGTCCAGTTGCAACTGCAGCAGGCGGTCGGCGCCGGTGGCCAGCGCCAGGCTCTGCCGCTGCGCCGCGGCCAGGCGGTTGTGGCGGTCCTGCGCCAGGACCAGCACTAGGCCGGCCGCCAGCAGCACCGCCAGCACCAGGCCCCAGGTGGCGATCGCCCGCAACGGCGCGCGCGTGACGCGCCGCAGGCTGTGCCGAAAGCGACGGTCGCGCTTCCTGTCGGCGAGCGGGTTCTGCGGCATCGAGAGTGGGGAATGGGGCGTAGGTGCTGGTTACAGCGGCCTGGCACCGACGATCTTGACCGTACGTGACGCAATACTGCGTTCAGCGGCGCAGATAAACGGTTCAGTCCGCCGCGGGCCAGTGCGCCAGTTGCTGCGTGGTCAGGCCGACGCGCCTGCAGGCACGCGCAGCGATGCCGTCGTGCAGCGCCACCCGGAACAGCGGCGCCACCCGCTGCAGCAACCAGGCCGGCACCGCTGGGCCGGTGCGCTGCAATCGCGCCTGCCGCAGCATGGCGCTGGCCCACGGTGGCAGCAAGGCCGCGCCGGCCCCCAGGAACAGTTCCCGCGACAGGCCCGGCGCCGGCACCGGCAGGCGCAGGCCAGCCAGCACCGCCAGCACTTCGCGCGAGCGCGCATCCACCAGCAACTGCGGCCGCTGCCGTTCGAAATAGTCCAACACGGCCGCCTCGCTGGCCGGGACCTGGCGTGCGCCCAGCGCCTCGGCCACGCGCCGGCCTTCGTCGTAGTAACGGTCCGCGATCGCCGCCGGTACTTCACGGCAGTAGCGGCGGTAGCCCTGCAGGAAGCCATAGGCCTCGGTCACGTGCACCCAGGTCAGCAGCGCCGGATCGTCGGCGGCATAGGCGCGCCCGTCGGGCGTGTGCCCGCGCACCCGCGCGTGGATCGCGCGGACCCGGGCGATCTGGCGCTGCGCCGCATCCGTGGGCGCGTAGCTGGTGGCGGCGACGAACTGGGTGGTGCGGCGCAGGCGCCCGACCAGGTCCTCGCGGAAGTTGGAATGGTCGTAGACCCCGGCCAGCGCCAGCGGGTGCAGGGTCTGCAGCAGCAGCGCACACAGCCCGCCGGCCAGCATTCCCGGAAACTCGGCATGGATGCGCCAGGTGACGCTGTCCGGACCGAACAGGCCGATGTCGCCGAGCGGCTGGTCGTAATCGATGGCGTCGCGCTCGCGCGGGAACGCGCCCAGCACCCAGCGGCGGATCTGGGTGGTGGCCGGAGCGGAGAGCGTACGTAGTAGCGAAGCCATGTGCCGATGCTAGCGAAGACGGCGCGAGCGCCGTGCGATGGCGTATGGCGCGTCGGCCGCGTGCCGCATGTGCGGCCGCAGCATGCACTTTGCGGCGGCTGTGCTAGAAAGAAGCTGCCTCAAGATCGACCGTCGACGTTCCACGTCCGTCACCGCATCTGCAAGGAGCCCGTCATGCTCGCTTTGTTCAAAGGCTTGGGATTGTTGCTCGAGGACAACGCGCTGCACCAGCGCTCGTTTCCCGAACAGGTCGCGCACTGGCAGCACAAGAGCGAGGCGCAGATCCGCGAAGAGGTGGCCTTGCTGGCCAAGGCCAAGCAGCAGTGGCTGGTGGCCTCGATCATCGGCTGGCAGGCGATCTCGCTGATCCTGCTCGGCGTGATCACCGCGCAGCTGTGGCAGCACGACTACCACCTGACCTTCTCGCGCATCGTCATCGTGGTCACCTCGTGGGTGGCGATCCTGTTCGTGATCTGGTTCATCGCCAACATGTTCGACCGCACCGCCGGTTTCGAGCGCTGGCTCACCGCGTTCAACAGCCGCGAGCCGCTCTCCGCCGATGCCGATACCGTGGAATGCGTGGCCGATGCATTGAACATGGCGCGCAAGTACCCGGAGATCCTCGCCTACAAGCGCGAAGTGGTGAGCAACCGCGAACTGCGCCACGAGGACATCCGGATCATGCGCGAGATGGGCCGTATCCGCCTGCATGCCGAACTGGTCGCCTCGCTGATCCAGTTCGAAGGCACGCCGCCCGGCGGCCAGCCCGGCGTGTTCCGCGTCGCCGGCTAAGCGCGCCGCCCGCCCGAGCGACGCCACCGTCCGAACGGCGGCACAACGCCGCAAAGCGACCGCACCGGCGGTCGCTTTGCGTTTGTGGAGACCACGTGGCACGCGCTGTGCGCCGACGCTGCGATGCCGGCACAGCGCGGGTGCGGCACACCGAGTGCGCAGGCGCACCGCACACCGGGCACCGGGCACGCCGCCGTGCCGCTGCCACGGGCATTCCCAAGGCCGCCCTCGCGAAATATAATCATTCTCGATTAGAACTTTCGCCCCACGGTCTCGATGACACTGCATCCCCTCTCGTGCGCCTGCCTGCTGGGCATGGCGCTATGTCTGCCTGCGCACGCCGCCACCGCCGACACCGCCACTGACGCCGACGGCGATGCCGCACAGGCGACCGCCCTGCCCACCGTGCAGGTGCGCGCCGACGCCCAGAGCGGCTTCCGTGCCACCGGACCGGTGCAGGCCGACAAGTCCGATGCGCCGCTGGCGCAGACGCCGTTCTCGATCACCGTGGTACCGCGCGCGCTGCTGGACAGCCAGCAGGCGCTGAGCCTGTCCGACGCGCTGCACAACGTCTCCGGCGTGGTCGCCAACACCTACGGCCGACGCGGCTGGGACGACCTGATCATCCGCGGCCAGACCGCCTCCGACGCGCTGTTCGTAGACGGCCTGCGCACCGCCGACAGCAACCGCGTGGCCGAGCAATTGTTCGGCGTGCAGCAGGTGGAGGTGCTGAAGGGACCGGCCTCGCTGCTGTACGGGCAGGTGCTGCCGGGCGGCCTGGTCAACCTGATCAGCAAGCGCCCCGGCGCCGAACCGATGCGGCGGGTCGACCTGGGCGTGGGCAGCGACGGCCTGCGCCAGGGTAGCGTGGATCTCAACCAGCCGCTGTCGGCCGATGGCAAGGTGGCCTTGCGCCTCAACGCGCTGGCGATGAACAGCGACGACCCGACCGACCACGTGTACTTCCGCAGCCGCTGGATCGCCCCGGCGCTGTCGCTGGACCTGGGCCCGCGCACCGATTTCGTGCTGCTGACCAGCTACCAGGAGCGCGACTACATCCGCCAGCAGGGCCTGCCCTGGGAAGGCAGCGCCGAACCCAACCGCAATGGCCGCATCGACCGTGCGCTGTTCACCGGCGAACCCGGGCAGCGGCCGTACCACAGCCACCAGAGCCGGATCGGCTACGTGCTCGATCACCGCTTCGACAACGGCTGGAGCCTGCACCACGCCGCACGCTGGCAGAGCTTCGGCCTGGACGGTTTCCTGATCGCCAACAACGGCCTGGCCGCCAACCTGCGCACCCTGCGCCGTACCGCCACCCAGCAACAGTTCGACGGGCGCACCTGGGTGCAGGACACCTACCTGCAGGGCGGCTTCGCCACCGGCACCTGGCAGCACACCGTCACCGCCGGCCTGGACGCGTTCAAGACCTGGGAATGGAACGTGCAGTCGACCTGCCGCGTCGGCAATCTCGACGTGTACGCGCCGGTCTACGGCAGCGCCGTGGTCTGCCCGGCCCGACCCACCCGCGACAACCTCAGCGTGGTGACCTCGGGCGGCCTGTACCTGCGCGACCGCATCCAGTTCGCGCCCGACTGGCAGTTGTTGCTCGGCCTGCGCCACGACCGCAGCCGCAACCGCAGCGAGGACCACCTGGCCGGCAGCGACACGCGCAACGACAACAGCGCGACCACGGGCTCGGCCGCGCTGATGTTCGACGCCGGTGGCGGCCTGCGCCCGTATGTCAGCGTCGCCACCTCGTTCTATCCCAACGTCGGCACCGATGCGCAAGGCGCGCAGTTCGATCCCGAGCGCGGGCGCCAGGTGGAACTGGGCGTCAAGATGGAAGTGGGCAGCGGCACCAGCCTGAGCATGGCGCTGTACGACCTGCGCCGGCGCAACGTGCTGCAGACCGACCCGCTCAACGACGGCTACAGCATCGCCGTGGGCGAGCAACGCAGCCGCGGCCTGGAACTCAATGCCGCCGCCGACCTGGGCAACGGGCTGAGCCTGTTCGGCGGCTACGCCTACACCGATGCGGTGGTCACCGACGACGGCGGCCAACGCGTCAGCAGCGTCGGCAGCCGCCTGAACAACGTGCCGCGGCACAGCGGTTCGCTGTGGCTGCAGTACGCCGCCCACGGCGCGGCCGACGGCTGGAGCGTCAGCGGCGGCGCCCGCGCCGAAGGCGAGAAGACCGCCTACGGCCACCGCATCCCCGGCTACCTGGTGTTCGATGCCGGCCTGGGCTACCGCCAGGGCCATTGGCGCTATGCGCTGAACCTGAAGAACGCCTTCGACCGCGACTACTTCACCGGCGGCCTGCAGCGCGCGGTGGCCCTGGGCGATCCGCGCACGTTGCTGTTCTCGGTGGGCGTGGATTACTGAGTGGACGCGCGTCGTTCCGCACGACGCGACACCGTTCGTACCATGTGGCGCCGGATTGCGGGACAGCCTCCTGTGGGAGCGACTTCAGTCGCGACGCGAGACGTCATCCCGCAGTTCCGTTGCCGATGCGTCGGGACTGAAGTCCCTCCCACAACAGCAACGATCGGATCACTGCATCAATGATGCAATGACTGATTCGGCAACGCGATGCGGCACATCGGCTGACATCGGATCAAGGGTCGCGGCTGAAGCCGCTCCTACGATGTCCAGTGTCGGATCGCAGCGAGGCGCCCTGTAGGAGCGGCTTCAGCCGCGACGCGGGGCGCCAATCCGCTAGTCCGTTGCAGCCACGTCGGGACTGAAGTCCCTCCAACAACAATCGCGGTCGTCGCGACGTCGCTGGACGCAGCGGGCTGTCGTATCAACCTGCCCTTGCCTATCGCCTCTCACTCGCGCCCGCACGCCGAGGCCGCGGCATCCGACACCACGCACTGCCGGAAATCGCGCGGCAGCCCGGCGATCTCGCGACGCTGGCCGACCGGGAGGTCGAACGCCTGCAGCACGCGCGGGTGACAGGCAGCGTCGTCGCCGCCGCGCGCCGGCTGCGGTGCCGTGCAGGCGGTATAGACCTGGTAGTGGCAGCGCCCGCTGCGGCTGTCGATGCAGCGGAACGTGGTCAGGCTACCGCGATAGGTGGTGCGACTGAACAGCAGCGGCACGCCATCTTCGCTGGCCTGCACCACGGTCTCGCGACGGGCGCCGACGGACAGATCGAGATCGGCATGCCCATGGCAGCCGAGCAGGCCAAGCAGGCACGACCACAGCAAGGAGAGCAGACGCATGGCGGAGGTTCCTTGTTCCAGTGCGAAGCGGAAGGCGATGCCGCGGCTACATGCCGCGGAACAGGCTCATGTACGGCTGGCTGACGGTCAGCACTTCGTCGCGGTGGCGCAGCTTCAGCCGGCCCTTGCCGGTGTCGTCGCGCACCACCGAGGCCACCGCCTTGAGGTTGACGATGGTGGAGCGGTGGATCTGCCGGAATGCGGCCGGATCGAGCACGTCCAGCAACTCGCGCAAGGAGGTGCGCAGCACCGCCTCGCCATCGCGGGTGAGCACCGTGGTGTACTTGCTGTCGGCCTGGAAATACAGCACGTCGTCGAGCAGGATCAGCCGCGTCTCGCGTCCGCTGCTGGCGGTGACCCAGGCCAGTGGCGGCGGCGCCGACGGCGCGGCGGGGCGCTGCTGCAGGCGCTGCAGCAGCGCGTCGAGCACCGCCGGATCCGGCCCTTGCGCCGCGCGGGCCTGCAACCGCTGCACCGTGGCCTGCAGGCGCTCGCGCACGATCGGCTTGAGCAGGTAGTCCACTGCCCCGTGTTCGAACGCATCGATGGCGTACTGGTCGTAGGCGGTGACGAACACCACCTGCGTGTGCGGGCTCAGTTCGCCCAGCGCGCGCGCCACCTCGATGCCGCTCAGCCCGGGCATGCGGATGTCCAGGAACGCCACCTGCGGGCGCAGCTCGGCCAGCCGCTCCAGCGCGCTGGCGCCGTCCTCGCACTCGGCGACGATGCGCAGCTGCGGCCACACCTCGCCCAGCAGCGCGACCAGCGCGTCGCGCAGCAGGGCTTCGTCCTCGGCGACGATCGCGTCAATCATGCGGCACTCCCATGGTGGCCGGCGCCGGCAACGGTGGCGGTGACGGTGTCGCCGCCATCGGCCACGGCAGAGTGATGGTGGCGGCCACGCCGCTGGGAAAATTGGAGACGATGGCGAAGCTCGCCGCGCCGGCATAGGTCAGGCGCAGCCGTTCGCGCAGGTTCTTCAGGCCGATGCCGGTGCCGCTGGACTGGGTGTTGAAGCCCAGGCCGTCGTCGGCCACGGTCAGGGTGACGTGGTCGTCGGCCGCGCGCGCCAGGATCCAGATGGTGCCGCCGCCCGGCTTGGGCTCCAGGCCGTGCTTGATCGCATTCTCCACCAGCGTCTGCAGCATCATCGACGGCAGCGGCAGCGTCTTCATCGCTTCCGGCACCTGCAGCTCCAATTGCAGGCGCGCGCCCATGCGGATGCGCAGGATCTCCAGGTAGGCCTGGGTCCGCTCGAGCTCGGCGCCGAGCGAGCTCATCGCGTCCTCGGCGCTGGGCAGCGAGCGCCGCAGGTACTGGATCAGGTAGCCCAGCATCAGGTCGGCGCGCGGCGGATCGGTGCGCGCCAGCACCTGCGCGCTGGCCAGGGTGTTGTAGAGGAAATGCGGCTCGACCTGCGCGTGCAGCAGGTTCAGCCGCGCCACGGTCAGCTCCTGCGCGGTGGCGGCCCGCGCGGCGGCGGCCTGCTCGTCGCGGCGCAGCTCGGCCACGCGCCGCGCCAGCGCCCGGCCCAGCGCCTCGGCGTTCTCGTAGTTGCTGCCTTCGTCGACCGCGAACAGGTCGATCCAGGCGCTGGCGTCCGGCTCCAGCAGCAGGGTCAGGCTGCTGGTGCCGGTGCCCGGGGTCACCGTCGCCAGTATCTGGTTGCGCTTGACCGCAAAGCGCGCGGCCAGGTTCCAGCGCGACGGCGGGCGGCCGTTGTACGGATCGATGCGGCGTACCTTGGCGCGTACCTGCAGGCTGTCCAGCGTGCTTTCGACCTCCTCCACCCGCGGCAGCTCGCGCACCGCCGCATCCAGCAGCGCGAACGCCTCGCGGGTGTCCAGCGGAATCTCGATCTGGCGCCGCTGGCGGCTGGCCAGGGTGCCCCAGTCCAGGCGCCCGGCGATCAGCCAGACCTTGCGCAGATGGGTGATGCCGGCGATCAGCGCCGACAGCATCAACAGCATCGCCAGCAGGCCGAACAGCCAGCCCGGCCCGGAATTCATGCCGTAGAACAACCCGGCCCAGACGAAGGCGGCGACGACCACCGCCACTGCCCAGGCGCACAACAGGCGAACGAGGAAGAACAGGCTGGCGAGCATGGCGGCCGGGATTGGATGAGGTGCCGGCGAGCATAGCGGCCGAGCCACACAGCGCCAGCCCGTCGCGATGAAACCTGGGAAACGCGGAGTCGAGGCCGCAATCCGCGGCACCAATCGATAGCGGCCACGACGCGGCAACCGGTGCCCGCGCATTGCCGGCATGGCCTTGGCGCGGCGCGCAGCCTCGCCAATCGGAGCGGTAACCGCCCGCGTGTCGACAGGTGTCCGGACGCTGCCTCGCAGGCAGTGCAAGACACTGGCGCACGCCGCCACGTCCCGCCGCCAACCAAGGTGTCTCACCGTCCGGGCTGCGCACGTTCTAGACTCTGCGACTGACCAGCAGGAGCCAGGATGCGCCGGCCCTCCATCCCATGCAGCCACATGCCGACGCTCGCCCCGCGCGGGGCCTCGTCGACGGGCGTGCCCTGCCCGGCCGCCGCACTCGCACAGGACCGGCGCCGTGCCGCGTTGCCTGCTGCACCTCGCACGCCATCGTTGTAACGCCGATGCATGTGATCCTGGCGACGGAGTCGATCCGGTATCCGCTGACCGGCGTCGGCCGCTACACGCAGGAACTGGCCACACAGTTGGCGGCCTTGCCGCAGATCGATTCGCTGCGCTTCCTGCACGGCCGGCGCCTGCGCAACGACCTGCCGGCACCGGGACCGGCACCCACGCTGGCACCGTGGCTGCGCGACCGACTGTCGGGCATCCAGCCGGCCGTCGACATCTACCGGCGGATAAACAACGCAGCCAAGGCGCGCGCGCTGCGCGGACAGGCGCCAGCCCTGTTCCATGGCTGCAACTACTACCTGCCGGCGTTCGACGGACCCTGCGTCGCCACCTTCCACGACGTCTCGATCTATCGCTGGGCCGAGTGCCATCGTGCCGACCGGGTGCGCTACATGCGCAAGGAACTCGCGCTTTCCCTGCGACGCGCGCAGCTGATCCTGACTGTTTCAGAATTCTCGCGGCGCGAGATCGCCACGCAATTCGACTGGCCCCTGGCGCGCATCCGCGCCATCCCACTGGCCGGCAATGCGGCCTTCCGCCCGCACCGCGCGGAGGAGTTGCAGCCGCCGCTGCAGGCGCTTGGCCTGCAGGCCGATGGCTATACGTTGTTCCTGGGGACGATCGAGCCGCGCAAGAATCTGCAGATGCTGCTGCAGGCCTATGCGGCGCTGCCGGCGGCACTGCGCACGCGCTGGCCGCTGGTGGTGGCCGGCCATCCGGGCTGGCACAGCGAGGCGCTGCACCGGCATATGGCGCAGGCGCAACGCGACGGCTGGCTGCGCTACCTGGGCTACGTGGAGGAGGCCAGGCTGCCGGCGCTGGTCGCCGGCGCACGGTTGTTCGTGTTCCCGTCGCTCTACGAGGGGTTCGGCCTGCCGGTGCTGGAGGCGATGGGCAGCGGCACGCCGGTGCTGTGTTCCAATGCCGCGGCGCTGCCCGAGGTCGCCGGCGACGCGGCCGCGTTGTTCGATCCCGGCGATGTGGACGGTCTGGTCGGCTTGCTCGCGCGCGGGCTGGACGATGCGGCATGGCGCGCGACGCTGAGCGCGGCCGGGCGCCGTCGTGCTGCGCAGTTCGATTGGCGCACCTGCGCCGAGCGCACTGCCGACGCCTACCGCGACGCGATGCGCGCATGAACCACGGATTCCCGGGCTGATGCGCGTCCTGCATGTCTACAAGACCGCCCTGCCCGACTCCATCGGCGGGATCGAGCGGGTGGTGCATACGCTGGCGCAGCAGGCGCAAGCGCGCGGCGTGGACAGCGAGGTGCTGGCACTGTGCAGCGATGCCACGCAGGCCGGCACCCGGATCCATGACGGCTATACGCTGCATCGGCTGCAGCGCCTCGCCGAGTTCGCCTCCATGCCGGTCTCGCTCGGCCTGGTGCGGCGCTACGCGCAACTGGCGCGCCGCGCCGACCTGATCCATTACCACTTCCCGTGGCCGTTCATGGATGCCCTGCATTTCGCCGCATCGGCAGGCACGCCCGCGGTGCTCACCTATCACTCGGACATCGTACGGCAGCGGCAGCTGCTGCGCCTGTACCGGCCGCTGCAGCGGCGCTTCCTGCGCAGCGTCGACCGCATCGTCGCCACCTCGCCGAACTACCTGGCCAGCAGCACGGTCCTGGCGGAATGCCGCGGCAAGGTCAGCGTCATTCCCATTGGCCTGGATGCGGCGCCGCAACATGCGGCATCGGCGCAGCGAATGCAGGCCTGGCGCACGCGCCTGGGTCAGCGCTTCCTGCTGTTCGTCGGGGTACTGCGCTACTACAAGGGCGTGCGCTTTCTGCTTGAGGCCGCGCAAGGGCTGCAGATCCCGATCGCGATCGTCGGCGATGGCCCGGAAGCGCCCGCGTTGCGCGCGCAGGCGCAGGCGCTGGGCCTGTCCCACGTGCATTTTCTCGGCGCGGTGGACGAGGCCGACAAGCACGCCCTGCTCGCCGCCTGCGACGCGCTGGTGTTCCCCTCGCATCTGCGCTCCGAAGCCTTCGGCATTTCCCTGCTGGAGGCGGCCATGCATGCCAAGCCGATGATTTCCTGCGAGATCGGCACCGGTACCAGCTTCGTCAACGTCGATGGCGAAACCGGCCTGGTGGTGCCGCCGGCCGATCCGGTGGCCTTGCGCGACGCGATGCGCTATCTATGGGACCATCCACACATCGCCGCGGCCTTCGGGGGACGCGCGGAAGCGCGATATCGGCGGTTGTTCACCGCGGACGGCATGATCGACGCCTATCTGGCGCTTTATCGCAGTGTCTGCGGAACGCGCAGGGAGGCAGACAGGGAATGGGGATGAGGAACACCTTGGCGACGCACGGAGACACGGCAATGCGGGCGCGCAGCGCGCGGAGCGAACGCGCATGAGACTGCTGGGCAAGCCACTGCCGCGGACGGCGGCAGCGGGCATGGTCGGCGATGCGATGGCGCTGGCGGCGACGCTGCTGAAGGTGGCCGATGCCGCGGTGGTGGTCGCTAGCGGCCTGCTGGCCTATGCCGTCCGCGTGGGCCAGGCAAACCTGCCCGAGGCGCCACGTTACCCGTATGCCCTGCTGGCCGGCGCCACGCTGACGCTGCTGGTGTTCTCGCAATTGGCGCTGTACCGCAGCTGGCGCCTGGCGCTTCCGACGATGATGCTGGGCCGGTTGCTGCTCGGCTGGGGCGTGGTGCTGGGCGTGCTCGCGTCGCTGAGCTTCCTGAGCAAGACCGGCCCCAGCTTCTCGCGCTTGTGGTTCCTGTACTGGGCGGTGATCGGCGCAGTCGGCCTGATCGGCGTGCGCCTGGCCGCGGACCGGCTGCTGCGCTGGCTGCACCGGCACGGCGTGGGCACGCGCCGAATCGCGGTGCTGGGCCCGCTGGAACGGGTCGAGCAGGTCGGCGCACGGATCTGCCAGGGGCCGTGGTCGGGGCTGCAGTGGGTGCCGTCGCCAGCGGCGATCCGCAGCGGCGACCTCGCCGCGCTACCGCAATGGCTGGATCTGCACGGCATCGCGGAAGTGTGGCTGACCTGGCCGATGCGCGAGGAGGCGCTGATCCGCGAGAGCATGCGCCAGCTCGACGCCAGCAGCGTGGACGTGCGCTGGGTCCCGGACATCTTCGCCTTCGGCATGATCCACCACGGCATCGCCGAAGTGGCGGGAATGCCGCTGCTGGAGCTGTCGGTGCGGCCGCTGTCGCGCACCGCGCACTGGCTCAAGGACATCACCGACAAGCTGCTGGCCGCGCTGATCCTGCTGCTGAGCACCCCGCTGCTGCTGGCGCTGGCGCTGGGTGTCAAGCTGTCCGGGCCGGGACCGGTGCTGTTCCGGCAGACGCGGCACGGCTGGGACGGGCAACCATTCGAACTGTGGAAATTCCGCAGCATGCGCGTGCACGACGCCGTCGAGGCCGCGCCGCAGACGCCGCGCGGCGACCCGCGGGTGACACGGTTCGGCGCCTTCATGCGCCGCACCAGCCTGGACGAGCTGCCGCAGTTCTTCAATGTGCTGCAAGGGCGCATGTCCATCGTCGGGCCGCGTCCGCACGCGCTGGCGCACAACGCGCAGTACCAGGATCTGGTGCCGAACTACCTGCAACGCCACCGGGTCAAGCCCGGCATCACCGGCTGGGCGCAGGTGAACGGCTTGCGTGGCGAGACCGATACGGTGGAGAAGATGCGCAAGCGCATCGACTACGACCTGTACTACATCCAGCACTGGTCGTTGTGGCTGGACCTGAGCATCATCGCGCAGACCTGCGTGATCGTGCTGTTCGACCGCGACGCGTATTGACCGCAGGACCTGGGGAGTCCGAATCCGATGCATATCAGCTACGTTCTCGGCACCCGCCCTGAGATCATCAAACTGGCCTCGCTGATCGCCGCCAGCGTGCGCGATGGCCTGCGCTTCTCGATCGTGCATACCAACCAGCACTACGCCGAAACGATGGACCGCGTCTTCTTCGACGAACTGGAGCTGCCGCGCGCCCACTACAATCTCGGGGTCGGCTCGGCGTCGCATGCCACCCAGATCGGCCACATGCTGTGCGGCATCGAACCGGTGCTGGAACGCACCCGGCCGGACGTGGTGGTGGTGCAGGGCGATACCAACAGCGCGCTGGCCGGCGCCATGGCCGCCAACAAGCTCGGCATCGCGGTGGCGCACGTGGAGGCGGGCCTGCGCAGCCGCGATCGCAGCATGCCGGAGGAAGTGAACCGGATCCTGATCGACCACATGTCCGATCACCTGTTCTGCCCGACCATGTTGCAAGCACAGATCCTGCACGAGGAAGGCCTGGCGCCGGCGAGCATCCGCGTCACCGGCAACACCGTGGCGGATGCGACCCTGGCGCACGCGCGCACCGCGCTACGGCGGTCGGACATCCTGCAGCGGCTGGGGCTGCGCGAGGGCGCCTACCACCTGCTGACCTGCCACCGGCGTTCCAACACCGACGATCCGCAGCATTTCGCTGCGCTGATGCAGGCGGTGGCCGCGATCTCCGAGGATGCCGGCGTACCGTTGATCTTCCCGATGCATCCGCGCCTGGCGAGCATGGGCAATTCCGCCTCGGCGCGGCATCGCTGTCTGCGCGCGATCGGGCCGGTCGGCTATCTGGACATGCTGGCGCTGCAGCAGGGCGCGTCGCTGATCATGACCGACAGCGGCGGCATCCAGGAAGAAGCCTGCATCCTGCAGCGCAAGTGCCTGGTGCTGCGCACCAACACCGAGCGGCCGGAGACCCTGCAGGTCGGCGGCGCCGAGTTGCCCCTGAGCCTGGACACGCGCGGCTTGCGCACGGCGGCCGACACGCTGCTGAAGCGCACGGTGGCCTGGCACAATCCGTTCGGCGACGGCCATGCCTACCGGAACATCCTGGGTGCGCTGCTGGGCACCGCGGTCGAGCAGCGCGCGCCGCAGCGCCTGCGTCACGCCTGATCGGTACGCCCATGGGACTGCGCGCACAGGCCGACTATAACGATCCGCGTTCGCTCAGCGCGCGCTTGCGTGCGCGGCGATTGCAGCGCTTCATGCAGATGGTGTCCGAATGCCATAGCCGGCAGGGCGAGTGCAGGGTGATCGATGTCGGCGGCACACTCGCCTACTGGGCCCATGTCCCGGACACGTTCTTCGCCCAGCACCGTTGCAGCGTCACCATGGTCAACCTCGAACCGAACCACACCCACGCACCACGTCCGCACCTGCGCGAACACCATGGGGATGGCTGTGCCCTGGACTTCGCCGACAACGCCTTCGACATCGCCCATTCCAATTCGGTCATCGAGCACGTCGGAGATGCCGTGCGCACGCAGGCCTTCGCTGCCGAGATTCGGCGCGTAGCGCCATGGCACTACGTACAGACACCGAACTACTGGTTCCCGGTCGAGCCGCACTATCTGGCACCGGGCGTCCAATTCCTTCCCTATGCATGGCAGGCCGAACTGCTGTACCGGATCCCGCTGGGCCGGATCGATCGGCCGCAGACGCGGGCACAGGCGCGCGCGTTCGTGGAGGACATCCGCCTGCTGACGCGTGCCGAGCTGGCGCGTCTGTTCCCGGACAGCACCCTGGTCGGCGAGCGGCTGTGTGGACTCACCAAATCGTGGATCGCGGTGCGCCGCTGAGCGATGGTCACACGGTGCCGTTGCGTACGGGCAAGCGGGCATACAGAACGGCTATCGCCAGTGCTGCATGCAGCGAGAATGCATAGAACGGCAGATAGAAGTCGAACACGCCCAGACCCAGCAGCAATAGCAGCCAGGTCACCGCCCAGCCGCGCACGCTAGCGCTACGCAGCAGCGGCGCCCACAGCGCATACAGCAGTCCCAGGCACGCCAGCAGCCCGCACAGCCCGGTTTCCGACAGCACCGCCAGCAGCAGGTTGTGTGCATGCAGTTCGCCGCGGTCGAAGCGTCCTCCGGTGTAGTCCGGCACCAGGAACTGGAAGACCCCTGCACCCAGCCCGAACCACGGGTGGCTGCGCCAGGCCTCGAACGCGCCGGCCCACAGATAGGTACGCCCCAACGACACCGCGGTGAGCGTGCTTTCGTGCACCGCGCTGGTCATGTCCGCATAGCGCTGCCACAGCACGAAGCCGGCCAGCGCCGCCAAACCCAGCAGCGCGACCACGGCGGCGTTGCGGCGGACACGCGAAGCGCCGCGACGCGGCCACGCCCACCACAGCAGCAGCGCGCCGACCGGCAACAGCGGATTGCGCACCTGGGTCAGCGCCAGTGCCAGCACGGCGCCCAGCAACGCCATGGCCAGCGCGAAGCGCCCCAGCACACCGCTGCGCCAGCACTGCAGCACCAACGTGGCCACCACCACGGCGCTCGCCGCCAGCAGCGCCGGGTGTTCGTACATGCCGGAGATGCGCGGCAGATACTTGAAGCTGTCCTCGGCGTGGAAGGCCAACGACGCGCGCAGCGCCGGCGGCCAGTGCAGGCGCACCGCCAGCCCCAGCGCCAGGTTCCACCACAGTGCGATCAGCGCCGCCAGCGTGGCCGCACGCGGCCAGCGCGGGTAGGCGAGCGCGAGATTGAGCATGGCCCACAACGCCAGCAGGGCGGTGGCGTAGCGCACGGCGAACTTGAACGCCAGATCCGGATGCGCGGACGCCAGTACCGAGACGGCCAAGGCCGCCAAGCACGCCAGGATCGCCAGCAGCGGCCTGCGCAGAACCGCCGGCACGCCATGCCGCCACACCGCCCAGGCCGCGACCACCAGCACGAACGCGCGGATCGCCATCGAGCCCAGCGACAGGCCCACGCCGAAGTAGCGGCCAGTCAGCACCACCTGCTGCAGGCAGAACAGCAGATACACGCCCAGGCACACCGCGACCGCCAGCGGCTGCGGCGCACGCAGGCCGGCAGCGGATGCCGCCGTCGCCGGTTCGCTCATGCCGGCTCGCGGATCGCCGCGCGTGCGCGGTAGCGCCGGCTCAGGCGCGCACGCAGCAACAGCAGCAGATACAGGAAGTTGGTGCGGACGTAGCGCCAACCCAGGCGCCGCGGCTCCAGCGCAAGCCGGAACAGCCACTCCATGCCGAACCGCTGCATCAGCAGCGGCGCGCGCGGCAGCATGCCGGACAGCACATCGAACGATCCGCCCACGCCCATCGCCACCGCCACGCCCAGCTCGGGCCAGTGACGCTGCAGGAACAGTTCCTTCTTCGGCGAACTGATGCCGATGAACAGATAGCGTGCACCCGAAGCACGAATCGCCGCGACCACCTGCGCCACCCCGGCCTCGTCGAAGTAGCCGTCGCGGACGCCGACGATCTGCAATCCCGGTGCGGCCGCGCGCAGCCGCTCGGCCGCGGCCGCCACCACCGCCGGCCGCGCGCCCAACAGATACACGCCGTCGCCGGACTGCGCGGCCTGCACGCACAGGTCCTGCATCAGATCGATGCCGGCACGCCGCGGCGGCGGCTCCACGCCCACCCAGCGCAAGCCGATGCTGATGCCGCTGCCATCGATATGCACCAGTTCGGCCTCTTCCAGCGCCGCGCGCAACGGCGCTTGCGCGCGCGCATCGATCAGCTTGGCCACGTTCAGGCCCTCGATCCGCAGCGGCGCGCCACCGGCGGCCGCGGCCTGCGCGCGCTGCAGCAGCTCGGCGGGCGCAAGCAGATCCAGCGGGCAATCGAAGAAACGCAGGCGCGGCGGACTTGGGTTCAAGGGGCAGGCTCCTCGGGAATCAACGCATCGTACAGCGCCAGCACCTGCGGCCGGATGCCTTCCCAGGTGAAACCGGCGCGTACCGAGGCCACCACCTGTGGCGCGACGCGTTGTCGGCGCAGCGATGCAATCCGTGCCGCCAACGCGGGGACATCGCCCAGCGGATACAGCCCATCCTGCAAGCCCAACGGCTGCAGGATGGCGCGATTGCCGGGGATATCGCTGGCCAGCACCGGGCAACCGAGCAGCAGCATTTCGATCAGCACAGTCGGCATGCCTTCCACCGCCGACGGCAGCACGAACGCGTCGGCACGCGCGGCCATCGCCGCGACCTCGGTGTCGCCGACGAAGCCATGGAAGCGCACGCGTGCGGCCACGCCGTGCGCGTGGGCGCAGGCTTCCAACCGCGCGCGATCGGGTCCGCGCCCCACCAGATGCAGCACCGCCGCATCCATCCCCGGCTGCGCCAGCAGCGCGATCGCATCGTGCAGGCGTTTCACCGCATCCAGGCGGCCGACCGAGAGCAAGGCCGGCGCGCCCGCCAACGCGTCGGCCTCGACCGGGGCAGCCGGTAGCTCGGCAGCCAGTACCGCGTTGGGCAGCAGCAGCGCGCGCGTGGCTGGCATCCGCCGTTCCTGCAGATAGCCGTGCCAGTAAGCCGACAGCAGCACCACGCGATCGGCCCCGTGCAGCAACGGACGTTCCACCAGCGCATCCCAGACGCGTTTGCGCAGGCGCTTGCCCAGATTGGGCGCATCGTCGTAGTAGCAGTGCGGCGTGTACACCACACGCTTGCCGCGACAGCGCGCCAGCAGTGCAGCCAGCGCCGCGATCGGTGTGCGCGCGCCGTGCACGTGCACGACGTCGGCCCAGCCGATCTGCGGCCACAAGCCTGCCGCGGCGACGCGAACGGTGGCGTAGTCGGGCCTTCCCGGATCTTCCGCCGCCGGCGCCGCCACCCGCACCGCGTGTCCCGCCTGCGCTGCCAGCATCGCCAGGCCATGGATGTGCCGGGCCACGCCGCCGCCGCCACGCAGCGGCGCGAAATCCTTGTATACGTGCAGGACCCGCATGGCTCAGGCCTCCGCCGCAGCGCCCGGCGCCGGCAGCGCAGCGTCGCGCGCCTGGCGTGGACGCGCGCGCATCCGGCACTGCCGCAGCACGCCGCCAAGCAACAGCCAGAAGCCGCCAGCACCGGACACGGTCAAAGCGTTGTCCGAGGACACCAGGGTGGTCGTCATGCCGCACAGCAGCCAGAAGGTGGCCAGCGCCAGGCGGTCGTCGTCCTGGCGATAGGCGCGCCACAGGACCCGCAGGCACCAGCCGATGAAGCCCAGGAACAGCAACGCCGCCGGCACGCCCATCTGGTAGGCGATGCTGAACACGGCGCCTTCGCCGCCACCGAGATCGGTCAGTCCCTGGCGTGCGGCGATCGCGCCCTGGCGTCCCAGTCCGCCGCCGAACAGCGCGACCTGATGCAGGTCGGCCAGATTGCGCTGCAGCGCCCACCAGTGGCCGATGGTGGACCCGTCGCGAAAGTTCACCGACATCACCACGATGCCGTAGGACGCCACGACGATGGCCAAGCCCACCGCACCGGCCAGCACGATCCGCGCCGACGCCGAACGCACCAGGCCGCGCCCGGTCAGCAGATAGCCGAGTACGGCGACGATGCCGGCCAGCATCGCGCCGCGGGTGCCGGACATCCAGATCCCTGCGAACAAGCCGGCACAGGCCAGCAATGCCCGCCACGGCCAGCGCCGCTGCCACAGCGCCAATGCCGCCAGCGCAGCGGTCACCAGGAACTGCCCCTGTGCCAACGGCGCGGCGAGCAAGCCGCCTGCGCGGCGCGCATAGTCTTCGCCGCCGACGAAATTCCACGGCAGCCCGGTCTCCGGTTCGGTGTCTTGCGGCATCACGCCCTTGACCTGTTGCAGGTACTCCGGCAAGCGCACCTGCTTGACCCAGAAGTCGGTGTGGGTCAGATCCCAGACGCCGAACAGCGCGCTGGCCACGCCCAGCCAGACCAGGGCGCGCGTGGCGGCCCGCAGGTCCCGCGGCTGCGGCATGGCGCCGTAACCGGCCAGCAGGAACAGGATCGGGACCATCACCACGCCGAACGATCCCACGACGATGCCGGCCGGCAGCCCATGCGCATAGCCGAGCGGCGCGTACGCTGCCGCCAGCGCACCGAACACCAGCACCGACAGCAGCATCGGCCGCGGCATGCGCACGGTCAGCAGGCACAGCGCGGCCAGCCCCAGCACCGTGGCATCGCGCAGCGGCCGCAGCCAGGTCGCCTGCGGCATCGCGCCGCCGGCGTACAGCCAGGCCACCAGCAGATCGCCAAGATGGATCCACAGGATCAGCAGCACCACCCCCAGCCGCCTCACGCCATCGCTCCCAGGCGCTGCGGCCAGTGCGGGTCGCTGGCGAAGGTCTGGCGCAGCCACTGTGCCTGCTGCGCGAGCAGGCGCCGGCGTGCCGAGGGGTCCGCGCACAGTTGGTCGATCAACGCGCACAGCGCGGATGCAGCGTCCACCTGCATCGGCGGACGCCCCACCGCCAGTGCGTCCAGCGAGGCCGTCGCCGGCCACGCCAGGCCGATCACGTAATGGCCGCGGCAAGCGGCCTGCAGCAAGGCGGTGGAGCAGAAACCGACCACGATCGCCGGCGCCGCGGCGGCGTCCAGCAGCACGTGCGGCGGAGGCCGGCAGCGGGTGGCCAGCGCAGGAGCGGCGTAAGGATGGCCACCGCGCACCTCCTCCGGGTGCAGCAGGATCTGCAGTCCGGGACTGTTGCGCTGCGCCAGCACCTGCGCCAGCGCCAGGAAGTCCGCCGCGAGCGGGCGCCCATAGATCGGTGTGTGCGTCTGCGACACCAGGCACAGCGCCGCCGGCAACGGTGCGTCGTCGGCACGCTCGGCCGTTGCATCGGTCGGCAGCAGCGCCGGGCCATAGCCGAGTGCCTGCAGAGCCACCCCATGCCGCGCGAACACCTGCGCGCTGCTCGGCCCCCACAGCAGATGCCGCTGTGCGCGTACCGGGAAGAACTCGTCGGTGGGCAGGCCATGCTGCACGCACACGCTGTGCCAGCCGGCGCCTGCGGCCTGTTGCGCAGCGACCGCATACAGGTCGAAGTCGTTGTGCAGCAGCAGCGTCGCCTCGTTGCGCTTGGCCAACGTACGCGCCCAGGCGCCGCGCCACAGGCGCTGCCGGAACACGCAGCAGCGCACCAGCCAGGGCGACACCGGTGGCGTGCCTGCAGCGGCCTGCCGCAATCGCCAGGCGCCGACGGCGTGGCGCCAGGCGGCCGCCGCCGGGCGTGCGGGCAGGTCGCCGGCGACGCGCCCGCGCAAGCGGGGATGGATCAGCACGCTGCAGGCGATACCGCGCTGCGCCAGATCGGCCACACACGGCGCCAACGCGCCCCAGCCGTTGGCGCCGGGCAACGTCGCCAGCGCCACCCAGGCGGCCAGCGGTGCCGGCGTGCGTGGCAGACGCCAGCACAGCCAGACATCGCGCACCGTCGCCAGCAATGCCCGAAACACCGCGGCGCGCCCGCGCCGGGCAAGGAAATAGAGTTCGTGGCGCGCCGCCGCGGCTTCCTCACCGTAGTGCGCATGCAGCGCCTGCTGGAAGTCAGCGAAGCGCATCGCCTGTCGCCTCCCGCACCTGCCGCCGTCCGCGCCAGCGTTGCACTTCGCCCGGCAAGCCGGGGCCGAATGCATGCACGATCATGCGCTTGAGCACACGCCGCACACGGTCGCGCAGACCCCAGCCCACACCATCCAGCCGCGCATCGAGCAGGTGCACTTCCTCGGCGCTGGCGGTCGCCAATGGGCTGGCGCAGGGATGCGGCGGCCGCTGCAGTTGCACCCACAGATTGTCGGCCAGCACGCCGCCGGCCGGATGCGCACCGCACTGCACCACCTCCAGCCCGGCGCTCAGCGCCAAGCGCTGCAGCATGGGGCCGGAGAAATAGCTCAAGTGCGCCGGTTGCACGTAATTGCGCGAGCGCCAGTCGCTCATCACATCCGGCACTTCGATCCAGGCGTGTCCGCCTGGCGCCAGGATCCGCGCCAGCGTCTGCAGGAAACCGCGCGGATCGGGTAGATGCTCCAGCACGTGGAACGCCACCACTGCGTCGACGCTGGCGTCCACCACCGCCTGCAGATCCGGCACGAACGCCACGCGCGCTTCGCCGAGCAGCCGTGCACGATGTTCCAGGTCGGGTTCGATCGCCCACAGCGCCAGGTCCGGACGCGCTGCCGCAGCGACGCCGAGGAAGGCACCGAAACCCGAGCCCATTTCCAGCAGCCGGGCACCGTTCGCCAGGTGCGGCGCGATCCACTGCAGCCGCCGCTGCGCGATCGGCCGATCGCCACGCCAGGCGAAGAAGCGCACTTCGCTGCGCCAGGGCGATTCGGCCGGGAACAGCCGCCGGTAGTCGTGCGCATAGAAGCGCGCCAAGGTGTCCTCGGTGAAGTCCGGCGCCAGATAGGCCAGCGCGCAATGCCCGCACCGGCGCAATTCCTGGCCGGTGTCGGCATAGACCTCTGGCCACACCGCGCGTTGCAGCGTGCTGGCGCCGCAACAACGGCAGACGCCCGCGTCGGCCGCCAGTTCCATCGGCACACGCCCTGGCCTAGCCATAGATGCTCCGGTACCACAGCGCCACGGAGACGGCGAACCACAGCGTGCTGTGCGCCTCGCCACGCTGCCACTGGCTGCGCAACGCCGCCAGGTCGAGAAATTCGCCCAGCTCCGGCGGCAATGTCGCCAGGAGCGGCTGCAGCGGCATGCGATCGACCAGGAACTGCTCGGCATGGCCGAACCCGGTGCTCTTGCGCTGGCCGACCAAGCGTTGCGGCAGGACGCCGGAAAACGCCTGCCGCAGCAGCGCCTTGCCGTGGTAATCGCCCATGCGCTGGTCCGCAGGCGTGGCCAGCGCACGTTCCACCACCCGGTAATCCAGGAACGGCGCGCGCACCTCCACGCCCGAGTGCATGCTGTTGCGATCGGTCATGCGCAGGATCATCGGCAGGTTGGTCGTCAGCACATCGGCGCGCAGGCGCGCCTGCACGTCGCCGCGGCGATCGGCCTGCAACACGGCCAGGCGCGGTGCCTGGTCGTGCCATAGCGCCGCCGACATGCTGGCCACGCTCGGCCGCTGCCGCCGCAGCAATGCCCCGAGCGGACCGGCCGGCAGATCCCAGGCCAGGCGGTTGAGCAGCAACCGCGGATCCACCGCGCCGCTGCCGAGCAGGCGCGCCAGGGTCGGCAGGCGCAGGCCGCGCAGCGCGCTGCGCGCGCTCAACGCCAGATACAGGCGGACGTAGCCGCCGAACAGTTCGTCGGCGCCCTCGCCGTTGAGCACGACCGTGTAGCCGGCGTCGCGGATCGCCCTGTACATGCGGAAGCTGGCCAAGATCGACGGCGTGCAGAACGGCTCCTCCTGCGCGCGCGCCAACTCCAGCAACTCGTCTTCGGCAGGGATCGCATGCGCGCGGTGCACGCGGTGGCGCGCCGCCTCGCCCCACTCGGCCATCAACCCGGACGCGGCAGCGACCTCGTCGAAGCGCGCCTGCTCGGCGTCGTGGTAACCGTAGGTGTAGGCACCGGCGAAGCAAGTGCGCGGCGCATGCGCGGCGCTCAGGCTGAGCCGGGTCAGGATCGCACTGTCCAGCCCGCCCGACAGCAGCGTCACCGTCGGCACGTCCGAGCGCAGGCGCAGGCGCGTGGCATCCTCCAGCAGCGCCCGCGTGGCGTCGTCATCGAGCGGTGCCGCCTCGCCCAGGAGCGGCCAGCGATGGTAGCGGTGGTGGCGGCTGTGGCCGTCCGCCGAGACGCGGTACAGCCAGCCGGGCGGCACCGCACGGATGCCTGCATAGAAGGTCTCGCCGCGATGGTCGGACAGGCCGGCGACGAGGAAATCGAAGATCGCACCGGGATTGGGCGGCGGATAGCCGCCCAACGCCGCGGCGATGGCGCGGATCTCGCTGGCCAACAGCAGTTGCCGGCCGTCGTGATGCAGGTACAACGGCTTCACCCCGAGCCGGTCGCGGCAGTAGATCAGGTCGCCGCTGGCCTGCTCCAGCAGCACGATCGCCCACATGCCGTTGCAGCGCGCGAACAGGTCGTCGCCCCAGGCGCGCCAGCCATGCAGCAGGACCTCGGTATCGCTGTCGGTGCGGAAGCGATGACCGAGCGCTTCCAGTTCGCGGCGCAGTTCCAGGAAGTTGTAGATCTCGCCGTTGAACACCACTGCGTTGCCGGTCTCGGCGCAGCGCATCGGCTGCGTCGCCGCCTCGCTCAGGTCGAGGATGGCCAGACGGCGGTGGCCCAGCGCGGTCGGCACCGGCTGCTGCATACACAGCAGGCCCTGTGCATCCGGCCCGCGCCGGGCCAACGCGGCCAGCGCGCGTTCGGCCTGCGCCTGCAGCGCGGCGCCGTCGCCGAAATTGCGCAACGCGACTATGCCGCACATGCGCGCCTCCTTGTCTCTACGCCGCGGCGCGGCGCGACAGCGAACCTCGACGACCGCGTCACGCCGCGCGCTCCGGCGCAGGTGCGAACAAGCTGCGCTGGCGCCATGCCGTCCACAGCGCCGGCAGCAGCAGCACCGCCGCCAGCGCCCAGCCGACCCGGCCGCCCCAGAGCGAGGCCGCCAGCAACGCCGAAAGCAGCGCCGCAACGCCGCCGCCGTTGAGACGAAGGCCGCACAGATGCAGGCTCACCGCGGCGATGCCCAACAGGCACAACAACCGCCCCCATAGCAGCCACTGCGGCGCCGCCCATGCCGCAGCGGCCAGTTGCAGCACCGCGCTGCACAGCAACCCGATCAGCAGCAGGCGCAACAGCGCGCGCTCGCGATGACGCCCGATCAGCAGCGCCGCCAGCACCCCGCTGAGCAGCACCGTCGCGCCGCCGGCCAGCACCGGCGTCGTCCATGGCCACCAGGCCCGCTGTTCGGCACTGCCCCAGGCCGCCAACGCAAGCGGCAGCAGCAGCGCGGCCAGCGCCGCGCCGCCCAGCACCAGCGAGATCAGCGACTGCGCCCAACGCTGGCCGGCCTCGCTGGTGGCTTCGGCCAGCAGCAGGCGATTGAACTGAGTGAACACCCCGCTGGCGCCGTTGAGCAGATAGCCCAGGAACAGATACACCGGCAGGAAGCCCGGCGCCACCGCCGCCAGCAGCAGCGGCGTCAGGCGATCGTGCAGGATGCCGGCGATCCCCAGCAGCGAGAGTTGCACGGCCGCCCCCAGCAGGTGGCGGCCGTGGCCGCGCTGCGGCCACAGCAGGCGCGGCGGCGCGGCGAACACCGCCGTGTTGAGCAGCGCCTGCAGCAGATAACCAATGCTCACGGCGATGCCGGCACCGACGCCGCCGCCGCATCCGGGCAACGGCCGCAGCAGCAACCAGGCCAGGATCGCCACGGGCATCGCGACCTGCTGCACGGCGAATCCCGACAGTCGCCGCCCCTGCGCCAGCAACGGCGCCGAATAATTGACCAGGCCGAACAGGGTGGCCGGCAGCACCGCCAGCACGTAGCCGAAGCCTGCGCCCTGCCACTGCCAGGAGCATCCGGCCGCGACGACCCAGCCCAGATCCAGCGCCAGGGTGGCCAGCAGCCGATGGCGCAGCGCTTGCCGCCACCGCAGCTCCCATCCCGGCGCGGCCGGATCTTCGCGCAGGAACAGCGAGGCGTAGCCCAGGTCGGCCAGAAACAGCACCGTCGTCAGCCCCAGATGCGCCAGTCCCACCTCGCCATAGCCCTGCAGGCCGAACTGGCGCAACAGCAGCCATTGGAACAGCAGCGCGCAGCCCTGCCCGAGCGCGTACAGCAGCGCGCCGGACACGAATCCCGCGCGCAGGCGCCCGGCCGCGCTCATGACCGGGCGAAGGATCCGGCCGCCGGCACATGGCACAGGAAGGCGCGCGAGGCCGCGCCGTAGGCGAACCACGGCTCGAATTCGATACCGAACCGCCCGGCGCATTCCCGAAGGGCGCGCCGTTCGCCGCGCTGGCGATCGGCCTGGAACAGATCATAGTCGTCGCACAGCAGCACGCTGCCCTGGACCAGGCGTGGCGCGATCAGCGCCAGGGCGTCGCACGCCGAGGCGTACAGGTCGCAATCCAGGTTCACGATCGCCGCCTGGGTGTCGCCGACGGCATGCGCGTTGTCGGCGAACAGGCCGGGCACCAATTGCAGGTCCGGCGCGCGCAGCCCCACCGCGGCGCACCGCGCCTGCGCCTCGGACTGCGCGGCCAGAAAGCTGCCGGTGGCCAGACTGTCCTCGCCTTCGGCATTGCGCGGCATCCCGGCAAAGGTGTCGAAACCGTAGAACCGCGGCCGCTGCGCCAGAAAGCCCAGCACCGTGCCCTGGTGCTGGAAGGGCAAACCGGCACTGCGCTCGATGCGCCGCCGCTGGTGCCGATAGCACAGCCACGCATGTGCCAGGCTGTTGCCGCGGTACACGCCGAACTCGTAATAGTCGCCAGCGAGCTGGGTGGCATGCACGTACGCCCAGGCACGATACAGCGCGCCCAGCGCGTCGTTGCGATGCAGGTTCGCACCGACCCGCAGGCCGCGATAGGCGAGCTTGAGGCGTTCGATGAGCGTTATGGACACGTCGGACACCTTGTCTCGGGCCAGGAGCGGCAGCGTCCGAGTATCCAGGCTCGATCCCGACCAGCGCAATGGTGCACGCGGGTGCGCGTGACCGTGGAGACGGCGGCGCGCACCTGGTCAGCGGCAGATGCGCGCGACGCATATGGCACGGTGTCGAGAACAGCGTCCTCGACGACATCCGCCACCGACTGCACGCGCGGATCGGTCGCGCACCGAGCGATCCGGTCGAGTGCGCTCATCCGGGAACGTGTGCGTCGGCAGCCTGCTCCGGCGCGAGTGTGCGCTGCAACGCCTCGCGCAGGGTCCAGCGCGTGCGCCAGCCCAGCACCGCGGCGGCCTTGGCCGGGTTGCCGAGCTGATGCGCCCGGTCGTGCGGACGCTGACGCTGCGGATCCACCTGCACGCGCGGTGCACGGCCGAGCAAGGCACCGATTTCCTCCACCAGCTCGCCGACCGAGTGTTCCACGCCCGAGCACAGATTGAACACATCGTAAGCCGGCTCCGCCCGCGCATCGTCGAGCAGGGCCAGCAGCCCGGTGGCCGCGTCGTCGGCATGCAGGTAATCGCGGCGCGGCTGCAGATTGCCCAGCCGCACCAACGGCGCCGGCGCCGGATCGGCCGCCAGTTGCGCCAGCACCTCGGGAATCAGGTGCGCGTTCGGATCGTCGTGGGCGATGCTGTTGAACAGGCGCGCCACACGGCCGCGGCGCCCGCCACCGCGCGCGCACCACAGGCGCAACTGGCCTTCGTTGCAGAGCTTGGACAACGCGTAGTTGTCACGCGCCTCGGTGGCGCTGGCGGCTTCGTCCAGCGCCTCCTGGCCCCAGGCGTACACCGCCCCGCTGGAGGCGATCAACACATGCCGCACCTCGGCGACGTCGGCGGCATGCAGCACGCTCTCGGTCCCGACCACGTTCACCTGCAGGCAATGCATGCGCTGCTGCTCGCAGGTCGGGATATGGTGGACCGCGGCAAGGTGCACCACCGCATCGGCCCCGAACGTGCGCAGACAGGACGTGACCGCGGCGGTGTCGCGCACGTCGGCGACCGCGGCAAGGTCCAGCCCGTCCGGCATGGTCATCCCGCTGGACAGGTCGTCCAGGCCGGCCACCGCATCGCCGCGCTGCAACAGCGCAGCGGCCAGCCGGCGGCCGATCATGCCGGCGGCGCCGGTCACCAGCACGCGCTTCATGATCGCTCCGACGTGCGCGGTGCGTCGTCGGGCAACAGGCGGCGCCGCATCCCTGCCGGCAACCAGGCGAACAGCGGATCGCGCTGCGGGGACCACGACGCGGACGGATCGCCCAGGCGCCGCATTGCCACATACAGCCCGAGCGCCAGCGACATCGCCAGCAATGCGGCGGCGAACACGGCAACGGCCACCAGCAACGGTCGCCGCGCCGGCACCGGCGTCGCCGAGAGCGCCGGCAGCGCCCGGTAGCGCACCTGCTGGGCGCGCCCGCGTTGCTGGGCCAGCGTCAGTTCGATCTCGCGTGCGATCTGCTCCCGCACCGAATCGGCCTGCGCGCCGGCGGCGAAGACCGCCGTGTGGCACGCCAGCAGCCAGTCCTGCAGGGCCTTGCCAGAATGCAGCGTCGATGTGCGCTTGTCGGCGCACGCGAGGAAACGCTGCTTCCAGTCGAGCTGCTCGAGTTCGCGCTGCCCCTGGCGCAGATTGGCCCGGGTTTCGGTGATGGTGGCCTGCAGCGCCACGATCTGCGCCAGCGGCGACAGGTACTTGCCGCCGCCGTCGCCGACCGAGACCACCGTGTTGACCTCGCTGCGCCGCAGCTCCGGATAACGCTCCAGCAACGCCTGCATGTCCGCCGCCTGCTGGGTGCTCTGCTGGATGGCGAACTGCTGCTGGATCTGCGCGATCTGCAGTTCCGGCCGCTTCTCCACGGTCTGCTGGCGCATGCCGTCCAGGGCATCGCGCAGGCCGCCCCACAGCATCACCTGGCGCACGTGCTGTGCGATCGCCCGCAACTGCTGCGTGGCGGCGGCATCGTCGCGTGCGTTGATCGCCACTTCCAGCCCCAGCGCACCGACCGTCTTCGGATCGATGTTGACCTGCTGGCGGATGTCGTCGCGCTCCACCGCGCTGCGGTACTGCACGCGCGTCTCCCAGTAGCGCGGCTGCTGGAACTGCCGCTGCACGCGTTCGCGCAGGTCCGCCGGCAATGCGATGGTGGCCACCGAATCGGCAACCAGTTGCCGATCCGACAGCATCGGCTGCAGCCGCCGCCACTGCTCCAGGGTCAGTTGCGGCACGTCCAGCAGCGCGCTGGCGCTGTAGACCGGACGTAGCGCAACCAGCACGCCGGCGGCCAGCGCCAGCAGCAGGGCCACCGGAATCAGCAGGCGGCCGAACTGCCGATAGAAGCGCAGCAGTTCAAACACCAGGTCGCCCAACGACGCATCTTCGCCACGGTCACGTACATCGTCTCTGCCAGGCATCGGATCCATCGCCGTGTTCGGGTCACAAGGGAGTCACCAGCCCGGCGTAGCGCCGCACGCGGCATCGCATGTCCCCGCATGTCGATCGGCGGCTGGAGGAGCGGGCACTGTGCCATACCGATCGCAATGGCGGCAATGCGAAGCGGCTCACGTCGTTGCCGCGGCGGCGCGGCGCAGCCCCAGCCACAGCGTCGCCGCCAGCACCGCCTCGGTGGCGATCGTCGCCATCGCCGCGCCGCGCGCCCCGTGGTGCGGCGTCAGCAGCAGGTTGAGCGCCAGGTTGGTCGCGGCCGCCAGGCCGGCGCCGACCATGTAGTAGCGCTGGCGCTCGAGCGCGATCGCCGTTTGCGTCAGCACATAGTTCGGCAGCACGAACACGAACGCGGCAAACAGCCAACCCACCAGCGGTCCCGCCGTGGATCGGTATGCCTGCCCATACAGCAGCCCGACCACCCAACTGCCGAGCGCGGCACCGGCGATCGCCAGCGCGATGCCGGCCAGCGCCGCGGCGGCCAGAGTACGGCGCTGCAGACGCTGCGCGGCACCGGGATCGACGCGGCTCAGGCGCAGACGCCGGAAGAACAGCAGTGCCACCGGCGCCGCCAGCAACAGCACGCCATCGAACAGACGATAGGCCGCGGCATACTGGCCGACCTCGGCCGGCGACACCGCGCGATGCAGGATGACGATGTCGCTGCGCCGGTACAGGCCGGTCGCCAGGTCGATCCACAGGAAGCCGGCCGCTGCGCGATACACCGCGACCTGCGGCCGCCAGCGCGGCCGATCGTGCAGATCCCGACCCAGCAGCGCGTAGGCCAGCAGCAGTCCCACGGCCCAGGCCGCGAACACCACCTCGGGACGGGCGCCCAGCAGCAGCACCGCGAGCACGATCGACAGTCCGCTCAGCGCACGCGCGCCGATCTGCCAACGCGCCTCGCGACGCCAGTGCCCGGCGCCCTTCAGTTGCGCCGAGACCAGTTGCGACAGGGTCACCGCGGCGAAGCACAGCACCGCCCACCCGAGCGCCGGGTCGCCGACACTGCGCGGCAATAACAGCGCCGCGATCACCAGCAACAGCGTCGCCAGCAGCAGATGCCCGCGTGCCAGGCCCGGCAACGCCGTCGCGTACTCGGCCAGCCCCGGGCTGGGCGCCACGCGCTCGCGCAGCACCAGCGTGCGCATCCCGGCGTCCTGGGCCAGCGCCAGCAGCGTTGCCAGGTTGAGCAGGTAGGCGTAACGGCCGAATCCATCCGGCTGCATGCTGCGCGCCAGCCACACCGACAACCCCAGCGAGACCGCCGCCACGCACAGGATCGCCCCCCATTGCGCGGACAAGGCACCGGCGCCGGCGCGCCAGGCAGACGTGCGTGGCGCGCTCATCCGCACAGGCCTGTCATGCCGCGCCGGTCCATGCCGCGGCCACCTCGTGCCAGCGGCCCTGCGCGCGCACCCGACCCTGCTCCAGCACCACCACCTGGTCGGCGCGTTCCAGCAACGCCAACCGATGGCCGATCACCACCACGGTCAGATCGCCGTGCAGGCGCTCGATCGCGGCGCGGATGCGCGCTTCGTTGTCGTGATCCAGCGCGCTGGTGGCTTCGTCCAGAATCAGCAACGCCGGCCGCTGCAGCAGCGCGCGCGCCAGCGCCAGGCGCTGCCGCTCGCCCCCGGACAGGCGCATGCCGCGATCGCCGATCACGGTGTCCCAGCCCTGCGGCAGTGCATGCACGAACTGCGCCGCGGCCTGCTCCAGGGCCAGGTGCAGCGTTGCCGCATCGGCATGCGGCGCGGCCAGCAGCAGGTTGTTGCGGATGCTGTCGTTGAACAGGAAGGTGTCCTGCGACACGTACGCCACCGCGTGCCGCCAGCTGCGGCGCGCGTGCGCGTCCAGGGCCACATCGTCGATCTCCAGCGCGCCCTGGTCCGGGCCCAACAGACCGCACAGCACATCGGCCAGCGTGCTCTTGCCCGCACCGGAGGGGCCGACGATGGCGGTGGTGGTGCGCGCCGGCAACACCAGCGAGATCTGCTGCAGCGCCGGCGCCTCGCGCCCGGCATAGCGCACCTGCACATCGCGCAGGGCGATCTGCGTCTGCACCTGCCAGTCGCTGGCACGCGGCGGCAGCGCCGGCTCGGACCACTCGCGCGCCTGCGCCAGTTGCCGCTCCACTTCCACGAACGCAGGCACCGTATGCAACCAGTATTGGTGCTGCTGCTGCGCCACGGTCAGCAATGGCAGCAGGCGCGCGAACATCACCACCAGGATCAGCAGCTCGGCCAGCGGCAGGTGCCAGACCTGCAGGCCCAGCAGCGCATAGCCGGCCAGCAGGACCGCCGCGGCGCTGTGCAGCAGGGCCTTGGACAGCGCCAGGCCGGAAGCGAAGCCCACCTGCAAGTCGCGCACGGCCGTCGCATCGCGGTTCACGACAGCGCGATAGCGCGCCTCGGCACCCAGGATCTTGGCCAGGCGCAACCCGGCCAGGCTGTCGTGCATGCCGGCGTGCAGGCGCTGCCTGGTCTGGGTCAGCGCACTGCCCAGCCGCAGCACGCGACGGCGGCGGCCGAGCAGCAGCAACAGCAGCAGCGCGCCCGCCACGACCGTGGCCAGCGCCAGCGTCCCGGCCAGCGCGAGGGCGGCCAGCAGATAGACGACGGCAGTGGCGAGCGATGCGAGCATGAGCAGCGCATGGCCGAGCCCGACACCGATCCTCTCCACTTCGGTCAGCATCAGGCTGGCATGGTCGCTGCTGCGCTGGGCCACCAACCATCGCCATTGCGCCTCCAGGAGTGCGGTGAAGCTGGCCTCGCGCAAGCGCTCGGCCACGTCCTGCTGCACGCGTGCGGCCGTGTGCTCGCGTGCGTAATGGATGCCGTTGCGCAACAGCACCAGCGCGCAGAACAGCGCCAGCAATGGCAGCGGTGCGTCGCGCGGCAAGCCGAGCATGCCGACGATCTCGCCGACGGCATGCACCATCGCACCGCCGTTGGTCGCGCCACCGCCCTGCAGCGCGCCGAGCAAAGGCACCAGCAGCAGTACGCCGATGCCTTCGCTGGCACCGGCCAGCACCATCAGCAGGAACACGCCAAGCAGGCGCCCGCGCGGCGCCCAGCCCAGCAATCGGCGCAAGGCCCGCCAGTTGCTCATTGCCGCGATCCCGCCGGCGCCACGAAGCAACCGACCCGGGCGAAGCGCTCCACACCGCCGCCGCCGGTGACCCGGACCGGGCCCGCCACCACCCAGGCGTGGGCCTGCAGGGACGCCGTCTGTGACGACCGGGCCACGCCGAAGCACAGCATGTGCGGCACGCGGAACAGGCCGAGCAGGCAACGCGCGCTCAACGCCTGGGCGAGGCAGTTGGATTGCCATGGCGTGTGCCGCGCCGCCAGGCGCAGGGTGCGCCCGATCTGGATGGCACGGCGCTGCGCCCGCGCATCCAGTACCGGCGCGGGCGGCGGCTCCGCCACCCCGCGCCCCAGCCATGGCACCAGACGGCGGAAGCCCAGCGCCAGCACTGCGGCACGCGCCGCGCCGAGCAGCATCCAGGCCGGCAGCAGCAGGCAGCGTTCGAATCGAGGCAGACGCAGCAAGCCGCTCAGGCCGCCAGGCATGGGGACTCCTGCCACGACAACGCCGATGGCACCGCCGCGCGCTGCGCAGGCACGGCCGCGTCCGCCGCATGGACGCGTTGCGCTGTCTGCATGTGCGAACGCGGGAGCGGCGACACAACGGGCATGGGTGAGACCTGCGCAGGAAGGACGACCGCGCGACCGGCGCAATGGGCGCCACGGCGCAGTGCCGAGCGACCATGGCGCAAGCGCCGACACGCCAGCCTAGCAAATGTTCCCCCACGCCGGTGCGCCGGACACTGTGCCGCGCAAGGGCATGGACCTGCCTCCACTGCGCGCGCTGCTCACGTGCCACAGGCACGCGCAACGGGCGCTGCCTGCGCGGGACCGAACGGATCCGCTACAGCCGGCTCACGCTGCGGATGCGGATCTCGGTGCTGTCCACGCCGTGGCGTTGCGCCGCTTGTGCGCGCAGGCGGCCCAGCAGCCGCTCCGGGTCCAGCGGCGCCGGCTCGGCCCAGGTGTGCGCCAGGGTGCCCCAGGCCACGCGCTGGCCGAAGCTGTAGGCCTCGTAGTCGGCCAGGTAGTGGCGCGCGCGCTCAGGTACCGACGTGGACATCGCCTTCGTAGCCGTTGCAGCCCAGGTGTTCGAGCGCGATCGACAGCGCCAGCGCGTAGCCCTGCGCGCAGTAGCCGCCGACCTGGCCTAACCGTTGCCCCGAGGCTGCGCACAGGCAGGCTTCGCGGCGATCGCTGGCGTCGTCGTGCACTTCCACGTAGGGCCGGCGCAGATGCGCCACCGCGTCGGCGGTGACCGCGCTGTCGGAACACGCGCCCGGATCCAGCAGCAGCATTTCGACGCCGGCCTGGTCGGCCTGGGCCAGCGCCTGCAGCAGTTCGCGCTCGCTGGCGCAGCCGCGCACGGCCAGGGTCTTGCCGGCGCGGCCGGCATTGGCGAGCAATTGCCGCATCACCGGCGGGGCGATGCGCGCCGGGCGGCCGCGATGGCCGGCCACGCAGTCCGGGCCACGGAGCAACAGGATCGACATGGCGGCGCCCTCAGTTGGCCAGCGCCGCGCGCGCGCCGAGCCGGCGCTGCGCCACGCCCAGGGCGATCGCATAGCTGTCGGCGAGCGCACCATTGGCGATCACCGTCAGCAACGGCGCGTGCCGCGGGTGCAGCAGCGGCTCCAGCGCCTGCGCGCTGGCATCGTGCACCTCGATGTAGGGGTGGCCCAGCGCCTCCAGCGCCGCACACAGCTGCGCGCCGTGGTCGGCCAGCTCCGACGCCGGCAACTCGCCGGAATCCAGCAGCACCAGCTCAGTGTCGTCGCACGCGCCTTGCCGCAGCCGCGCCACGATCTGCGCGGCATCGGCGCAGGCCACCGGCACCACCTGCGCGGCATGGAACGCGGCCAGACACTGCGCCGCGGCGATGGCCGACGCATCGCGATGCGGGCCCTGGATCAGCAGAATCGACATGGAACACATCCAACAGGAAGGACGTGGCGCAGTCTGCGCGCGCGCCGCGTAAGCGTTCCATGGCGGAAGGGGGCCTGGGGCGTAAAGTCTGTGTAAGGCCGGAATTGGGGATTCGGGATTGGGGATTCGCAAAAGCGGAAGGCGGCGCTGCGCTTCCACCAATCCCAAATCCCGAATCCCGGCTTTTCAGCCAATCCCCATTCCCCAATCCCGATTCCCGGCTTTATGCGATCATCCGCCGTTTCCCGCCGCAGCCGCCCGGACCCGCCATGACCCAAACCGCCCTGCGCCGCGATGTCGGCCCGTTCGCCCTGATGCTGACCGGCCTCGGCTCGATCATCGGCTCCGGTTGGCTGTTCGGCGCCTGGCGCGCCGCCGGGTTGGCCGGCCCCGGCGCGATCTGGGCGTGGGTGCTGGGCGCGGCGATCGTCACCACCATCGCCCTGGCCTATGCCGAGCTGGGCGCGATGTTCCCCGAGTCCGGCGGCATGGTCCGCTACAGCCACTATTCGCATGGCTCGCTGGTCGGCTTCATCGCCGGCTGGGCCAACTGGATCGCGATCGTCTCGGTGATCCCGGTGGAGGCAGAGGCCTCGGTGCAGTACATGGCGTCCTGGCCGTGGCAGTGGGCGCAGGACCTGTACGTGCAGCAGCCCGGCGGCGCCGGCGAGCTGTCGGTGCCCGGCCTGTGCATCGCCGCGGTGCTGGTGCTGGTGTACTTCCTGCTGAACTTCTGGAGCGTGAAGCTGTTCGCGCGTTCCAACAGCCTGATCACCGTGTTCAAGCTGGTGGTGCCGGCGCTGACCGGCGTGGCGCTGATCGCCAGCGGTTTCCACAGCGAGAACTTCAGCGTCGGCCTGCACGGCGGCAGCCACACCATCGACTTCGCCGCGGTGCTCACCGCGGTGGCCACCGCCGGCATCGTGTTCAGCTTCAACGGCTTCCAGAGCCCGGTGAACCTGGCCGGCGAGGCGCGCAATCCCGGGCGCAGCATCCCGTTCGCGGTACTCGGCTCGATCGCGCTGGCCACGGTGGTCTACGTGCTGCTGCAGGTCGCCTACCTGGGCGCGGTGCCGCCGGACCTGCTGGCCAAGGCCGGCTGGCACGGCATCGACTTCCGCTCGCCGTTCGCGCAGCTGGCGATCATCGTCAACCTGCACTGGCTGGCGATGCTGCTGTACGTGGACGCCTTCGTCAGCCCCAGCGGCACCGGCATCACCTACACCGCCACCACCGCGCGGATGATCTACGGCATGGAGCGCAACGGCACCATGCCGAAGGTGCTGGGCCGGGTGCATCCGACCTGGGGCGTGCCGCGCCCGGCGATGTTCTTCAACCTGCTGGTGTCCTACCTGTTCCTGTTCTTCTTCCGCGGCTGGGGCACGCTGGCGGCGGTGATCTCGGTGGCCACCATCATTTCCTACCTCACCGGCCCGATCAGCGCCATGGCGCTGCGCAAGCATGCGCCGGAAATGCACCGCCCGCTGCGCATCGCCGCTCTGCCGGTGCTGGCCGCGGCGGCGTTCGTATTGGCCACCGAACTGCTGTACTGGGCGCGCTGGCCGCTGACCGGCGAGATCATCCTGCTGATGCTGGTGGCCCTGCCGGTGTACGCGTATTACCAGCAGCGCGACGGCTGGAAGGATTTCCGCCGGCACCTGCGCGGCGCCAGCTGGCTGATCGCCTATCTGCCGACCATCGCCCTGCTGTCGTGGGCCGGCAGCACCACCTTCGGCGGCCACGGCTATCTGTCCTACGGACCGGACCTGGTGGTGGTCGGCGTGGTCGCGCTGGGCTTCTACTTCTGGGGCGTGCGCGCCGGCTGGCGCACCCCGTCGCTGCAGCAGGCCAGCGCCGGCTGAGCCGCGGCGGCGCTCAGCCGCCGCGCAGGAATTGCAGCGCGCGCGACGGCAATAGGGCGCCGACGAAACCGGCCAACGCACACAGGCCCACCGCGATGGCGCTCTCGTGGAACGGGGCGTAACGTCTGTCGAACACGGCCAGCACCGCGGCGATGCAGACCGCCGAAGTGCCCGCCCCGATCAGGCCGAGACGCAGATGCGCGCGCCAGCCGCGCAGGCGGGGCCAGGCGCGTGCGGCGAACAGACCGGTCAGCAGTGCCGGCAAGGCGCCGAAGACGTAGGAAAACATCGCCATCAGCAGGAGCACCGGCAGCGTATCGGTGACCAGGCTCTGCCCCCAGGTCAGCGCGATCGCCACCGGCAGCCCGACCACCAGGGAGCCCAGCGGCGGGCCGACGAACAGGAAGGTCATCACCACGCCGACACCGACCAGCCAGCGCGGCAGCGGGTCGTTGCCCGCGTCCATGTCGGCCTGATCGGTCCCTTCCGCGAGCGTACCCGGCGGCGGCTCCGGAGCCGCCTGCGACGCAGGCGGCAATGCGGCATGGCTCACTTGGCGGGCGCGGCTTGGCGCTGCGCGGCGCTGGCGTCGCGGGTGGCGCGGAACTCGGAGTCGCGGCTCCAGTTCGGCCACTGCGGCGAATTGGCCAGCTCCTCGCCCAGCGTGTACAGCACCTGCATGTCGCGTGCGGCACCGGCGAAGGTCCAGTTCGGCTGCCACTCGTCGCCAGGCTGGTGGTAGCGCTTGGCGGTGTAGTCGTCCGAAGCGGCCTTGCCGGCCGCCACGCCACCATCCACCCAGTCCTGGCCGGCGGCGAAGGACAGCGCCGGCACGCCGCGCTTGGCGAAGGAGAAGTGGTCGGAGCGGAAGAAGTAGCCGGCCTCCGGCTTCGGATCGGGCGTGTAGCGCAGATCCCAACCCTTGGCCACGCGCTTGAGGTCGTCGAGCAGTTCCAGCTTGGCGGTGCCGTAGATGCCGAAATCGCGCGACGGCCCGAACGGGCTCATGCCGTCCATGTTGATCACCGCCACCGTGCGCGCCAGCGGATACAGCGGCTTGGAGGCGTAGTACTCCGAGCCGAGCAGGCCCTTCTCCTCGGCGGTGACCGCCATGAACACCACCGAGCGCTGCGGCGCCGGACCCTTGGCGAAGGCGCGGGCCAGTTCCAGCAGCGCGGCGACGCCGCTGGCGTTGTCCAGCGCGCCGTTGAAGATGCGGTCGCCCTTGGCGTCGGGCGCACCCACGCCCAGGTGATCCCAGTGCGCGGTGTAGATGAGGGTGTCGTCCGGGCGGGTCGTGCCGGGCAGCCGCGCGACCACGTTGCGCGAGGTGATCACCTCCGACTTCACCGCATAGTCGGCGTACAGGCGCTCGCCCTTCAGCTCCACCGGCTTGAAGTCGCGCGATTGCGCCTGCTTCTTCAGCGCGTCGAAATCCAGCCCGGCGCGCTTGAACAGGTTCACCGCCAGATCGCGCTGGATCCAGCCCTCCAGTTCCGGGTGCACCGTCTTGGGATCGTCGCGGACCACGTCGAACATGCTGTTGGTGTTGGAGTTGGCGACGGTGGCCCAGCCGTAGGACGCCGGTGCGGTCTCGTGCACGATCAGCACGCCGGCCGCGCCCTGCCGCGCGCCTTCCTCGAACTTGTAGGTCCAGCGGCCGTAGTAGGTCATGCCCTTGCCGTCGAACGCGCCCTTGCCGGTCTCGAAATCGGGGTCGTTGATCAGCACCACCGCGATCTTGCCCTTCAGGTCCACGCCCTTGAAGTCGTCCCAGCCACGCTCGGGCGCCTTGACGCCGTAGCCGACGAACACCAGCGGCGCACCGTCCAGGGTCACCTGGCTGCTGCCGTCGAGGGCGGCGCGCACGGCGATCTGCTGGCCCTGGGTCAGGGTCTGGCGCTGGTCGCCGCTGGCGATGGCCAGGCGCGGGGTGCCGACGATGTCGGCGCGGCGCAACGGCACCGCCTGGGTCCACAGGCGCTTGCCGTCGCGCAGGTCACCGCCCGGCTGCAGGCCGGCCGCCTGGAACTGCGCGCTGAGGTAGGCCACGGTCTTCTCCTCGCCCGCCGACCCCGGGGCGCGGCCTTCGTAGGCGTCGGAGGCCAGGGTCTTGACGTCGTTCGACAGGCGCTTGGTGTCGAAGGTCGGTGCGGACGGCGGCGCCGCCACGCAGGCGCCGGACAGCGCCATGGCCAGCAGGCTCACGATCGGTCGTTTCATGGAGTTCCCCTCGGCGGACACAAAGAACGTCGAGTGTAGCGGTGCGCAACCCGGGCCAGGGTGGGCCGAATGACCGCCATACGTGCGCTGTCGCAAAAATTTATTGTGATAAACCACTCAAATATGAAGCTGAACATGCTCTAATGCCGCGCTCGCGCATCGCGGGGCCGCGGGGATCGGTGGCCACGCCGATCCGCGCGCCCGCCCCCGCTTCCACCCGAGCCGGGCGCGGAGTGCTTCATCCCCACCATCACCTGGGCCGCTCCGACTGCGGGGCCGGCCCACTTCCGGAGACCTGCAGAGATGTCGATGTCCCCCCTCACCCGCATCACCCGTTGCGTGCTGGCCGCCGCGCTGCTGGCCGCCAGCGGCTCGGCCTGGAGTTATGCGATCAGCAAAGGCACGGTGGTGGACGACCGCGGCAACGCGGTGCAGCTGCGCGGCGTCAACTGGTTCGGCTTCGAAGGCAGCGCGCACACCGTGCACGGCCTGTGGGCGCGCAACTGGAAGGACATGATCACGCAGATGCAGGGCCTGGGCTTCAACGCCGTGCGCCTGCCGTTCTGCCCGCAGACCCTGCGCGGCGTCGCCCCGACCAGCATCGACTACGGCCGCAATCCGGACCTGCAGGGTCTGAACTCGCTGCAGGTGCTGGACAAGGTCATCAACGAGTTCAGCAGCCGCGGCATGTACGTGCTGCTGGACCACCACTCGCCCGATTGCCAGGGCATCTCCGAGCTCTGGTACACCGACTCCTACAGCGAGCAGCAGTGGCTCAGCGACCTGACGTTCGTGGCCAAGCGCTACGCGTCGGTGCCGGGCGTGATCGGCATCGATCTGAAGAACGAGCCGAACGGCCGCAACACCTGGGGCACCGGCAACCTCCAGACCGACTGGAACAAGGCGGTCGAGCGCGCCTCGGCGGCGGTGCTGAAGGTGGCGCCGAAGTGGCTGATCGTGGTCGAGGGCATCACCGACAACCCGACCTGCTCCAGCAGCTACGGCTACTGGTGGGGCGGCAACCTGGAACCGCTGACCTGCACCAAGCTCAACGTGCCGGCCAACCGCCTGCTGCTGTCCCCGCACGTGTACGGCCCCGACGTGAACTGGCAGCCCTACTTCGGCGACAGCAGCTTCCCGGCCAACATGCCGGCGATCTGGGAGCGCCAGTTCGGCCAGCTGACCCAGCGCGGCTACGCCATGATGATCGGCGAATTCGGCGGCAACGAAGGCCGCAACCAGGCGCAGGACCCGGTCCTGCAGAAGGCGCTGATCGACTACCTGATCAAGAAGAACATCCGCAGCGGCTTCTACTGGGCGTGGAACCCCAACAGCCGCGACACCGGCGGCGTGCTGGACGACGACTGGACGACCGTGCGCACCGAGAAGATGGCCGGGCTGAAGCGGCTGTGGGGCGACACCAGCGGCACCACGCCGACCCCCACTCCGACGCCGACACCGACGCCCACCCCGGAACCGACCCCGACGCCCACGCCGACCCCGGCACCGGGCAACGCCAGCTTCAGCACCAAGATCATCGTCGACAGCGACTGGAACGCCGGCTACTGCGAACGCGTGCAGGTGACCAACAGCGGCAGCGCCACCGGCAACTGGGCGGTCACCCTGTCCATCAGCGGCACCGTCAACAACCTGTGGAACGCCACCTGGACGCAGTCGGGCACCACGCTCAGCGCCAGTGGCGTGGACTGGAACAAGACCCTGGCCCCCGGCGCCACCGCCGAGTTCGGGTTCTGCGCCGCCCGCTGAAGACTGCGCCATCGCCCCGCGCACCGCGCGGGGTAACACGCCAACGGCAGCGTCCTTTGACGCTGCCGTTGGCGTTTCTGCGCTCTGCGCCACGCTCCTGCCCGTCCGCCGGCACATCGCAGCGCCTGCGCGCAATCCGTGGACAAGCCTGTCTTCTGCAACGGCAGTCACGGCCGCCACGGCGGACACTGCCGATCATCGCCGCCAAGCATCCGCCCCCCTTTGGCCGGCGCGCTCCGCGCCGGCCGCCATCGGAGCACCGCGATGAATCGATCCCTGCATTCCCACCTCACCCGCTGCCTGCTGGCCGCGGCGCTCGTGGTCGCCAGCGGCTCGGCCTGGAGCTACGCCATCCAGCAAGGCAAGGTGGTGGACGACGCCGGCAACGCCGTGCAGCTGCGTGGCGTCAACTGGTTCGGTTTCGAGACCTCGCAGCACACCGTGCACGGCCTGTGGGCGCGCAACTGGAAGGACATGATCACGCAGATGCAGGGGCTGGGCTTCAACGCCGTGCGCCTGCCGTTCTGCCCGCAGACGCTGCAGGCGGTCTCGCCCGGCAGCATCGACTACAGCCGCAACCCGGACCTGCAGGGTCTGAACTCGCTGCAGTTGCTCGACAAGGTGATCAACGAACTCAGCAGCCGCGGCATGTACGTGCTGCTCGACCACCACACCCCGGACTGCAACGCGATCTCCGAACTCTGGTACACCGGCAGCTACAGCGAGCAGCAATGGCTGAATGATCTGAGCTTCGTCGCCAAACGCTACGCGTCGGTGCCGGGCGTGATCGGCCTGGACCTGAAGAACGAGCCGCACGGCGCCGCCACCTGGGGCAGCGGCAATGCCGCCACCGACTGGAACAAAGCGGCCGAACACGCGTCGGCGGTGGTGCTGAACGCGGCGCCGAACTGGCTGATCGTGGTCGAGGGCATTTCCAACACGTCCACCTGCTCCAGCAACACCGCCCACTTCTGGGGCGAGAACCTGGAGCCGCTGGCCTGCACGCCGCTGGCCATTCCGGCCAACCGCCTGCTGCTCGCCCCGCACGTGTACGGGCCGGACGTCTACATGCAGCCCTACTTCAGCGCGTCCAACTTCCCGGCCAACATGCCGGCGATCTGGGAGCAGCACTTCGGCCAGTTCGCCCAGGCCGGCCACGCGCTGCTGCTGGGCGAGTTCGGCGGCAAGTACGGCCAGGGCAACCCGCTGGACGTGCAGTGGCAGAACGCGCTGGTCGACTACCTGATCGGCAAGGGCATCCACAGCGGCTTCTACTGGTCGTGGAACCCGAACAGCGGCGACACCGGCGGCATCCTCAACGACGACTGGAGCACGGTGCGCAACGACAAGGTGACCCTGCTGAAGAAGCTCTGGGACGGCGGCAGCAGTGGCGGTGGCAGTGGTGGGGGCGGCAACGGTGGTGGCAATGGCGGCGGCACAACGCCCACGCCGCCGCCGTCCGGCAGCAGCTTCAGCACCAAGGTGCTGGTCGACAGCGACTGGAACGCCGGGTACTGCAACCGTGTGCAGGTGACCAACACCGGCGCCAGCAGCGGCGACTGGACCGCCACCCTGTCGATCAATGGCACGGTCAACAACCTGTGGAACGCCACCTGGACCCAGTCCGGCACCACCCTCAACGCCAGCGGCGTGGACTGGAACAAGACCCTGGCCCCCGGCGCCACTGCCGAGTTCGGCTTCTGCGCCGCGCGCTGAGCGCTGCGCTGCATTCCTGATGCGCGGTACCGGCCCCCACCCGGTGCACCCCGCGGTGTGCCATCAGTCACGTTCCCGCGGCCGCCGCCGCCCCTCTATGCTGGCGCACTGTCCACACTCAGGCCCGGCCCATGCTCCGTCCCTTGTCGCTGTTGATCTCCAGCATCCTCACCCTCGGTACCGGCGCCGCCCTGGTGGCCGCGCCGTCGGCCCTGGCCGCGGCCACGCCGGGCCAGGCGACCGCGCCGGAGATCGCCTACACCCGCTTCACCCTGCCCAACGGCCTGACCGTGGTGGTGCACGAGGACCACAAGGCGCCGGTGGTGGCGGTGAGCATCTGGTACCACATCGGCTCGGGCGACGAGCCGGCCGGCAAGACCGGCTTCGCGCACCTGTTCGAGCACCTGATGTTCTCCGGCTCGGAGAACCACAAGGGCACCTACTTCCAACCGTTCGAGAAGGTCGGCGCCACCGACATGAACGGCACCACCTGGTTCGACCGCACCAACTACTTCGAGACCGTGCCGACCACCGCGCTGGACACGGCGCTGTGGATGGAATCGGACCGCATGGGCCACCTGCTCGGCGCGATCGGCCAGAAGGAACTGGACACCCAGCGCGGCGTGGTCCAGAACGAGAAGCGCCAGGGCCAGAACCGCCCCTACGGCCGCGTCGACGAGAACATCCTGGCCAACATCTTCCCGGCCAACCATCCGTACCAGCACGACACCATCGGCTCGATGGCCGACCTCGACGCGGCCTCGCTGGACGACGTCAAGCAGTGGTTCCACGACAACTACGGCGCCGCCAACACCACCCTGGTGCTGGCCGGCGACATCACCGTGGCGCAGGCCCGCGCCAAGGCCGAGCAGTACTTCGGCGACATCCCCGCCGGCCGGCCGGTACCGCGCCAGCAGCCGTGGATCACCCCGCTGGCCAAGCAGACCCGCGGCGTGCAGCACGACCACGTCGCGCAGCCGCGCATCTACCGCACCTGGGTGGCGCCGCAGCTGGGCACCGACGACGCGGTGCTGCTGGACCTGGCCACCACCGTGCTCGGCGGCGGCAAGACCAGCCGCCTGTACCAGCGCCTGGTCTACCGCGACAAGCTGGCCGACGACGTCTCCGCCGGCCTGCAGTCGTTCGCGCTGGCCAGCCAGCTGCAGATCACCGCCGACGTGAAGGAAGGCGTGGACCCGGCCAAGGTCGAGGCCGCCATCGCCGACGAACTGCAGAAGTTCCTCGCCGAAGGCCCCACCGCCGACGAACTGCAACGCGCCCAGGTCGGCTACCGCGCCGGCTTCGTGCGCGGCCTGGAGAAGGTCGGCGGCTTCGGCGGCAAGGCCACCGTGCTGGCCGAGGGCCAGGTCTACCGCAACGATCCGGGCGCCTACAAGAAGGACCTGCAGCGCGCGCAGGACGCCACCGTCGCCAGCGTGCGCAAGGCCGCCGACACCTGGTTCGGCAAGGGCGATTACCTGCTGACCGTGCTGCCGGCGCCGGAGGGCTTCGATCCGGCGGCCGAGGACAAGGCGGTCAAGCCGCTGGCGGCGGCCCCGGGCAAGCCCGCACCCAAGGTGCCGGCCAAGGCCAACTACAGCGTCGGCAAGTCGCAGGTGGACCGCACCGCCGGCGTGCCGGAGACCAGCCAGTTCCCGAGCCTGAGCTTCCCGCAGCTGCAGCGCGGCAAGCTCAAGAACGGCATCGAGGTGGTGCTGGCCGAGCGCCACACCATCCCGGTCACGCAGATCCAGCTGCTGTTCGATGCCGGTTACGCGACCGACCGCGGCAGCAAGCTCGGCACCGCCAACTTCACTGCGGCGCTGATGAACGAGAGCACCCGCAACCTGGATTCGGTGGACGTGGCGCAGCGCCGCCAGCGCCTGGGTGCGATGACCAGCGTGTCCTGCGAACTGGACAGCTGCGATGCCTCGCTCAACGCGCTCAACGACCAGTTGGCGCCGTCGCTGGACCTGTTCGCCGACATCGTGCGCAACCCGGCGTTCAAGGCCGACGACATCGAGCGCATCCGCGGCCAGTGGCTGGCCTCGATCGCGCAGGAGAAGACCCAGCCGCAGGGCCTGGCGCTGCGCACCCTGCCGCCGCTGCTGTACGGCCCGACCCATCCGTACGGCGTGCCGCTCACCGGCACCGGCACCGAGGCGGCGATCAAGAGCCTCACCGCGGGCGACCTGAGCGCGTTCCAGAACAACTGGCTGCGTCCGGACAACGTGCGCATCCTGGTGGCTGGCGATACCACCCTGGCCAAGATCATCCCGCAACTGGATGCCGCGTTCGGCGACTGGCAGGCCCCGTCCGGCAAGCGCCCGACCAAGACCCTGCCGCAGGTGGCCGCGCAGCCCAAGCCGCGCGTGTTCCTGATCAACCGCGACGACGCCCCGCAATCGCTGATCCTGGCCGGCCTGCTGGCGCCCTCGACCAAGGCGCCGAACAACCTGGCCATCGGCGTGGCCAACGGCGCCTTCGGCGGCACCTTCACCTCGCGGCTGAACATGAACCTGCGCGAGGACAAGCGCTGGGCCTACGGCGCCAACAGCTTCATGATCGACGCGATCGGCCAGCGCCCGTTCCTGTTCTTCGCCCCGGTGCAGACCGACAAGACCGCCGAATCGGCCGCCGAGATCCTCAAGGAAGCCAAGGCCGTGGTCGGCGACAAGCCGCTGACCGCCGCCGAGATCGCCAAGATCAAGGAACAGCGCGTGCGCGCCCTGCCAGGCAGCTTCGAGACCACCGGCGCGGTGCTCAGCGCGATGGAAGGCATCGTCCAGTACGGCCGCCCGGACGACTACGTGCAGACGCTGAAGTCGCGCCTGGAAGCGATCGACCAGCCGGCGGCGGAAGCGGCGATCAAGGAGATCGTGGCGCCGCAGGCGATGACCTGGGTCATCGTCGGCGACCTCAAGCAGATCGAGGCACCGGTGCGCGCGCTGAAGCTGGGCGAGGTGCAGGTGCTGGACAGCGACGGCCAGCCGGTCAAGGCAAAGGCCACGGCGGCCGCCAAGCAGTAACGCCGCACACGCCTGGCGGGACGGCCCCGCCAGGCGCGATGCGCCGGCACCAGCGTGGTCGCCGGCGCCATCACAATGCGTCGCCATCGCCATCGCCATCGCCATCGCCATCGCGCGATGCGACATGCGACATGCGACATGCAACATGCAACATGCGACGGCAGTGACCTCGCACGCTGCGCTCCGGCGCAACCGGCATGCACACGCGCGCGGGCATAGCGCGCAGCCATCGCGGCGCGCTGCATCCATCGGCCGCGCGGGCATGCGAGCGCTGCACGGACGGATGACAAGGCTGCGCGCCGCGCCTTGCGATGTCCGTAACACGGTCCGGCCCGGCATCCTCCAAGAAATCGACTCGCCTCCTGGACGCTGTTGCCGATCGGAGATCGCGATGCACGAGAACCACCCGGCAAGGCCGTTACAGGGCCGGCCATGTCCTTCACGGCACTTGGTCGCAGCGCTTGATATCCCGAAAGCCTGTCCCCGCCCGCCATCGCCATGCCGACCGCTTCGCCCCGCCGCGCCGACGCCGTGCCCCGCATCCGCGTCGGCTGCGCCGGCTGGTCGATCGCCAGCACGCAGCGCGCCCTGGTCGGCGACGGCGCCAGCCAGCTGGCGCGCTATGCCACCCGCTTCGACGTGGTCGAGATCAACTCCACGTTCTATCGCGCCCACCGCGCGAGCACCTACCAGCGCTGGGCCGACAGCGTGCCGACGGGGTTCCGCTTCTCGGCCAAGTTGCCACGCGCGATCACCCACGACGCGCGCCTGTACCGCGTCGGGCCGCTTCTGCAGGCCTTCCTCGGCGAAGTCGGCCATCTCGGCGACAAGCTCGGCTGCCTGCTGGTGCAGTTGCCGCCGAGCCTGGCCTTCGATGCACGCACCGCCGCCACCTTCTTCGCCATGCTGCGGCGCCGCTGGCACCGCGGCATCGCCTGCGAACCGCGCCACGCCAGCTGGTTCAGCGCGCGCGCCGAGGCGCTGTGGCAGCGCCACGGCATCGCGCGCGTGGCCGCCGACCCGGCCCTGGACGCCACCGCCGCACAGCCGGCAGGCACGGCGACGCCGGCCTACTGGCGCTGGCACGGCGCACCGCGCATCTACTACAGCGACTACGCCGACGACACATTGCGCAGCCTGGCCGAGCGCGTCGTCGCCGCCACGCCGCACCCGGACGAAGCCTGGGTGATCTTCGACAACACCGCGCTCGGCCACGCCCTCGACAACGCCGCCACGCTGCAGACGCAGCTGCGCGCGTTCGGCGCTCGCGCAGCCGGCTGACCCGCCACGTCCCGCTGATTCCCACGATGTGCGGGAAAAGCCCGCGCTACGATTGGAACCCGCCTCGCGTTCGCCGCCCCTGCAGGAGTGGCTTCAGCCGCGCCCTCAAGCAGATCGAAGCGTCGGTACGCGCGCTGAAGCTGGGCGAAGTGCAGGTATAGGTGCAGGTGCTGGACAGCGACGGCCAGCCGGTCAGGCACGGATCGGCCAACGTATGCTGCGCTGCGAGGGGATCACAGCGCGACGTGGGCGTCGCGGCACGTGTCGGCAGGTCTTCAGCGCCTGCGTGTCGATGGCACGCTTCGCTGCCGTCGCTGGGCAGCGTGCGATCGCACGCACAAAGGCATACCACGTCTAGGCGCAGTCCCATCGCGGTCGTCGCAGGACCGCATCCACGCGCACGTACTGGCGGCAACCGTCTTGGCGTGCGACCCGTGTCGCTCAGTGGAAGCTCACCGTGCGGATGTCTTCGCCATCGCCCCATCGGGTGCAGGTGTCGCCGCCTTCGATCCAGACCGGTTTTCCCGCCATGTAGGCGGACAGCAACATCGCCAGCTGCGCTTTCCCGGTATCGGACTTCTCGTCCTTGATCATGTAGTACGTGGTGCTGGCCGCGCAGGTCGGACGCTGCGTGGGCGTCGCGTTGATCACGACGTAGTGGACGCCATCGGTCGCGCGGACCGACAGGTCCTTGACGGTCCCGGTCACGCTGCTGGCCGACGCCAGGCCTGGCAACAGGGCGAGGGCGAGCAGGGACGTGGCGAGCGTACGCACATGGCGAGGGTCGAACAGTGTCACGGCCAGGATCCTTGTTGAGTGGCGGCGCACGTTCCCTGCAGCACAGAGACGTCCGGACAGGCCATGCGACAGGCGTTGCAGGCGCATCGATCGCAGATCCCCGCGATCGATGCCATGCACCCGACATGGCGATGGGGCCGAAGTGAAAGCGTGCATCCTATCACTGCAAATCACGCCCTTGCGGCGGTGCAGCGCCGAGGTCGATGCTACGGTCCGGCAGTGCGTCGAAGCCCTTCAATGTGCGCCGTATCACGCATGCGATGTCGTCTACGGTCCGGCTTCGCACACTGGGGTATCGTGACGCGCTTTGCGATCCATGCACGAAGCCCAGCATGCCCATGACCGATGAAGCCCAGCGCCAGCGTGTCCTCGACAGCTACCGCATCGTCGACAGCCTGCCCGAGGACACTTACCAGGACATCGTGCAGATTGCCGCCGCGCTGTGCGATACGCCGATCGCACTGCTGTCGCTGGTGGACCGCGACCGGCAGTGGTTCAAGGCCCGCATGGGCCTGGAGGTGCCGCAGACCGAGCGCAGCCAGGCAGTGTGCGACCACGCGATCCGGGAACCCGAGCAATTGCTGGAAGTGCCCGATCTCGCCGACGACCCGCGTTTCGCCGACATTTCGGTGGTCCGCGGCGACACCGGCGCGCGTTTCTACGCGGGGATGCCGCTGGTGACCGATGAGGGCATCGCCTTGGGCACGGTATGCGTGCTGGACACCACGCCGCGCGAGCTCAAGGACACCCAACGCGACGGCCTGCGCGCGCTGGCGCGCACCGCCATGCGCCTGCTCGACGAACGCCGGGACACGCTGCAGCGCGAACGCGAGGCGCTCCTGCAGGCGCACCCGGTGGCAGACAGCGCAGATGCGGGCGCCAACGGCCGCTACTGGTTGGTGATCCTGGAAGTACAGGAACTGGCCGCGCTGGCAGAACGGCAGAGCGAGCGCATGCTCGGCAGCCGCCTGCAGCAGTTGGACCAGACCCTGGCCAGCTACGTGCAGGACGGCGGTGCCGACAGCGTGGACCGCGCCACCGATAGCGCGGAATTCATCGTGATGCTGCATGGCGCCGATGCCGAACAGAAGCTGCGTGGCCTGCGCGAGATCGCATCCCGGCAGCAGGCGCTCGGACTGACCGTGCTGGTCGGCGACGCCCAGGCCACGCGGGCGGACGAGTCGATCGGGCTGGTGTTCCTGCGCGCCGAAGCCGCGCTCAGCGCCGAGAAGGACCGCCTGCATTCGCAGACGCCCTGAGCGGCGCCGCGGACGCCGACCTGCTGCGTGCATCGGCGCCGGCGGAAGGCTGAACGACCCGCCGTCCGACCTGGGAGCAGCGCCAACCACCCGGCAGACGACATGTCCTCCAAGGCTGGTCCTGGCGACGGACAGCTCGCCGCAGCGGCGGCCCCGTTCTTGCATATCCCAAGATGTTGCGGTCCCTCACCGGTGCGAACCGGACGACGCGCGGCCGCCAAGGAGGATCGGCGGGCCGCGCATCGGATCCGGCCGCGCCCGCCCCGTCTCCGCTTCGGTCGTTTACCATGCCGCACGCATCCTGCTCTGGACCCGACATGAGCCATGCCGCTCCTCCCTGCTGCACCCCACTGCTGAGCCTGTCGCTCGGCCTGTTGCTCGGCAACGTCGACACCGCCATGGCCGAGGCCGGTCCAGCGACGACGCTGACCGCACCGGCACCGCCGCCGCAGACGCCCGACCTGGCCTACCCGGAACTGTTCCAGGCAGTACAGCAGCAGGAGCTGTTCGACGACCAGAAGCACTTCGTCGATGCGCTGCCGCTGCGCGACCCGGCGCTGATCAATGCCGACTATCTGGCGCAGCGCCAGCAACCCGGCTTCGACCTGCGCCGCTTCGTCGCGGCCAACTTCGAGGAATCCGGCCCGGTGCAGACCGAGGCGATCCGCCAGGACACCGGCCTGCGCGAGCACATCGACGCGCTGTGGCCGCTGCTGGTGCGACGCCAGGTCGACGTGCCGGCCTACAGCAGCCTGCTGTCGCTGCCGCATCCCTACGTGGTGCCCGGCGGGCGCTTCCGCGAGGTCTACTACTGGGATTCCTATTTCACCATGCTCGGCCTGGTGGAGAGCGGCGAGCGCGAACGCAGCCGGCAGATGCTGGACAACTTCGCCTACCTGATCGACACCTACGGGCACATCCCCAACGGCAACCGCACCTACTACCTGAGCCGCTCGCAGCCGCCGTTCTTCTCGCACATGGTGCAGTTGCAGGCCAAGGTGGAAGGCGATGCCGCCTACGCGCGCTACCTGCCGCAGTTGCAGAAGGAATACGCCTACTGGATGGAGGGCGCGCAGACCCTGGCCCCGGGCAACGCGCATGCGCACGTGGTGCGGCTGGCCGACGGCAGCCTGCTCAACCGCTACTGGGACGCCCGCGACACGCCGCGGCCGGAAGCCTGGCTGCACGACGTGCGCACCGCCGCCGAGGCCAAGGACCGCCCCGCCGCCGAGGTCTACCGCGACCTGCGCGCTGGCGCCGAGAGCGGCTGGGACTACTCCAGCCGCTGGCTCGGCGACCGCAAGACCCTGGCCAGCATCCGCACCACCGCCATCGTCCCGGTCGACCTGAACAGCCTGCTCTACCACCTGGAGAGCACCCTGGCCCTGGCCTGCGCCAAGAACCCCGGCGCGGCCGGCTGCGATACCGACTACGCGGCCCTGGCCAGCGCGCGCAAGGTGGCGATCGACAAGCACCTGTGGAGCGACGCCGGCTATTACGCCGACTACGACTGGCAGCAGCGCCGGCTGCGCGAGCAGGTCACCGCGGCGGCGTTGTACCCGCTGTTCGTCGGGGTCGCCTCGCCGGCCCGGGCCAAACGCAGCGCCGACACCGTGCAGGCGCAGTTGCTGCGCCCCGGCGGCGTAGCGACCACGCGCCTGCACACTGGCCAGCAATGGGACGAACCCAACGGCTGGGCGCCGCTGCAGTGGATCGCCGTGGACGGCCTGCGCCGCTACGGCCAGGACGCGCTGGCGCAACGCATCGGCAGCCGCTTCCTGGCACGGGTGCAGGCGTTGTTCGCGCAGCAGCACAAGCTGGTGGAGAAGTACGCGGTGGACGCGCAGGCCAAGGGCGGCGGCGGCGGCGAGTACGCCCTGCAGGACGGCTTCGGCTGGACCAACGGCGTGACCCTGTTGCTGCTGGACCTGTACGCGGCGCCGGCCGCAGCGGCGCACGCGCAAGCGCAGGCCGACGCCGAGGCGGAAGCAGTCGCGCTCTGAACCGACGCGGGCGGCAGCGCGGCCACGTCGCGCTCGCCTGCGCACGCGTCAGGACGGGCGGTTAGGGCCGCCGCTATTGCGCCGGCGTTTCCACGGGGGCGCCCATCGCCGTGCGATAACGCTGGTACAGCGCCATCACCTTGTCGATGTACTCGCGGGTCTCCGCATACGGCGGCACGCCGCCGTAGCGCGTCACCGTGCCGATGCCGGCGTTGTAGGCCGCCGCGGCCAGCACCCGGTCGCCAGCGTAGCGGCGCAGCAGCGCGCGCATGTAGCGTGCGCCGCCGGCGATGGACTGGTCGGCCGCGAACGGATCGCGCACGCCGTATTCCTTCGCCACCTCCGGCAACAGTTGCATCACCCCCTGCGCGCCCTTGGGCGAGACCGCGGCAGCGTCGAAGCCGCTCTCGGCATGTGCGATGGCGCGCAGCCACGGCTCGTCCACCCCGGTGGCGCGCGCCGCGGCGCGGAACTGCCTGGCATGCGGTTGCAATTGCGGCGCCCCGACCTTGCCCAGCCCGGGATGCGCCGCCTCGCCCGGCGGGGTCACGGCGGTGAAGCGCAGGTAGGGCCGCGAGCCCGGCAGGTTGCGTGTGGAATAGACCAGTTGGCCGTCCTGCTCGCGCTCGTACAGGGTGCCACTGAACACGCCCAGGTTGCCCCACGGATTGGGCGTGGCGATCGCCGCATCGTCCAGCTCCTTCGGCGTGCAGCGCGAGCCCGGTTCCGGTGCGGTGGCCAGGCTGACCGTGCCGTCGCGCACGCAGCGGTACACGGTGCGCGCGGACGCGCCGGCGACGACGCCACAGCACAGCAGCAGGCACAGCGCGGCACGGGCAAGCGGCATCGGCGACACGATCGGATCGGGCGGGCACGCATCATCGCGCAGCGCGCGTCGAGGCGAGTGATGGCGGGGCTCTGTACGCTGCCCGACAGTTCCCTCCCTCGTAAGAGCGGCTTCAGCCGCGACCACGGTTTCCCTGTAACGCCATCGCGGCTGAAGCCGCTCCTACAGAAATCCGCAACCAGATAACTGGGTGCACTGTGGGAGGGACTTTCAGTCCCGACGCTTCCAAGGTCGGATACATCGCATCCTCCGCTTGCGCGGCCGAAGCGTACCTCTGACAACCCGAGGGGAGCACACACGTAGGAGCGGCTTCAGCCGCGACGAGGAATTCCCTGGAAAGCCATCGCGGCTGAAGCCGCTCCTACAGCAATCCGCAACAAGCTGGCTGGGTGCACTGTGGGAGGGACTTCAGTCCCGACGGCTGCCAAGGTCGAATCGCCGCCTACGGCGCGCAGGCCGCCAGTTTCTGATCGGCGTACCACAACGCGCGCCGTGCCAGGTCGTAGGCGCTGTCGGCCTCGCGCGGCAGCAGTTGCTGCGCGCGGATCGGGTCGGCGCCCTTGGCCATCGCGGTTTCCACCTGCAGCAGCGCGTCCAGGTGCTGCTGCACCGGCGCCAGCAGGCGCGTGCGCTGCGCGGCCGGGCAGGCGCCGCGGCGTTGCTGCAACTCGGCCAGCGCCTGGCGAATCCGCCGACTGGCTTCGCCATCCAACCCCGGCGCCTTTTCGAAGGCGATCGGCGCGGCCTTGTAGGCATCGCCGGTGGCCTCGCTGCCGAGGTCGCTGGGGCGTTCGTGCAGCGCCGGGTTGAAGCGCACGTCCGGCGGCGGCCGCGCCACCGCCGACTGATGGGTGTTCTTGGGCAACAGTTGCCTGATCGCCCGGTCGATGCCCTGCACCGCGACGTCGCCGAGGGTGCCGTCGCTGGCCCAGTCCTTGTCGAAGCGGGTGGACCGGTAGTCGATCGGGTTGGGCCGTTCGAGCAGGCGCTTGGACTTGGCGACGTCGCGCGGATTGAGCGTTCCCGGTGGCGTGCCCTGCGCCTGCGCGAACGGATCCACCGCCACCCCGTCAGGCAGGCGCGGATGGCCATCGCCGGTATAGAGCGTCGCCGCCATGCGCGCGTCGGCCGCGGTCGCCGCAGGCGCTGTCCGCGGCGGCGTCGAAGAAGACGGCGGCGCGGCGGTGGCACGCGCCTGCCGTGCCACCGCCGGCGTGCGCGCGGCCGCCGACGGCGCCCGCACGGAAGGCGGTGGCGGGACCGGGGCGCGCTGCAAGGAGTGCCGTGGCAGAAACACCAGCCGCAGCGCATCCTCGGCCACCGCGCGCGGCGGCGCCGACGGCGCGCCCCACAGCAGGCGCCCCAGCAAGGCCAGGATCATCGCGGTCGCTAGTGCCGCCCACAGCTGCAGCCAACGGTCTTGCGCAGGGAGGGCTGTCACGAGGGTCGAGGATCCATGGGCAGGCGGCTGGGGCGAATGTGGGGAACGGACCGGTACAGCGTGCCGGGAGTTCCGTTGCCGACGCGTGCCGCCATGCGCAGCGAGCGGCAACACGGCGTCACCGGCGACCGCCCGGCGCACGCAAGGCCTTGTCGCGTCAGGGATTGCGTCGGCGCATGCGCAAAACGGCTAAGGTGGCGCGCACCGCCGGCGCGACAGCCGGCGTACAGCCAGCGGGCACCGACGCCCGCCCTGCCGCAGGAGAACCGCATGATCCGACGCCTGGCCGCCGCGCTGCTCGGCGCCGCACTGGCGCTGCCGACGCACGCTGCCCCCTCGCACCTGGACAGCGTCCTGCAACGCGGCACGCTGCGCGTGTGCACCACCGGCGACTACGCGCCCTACAGCCGCCTGCGTGCCGACGGCAGCTACGAAGGCATCGACATCGCCCTGGCGCAATCGCTGGCCGAGAGCCTGGAGGTCAAGCTGCAATGGGTGCCGACGCGCTGGCCGACGTTGCTGCCGGACCTGATCGCCGACCGCTGCGATATCGCCGTGGGCGGCATTTCGGTGTCGCTGCCGCGGCAGCGCCAGGCCTGGTTCAGCGCGGTGCTGGAGGTAGACGGCAAGATCCCGCTGGTGCGTTGCGCCGACCGCGCGCGCTATCGCGACATCGCCCGGATCGATCGCCCCGAGGTGCGGGTGATCGAACCGCGCGGCGGCACCAACGAAGCCTTCGCCCGGCGCGAACTGCCGCGTGCGCAGCTGATCCTGTCCGACGACAACCCCGCCATCTTCCGCGACCTACGCGAGGGCCGCGCCGACGTCATGATCACCGACGCCTCCGAGGCGCGGTTCCAGCAGCGCCAGGTGCCCGGCCTGTGCGCGGTGGCACCGCAGCAACCGCTGCAGTACAGCGAGAAAGCGTTCCTGCTGCCGCGCGACGACATGGCGTGGAAGGCCTACGTCGACCAATGGCTGCACCTGAGCAAGGCCAGCGGCGCCTATGCGCGGATCGTGGCCGCGTGGCTGGGCGATGCGGAGACGACGCCCTAGCCTCCCGCCTGACCGCGCGCAGCCGCTATGCTGCCGCAGCCGGCGGCGTTCGCCCCGGCTTGGGGAACCTCGACAAGGAAAGAGCATGAAACTGCAATGGAGAACGCTCGCACTGCTGGGCGTGATGTTGCTGGCCACCGGCTGCGCGACCAACAGCGTGGTGCACCAGAGCTACAAGGCGACCACCGCCGAAACCTACTGGTACCAACTCACCGGCAACGACGACACCGACGCCGAGAGCCTGGCCATGTTCCACCGCCAGCTCGACGCACAACTGGACGCGGCACACCTGCACGGCGCGCAAGGCCAGGCCAATGCGCGCAAGATGACCATCGTCATCGACCACTACTACATGCGCAGCAACGGCGCGCGGTTCTGGGCCGGCATCATGGCCGGGCGCGACAAGATCAAGAGCCGCGTCACCATCGCCGATGCCAGCGGCAAGACCGCGGCGCAGTTCGACGTGGAATCGACCAACAGCACCGCCTGGGGCACCTCGGAGGGGCTGATCGAGCGCCACGCCCAGGAGATCGTCGCGCGGCTCAAGGAACTGCAGTAAGCCATGGTGCCCATGCAGGACCGCACCGGTCCTGCACGGGCACCGATGCGCGCCACCGCGCTGCCCGCAGGGCACTTCGAATCATCTGCTTCCACGACGATCAAGCCGGATGCAACTGGCCCCGTAGGAGCGGCTTCAGCCGCGACGGAGCGTTCCCGGTGAAGCCCGTCGCGGCTGAAGCCGCTCCTACGGGACACGCCTCGGACTGAGAGAGATGCCCTGTCGTCGATCAAGCATCACTTCGGAGATGCAAGGCGGCCAGCGCATGCCAGCCCCGCTCAACCGGCCAGGCCCAACTGTTCGGCCAGATCGCTGCGCGGCGAACGCCCGTACAGCCGGCTGTATTCGCGACTGAACTGCGATGGACTCTGATAGCCGACGCGGTAGCCAGCCGCGCCCACGTCCATGCGCTCCACCACCATCAGCCGCCGCGCCTCGCGCAGGCGCAACTGCTTCTGGTACTGCAGCGGCGTCATCGCCGCGACTGCACTGAAATGGTGATGCAGCGAGGACACGCTCATGTTGACCTGGCGCGCCAGGTCCTCGATCCGCAGCGGTTCGGCGTAGTGCTGGCGCAGCCAGGCGATGGCCTTGGCGATGCGGTTGCTCGGGCTGTCCTCCTGGGCGATGCGCAGCAGGTTCGGCCCGCACGGCCCGACCAGCAGGCGGTACAGGATTTCCTGTTCGATCAGCGGCGCCATCGCCGCGATGTCGGCCGGCCGCTCGAGCAGCCGCAGCATGCGCAGCGTCGCATCCAGCAGGTCCGGGCAGGCGGTATTGACCGACACCCCGCGCGGACGCTCGGCACCGACCTGCGGCGGCAACGGAATGCGCTCGAGCAACTCGCGCAGCCGATCCGGCCGGATCGACATGCCCACGCCCAGCAGTGGCTGCTCCGGGCTGGCCTGGGTGATGCGCGAGACCACCGGCAGATCCAGCGTCACCAGCAGAAAGGTGCCGACCCCGTAGCGGTATTCCTCGCTGCCCAGGGTCAGGCACTTCTCGCCCTGCAGCACCAGCGCAAAGACCGGCCATTGCGCGGTATGCGTCTTCGGCGACGGCGCGGAGCGGTAGGAGCAGAAGAAGCCGTCGATGGCGGTGTCGTGATCGCCATCGGGCGTGGCCAATCGGGCAACCAGGGTGGCCATTTCCTGGTAGCGGTGGGCGAGCGCGGTCATCGGCAAGGCGCCGTAGCGTGCAGAGGAGGAAGGCAAGCTTGCACGATGCTGCGCCGGCATGGACCACGGCGCGACGCGGCTTGCAGGATCGTACAAGAATTCCGTTGGATCGCGCTAACGCGCGCGCCGCGCGCAGCAGCATCCTGTGTCGGCCGGTTCCCGCGCCGGCGCCGTCCCGGAACGCCCGCCTCCGCCTGCCTGTTCCGGCCATACGGCTCTGTCCCTTCCCCATGCCCCGCCGTCGCGCTGCCGCGTCGCCGCCAGCGCGCCATGTGGGCGACGCAGACCGCAGGAGAGACCGATGCACCCCCATACCGAAGCCCTGGAAATCGCCACCTTCCGCCTGCTGGACTGCACCTGGCGCACCTTCCTGCGCGCCAATGCCGAAGTCGATGCCTGGCTGCAGCGCCAGCCCGGCTTCCGCTCGCGACGCATCGCCCGCCGCCGCGACGGCAGCGTGGTGGACATGGTGCTGTGGGACAGCGTGGCGCACGGCACCGCGTCGGCGCGGCGGCTGATGCGCGAACTGCAGGGCGCCGCGATCCACGCCCTGATCGATCCGGACACGGTGTCGTGGGACATCGCCGCGGTGCAGCACGTGAGCGGCGAGGAACACGATGCGGTGGAGACCGCAGAGGCAGACAGCCTCGCGGCGTGACCGGCGGCGCATGCGCGTAGTCGATCAGATCCAGCCGCGGCGGCGGAACCAGATCGGTAACCGCCTGCGCTCGCATGTGCACCGAAATTCGGCATGGCGCATGCGTTCGCTCAGTGGCGGATGCAACGCGCATGGCCTGCCCCGCGTCATACCATGTCGCGCTCACGGCTGCAGCGCTGTTGAAGGGGGCCTGCAGTGTCTGCGCGTCAGGCGCCGCCGCGCTCGTGCCAGGCCAGAAAGCCGGCCATCTGCAGACCGGACGCCAACACCTGCAGATACTCGCCACGCCGCGACTCGGCGGCCGCGGCATCCTGCGGCCAGCGCTCAAGCGATGCCTGTAACCGCGGCAGATCCACGACGCGATTGGCCAGCGGCGAGCGGCGGGCATCGGCCAGTTGCGCCTGCAGCGCGCCGCGCTGCGCACTCAAGCGCGCGAACCAGTCGCCCTGTTGCACACCGACCATGCGGTTGGCATGGATCTCCGGCGGTGCGCCGCGTGCGGCCAGCAGGCGGCGCGGCAACGCGCGAGTGACCCCGTCGCGCAAGAACTGGTCCAGCGGCAGGCTCCCGAAGAATTCGATCACGCGCCGGTCGCCGAGCGGAAAGCGCATGTCGACCCCGGAGACCGCGCGCAGCGTGTTCATGACGTCCATTGGGCCTGCATCGCCCAGCATCCACTCGCGCAGGGTCCGCAGGGAATGATGCCCGCCTCCCAGACGCAACCGGTATCGGTCCCGATCCAGCGACTGGCGCATTCCTACCGTATGCGCCAGCGCTGGCTGCAGCGCCGCCTCCGCTTCCCAGAACGCAGCCGGCAGGCCATGCCAGAGACGCAGCAGCGCAATCGGCGCAAAGGGACGCAACAGGTAGCGCTGCACGGTCTTGCGCCGACTCAGGCCCTCGCTGACAGCAAGTGCGCGCAGCTGTGCCGCCAGCACCCGCCACTGCCGCTGACGCAGCAGTTGTTGCAGGCGCAACCGGCCGTCGTAGCTGAAGAACGCGTTGCCCAGTTCGCCGCCCAGCATCACCCGTCCGCCACGCGCATGCAGAAACCGGTACAGCGGAAAGAACCAGGCCATGTTGGAGGGCGTGCGGACCGGCTGCGCGCCTTCCCGCCACCAACACGCGGGATCGTGCTCACCCCAGTCGTCGCCATCGTCGCCGACCAGATGCCAGTCGATCCCTGGGTGGCTGGCGGCAAGGCAACGCGCACGCGGTACCTCGTCGTAATAGTGGGTGGCATTGGCGGCTGCGGTCGTCGCCAGCGGGGCGCGCGTGAGCGCAAGCAGCGGCGCCGGCGCCCGTTGCCGCGCTGCCGACAGCGTCACCGAGCCGCTGTCCAGTCCGCCGGTCAGGCAGGTCGCCACCGGACCGTGCGCGCGCAACGCGTCGCTCACCGCACGATCCAGCACCTCGGCCGCAGCAGCCTCAATTTCGGCGTCGTCGCGCAAGCGCAGCGAACCTGCCTCGGGTGGCGACCACCAGCGCTGGCAGTACATCGCTTCGGGGGTCAGCACCGCCGCATGCGCCATCGGTACCCGGTCGACAGCGCGATAGATGGTGCGCTCGGGACGCGCACGGTCCATGATTAGCCTGTCGGCCAGGGCGCGATCGTCCAGATCCTTCGGTACCTCCGGCAGCACCAGCAACGCTCGCAGGCGCGTGGCGAAGGCGATCAGGCGTGGCCCGCGATGCACGAACAACGAGCGCATCCCTACCGGGTCGCGGGCCAGCACCAGGCGCCGCAGGTCCGGCCGATACAAGGCCAAGGCAAAAGACCCGTGGAGGCGCGGCAGTGCCGCGACATCCCAGCGCTGCAAGGCCTGCAGCAGCAGCGCGCCATCGGGCATGGCGGCATCGGCGCAATCCCCCAGCGCCGCTGCCAGTTCCTGCCGCGCGGCCAATGTCACGTCGGCCGCGAGCACGGCGCCCGATGCCCCCACCCATGGCATCGCCTCATCGGCATCCTGCGGGGTGAAGACATGCTGGCGATGCACGAGCGCGACGGCACCGTCCTGCCAGACCCGGACCGGGCCGATCTCGCGCGCATCCAACGCCTGGCCTAGACGCTGGATGTCACCTGGCGCGACCGGCGCGCCATCCAGCCGCCAGACGCCGGCAAAATCACTCATGCCGTCCCGTGCTGGCGTTCAGGCTCAAGAACCGGTACTCGTCCCACCGCCATCATCGCCCGCTACAGTGCCGTTCGCCGTTTCATCGATCGACAGGAAGGACACCACGGGTGCCGACCACGCTTTGCGTCCGCCCTCGACGGAAGCAACAGACGAAACAGTTGGTTGGTTCTCGTACATCGCGGAATCTCCTTATTTGCTTTTTGCTATGGGACCTGACGCAGCCTGCTTCCCCAGCGCATCAGTACAGGCGCAGCGGGTACGATGCGCGCCCCTGCCATCCATCGTCCGCTCTGATTCCCCCGGACGCGCCAGCCGATTAAGCTTGCGCAGGGTGTTTTCAGGTTACCACCACATGCCGCCCGCGGCGCTCACATGTCTACGCCAGAGGCGACGCACGTCGTCATCTGCGCTGCCGGTTTCCGGCTTGCGCTTCCGCCGCGTGCGCTTTTCCTGCCGGTCGCGGCAGCCGGCATGAGTCTGCACCGATTCCACTGGCGCAGGCTCTTGCCGATCCGGCGCGGCGTGCGCCTGTTGTATCGCGCCATGCGCAGCCGCCAGGGCCGCACCTATGCCTGGCTGCAACTCACCTCGCCGGTGCCGCTGTTCCAGGACTACGCGACCACCTCGATGGATCGTTACCCCAACCTGTTCAGTTTCGTCCGACAGATGCTCGGCGCCGATCGCCACGTGCGGCTGCTGTCCTTCGGCTGCGCCAGCGGCGAGGAGGTATTCAGCCTGCGCGCGTACTTCCCCAATGCCACGATCACAGGCGTTGATATCCATCCCGATTCGGTTCGCGCCTGCCTGCGCCAACTGCGCGACCGGCCCGATCCCGGGCTGCAGTTCCGCCTGGCCGGCGATACGACCGGCGAGGCCGATGGCGCTTACGACGCCATTTTCTGCCTGGCGGTGCTGCGTCGCGGCGACCTGGGGACGTATCGCGGCGAGCGCTGCGATCATCTCATCAGGTTCGAGGACGTGGAAGCGCAGTTGCTCGACTTCGCACGTTGCCTGCGCCCTGGCGGACTGCTGGTGCTGCGCCACGCCAATTTCCGCCTGCGCGACACGCAGGCGGCACGCTGGTTCGACACAGCGCTGTGCGTGCCGACGCCGGCACGTGCGGATACGCCGCTGTTCGGTCCGGACAATCGGCGCCTGGCCGAGCAGGCCGACGAACAGGCCGTGTTCCGGCGCCGCATCGCCCCCTGCGATTAGCAAGCAGAACCGGTGCTTTGCAGCGCACGGTGTCCTCGGTAAGCTCCTGCATTCCACACCAACCTGGCACCAGGATGCACATCGCACCAAGCACGATCATCGCGCGGACGCCCGGTTGCCTTGCCGCCGAGATGGGCGATGAACTGGTTCTCATGAGCACCGAACGCGGGCTCTACCTGTCGCTGGACCCCGTCGGCAAGGACGTGTGGTCGCATCTGGATCCGCCCTGCGCCTTCGCCACGCTGTGCGATCGCCTGAGTGCCGAATACGCAGCGCCCCGGACCACCATCGAAACCGACGTGACGACGCTGCTGGAAGCGCTGCGCGACGCCGGGGCGGTGGAGATCCGCGCCTGACACACGTCTCTGCCAATCGGTCATCGCCCGCTATGCCCTTGCACTATCGGTACGTGTTATGCGATTTGCAGGTGAGCAGTACGCTGGCATTGCCGGAACTTGCCCCCTGGCCGGGGAGCGCCGAGTGCGCCGCTGCGGACGTGACGATCGAAGAAGCCGCGGTTCCGGAACGGTTGGACACCGACGAACCTGCCGACTCTTGGTTGAGCGTCGACCGCGATGGCGCGATGCTGCTGCAGGTGCCGCAGGTGGTGCGTATCCTCGTCCGGAGCGGCCGCTCGATGCGCGTGCAACGGCTGGACTCGCACGACGAGAGTTGGCGGCTGTTTCTGCTCGGCTCGGCGCTGGGCTATCTGTGCCTGCAGCGCGGCCTGTTCCCGCTGCATGCCGCCTGTCTGCGCATCGGCTCACGGACCGTGGCCTTCGCCGGCCATAGCGGCGCAGGGAAATCCACGTTGGCGGCAGCCCTGCTGCAACGCGGCCATGGCCTGCTCAGCGACGACCTCACCGTCATCCGCAGCGATGGTGCCCACGGCATCACGACGCTGCCGGCATTTCCGCGGCTGAAACTGTGGCGCGACACGCTGGAGTCGCTGCAGTTGCCGATGACCGGCACGCCACGGGTGCGGCCAGGCATGGACAAATTCGATCTGCGTCCAAGCATAGGCTTCGATGCCGCACCGGCGACGTTGGATGCGGTCGTGGTCCTGCACGATGCACCTTCGGAGCCGCACCTGCAGCGTCTGTCGCCGCATGCCGGATTGGCGACGCTGCACGGCTACCTGGCACGCCCGCAGGCGGCCGAACGCCTTGGCCTGCGCGCAGCCATGTTTGCGCAGGCCGCCGCCATCGCCCGCCAGGTACCGGTCTGGCGGCTGCAGCGCCCGCGCCGCTTCGACGCACTCGCCGCCACAGCCGACCTGCTCGAGGCGCACTTCGGCACATGAGCCGGCGCGGCATCTTCTGGCTCGTCTCGTATCCCAAGTCCGGCAATACCTGGGTTCGCTACCTGATCGCCAGTCTGCAGAGAGGTGCTGCCACAGTAGACCTGGACGAACTCACCACGGCGCTGCCGAACGCCGCATGGCGCGCATGGCTGGCACGCTACCTCGACGTGGATATCGGCGACCTGACGCCGGCCGAACTGCATCTGCTACGCGCCGCCGCCTACCGGCGATGCGCAGCGCAGACCCTGAGCGTGCTCAAGGTTCACGACCGCTACGACGCCACGCTGTTTCCCGCCACGGCGACAGTCGGGACTGTTTACATCGTGCGTGATCCGCGCGACATCGCTCCGTCCTGGGCAGACCACGCCCGCGTGGATCTGGACACCGCCATCGCGCAACTTGGCGAAAGCGGAGCCACCGTCTGCGGCACGCTGTCCGCATACCGTTCACAGGCTAGGCAACGTTTCGGCTCATGGTCCGAGCACGTGGCGTCCTGGCAGCAGGCGCCCGGCCCACGTCTGCTGCTGCGCTATGAAGACCTGTTGACCGATCCACTGCGGGAAACCATGCGCTTGGCCGACTTTCTCGGCCTGCCCACGGATCCCGCACTGGTGGAGCGTGCGGTGGCGTCGTGCCGTTTCGAGACGCTGCGCGATACAGAGCAACGCCGTGGATTCGCAGAACGCCAGGACGGACAGACACACTTCTTCCGCCAGGGCCGCGCGGGCGCGTGGCGCACGGTGCTCAGCGCGGCACAGGCGGCGCGTGTGCTCACCGACCATGGCCCGATCATGGCCTGGCTGGGCTACCTGGACGATGCACCGCTTCCGGAACGCTCATGCGGGAAAGCATGACCCGCTGCGGGACCAGACCATCTGCCAGGCGATGTCGGTGTCGGCATATGCGTGAAAGCCAAGCCGGCGATACAGGCCGGCCGCAGGATTGTCCTTTTCCACCTGCAGCAACACGTCGCGGCCATCGGCCGCCGCTTGCTCCAGCAGCGCAGCGATCAACGCCGTCCCCAAGCCCTGCCCACGGCGATCCGGCCGCAGCAGGATATCCATCAAGCGCACAGCGCCTGCAGCATCGTCCCCCAGATACATCCGCCCGATGACGCACTCATCTTCGAGCAGCACCAGGAACAGCACCTGCTCCTGGCTAAGGGTGTAGTGACGCTGCTGCACCGCGAACTGCTGGTCGATGAACGCGGCGCGCGCCACATCGTCCCACTGCAACATCGCGAACTCGGCCCAGCGCTGCTCCCGATACAACGCGCGCAGCGCCGGCAGGTCCGCCACGCATTCCGGTCGTATCTGCATGCCCCGCACCAGCAATGGCGCGGGACAGTCGAAGCGCAGCGTGCTCAATCCCGTTCCGGATAGATGCCGTCGGTGGCGCAGATGCAGTAGCGCATGGTGGTGAAGGGCTGCCGATTCTCGTGCGCCTGAGCTGGCACGGGGCTCCCGGGAAAGGGCGTCAGACTGTTCGGAGACATGGCTGCGGGAGTGACACTGGCCGCCGCCGTGTATTGCCTGTACGTGGTAGTGCTGCCGGTCGGATTGATCAGACGCGATATGTAGGCGGTGGCGCCAGGCGTCGCGCTGAATGCGGTCTGTGCCGATGCGAATGGCGTGAACTTGCTGGTGATGGTGTGGGTATGGGCCGGCAACTGCGTCGCCGACACCAGCGCAACGGAGTCGGCGCCATCCAGTTGCGCCAGCGCATAGTTGCTTAGGCCCGGACCCTGACCGCGACCGACCGCTGCACGGCCGCGCAGGTCCGGCAAGCCGAACGTCGTGCGGCCATCGCCCCCATAGAAATTGGAGAGCAACGAATACAGCATCTGATACTGCTGCACGCTCACCAACTGGCCCATGCAATCGAGCCAGCCCTCCGGTGCGAAGGTATAGGGAAACGCACGCACCTCGCCGATGAAGCTGTTGGACATGTCAGGCTCCTATGCGATGGCCGATCAAGGCCGATCCGGAAACAAACCATTCAGGCAGATCAGGTAGTTCAACGCCTGCGTGGCCATACGGTTGTCGTGCGCCTGGTTCGCGCCGGCAGATCCGACCGTGCTGGCAGCCAAGGTGGGCACCACCGGTGCAGAGCCGCTGGGTGGCGTGAAATACTCCACGTTCGGGGTCGGCGGCACCGCGAACAGATTGCCGGTCGGCACCACGGTCGTGGCAGCCGCGGTGGTCGCCTGCAGGGTATGCCGATGCGCCGGCATTTCCGCCAATTGCAAGGTCATGGTTTCCACACCCAGTTGCTGCCCGAGCACGCGTGCGGTCAGTTGCGGTGCCGGCGCACGGGGCACGCCCTGCCCCTGCCCGATCGGCACCCGGCTGCGCAGGTCCGGCAGATTGAACGTGGTCCTGCCGTCGCCACCGTAGACGGTGCCGATAAGCGAGTACAACGCAACGTAATCCTTGATCAACAACTGGCGGCCATCGCAGAACGCCCAGTTTTTCGGCTCGAAATAGCTGGCGAACAGGATGATTTGACCAATGTAGGCGTCCATAGATGTCGTTTCCTTCGTGGCGGGCGTCAGGGGCGGGACGGAAACAGACCGACCGTGCAGATGCAGAAGTTCAGCACCAGCGACGGTTGCATGTTGTTGTGCGCGGCGCCCGCGCCCTCCTGGCTGACCGCATCGGGAGCCAACGCGACCAGCGTCCCCGTTGGCGCATACAGGTACTGCGGATCGGCGGGTTCGGCGATATAGGCGTTACCTGCCCCTGCGGTCGTTCCCACCGCGGCAACCGCATTGACGGTATGAGTATGCGGTGGAATCTGCGCGGCGGAGAGCGCCACGCCTTCGAGACCACCGTAGTTGCCCACGGAGTACATCACCGGCGGCGAGGTGAGTGGGTTGGCGCCCTGCCCCACCGGCACCCGACCGCGCAGATCGGGCAGATTGAACGTGGTCTTGCCGTCGCCGCCGAACTGATTGCCGAGCAGCGCCGCGAGTGCTTGATTGCCTTGAATAGGCAGCGAGCGGCCATCGCATGGCAGCCATCCCCTGGGCACCCAGTCCATCGTAAACAGGCGAATTTCGCCTATGAACGCGTCGGTCATACGTCGTCTCCTTGAGAGCGGATCAGCGAGAGGCCATGGCTGCGATCGCGCACGAAATTGCACCGCCCTGGGCGCCGCGTCATGCGTCGAGGGCTATGCTACACAGCGTACGAGTGCGCGATACATCAGTCCGATGCCGATCCGCATCGCACGGGAATAACAGGGACGGACAAGAATCATGTGCGCACTGAATCACTTAGCACTTTTTCGATGCAATGCAGTGCGCGCTGGTCAAGAAATTTTGTCTACGCTCGAATACAAGTCATCCGATTCGATGAAATCGTCCTCAGTTTGGGAGGCGCCTGCCGATGACGCGCGCGATGAATCCGGGTTCCATCCTTGATTGCGACGACACCCGGATGGTCGCCCGCCTTCGCCTATGCGTTGTGTTTGTGGCGGGCGCAGCCCGATCCGTCGCGCGCAGACGACGTCGATCCACACGCCTTCGCGCGCGTGCTGACGCAACACCGTCTGGCGCTGGCACTGCCGCCCGCCGAGACGCTGGCGGCGACCATGCCGGCACCGCTGTGCGATGTGCTTCGCCAACGGCAACGCCGCATGCTCGTGCATACGCTCCGACAGACCGCGGCGCTGCAGCAAATCGTCCGTTGTCTGGACGACGCCGGTCTGCGCCACTGCCTGCTCAAGGGACAGGGCTACGCGGCACTGTTCGGCAGCCCGCAGCATCGCGAGGCCTGCGATATCGACCTGTTGATCGATGCCACCGACCGCGATCGCGTGCTGCCTCTGCTTGAACGCCTGGGCTATCTGCTGGACCCGGACGCGGCGGACGCGTTGGACCGCTACGTACGCGACAATCACGCCCTGTCGCTGCGGCATGCCGACAGCGGGCTGGTGCTGGAACTGCATCTGCGCCTGGCCAACCAGGCCCGCGAGTTCCCCTTGCAACCCGCAGCGCTGTGGGACGACCACACCACCCGCGTGCGCGTGGCCGGGGTGCAGGTGACCACATTGGCGCCACCGCTGGCGGTGGTGTATGCCGCTTTCCACGGCACCAAGCACAACTGGCACCGCGCCTTCTGGCTGGTGGATCTCGCGCAGGCGCTGCGCAGCCCATCGCTGGACTGGCATGCCACCCTTACGCTGGCGCGTCGCCTCGGCGTGGAACGGCAACTGGCCCTGGGCGCCTTGTTGGCCGAGGCCACGCTCGGCATCGGCTTGCCTCCGGCCCTGCGCGAACAACCATCGCTGCTGCGCAGCGCGCGACTCGCGGCCGACACGCTGCTGCCGCACCTGGACGCACTCGGCTCCGATCGCGGCGCCGACCTGGCGGCCCGGCTCGGCGTGGTCCGCTATGCGCTGCGCCTGCTGTCGCTGCAATCGAGCTGGCGTGGTCGTCTGCAGTTGATTCCGTTCCTGCTTGCGCCGACCGAGGACGACCGCGCGGCCACGCGCCTGCCGCGCCCACTGCAGTGGGCCTACCCGGGATTGCGCGCGATGCGACTAGTCCGGCAGCACCTGGCCAAGCGCCGCGGCATGCGCGGCGATGCGCGCTGAGGCGTTTCCCCTGCCTCGCAGGCGGCGCTCGGCCGATCCGACGCGCGGACACGACTAGCCTCCACATCGCACGCGAACACGGGCGGCCATCGCGCGCTGGCCGCGTCGGCGCCCGCAGGGCGCACTCAGACCCAGCCGCGGCGGCGGAACCACGCCAGCGGCAACAGCATGCTCAGCGCGATCACGCCCAGCGCCCAGTAGTAGGCGTCGTGCCATTTCAGCTCGGGCATGTGCGCGAAGTTCATGCCCCAGATGCCCACCAGCACCGTCGGCGGGATGCCCACCACCGAGGCCACCGCCATCACCTTCATCACGTTGTTCTGGTCGACGTTGATCATGCCCAGCACGCTGTCGAGCAGGAACTCGATGCGGTCGTCCAGGTGCTGCTCGAATTCGATGAGGGTGGCCAGATCCTTGTGCAACAGGCCGATGCGCTTGGCCGCGTCCTCGCCGAACCAGTCCGGCGCGGCATCGTCCAGATAGGTGGCCAGGCGCAGCAGGCCGTGGCCGGCGTTGTGCATGCCGCCCAGGCGCCGGCCCATGTCGCCGACGTCGCGCAGCATCCGCTCCAGGTGCCGCGACTTGTGCCGCGCATGCGGCTTGGCGAACGCGGCACGCGTGGCCTCGGTAATCTGTGCCTCCAGCGCTTCCAGGCGGTCGGCCAGGCGCCCGACCAGTTCGTCGAGCAGCCGCAGCAGCAGATCGTCGCTGCTGCGGCAGGGGCTGTGCTGCAACTGCGTGACCACCGCATCCAGCGAGGCCATCGGCTGCTCGCGCTGGGTCACCAGCACCCGCGGCGACACCGCAAAGCCCAGCGGCGCGGTGGGACCGTCCTCGTCCTGGAAGCGCGGCACGTTGAGGAACAGCACATCGCCCTCCACCCGCACCCGGCTGCTGAACTCGATCTCGCCGATGGCCGCACGCGTCGGCACGGCGAAGCCGACCTTGCTATCAACCTCGGCCAGGTCCGCCTCGCTCGGCCGGCACAGGTCCACCCAGCACACCGGCGTGTCGGAGGTACCGCCGAAGCGATGGATGGTGATCATCGGGACTGGCTCGCGCAGGAAAGGCCGCGAGCATCCGTCAGCGCGTGCAGAGCGTCAACGACCGCCGCGCACGCCGGTTCAGGCTAGGGCGTGTCATCAATCCCCGAGCGATGACGCGGCCACGGGCGCGCGCAACCGCGGCCCTTCGGGTTGGGCCTGCCAGACCCAACGCGGCATACTCGGGAATGGGTGACACGCCCTAGGCGCTGCGGCGCTTCAACGCGTAGCCCACGCCCAGCAGCAGGAACCACACCGGGCTGGCGAACAGGGCCTGGCGGGTATCGGCCTGCAGGGTCAGCAGCGCCAGCACGAAGGCGAAGAACGCCAGGCACACGTAGCACATGACCACGCCGCCGGGCATCTTGAACGCGGAGGCCGCATGCAGCTGCGGGCGCTTGCGCCGGTAGGCGATGTAGGCGCACAGGATCAGCGACCAGACGAACATGAACAGCACCGCGGCCAGCGTGGTGACCAGGGTGAAGGCGGTGACCAGGTTCGGGATCAGGTACATCAGCACGGTGCCGCCAAGCAGGCAGGCGCAGGAGAACAGCAGTCCGCGCGCGGGCACCGCCGCGCGCGAGAGCCGCGCGAACCCGCGCGGCGCGTGGCGCTCCTCGGCCAGGCCGTAGAGCATGCGGCTGGTGGAGAAGATGCCGCTGTTGGCCGAGGACGTGGCCGAGGTAAGCACCACGAAGTTGATCAGGCTGGCGGCGGCCGGCACGCCGGCCAGCACGAACAGCTCCACGAACGGGCTCTTGCCCGGCACCACCTCGCGCCACGGCGTCACCGCCATGATCGCGACCAGCGCCAGCACGTAGAACACCAGAATGCGCACCGGGATCGAGTTGATCGCCTTGGGCAGGTTGCGGCGCGGGTCGGCGGTCTCGGCCGCGGTGGTGCCGACCAGCTCGATGCCGACGAAGGCGAACACCGCGATCTGGAAGCCGGCGAAGAACCCGCCCAGCCCCATCGGGAACATGCCGCCGTCGTTCCATAGGTTGGCCAGCGAGGCCACGTGCCCGGACGGCGACTGGAAGCCCCAGGCGACCAGGCCGGCGCCGGTGAGGATCAGCGCGCAGATCGCCACGATCTTGATCAGCGCGAACCAGAATTCCATTTCGCCGAACAGCTTCACCGTCACCAGGTTCAACCCCAGCAACAACAGCACGCACAGCATCGCCGGGATCCACGGCGCCAGCGTCGGGAACCAGAACTGCGCGTAGGCGGCGATCGCGATCACGTCGGCGATGGCGGTGATGATCCAGCAGAACCAGTAGGTCCAGCCGCAGAAGAACCCGGCCCAGGGCCCCAGCAGGTCGGTGGAGAAGTCGATGAACGACTTGTATTCCAGGTTCGACAGCAGCAGTTCGCCCATCGCGCGCATCACGAAGAACAGCATCACGCCGATAATCAGGTACACGAACAGGATCGACGGCCCGGCCAGGCTGATGGTCTTGCCCGAGCCCATGAACAGGCCGGTGCCGATCGCCCCGCCGATCGCGATCAACTGCAGGTGGCGGTTGGAGAGGCTGCGCTGCAGGTGGTCGGGCTGGGCGGACGGATCGGTCATGGGCGCAGGCCATCGCGAGGGGTTAGCCTGCAAACATAGAAGATGGCGGCAGCGCGCGCCAGCCGCGCATCGCGTCGGCGGCGCCCCGGACGGCGTCGCATGCCGCCCGGGACGCACGGGCGCGGCCGCTCAGGCCAGCGCGCCGCCCTGGCCGATCGCGACGAAGGTGAAGTCGCGGTCTGACTGGTTGCCGCCGCCGTCGCCGGTCTTGAGCAGCACCTGGCCCGCGTCCAGGCGGATGATCACCGCGTTGTCGCAGGTGCTGCCGTCGCCCGGATAGATCTGGGTCACCGAGACCCCATCCAGCGCCTGGAACGGCGGCTGGAAGCTCACCAGGTAGTGCCCGGTGCTGACGTGCGCCACCGTGTACCCCGCGCCGTTGCGGACCGCGCCGTCCGCCCCGACCACGCCCGCCACCACCCGCACGCCCGCCGCACCCGTCGCGCCCGCATGGGCGGCGGCGTCGAGCAACTGCCCCATCGCATTGTTCGTCATGCCATTCTCCGATCTTGATGAAGGAAAGTCCGATGGCGCGGCGACCGTAGCGATCCCTCGTGGCCGCGCGCCGGCCCTGCCTCGTCCATGAACCGGCAGCATCGCTGCGCTGCACGCGCGGCCGTATCGGCGATTTCCTGATCGGTGCCAGGGCGGCGACCGAGATCGGCTCAGGCGTCACTCACACCAATTTGGTGCGCCGCCACCACTGCGTGACCTTCTCCTCGCGTACCAGGGTGAACAGGCCGGCGCCGAGGATCAGCGCGATGCCCACCGCCATCGGCCAGTCCAGGTGGTCGTGGAACAGCCAGTAGCCGAAGCCGATGGCCCACAGCATCTGGCTGTACTGGGTCGGCGCCACCGCGCTGATCGGCGCCGCGCGCGAGGCGTACATCATGAAGATCGCGGCCAGGCCGGCGAGCAGGCCGTAGCCGGCCAGCAGGATCCACTGCTGCCAGGTCGGCCAGACGAAGGTCGGCAGCATCAGCAGCCCGCCCATCAGCAGCGGGCCGAGCACGCCGGCGCCGTACAGGGTCAGGCGCTTCTCGCCGGGTCCGGCCATGCGCAGGCTGATCACCGACACCGCTCCCACCAGGCCGCAGACGATCGCCGCGACATGGCCCTGGCCCAGGTGCCGGAACCCCGGCCGCAGCACCACCAGCACCCCGATGAAGCCGACGATCACCGCCAGCCAGCGCCGCCAGCGCACCTCCTCCTTGAGCAGCAGCACCGACAGCACGGTGACGAAGATCGGCATCAGGAAGATCAGCGCGAACGCCTCGGCCATCGGCAACAGGGTGAACGCGGTGACCGCGGACAGGTTGCCGGCCGCACCGGTGAACGCGCGCAGCAGCCAGATGCTGGGCCGCTGCGCCACCACCACCTCGCGCCAGCGATCGCCCGGCTTCTTCAGGAACGGCAGCGCGGCAAGCATCAGCAGCGCGCCGAAGAACACCACCTCGTAGGCCGGCAGCGACCCCTCCAAACCTTTCACGAAGGCATCGCTGATCGAATAGGCAGCATAACAGGCGAAACCGAGCAGCACACCCTTGAGCATCATGAGCCTCTTGCGATCGAACGACGGCCCATACCGGGCACACGGGAACTCTCCCCCATTATGCGGGGGAACGGCAGCACCGGCCGAGCGAATCGTCCAAGACACAACAAATTCTTAAGCAATGCATTGCTATAAGCCTCAGCGCAACCAAGGGTGCGCCTACGGTTGCATCCAGGGAGCGGGAGTTGCCTCCGTGTCAGGACGACGCGAACCCAATACCGCCTCGCCGGCCTCCCTGCTGCCTTGAACCCAATCGCAACGCGTCTATTGCGCGTGCAGCCAGAGACCGACCGATGCCATCACTGCCACGTTGTCTGCCTTTCCTCCTAGCGGTAAGCCTGATCGGTTGCCAGCCGTCCGCGCAAACCACACCGACCGACCACGCCGCCAACGGCGGCACGGACCAGGCACCATCTGCTTCAGTGGCCACCCAGGCATCCGCCTCCCCGTCGGCGCCCCTCTCCGCGGAGGCGTCCCTGCAGCCCTTGCTCAAGCAGGGGGACCAGATCCTCGCCTTCAAACAGCACGATCTGACAGGCGATGGCGGGACCGATGCCGTCGCCATCGTCCGCCACGCCGATGCCGATGCCTCAGGCAATACCTGCGAACTGTTGGTCCTGCGACAGGCAAATGCGGCATGGAGCGTGGCTGACCGTAGCCCCCAAGCGGTCGACTGCCTGTACAACGATGTGGCGCGCAACGCGAAGCGCCTGGACGACAACCTGAGCCTGAAGACGCAGGAAATCGTCTACGTCAACCAGCAGGCACGCAGCAATGTCACCTACACGCTGAAGTACGACTCTGCCAAGAAAGCGTGGTATCTGGCCGAAGCGAGCAGCACGACACCTGCTGAAAATCCACAGAGCGGCGCGATGGACGTCTTTCGCGGAACCGCCAGGTATCCGGCGGACTTCGCGTGGACCCCGATCTCGCAGATCGATCCAGAACAACTGCAGAAGGCCATGGACAAGCATCGAGCCGTCGTTCAGTAATCGATTCTAAGGAGAGAACCATGCCCCGTTTCAACGAAAGCTCGGCACTGCTGCTCAAGACCGCGGTCGATTCCGGCATCACCTCGCCGACGGAACTGGCAAACCTGATGGGAAACGCCGCCGTCGAGACCGGCCATTTTCGACGCATGCACGAGAACCTGGGCTATACCTCGGCCGACAGCGTGATCGCGGCGGTCTCCTCGGCCGATGACCGCTTCACGCGCAAGCAGGTGGAGGACGCCGTCGCCAGCCGCGACCCGCAGCGTATTGCCACCGTGATGTACGAAAACCGCGCCGATCTCGGCAACACCGAACCCGGCGACGGCTGGCGGTTTCACGGCCGCGGCTATCTGCAGTACACCGGACGCGACAACTACGAGCGCTACGGCCAGCGCTTCAATGTCGATCTGGCCAACAACCCGGACCTGGCGGCCGCGCCGCAGACGGCGGCCAATCTCGCGGTGGCCTATTGGCGGGATCGCGTGCCGGAGAACCTGCGCGACAACGCCCGTGCAGCGGGCCGCATCATCAATGGTGGCGACAACGGCGCCAACGAACGCGTAGAAGCGGCGAACCAGTGGGCCCAGACCATCACGCCCGAGTTGGTCGCCGACATACGGAGCGGCAAGGTCTCGCTGCAGCAGTTGGCCAGCATGGGCGGAAACGAGCGCGACCAGCAGACCCGCGCGCTGCAGGAGCAGTTGGCTGAGCTCGGCTACCGTGGCGCCGACGGCAAGCCACTGAAGCCCGATGGCGATTTCGGGCGCAATACGCGCCACGCCCTGAAAGAGTTCCAGCGCGCGCATGGACTGGACGACGATGCCGTCGTCGGACGCGACACGCGAGCGGCCCTGGCCGAGGCCAAGCGCTCGCCGCTGGTCTCCGAAGCCACGCATGCCGACCATCCATTCTTCAACGCGCTGCGTGAACGCATGCCCGGCGCCACCGACGCGCAGGTCGCGCATACCCTGCAAGCGGTCAAGGCCGAGGGCATCCAGGGTCCGCAGCAACTGCAGACGGTGACGGTACAGGACAAGGTGGCCTTCGTCGCAGGCACTACGCCAGGATTTCGCGCACGTGTCGATCTGGAACAGGCACCGCCCGTGCAGGAAAGCACCCGCCAGGTCGATGCGCAGAATCAACAGCGCGCTCAAGCCGTGCAGCAGCAGCCGAACCCGCAACAGGAACCTGCGCAGGCGCGCGGCGGCATGGCACATTGAACGACAGGTGCCGTGCTGCTCGCCCGCAACGTGCGGAGCCTCGGTACCGATAGGATGTGCACCGAGGTCAAAGCACCTCTGCCGAAGAGGCACTTTGTCCCGGTGCTGCGGCCTGGTCGGCGCGCCCCCCTCGGCATGACGAATGCGAAGCGCACCCGTCGTAGCTATCCACCGTCGGCACCGCGTCGGTTACGATGCGCTCCCGCATCCGAGCCCCGTGCCGCGCTCCTGGCGCCGGCAGATCCGACGTGACCCGCTATTCCGGCCCCCTGCTCACCCGTCCGCTCGCCGCCGCGCTGCTCGCCGCGCGCGATGCCGGCGCCACCACCTGGTCCGGCTCGCTCGACCTGGAGCGCAGCCAGGGTCAGGCACTGCTCGGTGCCGACCGCTGGCAGTGGCAGGGACGCGAGTATCCCTATCCGGGCAAGCTCAAGGACCGCACGCTGTACTACTGGGACGGCGAGGACTTCGCCGCGGTGTCGCGTTTCGGCGGCGCGCTGATCAAGCTGGTGCCGACCGAGTGGGGCGCGCCGACCTTCGAGATCGACGGCATCAAGATGTTGCCCAGCGCGCAGCTGTCGCCGTTCGAGGACGCGCGGCGCAAGGTGGCGCTGGTAGAACCGCGCGGCAAGCAGGTGCTGGATACCTGCGGCGGCCTCGGCTATTTCGCTGCCTGCGCGCTGGACGCCGGCGTGGCCCGGCTGCACTCGTTCGAGAAGAACGCCGACGTGCTGTGGCTGCGCACGCTCAATCCGTGGTCGCCGGATCCTGCCGCCAGCGACGGTCGCCTGCAGCTGACGCATGGCGATGTCGGCGCCGCCATCGGGGGCATCGCCGATGCGTCGATGGACGCGATCCTGCACGACCCGCCGCGCTTCGGCATCGCCGGCGAACTCTACGCGCAAACCTTCTACGACCAACTCGCGCGGGTGCTGCGCCGTGGCGGTCGGCTGTTCCACTACACCGGCAGTCCGAACAAGCTCACCAGCGGCCGCGACGTGCCGCGCGAGGTGGCCAGGCGTCTGGAGAAGGCCGGCTTCGCCGCGCAGCTGGCACTGGACGGGGTGCTGGCCACGCGCCGCTGAGGCAGCGTCGCGACCGACGCGTCAGATCGAGGCGAGCAGGTGCTCGCGCAACCAGCGCTGCGCCGGATCGCGATGCACGCGCTCGTGCCAGAGCATGGCCATCTCGTAGCCAGGCAGTTCCAGCGGCGGCGCGCACACCCGCAGGCCGGGCTGGTCGCGCACCAGGCGCTCGGGCAGCATCGCCACCAGGTCGCTGCGCTGGAGCGCGGCGACGACGAACTGGAAGTGCGGCACCGACAGCACCACGCGGCGCTGCAGGCCGTGCGCGCGCAAGGCCGCATCGGTGACGCCGCTGAAACCGCCGCCATCGGGCGAGACGATGACGTGTTCGAGCGCGCAGAACTGCGCCAGGCTCGGCCGCCGCCGCAAGCGCGGATGGCCGGCACGCCCGACCAGCACGTAGCGCTCGGCGAACAGCGTGCGCCGGCGCAAGCCGGGCGGCGCATCGGCGACAGTGTGCAGGGCCAGGTCGATCTGGCCCTGTTCGGCCTGCTGCGCGATCGACGGCGGCGCCAGTTGCAGCACCGCTAACTGGGTGCCCGGCGCCACCCGACGCAGGGCGGCGATCGCCGGCAGCAGCACGGTGGAGGCGCCGTAGTCGCTGGCCGCCACGCGCCACAAGGTCTGCGCGCGCGACGGATCGAACGGCGCGTCCGGCGCCACCGCCTGCTGCAGTGCCTGCAAGGCCTCGCGCAACGGCGCGCGCAGCGCTTCGGCGCGGGCGGTGGGGCGCATGCCGCGCGGTCCGGGCAGCAGCAGCGGATCGTCCAGCGCCTCGCGCAGCTTGGCCAGGTGCACACTGACCGAGGGCTGCGACAGATGCAGGCGCGCCGCCGCGCGGGTCACGTTGTGCGTGTCGAGCAACGTGTCCAGGGTCAGCAGCAGATTGAGGTCCAGCCGGCGCAGATCAACCACGGCAATAGCGACTATCAAGGCAATTCATTTCCACTATAGCCAATGGCGGCCTAGCGTGACGGCATCCCCTCACCGAGCACCCGGATGAACGTCTTGCTGGTCCACGCCCACCCCGAACCCACCTCGCTCAATGCCGCACTCAAGCAGGTGGCGATGCAACGCCTGCGTGACGCCGGCCACCATGTGCAGGTGTCGGATCTGTATGCGATGGGCTGGAAGACCACCGTCGACGCGCAGGACAGCCTGGAGGGCGCGGCAGACGCGCGCTTCGATCCCTCGCGTGATTCGCAGCGCGCCTTCGCCAACGGCCGCCAGCGCGCGGACATCGCCGCCGAGCAGGACAAGCTGCGCTGGGCCGATGCGCTGCTGTTGCAGTTCCCGCTGTGGTGGTTCTCGATGCCGGCCATCCTCAAGGGCTGGGTGGACCGGGTGTATGCCTGCGGCTTCGCCTACGGCGTCGGCGACCACTCCGACACGCACTGGGGCGACCGCTACGGCGAAGGCACGCTGGCCGGCAAGCGCGCGATGCTGATCGTCACCGCCGGCGGCTGGGACTCGCACTACGCGCCGCGCGGCATCAACGGGCCCATCGACGACCTGCTGTTCCCGATCCAGCACGGCATCCTGCACTACCCGGGGTTCGACGTACTGCCACCGTTCGTGGTCTACCACAGCGGCCGCATGGATGCGGCGCGTTTTGCACAGACCAGCGCGGCGCTGGGCGAACGCCTGGAGATGCTATTCAGTACCGCGCCGATCGCGTTCCGCAAGCAGAATCACGGTGACTACACGATTCCGGCGCTGACGCTGCGCGAGGATCTCGCGCCCGGCCGCAGCGGCTTCGGCATCCATGTGGTCGACGTGGACGATCGTGCGGCACCGACCTCCAACCGCATCGCGTCGCCCGCGGCGCCGTAGCCGCGGTGCCGACATCGCACCTGTAGGATGCAGGCGACCGCCACTCCGTTGGAGCCGCCGCGCCGATGCCCACCGCCGTCTTCGTTCGCCTGCTCGCCGTGTGCAGCGCCGCCTTGCTCGGCGCCTGCGCCACGCAGGCGCCACGCCTGCCCGAGCGCACGCCCAGCGAGGTCAAGGCCGACATCGCCCGGCGCATCCCGGCGACGGTGTCCGATCGTCGCGGCTGGGCCGACGACGTCTACGTGGCCCTGGCCTCGCAGAACCTGCCCACCAGCGCCGACAGCATCTGCGCGGTGCTGGCGGTGATCGAGCAGGAATCGACCTACCAGACCAACCCGCCGGTGCCGGGCCTGGGCAAGATCGCGCGGGCGGAACTGCAGCGGCGCGCGGCGGCGGTGCATGTGCCGGCGTTCGCGCTGGATGCGGCGCTGCAATTGCGCGGGCCGGATGGGCGCAGCTATGCCGAGCGTCTCGCCGCCGCACGCACCGAGCAGGATCTCAGCACGATTTTCGAGGACATCGCCGGCAGCGTGCCGCTGGGCCAGCGCCTGTTCGGCGACCTCAACCCGGTGCACACGGCCGGGCCGATGCAGGTGAGCATCGCCTTCGCGCAGACGCATACCGACGGCTATCCGTATCCGCTGACCGACGGCGTGCGCCACGCGGTGTTCAGCCGCCGCGGCGGCATCTGGTTCGGCACCCGCCACCTGCTCGGCTACCCGAATGCGGCGGCGATGCTGTACCGGTTCGCCGACTTCAATGCCGGCTGGTACGCCAGCCGCAATGCCGCGTTCCAGGCCGCGCTGGCGCGCGCAAGCGGCATCTCGCTCGCCCTCGATGGCGATCTGCTGACGCCCGGCGCCGACCTCGACACCCCCGGCGCCACCGAGCGCGCCGCACGCAGCCTGGGTGCGCAACTGGGCATGGACGCGCGCACGATCCGTCGCGCGTTGCAGCGCGGCAGCGAGGCTGATTTCGCCGACAGCGCACTGTATCGCCAGGTGTTCGCGCTGGCCGACCGCGATGCCGGCAATCCGCTGCCGCGCGCGTTGCTGCCGGGCATTGCCCTGGAAAGCCCGAAGATCACCCGCAAGCTGACCACCGCCTGGTTCGCGCAGCGCGTGGCCGAGCGTTGGCAGCGCTGCCTGGCCAAGTGATGGTCGCGACGCGCCGGTGGCAGCCCACTACTTCGGCTTGCGCAGCGCCATCACCGACCAGCCAAGGGCAACGGCAAGCGCCAACAACACCAGGCTGAGCACGCTGTCCCACGCGATCGAGAACCAATAGTGGCCTGGGTCGGTCTGCAGCGGATAGATCCGTGTCGGACCCACTCTCGATACGCCGATATACACGCCGCTCTGCAGCGCTTTCGCCAGCAGGTACAGCTTCAACATGGCACTCGCGCCGATGGCCGCGGCCACCAGCACGAACACCGGCCATTGCAGACGCGCGACCAGCCTCTGCAGGCGCGTGGGTGTCGGCATCGGTGGAGGTGGTCGTCGTTGGCGTTTGCCCATGGCGTCCTCGCCTGCACTAGGCGCCGCATTCTAGGGCGATGCTGGAGAACGCTGGCACAACGCTCCGCATCGCAGGCCCCGACGTGCCTCGCCTGCGCCGCGGCGCGTGCACTACCCCACTGCACGCTGCCCTGGCGCGCCGAGCAGGCCGATCCGGCGGAACCACAGTTCCAGCGGCACCGTGACCAGCGGCGGCAGCGCTGCCAGCAGACTCAGTGCCCACGCCCACCACGGCCAGCGCAGGCGTAGCGCCGCGATCAGGCTGGCGACGACGTACAGCAGGAACGCCACGCCATGCAGGCGGCCGAACAGCCACACGCCCAGTTCGGTGGTCTGGGTGCCGTACTTGAACAGCATGCCGAGCAACAGGCCGGCCCAGGTCAGGCCTTCGAACACGGCAGCAACGGCGAACAGCCGGCCCACCGGCGACAAGGGACGAGAAGAAGACAAGGACACGCGCAACTCCAGTGACGGGAACGAGGCCGCGACGCGATGGCGGCGGCGACGCCCGCTGGCACCTGCATTGTAGAGCGTGTCCCAGCGCGTGGCGCACAGGCGCGATGTGGCCACGGCAGGTACGGACCAGACGCACTGACCGTGCCGATCCATCATCGCCCGGCCGACAATGCGCCAAAGCGCACCGCCGCAGTCCTCAGCGGCGCTGTTCCAGCACCGCCACGTCGTCGGGTGCCAGTTGCACCGTGTCGTTGCTGGGCGTCGGGCCGAGCAGCGCGCGCATGGACGCCGGCAGCCGCACGGCGTGCGCGGCGGTGCCGTGGTTGATCAACACCACGATGCGGCGCGCGCCGTCGCTGCGCACGCCCACTTCCACGTCGTCCGGCACATCGGCCAGCGGCGCCTGCACCCCGGCATCGCGCAGCCAGTCGCCGGTGAGGCGATCCAGCGTGGCGTCGTCGAACCAGCCGCCGACATAGCTGATGCGGCCCTTGCCGACGCGCCGGGTCAGCAGCGCCGGCGCACCGTCGAGCCAGCCATTGGCCGTGCCGTACTGCAGTGGCGCGGTGGTGTCGGCGTCGGTGGCCTGCAACTGTTCGGCCCAGATTTTGGCGCTGCCGTCGGCGCCTGCACCGACCAGCGGGATCGGCTTGTCCAGCGCATAGAACTGCTCCACGCGTCCGCCGAGCAATGCCGCCAGCGGGCCGGGCTGGCGCTGCGGGTGCAGGCCGTTATCGATGTTCTTCATGCCGCTGCGCGGCCCCAGCACCAGGTGACCGCCGTGCTCGACATAGGCCTTCAGCCGCTGCGCCTGCGCCTCGGTCAGCACGTTCAGCGCCGGCGCCACCACCAGCTTGTAGCGGTCCAGCGGCGCCATCGCCGAGACCACGTCGACCACCTGCGCCTGCTGCCGCAGCGGCCGGTAGAAGCTCTTCATCTGCACGACCGGATCGAAGTCGGCCGCGTGCTTCTGGAAGCCGATCGCCCAGCGGCTGTCGAAGTCGTTGATCAGCGCCACCTGCGCCTGCGGCGTGGTGCCGGCCAGCGCCGGCCCGGCCTTGGCGAACTCGGCGCCGACCTGCTGGATCTCCGCATACACCGGCACCGGCGCGCCATCGGCGCCGACCAGGGTGCCGTGGTACTCCTCCTGGCCGTTGGGCGCGGCGCGCCACTGCCAGTACGACACCGCATCGGCCCCATGCGCCACCGCCTGCCAGGCCATCGCCCGCACCTGGCCCTTGCGCAGCGCCACGTTGGTCGCGCGCCAGTTGACGAAGCCCGGCTGGGTCTCCATCACCCAGTAGTTGCGCTGCTTGTAGCCGCGGGTGAGATCGTGGCGCGCCGCATTGTCCACCCAGTCGTAGCGCTCGCCGGCGACGTAGTCGTCCCAGGCGGCGATGTCGAGCACGCCGTGCACGGTGTAGGCATCGAAGCCGGCGAACCAGCCCATGGTGTTGGTGGTGATGAACTGGCGCGGATCGGCATGCGGACGGATCGCCTCGATCTGGTTGCGCGAGTAGTCGGTCCACGTGTCGCTGACGAAGCGCTTCCACTCCAGCAGCAGGGCCGGGTTCTCTTCGTCCTCGCGCACCGGGATCTGCGCGAAATCGTTATAGGTCTGGCTCCAGTACGCGGTGGCCCAGCGCTGGTTCAGCGCATCGATGCTGCCGTACTTGCGCTGCAGCCAGGCGTGGAACTGCGCCTTGGCCTCGGGATCGAACGAGGCTTGCGCGTACTCGTTGTCCAGTTGCCAGCCGACCACGTGCGGGTTGTGCCCGTAGCGCTGCGCCATCTGCTCGGCGATGGCATGCGCGAAGCGCCGGTAGCGGGTGCTGGCGAAGGAGAACTGCTGGCGGTTGCCGTGCTCGTCGCGCACGCCGTCCTGGCTGACCCGCAAGGTATCCGGGTAGGCCTGGGTCAACCAGGCCGGCGGCGCCGCGGTCGGCGTGCCCAGCACCACCACCATGCCATGGCGCGCGGCGGCGGCGATGGCGCGGTCCATCCATTCGAAATCGTACTGCCCTTCGCGTGGCTCCATCCGGCTCCAGGCGAACTCGCCGATCCGCACCACGCGCACGTGTGCCGCCTGCATCAGCGCCAGGTCGTGTTCCCACTGCGCCTCCGGCCACTGCTCCGGATACCAGGCCACGCCGAGCAGCAGCGGCGCGGCGTCGCGATAGCGGGTGGCCTGCGCCTGCGCCAGCGGCGGCAGGAAAAGCGTCATCAGCAGCATCGCAGCGAACAGCGCAACGCCGCGGCATTGCGGAATACGGAACAGTGGCATGCGCAACATCCTTCGCAAGAGGAAACGCCGGCATGCCCCTTCGTCCTGCCGGCACCTGCATTGTGCGCAGCTTTGCCGCATGCGCACTTGTGCATCTTGCGGCGTTTGCGCGCGCAACTGCGCACAATTGGACAGCCACTCCTCACGCTGCACGGAGAATGCACCCGCGCTGCCATGCATCAACCAGCGCGGCACGCGCGCCGACGTGGACTGAGGACACGGTTGCGCTCGGGCTGCGTCGCCGGTCTCACTTGCCGGGTTTGGACGATCGCGACATTGAAATGGTCATCTGCGCTGGCTAGGGTCACGCCTCCCCCACCCCTGGAAGCTCCATGAAGACCCCTCGCTTGCTCGGCACCCTGCTCGCCGTGGCCGCTACGCTGTTCCCGCCCGGTGCCGCCCTGGCGCAGACCGTCACCGTCAATCCGAACGAGGTCCACCAGACCATCCAGGGCTTCGGCGGCATGAACGGCGCCGGCTGGATCGCCGATCTCACCCCGGCCCAGGTCGATCTGGCATTCGGCAGCGATGCGGGGCAGATCGGTCTCTCGATCATGCGCATGCGCATCGACCCATCCAGTTCCGGCTGGAGCCAGCAGGTGCCGTCGGCAGTGCGGGCACGCGCGCACGGCGCGGTGTTGCTGGCCACGCCGTGGTCGGCGCCGGCCTACATGAAATCGAACAACACCCTCAACAATGGCGGCAAGCTGCTGCCGCAGTACTACGACGCCTACGCCAAGCACCTGCTGGACTTCACCGCCTACATGGACAGCAAGGGCGCGCCGATCTACGCCCTGTCGCTGCAGAACGAGCCGGACTGGCATCCGGATTACGAGTCTGGCGACTGGAACGGCACCGACTTCCTCAACTTCATCAGCGCGCAGGGCGCGAAGTTCGGCAAGTTCAAGCTGCTCGCCGCCGAGTCGCTGGGCTTCAACACCGCACTGACCGACCCGGTGCTCAACAGCAGCGCCGCCCAGTACCTGTCCATCGTCGGCGGGCACCTGTATGGCGTGCAGCCCAAGGACTACCCGCTGGCGCGCAGCAAGGGCAAGCAGCTGTGGATGACCGAGCACTACACCGACAACACCGACGGCAACGCCTGGCCGTCGGCGCTCGGCGTGGCCAGCGAGTTGCACAACAGCATGCTCGCCAACTACAGCGGCTACATCTGGTGGTACATCCGCCGCAGCTACGGGCTGATCGCCGAGAACGGCACGGTGAGCAAGCGCGGGTATGTGATGTCGCAGTTCGCGCGCTTCGTGCGTCCCGGTTCGGTGCGCATCGGCGCCACCGCCGCGCCGTACAGCGATGTCGCGGTCAGCGCCTACAGGACCCCGAACGGCAAGCTGGCCCTGGTCGTGGTCAATACCGGCAGCCAGCATCGGCAGATCACCGTGCGCGTTCCCACCGGCAGCGCTACCGCGTTCACCAAGTACAGCACCTCATCCAGCCTCAACGTCGGCTACGGCGGCAAGTACAGCGTCGCCTCGGGGCAGACCGTGCTCTACGTCGACCCGCAGAGTGTGGCCACGCTGGTCGGCGAGTGACCGGCAAGATGGCCTGAATCGTTCGGATCGACTCGCGGCAGCCGAGCGCTGCCGCGGGTCGGTTTTCTACGCGCTTGCTTCTTGCATCGACGCGGTGCCACGCCTAGCGCGGTGGCACCGCGACACGCCGCTGAGGCGAGGTCTCGCGCTCAGCCCAGCTTGGCCAGGAACGCCAACAAGGCCTGATTGAACTCCTCGGCATGGCTGGTGTTGCAGCCGTGCGGCGCATCCTTCAGCAACACCACGTCGCTGCCGGCGATGGCGCGATGGGTACGCTGGCCGGAGCCCTCGTACGGCACCGTGGCATCGGCATCGCCGTGCAGCACCAGGGTCGGCACGTCGACCTTGGTGAGATCCTCGCGGAAATCGGTGGTGCCGAACGCCTGCATGCAGCCGAGCGCGGCGGCCTGGTCGCTCTGCAGACACAGCGCGATCGCCTCCTGGCGCTGCGCCTCGCTCACCTTCAGCGTGCCGTGGGCGCTGAAGAAACCACGGGTGAAGTCGTCGAAGAAAGTCTCGCGCGAGGCCTTCAGCCCCTGCTCCATCTCCTGCGCCTGTTCCTTGCTCAATGGCCCTTCCGGATTGTCGTCGGTCTTGAGCATGTACGGCGGCACCGCGGAGGCGAACACCACCCCTGCCAGCTTCTCGGTGCCATGCCGCGCGACATAGCGCGCCACCTCGCCGCCGCCCATCGAGAACCCGACCAGCACCGCATCACGCAGCTGCTTCTCGTCGATGATGCCGGCCAGATCGTCCGCCAGGGTGTCGTACTCGTAGCCGTCGGCCGGCTTCTCGGAACGGCCGAAGCCGCGGCGGTCGTAGGCGATGACCCGGTAGCCGGCCTGCTGCAGCGGCCCGACCTGGTCCTTCCACGCCTCCGCCGACAGCGGCCAGCCGTGGATCAGGACCACCGGACGACCGGCACCGCCGGTATCTTCGACATGCAGGCGGACACGCGCGTTGGGTGCAGTCATGGGCAAGGCCTCGTGGTGGGAAGTCGCGGCAGCTTCCTCTGCGGCGTGTCCGGCCTGCGTGAGGGCGATGTGTCGGGGGATTTAACGCGACGCGAGGCTGCTCAACCGATCCGCGGCAAGGCGCGCGTCAACTGCGCCAGTGCATCGCGCGCAATGCTCTGGAATCCCGCGGACATGTGCGCGTCCTCGATGACCTGCTCCCAGAACTGCACCGCCATGCCGGCCGCCGCGCGCCAGTCGTCGCGCTGATCCGGCGTCGGCAACGGCAACATGTAGGCGCGCTCCACTACCTCGCCGCTGGCCGCGGGGCGAAACGCCATCGGCAGCATGTCGTAGACGGGTGCCAAGGCCAGCGGCAAGGCATCGTCCAGCATCAGGCCCGCGTTGCCCAGATGCATGTCGTTGTTGCCGATCAGTGCGCCGAACCAACCGCACACACGCAGGCACTGCGCATCTGCGTCGCTCAGCCAGCCTTCGCGCTGCAGTTGCGGGGCGAACGACCACCAGTCGATACGCCCATGGCCGAAGTAGGCCGCATCCACCGCGGCCAGCGAGACGAAGCCGCGCCGTCCCAGCACAGGCGTGCGGTCGAACCGCGTCGACTGCAGGAACACACGACCATCGCTCTCGAGCAGTTCGCTCTCCGCGGCGGCGATGCCATGCGCACGCAGGATGTCGCTGGCCAGGTGCTCACAACGCAACAGGTCGCTCCAACGCTGCGCGGCCGGCGTGCCGGCGCGCTCGCTGAACTTGACGATGACCGGCGTGTAGCCGCCTTCCGTGTGCAGGATTGCGGTGAACTTCGGTTGTTCGCCTCCCGCCGACGAGCCCACCGCTTCGCCCAGCAACGCCTGCTCGGCATGCTGCGGATACAGACGACTCCGCGCCGCCCTCGGTACCACATCGACTGGCTGCAGCGCCGCCTGCTGCGCGCGCTGCAACGCAAACTCGCCCAACACCAGATCGCCGGGTTGATCCTCGCCGTGCCGCAGCAGAGCCAGCACCACATCGTCGGGCTGCCAACGCTGCAAATCCTGTGGCGCACCGATATCTTCGGCTACGCGCCTCGCGAAGGCCCGACCAAGGAAGCCCTGCGGGCGCTGGTCGTCCAGAAACCACGGAAGCCCTGGAAACAGTCCACTGGCGAAGTCGCCATGGATCAGCGCGGGGCACGTGGCCTGGGGAACGAACAGGTAACCATCGCCGTGCATGGCGTGCAGATGGCCGAGCGTTTCGGCACGACCGCGCGGATCAATGCGGAACAACGGCCAACGATGGCCCGCACGGCCCAGTGACCGGGTGAGCGCATAGCGTGTCGCCCGAGCTTTGCCGATCCGCAGCACCTGCTCGCCAGCACTGGCCAACAGGCGCGATACCGTCGGCTGACTGATCTCCAGCACCTCGCCGATGCGGGCCGCCGTCACGGCCTTTTCGCTGCGCAAGAGGGCAACAAGATCGCGCAGCCGGTCATCGCTCATACCGGGATTGAATAGATTTAGGAATAAATAGTCAAGCCAGTCAACGACTGAAAGCGGTTGCTTCCGCGGCCAAAGCCGGCCTGCAGGCTCGAATCAAACGCAATTCTTGAATAGATAAAGAATTGATTTTCACGCTACCGATGGCGAGCGCCAGACTGCGACCTGCTTCGCAGATCGCAGTCTGGCGCTCGCCATCGGTGCTGTCAACTCTTTGAAACGCAAGTAAAAAGCGCCTGCCAGCTAGATGTTATATGCAACCAAATGACGACGCGCCCTGCAGGCTGATTGCGTCTTAGACCCAGTTGTCGTTGCCGAAGTCGCCGTCGTCCTGGAAGTCCTGGCCCATGTCCTGCTGCGGCGTGTCGTCGTAATAGTTGTTGTTGGTGATGTTCTCGACCACCGTCTCCTGCGGCGCGCCGCCGCCGAACAGGCCGCCACCATGGTGGCCACCGAGCAGGCTTTCCACGCCCTCGAACAGAAACATGCCGCCAGCCACGCCGGCCGCGGTGGTGGCCGCGGTGCTGAGGAAGCTGGGGCCACGCGCAGCGGCCGGTGCCGGCGTCGGCTCCGCGGCCGCAGCGCCGCCACCGAACCAGCGCTCGCGCCAGCCGGGCGCGCCGGCACCCGCGACACCTGCGGCGGCGGGCGCCGGCGGCAACGGCGGTGGCGCCGCATTGAAGCCCTGTCCCAGGAAGCTGGCAGGCGGCGGCGGTGGCGTAGCGGCCTGCTGCAGCTGCGCGATCTGCGCCTTGGCGGCCTCCAGCGCGTGCTCCAGCAGCAAGGTGCGCTGCACCAGCAGATACGTCGCATCGGGTTGATCGGCCAGGCGCGCGTGGATCAACGCGTCGGCCTGCGGATCTTTGGCTACCCCGCCGGCGCTGCGCAGGCGCGCCAGGAAGTCTTCGAGAAGCTGCTGTTCTTGCGGAGTCATACCCGTACCTGGATGCGATGACCGGCCCAGTGCCGGCACGGCACGGTATGGGCATGGCCCGGGCGGCGCCAAGGGCAGGCCCTGTGCGCCAGTGCACCGGCATTCATCCAGTCGCGACGCCTGGGAGCCGCGGCCGTAGGCGTCGCCCATGACTTCCGACAGGTCCGGCCGCGCCACGACATGACTACGTTTGTAGTCAAACGAGGCGGAGAACCACGATGAACGGACATGATGGGCGATGGGGAGCAATCCTGGCCTTGGTCCTGCTGGCGGCGCCATCCTGGGCCAGCGAACAGTGGATCGTCGCGGCCGACCTGTGGGGCAACCGGCTGTACCAGACGCTGGAACTGGAGGCACATGGCAGCCAGTTGCAAGGGCGACTAGATGCCGACCCGGTCCAGGGCACCCGCAACGGCAACGCGATCACGTTCACCGCCACCGGCGCCGATGGCCGCCTGTATCGCTTCGACGGACGCGTGGATGGCGCGCGCATGCAAGGCCGCAGCACGCGTCCCGATCCCAATGACGCCGACGTTCGCGCCGCCCACATCTTCGACGCTTGGCGCGTGCCGGTACGCACGAGCACTGCCGCGCAGACGCACGTATTCGTGCCCCACGACTACGCCAATACCTTCAGCGCCGACCGCGCGCCGGCGCTGCTGCTGTGGCCGGGCGACAGCGTGCGCACCCAGACCCTGGACTCCGGTGGGGTGGATTCCGACGGCACCACCCGCGCCCTGTTCGGCAACCCGCAGGTCGGCCCGTTCTTCATCGTCGGCGCCGAGCCCGGCGACATGCTCGCAGTGCACCTGGTGGCACTGCGGCTCAATCGCGAAACCGCCGACAGCCTCGATGGCCTGGTCGGCCGCCTGCAGACGCCGTACATGGCCACGCAGGTGGCCGGCCTCGGCAAGCATGTGCGTTGGCGTCTGGACCGCGACACCGGGCTGGCCCGCCCACTCGATGCCGAAGGTCCGATGCGCACCTTCGCCGTGCCGGTCCGGCCGATGCTCGGCGGGTTGGCCGTGGCGCCGGGGTTCGGCAACGCCGCGCTGTCCACCGGCGACACCGGCGTCGGCGGCGGCAACATGGACTTCAACGCGGTGATGGCGGGCAGCACGGTGTACCTGCCGGTGCAGCAGCCCGGCGCGCTGCTGTACCTCGGCGATGGCCATGCCGTGCAGGGTGACGGCGAGACCACCCAGTGGGCACTGGAAACCTCACTGGACGTCGAGTTCCGCATCGAACTGGTGAAGCGCCATCCGATCGCGATGCCCCGCGTGGAATCCCCCGAGCAGATCGCGGTGCTGGGCCAGGCCGGTTCCAGCGATGACGCACTGCGGCTGGCCACCTCGGGCCTACTGCGCTGGCTGCAGCAGGACTACGGCCTGTCGCTCGCGCAAGCGACGCAGGTGTTGGGCGTCGCCGCCCGCTATCGCGTGGCCAATCTTGCAGGACGCAGCGTCGGCGTGGCCGCCAGCATCGACAAAGCCGTGCTGCACACCCTGCAGCCACCCGCGTCTCCAGCGTCAAACCAGACCGAACAACCGTCGGCGAAGTAGCGCTGCAAGCGCCCGTCGAACCGCGCTACTTCGACTTCTTCGCGTCGGTCGCCGCCGCATCGCGCGGCAGACGTGCGGCCCACATGTTGTCGACCAGATTCGGATACGGGCGGCCGTTCTCCTCGGCGCGCTGTTTCGCCGCTTCCTTTTGCGACGCCGACAACGGTTGGCTGCGCTGACCGCGCGGATTCGGCTTCTTCCACGGAGGCGACTTGGACGAGGACATGGGCGTCAGGGTGAGCGGAGAGGCGCCATCGTGATCTTGCCATGCGTGCGTGGATGGTGAAGGCCTGCCGGGACCGCGAGGAGCTGCACGCTCCGTCCTATTCCGACTCCACCCCGGCCAGCGCGAACACCCAGCGCGGCACCACCGGTTCGCCGGCATAGAAGGCCTTCGGCTTGCCCTCGGCCATCGCCCAGCGGTGCAGCCAGCTGATCCCGCCGGGGCCCGCGTAGCCCTCGGCGTGGGTGTAGGCGGGATCGCGCAGCGCCTCCTCCAGGCCGATGAAGGCGTAGCCGCGACGGCGCGTGGCCGCGACCAGGTCCGGGAAGGCGGCGGCGTTGAGCGCGTTGGCGTGCATCAGCCACACCTGCGGGATGCGGCGGCCGAACAGGGCCTGCGATTCGCGCTCGAAGTAATCCAGCTTGTTGAGCATGTACGGCACGTAGCCCTTGCGCAGCCGCAGCAGCATGGCGTCGCGCGCCGGGCCGGACGGCTCGTCCAGCACATGCGCGTAGGCGAACGCCCACACCCACTCGCCGCTATCCACGGTGACTGGCGCAACGCGGTAACCGTGTGCGGCCAGGAAGGCATTGACCGCCTCGCGGTCGGCGACGCTGCGGCCGGTGGCCAGATACGGATGACGGAACCACTGCAGCGGCTGGCCACTTTCCGCGAGCAACGGCCGCAAAGTGCGCTCGCCGCGTACGATCGCGTCCTCGTACGCCGGCACACCGACCTGATGCAGATTCACATGCCCGTAGGTGTGGTTGCCCAGCGCATAGCCGGCGTCCAGCCAATCGCGCAGCATCGCCACCCGTTGCGGCTGCACCTGGCCGTCCTGCTCGAGCTTGTCCTCGTTGACGAAGCCGACGATGGGCACCTGCGCCTGCCGCAGCGAGGCCATCAACTGCGTGTGCAGCGCCGGCAACTGCGCTGGCGGTGTCTGCTCAATGCGCTGCCACGGCAGGTCGTCGATGGTCACCGCGATGCGGCGGGTGTCGTCCTGCGCCTGGGCGAGCGCGGCAATGCACAGCAGGGCCGGCGCCAACAGGCAGCGAAGCAGTCTCATCGGAAGCTCCCGGAGTGGAAACGCCAGTCTATACGGATGGTCGCCAACGCCGACATGGCACCATGTGCCAGATCCGCGCTCACCCGGCGACACAACATCAGGAAACGACGGAATGAGGAAAGGGTTTTGGCTAGCCTGGACAGCCCTGCTGCTGGCCGGGTGCACGAACGCGGTGCAGTCACCCGCAACGGTAGCGGTAGCGAAGGAAGCCACCACGCAGCCGGCGGCATCTGCCGCACGCACAGTAGCGACGCGGCTCGGCGGTCAGCGTGGCAGCGGTGCGCCGTACGAGCTGGTCGGGACCGAGGTGTGGGATGTTCCCGATCCCGTGTCCGGCCACACCTATCAGGTATTCGTGGCGCTACCTGCCGGCTATGCGGACCATCCCGAGCGGCACTACCCGGTGCTGTATGCCACCGATGCCGACTATGCGTTTCCGGTGGCGCGACAGATTGCGCGGCGCCTGAATGGCGAAGGGCCGGCCATCGAGGACTTCATCCTGGTGGGGCTGTCGTATGCGCTCGGCGACGAGCCGATGCCGAGCCGGCGTCGCGACTACACGCCCACCACCGAGGACGGCGACGCCGCGTCCGCTGGTGCCACGCATGGGGGTGCCCACACCTACATCGCCTATCTGCGCGATCGGGTGCTACCGTTCGTCGCGCAGCGCTATCGCACCGACGAAGCGCGGCGCCTGTTCCTTGGCCACTCGTACGGCGGCCTGCTCGGCACACAGATCCTGCTGAACACGCCGGAGCTGTTCTCCGGCTACATCCTGGGCAGCCCGTCGTACTGGTTCGGCGCGCATGCCGCGCGCGCCGAGGAGGCACGCTACGCTTCCAGTCACCGCGACCTGCCGGCACAGGTCTACATGTATGTCGGCGAGTACGAACAGCGCCGCTACGGCAAGCGCTACGACATGGTGACCGAGGCGCAGCAGATGGCGCAGACCTTGCGCGGGCGGCACTATCCGTCGCTGCGCCTGCAACTGGACGTGCTCGCCGACGAGGATCACCTGAGCGTCGCACCGCGCGGCCTCACGCATGGATTGAAGTTCCTGCTGGGTGTTCCGCGGCAATAAGGCCCCGCGACGCCGCTTGCCGGATGTGTCGTATCGGTCCTCTGCACGCGCATTTGGCGCACCGGCGTCAAGCGCTGGCGACTGCAACGCACCTTCAACCCCCCTGATTCCAGCGGCTGCAGACGTTGCGCAATCGATCTGTTGCGCATGCTTCGCTTGGATTTGAGCGGGTCTCTGGAGGTGCCCTGAGGCGGCGGCGGGAACGCCCCGCTGGACGCTGCGCCACCTGTCGAGGCCGACAATGTCACGATCGCGAAAGGCGTCGACCTCTACCTCGGCGACGCCAGATAGCTGTTCATTTTCGAGCCAGCCACTGCGCCGGCATCCGCGTAACCTTGCCCGCCTCCCACGTTCGTTTCGTGCCAGGCGCCTTCGATGTCTCCTGCTTCGTCTTCGCATACGCCGCTGTCGCCGGCGCCCTCGCTCGCACCTGCGCTGGCCGCCGCGCACATGCCGCGCCGGTTCGCGCCACTGGACCGGCGCGTGTTGCGTATCTGCGGCTTGGCGCTGCTGGTCGGCGCACTGGTGGCACTGGCCGCGCATGTGCTGATCGCATTGATCGCGCTCGCCACCAACCTCGCCTACTACGGCCGCTGGAGCATCGAAGCGGTCAGCCCCGCCGGGCACCACCTCGGCGCGTGGGCGATCGGGCTGCCGGTGGTCGGTGGCCTGATCGTCGGTGCGATGGCGCGCTGGGGCTCGCGTGCGATTCGCGGCCATGGCATTCCCGAGGCGATGGAGCAGGTGTTGCGCAACGAAAGCCGCATCCCACCACGGATGATCTGGCTCAAGCCGGTGTCCTCCGCGGTGGCCATCGGCACCGGCGGGCCGTTCGGTGCAGAAGGGCCGATCATCGCCACCGGCGGCGCGCTGGGCTCGCTGTTCGGGCAATGGCTGCACGTCACCGCCGACGAACGCAAGATCCTGCTCGCCGCGGGCGCCGCTGCCGGCACCGCCGCGGTGTTCGCCGCGCCGATCTCCGCCGTGCTGCTGGCGATCGAACTACTGCTGTTCGAATGGCGCGCGCGCTCGCTGATCCCGGTGGCACTGGCTGCGGCGGTCGGCGCCGGTGCGCATCTGGCGCTGGAGGGCAGCGCACCGATGTTCGTGGTGCCCGCGCTGGCCGCACCGGATGCACTGGCGGTGATGGCCTACGTGGCGCTCGGCCTGCTCTGCGGTCTCGCCGGTGTCGGCATCACCAAGCTCACCTATGCCATCGAAGATGGTTTCGAACGCCTGCCGATCCACTGGATGTGGTGGCCGGCGCTCGGTGGCATTGCAGTCGGGCTGATCGGCTGGTGGATGCCGCTCACCCTCGGCGTGGGCTACGACAACATCGCCGGTGCCATCGCTGGCCAACTGGCGGTCTCGACCTTGTTGGCGCTGTGCGTGGCCAAGCTGTTGTCGTGGTCGATCGCGCTGGGCAGCGGCACCTCCGGCGGCACCCTGGCCCCGCTGTTCACCATCGGCAGCGCGCTGGGCGGCGTGCTCGGCGCAGTGCTGGCCGCGCAGGCACCCTGGCTGCACGTGGACCCGCACATGGCGGCGCTGGTGTGCATGGCCGCGGTGTTCGCCGGCGCCTCACGGGCTTTCTTGACCTCGGTACTGTTCGCCTTCGAGACCACCCAGCAGCCGCATGCGCTGCTGCCGCTGCTCGGCGCCTGCGCCGCGGCCTACCTGGTGTCGGGCCTGAGCATGCGCCACACCATCATGACCGAGAAGATCGCACGCCGCGGCGTGCGCGTCCCCAGCGACTACGCCGCCGATTTCCTCGACCAGATCGCCGCGGGCGACGCCTGCAGCCGTGAGGTAGTGACGCTGCGCAGTGACGAATCCCTGCGTGACGTGCGTGCACGTATCGCCTCGGGCGATGCCGCCTTCAGGCATCAGGGCTTCCCGGTGCTGGATGAAGACGGATACCCGGTCGGCATGCTCACCCGCCGCGACCTGCTCGATCCACAGCACCACGACGACCTGCGCCTGGCGGCCTTGCTCCGCCGCCCGCTGCTGGCCGTGCGCGAGGATCACTCGCTGCGCGAGGCCGCTGACCATATGGTGGAAGCTGAGGTCGGTCGCGTGGTTGTGCTCGGCCGCAACGTACCACATGGCATGGTCGGCATCCTCACCCGTGGCGATCTGCTGGCTGCGCATGCACAGCGACTGCGCCAGGCGCGGGATGCGCAACACCGTAGGCGCAGTGCGCAGACGGACGCGTAGCGCTGAAGGGCACCTCGCGTCGCGCGCTTTTGTCGGGATCGGCCTGACACGTCGTTGCCTCTTCGCAGCGACCTTCCGGTTTCGATGGGATTCTCAGCAGCGGCGGTCCGGCTCTCGTCACACATGGCATGTCTCGTAGGAGCGGCTTCAGCCGCGACCGCCCTCCCCGGAAAGCCTGTCGCGGCTGAAGCCGCTCCTACACCTGCGCTTCCGGTGGTCATGGGCTGCCTGAAGAGCCCCTCCAATTACGTGGTTTTTGCACCCCAAAGAGACACATCGCTCTCTTGTAGGAGCGGCTTCAGCCGCGACAGGATTTCCGGTTACACGCGTCGCGGCTGAAGCCGCTCCTACGAGTGGCCTCCGTCTTTCCTGGAGAACCCCTGAAGTCATGGCCCGGCGCGTCGTTCGCAGTGGCTTGGTGAACGCGCCACACAAAGGCCGCCTCAATACTTCAGCGCATCCGCGGTCGGCGCCAATGGTGCGAAACGCGCACTGCTGAAATCGTGCAGCAACTGGAAGGCCTGCGCACCCTGCTGCGCCACCTCGCGAAGGTCACTCTTCCGCAGGCGATAGAGCCCACCATCGCGCGCGAACACCAGGTCGCCGCCATCCCACTCGGCCCAGTCGCTGCCCGGCAGATCGACCAGCAAGTTATCCTCGCGGTCCAGTACCCGGTGATCCAGCCCATACCACGCATGATTGTCCTGGCCGACCACATGCAGCAACGATTGCAGGCGGCGGCCATTGGCGCCGAGCTTTTCGCGCACGCGCGGGCGGCTGAAGCGGAACAGCGCGTCGCTGCGCAGCGCGCCACGCTCGCCCTCGCCGTCATCGCGGAGGCGCCAGCCGTCGCGCTCGCGCAACACGCCGTCGATCGGCGCGTCCTCGCCGCCGCCCGAACCCCTGCCGAATGGGCGCACCTGCAGATCGAGCGGTAACTGAAAGCCGGTCGGCATCGGGAAGGGATCGCGCCCGTCGCGCGGCTGATGGTTCAACAACAAGCTCCGCTCGTCCTCGAACATCCCGCCACCGCCCCAGCTGTCGCCTTTCGGCCACAGCGCCAGCGCGGTGAAGAACGGCGGCCGCGACAACGCCGTCCAGGTGCCGTAGTCGCCCCGTTGCGTGGAGGCGAAGTACACAAGCAATCGCCCCGACGGCGACAGATCGCAACGCCGCTCGTAGATGCGGCCCTTGAACCACTGGCCGTGCACAAAGCTGTCATCGCGCAGATCCCAGTGGATCAACTGCACCTGCTTGCTCGGCCCGCGGCGGAAGATCATGCCGATGCGCGCGTCGCGCGCCAGCAGGGCGAACAGGCGGGTCGCCGGCGGGCGCTGCGACAGTGGGGATTGTGCGGGCTCCATCTGCGGATCTACTCGCAGGACACAGCCGTCACAGTGGCAGACCCTGGTCACGACGACAACCGCCGCCGGCGCGCAGCGGTGGCAACGCGCTCAGTGCAACCGTATTTCGCACGCGGCGAGCCATCCCGGGCTCGCCTTTTAGCAGCGCCGCGCTACTTGGCGATCACCGACGTCCCCGACGGCACCATGTAGCAGGCCTGCGCCTTGGCACAGGCTTCGGCATTGATCTCGGCGATCTGGCTGGCCAGGTACTGCTCCGGGGTCAGGCCCATGCGATTACGGTAGGCGTTGTCGGCGTCGGCCTTGGCCACTTGCTCCTGCTCGCGCTGGCGCTCGGCGGTGGTGGCTTCCACCAGCGTCTTGACCCGCTGCTGCTGCGCCGCGGTCAGGTTCATCTGCTGCAGCACGTCGGGATTGGGACGGGCGCGGCCGAGAGTGATGTTCTGGATCTGGATCGGCAGGCCCTGTTCCTTGACCAGGGCGCGCACGTTCTCGGTCACCGCCTCGTCGATCTTCCGCGCACTGTCCGGGTCGCTCATCATCTTGGTCATGTCGTAGCGCTTGACCTGGTCGCGCACGATCGCCGCGTACTGGCTGGCGACGTTGTTCTTGAACCAGTCCTGGCCGAAGCCGGACAGCAGCCGCGCCGGCGCGGTGATCCGGTATTGGATCTGCGTGGAGAAGTCCAACAGGATGTTGTCGCTGGACGAAAAATCGTCGAAGGCCACCTGCACCGTCTGCGGCGTGGTATCCACGTACACCGCCGACGTCGTCATCCACGTGTAGGTGCGGCCGGGATCGCGCACATCGTCCAGGCGGATGCCACCCTTGCCGAACAGCAACGGCTTGTCCACCAGCACCGCCTGCTGCCCCGGATCGGGCGAGACCACGGTGCAGCCGCAGAGCAAGGCCGCCACGGCGACCGCCAACATGGTATGTTTCATCGATGTCCCCCTGAAGGACGGCGCCGCGCGCCGTCGTGTGCGGGGTGATGCTAGCGCATCGTCGGGGGGCAAGGCATCTGCCGGCATAGGCAGACCCAACTCCCGTCGACCTACATCAAACGCGAATAGTCGCCAATCTGGTTACAGACCTCTTTGGGCGGATCGCCCAACTTCACGATGCGGCGCTTGCGCGCATCGGCCTCCCCCTTCGGAGACACGATGCGGTACAGCAGGTACAAGCGATCTTCGGTTTCCCACAGGCCGAAGCTCGACAGGTCCGAGAATTGGTAGGTTCCCCCATCCGACCGGCGCGCAGTGAAGCTGCATTCGGCGTAGCTGCCCCACCCGCAATTGGCGTCCAGCGCGCGCAAGCCACCCTTCCCATCCAGATCGAAATGATAGGCACGCCCCGCGTCGCCTTCTGCCACTGTCGGCGTGATCTGTACTGCGGCCACCGACGCTCCTTCCCCCCAGTCGCCGGCTTGGCTACAGAGAATATCGCCTGAACGCAGCTTCTCGGTACGGTCGGTCGGGACATTCGCGCATCCGGCCAGGAAGATCGCGGTCAGCCCCAGCCACCAACGCTCTCCCACCATTTTGCCCACCATCGTGGCTCCGCTATCCGTGAAATGGCCGACTTAATGCGTCAAGCCCCAGCCGCCATGACCCATCGCCAGGGCCGTTCCTATTTCGCCTTGCTCGTGAAGGCGACCAACAGTTCCGATCGCGCGTCTTCCAAGGCACCAACGTTACCCTCGAAACGGACGGACACCCGGTATCGGCCAGGCGGCGTATCCCGGACAAAGGCCAGCTCCAACTCGCGGTAGGTGGCATTCGGGGCAATCAACCCCGCGGCCTCCATCGTGAGTACGTCGGCGTCTGCAGCGGAGAGAGCTGGAACATGCCCGTCGCGATCCAACGCCACGATTTGATAGTCGGTACGCCCCACCTCTTCGCTACGCTGCAGGACCACCGGCTGCTCGCTTCCCCCTGTCAGCCGATAGAGGTGCAACTGAGCGGTCACGCCGGCATCGCGTAGCCGATCAAACTTGTCAGCCGCAGCCTCGCCATCTGCAGCAGCCACCCGCAATCCGATGAAGATAGGCGGCTCCGGATCATCCGCCTGGCTTGGAACACCAAAATCAAAAGTGATGGCATCGGAGAGCAGTTGCGGACCAAGTTGCCGGACCAGCGGCACGGTCGTCCTCACCGTAGATGCCTCGTTGCCATGTGGCGCTGGGCCGGGCTCCAGTGGCTGAGCCGATTCAGGCTGGCATCCCGTGAGTTGCAGCATCGCTGCCATGCACAACATGCCGAGTGTTCGCGTCGCTGTCGCCATGACCCTCATGTCTCGATTCTCATTGCGCAGGAACGCGGAACTCCGGCACCCGTGCGCCAGTACATAAGGCTATTGCCCGATCTGGGTGCACGGGATTATCAGGGCTCGCCCGGCTCATCGTCCTGGTCCGCGCATTGCTGATCAAAGGGCACCTCTTTCCCTTCGATGTCCGGATAAAGCGCAACGGTGCGACGATAGTCGGAACCATACTTCTCATATCGAACCAGTTGCCCATTTTCCAGCTGGAACTGATCTTCTGGCCCCGAGAACGCTGGGCAAGTGGCGTAGCCCCTTTCTCCGTCATCGCTGCAGTAGCGGACATACAACCTGCCTCCACGCACTTGCCCCTGCAGCTGTCCATCACTGCCGCGGACATTGGTTCCCTCGCTCCAGTCTCCCGTGACACGATCACCATGCTGCTTCAAATGCAGGCTCAGATAGTGGCCCAAGTCGCATCTCTTGGCATAGGCCCACTCCCCGGAGAACAATGGGAGCTTACTCGCGGAAGCGGAGCCGGCACATGAGGTGATCAACCCCATCGCCACAACTCGCGCGACAAGCCCCAAGCCCAGCATGCGTCGATGTTGCTCAACCATCGGTCACTCCTTGAACATGGCCTGCAGCTCGTATGCACAAAAGATAGCAATCGGGCTCGCGGCGTTCCACAGGCCTCCCTCCAGAGATTTACCCGCGTGCCTACCTGCGCAGCAGCGCTGCCGACTTGACGCATGGCCGTATTGCGCGTTAAAGAACAGCTCGGAAGACAGGATCGGCGAAAGGATATGGCGAAAACACGTCCTCTGAAGATGACTTGGCTGGCCTGCACCGCGATCGCCACGTTGTCCACGGCAGTCTGTTCGGCACAACCGCCTGCTGATGCACCCAAACCTGCGGCACGCAATGAACCATCTGCCGTAGCGAGACCGCAAGTCGCGAACGACAATCCGCTACAGCCTGGCGAATACATCACCGACAAGGGATGGGGCCGCCTGCTTATCAGGCAACAGAACGGGGCGTTGAACTTCTCCCTAGAAAGCACCACGGGGGAAGACATGTGCGAGCTGAATGGTGCGATAGAGGGACATACCGGCGTCGCCAAAGGCAACAAGGGCCAGCCCACCTGCCAGGTGAAGTTCTCCAGTACGCCGCAAGGCGTTGACGTGGCTGCCGCCACACCCGCCGAGTGCAAGACGTTCTGCGGCTATAACGGAGACTTCGAGGCACCCTATCTGCGTGTCAAGGATGGCTGCGGCCGGGACGAGCTGGATCGTACAAGGACGACCTTCAAGCATCTCTATGATGCGAAAGACTACAAAGCGGCGCTCGCCACCTTGTCGCCGGTCGTCCCGAATTGCCTGCCGACGCTGGAATGGGAAGGCGAAGGCGCCATTCGCAACGATCTGGCCATCACTCAATACAAGAATGGCCTGTATGCACAGTGCCTGACCACACTCGACAAGTATGCCGAGGACGCCGCAAAGAATGACGACGCGGCCGTGGAAGGATGGACACCAATGCTGGCAGACCGCTACCTGGCGATCGTGCGTGCCGCGAGAACCAATATCGGCTTGTGCCGCAAAAGCGCAATGCAGTAATAAGTGCGGCTCGCAGCCGCACCTTTACAGGACAGCGGCACTGATTGGGTGCTGATAGCGCAGGCAGGCTATCCCATCTGATGTGGTCGGGCCGTTATCTGGTCCCGCTGCTCCACACCTTGTGCCTGATTCTGGCGTTGCGCCTCATTTAACGACTGCAGTTGCGCCAGCGTCTCTTCCACGGGCTTGCGCAACGCATCCTCCGTCCGCATGTGCGCACGCAGGTGCGCGGGGTCGTTCAATGCGCCCTGGACAACGAACAGGTTCTCGCCTGAACGTACGTTGCGTGAGTCCTGGCTGAGCACCACATGGTCGATGCGCGAGAGCCCGTTTTCCTTTGCAAGGTATGCGGCGCTTGCCGCCAACTTGGCACTATTGCCATCGTAGTCCCGGCCCAAGCCTTGCTCCAGCTTCACCACCGCGGACTCTGCCTGCTGCAGCAATGGGTCGCGTGGTCGCTCAGGTCCTGCACCAGCGAGCCTCCCTGACACGCTCGGCTCGCCTTGCGTCCCATTTTCGGTGATGGCCTTCTGCAGGATGGTCTGCTTGGGCATCGGATTGTGATGCTCTTTGTTCAGCTCGCTGCCTGGCTTAGGCGCGGGGATGCTTTGAACGTCGTCCTTGTTGCTCAGCGGCTTGAGGTCGCCTTCGAACTTTTCATCGATGGCGCCATGGCGGTCTCGACGGTGCAGCCCTGCATAGTTGAGCGCGCCCCAGGTAAAGTCGATACAACTATTCGTCGTACCGCTGTACTTCATATCGAAGCCGTGCTTTTGCGGTGCGTCGCCAAAGGCACGCAGCCGGTCGTACTGCTCCCGGCTGATTTCCATGGTGCGGCTGTAGTAGGGATCCTTGTAATCCCGCAGATCCGTGTCGTACACCTTCCCCTTGCCGCTGGAGCTTCCATGTTCGATAGGCGCAAAGCCGTAGCTATCGACGTGCTTTCCATCGGAAAGCGTGTAGTACATGTGTCCGGCCGCGGACGTTCCGCCGGATCGCATCAAAGGTGTGCCCGGCGCAGCCAGAAACACGGTGACCGTATAGCGCGGTGTGGGCTCGCTCATGGTGCTACGCCTCCCTATTGCGCCTTGGCGGTGAAGGCAACCAGCAGTTCCGGGTGTGTCTCTTCCAAGGCATGAACGTTGCCCCCGAAGCGGACGGAGACGCGGTAACGACCAGGCGGCGTATCCCGAACAAAGGCCAGTTCCATTTCACGGTAAGCGGCATTTGAAGCGATCAATCCGGCGGCGCGCATCGTCGGTTCATCTGCATTCGCCTTGAGGAGACCCGGAACATGTCCGTCGCGGTCCAATGCCACGGTCTGGTACTCGGTGCCGCCCACAAGTTCGCTCCGCTGCAATGCCACGGGCTCCTCGCCTGCCCCCGTGAGCCGATAGAGGTGGACCTGCGCGGTGACGCCGGCATCGCGCAGGCGGTCCACTTGGGAAAGCGCAGCCTCGGCATCCGGGGCCGTTACCCTCAGTCCAATGAAGATCGGCGGTTCCGGATCATCGGACTGGGCCGAAACGTCGAACTCCAACGTAATCGCATCGGACAACACTTGCGGGCTCAACGGCCTGACCAGCGGCACAGTCGTTCTCATTGCAGATTCCTCCTTGGCATGCGGCGCTCGGTCTGGCGCTGGGGGCTGGGCCGAATCAGCCTGGCATCCCGTCAATTGCAGCGTCGCGGCAATGAAGAGGATGCCGATAAGGTGCTTCGCTGTCACCATGACGCTCGCCTCGATTCTCTTGTACTAGAGAATAGTCCGGCCGGCCAGTCGGCGCGAGCATGCCGTAGCCCGCGCAGACGGTCGCTGCCGCCCAGGCCGATCCAATCACGCTGGGCCGGCCTTTTCCACAAAGCGCCCAGCCGCGCCGACGTAGCCAGGATCAATGTAGCCACCCACCTCCCGCAGGCGGCGCATCAGATAGCAGCGCATAGACCGCCCGATCTTCGCGGACGCGGTTGGACGGTGGCTCGCGCAGCGGCTGGTGTGCGATCTGCAGCAGCAGTTCACGCACGTCGTTCGCTGCGGCGCAGAGCGTGCTACCCACTTCCGGCAGAGTCGGGCCGACACGCTCGGCCACATCGCCGGCCGCAATCACCCGGGCATCGGCCGAGACGGTCTCGGCTAGCTGAGTGAGCCTGTCGATCTGCTGCTGCGTCACCCGGAACGTGCCGTTGCCGGCGTCCGACCCCGGCTGGGCGGTGGCATCGGACCAGGCGTCGCGCATGGTGTCGGTCCGCTGGGCGGGATAGGACAGCGCGTCCAGCACCAGGTCCACCTGATCGGCCAATAGCTCCAGACAGAGCGCCAGTTCGCCCATGCGCACCTTGGGCTCGGCGGCGCGCTCTTCAGCCTGCGTGCGCGGCTGCGCCAGCCGGACCAGGAAGCGCACGTGATCGCGCAGCTTCGCCAGGCGGAACTGGCTGTCCTCCGGCAGGAAGTAGCCGGGCATGTCTTCGTCGTCCAAACGGTCGTGCGCCATCGTTGCCTCCTCGTTCCATGAAGGGGTCTATCCGCCACGTATGGCGGACGGGAAGTCGGGAGGTTCGAAACCGCAGAGAGCCGGCGGGCGTATTTCCCCGAAGGGTGTTGTATTAGCCGCCCTCCCGACGCAGGCATCGCGTCGGCTTGCGCCCGAGCTTCGGGCACAAAAAACCCACCGGTTTGTCGGAGGTGGGTACCGCTCTCTGAGGAGTTTCGACGCTCCTTAAGTAGAGACTGCTATCGAGTCCACGCCATGTCAATCCCCTGCAACGGGCCAAGAACGCGACTGTCAGCTCGATCGGCTGCTTCATGAGAAGTAGCTACAGCTCACTGTCGCAAGGCGCGAGACTGAGATTTCGAAGACTGGCCCCAGGACAGCATCCACTTCACACCAGCCACAGGATACAATCGCGGCACACAATGTGTATCCACCAAGAGGTCTACATGCAAGATTCCAGCGGATTCAGATTGCGGGTGGATAACCAACTACGCCAACAGTTTATTTCCGCTTGCCGCGCCCACGACCGCGCGGCGGCTCAAGTACTCCGAGAGTTCATGCGCAGCTATGTGGCTAGGCATTCCAGCGGCCAGCAAGAACCACTACCCGGCAACGAGTACTCATCTCTTCAGAACCAGAACCAGAACCAGAACGTATGACACAGAAAAAAATCAAGACGCTCAGTTTGTTTAGCGGCGCAGGCGGACTAGACATCGGCTTCCACGCGGCAGGCTACGACATCCTTGGATGCGTCGAGATAGAACCGGCTTATGCTGCGAGCCTTGAGCGGAACAAAGGCCCCAGCCGTCTCTTTGGACCCAAGCTTAACGTGCACTGCCAAGATATCCGCAACTTCGACCCTACGCCTTATGTTGGCGTAGGCATTGAATGTGTGATTGGCGGCCCCCCATGCCAGACCTTCTCTGCAGCTGGACGCCGTTCCGGTGGCGTACTCGGCACAATCGATCCGCGAGGACGCCTCTTCGAAAGCTATTGCCGGATCCTTGAGGCTATTTCGCCGGATGTCTTCGTTTTCGAGAACGTATACGGCTTACCCGGCGCGAACAACGGTGCGCCCTGGCGCGAAATCTGCACCGCATTCGCCCAGCTTGGTTACGAACTACGCGCTGAGGTGGTGGATAGTGCGGACTACGGCGTGCCCCAGCATCGTGAGCGGCTCATCATCGTCGGTTATCGAAACCACCACCTAAGCTACAAATTCCCAATGCCGACCCATGGTCCCGACTCGCTTAATGGGCCGGACTTGGTTTCAATCTACGATGCCATCAAGGACCTTCAAGATCCTAATGAGCCGTCGCACGAGTTCGATGGCCTATATGGGCATCTACTACAGCTCGTGCCCGAAGGGCTTAATTACTCATTTTTCACACGCGAAATGGGCTATCCCAAGCCTTTCTTCGCATGGCGTTCTAAGTTCCACGATTTTCTCTACAAAGTGGATCGTCATAGTCCGTCGCGCACGATTAAAGCTCAGCCCGGGAAATTCACTGGTCCTTTCCATTGGAAGAATCGTCATTTCACCGTACCCGAACTGAAACGCCTGCAAAGCTTTCCTGACGAATACGAACTTGTGGGCAAGTTTGGCAAAGTTGTCGAACAAATCGGCAACTCGGTGCCCCCAAGGCTTGCCCAGGTCATTGCTCACTCTATCAAGGAACAGCTTTTGCGGCCCTCTAAAACGCTCATGTATCCTGTACGGGAGCCGGGCTTCGCATCGACGTTCCGTCAGCGCCAACGTGAACGCACCAACCACTTTAAAGCAGTGGCAAAACGCGAGATAGCAGAGCGTTTTCCAAACGTCACTACACTCGACCCGCCGAAGGCAAATTCCAAGGCACAGTTCTGTGTAGGTTACGATGGATTTTTCGACAAAGAGACCGTTGCAGAGCCTCCAAAATCCAAATCTACAAAACGCTTCTATAACGTCTCTGAAGAACGGACAGGGCATCGGATCGATCTGGCTATTGAGCCCGTGACGCGCAGAGCCAAGCGCCAACTAAAAATCACTATCTCTGGCCTCACGAAGTATCTTTTGGACGTAGAGGCACTACATTGCACCGCAAACATTTGCGATCACGACGACATTTTCCGCGTATGGGATCTCATTGAGGACTCACTGACAAGGGATAGCCAGTTCTTCACGTTTATCGACATTTACGGCCACTACGCCAACCGGGGCGACACTGTAAAGGTCTCAACCAAATTATCTGGTGAGCGAAAGTCTCCCTTGGACAAAGCTGTCGAATTTTTCGGCTCATCAAGTAACTGCGGACAGTTTCTTTCAGATTTTGAATTTTCCTTAGCAGCAGGATGCAACTCAGGCGAAGTCCGTGAGTTAGTATTTAAACTCCGCGAGATGCGGTGGGACGTTCGCCTTCCGGAAACGCACGCAACCATTCGCGATGACCGCATGCTCTGCACCTATCCATTTCCGTTGCTTTCTGGAAAAGCCCAACTTGAACGGCGAAAAAGCGCATGACCACTTCCGAGACCGAGCCTTCTCCTCTCGCCGGACACACCGGCGAAGCTAAATCGGCAGACAGCGCGAAGCCGGACTTAGTCGAAGGGGTTATATCCGAGACATTACAGAACGCTGAGCCTGTGGAGAAGAGCAGGCTCAAGCGTTTTAAACAAGCATTACAAGATGCCTATGACGTTGCGGAGGAACATCTCAAGGCAAACGATTGGACAGCACAGGCGAACGTTTTAGGCGCCTCTTATGCTGATGTCCTCGCCCTATCCAAGATCAAGCACGCTGCACGAGGCATCGCTCTGACCTTGGCTGCCTACAAAGTTACTGAGTCCAGCCAAGATGTCAGACTACATAAATCGGAGTTCCCAGGGGGCTTTTCTGCTCGCTCTATTGATAATGCTGGCACGATCCCTTTTCTTCAGGAAAACAGCCTTTACTACAATGTTGAAACCCACTGGCTAAGCCAGACTTTCTCATTTGCTGGCCCGTACATGTCCGATCTTCAACTCAAGACACAACCGAAGTCTGCAGGACCATTAATGATAAGAGTGGTCAACGACATCGAGAAGGCCTTGAATTCAGTCGAATTTGCGAAGGCAGCCCTGCAGGTCATCATGGGCTCACTCATTGAAGCTCGAAACAACGGAAAAGTTCAACTTGAGAAGCCGCAGAATCTCTCCATCGATCAGACTATAGCCCTCCTTAAACAACACTTCATGTATGGCTATGACAAGAACAACCCACGTCTTCCGCAGGTTGCAATCTTCGCGATCTATCAGGCAATCTTGCCTACGATGGGCCGCTATAGAGGCCTCGAACTTGGCGCTCTAGAGCGAATGAAGGCTGCTAACCGGAAGAGCGGGTCGGTCGGCGACATCGATGTAAATAAAGGCGGCCAGCCTTTCGAAGCGGTGGAGATTAAGTTCCAAGTTGGCATAAACAGAAACCACGTGGCAGAGGCCATTCAGAAGATTAAAACCGCATCTGTCCAGCGTTACTTGATCCTTTCAACGGTAGGTGTAGCGGATGGTGAAACCGATGAGATCGAAAAGTTGACACATAACTTTAGGCGTTCCAATGGCTGCGAGATCATCGTCAATGGAGTGCTGGACACAATTAAGTATTACCTTCGACTGATTGACTCGCCGGCCACCTTCATCAATCTATACACTGCACTCGTAGAGGCTGACCCGGATCTTGGCTACGAACATCGACTTGCTTGGAATGAGGTCTGCGCTAAACGCTCGCAATGAACGTTATAGAAGCTACTAACCAAGTACTGGATGAATCGGATGGCAAGGAAAGCACAATTCGAACCTGAGGTGCGGAGGGATTTTTATTAGCGGCCTCCTGACCAAGGCATTGCATCCACTCGCGCCCGAGGATTGGGCACCAAAAAGCGAACCACCTATCGGAAGTGGGTGCAGCTACGTAAGAAGTTTAGATGCGCCTTCCCCGATACCGGTGAGACGATTATCAGCCGGCCTAGCCCGCCGGCCCCGATGCCATCATCTTGCTCCCATACCAGCAAATCGCGCAGCAAGACAGCATTCATAATACCGTGCTTCCGGGATAGATGCGGTATTATTCGCTACCTGTACCCATTGAACGCAGCATTGTATTAATGCGACTACCAGTGTATCCATACGCATTGATGGACGGCCAGGCATGCTTACATTTGATGCAACGAATCTGGTGAACTACGCGGCTTGTTCAGCGGTCTCCATAGGGACCACCGGTATGCCGTGACTGAGTACAGATCAATTAACGACATTATTTTTGTCTCATCTTGATTTGCTAAGAACTCGCCTGTCTGCACCTTTTCTTCAATATCCCAACACCAAGTAAACGCCACAATTTTTCAAAGCCTGTAACACAGCCCAGAATCAAGTCATAGCTGGCAGTCTATCAAAGAGACATGCACGAGTTGTCATTTTTACCCGCTAAAAAACCCCCTCAAGGAATCTGGGCTTATTTTAGCCGCGGAAACCGATGCATGTTCAAGTAATACACGCATCTGCTGGTAATCATCCTCCCAATGAGAAGTAGAGAAACTTGCATATTCACCACCAGGCATTTCAATCGAGAAAGTAATTGACATCACCTCAGCATCATCATTCCAGTGAGAGCCGATTTGTATTTTATAGCCATTCCTTTCACACACATAAATATCTTGACCTAAACGATTTATTTCGTGCCATCCCAGCACCCCGGAACTGGTAGCTTTAAGCACATCGCTGATAAAGGAAGAAAGACTGGATGGAATCATGTTAACTACTCCTCACCGACAAAGAGTTTATAGAGGTATCGATAGTGGCAATTTCGGCCTCCACCTGATTCCTTATACGAGTTAGGAATAGAGATACATCAAGCTTATCTTGCCTCGTCACCAGCGAAGGTATTTTCAATAAAGCCTCTTCAACTTCGGCAGCATTCATATTATTAACAATTATTCCTGCTGGAAATAAGGCGCGAAGCAACCCAGTTATATCCGACGTAGTATTGACACTAATCGGCGTTTCTGCGGCCAATAAATCAACCAGCTCTTTAATCATCTGCACAAGCCGAGCTAGTTCGCCAACCTTTTTTCGATCCATGCCAACTTTAATATTCGCCCGCAACTCCCCTTGTAGAGAAGAAGCTCGCATCACCTCAATGAAAGTTGCGAACGTACCAACTAAACCAGCTAAACTGGAACAAGTCTCAAATTTCAATTTATCTGTAGCGAAGAATTGCTCGTATCGCCAATGCCAAAAAAATAGCGCTAAAAATATCCCGGCGCAGATTGGTAGCAAATGCCAGTATCTACTCACTATACTCTCCTTGATAGCTTTCAACATCAGAGCTTCAATGATTAGAAATACTCGCAAAGCCCAACGCTGTCAATAATATAGACAACAAAAAAGGCGGCAGAAGCCGCCTTTCATGATCTAGACAAAAATACTCAAACACCAACCGGATTAGCCTTCTCAGAATCAATCTTGTACTGCTTGATCGCCCGAGCCACATCCTTGCCGGTCATCTTCCCGTCCTTCGCCAACGCCGCAATCGCGGCATGCGCGATGTAGTACCGATCCACCTCGAAGAACCGGCGCAGGTTCGCACGCGTATCCGAACGGCCGAAGCCATCGGTGCCCAGCACGGTGTAGTGCATCGGCACGAAGGCGCGGATCTGGTCGGCGAAGGCGCGTACGTAATCCGTTGCGGCGATGGCCGGGCCCTGGCGGCCTTCCAGCAGCTGGGTGACGAACGGCTTGCGCTGTTCGCCTTCCGGGTGCAGGCGGTTCCAGCGCTCGGCGTCGAAGCCGTCGCGGCGCAGTTCGTTGAAGCTGGGGCAGGACCAGATGTCGGCGGTGACGCCGAAGTCCTTGTCCAGCAGCTCGGCGGCGGCGATGGCTTCGCGCAGGATGGTGCCCGAGCCCAGCAGCTGCACGCGCAGCTCGCCCTTCTTGGGCTTGCCGGCGTCCTTGAGCAGGTACATTCCCTTGATGATGCCGTCTTCCGCGCCCGCCGGCATTTCCGGATGGGCGTAGTTCTCGTTCATCAGGGTGATGTAGTAGTACTCGTCCACCTGCTCCTGCATCATCCGCTGGATGCCGTACTGCATGACCACGGTAACTTCGTAGCCGAAGGTGGGGTCGTAGCTGCGCACGTTCGGGATGGAGCCGGCGATGACCTGGCTGAAGCCGTCTTCGTGCTGCAGGCCTTCACCATTCAACGTGGTGCGGCCGGCAGTGCCGCCGAGCAGGAAGCCGCGGGTGCGCATGTCCGCCGCCTGCCAGGCGATGTCGCCCACGCGCTGGAAGCCGAACATGGAGTAGTAGATGTAGAACGGCAGCATCGGCACGTTGCTGACCGAGTAGCTGGTGCCGGCGGCCATCCACGAGGAGATCGCGCCCGGCTCGCTGATGCCCTGCTGCAGCACCTGGCCGGACTGGTCTTCGCGGTAGAACATCAACTGGTCGGCGTCCACCGGCTTGTACTTCTGGCCGAACGGGGCGTAGATGCCGATCTGCCGGAACATGCCTTCCATGCCGAAGGTGCGCGCTTCGTCGGCCACGATCGGCACGATGCGTGGGCCCAGTTCCTTGTCGCGCAGGGCGATGTTGAGGCTCTGCACGAAGGCCATGGTGGTGGAGTAGGTGCGCTCGCCGCTGTCCTTGAGCAGGCGCTCGAACTTGTCCAGGCCCGGGGCCGGGATGGACAGGTCGGCCTTGCGGCGGCGCTGCGGCAGGTAGCCGCCCATCGCGGCACGGCGCTCCTGCAGGTACTGCACTTCCGGCGAGTCCGGGCCGGGGTGGTAGAACGGCACCTGCTCGGCGTCGGCCAGCTGCTTGTCGCTGAGCGGGATGTTGAAGCGGTCGCGGAACGCGCGCACGGCGTCGTCGTCCAGCTTCTTGGTCTGGTGGGTGGGGTTCAGCGCTTCGCCGGCCGAGCCCATGCCGTAACCCTTGACGGTCTTGGCCAGGATCACGGTGGGCATGCCCTTGGTGTTCACCGCCTGGTGGTAGGCGGCGTAGACCTTGTGCGGGTCGTGGCCGCCGCGGTTCAGGCGCCAGATGTCGTCGTCGGACAGGCCGGCGACCATGGCCGCGGTCTCCGGGTACTTGCCGAAGAAGTTGGCGCGGGTATAGGCGCCGCCGAAGGCCTTGCAGTTCTGGTACTCGCCGTCGACGGTTTCCATCATCAGCTTCTTGAGGACGCCGTTGCTGTCCTTGGCCAGCAGGGCGTCCCAATAGCCGCCCCACAGCAGCTTGATGACGTTCCAGCCGCCACCGCGGAACACGCCTTCCAGCTCCTGGATGATCTTGCCGTTGCCGCGCACCGGGCCATCCAGGCGCTGCAGGTTGCAGTTCACCACGAAGATGAGGTTATCCAGGCCTTCACGGCCGGCCAGGGCGATGGCGCCCAAGGTCTCGGGCTCGTCGCTCTCGCCGTCGCCGATGAAGCACCACACCTTGCGGTCAGACTTCTCGATCAGGCCGCGGTGCTCCAGGTACTTCATGAACTGCGCCTGGTAGATGGCGCTGAGCGGGCCCAGGCCCATCGACACGGTGGGGGTCTGCCAGAAGTCCGGCATCAGCCACGGGTGCGGATAGGAGGAGATGCCCTGCCCGTCCACTTCCATGCGGAAGTTGTTGAGCTGGTCTTCGCTGATGCGGCCTTCCAGGAAGGCGCGGGCGTAGATGCCGGGGGAGCTGTGGCCCTGGATGTACAGCAGGTCGCCGGGGTGCTTGTCCGAGGGCGCGCGCCAGAAGTGGTTGAAGCCCACGTCGTACAGGGTGGCGCTGGAGGCGAAGGAGGCGATGTGGCCGCCCAGGTCGCCCGGCTTGCGGTTGGCGCGGACCACGGTGGCCATGGCGTTCCAACGGATGATCGAGCGGATCTTCCACTCGATGGCCGCATCGCCCGGGCTCTTGGCCTCGTTGGCGGGGGAGATGGTGTTGACGTACTCGGTGGTCGGCGAGAACGGCAGGTACGCGCCGGAACGACGGGTCAGTTCGACCATGTCCTCCAGCAGCTGATGCGCGCGCTCGGGGCCTGCGACATCGATGACGGCCTTGAGCGATTCGATCCACTCCTGGGTTTCAGTGGGGTTCGGATCGTTCTGCAGCACCTCGTTCAACCAGTTCATAACGCTCCCGTAGGTCGCACGCACGCGCGCGATGGCATGTGTTTTCTCGAAGCCTGCAAGTGTAGCGCAACCGCCTCTCAGGACCTCGTACGGCAGCGTATGGAACGGACTGTCACATTGGCCCGGGACACGCTGCGGGACAGCCGTGGCGACCGCTGCACCGAGGCGCCGCGGCTGCGCTTATGATCGGGCTCCAGGCCCCCGAGGAGCGCCGCCATCGCCCTTGCCCCGTCAGCGCAGGACGCCTCCGCGGTCGCCTGGCGGCACAGCCTGCGCACGCGGCTGCTGTTGTGGGGCAGCCTGCTGCAAGTGGCGCTGCTGCTGGGCCTGGCCCTGCTGTTCTACGTGGGCGCGCGCGAGGTGATGGTGCGCAACGCGCGCGAGGAGGTGGCCGGGCTGACCCAGCAGACCGCGCGCAGCCTGGACGCCACGCTGGGCTCGGTGCAGGTGAGCGGGCGCACCCTGGCCGCCGCGGCGGGCGGGCTGGGCCGGCAGCCGTTCAACCTGCGCAGCCTGCTGCAGGCCACGCTGCAGGGCGACCCGGACATCGCTGGCGCCTTGCTGGTGATCGAGCCCGGCGCCCTGAAGGGCGACGACCGCGGTTTCGCCTGGCACCTGCGGCGCACCGCCACCGGGGTGCTGGAGCAGCCGGTGGAGGCGCTGGGCTTCGACGCGCGCAGCATGCCCTGGTACCGGCGCACGCTGGCCGCGCCGGCGCCGTGGTGGTCCGAGCCGTACAGCGATGCCAGCACCGGCGGCGCCTTCCTCACCACCTACAACCTGCCGCTGCGCCTGCCCGGCGATGGGCCGCAGGCGCCGGCGATCGGCATGGTCAGCGTGGACGTGCCGCTGCAGCGCCTGCAGGCCATCGTCGCCGAGCTGCCGGCCAACAGCGGGCTGCAGCCGATGCTGCTGTCGCCGGACGGGCTGTTCGTGCTGCACCCAGACCCGGCGCTGCGCTTCCGCCGCACCCTGGAAGCGCACGTGGCGCGGGCGCGGCCGGACCTGTCGCCGCTGGCGCAGGCGGCCGACACGCGCACGCCGGTGCGCTTCGAGCACACCGCGCCGGACGGCACCCGCTACCTCACCCAGAGCGCGGCGGTGGGCGACACCGGCTGGACCTTCGCGCTGAGCGTGTCGGAGGACTACATCCTGGCCGGGCTGGACCGCATCGTGCTGTGGGGCGCGCTGGCCGGCGCCGCCGCGCTGGCGCTGTGGCTGTGGCTGCTGCACCGCTACACGGTGCGGCTGGTGCGGCCGATCGAGGACCTGACCGACTCGGCGCTGCACTTCAGCCAGGGCGCGTTCGAATACCCGCTGCGCCACATCGAGCGCGCCGACGAAGTGGGGGTGATGGCGCGTGCCTTCGACAGCGCGCGCGGTTCCATCAAGCGCCAACTGGAGGAGATCGCCACGCTGGCGCAGGCGCGGCAGCGCATGCAGAGCGAACTGTCGATCGCGCGCGACATCCAGCAGGCGATGCTGCCGGTCGGGCGCACCTTCGACAGCGCCCACAAGCACCTGGAAACCCATGCGCTGCTGGAACCGGCGGAGATGGTCGGCGGCGACTTCTACCAGTTCTTCGAGACCGAGCCGGGGCTGCTGTGGTTCGTGGTCGGCGACGTGTCCGACAAGGGCGTGCCGGCGGCGCTGTTCATGGCGCGGGCGATGACCGTGCTGGAGATCGCCGCGCGCCGGCACACGCGCCCGGACGCGATCCTGATCGCGGCCTCGCAGCGGCTGGTGGAAGGCAACGAGCCGTGCATGTTCGCCACCGTGCTGTGCGGGCTGATCGACGTGCACAGCGGCGACTACTGGCTGGCCAGCGCCGGCCACGAGGCGCCGCTGCTGCTCGGTGCGGATGGCCACGCAGCACTCTTGCCGCTGGAGTCGGGGCCGCCGCTGGGCTTGGAGCCGCAATCGCGCTACCCGGTCGTACATGGGCGCCTGGCCGCCGGCGCCACCCTGCTCGGCTACACCGACGGCATCACCGAGGCGATGGATGCGCAGGAGCGGCCGTACGGCGAGGCCAGGTTGCTGGCGGCGCTACAGCCCGGCGCCGACGCGCAGGCGCAGTGCGCGGCGGTGCTGGCCGACGTGCAGGCGTTCACTGCGTCGGCACCGCAGTCCGACGACATTACCCTGCTGGCGATCCGGCTACGCCAGGATCCGGCACGGGAGACGACGCGATGATGCTGCGATGGCAAATGGAACCGGCCCTGGACGCATTGGCACAGCTGAGCGACAGCCTGGAGGCGGCGCTGCTGCGCCACGGCGTGAGCGGCGAGCAGGTCAGCCGCACCCGGCTGATCGTCGAGGAGCTGGCCTGCAATACCCTGGAACACGGCCACCTGCGTCGCGCGCCGCTGCCGGTGGACGTGATCCTGCACCTGCAGCCCGACGCGCTGGTGCTGGAGTTCCACGACAGCGGCCCGGCCTTCGACCCGCGCAGCGCGCCGGTGCCGGACCTGGACGCGGACATCGCCGAGCGCCCGATCGGCGGCCTCGGCCTGCACCTGGTGCAGCAACTCGCCGATCGCCTGGACTACCGCCACGACGGCGGCCGCAACGTCGTGCGCATCGTCCTGCTGCAGCCCGCCGATCCATCCCTTCAGGAGTCGCCCGCATGACCACGTTGAGCCTGCAGATCGACCCGGCGCAGGACAAGCGCCAACGCCTCACCCTGAGCGGACGCCTGGACACCCACACCTATCAGGCCCTGGACGAAGCGCTGGCGCCGCTGCTGGCCACGCCGATCACCACCCTGGTGCTGGACCTGTCGCATCTGGACTACATCAGCAGCGCCGGCATCCGCTCGATTTTCAAGGCGCGCAAGGTGCTGGCCGCGCGCGACGGCCGGGTGCTGGTGGTCAACCCGCAACCGCAGATCCGCAAGGTGTTCGACGTAGTCAAGGCGGTGCCGTTGAACGAGATCTTCACCTCGGTGCAGGAACTGGACGAGTACCTGGACGAGATGCAGCGGCGGGTGCTGGAGCAGGAGCGTGGTGGGTGAGGGGGCGACGTCCACCGATCAGATCGGCACATCCGCTTTTTTGCAGGCCCGCCTCTGTCTCCTTTACGAGGTCGGCTGGGACAGGCACCGTCGGTAACGCCTGCCGCGGCTGACGCCGCTCCCACAGGAACCGCTGCAGGCTGATGCTCTGGACGTCGCGCTGTTCCCCACGAAGGGAACACGCGCTCGCTTCGGCGCAGCATCTGCATGGTGGGCTAGACGCGATGCCTCAGCGGCGGTGTGAGCAAGAGGGTGATGCGCCCGTTGTGTGGGGGAGTCAACGGTCATGCAGCCGCGACAAACGGAGCGGGGTGCGTTCCGATGGCGCAATGCGTCGGGACTGAAGTCCTCCCACAATGCACCCGGCGAACTCGCTGCAAGATCCTCTTTCGACACAAGCGGCCTCACCCGCGACGGGATTTGCCGTACTGCCCGTCGTGGCTAAGGCCACTCCCACAGGGATGGGCTGGGCATCCCTTGTGGGAGGGACTTCAGTCCTGACGACGGAAAATGTCACTCGGCTTTCGGCTTCGCTTGTCGCGGCTGCATGACCGTTGATTCCAACACGCGCAGGACGCAAACGCGCTCTGCCGTCTTGACTGAACCAATCCCACCGCGCTCCAGCGCCTGCCCAGCCAAGCGCTTGCCGGCCGCCCAACTTCGATATATCGTTTCCACACCAGATTAGACATATCGAAATGCCACGACCCCACGCCCCCGGCTCGCACCCCGCACACCGCCTGTTCGAAGACGACCGGGCCGGCCGCGGCCGTGGCACACGCGGTCCCCGCCCGCTGGGCCACGGCGACCTGCGGCTGTTGTTGCTGGCGATGATCGAGACCCAGCCGCGCCACGGCTACGAGTTGATCCGCGCGGTCGCCGAGCTGTTCCATGGCCTGTACACGCCCAGCGCCGGCACGGTCTACCCGACCCTGGCGCAACTGGAAGCGCAGGGCCTGGTGCAGGCCGATGCCGACGCAACCCGCAAGCGCTATGCGATCACCGCAGCCGGCCAGGCCTTCGTGCAGGCCGAGCGCGCGCAGGTGGAGGCGGCGCTGCAGCGCACCCACCACAGTGCGCGGGCGCTGGTCCGCGCCAACGTGCCCGCACCCGTGCGCGAGGCGATGCACCGCATCAAGCACGGCCTGCTGGCGCGGCACGGGCGCTGGGACGCGGACGAGATCGAACGCGTTGCCGCGCTGTTGCATGCCGCCGCCGACGGCATCGATGGCACTACCCCCTGATCCCCCTTCCAGCCAGCACGCGGACACCTGCGCTTTCGGCGTCCGCGTCGCCTGCCCCCCTATCCCCTACTTCCGAGGATTCCCATGGCGACCCACGAACACCGCCTGCTGCGCCACCCGCTGCGCCTGCGTCATCTGCAGGTGCTGCGCACGCAACCGCTGACCCCGCACATGCGCCGCATCGTCGTCGGCGGCCCCGAATTGGACGGCTTCGTCAGCGCCGGGCCGGACGATCACGTCAAGCTGTTCTTCCCCAACCCCGAGGGCGCGTTCGTGCTGCCGACGATGACTGAGCACGGCCCGGTGTATCCGGCCGACGCGCTGCCCTCGCCCGCCCGCGACTACACGCCGCGCCACTACGACGCCGGCGCGCAGGAACTGACCCTGGACTTCGTGCTGCACGGCGACGGCCCGGCGTGCCGCTGGGCGGCGCAGGCCGACCCGGGCGATGCGCTGGTGGTCGGCGGACCGCGCGGCTCGTTCGTGGCCGCCGACAATTTCGACGCCTACGTGCTGATCGGCGACGAGACCGCGCTGCCGGCGATCGGCCGCTGGCTGGAAACCCTGTCGGCCGACGCGCAGGTCGACGCGCTGATCGAGATCCCCGACTACGCCGACCGTCAGCCGCTGGACTGCGACGCCGAACTGCGCATCACCTGGCTGGAGCGCAACGGCGTGGACCCGCGCAGCAGCCAGTTGCTGGAAGGCGCCCTACGCGACTTCGACGTCCCCGATGGCGACGCCTTCTATTGGATCGCCTGCGAATCGGCACGCGCACGCATGATGCGCAAGTTCGTCGAAGGCCACCTGGGCGTGCCCAAAGAGTGGATCCGCGCGACGGGGTATTGGAAGGCGGGCGGCGACGCGGCCGAAGACTGAGGGGCGTCTCTCATAACGGCAAGAAGCACACGCGTAGGAGCGGCTTCAGCCGCGATGAGGCTCTCCCGCCAACGCTGTCGCGGCTGAGCCGCTCCTACGCAGAATGGCCGGCGCCAAAACACGGCAACGGGGCGCAACAGCCCCTCTCCCACCTGAAGAGGGTTGGGGTGAGGGTAATGACGCGCGCTTGGCGCTTCAGGCGCATGCGGCTTCGCACTGGACCGTCACGGTGGGGCGATCGCGGCTGTACCCGCTCCCACAGGTGCGGCACTCGCCTTGTCGGAGGACTGCACTGTGGGAGGGACTTCAGTCCCGACGACGGAGGGTATCAGTCGGCTTTCGGCTTCGCTTGGCGCGGCTGCATGACAGTTGACTCCTAAAGTAGGCCTTTTGTCGCGATGAGGGGTTGCCATACGCGATTGAGTTCGCGACACGAACAGACCCCCGAAAACGCAAACGCCCGCCGAACGGCGGGCGTTTGCATTGCAGCGGACGGCAGCGCGCGAAGCGCCACCGCCGCACGCGCAGGCCGGCTTACTTGGCCGCGGCGTCCTGCAGCGCTTCGGTGGTGATGCGGATCTTCACCTCGTCGCTGACGTTCGGCACGTAGGCGCCCAGGCCGAAGTCGCTGCGCTTGACCGTGGTGGTGGCATCGAAGCCCAGCGCCGGCACCTTCTTCATCGGGTGCGGACCGGCGCCGTTGAGGGTTACCGCCAGCACCACCGGCTTGGTCGTGCCCTTGATGGTCAGGTCGCCGGCGACGGTCAGCTTGTTGGCGCCGGCCGAGGTCACCTTGGTGCTCTTGAAGGTGGCGGTCGGGAACTTGGCGGCGTCGAAGAAGTCGGCGCTCTTCAGGTGCTCGTCGAACTTGGCGGTGAAGCTGTTGAGGCCGGACAGCGGCAGGGTCACGTTGACGCTGGACTTGCTCACGTCCTGGGCGTTGTAGACCAGGGTGCCGTCGACGTCGCCGAAGTGCGCGGACGGGTTGGAGAAGCCGAAGTGGCTCCACTGCACCAGCACGTCGGTGTGGGCCGGATCGAGCTTGTAGGTGCCGGAGACGCCCTTGGCGGCAGCGGCGGCGGCCGGCGCGGCGAAGGCGCTGGTGGCGGGCTGGGCGACGACGACGGCCAGGGCCAGGGCGAGCGGGAGCAGCAGTTTGCGGGTCTTGGTCATGGTGGAACTCCTTGAAAGGGTGATGGGACGAAACTGCGGCAGGCGCGGGCCTGCGGTGGGACACGGAAGCGGAACGCGCGCGCTCACTCGATGCGCGCGGCCTCGTCGAAACTCAGCCGCGGCAGGCGCGGAAACAGCCCGCTGGGATCGCCGTAGCCGAGGTTGACCAGGAAGTTGGATTTGATCGCAGTGCCTGCGAAGAACGCGGCATCGACCTTGGCGTTGTCGAAGCCGGACATGGGGCCGGCATCCAGGCCAAGCGCGCGCGCGGCCAGGATCAGGTAGGCGCCCTGCAGCGAGCCGTTGCGGAAGGCGCCTTCGCTGCGGCCTTCGCGCGGGCCGTCGAACCAGCTCTTGGCGTCGGTGTGCGGGAACAAATACGGCAGCTTTTCGTGGAAGTCCTCGTCGTGGGCGACGATCACCGTCACCGGCGCGGCCAGGGTCTTGGCCTGGTTGCCCTCGGACAGGGCCGGCTTGAGCTTTTCCTTGGCCTGCGGGGAGGTGACGAAGACGAAGCGCGCCGGGCTGCCGTTGGCCGCGGTCGGGCCCCACTTCACCAGGTCGTACAGGGCGCGCAGGGTGTCTTCGCCGACCGGCTTGTCCAGGAACGCGTTCTGGGTGCGGGCGGTACGGAACAACTGGTCGAGGGCGGCGTCGTGCAAGGCGTCGGACATGCGGGGAAATTCCTTGATCGAGGGAAGCGCCAGGATGCCGGTGGGGCCGTCCCGATGCGAGGCGGCCAGTGTAGAGTGGCGCGATTGTCGCAACACCCGGCCGCGATGCAACGGATTACTACCAAACGTGAAACGATCGGACGCGACCTGGGCGATTAGCGATGGCCGCGCCGGCAACGCCCGCCAGGCCGAGGCGCTGGCCGCCGCGTTGGCTATTCCGGCCGCGACACCGATCCATGCGCAGTTGCTGCAGCCGCACATGCCCTGGCGCTGGCTGGCGCCGCGCTGGCTCCCCGGCGCGCAGCATGCCTACGGCGCGGCCTTCACTGAAGCGCTGCGGCAACCGCCGCGGCTGGCCGTGGGTTGCGGCCGCCAGGCGGCGCTGGCGACGCGGTTGCTGCGCGCGCGCGGCAGCCAGGTGGTGCAACTCCTGGATCCGCGGCTGGACCCACGGCACTGGGATGTGGTGGTGGTGCCGGCGCACGATCGCTTGCGCGGCGCCAACGTGCTGACCCTGCTCGGCAGCCTGCATCCCATCGACGACGCGTGGCTGGCCGCCGGGCGCGCGGCGTTTCCTGCGTTGGGCGCATTGCCCTCGCCGCGCGTCGGGCTGCTGGTCGGCGGTCCGTCCGGGATGGCGCCTTGGAGCGAGGCGCAGGCGCAGGACGCTTTCGCCGACATCGCCGCGCAAGTGCGCACGCACGGTGGCAGCGTCCTCGCCAGCGCATCGCGACGCACGCCACCTGCGGTGGCTGCGGCCCTGCGTCGCACGTTCGCCGATGTGCCGGGCGTTGTGTGGTGCGGCGCGGACGATGGCGCCAATCCCTACGCCGGCCTGCTCGGCTGGGCCGAGCGCCTCGTGTGCACGCCGGATTCGGTGAATTTGCTGTCGGAAGCCTGCGCCACGCGCGTGCCGGTGCAGGTGCTGATGCCGGAGACGGCGCGTGGCCGCGCGCTGGATTTCCATCGCGCCTTGCAGGCGCGCGGCCGCTTGCTTCCGGTAAAGAATGCCCGCGACGTGCACGCCACCGGCATCGAACCGCTGCGCGAAACCGCGCGCGTGGCCGCGCTGATCCGCGACCGTTTGGCCCTGGCCTGATCGGCCGCCGCGCCAGCGTCGCTGCCACGACGCCGACGCGGAGACCGGGCCCAACGCGTTACGGATTGCTCGGCGAACGCGGCACGCCGGCCGGCGCCGCATCCAGCGCACCGATCAGCAAGCGCACCACCGGCGTGCCCAGGCCCACCGTGTAGTTGTACTTGCCCTTGATCGGCTGGTTGTTGTCGACCACGCCGTTGTAGCCCGGGATGCCGCGATGCAGCGCCTCCGGGCCATTGGCGGCCAGGCGGTACAGGTAGTCGTTGAGATTGCCCTGGCGGCCCTGCTTCTCCACCAGCAGCGCGACCGCGCTGGCGAACTCCGGCGCGGCGACGCTGGTACCGATCACCGCCTCGATGCCGCCCTTGAAGTAGGTGGCCACCGAGCTGTCGCCCTCGCGGCACGGCTGCGTCGCAATCCCCGGGCAGCCGCCGACCAGCATGCCGATGTCCGGCAGCGCGCGCATGGAGGTGCGCGTCCCGCCGAGCGCACGCAACTGGTAGGCCGGACGCTGGAACAGCGTGCTGACGCCGCCGCCGGCCCCCCAATAGCCGCCGGCCAGGTTCGCGCCGAAGCCGTAGTAGTCGGCGGTCTCCAGCGGGTCGCCATAGGCGCTTTCGCTCTTGTAGCCCGACTCCAGGCTGCCCTTCTTGTACGCGGTGAGCAGGTTGCCGCCGCCGACCGCGGTCACGTGCGGGCTGGCCGCCGGATGCTCGACGCCGGCGACGAAGCGGCCGTCCTTGTGGTCGACCGCGTACTGCGTGTCGGCGCAGTCTAGGCCGGCGTTGTCGCCGCTGGAAGCGACGAAGGTGATGCCCTGCGCGTTGCCCTGCTTGAACACCGCATCGTAGGGACGCAGCAGCGAAGTGAAGTCCTTGCCGCCGTTGTAGGCCGCGGTGTAGTACAGCTCGCAGCCGCCGAACGAGGAGCTGACCACGTCGGCCTGGTTGTCCTGCACGATCTGCCGGTAGCCGGCCAGCACCGAGGCATCGCTCAGGTCCGGGATCACGTACAGCAGCACGCGCGCGCCCGGCGCGCCGCCCAGCGCCATCTCCACATCGAGCGCGGCCTCGCCCGCCGCGGCGTCGTTGCCGTCCTGCAGGCCCGGCTTGGCACCGGCCACGTAGTGGCGCGCGTACAGGGTCGGGTCGGCGTGGCTGGAGGCGTAGCGGCTGAAGTTTTCGTGGTCGAACATCGCCTTGATGTCCGAATCCAGTACGTCGCTGCTGATCAGGATGGCGATGGTGCTGCCGGTGCCGTCGAGCCGGCGCTGCTGCCCGGCCGCGCCGGTCGTGGCCTGGTAGGACGGATAGCCGTAGGCCTGCTTGAGGTCGTTGTACCAATAAGTGGTGCCGCCGGCGCCGTAGCGGTTCGCGGGATTCTTGGTGGACGCGCGCTGCCAGTTGACGTGCATCGGCGGCGCACCGCGGGTCAGGCCGGTCACGGTCGCGCCGGTGTCGCGCAGCGCGGCCGGCAGTTGCAAGGGTGCGGTGGCGGCGAGGCGTGCCTGGCTGCCCTGCTGCACTTCGGCCGTCAGCGGTACCGCGAACAGCTGTTCGACGTTGTTCGCGCTCGCGCTGACATGCAGCGTGGCGCCCTGCTCGGTGACATTCATGTGCGCGGCCTGCAGCGCGGCACGCACCTGCGCGACCTGCGCCGGCGCCGGGGCGAAGCGGCGCTGGAATTCGGCAGGCGTCAGCCAGTGGTGGTACTGCGGCGAGACCGGATCCTGGATATCGGCCAGCAGCGCGTCCAGCCCGGCCTGATCGCGCAACGGCAGGTGCACGTCGAAATTGACGGGGGCGGCGCGCAGCGTTGCGGTCATTGCCGCGATGGAGGCGTCGGGCACTGCATTGGCGGTGCCGAGCGCGCACAGCAGGGAAGCGGACAACACGGCAGCCAGCAAGGGCCGACGGCGGATGCGATCAAGCATGGGCGTCTCTCCGGGGGTAGAGCGAGTGGACGAGGCCGTAGTGGCCTCGCGGTGGGAACGCGATAGCCCCTCTCACCTCGGGAGAGGGGTTGGGATGAGGGTGAGGGTGCGGAGCGCGCAGCGCTCGTGTTGATCCGGCGTTGCGAGGCTGCGCCCGTACCCTCATCCGCCCCTGCGCGGCACCTTCTCCCGAGGGGAGAAGGGAAGCGTGTAGCCCCTCTCCCACCGGGAGAGGGGTTGGGGTGAGGGTACGGCGCGCGCTGCGCACGCGTGATTCGTTGCAGCGAGGCTGCGCCCATACCCTCATCCGCCCCTGCGGGGCACCTTCTCCCGGGGGGAGAAGGGAAGCGCGCAGCCCCTCTCCCACCGGGAGAGGGGTTGGGGTAAGGGTACGGGGTTCGCTGCGCGCGCAGACCTGTCGAGGCGAGGACCCAACAGCGCACGCAAACGACGCTCCGAGCGACGCGAGTGCACTGCGCTTCCTGCTCATGTCTGCACGCATCGGCACGTCGTCGGGCTTGGGCGAGGCGTGATCATTGAGGAGGAACACACTACAAAACTTTGACGGCCGACTCCGTTTTCGACTTTGGAAACAGCATGTTTCGCCGTGTTTCCGACACACACGCTTACATGTGTTCACCACACGCCACGCATGGCAATCGACGACACTCTGTATCGAGTTGATGTCGATGCACGCGATGCAACGCCGCGTCTTCCACCATGGCGCACGATGGCGTGCCTGTGGCCATGGCGGGCTACGGTCGCGACACGGATGCCACGCCACAGGACCGCTGCATGACAAACGCAACGCGGATGACGCCAACCTGCAACGTGGCTGTCGCATCGTGTGCGCACTTCCTTTACGACTCCCCCTGCGCATGCCTCTCCATTCCCTGCTGAGCACGGCGATCCTCGCCGCCCTGTTGTCGCCCTTCGCCGCCACCGCCGCGGAGCCTGCCGCCGCGGAGCCTGCCGCCGCCGAGAGTGCCGCGTCCGACGTGCAGCAACTCGATGCGGTGTCGGTGATCGGACAGGGCGAGACCCGCCAGGTGCAGCGCATCACTACGCAGGACGTGGCGGTACTGCCGCCGGGCACCAGCATCCAGAAGCTGCTCAACCGCATCCCCGGCGTCAACGTGCAGTCGAACGACGCCTTCGGCGCCAACGAGGAATCGCAGACCATCAGCCTGCGCGGCTTCAACGGCGTGCGCCTGGGCTACACCCTCGACGGTCTGCCGCTGGGCGACAACGCCTACGGCAACTACAACGGCCTGAACATCAGCCGCGCGCTGATCGCCGAGAACTTCGGCGGCGTGGAGCTGGCCTCGGGTATCGGCAGCCTGGGCACCGCCTCCACCAGCAACCTCGGCGGCACGGTGCAGTACTACTCCGACGATCCGTCCACCGAAGTCGGCGTGCGCCTGGCGCAGACCATGGGCTCGGACAACAACCGCCGCACCTACCTGCGCCTGGATACCGGCGAGCACAACGGCTTCTCCGCCTACCTGTCCGGCATCTACGCCGACGCCGACATGTGGGCGCCGCCGGGCTCGCCGACCCACACGGCGCAGTTCAACGGCAAGGGCGTGTACCAATTCGAGGGCGGCAAGATCACCGCCTTCGTCGATACCTCGCGCACCTCGCAGGCCGACTACGCCTATCTCTCCAAGAGCGGCCTGCACCGCGGCCTGGGCTGGGACTGGAACCTGTATGCGCCGGACTGGCAGCGCGCGCTGGCCGCCGCCTACTGCGCACCGGCCACGCGCAACCCCAGCCGCTGCGGCTACAGCGGCGGCGTGGACAACATCGACGACGCCTACTACCAGAGCCGCGCGCTGCGCAACGACGATCTGTACTACCTGGCCGGCGACTTCCAGCCGTCCGATGCGGTGAGCGTGCACACTCAGGTCTACCACCACGAGAACGAAGGCCAGGGCCACTGGTGGTCGCCGGGCCAGCCGTCCTACCCGGGCACGCCGCAGGCGTTGCCGATCTCGATCCGCAGCACCAACTACACCATCAACCGCACCGGCGGCATCGCCTCGCTGGGCTGGGACATCGGCCCGCACCACCTGGAAGCGGGCGTGTGGTACGAGCGCAACAAGCACCACGTGGAGCGCAACTTCTACTGGATCGACGGCCCGATCGACGACGACATCTTCCTCAGCAACCCGAACCGCCGGCTGTTCTCGCAGGACTACGTCATCACCACCAAGCAGGCCTACGTGCAGGGCACCTTCAAGCTGCTCGACGAGCGCCTGACGCTGGACATCGGCGCCAAGAGCCCGCACACCACCATGACCGCGCGCGAGACTCCGGGGATCGCGGTGGAAGCGCCGGTGGCCAATGGCGAGCTGAAGGCCAGCAAGGCGCTGCTGCCGCAGGCCGGCCTGAGCTACCGCCTGGCCGAGGGCCAGGAAGTGTTCGCCTCCTACGCCGAGAACATCGCCGCGTTCCAGGGCGGCGGCGCCGGCGGCCCGCTGCTGGTGACCCAGGCCTCGTTCGACGCCAGCGTCGGCGCGCTGCAGCCGGAGAAGTCCAAGACCTTCGAAGCCGGCTACCGCCTGGTGCGCGACCAGTTCGAGGCCTCGCTGGTCGGCTACGACGTCACCTTCGACAACCGCCTGCTCTCGCTCAACCCGTGCCCGAGCATCCAGCAGGGCACCAGCCCGGCGTGCACCACGCGCTTCTTCAACGTCGGCTCGGTGAGCAGCCGCGGCGGCGAGCTGACCTTCATCTGGAAGCCGACCGCGCACCTGCAGTGGTACAACTCGGCCTCGATCAACCGCTCCACCTACGACGACAACTACGTGCAGAACGGCGTGGTCATCCCCACCGCCGGCAAGTCCACCGTGGACACGCCCAAGCGCATGTTCGCCAGCGAACTCAGCTGGACCTGGAACGGCTGGAACGCCAACCTGCGCGGCAAGTACACCGGCCAGCGCTACTACACCTACACCAACGACCAGGGCTTCGGCGGCTATACCTCCTTCGATGCCGGCGCCGGCTACGACTTCGGGGCGGTGTCGTTCCTGCGGGATCTGAAGCTATCGTTGAACGTCACCAACCTCACCGACAAGCGCTACGCCTCCAACCTCACCGCCTTCAGCAACAGCGACCCCAACGGCCGTTCGCTGGCCTTCCACGCCAGCGCGCCGCGGCAGGCGTTCCTGACCCTGGACGCGCGCTTCTGAGCGCGTCCATCCTGTCCGCCCCTCGAACCGGAACGCATGCGATGATCCGCTCCACACCCTGGTTGTTGGGATGCGCGATGGCCGTGTTGGCGACCACCGCGGCGGCCGCACCGGCCGCCGCCCCGGGCGAGAGCAAGCCGCTGGTGATCGGCCACCGCGGCGCCAGCGCGTTGCGCCCCGAACACACCCTGGCGTCCTACGCCAAGGCCATCGCCGACGGCGCCGACTTCATCGAGCCGGACCTGGTCTCGACCAAGGACGGCGTGCTGGTGGCGCGCCACGAGAACGAGATCGGCGGCACCACCGACGTGGCCGCGCATCCGGAGTTCGCCGCGCGCAAGACCGTCAAGCAGATCGACGGACAGCGCGTGGAAGGCTGGTTCACCGAAGACTTCACCCTGGCCGAGCTGAAGACCCTGCGCGCGCGCGAGCGCCTGCCGCAACTGCGCGGCACCGCGTTCGACGGGCAGTTCCAGGTGCCGACGCTGGACGAGATCATCGACTTCACCGCGGCCGAATCGGCCACGCGCGGGCGCCCGATCGGGCTGATCCCGGAGATCAAGCACGGCACCTACTTCCGCGGGCTGGGCCTGGCGATGGAAGACAAGCTGGTCGCCACGCTCGATGCGCATGCCTATACGCGCAAGGCGCCGGTGGTGATCCAGTCGTTCGAGATCGGCAACCTCGAGTATCTGCACGGCAAACTCGGCGGCACCCATCCGAACGTGCGCCTGGTGCAGTTGCTGGGCGCCCTCAAGGAGCGCCCGGGCGACCAATTGCGCGACGGCCCGACCTACGCGCAGATGGGCAGCGCGCAGGGCCTGCGCGCGATCGCCAAGTACGCGCAACTGGTCAGCCCGAATCTGCGCGCGATCGTGCCGGTGACCGGCGACGGCGCGCTGGCTGCGCCTACCGCCTTCGTTGCCGATGCGCATGCGGCCGGCCTGCAGGTGATTCCGTACACCTTCCGGCCCGAGAATTATTTCCTGCCCAAGCAGTTGCAGGACGCACGCGGCCCGGCCGCGGTGAATGCCGCCGGCAGCATTACCGAAATGCGCGCACTGATCGCCGCCGGCATCGATGGCTTCTTCACCGACGACCCGGCGGTGGGCCGCGCGGCGGTGGATGGGACGGCGGCGCCGGCGCGCTGAGGCCGGGAGTGGAGAATCGCAAAAGCGGTTCGCATCGCGGAGTTCCACTTGTGGGAGCGGCTTCAGCCGCGACGCGTGAAGGGCGGGGACGCGCGCCGTGCAAAGCGGATGCATCACCGGGTCGGGACTGAAGTCCCTCCCACAGTGCGGCCGCTTTCATCCGACAGCTGCGCGAGTATCCAGCACCGTCGTAGGAGCGATTCCCGTCGCGGAGTTGCTTCCGTCGGCACGGCTTCTGCCGCGGTGAAGCCGGGAGTGGAGAATCGCAAAAGCGGTTCGCATCGCGGAGTTCCACTTGTGGGAGCGGCTTCAGCCGCGACGCGTGGAGGTGGGGGAAAGCGCAGTGCGAAGCGGATGCATCACCGGGTCGGGACTGAAGTCCCTCCCACAGTGCGGCCGCTTTCATCCGACAGCTGCGCGAGTATCCAGCACCGTCTTAGGAGCGATTCCCGTCGCGGAGTTGCTTTCGTCGGCACGGCTTCTGCCGCGGTGAAGCCGGGAGTGGAGAATCGCAAAAGCGGTTCGCATCGCGGAGTTCCACTTGTGGGAGCGGCTTCAGCCGCGACGCGTGAAGGGCGGGGACGCGCGCCGCGCAAAGCGGATGCATCATCGGGTCGGGACTGAAGTCCCTCCCACAGTGCGGCCGCTTTCATCCGACAGCTACGCGAGTATCCAGCACCGTCGTAGGAGCGATTCCCGTCGCGGAGTTGCTTCCGTCGGCACGGCTTCTGCCGCGGTGAAGCTGGGAGTGGAGAATCGCAAAAGCGGTTCGCATCGCGGGGGTTCCACTTGTGGGAGCGGCTTCAGCCGCGACGCGTGAAGGGCGGGGACGCGCGCCGCGCAAAGCGGATGCATCATCGGGTCGGGACTGAAGTCCCTCCCACAGTGCAGCCTCCGGCAGCGCCGGTACGGTGAAGCCGGGAGTGGGAATTGGCGAATCGCAACAGCGGTCCCATCGCGGGCTTCCCCAGGGTAGGAGCGGCTTCAGCCGCGACCACGCGAGATCGGGGAACGCCCTGTCGTGGCTGAGGCCGCTCCTACAACGCACATGTGCGTGGATATCGTCCACACGCTCGACATGGTCACGGCGCGTCCAGGCCGCGATAATGCGCGCCCCGCCCTGCCCCAGATCGCCGTGCCCTCCGTCGCCGCTCCCTCGCCCACCTTCGCCGCGCTGACCCCGCGCGCGCTGCTGCTGTCCGTGCTGGCGATGGGTGCGGTGGTATTGCTGTCGAACGTGCTGGTGCAGTTTCCGATCAACGACTGGTTGACCTGGGGTGCCTTCAGCTATCCGGTGGCATTCCTGGTCAGCAACCTGATCAACCGCCGCTTCGGCCCGCGCGCGGCGCGGCGGGTGGCCTGGTGCGGCTTCGCGCTGGCGGTGCTGCTGTCGATCTGGATCGCCACCCCGCGCATCGCCGCGGCCTCCTGCCTGGCCTTCATCGCCGCACAGTTGCTCGACATCACCGTGTTCGATCGGCTGCGCCGCGGGCGCTGGTGGCGCGCGCCGATCGTCGCCACCACCTGCAGCGCGACCCTGGACACCACGATCTTCTGGTCGATCGCCTTCGCCGGCTCGACGCTGCCCTGGCTGAGCTGGGCCGCTGGCGACCTGGCGGTGAAGCTGGGCATCGGCGTGTGCCTGCTGGCGCCGTTCCGCGCGCTGCTGTGGCGGATGGCGCCGACGCGCTGACGGCGACGCCTCTGGGGGAGGGCGGCTTCACAAGCGGCCGCGACAGACGTTGAACAGGCCATCGGCGGCGCGCGTCCCGTGCGCCGCGCCTGCGACGAGACCACGCCCATGCCGCACGATGTCACCTCCACCCTCGCACTCAGCGCGCTCAACGCCACCCTGGCGCAGATGTCGCCGCCCGGCATGGCCCTGGCCACGTTGACCACGCCCGCCGTCTCCGACCCGGAATGGTCCTGCAACACCTTCGCCCCGCTGATGCTGGAAATGGTGCTGCTGCGGCGCGACCGGCCCTTGCGCACCACACCGTACCTGGCGGACGCGGCATTGCCGAGCTTCGCCGACGGCGACTTCGTCAACATCGTGCTGCTGGGCGATCCATCGCCGTTGATCCACAACGTCAACATCCTGGTCGCCGGCGACCGGGTCTACCTGTTCCAGGCCTACCTCGAGCAGGTCGTGGACCTGGTGCGGGTGTTCGACTCCGTGACCTTCCATGCGCTGTGGCACGACCTGTGCGCCGGTCGCGCCGGCCTGTGGAAGCACGCCTACCAGGCATTGTTCGGGGTGGATCCGGATCAGGTGGTGGACACCGATCCCGACAAGGCCTGGTTCCAGTCGCAGTACGTCAGCGTGTAGCCGGCGCGCCTCAGGTCGCAGCCCGGACAGCATGCCCAGGCAGCCAGCCGACGAGCTTCAGGGTCATCACCTCGTAGGAGCGGCTTCAGCCGCGAGAGGCTTTCCTGGTAAAGCCCCTCGCGGCTGAAGCCGCTCCTACACGTTCCGCCAGCGCCACGCGCGGCGCTACGGCGCCACGTCGCCACTGGCGCGGCCATCGACGAACACCAGGTCCAGCGCGGCGGCAGCCCCGCGGATCGCCGCACGCGCCGCGGCGATCTCGGCCGTGGGCGCGGTCAGGCGCGGACGCCGGTCCAGTGTGCAGGCCAGGCCGGCCTCCACCAGCGTGGCATGCGCCGCATGCAGGCTCGCGGCGATGGACGGCGCCAGCCAGCCGCTGTGCGCCAGCGCGTCGAGCAGCGCCGGGGTGTCGCGCGGCGCCAGCAGCGCCGGCTGCTGCGCGGCGCCGAGCAGCACGCCGGCCTGCACCAGGAATTCCAGGTCGACCAGGCCGCCGGCGCCCTGCTTGAGGTCGAAGCGCGCGGCATCGCTGCGGTCTAGTTCGGCGCGCATGCGCGCGCGCATCTTGCGCACTTCCTCGCGCAGCGCGGCGGCCTCGCGCGGGCGCGCCAGGGTCTGCGCGCGCACCTGCTCGAACTGCTGCAGCAGCGCCGCGTCGCCGGCCACGCCGCGCGCGCGCACCAGCGCCTGGTGCTCCCAGGTCCAGGCGCGGTCGCGCTGGTACTCGCGGTAGCTGGCCAGCGACGACACCAGCGCGCCCTTGCCGCCGTCCGGGCGCAGGCGTACGTCGATGTCGTACAGGCGGCCGCCGCCGGTGACCGCGCCGAGCAGGGCGATCACCTTCTGCGCCAGCCGCGCGAACCAGCGCCCGCTTTCCAGTGGTCGCGGTCCGACCGACGCTTCCACGCCCGGCGGGTGGTCGTACAGGAACACCAGATCCAGGTCCGAGCCGATGCCCAGCTCCACGCCGCCGAGGCTGCCGTAGCCGACGATGGCGAAACTGCCGCCGGGCACCTCACCGTGCGCGGCGACCAGCTCGGTGCGGGCCAGGCGCAGCACGGTCACGACCACCGCCTCGGCCAGCTGCGCCAGTTGGCGGGCGCTGTCGAGCGCGGGCTGGCGTCGGTCCAGCGTGGCCAGGGCGATGCGGAAACTCAGCGCCTGGCGCGCTTCGTTGAGGCCGCGCAGGGCCGCTTCCGGATCGTCGCCGGCGGCGGCGACCGCGGCATCGCACAGCCGCTGCATCGCGACCTGGTCCGGCATCGGGCCGTCGACGCGGCTGTCGAGCAGTTCGTCCAGCAACAGCGGGTGCGCGGCCAGCCGCTCGGACAGGAACGCGCTGCGCGCCAGCACGTCGACCAGCCGCGCCAGCGCGCTGGGCTGTTCGTCGAGCAGAGCCAGATAGCTGGCGCGGCGCAGGATCGCCTGCAGCAGGCCGAGCACGCGGTGCAGGGCGGCATCGGCCTGCGCCGAGCGCGCCGCCGCATGCAGCAGCGCCGGCACCACCCGGTCCAGGCGCGCGCGTGCGGCATCGGACAAGGTGCGCACGCCCAGCGACTGCACGAAGCCGCGCAAGGCCTGGTCGGCACCGTCAGGGTCGGCGAAACCGGCCGCGCGCAGCACCTGCGCCTGGCCGCCATCGGGCAGGCCGCGCCAGTAGTCGGCCAGCGCATCGGGCGCCAACGCACGCTCGCGCGGCGCCAGCAGTTCGGCGAACTCGGCGGCGACGCGGTCGCGCTGCACCTGCAGCGCCGCGTGCAATGCGGTCCAATCGGCATAGCCGAGGCCGAAGGCGATGCGCGCGCGGTCCAGCGGGTCTTCCGGCAGCGCATGGGTCTGCGCATCGCGCAGCATCTGCAGGCGATTCTCGACCCGACGCAGGAAGCGATAGGCCTGCGCCAGCGCCGCGCCGTCCTCGGCCGCGACCTGGCCGGCCGCGACCAGCGCGTGCAGCGCCGGCAACAGGCGGCGCTCGCGCAAGGCGGCTTCGCGGCCGCCGCGGATCAACTGCAGCGACTGCACCAGGAACTCGATCTCGCGGATGCCGCCGGCGCCGCGCTTGATGTCGTCCAGACGGTCGTGGCGTGCGACTTCGGCGGTGATCGCCGCCTTCATCTCGCGCAGCCCGTCCAGCGCGGTGTAGTCGAGATAGCGGCGGTACACGAACGGGCGCAGCGTCTGCAGCCACTCCTCGCCGGCGGCGATGTCGCCGGCCACCGCGCGCGCCTTCAGCCAGGCGTAGCGTTCCCAGTCACGGCCTTCGCGCTGGAAATACTGGTCCATACCGGCGAACGACAGCGCCACCCGACCGGCAGTGCCGAACGGGCGCAGGCGCAGGTCCACGCGGTGCGCGAAGCCGTCGGCGGTGGTCTCGTCGAGCAGCCGCGCCAGGCGCTGGCCGAGCCGCGCGAAGTATTCCTCGGCGGCCAGCGCCCGCGCGCCATCGGACTCGCCGCCCTGCGGGTAGGCATAGACCAGGTCCACGTCGGAGGAGAAATTCAGTTCGCCGCCGCCGAGCTTGCCCAGGCCGAACACCACCAGCCGCTGCACGCTGCCGTCTGCGGCACGCACCACGCCGTGGCGCGCGGCGAACTCGCCCTCCAGCGCCTGCAGCGCCAGCGCCAGGCAGTCCTCGGCCAACTGCGTGCTGCCGGCCAGCGTCGCATCGACCTCGTCCAGGCCCAGCACGTCGCGCCACACCAGCCGCGCCGAGGCGGCCGTGCGGTAGCGGCGCAACTGCGCCGGCCACGCTGCCGGCTGCGCCGGATCCAACTGCGGCAGCGGCAAGGGCGGCGGGTCCGGCTGCGCCAGATGCGCGAGCAAGGACGGCTGCCGGCACAGCGTGTCGAGCAGGAAATCACTGGCCAGCAGCGCGCGCGCCAGCGTGGCCTCGAAACCCGGGGAAGACGGCCATGGCTGCGCGGCCACGGCCTGGCGCAGGCGCGCCAGGCTGCGATCGAGCGTGGGCTGCAGGGCGACGGGAACGGTGGAGGACGCTTCGGACATCGGGCGATTCTGGCATCCCTGGGCGTTCAGGCACATCCAAGCGCGCAGGCTTTTCGCGGCCCGTCGCGTACAACATCACGTCGTAGGAGCGGCTTCAGCCGCGACGGGCATTACCCGTAACGCCCCGTCGCGGCTAAAGCCGCTCCTACGGGGTGCTTCTGCCTTTCACCATGCAAGGCGTTCGGCATCGCGCTCGCATTGCAACTGAGATCCGCTCAAAGCGACACGTCGCCATTGGCCTGCACGCAGAGTCACGCGCCAAGCGCGCCCGGGGCAATGCCCACCGCGTGCCGGCCGCGCTCGCGAGGCGTTGCAAACACGACGCCGCACGCGCCACGCGTTGCCGCACATCGCCGCAATACGCAGCGTTTCACACCATATTCGCCGCGTTTCGCGGACCATGCCGCCCGACCGAATCGGGCGATGGTGTATCATGTGCCCCCTCGACGGAGCCTCGCGTGATCACGCGCCGCCTGCTCCGTCGCTTCGATCCCGCAGCGCCGTGGTGTTGACGCGACCATCCGGGATCGTGCCCCCCCGCAGACCAGTGCGGCGCCTCTTGCGTCTTTCCGTCTTGCGTTGCCCTGCCGTGTGCGGGCCGGGGGTCATGACCTCACCGTTCCAGGACAGGAGAAGACATGTCGGAGTTCCACGCCCATTTCGGATGGTTCAAGCGCCGCCGCCAGCTGCGGGTGGAAGAGGTCACCGTCGTCGACAAACCCATGCTCAAACGGGCCGTCGGCGCGGCGGCGCTGGGCAACGCGATGGAATGGTTCGACTTCGGCGTGTACGGCTACCTCGCCGTGACCCTGGGCCACGTGTTCTTCCCCAGCACCAACCCGACCGCACAGCTGATCGCCACGTTCGCGACCTTCACCGTCGCGTTCCTGGTGCGCCCGCTGGGCGGGCTAGTGTTCGGTCCCTTGGGCGACCGCTACGGGCGACAAAAAGTGCTGGCCGCGACCATGATCCTGATGGCGCTGGGCACGTTCTCGATCGGCCTGATCCCCTCCTACGAGCGCATCGGCATCTGGGCGCCGATCCTGTTGCTGGTGGCACGGCTGGTGCAGGGCTTTTCCACCGGCGGCGAGTACGGCGGCGCGGCGACCTTCATCGCCGAGTACTCCACCGACCGCAATCGCGGCTTCATGAGCAGCTGGCTGGAGTTCGGCACGCTGGCCGGCTACATCGCCGGCGCGGCCACGGTGACGGCGCTGCACGTGGCGCTGAGCGATGCGCAGATGCGCGACTGGGGCTGGCGCGTGCCGTTCCTGATCGCCGGCCCGCTGGGCCTGCTTGGTCTGTACATGCGCATGAAACTGGAGGAAACGCCGGCGTTCCAGGCCTATGCCGAAGAAGCGGAAAAGCGCGAGCACGACGCGCCTGGCCTGGGTGCGCTGTTCCGCATCCACTGGCCGCAGTTGCTGAAGTGCGTGGGCCTGGTGCTGGTGTTCAACGTCACCGACTACATGCTGCTGACCTACATGCCCAGCTATCTGAGCGTCACCATGGGCTACGCCGAGAGCAAGGGCCTGCTGCTGATCATCATCGTGATGCTGGTGATGATGCCGCTCAACGTGGTCGGTGGCTTGTTCAGCGATCGCCTGGGGCGCAGGCCGATGGTGATCGGCGCGTGCATCGCGCTGCTGGTGCTGGCGGTGCCGTGCCTGCTGCTGATCGGCACCGGCAACGACTGGCTGATCTTCCTCGGCCTAATGCTGCTGGGCGTGGCGCTGGTGTGCTTCACCAGCTCGATGCCGTCGACCTTGCCGGCGCTGTTCTACACCCCGGTGCGCTACAGCGCGCTGTCGATCGCCTTCAACGTGTCGGTGTCGCTGTTCGGCGGCACTACGCCGCTGGTCACCGCGTGGCTGGTCGAGCGTACCGGCGATCCGCTGGTGCCGGCGTACTACCTGATGGGTGCGGCGGTGGTGGGCATCGCGACCATGGTCTTCGTGCGCGAAACCGCCGGCCTGCCGTTGCGCGGCTCGCCGCCGGCGGTGGCCAGCGAAGCCGAGGCGCACGCGCTGCTGCGCAGCGACGAGCCGCTGACCGTGGATCCGACCCGGCCGGAACTGCCGCCGTCGCCGGAACCGCCGTCGCAGGCCATGCCGACCTGACGCGAGCGCCGGCTGTACGCGCTGCGTCGCAGACGCCGCGAGCAGCGCAGACACCGAAGTAAACGCAACTCGGCAACGTCACTGACACGGATGCGTGATATCGATACCCCAAGCCAAGCCATCGCAGAGCCTGCAGCGGCCTGACCCAGAAAAGGGCAATAAAAAAGCCCGCTGGCAGCGAACTGCTAGCGGGCCTTGCTCCCTCCCCCACGTCGGGATGCAGGGCGATCTTGGGCGCTTTTTTTGAACATTGCACGCTGCAGTGCAAAACGATACCGGGCAGTACATTCTGCTGGTTGCTGGGAATGGGAAAACGGGAATAGGAAAAGCAGCGGACCTACGCCACGAAGCATTGCTTCACCTTTGACTACGCAAGAACGAGGGCGCGTAGCACGGCGCGTTCGCCGGTACGCTAGGGCGATGCCGCCGGTGCCGGCGCCTCCGGCAGCCACGCCGGTTGCTTGTCGTACCATTCGCGCGCGCCGAGCAGATGCCATTGCCGTTGTTCGCCGCGCAAGGCCACGCCCACGCCGAGCACGCCCCAGCGCGCATACAGATCGCCCTGCGTGCCGGCATCGCCCACGCGCAGGCGCGCGCGCAAGGCCACCCGTTCGTTCTCCGCCGCGACCCGATCCAGCCATAGCGCATCCTTGCGCCAACGCAACTGTCCGCTGGCCTGCAGTTGCCCGGCGTCGGCCAGCTTCAGCAACCAGGCCGGCGCATCGCTGTGCTGCGCGAACACCGCCAGCACCGGGCCGGCGTCGCGCATCTGCATCTGCATCTGCGCATCGGCCTGCACCGGCGCCGCCGCGGCGATGCGGCCCTGCGGAATGCGTAGCGTCGCCCACCAGTCGCCTTGCTTGGGCTGGGTGCCGTAGCGCACGCCCTGCAGGCGCAGCGTGCTGCCGCTCAGATCGAAGCGCTTGTCCTGCAGTTCGGCGCGCCGCAGGCGCGCGTCCAGGTCGAGATCGCCGGCCAGTTCCAGGCCCGCGGTCTGCAGCCGCGCCTGACGGCCAAGCACGCGCACGGTACCCTGCCCGACCTGGCCGGACGCGTCCAACCGCAGGTCGCCGCTGAGCCGGCCATCGCCACCGAGTACGCGCACCTGCGCCGCCGGCAGGTAGCGGTTGTAAGCGCGCAGGTCCGGCACGCGCGCATCGGAAAAGCGCAGCCGCGCCTGCAGCGAATCGCGCAAGGCGGCCAGCGCGCCATCGCCCTGTAGGTCCAGTTGCAGGTTCTCGCCTTCGACGAAACTCGCCTTGGGCTCGGCCAGCGGCGCCAGCGCGAAGCGGCGCATGCGCACGTCCAGTTGCGTGCGTGGCCGGTCGGCGCTGCCGACGATGCGGCCGGCCGCCTGCGCCTTGCCGCTCAAGCGCACGCGCATGATCTCCGCCACCGCCTGCACGTCGGGCACGTCGAGGCGGCTGCCGGGCTGCAGCGCGCCCTGCCGCAACTTCAGATCGGCGGCAACGTCGCCGCCGCCGTCGAGCTGGAACCAGGGCTTGCGCACCAGCAGGTCGCTGATCCAGTTCAACGATTCGAAATGCCAGCGTCCCTGCACGCGGCCGGAGATGCGCGGCAGCAGAGCCGCCAGGTCGTCGAACGGCACCTGGCGCCCGGCGATGCGCAGGTCGGCATCGAGCATGCTGCGTGGATCGACCTGGCCGGGCAGGCGCGCACGGGCGCGGATGTCCTCGCCCTCCACATCCAGCAGCAGCGCCAGCACGCCGCGATCAGTGGCGCCAACGCCGGCATGCAGCGGCACCCGCCAGTTGAGCGTGCTGCCGGGCTGCAGCGCGCCGCGCAGCAGGTGCAGGTCGGCCTGAATGTGACCGAGCCCAGGTTCGGTGCTCAGCTTGGTGGTGTCGCCAGCGGTGTCGATGCGCAGGGCCACGCTGCGTCCGTGCACGCGCAGCGCCAGGTCGGTGATGCCCAGCTTGCGCAGCCCCGGCGCCTGCGCGCGGTAGTGCCGCGGGAACGAGAAGCGCGCGTCCAGCGTGGCCTGGTCGGCAATCTGGCGCTTGCCGTAGCGCACGCTGGCGTCCTCGAACACGATTTGCGAGCGGAACAGTTCCGACGGGCCGCCGCGCAACTGCTTGAGGAAGCCGACGGTGCCATGGCCCTTGCCCTCGATCGCCAGATCGCCGAAGCGCGCACGGCGCAGCGTGCCGCTGTGGATCGCATCGAAGCGCAGCGTCCAGCCCTGGTCGCTGGGCGGTGGCGGCGGGATCATCTCGTCGACGCGATCCATCTCGCCGATCACGTTCACCGCTTCCATCCACGGCAGGCGCACTTCGCGATGCAGCAGCGGCAGCAGCGCGATGCGCGCGCTGGCGCGGTCGGCACGCACCTGCCAGACGTTGCGCTGCACGTGGCCGCGCATGCGCAGGTTCCAGGCGGTGATGAAACCGGGCAGCACGGTGATCGCCGGCCCGGTGTGCATGCGGAACTTCTCCGGCTTGCGGTTGGTGGCCAGGTCGAACAGCGGCGTGTTGAGGAACACGTTGCCGGCCAGCAGGTACAGCAGGTAGGCGATCAACAGGCCGCGCAGGAGCAGGCGCCAGCCGCGCGGCAAACGCCGGTAGCGCGCGTGGACGGCAATCAGTGGGCGAGTGAGGAGCGGCACCGCCGCACTATCGCCGCGGTACGGCGTCGACCGCGTGAAAGCGGCGATGGCGCGCACCCGGCCTTGCGCGGCGGCGCACGCATGACCGCCAGAGCCACTCCGTCGCGCCGCCTGCAGGCGCGCTGCGTCCTGCCATCGCAAAGCCAGATCCCAGTAGAGGAAGTGAGACGCCAAAGCCCCTCTCCCACCGGGAGAGGGGTTGGGCTGAGGGTCCGGCACGGGCGCCGCACACCTCGCACAGACCATGGCGTGCGTCCGCATCTCTGCGTTTGCTGGCGCCAGCATGCGCTACCGCGCGACAGGCGCAGAAAGTGGGGACGCACCCCAGGGCGGGCCTCGGCCCGATCCGCGATAATTGCCCTCCCCTTCCCACGCATGGTCGCCGCATGTCCGCCGAACGCATCCTCCATCCCCGCCTGCGCGAGCGCATCGTCAGCGCCGAGGCCGCGGCGGCGTTGATCCAGCCCGGCGAGACGGTGGCGATGAGCGGCTTCACCGGTTCCGGCTATCCCAAGGCGGTGCCGATGGCGCTGGCGCAGCGGATCGAAGCGGCGCACCTGCAGGGCCAGTCGTTCAAGATCCAATTGCTGACCGGCGCCTCCACCGCGCCGGAACTGGACGGCGCGCTGGCCAAGGCCGACGGCATCGCCCTGCGCATGCCGTTCCAGTCCGACCCGGACGCGCGCCAGCGCATCAACGCCGGCACGCTGGACTACATCGACATCCACCTCAGCCACGTCGCCCAGCACGTGTGGTTCGGTTTCTATGGCCAGATCGACACCGCGGTGGTGGAAGTGGCGGGCATCCGCGAAGACGGCAGCCTGATCCCGTCGACCTCGGTCGGCAACAACAAGACCTGGCTGGACCTGGCGAAGAAGGTGATCGTCGAGGTCAACGACTGGCAGCCGGCCGGCATCGACGGCATGCACGACGTGTACTACGGCACCGCCTTGCCACCACACCGCAAACCGATCCCCCTGCTGCATGCCGACGACCGCATCGGCGAGCCGTCGTTGCGCTGCGACCCGGACAAGATCGTGGCGGTGGTGCGCACCCACGGCCCCGACCGCAACAGCCCGTTCACCCCGGCCGACGCCACCAGCCAGCGCATCGCCGAACACCTGATCGCGTTCTTCCAGCACGAGGTCGGCAAGGGCCGGCTGCCGCCCAACCTGCTGCCGCTGCAGTCCGGCGTGGGCAACATTCCCAATGCGGTGCTGGCCGGGCTGGCCAGCAGCGGCTTCCGCGACCTCAGCGCGTTCACCGAGGTGATCCAGGACGGCATGCTCGACCTGCTGCGCAGCGGCGTGCTCAAGGTCGCCTCGTGCACCGGCTTCGCGCTGAGCCCGGAGGCCAACGAGGAGTTCAAGCGCAACATCGATTTCTATCGCGAGCGCATCATCCTGCGCACGCAGGAGATCTCCAACCATCCGGAACTGGTACGGCGGCTGGGCTGCATCGGCATGAACGGCATGATCGAGGCCGATCTGTACGGCAACGTCAACTCCACCCACGTGATGGGCAGCCGCATCATGAACGGCATCGGCGGCTCCGGCGATTTCGCCCGCAACGGCTTCCTGTCGATCTTCCTCAGCCCCAGCACCGCGAAGCACGGCAGCATCTCGGCGATCGTGCCGATGGTCAGCCACGTCGACCATACCGAGCACGACGTCTCCATCATCGTCACCGAGCACGGCCTGGCCGACCTGCGCGGCCTGCCGCCGCGGCAGCGCGCGCAGCAGTTGCTCGCGCACTGCGTGGACCCGAGCTACCGCGCACAGCTGCAGGACTACTTCGATCGTGCCCTGCACGCCAGCTACGGCAAGCACACCCCGCACCTGCTGCCCGAGGCGCTGTCCTGGCACCAGCGCTGGCTGGACACCGGCACGATGCGGATTCCAGCGTGATGCTGGATGCGCTGCTGGGCGCGCTGGGCGTGAGGGCCGAACGCCAGGACAAGCGGTACCTGCAGGATTTTCTCGATCCCGTCCGCGGCACGTGTCATGTCGGCGATCTGCCCGAACCGCTTCACATCGAGATCGCCGCATGGATCCGTCTGCATTGCGAAGGCAGCCGCTTCGATGCGCACTTCCTCGACGGACTGGAACTGGGCGCAGCGCAACGGCGCTGCTTCGAGGCGATCCTGGTGACTTTTCTGCGGATCGCCGAGCGCGTTGTCGGCGACAGGGGACCTCGCCAGGGCGAGCCCGGTTGGCCCTGGCGGCGGAGCGTCTTCATCGCGCCGACGCTGGAGGTCAATGCGTGCGTGAAATTCAGCTTCGATCTCAAGCAGCAGACCCTCTTCATCGTCATCAACGCCGGACTGCTTCTGCAACTGGCGCATCGCATCAGCGCTGTCCTGCAGACGTCGTCCTTCCGGCGCAGCTTCGGGATCGATCGGGCCGCTCCCATGGCCAGCACCGCTCCGCCGCAGAAGCACGGCCCGTGGCTGACGCCGCTGCACGACCACCCGTTGGTGCTGATGGCAACGCTGTCGGCGGCCATGCTGGTGCTGACGCACGAGCTGGCGCACTTCTATCGCGGCCATCTGCATCTCACCCGCCGCACGTCCGGCGACGACACCGTGCTGGAGGAGCGCGACGCATCGGGCGCCACGGCCACCGCAGGCCTGCCGTCCAGTCAGCGCCGGCTGCTCGAACTGGATGCGGACGAAACCGCCGGGACGCTGGCATCCGTCCTCTGGCGGCTGCTCGACTATCCTCAGTTCGGTCCTGACGACTCGCCAAACGAGAACTTCTACTGCGGCATGCTGCTTGGCAGCACCTGCCTGTTCCTGTTGCTCGACGAAACAGTGGCATCCGCGCATTACTACAGCCCGTTCTGGCGCCTGCGCATCACCATGGCCACCTTCAATCGCGACTACTTTGCCGCCCCCGATGACACGGATGCCGAGCATGCTGCGGATTCGATCGAAGTCTTCAGGTTGATGCAGCGCATGGTCGAGGCATGCGAGGCCGCGCATCGCGAACTGGGCTGGGGCGAGGGACTGGACGGCAGACGCTTCCTGGCCGAGACGGAAGCACTGCTGGACCGTGACCGACGCGCGTTGCAGCAATTGCTCATTACGCAATTGGCACCGCTGATGCCTTATGCAGCGTAGCGCGGGAAGCGTTAGCGAGAGAGCTCCTACATCCCTTGGCCTGCGCAGATCATCGCGGTCTCGCATGCCGGCCGGCTGATCGCAGCGTTGGAAGAGCAGCCGGATTGCCTGCACCACCTGCTGATCAAGGAGCACGGCCAGACAAACGTCGCCGGCCTGCGCGCGCTCGACCGCCGGCGTGGCATTGGCCCAGCCGCTGAGGCGGGTCGTGCCTCGCGCCTGTCGGACCGCGGCGCGCCCGGCCTGGTGATCGTCGCTTCGTTGGAGCATCTCGCGTCGGGACTGAAGTCCCTCCCACAGTGCGACTGTCTGCCATCCGGCATCTGCGCGAATATCCAGCACCGTCGTAGGAGCGGCTTCAGCCGCGACGGGCTTTACCGGTCACGTTTCTCGCGGCTGAAGCCGCTCCTACAACACCGTTGCAGATTCGGCTGTCGTCGGCAGGCTGTCGGCGCCAGGTACGGGCTCGGGCGCGGACAGGAACGCCAGCTTGCGGCCGCGCGGCAACTGCTTGAGCGCGTATTCCGCGCGCGAGGCGGCGGCGCGGTCGGGGTAGGCGCGGCTGGCCAGCAGCCGCAGCGGTGGGTTGGCGCGGGTGTACTTGGCGCCGGTGCCGCGCAGGTGCGCCTGGAAGCGTGCCTGCAGGTCCGGGGTGATGCCGGCGTAGTAACTGCCATTGCGGCATTCGAGCAGGTACAGGAACCAGGGCGAGTCGGCGGCCATGCGCCCATTATCGCCACGGCGGCCGGCTTCGCCAGCAATGGCATCCGCGCGTGCGCGCATGCGGCCACGGCCACCGCGTGCTGGCATGAGCGTGTCGTTGCCTGCACCTGACGCGCCCGAGCAGGCGATCGCTGCTGCGGCCGCATCCGCCGATCCGCGGCGGTGGCATATCTTCACCACACCGCGTCCGCGCACCCGCGCTGAACCGGCGACAACAGGTTTTAACGCACCGCCAACACCTTGCCAGCCGCTGCCACACACCGCCATACCGTGGTCACCGGATGGGCGGATAACGTCATCACCGGCACGCAGCCGTCGATACCGAAGCTCTCTCCCTTCGCATTCGGCGGCGCGTCCGGCCCCTCTTCGGGCCTCCCCCGCCCACCACGCACGCAGCCGGTCGGGCTGCGTGCGTTTCTCCCACCACCGACCTCAGGCCGCCTGCGCCACGCGCGCCTGGCGCCGCGCGCGCACGGCCTGCGCCAGCCGCTCGAGCACCTGCACCGAGATGTCCCAGTCGATGCAGCCGTCGGTGATGCTCTGCCCGTAGACCAGTGGCTGGCCGGCGACCAGATCCTGGCGGCCGCCGCGCAGGTGGCTCTCGACCATCGCCCCGACGATACGGGTCTGCCCGGCCTCGAGCTGGCGGGCGATGTCCTCGATCACCTTGGGCTGGTTGTCCGGGTTCTTGCCGCTGTTGGCGTGGCTGGCGTCGACCATCAGCCGCGCCGGCAGGCCGGCCTTCTCCAGCACCTGCGCCGCCGCGGCGACGCTGTCGGCGTCGTAGTTGGGCTGGGTGCCGCCGCGCAGGATCACGTGGCAGTCCGGATTGCCGGCAGTGGCCGCCACCGCGGTCTGCCCGTCCTTGGTCACCGCCAGGAAATGGTGCGGATGCGAGGCCGCGCCGACCGCGTCGACGGCGATCTTGACGTCGCCGCTGGTGCCGTTCTTGAAGCCCACCGGGCACGACAGGCCCGAGGCCATCTCGCGATGCACCTGGCTCTCGGTGGTGCGCGCGCCGATCGCGCCCCAGGCCACCAGGTCGGCGATGTACTGCGGCGAGATGATGTCGAGGAACTCCACGCCGGCGGGCAAGCCGAGGCGGTTGATGTCGCGCAGCAGGCCGCGCGCCAGGCGCAGGCCCTTGTTGATGTCGAAGCTGCCGTCGAGGTTGGGATCGTTGATCAGGCCCTTCCAGCCGACCGTGGTGCGCGGCTTCTCGAAGTACACCCGCATCACGATCTCCAGCGCATCGCCGTAGGTGTCGCGCAGCGGGCGCAGGCGCTGCGCGTACTCCATCGCCGCGACCGGGTCGTGGATCGAGCACGGGCCGATCACCACCGCCAGGCGGTCGTCGCGGCCGTGCAGGATCTCGTGCAGCGCCGCGCGCGCGGCAGTGACGGTCTGCGAGGCTTCTTCGTCGCAGGGCAGCAGCGCCTGCAGTTGGGAGGGCGGAGTGAGCGGTTCGATCTTGCGGATGCGCAGATCGTCGGTGTGGGGGGCCATGTGCATGTCTCGTCGGGGGGCTTGGGTGGGGCCAGATCCGGCGGCATGAAAAAAGCCGCCAGGTTCGCTGGCGGCTTTCGGGATTGCGGCTGAAGTGTCCTTCAGGGTGAACGCGATCCTTCCTCCGCCAGCGGCATCGGAAAACCGTAATACCAAAAGTAAAAGCTGCGGCAGGAAGCGTTCATGGGACGTAGTGATAACACAGGGTTTGCGGGAGTGCCACAGTTGCTGGTGCAACGAATGCGGGGATTGGGGAGTGGGGAGTCGGGATTCGGAAAGCGGCTCAACGCATCGGGAGGGATATGAGGTCTCCGTCATCGCCAGGAGCGTTTGACGCGTGGGTTCTTGCGTGGCGCTGCGCGCTCCGGGCCCTCACCCCAACCCCTCTCCCGGCGGGAGAGGGGCTACTGCTCTTCCCTTCTCCCACCGGGAGAAGGTGCCCCGCAGGGGCGGATGAGGGTGCGGCAGCAAGCGATCCGTCCCCCACAAGCGCACGCCCGTGCGTTCTTGCGTCGCGCCGCGTCGACTTCAGCGCTGAGCAAACCAATCCCGAATCCCCACTCCCTAATCCCCAATCCCGGCTCTTCAAAAATCCAGCACATACTCCATCGCCACTTCGCGGCCAATGGCGTCATACAAAGTGGTGTTGTAGAACTGGTAGCCGTAGTAGCGCTCCTTGTTGTCGTAGCCGACGGTGTCGAGCACGTTGTTGATGTACAGGTTGATCTTCATCTTCGGAGCGATGCGGTAGCCGGCGGTGAGGTTCCAGTACAGCGCGGGGCCGACGCGGCCGAAGTAACGCGTCGTGCTCTCGCCGAAGTGGCGGTTGCCGCTGTCGGTGACGCGGCAGGCGTCGGAGGGGCTGGGCTGGTAGCCATCGTCGAAACGGGTGCAGGTGCCCCAGTTGACCGCCTGGGTGGAGCCGAAGCGCTTGGCATACACGGTGATGTCCAGCGGGCCACCGTTCTCCCAGTGCACGCTGCCGCGCAGCTTGCTGCGGATCTTCTGGTCGCGCAGGTTCTTGTCGTCGTCGGTGCGGTAGGTCTGCTCGTGGTAGCCGATCAGGTTGTTGTAATCCAGGGCGAAACTGAAGTTGCCCCAGCGCGCGGTGTTCAGGCGGTACTTCAGCGAGGCATCGACGCCGGACACGTGCATCTGCGCGATGTTGATCGGCCCCTGCTCGATGCCGGTGACGCGGCCGGCGGCATCGCGCGCCACGCGCGAGAGGATGCGCGCGCAGTACTCGGCGCCGCCGGGATTGACCCACACGCCGCCGGCGGTGGTCAGGCCGGTGCGGCAGCCGGCTTCGGCGCTGAGCACCTCGTCGCGGTTGAGGTCCTTGATCATGTCCTGCAGCCGGATCCGGTAGTAGTCCGCGGTCAACGACAGGCCTTCGGCGATGTCCCAGACGAAGCCGGCGGTGACCGAGCGGCCATGCTCCGATTCCAGGTCGGGGGTGCCCCGGCGGTTGACCTGCATCAGGTAGAACACGTCGCTGTTCTCGGCGCTGCAGCCGCCGGTGAGGTAATAGCCCTCCTGGATGCAGCGGTACTGGTCGATCACGGTCTGCTGGGTGGAGCTGGGCTCGCCGAGTACGTAGTGCATGTCCGGGGCGCGGAAGCTGGTGGCGACGCTGCCGCGCAGCAGCAGCGTGCTCAGCGGCCGCCACTCCAGGCCGGCGCTCCAGGTGGTGTCGCGCTGCGTGCCGATCGCCGCGCCGAGGTCGCTGCCGTAGGCGCGGTAGTCGCCGTAGCGGTCGTGCCGCGCGGCCAGGCTGGCGTTGAGCTTGGGCAGCAACGGCACGTCGAACTCGATGCCGCCGGAGTAGCGCAGGCGTTCGCCGCCGCCGTAGTCGACCACGTCCAGCGGATAGCAGGTGTTGGCGCAGGGATCCGGCGCCAGCCGGTAGCCCTGCTTGGCCACTTCGCCGACCGCGGCGAACTTGATCGGCCCGGCCCAGCCCTGCAGCAGCTCGCCGGTGATGTTGGCGCTGGCCTGGTTGACCCAGGAATCGGCACGATTGTGCGCTTTCACCGCCAGATCGTCGTACTGCGCGCCGGTCAGCGGCTGGTACCAGCGCCCCTCGTCGAGATCGTAGATCGGCGTGCCGTCGGCGGTGCTGCCCAGCTGCGGGCCGAGGAAGTAGGCGGTGGCCTTCTGCGTGTCGACCGTGCGCACGTATTCGTCGACGGTGTAACGCGCGCGACCGATCGCGACTTCCCAGTCGAAGCGATCGGCGAGGCGGCCCTTGAGACCGGCGCTCAGGTCCCAGGACAGTTCCTTGGTGGTGTTGGCCAGGTTCTTCCAGCCGCCGGATTCGAAGCGGGTCAGCTGGCGGATCGCGTACAGGTCGCGGTCGCTGCCAGTGTCGTGGAACGGGCCGAGGTAGACGTAGGGCGGGTCGTAGGTCCAGTAGCCGAGGCTCTTGGTCGTGGACAGCGTGCTCCAGGCCTGCACGCCGTTGTCGAAGTCGAAGGTGCCGTACAGATAGGCCGAGCCGCTGTCGCCGCCGCTGGCGGCCAGCCAGTCGGCGTAGTCGTGGGCCATGCCGCAGTAGCCGCCGAGGTTGCGCACGGTGTCGCTGTTGTAGTCGTAGCTCAGCCGCTGCGCATCGACGAACTGGCCGCCGAAGCGCGCGCAGGTGCCGGCGGGCGGCGCCAGGCGCGTGTTGTCGCCGGCATCGACCAGGCTCAGCCCGGTAGAAGGATTGAAGCCGTACTTGCGCGCCTGCGCGGTCCAGTTGCTGTAGGACTCGTCGTCCTGGTCGTCCATTTTCGGCCGCTCGCCGACCGAGAGCGGATCGCGCCGGGTCCACTGCAGCGCGTAGGTCAGGTTCCACTTGTCGCCGCTATGCCCGCCGACCCAGGACAGGTCGACCACGTCGCGCCCGCCGGCGGTAGCGGTGCCGCCGCGCAGGCGCACCTGGTTGCCTTCGTAGCCCTGCTTGAGGATCACGTTGATGACGCCGGCGACCGCATCCGAGCCGTAGATCGCCGAGGCGCCGCCGGTGAGGATCTCGATGCGCTCCACCGCCGCGGAGGGGATGTTGGCGTAGTTGGCGAAGTTGCTCTCGCCGGCGTAGGGCTGCGGGTAGTCGGCGACGCGGTGGCCGTTGACCAGCAGCAGCGTGCGCCCGGGACCGAGGTCGCGCAGGCTCACCGGCGAGGCGTTGGGCGTGTGCGAGCCGTACTTGGTGTCGGCCTCGACGCTGCCCTGCTGGTTGAGCGTGCTGAGCACGTCGTAGACGGTGAGGAAGCCTTCCTGCTGGATCTGCTGCGCACTGATCGTCAGCACCGGTTCGGCGCCCTCCACTTCCGAGCGCTTGATGCGCGAACCGGTGACCACGACCTGGCCCAGGTCGGTGGTGGCGGGCTTGGGCGCGGCGGTGTCGGCATCCTGCGCGCACGCCTCGCTGGCGCCGTTAAGCGCCAGCACGATGCCGAACGCGAGGGTGGTGAGTGGGCGACGTGGCATGGGGTGTCCTCTGCAGCGGATGGAAGCAACGCCGTGCACGCACGACGTACGGCGTCCTCTTCGCTGCGCCGCGCCCACGACCATGCCGCGCATGCCGCAGGCACGCGCCACCCTGCGCCGGCCGCGACGCACAGAAGAAGACGAACATGCGGGCGTGCAGATCCCCTGCGCCCGTGCGTCCTAACCTGCATGCCGCTGAAAACACTGTCAACACGCGGCCATACCGCGCTTGTAGACGATTGCGTGTTGTGCACGATTCGCCGCGCAGCGCGTTGATTCTCGCCGCATCGCCAGCGGATGCAGTCGCGGATGCAGTCCAAGGAGCAACGTCTCTGGTGGACGCGCTGTGGGCGACGACGCGCTGCATCCGTATCGCGATCGCGTGCCCCTCTCCCGTTGGGAGAGGGGTTGGGGTGAGGGTCCGGCGCGCAGCGTCTCGCGCTCTGTGGTGCATGGCGCGACGCCCGCATCCTCATCCCTCCCATCGGGCACTGTCGCCTGACATGCCTGTGCCGCGCCTCCGTCCGTGGGGATCGCACGAGCGCGGCTGTAGGCAGCCTCCAGTAACGCGCTTTGCTACTCGCTGCGGTTCGGCGAGACACGCCGTTGTCCTCGTGCGACGGGCCTTATCGGTAACGCCTCGTCGCGGCTGAAGCCGCTCCTACAACACTGCTCCCCGCCTTTGCCAAGGTGCTCTACAGACGCTCGCCAGGCAGGTTCTGCGCGGCACGGCCAGCGGATGCACCGGGTCGTTGACCAGGGCGCACGAACGCGCGGACGCGCGCAGCGGCATGCCGCCATGCCGAGGACGCAAAAAAAGAGCCCCACATCGCTGCGGGGCTCCTTTCGACTGCGTGGAACAGGTCGGCCGAGGCCGGCTGGATCAGAAATCCATGCCGCCCATGCCGCCCATGCCGCCACCCATGCCGCCCGGCGCGGCCGGCTCTTCCTTCTTCGGGGCCTCGGCCACCATCGCTTCGGTGGTGATCATCAGGCCGGCGATCGAGGCGGCGTTCTGCAGCGCCGAACGGGTCACCTTGGTCGGATCCAGGATGCCGAACTCGACCATGTCGCCGAACTCGCCGTTGGCGGCGTTGTAGCCGAAGTTGCCGCTGCCTTCCTTGACCTTGTTGAGGATCACGGACGGCTCTTCGCCGGCGTTGGTGACGATCTCGCGCAGCGGCGCTTCCATCGCGCGCAGCGCGATCTGGATGCCGTGGGTCTGATCTTCATTGGCGCCCTTCAGCTCGCCGATCGCGCTCAGCGCGCGCACCAGCGCCACGCCGCCGCCCGGGACCACGCCTTCTTCCACCGCCGCACGGGTCGCGTGCAGGGCGTCTTCGACGCGCGCCTTCTTTTCCTTCATCTCGATCTCGGTCGAGGCACCGACCTTGATCACCGCCACGCCGCCGGCCAGCTTGGCCACGCGCTCCTGCAGCTTCTCGCGGTCGTAGTCCGACGAGGTCTCTTCGATCTGCGCCTTGATCTGCTTGATGCGCGACTCGATCGCCGAGGTGTCGCCGGCGCCGTCGATGATGGTGGTGTTCTCCTTGGAGACCTGCACCTTCTTGGCGCGGCCCAGGTCCTTGATGGTCGCCTTTTCCAGCGCCAGGCCCACTTCCTCGGAGATCACGGTGCCGCCGGTCAGCACGGCCATGTCTTCCAGCATCGCCTTGCGACGGTCGCCGAAGCCCGGGGCCTTGACCGCCACGACCTTGACGATGCCGCGGATGGTGTTGACCACCAGGGTCGCCAGCGCCTCGCCTTCCACTTCCTCGGCGACGATCAGCAGCGGCTTGCCGGCCTTGGCCACGCCTTCCAGCACCGGCAGCAGGTCACGCACGTTGGAGATCTTCTTGTCGTGCAGCAGCACGAACGGGTCGTCCAGGTCGGCCTGCTGGCTCTGCTGGTTGTTGATGAAGTACGGCGACAGGTAGCCGCGGTCGAACTGCATGCCCTCGACCACGTCCAGCTCGTTCTCCAGGCCCGAGCCTTCCTCGACCGTGATCACGCCTTCCTTGCCGACCTTCTTCATCGCGTCGGCGATGATGTTGCCGATCGACTCGTCGGAGTTGGCGGAGATGGTGCCGACCTGGGCGATGGCCTTGTCGTCGGCGGTGGGCTTGCTGATCTTCTTCAGCTCGGCCACGGCGGCCACGACGGCCTTGTCGATGCCGCGCTTGAGGTCCATCGGGTTCATGCCGGCGGCGACCGCCTTGGAACCTTCGCGGATCAGCGCCTGCGCCAGCACGGTGGCGGTGGTGGTGCCGTCGCCGGCGTTGTCGGAGGTCTTGGACGCGACTTCCTTCACCATCTGCGCGCCCATGTTCTCGAACTTGTCGGCCAGTTCGATTTCCTTGGCGACGGAGACGCCGTCCTTGGTGATGGTCGGGGCGCCGAAGCTCTTCTCGAGCACGACGTTGCGGCCCTTCGGGCCCAGGGTGGCCTTGACGGCATTGGCGAGGATGTTGACGCCGCGCACCATGCGCGAACGGGCGTCTTCACCGAAACGGATATCTTTGGCAGCCATGTGTGTTGCTCCGGGATTCGTGATTGGGGATTAGGGATTCGCTGGAGCGGAATTCGGGCGGAGATATCGGGTCGCGCGGCGCCTGGCGCCTTTGCCAATCCCGAATCCCGATTCCCGAATCCCGCGATCGGGGCTTTAGCCGACGATCGCCAGGACGTCGTCTTCGCGCAGCACCTTGTACTCGACGCCTTCGGCCTTGTAGCTGGAACCGGCGTACTGGCCGTAGATGACCTTGTCGCCGACCTTCAGCGCCGGGGCGCGCACGCTGCCGTTGTCCAGCGGCTTGCCGGCGCCGACGGCCACGACTTCACCCTTGGTGGACTTTTCCTTGGCCGAATCCGGGATCACGATGCCGCCGGCGGAGATTTCGTCGGCTTCGATCGGCTTGACTACGACGCGGTCGTGAAGCGGCTTGATGCTCATTGAGTGAGACCTCTTAAGTGATTGATTGGTCTAGGAAAGGCCGGCGATGTTAGCACTCGCACATGACGACTGCCAGCAACGCTCGCGAAAAAACCCGGTGAGGCCGGGATGCGCCTGATGTAGTGCCGCGGCCGGGGCTTTCAAGGGCGGGAGGCAAAAAATTTTTGCCTGGAACGTGCATCCGGTGCCAAGCAGTGACCGAATCCCGTCACAGTGTCACAGAGGCGCGCTAGGCTGACCGCGGACCCAGGGGGGGATCCGTCACCAAAAGGAGTTGTCGATGAAGCCATCCGCCGTTGCGCTGCCGCTGGCCTGTTTGCTCGCCCTTGCCGGGCCGGCCCAGGCCGCCGTATTCATCAATGAATTGCATTACGACGATGCCACCGCCGCCGGCGACACCGGCGAAGGCGTGGAGATCGTCGCCACCGCCGGGGAGAACCTGAGCGGCTACCGCGTTTACCTGTACAACGGCAGCAACCCGGGTTCGGCCACCGTCTACGCCAACAGCGCGGTGCCGGCCGGCAACCTGGTCAGCTGCGGCGGCCAGGTGCGCATCGCCACCGTCAGCTATGCCAGCAACGGCATCCAGAACGGGCCCAACGACGGCCTGGCGCTGGTCGACGGCAACGGCAAGGTGGTGCAGTTCCTCAGCTACGAAGGCAGCATCACCGGCGGCGGCGGCCCCGCCGCGGGCATGACCAGCCAGAACCTGCCGGTCAGCGAGAGCAACAGCACCCCGGCCGGCACCTCGCTGCAGCTGCGCGGCAACGGCAGCGCCGCGGCCGACTTCAGCTGGAGCGACAGCGCCGCCAGCACCTTCGGCGCCTGCAACAACGGCCAGACCTTCGCCGGCGGCGGCGGCAGCAACGCCGCGCCGACGGTGACCGCCACCACCCCGACCCAGGGCGCCACCGACTTCCCCGCCGCCGGCGACCTGGCGGTGACCTTCAGCGAAGCGGTGAGCGTGGCCAGCGGCGCGTTCGGCCTGAGCTGCCAGCAGTCCGGCAGCGTGGCGCTGACCTACCCCAGCAGCGGCACCCAGTTCGCGCTGTCCACCAACAGCGCGCTGAAGGCCGGCGAGAGCTGCACCCTGAACATCGTCGCCGCACGCGTGAGCGATGCCGATGGCGCGCATCCGGCGCAGGACCGCAGCGTCGCGTTCAACGTGGCCAGCGGCTCGGGCGGCGGCGGCAGCGGCGCCGGCACGTACTACTCGCGGGTCAACACCTCCAGCCCCAGCCAGCTGCGCTGCTCGCTGCACGAGACGATCAAGGGCCACACCGTCTATCCGTACAGCAGCAGCTCCGGCACCGATACCTGGGCCATCCTGGAGATCGCCGACGAGGATCCGAACAACAGCCAGCGCGTCCTCGACGCCTACCGCAACCGCAGCTACGCCAAGGGCACCGACCGCGCCGGCAGCGGCAGCGGCCTGAAGTACAACCGCGAGCACAGCTGGCCGAACTCACTGGGCTTCGGCACCTCCACCGGCAACAAGGGCCTGCCCTACGCACCGTACACCGACACCCACATGCTGTACCTGACCGACGCCACCTGGAACGCCGACCGCGGCAACAAGCCCTACGCCAAGTGCGACAGCAACTGCGGCGAGCGCGCCACCGAGGCCAACGCCGGCTTCGGCGGCGGCAGCGGCCGCTACCCGGGCAATTCCAACTGGGTGCGCACCCCCGACGGCAACAGCGGCACCTTCGAGGTGTGGGACCACCGCAAGGGCGACATGGCGCGTGCGGTGATGTACATGGCGATCCGTTATGAAGGCGGCGTGGATGCCAAGACCGGGCAGTCCGAGCCGGACCTGGAGCTGACCGACGACCGCAGCAAGATCGTCAAGACCTCGTCCTCGCCGGCCTACATGGGCCTGCTGTCGACCCTGATCGCGTGGAGCCAGCAGGATCCGCCGGACGACGCCGAGCGCGCCCGCAACGAGGTGATCTACAGCTTCCAGGGCAACCGCAACCCGTTCGTCGACCACCCCGAGTGGGCGACCTCTTCGCTGTTCACCTCGGCCAAGCCGGCCAGCTGCCAGTTGCTCAACTGAGCCGTGTTGCCTCGCCCGCTGCAGTTGCAGCGGGCGAGGAATCGGGATTTGGGATTGGGGATTCGCGGCGGCCGGCCACGGACGGGTGCCGCCAAAGCGGGGCCGGCATCCCTATACTGTCGGCCGCATGTCCGCGTCCGCCCTCCGCTTGCTGCTCAGCACCTGCCCCGACCCGGCCAGCGCCGCGCGGATCGCCCAGGCGCTGGTCGACGAACGCCTGGCCGCCTGCGTCAGCCGCCTGCCCGGCGTGCAGTCCACCTACCGCTGGCAAGGCGAGGTGGAACACGGCGAGGAAGTGCTGCTGCTGATCAAGACCGCCGCCGACCGCCTGCCCGCCTTGCGGCAACGGCTGTGCGCGTTGCACCCCTACGAGGTCCCCGAACTGGTCGAACTCGAGGTCGCCGGCGGCCTGCCGGCCTACCTGCAGTGGGTGCATGCCGAAACCCGTGAGGAACCGTAAGCCGATGACCCTGCTGCACCGCCTCGCCGCCCTGTGCCTGCTGGCCGTGGCCGCCTTCCCCGCCCTGGCGATCAGCGAAAAGGACTTGCTGCCGGTGGACCAGGCCTTCGCGCTCAGCGCGCAGGCGCCCGAACGCGGCCGCATCGCGCTGCACTGGGATATCGCCAAGGGCTATTACCTGTACCGGCACCGCATCGCGGTCAAGGTGATCGGCGGCTTCAAGCCCAACCCGACCCTGCAGTTGCCGGCCGGCCACAAGAAGACCGATCCGTACTTCGGCGAGGTGGAGACCTACCGCGACGAACTGAACGCAGTGCAGAGCGGCGTCGCCGATCCCGGCACCAGCCGCGTGCAGTTGGAGGTGCGCTACCAGGGCTGCGCCGATGCCGGCGTATGCTACCCGCCGCAGAAGCGCCTGCTCGAGGTGACCCTGCCGGCCGCCACTGCCTCCGCCGATCCCGCGCCGGCACTGGCGCCGCCGGCGGCGATTGGCGGGCTGCCGGGCAGCGGCCCGGGCGCCGGCACCGGCGCCAAGCCGCTGTTCGGTCCCGGCGCCGGTGCGGTGCAGGGCCTGCCGCTGCCCTCGGACCAGGCCTTCCACTTCGAAGCCATCGTCGGCGACGGCAATACCCTGCTGCTGCGCTTCACCCCGGCGCCCGGCTACTACCTGTATCGCGACCGCACCGCGCTGGCGCTGGAAGGCGCGCCCGGCATCCGCACCGGCATGCCGCGCTGGCCCAAGGGCAGCTCGCACCAGGACGAACACTTCGGCAACGTGGTGGTGTACTTCGACCAGACCGAGGTCACCGTGCCGCTGCAGCGCCAGCGCGCCGACGCCACCGCCGCGACCCTGGTGGCGACCTTCCAGGGCTGCCAGACCGATGGCATCTGCTACCCGCCGATGACCCGGCGGGTGAAGCTGGCGCTGCCCAAGGGCAGCGTCACCCCCGCCGACCAGGCCGAGGTCAGCCCGCTGCTGGTGACCCCGCTGGACAGCCGCCAGGCCGACGCCAACGACGCGGCCGCCGACACGGCCGCCAACGCCCTGCCGGCGACGCCGGACGCCTCGGCGCACAACGCCGCGCGCAGCGCCGCACCGCCGCCGGCCACGCAGAACCTGCTGTGGATCCTGCTGCTGGCGCTCGGCGGCGGCTTGCTGCTGAACCTGCTGCCGTGCGTGCTGCCGATCCTGTCGCTGAAGGTGCTGGGCCTGGCGCAGAGCGGCGAGAGCCGCGGCCGCGCCCGCAGCCATGCGCTGTGGTACACGCTGGGCGTGCTCGCCTCCTTTGCGGTGGTCGGCGGCATCGCCGTGGCCGCGCGCCTGCTATGGGGCTTCCAGCTGCAACGCCCTGGCTTCGTCGCGGTGCTGGTGTACCTGATGTTCGTGGTCGGGCTGAGCCTGTCGGGCGTGTTCACCCTCAGCGCCAACCTCGGCGGCGTCGGCCAGTCGCTGTCCACGCGCAGCGGGCCGGTCGGCGACTTCTTCACCGGCGTGCTGGCCTGCGTGGTGTCCAGCGCCTGCATCGGCCCGTTCATGGGCCCGGCGCTGGGCTATGCGCTGACCGCGCCGCCGGCGATGGCGATGCTGGTGTTCCTGACCCTGGGGCTGGGCCTGGCGCTGCCGTTCCTGCTGATCGGCTTCGTGCCCTCGCTGGCCAGGCGCCTGCCCAAGCCCGGCGCCTGGATGGAAACGCTCAAGCAGGTGCTGGCGTTCCCGATGTACCTGAGCGCGATCTGGCTGCTGTGGGTGCTGGGCAAGCAGCGCGGCGTGGACGCGGTGGCGCTGCTGCTGGTCGGCGCCACCCTGCTGGCGCTGGGCCTGTGGTGGTTCGAGCGCGCGCGCTGGCGCGACCACAAGACCGGCATGCGGCTAGCCGCCGTGCTGCTGCTGGCCGCGCTGGTGCCAGCTTGGAGCGTGACCCGCCTGCCGCCGCCCGGCGCCAGCGTCGAGCGCAACACCGTGGCCTATTCGCCGCAGATGCTCGACCGCCTGCGCACCGACAACCGCGTGGTGTTCGTCAACATGACCGCCGACTGGTGCGTCACCTGCAAGGCCAACGAGCGCAACGTGTTCGACAGCGACGCGTTCCGCGACACCATCAAGCGGGTGGACGCGGTGTACATGAAGGGCGACTGGACCAACGAGGATCCGCGCATCAGCGCCTTCCTCGCCGAGCACAAGGCGGTGGGCGTGCCGCTGTACGTGGTGTACGGGCCCGGCGCGCCGCCGACGGTGCTGCCGCCGGTGCTGAGCCAGGCGGTGGTCGAGGACGCCCTGCTGCGCGCGGCGCGATGACACCCGGCACCGCGCGCCTGCTGGCGGTCGCCGCGGTGGCAGCGGTGCTCGGCGTGGCGGCGGCGCACTGGTGGGAACGGCGGACGCCGGCCATGGCAGCGGCCTCGCCCGCCACGGCCAGCGGCCATGCGGCGGCGACCCCGGTCGCCGCAGCGCGCCCGGGCGACCCTGCCCCGGCGCTACGCCTGCCCACGCTCGACGGCGGCCACCTGACCCTGGCGCAGTTCCACGGCCGCCCGCTGCTGGTCAACGTGTGGGCCAGTTGGTGCGAACCCTGCGTGCGCGAGATGCCGGAACTGGACCGGCTCGCGCGCGCGCAGCCGGCCGACAGCCTGCAGGTGCTCGGCATCGCCCTGGACCGCGCCGAGGACGTGCACGCCTTCCTGCAGCGGGTGCCTATCGGCTACCCGATCGCCCTGGAGACCCCGGGCCCGTCCGATGCCAGCGTGCGCCTGGGCGACACCCAGGGCCTGCTGCCGTACAGCGTGCTGATCGACGCCGACGGCCGCATCGTCAAGCAGAAGCTCGGCCCGTTCGCGCCGGGCGAGGTCGAGGGCTGGGCGGGCGATGCTCATCCGTCGCGTTAGCCGACGGACCCAACCGGCCATGCGCACGCTTGTGGGAGCGAGTCCAGGCGCGACGCAGCATTCCCGATGACACCTCGTCGCGGCTGAAGCCGCTCCTTGTATCTGGACGTGACGCCCCTAAACAGGCGTCATGTCTTCCGACTGATCATCGGAGGAGGTGCGGGAAGTC
>NZ_JACHOK010000008.1:0-211594 GCF_014199855.1 Xanthomonas sp. F1 | reverse complement strand
TAGGAGCGACTGGACTTCCCGCACCTCCTCCGATGATCAGTCGGAAGACATGACGCCTGTTTAGGGGCGTCACGTCCAGATACAAGGAGCGGCTTTAGCCGCGACCGGGCTTTACCGCGAAGGTCGCGGCTTGAGCCGCTCCTACGGTTGTTCTTGTCTGACACTCATGCTTGAAGCAACAGCAAAGGCTTTCGCCTTGCGGCGAGTTACTTTTCTTTGCTTGTGCAAAGAAAAGTAACCAAAAGAAAGCACACCCTGCCTACGCGCCCTCCGCGCTGCGCGCTCCGGGTCCGCGTCCATCACGGGGATCCGCGGAAGGGGCATCCTGCCCCTGCCGCGGACGGCGCACGTCCATGTGCGCCGCCCTTCGGGTTTTTCCCCGAACTGGCCGCCGCTTCGGAAGGGAACCCGGCAAGGCAAAAGCAAGAGCCAACACCAAGCAACAGCACAGCGACAGCGACAGCGACAGCGACAGCGACAGCGAAGGCTATGGCTACAGTGGCATCCACGAAACGCAAACGGGCGGGAGGGCTTTTGCCCTCCCGCCCGCTGGCGCCGGCAGGTGCTGCCGACGTGGTGCTACGACGCCCTGCGATCAGTGCCAGTGCAGGTTGAACGAGACGCCGACGATGCGCGGTTCGTTGTAGACGGCCGCCATGTAGTTCTCGATCACGCCCTTGAGGTTCTTCTCGTTGGTGATGTTGCGGGCGAACGCGGCCACTTCCCATGCGCCGTAGTCGCCGGTGTAGCCCAGCTTGAGGCCGCCTTCGAAGTTGCCGTTGGAGGTGAACTCGGTGGAGTCGTACAGCACGAAGCTGGTGTAGCCCTGCTTGTTCCAGTCGGTCGCGACGAAGAAGGCGCCGCCGTCGTTGACCGGGATGTCGTAGCGCGCGGCCAGGTTGACGTTGTACTTGGGGGCATTCGGCAGCGGGTTGCCGTCGATCTGGGCGAAGGTGTTGTTGCCGATGCGGATGGTCGGGTCCTTCACCGTGCACACCACCACGCCGTTCAGGCCGCACACCTGCGCATACACGCGCTTGTCCTGGATCTCGCTGTGCAGCAGGCTCAGGCCGGCGGTCAGCGACAGGTTGGGAATCGGGCGCCAGTCCAGGTCCGCTTCCATGCCATAGGCCTTGGCCTTGTCGGCGTTGAACAGCACGCCGTTGCCGTTGGAGTCGTTGCCGTTGAGCTGGATGTCGTCGACGGTATAGGTGAAGCCGGTGACGTTCAGGCGCAAGCGGTTGTCGAACAGGTTGCTCTTGATGCCCGCTTCCCACGACAGGATGGTCTCCGAGTCGGCGGTGGTGAAGTCGGAATTGAATACCGCCGAACGGCCCTGGATAGTCGGGCCGCGGAAGCCGCGGGCGACCTTGGCGTACACGTTGACGTTCGGGTTGATTTCGTACATCGCGCTCAGGTCCCAGCTCGGCTGGGTGTCGGCCAGGCGCACGTCGCGGCGGCCCTTGTAGGTGACCACGCCGGCCGCGGTGTCGGCGGTCTTGAGCAGCTTGGTCTCCTTGCTGTCGCGGGTCTGGCGCACGCCGGCGGTCAGGGTCAGCGCGTCGGTGACCTTGTAGGTCAGCTGGCCGAAGCCGGCCCAGGAGGTGTTGCTGTTGTGCAGGCGCACCCAGTTGTTGGGATTGCGCGCGGCGGTCTGCAGGAAATAGGCGCGCTGGTAGAAATCGGTGGTGTCCTTGCCGTCGAAGTAGAACGCGCCGGCCTGCCACTGCAGTGGGGCGTCGCCTTCGCTGGCCAGGCGCAGTTCCTGGGTGTACTGGTCCAGGTCGCGCACCTGGCCCATCGACTGGCCGTAGCCGTTGGGGACGCCGTTGACCGGGAAGTTGGCCGCGGCGCCGCCGTCGGTGTCGCCGCGGCTGTAGCCGGAGGTGGTCTCGTAGGCGCTGATCGAAGTCAGCGAGACGCCGCCGAAGTCGTAGATCGCCTTCAGCGAGGCACCGTGGGTCTTGTACGCCTGCGGGTTGTCGTGGGCTTCGTCGTAGGCCACCTGGTCGCGCGGCACGTCGACCTTGTTGGAGCCCTTGGTCAGCGCGCCGCGCAGGAACAGGGTGGAGGTGCCGTCGTAGTCGCGGGTGTGGAATGAACCCAGCAGCGAGAAGTTCTCGCTCGGCTTCAGCAGCAGCTGCAGGCGCGCGTTGCGGTCGTCGTAGCCGCCCATCGCATCCTTCTTCGGGGTGACCGTGCCGTCGGCGCTGGGGCCGTTGTAGGTGTTGTCCACCCAGTTGTCGCGGTGCTGGTACAGCGTGGACACGCGGAACGACAGCACGTCGTTGATCGGGCCGCCGATGCCGCCGTCGACCGAGACGGTGTTGTAGCTACCGTAGCTGGCGGTGACGCGGCCGCTGTAGTCGTCGCTGGGCTTGATGCTGTCGAACTTGACGATGCCGGCGGTGGTGTTGCGGCCGAACAGCGAACCCTGCGGACCACGCAGCACTTCCACCTGGTCCACGTCGTAGACCGGGTTGGACTTCAGCACCACGTGCTCCAGCACCACGTCGTCCTGGATGATCGACACCGGCTGCGAGGCGCCGAGGTAGAAGTCGATGTTGCCCAGGCCGCGGATGTAGAAGCGCGGGAAGATGCGGCCGGTGGTGGTTTCGGCGTAGAAGCTGGGCACGCGGCCGGACAGCGCCAGCAGCGTGTCGTCGCCGCCGGCGGTGAAGTCGCGCATCGCCTCGCCCTGCACCACGCCCACCGACACCGGCACCTCCTGCAGGTTCTGCTCGCGGTGTTCGGCGGTGACGATGATGGTGTCCAGCGAGGTCGCCGCATCGCCATTGCCGGCGGCATTGGCCGGGCGGGTCTCGCTGCCGGCCAGCGACGGCGCGCTGTCCTGCGCGGCGGCGGCGGCGGCGACCGAGGCCAGCACCAGGGCGGCGCAGGCCTGCGCCAAGCGGGTACGGGCCGGCGCGGCGCGCGCGGTCAGCGGCCGCGGGGAGAGATGGGGATGCAACATGTCGGATCCTTGTGAGCGCGCAAGATCGGGTCCGTTCGGCTTGCGCAGCAGCACGCGACGGCATGCGCCATACGGTGGCGCAGCGCGGCACGATATGTCGTCTGTGTTGCACCGCCATTGCAATGACGGCGTGGCGGCCACGGCGCGACGGTGCGTGACCGCATCACGTCACGCCAAGCGGTCGCAGCGGACATCCGCGGACCTGCATGCATCGCGCCGCCGCGTGCTCAGGCCTGCGCATCACCACACCGCGCAGACACCCCGGGCACTGTCGTTCAACGCGATGCAGCCGATGCTGCCCCGGTCGTGCGCCACGCGTCCGGGACATGCGGTCCCGCGCGCCGCGCCGCCCTTGGAGACACCGCATGCGCCGGATCCTGTTCGTTCCCCTGTTGCTGACGCTGGCGGCCTGCGGCCGCGACCGCAGCGAGCCCGCCACACAACCGCCTGGCGCTGTCGAAAGCGCCAAGACCCGGGTCCTGGAAGCCGGCGCCAAGGCGCTGCAGGACAATGGCCCGGCCGCAGTGCTGGACATCCACCTGGTCGGCTTCCACCCGATGCGCGACCACCCGCACCAGCAGATGGAAGCCCACCACTTCTGCCGCCAGGTCAACGAGGATTTCGCCCAGTGCGCCCTGTTCGACGGCGACACCGCGCAGGCCAACCTCACCGGCGTGGAGTACATCATTTCCGAGGTCCTGTTCCAGCGGCTGCCGCCGGAGGAGCGTCGCTACTGGCATCCGCACAATGGCGAGATCCTGTCCGGCCAGCTGTCCGCGCCTGGCCTGCCGCTCACCGCGGAGAAGGCACTGATGCGCAGCAAGCTCAACAGCTACGGCAAGACCTGGCACACCTGGCATTCGCGCGACGGCGCAGAGCCCGGCGATGCTCTGCCCTTGGGTGAGCCCATGCTGGCCTGGTCATTCAACCGCGACGGCGAACTGCAGCCGGAGCTGCAGGCCCACCGCGACGCCATCGCCCCGCATCGCAGCGCCGAACTGCGCGCCGACCGTCAGGACCTGACGCCGTTGGCCAAGCCACAACAGGGCGTGGACCTGCTGCGTGACGCGTTTCCGGCGGCAACGCCGATCCCCGGGGTGGTGGAGGCAGGTACGGAGGAACGATAGAACCCCACGGCGCTATTCAGGCCGAAGCGTCCGGTTCTACGCGCAGGTATGCCACGTGCCGCAGTGGCTGCAGCGGCGCCGGTACCGGCACGGCGACATGCGCTTCTTCGAGGTCCCAGCTCGCCGGGAAGTCCGCGAGCACCTCGGTGGCGGCGCACGAGCAGCGTTCGCGCGGCGCTTCCATCGGCGGGCCGTCGTATTCGAAGCGCAACCGGACCACGCGGCGCGCCTGGTCGGCCTCGATCGAGGCCTGCCGCAGTTGCGGGTGCACTTCACCGAGCAGGGCGCGCTGCAGGCTCAGCAATAACGCGGTACGGCTGCCGACGTCATCCATCGTGCCTTCCCTCGCCCGCGCCGGTGGCCATCAAGGCGTGCAGCGCTGCGCAGCGAATTCGGCCAGGCGTCGGGTGAGCGTTCCTTCCTGCCAGGCGATGTCGAGAATCACCCAGCGATCGTCCTGGCGGCCGAGCACCACCGTGTCCGTCCACTGCAGGCCGTCGACGGCCAGGCGGGCGCGCACCCGTGCGGTGTCGCCCTTGACCTGCTCGGTCGTCGAGACCAACGCAGTCGGTTGATCCGGCCACAGGAAGAAAGGGCTCTGGTCGAGCATGTGCGGCTTGATGTCTGCCGGCACCCGCTTGGCGCAGGCCGCCTCGTAGGCGCGCTGCGCCTCCAGCGCCGCGAACAATTCCCGCCCCAGCAGATGCCGCACCTGCGCAACATTGCCGTCGGCGTGCTCGGGCGCGATCGCCCAGGCATAGAACGTCTGGACCGCGCGCGCCGGCGGCTCGCCCGCGATGGCGGCGAACGCGCCCAGCCACAGACTCATCGCACACAGAAAACGCATTCCCCTCATGGATCGGTGACACCTTGGGCCGCCAGGCGCGGCACGGCGATCCTCGGCCAGGCGCTGCGCGCCGTCAATGCGAATGCGCCACCGTGCACCAGCCAGGGGCCAACGTGGACGCGGAAACCAGGCGAGCCTGGGCAACGCGAAACGCGCTTGGCCAGTGGAAAACTACGGTGGGAAGCGATATAGGAGCGGCTTCAGCCGCGATGGGCTTTTCCGGTGACGCCGGTCGCGGCTGAGCCGCTCCTACGCAACGCCCCATGCCGCCGAGTCGCGGCAAAAGCACGTAGCAGCGATGCCCTCAGTCACTGTCCACCCCGAGCACGCTCAAGCGCAGCGGCGGTGCATCCGGGCCGGCCGGCGCATGTGCCAGTCTTCCCGTCACCCGTACCACTTGGCTGGTCCCCTCCTCACGCAGATGCGCCGCCTGGTCCGCGGTGACCGCCAGCCGCAGCTGGCGCACCTGCTCGTGCCGCGGCTGGCGCCCATCCGCCGACGCCGCCACGCACAACGGCTGCGGCAGGATCAGGACCTCTTCCTGGGTCGCTGCCGCACCGCCAGCGGCGCCGCCCTGCGTGTGCGTGTGCGGCGCGGTAGGCGTGGCGGTGTCGGTGGACGGCGGCGCGAGAATACCGGACAGGGTGACCTGAGTCGGCCCATATGGCAGGCAATGCTTGGACGCCGCCATCACCTCGGGCGAGGTGCCGATCAGCAGCAATGGGAACAGCGATAGGGTTCGGATCGGCATGATGGGCACGCGGATGGAGACGGGCCGCCGAGCATACCCAAGCGCGATGGCGCGTGTGCTGCAGTTGGCGGCGGCGTGACAGCGCGCCGCGTCGCGGTGCCACCGGGACGGCAGCGGCCGTCAGGGTTCACGCTCCACCACAAGATCGGTGAACCGCGGTTCGGCGGCGATCAGCGCATGCAGCCGCGCAAAGCACGGATCGTCGTCGCGCATCGCATGCCGGCCGAGCAGCCGCTCCCAGAACGAGCGCTCCTTCTCGATCTGCAGCATCCAGGTATGGTTGCCATCGACCTCTTCCTCGGCGTAGGCACCAACCAGATAGGTGCGCCCCTGGCATTCCGCTTCGGAGGCCCAGCCCCAATCCTCCGGATCCGGTTCGGACAGGACCATGGCGTCGCCCACGCGCACGCGCAGCCAGTCCAGCAGCGAACTGCCACGGATCGGATTGATCGGATTCTCCGGCTCGGCGCTCACCTCGAGCAGGCGGGAGCGGAAGTGGATGACAGGATGCATGTGGCAGCTTGACTCTCGAATGATCGGATGACGGACGCCCGCATCGGCGCGGCAGGCGTCATAGCATGCGCGGATGGGCAGTGCCGGAGGGTAAACGCACGCGCGTCGGTCCAGGTGGACAGCGGCGCGATGCGTCCTGCGGCCCGGTGCAGTCGTCTGCGGCCCGCAGACGCTGCGCGATGCGTACGGCGCTCGCAGCGCCGGCTACCGGAACCGGACGCCATCGCCGCAACCGGCCGGATCCATTGCAGCACGCCTGCATGACAACTCATCGCATCCGTCGTAGACAGGCACGCGCCCCCAGATACGCCCAGATGTCGATCGCGGCAACGAGCCACACGCCGGCGACCTTGAAGCAGGCCGAGGCGAAGGCCAGGTAGGGGAACGAATCGCCGGGAGGACCATGCTGCATCGCCGACACGCCCTGGCGTTGCCAGAACGTCAGCCAGGTTTCGACGCCGCACCACGCTGGCAGTACCCAACCGGCGGACAGCAGCGCGATCGCGAGGGCGAGCAGCGCTGCCACATGGCACGCCGCCATGTGCTAGCGTCGCCACGTGGCGGCAAAAGCCATCCGAATTATTCGGCGGATCGGCAACGTCGGCAGGAATCCGCAGGCCGGTCGACCCTCCCGGTTGCACTGAGGCGATCACGGCGACGCGACGGCACGGCGTCATGGTGCTGGCTCCGGCTCCAGATCCGGCTCGAACGGCTGATCGGGCAGGCGCTGCCCGCACCACGGACAGAACTGCACGCAGATCGCGTCGTTGAGGTACCAGGTCGGATCCTCGCCACGGAACAAATCGAACCCGATCCGCACCACCCTGTCCGGCTTGGTCACTGCCTCGAACATGCTGAAGCAGCAGTAGCGAGCGACGCGCTCGCGCCATGCCCCGCTCTCGGGAAACTGTGCCTCCAGCCAAAGCGCACTCCAGGCCTGGCAAGCGGTGCATTGCGCCAGATGCGACAGCGCAGCGTAGGTCGGTGGATCAGGGAAGTGCTCCTCTTCCACCTCGATCAAGCCTTCGACCGCCATCACCAGTTCGGGTCTTTGGTGAATCTGATCGCGCAGCGCCGACAGCGTGTATCGCGTGATGAAGCAGGTGCCGGAATGCGGCATAGGTGCAATCCTTTGCAGTCTTAGGCCGGAAAGCGTAGCGCGATGCAGCTGCTTCGAGGTTAAGCCCCCGCCGCGCTCCACAGCGCATAGCCCAACAGCCCCAATCCCACCAGGGCGAACCCGCCCCAGAAGGCCGCCGTGTCGGCCGAGACCACGCGTGGGGCCAGATAGGCGCTGCGCTTGCCGGATTTGCTACGCCGTTTGCTGCTCCACGGTTCGACACTGTAGTAGCCGAACGAGAACGCCGGCACCACGATCATGCCGACGACGTAGCACAGGCCGTAGAGGACGATCTCGAACAGCGGGCGCAGGACGACTTCGGTCAGCAGGCTTGCGGGCATGGTGTCATCTGAGCCAGAGAAGTGATGTGCGGCGTTGGCCACGCCCCTGCTTTGAGGCTGCATGCGATGCTCGCCGAGCGGCCACTGGCCGTCAACGGCCTGCGCCCCCGATCACCGGCTTTCGCTCAGCAGCCGCTGCACCAGTTCGAATCCAAGCACCGACATCGACGCATAGCGGGCGTACTCGTCCACCGACAGCATCCGCACGAAGGTATCGCCCTCGTGCAGCTCCCCGGCGATGTGGAAAGTCAGCAGCTCCCTGGCATCGCTGGGCAGCGGCGCGTGGCCGACGATCTGCCATTCGCCGCGCTTGAGCTTCTGGGTGCCGGTGAACAGCAATCGTTGGTCCTTGTCGCCATCGCGCACCGGCAGCGGCTGTGCCGGCGACGGGCCAAGCGTCGGTTCCGATGCCTGTCGTTCCAGCACACAGAAGCCGACCACCTTGCGATAGTCACCCTGCGGCGCCCACAGCACCTGGCAGAGCGTGTACGTCCCCGCATCCAACGGGATCGCGAAGACATCTCCTGCCCGGTACTTCACTGCCATTCCATCACCCTCTGAAATCTGGACCGCGGCAAGGGTAGCCCCGCGGTGTGCCTGATGGCATCCACCTTACGGTCGAGGCGTTCGCCAGCGTCGGTGCTGCTGGCGACGCGCATGGGTTGCGAGAAGACCACGTCACTCTCCGCAGGCGCGATGCCGGGCGCGCCGCACTACGTCCTCGCCTACCGATTCGCTCGCCACCGGTTCACCCGTAATGCACCACACTATCGCCCCACCTTTGGAGCGACTCTGATGCACAAGACTTGGCTGCTCGCCTTGTTGGCGGTTCCCGCACTGGCCTACGCGGCGCCGGACGAGGACACGGCGATGTGCCGCAATGGCGGCTTCCCCATGAGCACGGCCGGGTTCTCGCTCGCCAAGGTCGCGGTGCCGCGCCTGTACCTGCTCAACGACGACGACGGCTGCCCGGCCAAGGGCGAGGCCGCGTGCCGGCAGCGCGCCTATGTGGTCAAGGACGACACGGTGATCCTGGCGCAGCGTCGGGGCGGCTTCGTCTGCGCGTTCTACCCCAACAAGGTCGGCGGCAGCGCCGGCTGGGTGGCGGCGTCGAGCGTGCAGCCACTGCCGGCGACGGCCGCACCGAAGCCGCAGGCCTGGGTCGGCCAGTGGCACGACGGCGACAACGAACTGCAGCTGATCGCCAACGGCGACGGCACCATCACCGCCAACGGCGATGCCTACTGGCCCAGCGCCAACCCGAGCCCCGAGGAAAGGCCCGGCGGCCCGAACCTGGGCGCCGTCACCGCGCGCGGCTTTCCGGAAGGCAATCGGCTGGAACTGAGCCAGGATGACTGCAAGGTCCGCCTGCAGCTGGTCGGCGACCTGCTGGTTGCATCGGACAACCTGGAGTGCGGTGGCGCCAACGTCAGTTTCAATGGTGTTTACCGGCGCAAGGCGGCGAAGCACTGAGGCGCGGCTTCTGCGGTTTCCGCGTTGCATCTGATCCGGGCGGCGATTTGGTGCCGCCTGGGTTCTCCCTGGAAGCGTGCCTTTAGATGCCCGGCCATAGCCCAATCAAGCGACTACGCCAGGCGTCACTGCCCAGAAACACAGATAGCAGATAGATGCTGGCACCGATCGCGAGCAGCACGCCTACGCCGGACCGTAGCAGGGACCCGGGATCAACACCCACGCAGAACGCGGCAAAACCAAGTAGCACGCCGACAAGCAGACACAGCACACGTGTCGATTGACGGCTTTCGCGCCACATCCCCATCAGGCATGCCTTACGAAATCGTTCGGGTTTACGTCACAAACCCACGCTTTGCGCGACCAGGTCCGCAAAGACCCATACATCGCCCTTGTCATACGTCTCGGGTGCTTCCGTTCCGCCCAGCGTCGGATACGGTTGCGGGATGTAGATCTGCTCGGGCTTCAACGGGCCGAGACGCGCCGCGATCGCCCGGACGTGGTCGCCGCGCAACACGTACTCCTCGAAGCCCGGATCGCGCAGGATGGCTGCCTCGAACGCCGCGATGGAGGCATGCGCGCCATACGACTTGCCGGCGGCCTTGAACGGATGCAGCACCGCGTAATCCTGGCTGGCCGGATCATGCAGAAAGAAGTGGCCGAGGCTCGAGTAACCGACGACGACGGTATACGCCGGGAACGCGTCCGCCCACGGGCCGAGCACCTCGTGCGATTCCGGCACGATCAGGTAATACAGCGGGACGTTCGTCGCGTCGGCGCGCTCTGCACTCTGGCTCATTGGAAACCTTGCTGCGATGGCGCGCCAGGATACCAAGCCACGCGCATCCGCCTGCTGTCAGCGTGTTCACCTACGACTTGGCAGTGGCTCCGTAGCACTTGGCCGATCCATCCAGGAAGAACCGCACGTCGCGCGCATCGCACCAAGTTTCCAGCTCGGCCTTGAACACCGGCCACAGGTCGCGCGCCCATGCAGGTGCACTCTGCGCCCAGGCATGCTCGGTGGGCACGTAGACCGTGGGCACGCCCATCGGGAAATCCAGCACGAATTCGCCGCCCGGGCCGGTGCAGACGAGCTCTTCCTTCCAGCGAGGTTGGAATTGGAATGTGGTCATGGGGGATTGATTGGGACGATCCTCAACCAGTGACTGAGAACCATCAAGGATAAACGCAGAAAAGCGGGGTCAGTGTGACTTCCTCCCAAGTGAACCTGACTACGTTCTTGCCGTCCTATACTCGCAGGCTCGCAGACTACGAACGGAAGGACCCGGATCATGACCGATCGCACGCGCCGAGATCTCATCGTTGCCGCCGCTGCTTTGGCTGCCGGCGTGGTTGCCACCAGCTCCCATGCAGCCACGGCCACGTCCGCCAACAAGGCAGCGTTCCCACCCGTCGTGCACCACGTGTTCTTCTGGCTGAAGCATCCGGATTCCAAGGAGGACCTAGCCAAACTGCTCGCCGGTTTGCGGACGCTAGCTGGCATCGACACCGTCCGCGGTCTCCACATCGGCGTGCCTGCGGAGACCGAGCAACGTGGTGTCGTCGACGGCAGCTACAGCGCCTCGGAACTCCTGTTCTTCGACGATGTCGCCGGACAGAACGCCTACCAAGTCCACCCCATTCACAAGCAGTTTGTCGCCGATTGCGAGCACCTATGGCAGCGTGTGGTTGTGTATGACGTCAAGGCCGTCGCGCTGTAACTAGTCGGCGACTAGGAGTGCTCTCTAACCTCATTTCTTGCTCGCCTCCAGTCTTTGTTAGGGTCATGCCAACATCAACTGAGACACGAACGACAACTGTCTTATTCATGTAGTTTGAGCCGTACACCCGAAACATCTTAGGGAATGGGCCGACGCCTGAGCCAATCTGAATTTCATAACACGTGGGAAGCTTCAGAGTCACCGAATCACAGTCGATGCTTCGGGCCGCCTTGATCTCATCGAGTCTTAGCCACGACAACTCCGTCCGCTTGTCCGAGCACGCTCCGGAGCAGGCATACTCGAATCGTTGTTTCGCAAAAGGGCCTTTGCCCGCAAGAGCCTCAATGTAGAGGGCGATGTCCAAGGCCGCGCCGTGATCAGGAGCAGGAAAGTAGTTGCGCGTCGATGTGACCGCTGAGCAAATCTTTCCAAATTCATCGTAGTCCCACTCTCCGGGCGCTCTATGGATGTCGCCCTCCACTCCGAAGCGACGTTGCGATTGGAGTGATTCAATACGATCTTGCTCATCGAACTCGACCGTAACCAGATCCGACGCACACACGCCAAAATAGCTTCCCCAGGCGATGGCATGACCGTAGAAACGTATCGGCTCCAAGCTATCGTATCTGGGACGATCTACATCGATCATGATTGAGCCGGATGCACCAAGCAGCCGTTTTGCAAGCTCATGCAGTGGAAGAGTTCTGGCCTCTTGTGCAGTCAGCGGCGGAGGGCTATTGGGCGTCGCGGCCAGTGCTGCTGCAAGAAGAAGCGAGTACATGTTGGTTCCCTTGGGCTATGGTCAGAATTAATTTTAGTAAACTGGGGTCAGAGTGAACTTTCAAAGGTGTAGCAAACAACAAAAAGTGCACTCTGACCCCTATTTCGAACAACAAAAAGTGCACTCTGACCCCTATTTCGCTTCTTGGGGCCTGCCAAGGTTGCCTAGCTGCTGGACGTAACCGAGATCGAAAGCAATGAGCGCAGTGGGGCAACGACGCCGAATGAGGCAAGTCTTCTTCGGGCATACATGTCCTTTCTGCGGGCCAAGTACCTGAATTAAGCCGCGCCGCGAAACGATGTCGGCTTGGACGAATGGTTAGACCCCGACGTTGGTAGTTTCGGATACATGTTGGGCATGGGCGTCTGCCACGCTAGGACTCGGTCTTACAATGTAGCGGTAGATCTCGTGTTTGAACTGCACGAGGTCCGACAGATCCGCATCTTCCTGCCGCCAAGCGGCGTACTGCTCCGGGGTGCAGCGAAGAAGTTCGATCAGTTCCTGGTCCTGAAGCATTGAGAGTGCTCGGATCAATGGCAATGCAGCCGCTTCGATTGCAACCTCGATAGCGATCAACTCCGCAGCTAAGGACTCTTGTAACTCACCCGCTGCGGCGCGCTCAAGCAACTCACACAGTTTCAGATGGCGGCCATACGCCGCATGTTTATGGAGCTCGTATGCTTGCTGGATACCATGAGTGCGATTCATCTGGTCTCAGGGCCTAACGTCTGATCAATAACGGGGTCAGTTTCACTTCCTACAATCCTATAAGGCAATGACTGACAATTGTCACGGAGCTTGCTCGATGTCGGTGATAGCACTTGCTCGCATGGCTCGCCTTCCTCGCCTTGATCTTCCTGGCATATCACAGCACATCGTACAGCGCGGCAATGACAACCTTCCATTTTTTTGATGATGGCAACCGCATGCGCTATCTGCACCGCTTGCGTAATGCCTGCATGCCACCGGATGCCGGCTACATGCCTACGTCTTGATGGACAACCATGTGCACCTGCTTGCCACACCGCCAGAGGACGGAAGGATCGGACCGCTAATGCAGCGACTCGGTCGTCACTATGTGGCCCTCTTCAATGGCCGTCACGGCCGTACCGGCACGCTCTGGGAAGGGCGCTACACGTCATGCTTTGTGGACAGCGCCGACTGTGTACTGCGCTGCTATCGCTACATCGGACTCAACCCTTCACGCGCTCGTCTCATCGACGATGTGGCCGCGTATCGCTCGTCCAGTTGCGCAGCCAATCTCGGCCAGCGGGAACACTCGGCACTAATGCCCCATCTTTCTTTAAAACTTGGGTCAGAGTGAACTTTGAAAGGTGTAGCAAACAACAAAAGTGAACTCTGCCCCCTATTTATCCTCTTTATAGAGCGGCGATCACAGGGAGAGTGTACTCTGACCCCATTTACTCTCTCCATTTACTCTCGAACCTAGTCGCTTAATTACCTCCGCCCCTTTGTTTTAGGATGTACCCATGCACCCGTTTACTGAATTGGCCACCCGCTGCGTAGCGTTGACCAGCGGCTTGTTGGGTGAGACTAGAACACACGTCCTCACCGAGCTGCGAGAAAGCGGGGCCACCCGCTTGGTGAAAGCACTCCAGGCATTAGAGCTTCAAGGCGCGATAGTGGCCGTGGGCATGGTAGCCATGTTCGAAGCCGCGCTTCAGGACGCGCTCGGCAGCGACAATGGTTTCCGAGAAGCAGAAAGACTGATCGAGAGCGCAGGCCAACCAGAACTGCGCGCCAGATTTATAGACGTGCAGCTTGCTGTGAATGTGCTGAAGCATGGGCGTGGCCGAAGCCACAACGATCTACTGGCACGGCGAGAAGCTTTGCCGTTCAGAGTGCGAGCCGAGGACGAGTTCTTTGAGGAAGGCGATGTGTCCGAAATCGCAACACTAGTGCAAGCAGATAACGCATTCCTGCATTACTGCTCAGAAACAATCGACCTTGTAGCGGCAGTAGTACGGGAGGCGCGGCCGGACGCGTGGTTGTAGCGAGAAAGGTTCTCCGCGACGCCTAACGCATGAGTTAGACTTCGCCAGGAGGTAGCGTCGGCTTGACCGAGTTGTTACGCAACAGTTTGCCCCAGCCCGTTATCTTCCGGGTGATACTTCTCAAGTACGGCGTACATCTCTCTTCCTTGCGTCGAATCTTCAAAAGTGACAGTCGATAGCACCACTGTAGGCTCTGTTCCAACAACGATCTTTCCGAGATCAGATGCGTTGTGCGAAGCCGGAAGCTCAGTGGCAAAATGAGCTATAAGGCCATCGAAGTAAAACCGTATCGTTTTCATAGGATATGGTATTGTACTCTCGTTTTTGATATCAGGAACGTATTTGATTTCAGGATAAGGCGTCTGGTTGTGCATCAGGCCCTTAGTGGAAATTTGGGTTAGCTGGACAGGATAGAAGCCCGGATCTGGCTCTTCCTGGCCGAGCAGGATCTTGCGAAGAACTTCAAGATCTTTTGGGGGTAAGACCACGTCTTTAAACTCATATCGCTCGCTCGCAGCCGCACGCCATAACAGGCTGAGAAAGAACGTTCGCAACCTCTTTGTGTCGAGTGAGACTTCGCGAATACCGAGATGCTCACTGAACTTCGTATGCAGTTTGCCTAGCTCAACGGCTTCGCCCCAGCCGCTCCAAACGAGCTTGTGCTCTCGAAGCACCGCGATTGCCCAAGTATCGAGAGCCGACAGGATTTCTTCACCTGCTCGAGTGACAAGCTCAGAGTCGTACCAACTGCTCCACCGACGACTGGGCTTAGGCCCGTCACCGTACTGAAAAAGTGGTGCGCCGGGCTGACTCGGCCTGGTGAGCGCTTCAGGAATCAAATGGGATTTGACGAACGCTCCGTGTCCGCCTGTTAATTTGCAGTAGCCGTGACGTTTGCGCTGTGCAGGCTTCTTCTTAAGGGTCACTAGTGGCCTCCACTGTTGCCAAAAGCTTAAATTAATCCGTAAAACTGGGGTCAGAGCGAACTTACTAGAGTTTTTCGGGAAACTTTACTCTAACCCCGCTTACTTGAGTGGACTTTCTAAGAAAATTGCACTCTGACCCCTGTTTGGAAATACTTGCACTTGTCGTAATCCACCAGATTGTACTCGGCGGATGCAGCGCACAAGGGACAATCCTGCTTTGTTGTTTCTTTCATCTGCGGAATAGCCTCATGTGAGCCCTAACGCTGGATTTAAGCGGCGGCGAAGCCGTCCGCCTTAAACGAATTGTTAGGCCGCGCGCAAGCAACCTAAACACCAAATGCAGTTTTTACGGCAGCGCAGTTCCTTGGATTTTGCGCGTTCCAGATCGAGATCGCATTATTCATGCGCACGACCCAAGCGTCACAGTCAGCAGCGACACCAAGTTTGTATTTTTCTCGGATCTTTTCCCACAGACCCTCACCCTCGATTCCCGGGCAGACCTGCTTGAAAGCGGAGTAAAGCGGTGTGATGTCTTTACCCTCGAGTCTACCGCAATCATCTTTTGTAACGTTACGAACGGGCATGTGTGCGTCTCCGATTGATATCAAAAGCGGGGATTTCTAAGAAGCGGCCTAACGCTTGAATTAGGTCGCACCGCGAGGCAGTGTCGACTTGAATCAATTTTTAGCCGGCCCAACGTTACTTATTGCGCTTATAGTCTGCCAGCCCGCCTCGTTCTGTGTACCCTTGAGTAAACGCCAGAACTGGGGTCAGAGCCAACTTTAAATGACCTTGCATACAAGAAAAATGCACTCTGACCCCTATTTTCGGTGGTCTTGTGATACCTAACACCTGAGTTAAGCTGTGCTACGAAGCGGCGTTTATTGGATCGCCTAGGGAGGACTAGCAGGGAGTGGGGACGGGCTCAAAGTGAACTTCAAATTTACCACATAAAAAAGTTCACTCTGACCACTGTTTTTGCGCTCTGACCCCTATTTCTGTTAGGGATTACGGCACTGGCACCTTGGTAGTAGTGATGCACTTGGTGATGGCATCCCGGATGCTTTGCGGAAGATTGAACGAAGTCTCAGGCGAATGCTCAGGAGCATTTTTGGCGTAGCAATGCGAGTACAGCTCGTCGAAGTAGATCTCGAGATGTGCGTCACTATGATTCGGATTATTCGCCTTGTATGCAGTCCACACTGCATCAGGGTCATCGTTAAATTGCTTAATGATGCTGATCTTTCCTACTGGGCAAGCCATGATCTCTCCTTGTGAGCCCTAACGCCTGAATTAAGCCGACCCATAGTGGGGCGGCGACTGAGTGCAAATATAGCTGAAGGCGTGCATTCAGGCGCCGCCCTGATGCGTGTTCGGCTTGAATGAATTGTTAGGCATCAGCCGACTTTCCCGAGCCACGCCTGAATTTTGCCATATCCGCCATAAGTTGGAGACCCTTGCGGCTAATGTAGAATCCGGCTTGTTGTCTAGATGCGGCGAGATCTATGGTGCCACGAGGATAATGGATCTGGAAGTTGAGTTGTGACAGGCGAAGCGCAAATTCTTGCAAGTACTCGACGTTGAAGTGGCTCGTAAGTACCTTCCGCTTCTTGACCCGTATGGTGCTGATCCGATCTGGATTCTCGGGCGACCATTGCCACATGCCATGGACTAGCGCATCTCGCGGCTCCTTCATTGCGAGAAGTTCGTCATAGACCTTTCGCAGGACGGTAGCTCGCTTTCCCTTGGATTTGTCTACAACCCGCTCTTTCCACAAAGCAAGCACTTGCGTGAACTGAATATTGTTCATTGCTTTTGGAAGATTGGCGGCTTGATTATCAGCGTCATCGAAGCTTAGCAGGGTCTGCGTAAAGACCTCATGCTCTAACGTTCCCCAGTGGGCGACGATCATCCCGATCAGAAACATTTCCCGATCAGATAGCTGAAGGTCTAGCGTCAGAATGATTTCCTGATCACGGGTCATCGATGATCTCCACCTGATGCCTAACGCCTGAATTAAAGCGGGTTCGGCTTGAATGAATTGTTAGGCCGCTGCCCTGGCCTAGTTGAGGAACACGTTGATCATCTCCTCCAACTTTGCAGGTCCGCCATGGGCGGTGAACTTATTGTACTTGATCTCGCAAATGAGCCATTCGTTGCCGCTAGTTTCCGCCTTCTCTCCAACACCGTAGCTGTGTACAGGAAATTCCCGCCCACTAAGAACTGTATCAGTCAGGTCAATACGGAAGGCCCAGCCAGGATTGTCCAACGTCTCAATGCGCACTCGGTGGCCGTGATCCCAGTCGTCGTTGCATTGTGAGAAGTACCAATCCTGAAGATCTTGGAGAGTGCTCATAGCGGCCTAGCGCTAGAATTAAGCAGAGTTGCGAAGCAACTTAGACTTGAATGAGTTGTTAGACCGACCCGATTCGTTCTTCGAGCGCTCTGTAAAGTTCAATGTACCCACAAAACCAAGAGCCTTTATTCTGATCTTCATAGACATAGCGCCACCGCTCGAAGGCATATGAAGACTTATCTAACAGAAAACGCGCATCCCAAGAAACAGTGATGTTTAGCTTATCCTTTGCGACATCACTAATAGTTTGATGTGCGTGAGATCCACTCACTTGTGTCTTGATGTGATTCTGGATGAATTCCTTCGTGTCAGTGCTAAGTTTATCGAACAGGGACAGAAGGTTGTGCCCTCGCGGCGGGCTGCCGCTCTCAAGCATATGGAGATGCTTTAGTTTGAGTTCGAGTGTTAATCCAGCATTGACAACGAACGCGTGCAGATAGTCATAGTCTGCATTCTTCGGGTCGGCGCCCGGCATAAACAGCGCATGATTTCCGTTCGCTAGCTTGGCTACGAATGGGAAGGTCGTAAAGTTAGATGAATTTTCACCCACCAAATTTTCAGCCAGTAGAACGGTGGCTTTGTGTAACCTCTCAACTAGCGGCTTTTGCTTGTCTTGGGTCACGGCATTCCTTGAGTGTATAAGTCGGTCTAACGCCCGAGTTAAGCCGCGCCGCGAAGCGGCGTCGGCTTGAATGAATTGTTAGGCACTACTGCGCCAGCCATTGAGCGAACCTCATTTGCGACCAGCCTCCAAGAGGCTGAAGTGGTTGAAGAGGCTTGAGTGGCTGAAGCGGGCGGAGGGGACGCAAAGGCCTAAGGGGCTTGAGTGGATTCAGTGGTTTCACACGCTTAAGAGAGCCGCTGGGCGCGGTGTTCTGAAGCCAAGCTACGGGCTTGCCATTTGTGTCTAAGAGAGATCCGTTATGGAACGGTCCAAGCCACGTATTGCGGCTGGCTGAAAATATATGCCCATTGGCCGCAAAGGCGATCCACTCCTGATTAAGGTCGAAGAAGTGATGTCCATCGAACCAAGCCACGAGATTGGCTCCAGAATCGAAAATCGGTGTCATTGAATTCCCCCTGCAGTGCCTAACTACCGTTGGACCGCCTAAACGCGGAGTAACACCATCCTCGCCGAGTAATTGAACACCGTCAATCCGGCTGAAACATCTGTGGTTCCTTGCCTCTACCGGCTTGTGCCAACTTCACCACAGGACGTTATGCCGTATTTTTGGCGGGTGTAAGCGTTACCGCCACTTATTTACAGGTGTAATGAAGGCCCTGCCGATATCCCAGCACACCAGCGCACCGCTTTCGGATTTCACCGCACCTCCAGCATGTTGTTGCGTTGGGTGACCTCGGCCACGTTCCCTTCGGTCACTACGCGCAACCACACGCCCTCGATGCTTCCGCTACCCGGCAAGACCAACCGCACATGCGCCGTCCTCGGCTCCAAATCCTCAGGCGCCTCCAACGCAGGAAACGCTGCCCGCGCCAGTTCCCTGCCACGCGCATCCTCCAACACCACAAACCCCGCCGGCGCATCCACATGCCCCAGGCTATGTACGGTGACCTCGATGGCATCCGCAGTCACCCACACATCCCCACGCCCGATCCCCAGATCCGGCCGCAGCTCGACTGGCACTGCAGCAGGCGCAACCAGCTCGAATTCCATCACCGACGTCTGCCCAGCCGGAAACTCCACATCCACGGCCCCGCTCTTCTCGAACGCGAACTCGCGCGTGGCCGCCTTGCCATCGATCTTCCCGTCGCCATCGCGATCCACACCCGAGCGCATCCGCCACTGCCCGGCCGCGACATTCCACCCCGTCATCTGCGCCCGCTGCGTCTTGCCGCTGGTGTTGTAGCCGATGACGGTGAAGCGATCCTGCCGCGGCTTCGGCAGCAGCAGCGCCACCTGCGCCGCACCTTCCGGATCGGCGAAGCGCCAGCTGACGGTGTGGCCGGGGTAGGTCTGGTTGCGCTTGAGGGCGACGCCGCCGAGGCGGGCGCGCTGCAGGTTCACGGTGGGCGATTCGACGCGGTCGCTCCACCAGTGGCCTTCGGTGTTCATGTAGAAGCTCTGCAGTTTGTCGCGGGTCTCGGCGCGGTACAGGGTTTCCAGCCAGCGCGGGTCACCGCTCTGTTCCCAGGCGACATGGTGGGCGAAGTCCGGGGCATCGTCGGCCAAGGCGTCGGCCGCCGCCTTGGCCAGGCTGGCGCCCCAACTGTCGCGCTTGCCGAGCACGTCGAGGAAATTCTCGTTGAGCAGGGACAGGCCGCCGGGGCCGGCCTTGGCGACGCGGTAGTCGATGGGCTGGAGGTAGCGCGCATCGCCGGTCCAGCGGTAGGCGGCCCAGAAGGTATGCAGGGTGTCGGGGCCGCCGCTGCCGTCGAACAGGCTGCCGCCGCGGGTCTTGCCGGTGGCCCAGTTGATCTCGTTGGGCAGCGCCCACTGGCCCTTGGCGTCGGTGTAGGCATGGGCCAGGTAGCCGTCGGCCAGGCCGGTGACGATGCGGCGGCTGTTGGGGTCGGCGTTGTAGCCGCCCAGCAGCAGCGCCGGGTGCAGGATCGGGAACGAATAGGGTTTTTGCCACTGCCAGTTCGGTTCGCGGTAGACCTTGCGCCCACCGAACCAGTTGCTGGCGAACAGCAGGTGGCCCTGCGGGTTGACCTGGATGATGCGATCGAAGGCCTTCACCGTGCGCATCAGCCGCTCCACCGTCAGCGGGTCGCCCCAATTGAGGTAGAGCATTTCGCTGTTGATGTTGATGCCGTCCTCGTAGGAATGCAGTTCGTCGGTCTCGATGGTGGAGAGGCCGTCGGTGAACATGCCGTTGCGGTAGTTGGCGTCGGACAGGGCTGTGAGCGAAGCGTTGAGCTTGTCCGGGTCCACGCCCATCAGGGCGACGCCGGGCCATTGCTGGGTGAGGTCGGAGTCGTCGGAGATGCCGCCGCCGAAATCGCCGTACTCGACCTGACGCTCGTCGATCCACCAGTTGATGTAGCGGCGCGTGGCCTTGAGGTCTTCCAGCTGCCAGAACGCCCAGCCCGGCACGCCCTTGGGCGGCTGTGGCAACTGCACCGGTAGCAGGCCCTGGTTGCCGTAGCTGATGTCGGCCCAGTACTGGCGGCCCAGCGCGTTGTCCGGGTCCACCCGCAGCAGGTCGTGGATGTCGGCATCCAGGCGCGCGTACAGGCGCTGGCGCTTGGAGGTGGTGTGTTCCTCGACCAGGAAGCCCCAGTTGTCCTTGACCTGGTTGAAGCGGTCGGCGATGTGCTCGGCCTTCGCCTGCTCGCGCGGCTTGAACAGCAGGCGCAGTTGCGCGCCGTCCAGCGCGCGCGCGTCGAAGCCGGGCGCGGCCGAGGCGATGCTGAGCATCAGGCTGTCGTCGGTGAGGATGCGGTCGCGCAGGTCCAGCCACAGCGTGCGCGCCTGCCCGGGCGCGACCGAGACCGATACGTCGAGCATGTCGCGGCCGGGCCAGATCGGATCCTTGACGCGGATGTTGAGCGGGATCAGGCCGTTGTGCGTGGCCGGCAACTGCAGCGCCGGCAGGTCGATGGCGATGCCATCCAGGCCGTCGTGCATGTTCTCCCAGCCGTACGACCAACTGCGCATCAGCGGTTGCGCGGCCGGCGCATCACCGAGGTTGGAGGGAATGAGCACGTGCACGATCGGCAGTGGCTGCATCGCGGTCTTTTCGTCGGCACGCTTGCGCGACGGCGCCTTGGTCGGCAGCGCGACCACGGTGCTGCGTTCGTCCGGCGGGTAGCGCCCGGCAATGTAGGCGCGCAGCGCGGCGAGGTTGGCGTAGTCCGGGGCGGTGTCGCTGCGCACGGTGTAGCGCAGCGTGGCGCTGGGGTTGGCCGGCTCGGCGCCGGTGCCGACGTCGTAGGCCCAGATTTCCTGGATCGGGGTTTCCTGGGCGATGTTGGTGAAGCGCAGGTGGCCGCCGCGGCGGCGCTCGAACTGGTCGACGCTGCGCACAGTGCCCTGGGCGCGCGAGAACAGCGGCGCAGGCGTGCCGCGATCGGCGGCATAGGTGGCCTGGCCGTAGGCGGCGCCACGCAGTTCGATGCGGTTGAACGGTTCGTCGGGCAGTGCCAGGTCCAGCGCCTTGCCGCCTTCGACGTAGACGTTCCAGTCGGGCAGCTGGAAGTAGTCGTTACGGCCCGGCAGGCGCGAGCGGTTGTACACGCCGGGCCAGGTGGTCTCGGCGATGCCGTCGGTCGCCTTCCACATCCACTCCTTCAGGTCCTTGGCGTCGGCGAACTCGACCTTGCGGATGCGCGTGGATGGCGCGTCCAGCACCGGCGGTGCGCGGCCGTGGTCCCAGCCGAAGCGGTGCAGCCAGGCATTGCGCGCGGCGCTGTCGGGCACGGCCTCGGCGCTGCGCGGTTCCTGTTGCTTGGCCAGGGCGGCGACGCCGGCGGCGTCGAGCATGCGGTCGTAGACGCGGATCTCGTCGAAGTCGCTGCCACGCAGGAAGTTGTAGCGGCTCTGCACCTGGTGCGGCGCCAGCACGCGCGCGGCCAGGCCGAGCTGGTCCAGCGCGGCGTCGAAGTCGAGCGAACCGCCATCGGCGCAGGCCTGGGTGCAGTCCACGCGCGCGGCCTCCTTGCCGTCCACGTACAGGCGCACGCCGCGGGTCTCGTCCCAGGCGAAGGCCAGGTGGGTCCAGGCACTAGGCGCCGGGTGCTTGTCGAGCGTGAAGGAGACGCGGGTGCGGGCCAGGTTGGCGTCGGTGACGAAGGCATCGAAGCCGTGGCCATTCCAGTCGATGCGCAGCCAGGCCATGTCCCAACTGGTGTGGTCGGCGTAGCCGACGCGGAAGATCACGAACGGCGCTTCGCCGACCGGGTAGCGCGAGCGCCAGAAGAACGACAGGGTGCCGCGCTGGGTGTAGAGGTTGCCCGGTGCGTTCCAGGACAGCACGCCGTCGTCGGCCCATTCGATGGCCTGGCCGGATACGCCAGTCGGCACCAGGGCGATCTTGTCGCGGAAGTTGGGTTGGGGGTCGCCATGGGCGACGTCGGCGTCCAGGCCTTTGTCGGCGGAGACGCGGAACAGCAGTTCGGGGGTGGCGGCTGCGGCGATCGCTGGCAAAGCGAGGGCACAGAGCAGGGCGAGGCGGTGTGAGATGCGACTTGGGCTCTGCGATTTGGAGGCGTATGCAGTAAAGCCTTGCTTTGCCGAAGTGGGTAGGAACAGCGCGTCGCGGCTGAAGCCGCTCCCACAGTGCAGCAACGCACATGTGGGAGCGGCTTCAGCCGCGACGCGCGATGCCGGCACATCCTGTGGCAATCGCGGAGAGCCGATGGACGCAAGCAGGTGCACCGCCTTCGCCTTCAGGCGACGCCACACCCCAAGACCGATCGCCGACACACCACCGCCGGCGCCCACCGCGCTGCCGCACATTGCCTGTTTCATCTCGCTCCTTTGCGATCGGCGCGCACCATGACGGCGCGCGTCGATCTCCCTCCCCGGCCCGCGAGTATGCGGGCAGCGGGGCGTTGCCGATGCCGCAGCGCGGCACCGGCGAACGCAGTCTTCAGAACTTGTAACGCACCCCGATCGCGTACTGGCGGCCGGTCTCGCTGTAGGTCAGCGGCAGCTGCGCGCCGGTGGCGCTGGTCTGCACCCACTCGTAGTACGGCACGTTGGTCAGGTTCGAGCCTTCCAGGCTGATGTCGATCTTCTCGTCGATCTTGTAGGTCAGCTTGGCGTCCACGACATTGGTGCCGCGCATGCCGTGCATGTCGAAGCCGGTTTCCGTGGCCGGCACCTGGGTCAGGTAGCCGTCGCGGTGGGTCAGCGACACGCGGCCGCTGAAGCGCTCGCCTTCGTAGAACAGCGTGGCGTTGTAGGAGTTCTTCGACAGGCCGGTGAGGTCGGTGTTGAACGACAGCGCGCCGGTGCCGGTGACGTACTGGATCTTCGACTGCACGTAGGTGTAGTTGAGCTGGGTGCCGAAGTTGGCCCACTTGCCCGGCAGGAAGGTGAAGGGCTGGATGTAGTTGAACTCGGCGCCCTTCAGCTTGCCGCCCGGGGTGTTGAGCGGCACGCTGAAGACGAAGTCGTCGCTGGCCGCCGCACCGGTGCCGTCGAGCAGGCTGACCGGCAGGCCGCTGCTGGAGTACGGGGCGATGGTGCGCGCGGTCTGCACGAAGCTGTCGATGTCCTTGTAGAACAGCGCCAGGCCCAGCATCGCGCCTTCCTGCAGGTACCACTCGAAACCGAGGTCGGCGGTCTTGGCGCGGATCGGATCCAGGTTCGGATTGCCGCCGCTGACCGTGCGCGCGCCGCCGGCCACGGCGACCGTCACGCCCGGGGTCAGGCTGCCCAGGCCCGGCCGCGTCATCACCTTGGCGGCGCCGAAGCGGACCAGGAAGTCCGGGGTGATCTCGGCCACCAGGTTCAACGACGGCAGGGTGTCGTTGTAGGTGCGCTCGACCGTGGTGTTGATCAGGTTCGCGCCGACCAGGGCGTAGCCGGTGGAGGACTGGTTGGTCTTCACGTAGCGCACGCCGACGTTGCCGGAGAACGGAATCGCGCCGATGTCGAAAGCGAAGTCGCCCATCAACCAGGCGCCGCGGTCCTTCTCTTCCACGCTGCGGGTGTTGACCGCGCGCTCGGTCAGCGTCCAGGTGCCGGTGCCGCTGTAGATGCCCAGCGCATCGGCGATGCCGTTGAGGTCGGGCACCGCCCAGTTCGACGGCGTGCCCTCGATGCCCTTCAACCCTGCAAGCGCGACCAGGTCGGTCGGCACGATGCGGTTGCCGGTGGCGAAGGTCGGCACGCTGGTCTCGGACGCGCGGCGGAACTCCTTGGTGTCGAAGCCGTAGTTCTTGGCCAGCACGCCGCCCTTGAGGGTGAAGTTGGTGCCCAGGTTCCACTCGAAGTTCAGCGAGCCGGTGTCGAAGCTGTTGTTGGCCGACTGCGGACGCATGCGCACTTCGGCCAGCGTCCAGCCGTTGGCGGCGGTCGGGTCGATGCCGTAGTTGAACACCGGCGAGGTGTAGCTGTTGCGGTAGTCGTAGCTGTAGCCGGCGACGTTGTTCTTGTCCATGATCACCGTGGTCTGGATCGGGTTCCGGTGCTTGGAACTGGAGGTGCCGATCTCGCCGGTGATCTTGAAGGTGTCGCTGAAGCGGTGCTCGCCGTTCAAGGTGAGCTGCTTGAAGACCGTGTTCCACTCGTCGTGGCGGTTCTCCGAGCGGATGTCGGTGTTGTCGAAGCGGCCGTACAGCAGCGCACCGGAGGCCGGGTCGACGTAGCCGTCGCGCACGATCATGTCCGGCTTGCCGTTCTGCGAGCGGCCGCGGCTGAAGCTGATCGCCTCGATGTAGTGCTCGTCGCGCTTGGCGTCGATCTTCGAGTACAGGCCGTCCAGCGAGAACTCGGTGCTGTCGTTGGGCTTCCACTGCAGCGAACCGGTCACGCCCAGGCGGTTCTGCTCGTGCTCCATCTGCGTGTAGCGCGGGATGCGCGGGCTGAACACGTTGGCGCTGTTGGCCGCGGCGAATGGCGAGGCGGGGCTGTAGCCGTTGTTGCTGGGGCCGTTGGCCCAGCGGGTGGTGCCGCTGCCTTCCTCGAGCACCTGGCGCTCGGAGTAGGCCACCGACATCAGCGCGCCGAAGGTGCCGTCGGCCCAGGTGTTGGCGACCAGCGCGGCGATGCGCGGATCGGCCTTCTGCGACATGCCGTTGTAGGTGGCCTGGCCGTTGGCGGCGAAGGTGAAGCCGTCGTAGTCGAACGGCCGCGCGGTGCGCAGGTCGACGGTGGCGCCCAGCGAGCCTTCCTCGACGTCGGCCGAGGCGGTCTTGCGTACCACCATCTGGGTGAACAGGTCCGAGGCGAACACGTTGAAGTCGAAGCCGCGGCCGCGGTTGGTGCCGCCGCTCTGGTCGCTGGCGCCGACCGTGGTCAGCGCTTCCATGCCGTTGATGCGCACGCGGGTGAAGTCCGGGCCGAGGCCGCGCACGGAGATGTTGCGGCCTTCGCCGGCGTCGCGGGTGATGACCACGCCGGGGATGCGCTGCAGCGATTCGGCGAGGTTGGTGTCGGGGAACTTGCCCACGTCCTCGGCGACGATGGCGTCGACCATGCCCTTCTCGGCGCGCTTGATGTCCAGCGCCTTCTCCACGCTGGCGCGGTAGCCGGTGACGACGACGGTGTCGAGCTCGGTGGTGGCATCGGCGGAGGCCGTGGCGGGCGGCGCGGACGCCGGCACCTCCTGTGCCTGCAGGGCACCGGCCTGCAGGGCCAGGCCGATCGACAGCGCGAGCAAGGTAACCGGTGTCTTCCGGCGTTCGGTACGTGATTGCATGTCCTCCCCTCCCAAGGGTTACATGACGGCGTGGAACTACGGGCGTTGTCGCGAATGACACCGCTGGTCAAAACCAACGTTAACAGTTGCGAAACATTGCGGCATCTTGCAGCGCAACAGAGTGCCCGGCGATCCAAGGGTCTTTGCAGTCAATGAGATAGCGCAGGATCGCGACGTCGGCCAGTGCCGGACCGCCTGCTGCCGCACAGAAATGACACCGCTAGTCACTTTTTCTGGCCCACGTTCGCATTTCGCGGCATGCTTGGCGTCCCTTCGGCCGCCGGACCCGCCCGCCATGACCGCTTCCCGCATCGTCTGCTTCGGCGAACTGTTGCTGCGCCTGGGCGCACCCGGCCACGAGCGACTGCTGCAGACCCCGCGGCTGGAGGTGCAGGTAGGCGGCGCCGAGGCCAACGTGGGCGTGGCGCTGGCGCATTTCGGCCATGCCGTGTCCGTGGTCAGCGTGCTGCCGGACAACCCGCTGGGCCAGGCCGCGGCCGGCGAACTGCGCCGGCATGGCGTGGACACCAGCGGAGTGCGCTTCGTGCCCGGGCGCATGGGCCTGTACTTCCTCAGCACCGGTGCCGGGCACCGGCCCAGCGAGGTCACCTACGACCGCGCCGGCTCGGCCTTCGCGCTGGATGCCGGCGACCAGCACGACTGGCCGTTGCTGCTGCACGGCGCGCAGTGGCTGCACCTGTCCGGAGTGACCCCAGCGCTGGGCGAACGTGGCGCGGCCGCGGCGCTGGCGGCCGCACAGGCGGCACGCGCGGCCGGGGTGCGGGTGTCGTTCGACGGCAACTACCGGCCCAAGCTGTGGGAGGCGTGGAACGGCGATGCGCCGGGGATCCTGCGGCAGCTGCTGGCCCAGGCGGACGTGCTGTTCGCCGACTACCGCGACCTGGAGGTGGTGCTAGGCCACCGCTACCCGCAGGACAGCGTGCAGGCGCGGGTGGAAGCGGGCGCGCGCGATGCCTTCGCCGCGTTCCCGCAGCTGCAGGCGATGGCCTGCACCCAGCGCGTGGCGCATAGCGTGGACCGGCACAGCCTGGGGGCGATGCTGCTGCGCCGCGATGGCGGTGTGGCGCAGGCGCCGGCCGAGGAGCTGAGCGGCATTGTCGACCGCATCGGCGGCGGCGACGCCTTCGCCGCCGGCGTGCTGCATGGGTTGAGCCGTGGCTGGGACGACACCGTGACGATCCGCTTCGGCCTGGCCGCCGGCTGCCTCAAGCACACGCTGCCGGGCGACGTGCTGGCGCTGGGCGAGGCCGAGGTGCAGGCGTGTGTGGGGGCGACGCGGTTCGATGTGAGGCGGTGAAAAGCCGGGAGTGGGGAGTGGGGAGTGGGGAGTGGGGAGTGGGGAGTGGGGAGTGGGGAGTGGGGAGTGGGGAGTGGAGAATCGTAAAGGCGCTGGCGCTGCGGGGTTTGCGTGCGGATTGGCGTTGCGATGTGGCGTTTTTTAGTCCTGATGCTGTGCGGGCAGTTCCTGCACCGCGGCTTCGAATGTCGCGGCTGAAGCCGCTCCTACAGGGGAAAGCTGCCGCGGGGATGGATGGTGTCCTTGTGGGAGGGACTTCAGTCCCGACGCGGTTCGGTCAACGCATGCATCGCTGCTTCGCTCGTCGCGGCTGAAGCCGCTCCTACCGGTGCAGCGCGCGCGCTCGTAGGAGCGGCTTCAGCCGCGACCGGCAATCGAACGTTGGCGATGCGAGGTGCGAGCGCAACGGCGCACATGTTGCTGCTGCGGTGCGTGGACACCACCACGCACTCCACTGCACGGCCTTGGTGTGCCTCGACTGCACAGCCCTCGCCTGTCTCACACGTGGTTCTGCTCATCCCGGCGCTGCCATCGCCGCGGCCGTCACCAAAAAGAAAACGGCCGACATCGCTGCCGGCCGCATGGTCTGTCCGGGATCCGGGATCAAACGACTCCCGAATCCCCACTCCCCAATCCCCGCCCCTCAGAGCTCCACGCAATCGAAGGTCACGTCGGGATCGACCTCGGCGTCGTAGTCCACGTCCTTGCGCTCGAAGCCGAACAGCTTGAGGAACTCGTGCTTGTAGCCGGCGTAGTCGGTGAGCTGGAACAGGTTCTCGGTGGTCACCTGCGGCCACAGCGCCTTGCAGGCGTCCTGCACGTCGTCGCGCAGTTCCCAATCGTCCAGGCGCAGGCGGTTCTCGTCGTCGGTGGCGGCCAGCTGGCCGTCCTCGCGGTAGAGGCGTTCGCGGAACAGGCGGTCGGCCTGCTCGATGGTGCCTTCGTGCAGGCCCTTTTCCTTCATGATCTTGTAGACCATGGAGATGTACAGCGGCATCACCGGAATCGCCGCGCTGGCCTGGGTCACCACCGATTTCAGCACCGCCACGTTGGCCGTGCCGCCGTGCGGCTGCAGGCGCGCGTGCAGGCGCTGCGCGGTCTGGTCGAGGTCGACCTTGGCCTTGCCCAGCGCGCCGTGCCAATAGATCGGCCAGGTGATCTCGGTGCCGATGTAGCTGAAGGCGACGGTGCGCGCCCCCGGGGCGAGCACGCCGGCGGCGTCCAGCGCGTCGATCCACAGTTCCCAGTCCTGCCCGCCCATCACGGTGACGGTGTCTTCGATCTCCTGCTCGGTAGCCGGCTCGATCGAGGCCTCGATGATGGCGTCCTTGTTGGTGTCGATGGCGGTGGCGGTGTAGGTCTGGCCGATCGGCTTGAGCGCCGAGCGCTTCACTTCGCCGGTGCTCGGCAGCTTGCGCACCGGCGAGGCCAGCGAATACACCACCAGGTCGACCTGGCCGCCCATGTCCTGCTTGATCAGCTCGATCACCTTCTCGCGCGCCTGGTCGGAGAACGCGTCGCCGTTGATCGACTTGCTGTACAGGCCGTCGGCCTTGGCCTGCTTGTCGAACGCGGCGGCGTTGTACCAACCGGCGGTGCCGGCCTTCTTCTCGCTGCCGGGCTTTTCGAAGAACACGCCGAGGGTGGCGGCGCCGAAGCCGAACGCGGCGGTGATGCGCGAGGCCAGGCCGTAGCCGCTGGACGCGCCGATCACCAGCACGTTCTTTGGGCCATCGTGGCGCACGCCGCGCGCGCGCGTGGCGGCGATCTGCTCGAGCACGTTGCGCTCGCAGCCGAGCGGGTGCGTGGTGGTGCAGATGAAACCGCGGACTTTCGGATGGATGATCAACGTGAATTCCTCGTCGGCACAATGCCCGCGGCATCTTAATGTCTGCGGCGGGCATGCAGAAGTCCCGGCGGCAGCACACGGCGGGGTATGGAGTTCGGTGCGGGTGGAGGCGCGCGCGTTCGGGTGGCGTCGCGTCGCGACTGAAGTCGCTCCCACAAAGGGCGGCGTCGCGGCGGTGGATGTGTGCTGGCGCTATGGGAACAGGGCTCATCGGCATCCCTTGCACCGCGACGTCGGTTGTCGCGGCTGAAGCCGCTCCTACGGCAAGCCGCAGCGCGCGGCCATATTGGATGGAGACAGTGTGGGAGGGACTTCAGTCCCGACGCGCTGCCGGCGGCCGTCGCGGCGATGCCGCTTGTCAGCACTAGATGATGCGCAAGGTAATCGCCTTGAGCACGGCGCGGGTGCGGTCGCGGGTGCCGAGCTTGTCGAGGATGGTGGAGACGTAGTTCTTCACCGTGCCCTCGGCCAGGAACAGGCTGCGCGCGATCTCCTTGTTGGAGTAGCCGCCGGCGAGCAGGCGCAGGATCGCCACTTCGCGTTCGTTGAAGGTGTCGCGCGGGGCGTCCTCGTCGCGGTAGCGGTAGCGTGCGCGCACCGGGTCGGTGCTGACCGGCTGCAGCAGGGTCTCGCCGGCGGCCACGCGTGCGATCGCCTCGCGCAGGTCCTCCGGCGCGGCGTCCTTGAGCAGGAAACCCTGCGCGCCGGCGGCGGTGGCGCGCAGCAGCAGGTCGGAGTCGTCGAAGGTGGTGAGCAGCAGCACCGGCGTGCGGTCGCCGCGCGCGCGCAGCTGCTGCAGCGCCTGGATGCCGTCCATGCCCGGCATGCGGATGTCGCTGAGCACCACGTCCACCGGCGTGGCCGCGACCGCGTCGAGCAGGGCCTGGCCGTCGTCGGCCTCGCAGGCGACGACGATGCCCTGGGTCTGCAGCAGCGCGCGCAGGCCCGCGCGTACCAGCACCTGATCGTCGGCCAGGGCGATCCGCAACGCGCTCACAGCGGCAGCCTCGCGCTCAACTGCATACCGCCCAGCGGCGTGCGGCCCAGCTCCAGGCGTCCTTGCAGGGCAGCCAGGCGCTCGCGCATGCCGGCGATGCCGTTGCCTTCGCGGATGCGCTCGGCGCGGTGGCCGTCGTCCTCGATGTCCAGGCACAGCTGCGTGTCCTCGTACCGCAGGCGCACGTGGACCTCACCGGCATCGGCATGCCGCGCAGCATTGGTCAGCGCTTCCTGCACCAGTCGCAGCAGGGTCTCGGCCAGGTGCGGATCGGAGATGCGCACGCCGGAGTCGATCTGCAGCCGCAGCTGCGGGCGCGGCAACGGCGCGGCGAGCGCGCGCAGCGCGGTTTCCAGGTCCAGGCCGCGTTCGTCGCGCAAGGATTGCACCACGTTGCGGATGTCGGCCAGCAGTTCGCCGGACAGGCGCTCGACCGCACCGAGTTCTTCGTGCCGCGCCAGTGCCGGGTCGGCGAGCAGCAGGCGCAGGTTGATCCGCATCGCGGTCAGCTTGTGGCCGGCCACGTCGTGCAGTTCGCGCGCCAGACGCAGGCGCTCGGCATCGCGCGCGCTGTCGGCGAGCAGCGCGCGCGTGGCCAGCAGGTCGGCGTTGACCCGTGCCAGCGCCTCGCGCGCCAGCTCGGTGGTGCGCGCGTAGTGCGCGCTGAGGCCGGCGAAGGCATGGAAGCCGGCGTAGATCAGGGTGGTCAGCAGCGGATGCTTGATCCCGGCCGCGGACAGCGCCAGGAACGTGCCCAGGTTGGCCAGCAGCGCCAGCACCAGCACCGGCCGCGGCGGCCACTGCAGCGCCACCTGCGCCACCACCACCACCAACAGCACCGGCGCCGTGCCGACATGCGGCTCCAGCCAGACCAGGACCATCGCCGCGGCGGCCTCGAGCCACAGTGCGGCGTCGCGCCAACGCACGGGCAGGTAGTGCGCGCCGAGCAGCGGCAGCAGGAACAGCGCCGCAGCGATCCAGCGCCATGGCGCCAGCGTATGCGGCGCGAACTGGAACGACCACAGCACGGTGGCCACGGTCAGCAGCCCGGCCAGGCGCTTGGGTTCGATCAGGTCGCGCAGGAATCGGTTCATGCGACCGATGCTGACCGCGCACCCGCGCCGCGGCAATGGGCCGGGCGCAGAAAGTGACTTCCGGCAGGCAGTGGACATGACCAGCGGCCACTGCCGCGCCACCACGATGGCGGCACACTGCGTCCATGCCCCGCTGCGCGCCGGCCGATCGACACGCAGGACGGGCCCGGTTCATCCGCCCTGCCACGCAATGCGTCGTGCACGCTGCCACGAGGAACACCGCCATGCCCCTGACCCTGCGCCATCCGGATCTGTTGTTCATGCTGCTCGGCCTGAGTTGGGGCGCGTACGAACTGCTGCTCAGTCGCCGCCGCCGCGCGGCCGACGGCGGTGCGCGCGACCAGGGCACGCTGCGCCTGCTGTGGCGCGTGCTGTACGCGGCGGTAGCGCTGGGCGTGTTGCTGTCGCTGCTCGGCGTGTGGCGCTATGCGCCGCACCTGCGCGAGCCGTTGCGCTGGGCGGCCTGCGTGCTGCTGGGCGGTGGCCTGGCGCTGCGGCTGTGGTCGATCCGCGTACTGGCGCGCTGGTTCACCGTCGACGTGACCATCCAGGAAGGCCACCGCCTGGTCCGCCACGGGCCGTATCGCTATCTGCGGCATCCCTCGTACACCGGCGCGTTGCTGGCGTTCTACGGGCTGGCGCTGGGCATGGGCAACGTGCTGTCGCTGCTGGCGATCGTGCTGCCGGTGACCTGGGCGTTCCTGCGCCGCATCCGGGTCGAGGAAGCGATGCTGACCCAGGCCTTCCCCGAGGAATATCCGGACTACGCCGCGCACAGCTGGCGGCTGCTGCCGTGGGTGTGGTGACGCTGCGACGATGGTCACTGTCGACCTGATCCTGGGCGCCCTGCACCACTTGGCGATGCTGCTGATCGCCGCGCTGGTGGCGGGATGGAGCCTGCTGCGCTGGACCGCCCCCGGCTGGCGCGGCTGGTTCGCGCCGACGCCGGTTACGCGCTGGCCGCACTGCTGATCCTGGCGGTGGGCGCCCTGCGCGTGCGCTATGGGCTCAAGGGCACCGGTTACTACCTGCATACCCCCTGGTTCTGGGCCCAAGCTCGGCACCTTCGCAGCGATCGGCCTGCTCTCCCTGGTGCCGACGCTGCGCCTGCGCTGGCGTCGCCAGCACGGCGGCAGCCAACGTGGGCGTCGACCGCAGCATAGGTGCGCACGCTGCGCCGGTTGATCGGGGTGGAACCGGGCCTGTTGGCGGTGCTGGTGGTACTGGCTGCGGCGATGGTCGGCGACAGCGCGCCGCAATTGGTATTACCAATTTAGGCATCCCGCACCACTGAAAGCATTGACGATGCATGAGATTCGGCGCCTAATGGCGACACCATTTGCGCCTCTCCAGTTATTGGTATGACCAATAATTCCACAACCACGACCGCTGCCACCGAGTCCCCCACCCGGCTCAGCGACCGGGTCGTCGCGCAGTTGCGCACGCTGATCGCACAACGCGGCCTCGCGGTCGATGCACGCCTGCCCGCCGAGCGCGCCCTGGCCGCGGAACTGGGCGTTTCCCGCCCGGTGCTGCGCGAGGCCATCGCCCAGCTCGCCAGCCAGGGGCTGCTGCGGGCCCGCGTGGGCGGCGGCACCTACGTGCAACGGCCACCGACACCGGAGGACCAGGTGGTGGCGCCGCTGCAGCCGTTCCTGCCGTTGCTGCACGCCGACCCGGAGTACCGCTTCGACGTGCTGGAGGCCCGCCATGCGCTGGAAGGCGCCACCGCCTGGCACGCGGCACTGCGCGCCACCGACGACGACCGCGCGCGCATCGAGGCCGCCTACGAGGCGTTGCTGCAGACCCATGCGCAGGCCGATGCGGCGGCGCAGGCGCACGCCGACGCCGACTTCCACCTGGCCATCGCCGAGGCCACCCACAACCGCGTGCTGCTGCAGGTGATGCGCGGGCTGTTCGACCTGCTGCAGGCCAACATCTCGCAGAGCCGGCAGCAGCTGTTCGCCTCGCCGCGCATCTTCGCCGCGCTGCACGCCCAGCACCGCGCGCTGCGCGACGCGATCCTGGCCGGCGACCCCGAACGCGCCCGCGCCGCCGCGCACGCCCACCTGGAATTCGTGCACAGCGCGCTGCGCACCCTCGACGAGGACGATGCGCGTCGCGCCCGTGCCTCGCGCCTGCCCTCCTCTCCCTGACCGCCCTGCCCCCATGATCATTTCCGCCTCCACCGACTACCGTGCCGCCGCGCAGCGCCGGCTGCCGCCGTTCCTGTTCCACTACATCGATGGCGGCGCCTATGCCGAGCACACCCTGCGCCGCAACGTGGCCGACCTGAGCGACATCGCCCTGCGCCAGCGGGTGCTGCGCGACATGTCGGCGCTGGACCTGCACACCGAGCTGTTCGGCGAACGCCTGGCCTTGCCGGTGGCGCTGGGGCCGGTGGGCCTGACCGGCATGTACGCGCGCCGCGGCGAGGTGCAGGCGGCGAAGGCGGCGGCGGCCAAGGGCGTGCCGTTCACCCTGTCCACGGTGTCGGTGTGCCCGATCGAGGAAGTGGCGCCGGCGATCGACCGGCCGATGTGGTTCCAGCTGTATGTGCTCAAGGACCGCGGCTTCATGCGCAACGCGCTGGAACGGGCCAAGGCGGCGGGCGTCACCACCCTGGTGTTCACCGTGGACATGCCGGTGCCGGGCGCGCGCTACCGCGACGCGCATTCGGGCATGAGCGGCCCCAACGCGCCGCTGCGGCGCATGCTGCAGGCGGTCACCCATCCGCGCTGGGCCTGGGACGTGGGCCTGCACGGGCGTCCGCACGACCTGGGCAACATCTCCACCTACCGCGGCCATCCCACCGGACTGGCCGACTACATCGGCTGGCTCGGCGCCAACTTCGATCCGTCGATCGCGTGGAAGGACCTGGAGTGGATCCGCGAGTTCTGGACCGGGCCGATGGTGATCAAGGGCATCCTCGATCCGGATGATGCGCGCGATGCGGTGCGGTTCGGCGCCGACGGCATCGTCGTCTCCAACCATGGCGGGCGCCAGCTCGACGGCGTGCTGTCCAGCGCGCGGGCGCTGCCGGCGATCGCCGATGCGGTGAAGGGCGAGCTGAAGATCCTGGCCGACTCCGGCGTGCGCAGCGGCCTGGACGTGGTGCGCATGCTGGCGCTGGGCGCCGACGCGGTGCTGCTCGGCCGTGCCTTCGTCTACGCGCTGGCCGCCGCCGGCCAGGCCGGGGTGGAGCATCTGCTGAGCCTGATCGAGAAGGAGATGCAGGTGGCGATGACCCTGACCGGCGCCAAGTCGATCGCCGCCATCTCACGCGATTCGCTGGCGCAGGTGACGCGGGAGGGGATGGTCTCGCCGTAGGACGTGCCAACCAGCCGCGCGCATGCCGCGCGGCGATTGCGCGTGCCTGTCGCGAGGAAGCAAGGACGTGGACGCCGGGACACGGCTGAGCAATGACACCTCACGCCACCGCGATGGTTCGCGTTGGCCAGGCAGGCGCACCACCGACGCCGCGCGGCGTGAGCTGACCACCGGTCGACCGCTGCGCACGGCGACGCCAGCGGCGCACCTGCCAGTCCGATGCAGCGTCCTCGGCATGGGCGGCGCACCTGGCGCCGCCGCACCCTGCCCTACCCGGCCTTGCGCCGTGCCGGCGCCTTGCGCGCGGCCGGCTTGGCCTTGGCCGCCGCCGGCTTGGCGCGCGTCGCCTTCTTTGCCTTGCCGGCCGCGCTCTTGGCCGGCTTGCCGCTCTTCTTCGCCGTGGTCTTGCGCACCGGCACGCGCTCGTCCTGCTTGGCCGGCGTGCGCTTCTTGGCATCCAGGCTCTTCTGCAGCAGCGACATGAAGTCGACCACGTTGGTGGTGGCGTCCTCGCGCTGAGGCGCCTCGGCGTCCTCGTCGACCTGGGTCGTGCCTTCCTGCGCCTTGATCCGCTTCTGGATCACCGCGTGCAGTCGCTCGCGGAATTCGTCGTGATAGGAATCGGGGTCCCAGCGCCCGGACATGGAGTCGATCAGCTGCGCCGCCATCTCGGTTTCCTTGGCGCTGATCCGGTAGTCGGCGGCCTTGCCGCTGGGCAGCGTGTAGTCGTCCAGGTCGACCAGTTCCTGAGGATAGCGCAGCAGGATCAGCACCAGCGCGTCCTGCAGCGGCATCACCGCCGACAGATATTCACGGGTGCGGATCACCACCCGCGCGATGCCGACCTTACCGGTGTTGCGCAAGGTCTCGCGCAGCAGCACGTAACCCTTCTCGGCCTTCTTGCCCGGCACCAGCACGTAGGGTTTCTCGAAATAGCGCAGGTCGATTTCCGCTGCGTCGACGAAGGCCTCCACTTCCACCGTCTCGTGGCTCTCCGGTGCGGCCGAGGCGATGTCCTGCTGCTCGACCACCACGTAGTTGCCCTTGCTGTATTCGTAGGCCTTGACGATGTCCTTCCACGGCACTTCCTCGCCGGTGTCGGCATTGACCCGCTCGAAGCGGATCGGGCGCTTGTCGCGCGCGTCGAGCATGCGGAAGTGCAGATCGATCCGGCGTTCGCCGGACATCAGCGACACCGGCACGTTGAGCAGGCCGAAGGACAGCGTGCCGGTCCAGATCGGGCGCGGCATCAGTGCGCCTCCCCGCCGGCGGCCTGCGCCGGCAGGTGGTCCAGGGCCTGCCAGGCGTCCTCGATCACCTGCCGCGCCTGGATCCAGTCCAGCCGCGAGTCGCCGCGCATCAGGTCCCAGTGCGCGGCCAGTTCGTCCTCGGTCTCGGCACCCGGCCCGCGCGGCCAGCCGCGGGCATGGGTCTGCAGGGCGAAGGCGTAGGCCGGGCACAGATCGCGCCAGGGGGTGCGGTGGCGGGCGCGGCGCTGGCGGTAGTCGGCCAGGCTGTAGCGGCGGTAGTCCGGCGCCTCCTGCGGACGCGGCGCGGCGCCACGGCGCCGCTGCGGCGATACGCTCGGCAAGGGGTCCAGGTGGGCGTTGAACAACAGCGGGTCGGGGCGGTCGCTGGGGCGCATGGCAGGGCTCCGGGCGGCAACGTCGGCGGGGACGCGCAGCAGTAGCGCTGCGGCCGTTAGCGACCCGTGACCGACGCGTGGAGGATGCGCGATTCGCAATGGCTTCACCGCGGCGGCGGTGAACTGGCCCTCCGCCATTGCCTGGAGGAACCGGACATGTCCACGCCTACCGATCCGCTGCGCCGCGCGGCCCCCGTCCCCGGCGAGCAACGCGGCAAACGCGAGACGCAACGCAGCGAAGACCGCGGCGCCGGCGACCGCCCCGAAACCATCGTCGAACGCGAACCGCGTACCGGCGAAAACCGCCCTGCCCCGCCCGACACGCCAGCGCATTCCACCCCGGACACGGCGCACGGCCGGCACGCCGACGCCAACCAGGACGAAGCCCTGGAAGAGACCTTCCCCGCCAGCGACCCGGTGTCGCCGTTCGTGCCGGCGAAGGCGCCGAAGGCATCGTAGGCCGCCAGGGGCATCGTCGACGCGATGCATCACATCTGTAGGAGCGGCTTTAGCCGCGATGAGCGTTCCCGGTAACGCCCATCGCGGCTAAAGCCGCTTTTACAGTCCACTACACCTTCCCCGCCGCCTCCAGCGCGGCATATTCGCCGTCGGTGAACAACCGCGAGCGCACCAGGAAGCGCACGCCCTCGCCGTTCTCCAGCGAGAACATGCCACCGCGCCCAGGCACGACGTCGATGATCAGCTGCGTGTGCTTCCAGTACGCGAACTGCGACGGGCTGATGTAGAACGGCGCCTCTCCGATCTCGCCCAGCAACACGTCGCGGTCGCCGACGATGAAGTCGTCCTGCGGGTAGCACATCGGCGAGGAACCGTCGCAGCAGCCGCCGGACTGGTGGAACAGCAGCGCGCCGCGCCGCGCCCGCAGTTTCGCGATCAGCTGCAGGGCCGGCAGCGTGGCCAGCACCTGCGGCGGTAGCGCGTCAGCGGGCACGGACGCGTCCATCAGGCGGCCATGTCCAGCACGATGCGGCCTTCGATCTTGCCGGCATGCATGCGCGCAAACACATCGTTGATGTTGTCCAGAGTATCGGTGGCCACCGTCGCGGCGACCTTGCCCTGCTCGGCGAATTCCAGCGATTCCTGCAGGTCCAGGCGGGTGCCGACGATCGAGCCACGCACGGTCACGCCGTTGAGCACCATGCCGAAGATATCCAGCGGGAATTGCCCCGGCGGCAGCCCGTTGAGCGACACGGTGCCGCCGCGGCGGACCATGCCGATGGCCTGCTCGAAGGCCTTCGGCGAGACCGCGGTGACCAGCGCGCCGTGCGCCCCGCCGATTTCCTTCTTCAGGTACGCCACCGGATCGGTGGTCCGCGCATTCACCGTCACCGTCGCGCCCAGGCGCGTGGCCAGCGCCAGCTTGGCGTCGTCCACGTCCACCGCGGCCACGTTCAGGCCCATTGCCTTGGCGTACTGCACCGCCATGTGGCCGAGGCCGCCGATGCCGGAGATCACCACCCAGTTGCCAGGCTTGGTGTCGGTGACCTTCAGCCCCTTGTACACGGTGACGCCGGCGCACAGGATCGGCGCGACCTCGACGAAGCCAATGGCCTTCGGCAGGTGCCCGACATAGTTGGCGTTGGCCAGCGCGTACTCGGCGAAGCCGCCGTTGACCGAGTAGCCGGAGTTCTGTTGCGCCTCGCACAGGGTTTCCCAGCCGCCCAGGCAATGCTCGCAATGGCCGCAGGCCGAGTACAGCCACGGAATGCCGACGCGGTCGCCTTCCCTGACATGGTCCACGCCGGCACCGACCGCCACCACATGGCCCACACCCTCGTGGCCGGGAATGAACGGCGGATTCGGCTTCACCGGCCAATCGCCTTCGGCCGCGTGCAGGTCGGTGTGGCACACGCCGCAGGCCTCGATCTTGACCAGAATGTCGCCGGCTTGCGGCCGCGGCACCGCCACTTCCTCGATCGCCAGCGGCTTGCCGAACTCCCGCACCACGGCGGCTTTCATCGTCTTGTCCATTGCAACGCTCCTGAAAAAACGGGTGATGTCACCATCGCGCGACCGGCGACGGAGTGCCTTGATCCAGATCAGTTGGCGGGCTTGGCGGCGACACGCCGGTTGCGTGCCACCGCCCTGCCCCATGCCTCAGAAAAAGCCGAGCGCCTTCGGCGAGTAGCTGACCAGCAGGTTCTTGGTCTGCTGGTAGTGGTCGAGCATCATCTTGTGGTTCTCGCGGCCGATGCCCGACTGCTTGTAGCCGCCGAACGCGGCATGCGCCGGATAGGCGTGGTAGCAGTTGGTCCACACCCGCCCGGCCTGGATCGCGCGGCCCATGCGGTACAGCCGCGCGGCATCGCGGCTCCACACGCCGGCGCCGAGCCCGTACAGCGTGTCGTTGGCGATCGCCAGCGCCTCGGCCTCGTCCTTGAAGGTGGTCACCGACACCACCGGGCCGAAGATCTCCTCCTGGAACACGCGCATCTTGTTGTGGCCCTTGAACACCGTCGGCTTGACGTAGAAGCCGCCGGCCAGCTCGCCGTCCAGCGCGTTGCGCTCGCCGCCGATCAGCACCTGCGCGCCTTCCTGCTTGCCGATGTCGATGTAGGACAGGATCTTCTCCAACTGCTCGCCGGAGGCCTGCGCGCCGACCATGGTGTTGGGATCGAGCGGGTTGCCCTGCTTGATCGCCGCCACGCGCTTGAGCGCCTTCTCCATGAACCTGTCGTAGATCGATTCCTGGATCAGCGCGCGCGACGGACAGGTGCACACCTCGCCCTGGTTGAAGGCGAACAGCACGAAGCCTTCCACCGCCTTGTCGAGGAAATCGTCGTCCTCGGCCATCACGTCGGCGAAGAAGATGTTGGGCGACTTGCCGCCCAGCTCCAGCGTCACCGGAATCAGGTTCTGGCTGGCGTACTGCATGATCAGCCGGCCGGTGGTGGTCTCGCCGGTGAAGGCGATCTTGGCGATGCGCGGGTTGCTGGCCAGCGGCTTGCCTGCCTCCAGGCCGAAGCCGTTGACCACGTTGAGCACGCCCGGCGGCAGCAGGTCGCCGATGACCTCCATCAGCACCAGGATCGAGGCCGGGGTCTGCTCGGCCGGCTTCATCACCACGCAGTTGCCCGCGGCCAGCGCCGGCGCCAGCTTCCAGCACGCCATCAGCAACGGGAAGTTCCACGGGATGATCTGCCCGACCACGCCGAGCGGTTCATGGAAGTGGTAGGCGATGGTGTCGTGGTCGATCTCGGAGATGCCGCCTTCCTGCGCGCGCACCGCGCCGGCGAAGTAGCGGAAGTGGTCCACGCACAACGGCACGTCGGCGTTGAGCGTCTCGCGTACCGGCTTGCCGTTGTCCCAGGTCTCGGCGTAGGCCAGCAGCTCCAGGTTCTGCTCGATGCGGTCGGCGATCTTCAGCAGCACGTTGCTGCGCTCGGTGCTGGAGCTCTTGCCCCAGGCGTCCTTGGCCGCATGCGCGGCGTCGAGCGCGGCCTCGATATCCTCGGCGTTGGAGCGCGCCACCGAAGTGAACACCTTGCCGCTGATCGGCGTGCTGTTGTCGAAGTACTGCCCGCTCTTCGGCTCCACCCACTTGCCGCCGATGAAGTTGCCGTAACGCGACTTGAAGATGGACTGCGGATCGGTGGCATGCGGCTTGGCGGTGCTGACGGCATTCATCGTGGTGTCTCCTTCGGCGGTCGAGAAGGACAGGGCAGGCCCGTCCGGGTAGCTGCGTAAGCGCAAGACCGATGCCAGGTTTTGCGTGCTGCGCCGCGTCACGTCGTCGTGCCGCGACAGATCGACGCACGCGTGCCGGTTTTGCTGCGTCGCGTCACGCCTGCCGATTGCGCCGCGCCGGCGGATGTGCTGTTTATCGGAACACCCGTATCACCAGGTGTCGCAATCTGCGACAGCGGAGCCGGACATGGCGCAGCAACCCTCGCAACATCAACTCGGCCAGGCCCGCCGCGCCTTCTTCGAACGCGGCGGCGCGCCGGTCGGGCAGGTGCCCGACACCATCCTGCAGTCGTGGCAGCGCTGCCAGCGCCTGGGCCTGGCCGCGGACGCGCAACCGGCGATCGAGCCGCTGGAAGCCTCGCGCCTGCGCGCCCTGCGCGAAGCGCACGAGCGCCTGTGGCGGCTGGCCCGCGCCGAACTGGAGGGCCTGGCCGGCGACGCCGCGGCCACCGGCAGCATCGTGCTGCTCACCGACGAGGCCGGCTGGATCCTCGACGCCGAAGGCAGCCCACGCTTCCTCGACAAGGCGGGCAGGGTGGCGCTGATGCCCGGCGCCTGCTGGAGCGAAACCCAGGTCGGCACCAATGCGATCGGCACCGCCATCGTCGAAAGCCGCTCGGTGGAAGTGCGCGGTGGCGAGCACTACTTCGCGCCGCACCAGATCCTCAGTTGTGCGGCAGTGCCGATCTTCGATCCCTACGGCCGCCTGGCCGGCGTGCTCGACATCTCCGGCGACGCCAGCGTGCAGCACATGCACGCGCTGGCGCTGGCGCGGATGGCGGTGGCCAACATCGAGCACCGCTATTTCGACGACGGCATTGCCGGCTGCGAGCTGCTGCGCGTGCACCACGACCCGGCGCTGCTCGGCACCGCACGCGAGGCGCTGCTGGCATTCCGCAATGGCCGCGCCTGGTGGCCGCCAACCAGGCCGCGTTGCGGCTATTCGGGCTGGAACGCCACGAACTCGGCCGTGCGCCCTACGAGGCGCTATTCGAGGAGCCGCTGTCGCGGTTGCGCCAGCAGGGCAGCGTGTTCGACCTGCAGGGGCGCGCCCTGCACGGACGCATCGACAGCCCGGCCGACGACCGTCCGCGGCGGCGCCCGCAGCAGGCGCCGATCACCGTGACCGCGTCGCGGCCCTCGGCCGCGGCGGCGTCCGATGCGCCGCTGTTCGATGCCACGCAGGAACTGGCGCTGGAACGCGCGCGACGCGTGCTCGACGCGCACCTGCCGGTGCTGGTGCAGGGCGAGACCGGCACCGGCAAGGAAGTGTTCGCGCGCGAACTGCACCGGCGCAGCGCGCGCGCCGGGCGGCCGTTCGTGGCGGTCAACTGCGCCGCGCTGCCGGAAGGACTGATCGAAGCGGAACTGTTCGGCTACGAGGATGGCGCCTTCACCGGCGCGCGCAAGCACGGCAGCCCGGGCCTGCTGCGCCAGGCCGATGGCGGCGTGCTGTTCCTGGACGAGATCGGCGACATGCCGCTGGCCCTGCAGCCGCGGCTGCTGCGCGTGCTGCAGGAACGCGAATTGCTGCCGCTGGGAGGCGGCAAGCCGGTGAAACTGGATTTCGCCCTGATCTGCGCCACCCACCGCGACCTGGACGCGGCGATGGCCGAGCAGCGCTTCCGGCCCGACCTGTACTACCGCATCGCCCACCACAGCGTGCAGGTGCCGGCGCTGCGCGCGCATCCGGACCGGCGCGCACTGGTCGGCGACCTGTGGGCGCGGCTGGGGCAGGGCAGGCGCCTGACCGAGGCGGCGCTGGCGACGCTGAGCGCCTATGCGTGGCCGGGCAATCTGCGCCAGCTGGTGGCCTGCCTGCGCACGCTGGTGGCGCTGAGCGAGCCGGACGCGCTGGTGGATATCGACGCCTTGCCGGCCTATCTGCCCGGCATCCGCGCGGCAGAGCAGGGCGGCACCCACGTTGCACCGTCGCCGCTGCCGGCCGCCGATCTCGACAGCCTGGCGCTGCAGGCCATGCGCCAGGCCCTGGACGCCTGCGACGGCAACGTCTCGCAGGCCGCACGCCGATTGGGCATCAGCCGCAGCACGCTGTACCGGCGGCTGCAGTTGGGGACGCACTAAGGGCCGCGTGTCGCCGGGATGCTGACATCGCTGCACGTTGTCATCGACGTCGCATTCCCGATCGTCCAGGCCGCACAGATGCCGCGGCGCGCTACCACGACACTGCCGCTGCCGACACAACGGCAGCGGCAATCGGCCATCGCAGCCGTTCAATCGTAGCTATTGTTCAGACACGGCGAGCTCTTCGGCGTGATCACGCTGAAGCTGTCGTCGTACAACGCGATGATGCAGGTGTTGGGCGCATCCTCGGTCTCGTAGTTGCATTGCTTGCTGTTGCGGCTGCGCGAGACGTTGCCCATCTGGAACGACAGGCTCCAGTCGTCGTTGGATCCGGTCTGCGCCTGCAGCAGCACCGGCGGCGTCGATTCGCCGGGCTGCAGCGAGACCGCCACCGACGTGTTCACGAAGTCGCCGCAGGTGTGTTTCACGCTGACGTTGGTGATGACCTGGCCCGTCCCGTTGTTGACGACGAACGTTCCCTGGTACTGCGTTGCACTGACGCCTTCGGCCAGCACCTTGTCGCCTTTCTTGTCCATGATTCGGTCTCCCGTTGCGCATCGGTGGATGGGACTGCTGCGTGTGGCTCACGCATCGATACGCTATCGCCGGCAACGCGCAGGCAGCCAGCGAATCGGCCGTCGCCAGTAGACAGCTCAACCTGGATTCGTAGACATTTCCGCGCGTTTTTCCGCGTTTCGTCACACGCCATGGCCTAGCCGATGCGGCCGCACACGGACAGGCGCGGTTGGCGACAGCCGTGCCTGCAGTGCAGACACGCGGCATGTGCGCGTGCGCAACCGTCGGCAACGAAGACCGGCGCGAATGCGTCGTGCATCACTGCCGTGGATGTACCGCGTCGGCATCGACTGCGGCATGCGCCGCGAGGTTGGCAGCGTGCGCGGCGGCCGTGCGCCGCAGTTGCCCGCTGGCGATCGCGGCTCGCGCCTGCAGCGCGGGCGAGGCCGCAGGATTGGAGGCGACGAAGTCGGCCAACTGCACCGCCAGCGCCGGATCCATCAGGCGCAACAACGCCAGTGCGTTGGCTTCGCGCCTCGGATCGCCGGACGCGATGTCGGCATGGAACAGCTCCACGTACTTGGTCTGCAGCGACAGCGCGAACTCCCGCTGACGGTCGTCGACGTTGGCCCTGGCCAGGGTCAGCTGGCCGGCGGCGATCTTGTCCGCGGCGACACTGCCATAGAACGCCAGGATCGCGATCGCCAGCGGCACCAGCAGCTTCTCCAGGATCCAGAACGCGCGATCGCTGAGGCTCCTGCGCCTCTCCAGCCGGCGGCGCAGCGCATCGACGTCGCCCAGCAGCCGGTCCAGCTTGTCCTCCACGCGTCCTCCCGACAAGGCAGCCTGCATGGCCCATCCATGCCGCGTCGCCGTCGCCCGCATCGACGGTGCGGCGCGGCATGGCGGACGGCGCCCTTCCGTTGCTAAGCGTCGGGCGAGGCCGGCTTGTGAAGCGTCTGCCGCAGCGCACGCATCTGCCAGCGCACATGCCCATCGCCATCCGGATGCGGCGCCTCCACATCCGGATGGAGATGGGCACGCAGGCCGTGACGCGAACCGCGCAAGCCTACCGACGCCATTGCGAGGCGCGCGCCACGCGATCGCGCGCCATCCCGCTGTCGGCTAGTGCGGCAAATCCCACTGCAACCCGACCGTATAGCTGCGGTCCGGACCCGGCTCGTAGTAACGCCCATTGCCGTCGTTGACGATGACCGAGCCGATGTAGCGGCGATCGAACGCGTTGTCGATGCGCGCGAAGGTGCGCAGGGTGCCGTGCGCGGTGGTCCAGCGGCGCGCCGCCTCCAGGTTGAGCAGCGCATAGCCGGGTGCGGCTTCGCTGGCCAGGTCGTTGACCACGGTGTCGCCGGCGACCACGCCCTCCGCCGCGAATTGCCAGGCGCGCGGCTGCCACTGCCAGCGCGCGAACAGTTGCTGCTGCGGCACGCCGGGCAGGCGGGTGCCGGCCGTCACCACCGCGGTGGGCGTCGCGCAGCCGCTGCTGGCGCAGGTCAGGTAGGCCTGGCGCACCGTCGCCTGCAGCCAGGTGTAGGCCACCTGCAGTTGCGCGCTGGCGCCCAGCGGCAGGGTCAGGCTGGTCTCGGCGCCCTGGCGGCGGGTGCGGCCGATGTTGCGGTAGGTGCTGCGGCCGTTGGTGTTGCTGGCCACCGCAAGCTCGTCGTCGGTGCTGGCGCGGAACAGGGCCGCGTCCCAGCTGGCGCCGGCGGCGTTGCGCCACTTCGCGCCCAGTTCCAGGTTCTGGCTGCGCGCGGCGGCCAGGTCCAGCGCCAGGCCGGCGCCGCCGTCGCGGCGGTAGCCCAGTTCGTTGAAGGTCGGGGTCTCGAAGCCGCGCCCGGCCGAGGCGTAGAGCCGCAGGTCGTCGCTGACGCGCAGCACCAGCCCGGCCACCGGGGTGGTCGCCGCATAGTCGGTGCGGCCGCTGTCGTCGGGATTGCGGCCGACGATGTAGGCGTCGTCCGAGCGGAACCGCACCTGGCTGTGGCGCAGCCCGGCCAACAGCGACCAGCGCTCGGCGAACTGCCACCAGGCCTGGGCGAACTGGTCCACGTTCTCCACCCGATCCTGCTGGTCGCGGCGCAGCCGGCCCTTCACCCCGAGCGTGCTGCCGACGAAGTTCTCGTAGCCGGTGCGATGCTGTTGCTGGCGGTCGGCATTGGCGCCGACGGTGAACTGGAACGGGCGGCCGCCCAGTTCGCCCTGCCAGGCCCAGCGCGCGTCGAGGCCGCCGTAGTCGCCGTCCAGGTCGATCACCCCGCCGGCGTTGAGCGGGTTGCTCTGTGCGCTCACCGGAACCGACAGGTATTGGGTGACGTCGCGGCGTCCGGCGTAGCCCATCAGCCGCCAGGTCTGCTGGTCCACCTGCTGGGTGAAGATGGCGCCGGCCTGCACCTGGCGGGTGGACTTGCGGGTATCGAACTGGCTGGCCGCGGCGGTGGCCTGGCGCGGGTCGGCCGCGGCCTGGGCACGGCTCAGGCCCAATGGATCCTGCGCATCGGGCGCCTCCAGCGCGTTGAGCAGCAGGTCCAGGCGCCGCCCGGGCGCCAGGTCGATGCCGATCTTGGCGTTGAAGGTGGTGCGCTGGGCGTGGCTGTGGTCGCGGTAGCCGTCGGTGCTGAAATGGGTGGCGGCCAGGTTGTAGTGGACGTCGCCCTGCTGGCCGAGCGCCTGCGCGCTGAGGGCCGCGGTGCCGTGGCTGCCGATCGCGCTGCGCAGCCGCCACGGATCGTCCGGCTGGCCGTCGGCGCTCCACAGCTGCACCACGCCGCCGGAGGAGTTGCCGTACAGCGCCGAGAACGGGCCGCGCAGCACCTCGACCCGCTCGCTGCCGAACAGGTTGAAGTTGGAGAGCTGGCCCTGGCCGTCCGGCATCGTCGCCGGGATGCCGTCCAGCAGCAGGCGCACGCCGCGCACGCCGAACGCCGAACGCGCGCCGAAGCCGCGGATCGACAGCTGGGTGTCCTGCGCATAGTTCTGGCGGTCGCGCGCGAGCAGGCCGGGCACGCCGGCCAGCGCTTCGGAGGCCTGCACGCCGAGACGGTCGCTGTCGCCCAGGCCGGTGGTGGTCAGCGACGCCGGCAGGTCGAAATCGGCCACGCCACCGACGCGGGCGGCCTGGACCTGCAACGCGGGCAGGGTGGTGGCGGGATCCTCGCCGGGAGCGGCGCGGACCAGGGACGACAGCGCCAGGGCGCAGGCCCCGCAGAGCAGGGCAGGGGGCAGGGGAACGGACATGCGCCATCATCGCCCATGTGCCGCCGGGCCGCACCCGGCCAAGCGCATCAGCGTTTGTTAGGATGAGGTGTTTGACCGTGCCGGCTCCGGTCCTTCCGGCCCCCACCTCCGCCACCGAACGAGTACCGCCGTGTCCTTCTTTGCAAACGTGGAACAGGTCCCAGGCGACCCGATCCTGGGCCTGACCGAGGCCTACAACGCCGACTCCCGCCCGACCAAGGTCAACCTGGGCGTGGGCATCTACTACGACGAAAACGGCCGCATCCCGCTGCTGCGCGCCGTGCAGCAGATCGAGCAGCAGCTGGCCCAGGACGCCAAACCGCGCGGCTACCTGCCGATCGACGGCCTGCCCGCCTACGACCTGGCCACGCAGAAGCTGCTGTTCGGCGCCGAGTCGCCGCTGCTGGCCGCCGGCCGCGTCGCCACCTCGCAGACCATCGGCGGCAGCGGCGCGCTGCGCGTGGGCGCGGACCTGCTGAAGAAGCTGCTGTCCACCTCCACCATCGCCATCAGCAACCCGAGCTGGGAGAACCACCGCGCGGTGTTCGGCGCCGCCGGCTTCGACGTGGTCGAGTACACCTACTTCGACCCGGCCAGCCACGGCCTGAACTTCGACGGCATGCTCGCCGACCTGCGCCAGCTCGCGCCGGGCAGCGTGGTGCTGCTGCACGCCTGCTGCCACAACCCGACCGGCGCCGACCTGAGCCAGGCGCAGTGGCGCACCGTGGCCGAGCTGCTGAAGGAACGCAACCTGTTCCCGTTCGTGGACATCGCCTACCAGGGCTTCGACAAGGGCATCGACGCCGACGCCTACGCGGTGCGCCTGCTGGCCGAGGTCGGCATCGACAACTACGTGGTCGCCAGTTCCTACTCCAAGTCGTTCTCGCTGTATGGCGAGCGCGTCGGCGCGCTGTCGGTGGTCTCGGCCAACGCCGCCGAGAGCAAGGCGGTGCAGTCGCAGGTCAAGCGCATCATCCGCACCATCTACTCCAGCCCGTCCACGCACGGCGCCGCACTGGTCGCCGGGGTGCTCAACAGCCCGGAACTGCGCACGATGTGGGAACAGGAATTGACCGAGATGCGCGAACGCATCCACGCCCTGCGCGCCGGCATGGTGCAGAAGCTGGCCGCCCTGGGCGCGCCGGAGTTCGGCTTCATCCAGCAGCAGGCCGGCATGTTCTCGTACTCGGGCCTGAGCAAGGCGCAGGTGGACCGGCTGCGCGAGGAGTTCGGCATCTACGCGGTCGGTACCGGCCGCATCTGCGTAGCCGCGCTGAGCCAGAACAACCTGGACTACGTGACCCAGGCCGTGGCGACCGTGCACAAGGGCTGAGCCCCGCGGTTGCGTCAGAAAGCCGGAAGCCCAGCGCTTCCGGCTTTTTTTGCGCCTGTTTGGCTGCTGCGTCTGCGCGCACCGCACGCCCGCGGAACACCGTTGATCGAAATCTGCGGCACAACCCGCGACAATGGCGGCCCCTTCTCACGCAAGGCCGTCCTGCCCATGTCGCGAACGTCGCTGACCCGCTTTCTGATCGAAGAACAGCATGCCGGGCGTATCGGCCCGGAGCTGCGCCAGCTCATCACGATCGTGTCCCGCGCCTGCAAGCGCATTTCCATCGCAGTCAGCAAGGGCGCCCTGGGCGGCGTGCTCGGCGATGCCGGCACCGGCAACGTGCAGGGCGAAGCGCAGAAGAAGCTGGACGTGCTCAGCAACGACATCCTGCTCGAAGCCAACGCCTGGGGCGGCCACCTCGCCGCCTGCGCCTCCGAGGAGATGGACCACTGCCAGCCGGTGCCCGACAAGTACCCCAGCGGCGATTTCCTGCTGCTGTTCGATCCGCTGGACGGCAGCTCCAACATCGACGTCAACGTCTCGGTCGGCACCATCTTCTCGGTGCTGCGCGCGCCGCCGGGCACCGACAAGCCCGGCGACGAGCATTTCCTGCAGCCGGGCACCGCGCAGGTCGCCGCCGGCTACTGCATCTACGGCCCCAGCACGATGCTGGTGCTGACCCTGGGCCACGGCACCCACGCCTTCACCCTGGAGCGCGAGGAGGGCAGCTTCCTGCTGACCCAGGCCGACATGCGCATCCCCGAGGACACCGCCGAGTTCGCGATCAACATGTCCAACCAGCGGCACTGGGAAGCGCCGATGCAGCAGTACGTGGCCGACCTGCTGGCCGGCAGCGAAGGCGTGCGCGGCAAGAACTTCAACATGCGCTGGATCGCCAGCATGGTCGCCGACGTGCACCGCATCCTCACCCGCGGCGGCATCTTCATCTACCCGTGGGACAAGAAGGATCCCGGCAAGGCCGGCAAGCTGCGGCTGATGTACGAAGCCAACCCGATGGGCATGCTGGTGGAGCAGGCCGGCGGCGCCGCCAGCACCGGCCGCGCGCGCATCCTCGGCCTGCAGCCGGAACAACTGCACCAGCGCGTGCCGGTGTTCCTGGGCTCGAAGAACGAAGTGGCCGAGGCCGTGCGGTATCACCTGGAGCACGACAGCCGCCACGGCTGAGCGTGGTGGCGCGGCAGTCGCGCGTCCGGGCGCCCCTGGACGATGGCGGCTGTCGCCAGCGCTGCCGTATAGTCGGTGCCGCTTCGCCGACATGGTCGCGGCAGGTGCAGGGGGGCCGCTAAGGCCGCTACAGCGGCGCATTGCGATTCGGCGAGATCGTCCTGGGGCGGCGTCCCGGTTCGGGGCGTGCGCTGTCGCGGTAATGCCGAAGCCGGTAAAGAACTCAAACAGGGGAAACTGCAATGAAACGTGCCGTCGGGCTATTGCTGCTGCTCGTCTCGGGTGTCGCGTGTGCCGACACGACGCAACAAGGGAAGATCACCCGCGTCGTGGTCGAATCCAACTACGCCTCGGTCTGGCTGGAGAACCAGCCGACCAGCAACGAATGCGCCTCGGACGGGCGCTGGGTGATCGATTTTTCCTCGGATGCCATCGCCAAGGAGAAGTATTCGGCCATCCTGTCCGCCGCCACGTCCAGGACCCAGGTCGTGCTGCAGTACACGACCAGCGAGGGCTGTGGCGGCTTCGGTGCGAAAAAGATCCACTACGTCGATCTGCTGTACTGATCGCATGCTCGCTGCGCCTGTGGCCGAGCGCGCGGCGAGGCGGCAGGATGCAAGCACCCGAGACGAACAAGGAGGTTCCGATGCGCTGGTGCCTGATGCTGGTGACGATGATGTGGAGCGGCGTGTTGGCGGCTGCCGAACCCTTTCGCATGCAGAACCTGATGCTGCTGCAACCCGAAGCGGTGATACGCGATCGGGCCGGGAACATCGAGGCGCTGGCGGCGTATGTCAAGGCGCTGGATGCTGCGGCGTCGCGCGAACTGGCGCAGGTCGGCACACCCCGGCCTGCTGCCGGCTTCGTCGCCGTGGCCGTCCGCCCCGGCGGCCGGTCCCGGGTCTGGCTGGATGTGACACCTGCACTGCCCGATGCGGTGGCGAACACGCTGGTCACCGCACTGGAGCGGGTACCGCCATTCGAGGGCAAGGGCGGTGTGGTGGTGTTCGCGCTCAACGTCACGCTGTGGGACGCACCGCCGACCCAGCGCCAAGGTCCATCGCCAGCGGCCTGGCAGCGTGCTGCGGAAGGCGAACAGTCGCCGATCGAAATCGGCGACCTGGTCGATCGGGTCTGGCCAGCGAGTGCGGCACACTGAGGCGTTGGAAGCGTCGCTCGTCATGACGCACGACAGTCCGTCCGCTGCGACACCGCTCCTGTGCGCCGCTGGCGGCGCGCCGTCGGTTGCCTAACGCCCTGGCTGCTGTAGGGTAGCGGCGTCCGGCGACAGCAGAGCGCGTTGATCGCCGGCGGTCGTCGCGTGCACCTGGTCGTACCGGGCGGGAGGAACCCATGAACCAGACCCTCGTCGTGCTGTTCTTCTTCGCCACCGCACCGGTCGCGCTGATGCCTACCGTCATCGCCCTGTTCACCCGCCACCGCTGGCGGCGGCGGATCGTGTTGGTGAACCTGGCACTGTGGACGCTGCTGTTCTTCGCCGCCAGGAGCTTCACCCTGTACAACTCCAGCCGCTTCGAGCTGCCGACCCTGCTGGCGCTGGCGGTGTGGCTGGCCCTGTTGGGCATCGCGATCCGCGGCAATCCTGCGTCATCCAAACGTTCCTAGCAGCCGCTAACGCCCCAGCACCGGTTCGATGCGCGATAGGCGACGGAGGTGCCTGGCGGCTGTAGACGCATGGCGATCTCGACGCCACGCGGGCCGCGCACGGCGCGCGTTCGCAGCGCCACAGCGCTCACGACTCTTGCACAACGTCGCGACGCCAGACCCATCGCGGCCGATCCACAGTGATGTTTTCCTGATGGAGTCGGACCATGTCCCTGCGCGCCTTCGGCCTGAACTGCACGCTCAAGCGCGGCACTGCACCCTCGTCCACCCAGCGGCTGCTCGACCAGGTGTTGCAGGCATTGGCCGCGCACGGCGTGCAAGGCGATTCGGCGCGCGTGGCCGACTTCGACGTGCATCCTGGCGTCAGCGCGGACGAAGGCGAGGGTGACGCCTGGCCGCAGCTGCGCCAGCGCGTGCTGGACGCGGACATCTTCGTACTGGCCACACCGATCTGGGTCGGCCATCCCTCGAGCCATGCGCAGCGCGTGCTGGAGCGCATGGATGCGTTTCTCGGCGAAATCGGCGACGACGGCGTCTATCCCACCTTCAACCGCGTGGCCATGGTCGCGGTGGTGGGCAACGAAGACGGCGCGCACAAGGTCAGCGCCGATCTGTACCAGGGGCTGACGGACTTCGGCTTCAGTGTCGCCGCCGGCAGCCCGCCGTACTGGGTCGGCGAGGCGATGGGCAGCACCGACTACCAGGACCTGAAACAGACACCGAAGGTCCTGGCCGACACCATCAGGACCGCCGCCAGCAACGCCGCGCATCTGGCGCGCCTGCTCAAGGCCAATCCCTACCCGCCGCCGCTGGCGTGATGCCGACCGCCGCGACGCGGCGGCGGCGGTGGGAACAACGCCATCGTCTATCATGGATGACGGCCCCAGTCGCTGCCGCACGGCTTCCCACGCCGCAGGGCGGGTGCCGTGGTCACACCGGCGGAGGAAAGACGCGTGGCTGGAAAGTTCCTGCAGCGCAGCGCAATCATCGACGTCATCAAGCGCGGCGAGTGCGCCAACGCGCGACAGAAGCGGCTTGGGCTGACGCAGCATCCGCTACGCTTCACCCCGTGCGGCTGTTCCGATCCCGGCTGCGGCGGTTTCTACACCGTCGATACCCGGAGCACGCTGCCGACCAGCGCGGACTGCAAGGCGGCGCTGCGTGCGGACAACCAACGGCGCAAGGCGCGCAAACGCGCCAGCAGCGCTGACGACCGCACGGAATGACCTTGCGGCGGCCGCGGCTCGCCAGCCGCCTGCCCGAGCCGAGATGCCCTCGCCGGAAGGGCTGAGGTTCGCCGGCACCGCGTGCTCTTCCAATGCGCCGCCACCAAGCCACCCACCAGCGGACGCCGCGGCAGCCCAGGCGTCGTCGCAGCGCATGGCTGGCTGAGCCATCCGCGGCCGGCAGCGTCCCGGCGCCGTCCGTAGCTGCGGTGCCCGAGAATCACTGGTAAGGTCGCGCGATGTCCGACACGCATCCCGATTTCATCGAAGTGTTCGAGGGCGCCATGTCCCGCGAGGACTGCGCCGCCATCCTGCGCCGACTGCGCGGCAGCACCCAGTTGCGGCCGGGCGAGGTCGGCAGCGGCGTGTTTCCCGAGCTAAAGCGCAGCCGCGACCTGCGCATCAGCGGCCTGGAGGCCTGGAGCGACGTGGAACAGCGGCTGCAGCAGGCGGTGTTCGGCGGGCTGCTGGGCTACCTGCGCAAGTACCCACAGACCCTGATCTCGCCGCTGATGCTGCAGGTACCGGGCGCCGACGGCCAGCCGCATCGGCTCGGCGCCGACGACTTCACCCTGCTCGACGACGCCGCGCTGTCTAACCTGGCGCGCACCTGCCTGCGCCCGGGCGCGATCAACCTGCAGTGGTACGAAGCGGGCGAGGGCGGCTATCCGTACTGGCACTGCGAACTGTACCCACGCGATCCGAGCGCCGAGACCCTGCACCGGCACCTGCTGTGGACCCTGTACCTCAACGACGATTTCGAAGAAGGCGAGACCGAGTTCCTGTTCCAGCGCCGCAAGATCGCCCCGCGCGCCGGCAGCCTACTGATCGCCCCCACCGCCTTCACCCACACCCACCGCGGCAACCGCCCGCAGCGCGGCGACAAGTTCATCGCGACGAGCTGGATCCTGTTCCAGTCGGCCCAGGCGCTTTACGGCCGGGAATAGGGATTCGGGATTCGGGATTCGTCAAAAGCGGGGATTCGGGATTGGGGATTCGTAAAAGCTGCTTTCTTGGCAGCGGAATTGCAGTGGCTGCGTCGGGCCGCAGCGCCGCGCCGCTCTTGCGAATCCCCAATCCCGAATCGCCAATCCCCGCTCAAAACAGCTCGCCCTGCGGCGACGGCGGTCGCGGCGGCAGCGGTTTGATGAAGCGGCTGCAGTCCAGTTGCCGACGCGAGAACACGGCGTAACCCAGTCGCTTGTGCGCCAGGGCGAAGCGCCGTGCCAGCAAGTCGGCATAGACCCCTTCGCCGCGCATGCGCTTGCCGAAGGTGCTGTCGTAGTCCTTGCCGCCGCGCAGTTGCTGCACGGTGCTCATCACGTGCGCGGCGCGGTCGGGGTGGTGCGCCTGCAGCCAGTCGCGGAACAACGGCGCCACCTCGTGCGGCAGGCGCAGCAGCACGTAGCCGGCGGACTCGGCGCCGGATTCGCGGGCCGCTTCCAACACCGCTTCCAGCGCGTGGTCGTTGATCCACGGGATCACCGGCGCCACCATCACTCCGACCGGCACCCCGGCCTCGTGCAGGGTGCGCATCGCCCGCAGCCGCGCGTGCGGCGCCGAGGCGCGCGGCTCCAGCCTGGCCGACAGCCGCGGATCCAGCGACGTCACCGAGAAATGCACGCTGACCAGGTTGTCGCGGGCCAGCGGCGCCAGCAGGTCCAGGTCGCGCTCGACCAGCGCGTTCTTGGTGATCAGCGAGAACGGGTGGCGGGTCTCGGCGAAGACCTCGATCAGGCGCCGGGTCAGCTGCAGCTTGCGCTCGATCGGCTGGTAGGCGTCGGTGTTGATGCCCAGCGCGATCGGGCTGGGCACGTAGCCGGGCTTGGCCAGCTCGCGGCGCAGCAGCTCCGGCGCATTGGTCTTGGCGAACAGCCGCGTCTCGAAGTCCAGCCCCGGCGACAGGTTCAGATAGGCATGGCTGGGGCGGGCGAAGCAGTAGCTGCAGCCGTGCTCGCAGCCGCGGTACGGGTTGACCGACTGCGCGAAGCCCACGTCCGGCGACTGGTTGCGACTGATGATGCTGCGCGCGGTCTCCTCGCTCACCTGGGTGCGCAGGCGCGGGGCGGCGAATTCCTCGCTGTCGTCGGGATGCCAGCCGTCGTCCTCGGCCTGGCTGACGGTCTGCTCGAAGCGGCCCGGCAGGTGGCTGCCGGCGCCGCGGCCCTTGATGGCAATGCTCATCGGCATAGGCTACGCGCCGGCCGTCTCGGCGGATGCGACGCTACCCGCCGGTGCGCTGAATCTTTCAGGCCGACGCAGGCGACATGCTCACCACCGCACCTGGTGGACGCATCGGATGTGCCGGCAGCACAGCACTCATCGGCGGCCCAGCCGCAGCCGCGCAGCGCTTGCCGACGCCTCATTTGGCCGGACCGGGACGTCGTCGCCGGCGCATGCGAATGCCGACGCCTTGGCGTCATGCGGCTGCCGCGGACACGTGGCATACCCACGCAGTACGGCGCCGGTTCGCAGAGCAGGGTGGCCGCCGGCAAGACAGACAGCAGCCACGCGCGATCCGGCAGGCTGCCAAAAGTGCCAGGCCGGCATCGCCTCCGCCGCAACACGCGCGCCACCCTCTAGAATCCGCCGATGCTCGTGATCGCGACTCTGCAGAACACCTGGGACCGGCTGACCGGCATCCCGCACATCGGCGCCTACGTCACCGCCGCCTACCTGCTGTACATCCTGTGGCTGAGCAGTTGGATCGTGCTGCAGAAGCGCGAGCCGGCGGCGACGCTGAGCTGGGTGCTGTCGCTGGCCGCCTTGCCCTACCTGGGCTTCGTCATCTATTACCTGCTGGGCCCGCAGAAGGTGAAGCGGCAGCGCCTGCGCCGCGGCCGCTCGCGCTCGGGCATGGAGCACTACAGCAGCGTGTGCCCGCCGGACGCCGACTGCACGGAACTGGCCAAGATCGCCCAGGCGACCACCGGCCTGGCGCCGAGCTCGGCCACCGCGGTGCAGTGGCTGGTCGACGGCGCGGCCACCTACGAGGCGATCGTGCGCGACATCGGCGCCGCGCAGCATCACGTGCACCTGGAGTACTACATCTTCAATCCCGACCGCACCGGCACGCGCATCCGCGACGCGCTGGTCGAGCGCGCCCGCGCCGGCGTGCGGGTGCGCCTGCTGCTGGATGCGGTCGGCTCCTCGCAGGTGCGCAAGCGCTTCCTGCGGCCGCTGCTGGACGCCGGCGCCGAGGTGGCCTGGTTCCATCCCACGCAATTGCTGCGGCCGTTCAAGTTCAAGCGGCCCTGGGTCAACCTGCGTACCCACCGCAAGATCGTGGTGATCGACGGCCGCATCGCCTTCACCGGTGGCATCAATGTCACCGACGAGGAAAACGAGGCGCTGCGCGCCGACGCCTACCGCGACCTGCACCTGCGCTGCGAGGGCCACGTGGTGCGCAGCCTGCAGTTGGTCTTCGTGGAGGACTGGCTGTACGCCACCCGGCAGGGCCGCGACGCCTTCGACATGGCGCGGATCTGGCCCAGCGACATGCCCAGCCGCGACGCCGGCACCATCCAGGCGCAAGTGCTGGTGTCGGGCCCGGACTCGTCGTGGGAGAGCATCCATCGGCTGCAGGTCGCATCGATCTACGAGGCGCAACGGCGGGTGTGGCTGGTCACGCCGTACTTCGTGCCGGGCGAGGCCGCGCGCATGGCGCTGACCTCGGCGGCGCTGGGCGGGCTGGACGTGCGCCTGCTGGTGCCCAAGCGCAGCGACTCGCGGCTGGTGACGCTGGCGGCGCGCTCGTACTTCGACGAACTGCTGCAGGCCGGCGTGCGGATCTACGAGTACGGCCCGCGCATGCTGCACACCAAGGCGCTGATCACCGACGAGGACCTGTGCCTGGTCGGCAGCGCCAACTTCGACAATCGCAGTTTCCGGCTCAATTTCGAGGTCGCCACGCTGTTCCGCGACCGCGGGCTGACCAAGCAGCTGGCCGAATTGCTGGAAGGCGAGATGGCCGACGCGGTGCGCGTGCGCGACGACCGCAAGCGCTCGCTGTGGCGCTACCGGCTGCCCGAGGCGGTGGCGCGGCTGACCTCGCCGCTGCTGTAGAGCATCTCCGACAACGCGCTTTGCCATGGCTCAACCGGACACAGCGTGGCACCCTCATGGGAGCGGCTTCGGCCGCGACGGGAAGTCCCCGGTAACGCCCCTCGCGACTAAAGCCGCTCCTGCAGTGGGGCTTGCGTCGTGATTGGAGGTGCCCTTGGTCGCGGCGCCCCGCCAGCCGGACCTGCGCCGGCCGCGCACCACGTGGAACCTGCATGCCCGGCGGCGCTACACTGCGCCATCCTTGGGGAGATCGTCATGTACTGGCTCTTTCTGCCGCTCGCGCTGGGTGCTTTCGTTCTGGCGTTCACGACGCCGCACATGTGGTTGCTGGTGGTGAGCCTGCTGGCCGCGCTGGCGTTCCTGCTGGGCTGGGCGCGCGGCTGGTACGTGGCCAAGATCGGCGACGCCAGCCAGCGCGACGCGATGCCGATGATCGACCCGGCCGAACTGCGCCGCCTGCGCGAGCAGGCCGAGGCGCGCCGCGCCGCGGCCGCCGCCAGCGACGACGCCGCGGCGCCGTAACCGGCACGCCGGCGATGACCAAGCTCAGCGTCAACGTCAACAAGATCGCGGTGCTGCGCAATTCGCGCGGCGGCGACCTGCCAAGCGTGCTCGAGGCCGCGCGCGCCTGTCTGGACGCTGGCGCGCACGGCATCACCGTGCACCCGCGACCGGACCGGCGCCACATCCATGCCGAGGACGTGCTGGCGCTGTCCGTGCTGACCCGCGAGCGCGGCGTCGAATTCAACATCGAGGGCAACCCGTTCGCGCCGCCGCGGCCCGGCTATCCAGGGTTGATCGCGCTGTGCGCGCAGACCCGCCCGGCGCAGGCCACGCTGGTGCCCGACGGCGACGGCCAACTCACCTCCGACCATGGCTTCGACTTCGGCCGCGACAGCGACCGCCTGCGACCGCTGATCGCCGAGCTGAAGGCGCTGGGCTGCCGGGTCAGCCTGTTCGTCGATGCCGACAACCCCGACCTGGCGGTGGCGGCCGAACTGGGCGCGGACCGCATCGAGCTGTACACCGGCCCCTATGCCGCCGCATGGGAGCGGAGCGACAGCAACAACGCGGCAGCGCCGTTCGCCGCTGCCGCACGCCGTGCCCAGGCCGCCGGGCTGGGCGTCAACGCCGGCCACGACCTGGCCCAGGCCAATCTCGGCGCGTTCCTGGCGAACGTGCCGCAGGTGCTGGAGGTCTCGATCGGCCACGCCTTGATCGGCGAGGCGCTGTACGCCGGGCTCGACGCCACGGTGAAGGCGTATCTGGCGGTGCTGGCGGCGAACCGGTAGCCGCCGGACCCTGGCTTCGCTGCCCTGAGCGCGGCCGCACAGGGCGATCGCCACACAAGGTCCGCGATTCACGTGCTTCGAGGTGCGGCAGGGAAGCGGCCAGAGCGTGCCAAGCACGCCACCGCACGCGCGCCAGCATCGCTGCTGACGCGCGTTACGGCAACGGTCGCTAACGTTCGCTAGTGCGCCTGCACGAAGCCGATGCGCTGGACGTCGGCGTTCTTCGCGGCCGCCAGCACCTTGGCCATCGACGCGTATTCCGCATCCAGGCTGGCATCGATGCGCAGCTCCGGCGGATTGCCAGCGGCTTGCGCCATGGCCTCCTGCAGGCGCGGCTGCAGATCGCGCATGGGCAGCGGCGTGGCGTTCCAGAACAACTGGCCGCTGGCATCCAGACGCAACTGGATCGGGTCGGGCGGCGGCAAAGGCGTGGACGGCGCCGACGTTCGCTGCGGCAGGTCCATGGTGATCGTGCGCGTCAGCATCGGCGCGGTGACGATGAAGATGATCAACAGCACCAGCATCACATCGACCAGCGGGGTGACATTGATCTCCGCCAGCGGTCCCCGATTCCCTGCAGTACTGAACGCCATGGCCAGCCTCCTGTGGGTGTGGTGTCGCGACCCCAGCCTACACCCGCAACGCAGCGGTGTGCGAGGGGCGGCGAGGGGCGACGTGGCCCGGGCGGAGAACGGTCACCATCGACAGGCCGGGCACGAACTCGGCCACCGCCAGCATGCGCACGCCCCAGCGCGTAGAGGCGCTCGGTGCGCTTCTCGGCCGCTTGGGCCGAGAGGCAGACGAGCGCGAAGCGCGTCCAGCGCGGCAGGCGGGGCGCGCCTTGCGACGCGCTCGGCCGCAAGCCGACGCCGGCGGAACGGGCAGGGCAGTCGGACCCCGCCACGCGCATAAAAAAACGCCACCGTTGCCGGTGGCGTTTGCAGTCGCGTCATGACTGAGGTGTTGCGGTAAAGCGAATTGCGGTGAAGCTTATTGCTGCACGAAGCCGATCTTCTTCATGTCCGAGTTCTTGGCGGCGGCCAGCACCTTGGCCATCACTTCGTACTCGGAATCCGGATTGGCATCGATGCGCAGTTCCGGCTGGTTGGTCGGATCGCGCTGGACTTCGTTTTCCATCATCTGCGGAAGCGCAGTCACCGCCACCGGGCTGTTGTTCCAGAACACCTGGTTCGACGCATCGATCCGCAGATCGATCGGCGGCGGCGGATCGCGCAACTGCGGCGGCGGGTTGATGACCCGCTGCGGCAGATCCACGTCGATCGGATACGTCATGATCGGCGCGGTCACGATGAAGATGATCAACAGCACCAGCATCACGTCGACCAGCGGCGTGACGTTGATGTCGGCCATGGGACCACGGCCGCCTCCTGAGCTGAACGCCATGGCTCAGTTCCCCTTCTCTTTGGTCGCAACGAAGCCGACGTCCAGCATGCCCTGACTCTGCGCGATCTTGGTGATCTCGTTGATCGTGCGCATCTTGGTGGTGCGGTCGCCACGCAGGTTGAGCGGCGGCTGCGGGGTCTGCTGTGCAGCGGTCGAGAAGCGCGACTCCAGGGCTTCCTTGGAAATCGGCTCATCGTTCCAGTACAGCGACCCGTCTTCCTTGACCGCCAGCGTGATCGGATTCGAACGCTTGTCGTCCTTGTCCGGATCCTGCTTCAAGTTGGCTTGGGGCAGTTCCACCTTGACCTTGTGGGACATCAGCGGTGCCGTGATGATGAAGATGATCAGCAGCACCAGCATCACGTCCACGAGGGGCGTGACGTTGATGTCGGCCATGGGGCCGCCGCTGTTACCACTACTGAAAGCCATAACGGGCTCCGTTAACGTTGCGTGGACGACTTAGCCGGGATCAGCGAACGCGCGAGCCGGTGGCGAAGAAGTCGTGCAGGTCGTGAGCGAAGGTGTCGAACTTGGCGATCACCGAGCTGTTGACCTTGCTGAAGAAGTTGAAGGCGAACACGGCCGGGATCGCGACGAACAGACCGATCGCGGTCATGATCAGCGCTTCACCGACCGGGCCGGCCACGGCGTCGATCGAGGCGGAGCCGGTGGCACCGATCTTGATCAGCGCGCCGTAGATGCCCCACACGGTACCGAGCAGACCGACGAACGGCGCGGTCGCACCGACGGTCGCCAGCAGGGTCATGCCCGACTGCAGCTTGGTGCTTTCGCGGGTCACGGCCTGACGCAGGGCGCGGTCGACGAACTCCGAACGGCTCAGGGTCTCGCCCAGGCCGGTGCCGGTGCCGGCTTCGGCACGCTGGTGGTGCGCAGCGGCCTGCGCGGCGTCCAGGGCGATCTTCGAGAACGGCTCGGAGGCCGGCTGCTCTTCCATCGCACGGATGGCGTCCTGGGCATTCGGGGTGTCCCAGAACAGGCTGGTGACGCGGTCGGCCTGGCTCTTCAGGCGGGTGGCGCGGAAGATGTTGATGATCGTCCAGTACCAGGACGAGGCGGACATGATGATCAGGGTGATGAGCACCACCCAGGAGACGGCGAAGTCACCCGGCTTGGAGGTCATTTCGGTGATCAGGTGCTCGAAGCCCATCTGCGACAGGGCGTTCGATGCGTTGTTGCCCCCCGCAGCAGCGGCGATGAAAATTTCCTGCAGCATGACGCTTACCTTTGTTGTGTGTGGTGGTGATGAGGGTGGTGCAAAGAGTAGACAGGGCTTGCGGACCGGCGGTGCGCCGGTCCGCGCAACCTTTGTATCAGTTCAGCGCGAAGTTGACCGGGACGCGGACGCGGCCTGCGGTCTTCTGTCCATTGACGACAGCGGCATTGAACCGCCACTTGCGCGCTGCTTCCATGGCGGCGCGGTCCAGGTCGCGGTTGCGGCTGGATTTCTCGACGGCAACGTTCGTGACGTTACCACTGGCGTCGACGTCGATGATCAGGATCACCTCACCCTGCGCGCCCGACCGGAATGCAGCCGGCGGGTACTTCGGCGGGTTCATGTTCTTCGACGAGATGTCGACGCTAGCGCTGATGTCGGAGGGCGCGGCCGGCGGCGCAGGCGGCGACGGCGGGGTGGCTACGTCGTTCGGGCGCGGCTCCGGCACATCGATCACCGGGGCTTCCGGCGGCGGCGGCAGCGGGGTCGGCTTCGGCGGCGCCAGGTTCTTCACCGGCGGCGGCGGCGTTTCCGGCGGCTTCGGCGGCGGCGGCGGCGGCGGGGGAGGCGGCGGCGGTGCGTCCACCAGGGTGACCATGATGTTGCGTTCCTTCTCCGCCATCGCCTTGGGCGCAACAGCCGGAATCAGCAGCAACATCAGCGCTGCAAGGTGCAGCGCGATTACGAAGGCAATACCGATGATGCGCGGCCAGCTGAGGCCGGAGGCGTCATCTTTGTCGTAATGCCGATGGATGACCAGTTGTTCCGTCATGCGCCAATGACTCGATTAAAGGGGGGCGGATTCCGCCGTGGAGCGGAATCCAAGTTCACGCGGGGATGACACCGCAGGAACCTCCAAGCTTATACCAATCCCTGTTACCTGCACTACTTTCAGCACTGGTCGTCGGGGGCTTTTTTTGCGTGCTACTTCAGGTTGATGATCTTCTTGGCGTCTTCCGGCTTTTTGACGCCCTTGGCCAGTGCCTGCTGCGCGGCCTGCTTGGCTTCGGCAACGCGGCCTTCCGAATGCAGCACCTTGGCCAGGTTGAGATAGGTTTCGCCGTCCTTGGACAGCGGCGCGGCCTTCTGCCAGTTCTCGATCGCCTGCGGCAGCTGGTCGGTGTAGTAGTACGACTGCGCCAGGGCCAGGTAGGTCTGGTAGTCCGGCTTCAGGATGCCCTTCTGCATGCCTTCGTTGATGACCGCGATGACGTCCTTCTCATGGCCATCGGTGTTGGCGTAGATCGAGTACAGCTGCTTGTATTCCTTCTCGTCGGTCAGCTGACCGGCGGCACGCAGCTTGTCCATCACCGCCGCGGCCTTGTCCATCTGGTCGGCCTGCATGTACATGCTGGCCAGATTGAGCTGGGCCTTCTTGTCGTTGGGCGACTTGGCGGCCAGCGCCTCGGCGGCCTTGACCGCCTCGCCGGTCTGGCCGGCTTCGGCGTAGGACGCCATCAGCAGCTGGTTCCAGCTGTCCTTGGGCTCCGGCGAGGCGGCGATCGCCTGCTTCAGCGCCGGGATCGCTTCCTGGTAGCGCTGCGCCTGGTACAGGGCCTGGCCCTTGAGGATCAGGTCTTCCGGGCGGGTCGACTTGGTTTCGGCGAGGAACTTGTCCAGCGTGGCCAGGCCTTCGGCGGTCTGCTCGTCCTGCAGCTGCAACTGCGCCAGCATCAGCATCGACTGGTAGTGGCCGTTGTTGTCCAGGCCGTTGAACTGGATCGCCTGCTTCAGGTAGGCCTGCGCCGCCTTGCTGTCGTCGAGGTTATAGGCGGCCTGCGCGGCCAGCTGCGCGGCGACCGACTTGTCGTACTCGTTGGCGCCGCTGTTGGCCAGGATCTCATCGGCCTGGGCGCGCACCGACGCGTAGTCCTCGCCCTTGTTGTAGGTATCGATCAGCTTCTGCAGCTTGCTGCCGAGCTTGGACGACGGCTTGCCGGTCGGTTCCTTGCGCTCGGCATTGGGGAACAGCACTGCGGCCTTTTCGTTCTTCGCGTTGCGCGAGGAACGGTGGTCGGTGCGATCGCTCTGCGCAGCGGCATCGGTCACCACCGCGCCACCGAGGGCGGCGGCGATCACCAGGGACAACAACGCTTGCTTGCGGATGCGGAATTTCATGGGTCACCTCGGTGGAAACCGCCCGGAGCGGCACGGAAGACGGAGCGGCCATTCCTCGGCCGAGCCAGCAAACCTATCAGAAACCTGTACGCCGTGAAAACGTTTTTGGATGCGTTTTCTGTGACACGCGCGGGGAGGACAGCCGACTCAGCCGCACTTGGGCGTCCTGCCGGCACTGCGCGCCTGCGCATACACCGGCTCGAGCGCGGCGACGTCGCGCTGCAGCTCGCCGATGCGGGCGCTTGGATCGGGGTGGGTGGAGAGCCATTGCGGCGGACGATCGCCACCGGCGGCCATCATGTTCTTCCACAGATCCACCGCTTGTGCCGGGTCGAACCCGGCCTGCGCCATCAGGCGCTGGCCGACGATGTCCGCCTCGGTTTCCTGCTTGCGCGAGCCAGGCAATAAAAAAGCCGCCTGCGCGGTCATGCCGCCAACCTGGCCGACGGTGTCGGCCGCACCCTGGCCGTAGCGCGCGCCAGCCAGCGCGCCGATCACGCTCAGTCCCGCCTGCGCGCCGAGCTGGCGGGTGATGCGTTCCTCGTGGTGACGCGAGATGACGTGGCCGATCTCGTGACCGAGCACGGCGGCGAGCTGGTCCTGGTTCTTGGCCACGCTGAAGATGCCGCTGTTGACCCCGACCTTGCCGCCGGGCAGGGCGAAGGCGTTGGGTTCCTTGTCGTTGAACAGTGCGGTCTCCCAGCCGGTGCCGCGCCATTGCGCGGGCAACTGTGCGACCAGCGTGTTGACCACGCAGCGCACATAGGCATTGCGCTTGGGATCGGTATCCAGCTGTTCCTTGGCCTTGGCTTCGGCGAACGCCTGCGCGCCCATCTGGTCGAGTTGTTGTTGCGAGATGCCGCCCACGACCTGGGTACGCCCGGTTGGCGATGTCGTCGTCGCGCACGCTGACAGCAGCATCGCGAACGACGCGCCAAGTACCACTTGCTTCATACGGTCCCCCCTCCTGACACGCATCGCAGTGTGGGGGGCCGCGTCTTAACATTTCGTCAAACAAACCTTCAGGTCGCGCCAAACCAGTAGAGGCCGGCGACGGCGAGGGCGTTGTTGAGTCCGTGCGCGGCGATCGGCGCCCACAAGGTGCCGGTGCGCTTGTACAGCCAGGCGAACGCCGCGCCCATGCCGCCGTAGACCAGCCACAGCTGCGCCGTCGCGGCCAGGCTGTTGCCGGTGGTCCCGGGCACCTCATGCACCAGGGCGAAGGCGGCGCCGCTCAGCAGCATGCCCAGCTGCGGCCGGCCCGCGTCCCACAGCCGCCCGAACAGCACGCGGCGGAACAGCAGTTCCTCGTAGGCCGGGGCGATCACCACCGCGAACACGACCAGGAACAGCGGCATCTGCGCCATCGCCTCCTGCATCAGCGGCAGGTTGGTCGGCACCGGCTTGATACCGAACTGCGCCGCCAGCGCGGAGATGGCCGCGCTGCCGAAGAACACCCCGGCCGCGACCAGCAGCACCCAGCCCCAGGTCGACGGCACGCGCGCGGCCTGCCACGAGGCGCGACGCTCGGCGGCGTTGGCCGGCCGCCGCAGGAAGTACAGCAACAGCGCCGCGGACAGGGTACTGACCAGGGCGATCAACAGCTGCGCCAGCGCGCCGGGCTGGCCGACCTGCTGCGCGACCACGGATGCCAGCCGCTCTGCCGGGATGCCCTGCGCCTTCAGCTCCATCGCCAGCTGGAAGCCGCGGAGCACACCCCAGACCAGGCCGCACAGCACGCTCACCGCCAGCAGCACCACCGCCGCCAGCAGCACGTCGAGGAAGAAACCGAGGATCGGCCGGCGCGGGCGGGCCGGCGGTGTGGAAGACAACGGCAACGGGGTGGCGGGCAACGGCGGTGCGGTCATCGCGATCCTGAGCGGAAGCGGGCGGAAGGCACAGCGGGACGCCCGCCCCGGCGCAGGCCAGGGGCGGGAACCGCCGCGGTCAGATGTCGAGGTTGGCGACCTTCAGCGCGTTCTCCTCGATGAAGTCGCGGCGCGGTTCGACCACGTCGCCCATCAAGGTGCTGAAGATCTGGTCGGCGGCGACCGCGTCCTCGATACGCACCTGCAGCAGGCGGCGCGTGTCGGGGTTCACCGTGGTCTCCCACAGCTGCTCGGCGTTCATTTCGCCCAGGCCCTTGAAGCGCTGGATCTGGCGGCCCTTCTTGGCCTCTTCGAACAGCCAGGCGTAGGCCTGGGCGAAGCTGGTGATGGCCTGGCTCTTGTTGCCGCGCACGATCTGCGCGCCTTCGCGCACCAACCCATGCAACTCCCGCGCGATCTCGCGCAGCGGCCGCAGCTCGCCGCTCTCGAACACCGCCATCGGCACCACGTAGGTGGTTTCCTCGCCCATGTGCCGGCGCTCCACCAGCAGGGTGGCCGGGCGCTGCGCGTTGGACGCCTGGAAGCGCAGGCTGTAGCGCGCCGAGCCCAGGCTGCCGCGGTTGAGTACCGCCTGCAGCGCGTCCAGGCTCGGATGCGCCTCGCCCTCGGCCTCGAGCTGGGCCACGTCCAGCGGCGGCAGGTCGATCAGCGCGCTCAGCAGCGCCGGGTCGTAGCGGTGCGCATTGCGCGCCACCGCCTCGTTGGCGCTGGCGAACAGCAGCAGCAGTTTCTCCAGCGCCGCGCCGGTGATCGGCGGTTCGTTGCTGGCCGGGACCAGCGCCGCGCCTTCGACCGCACTGCTGGCCAGGTAGGCGTTGAGCGCGTTGTCGTCCTTCAGGTACAGCTCCTGCTTGCCCTGCTTGAGCCGGTACAGCGGCGGCAGGCCGATGTAGACGTAGCCGCGCTCGATCAGCTCCGGCATCTGCCGGTAGAAGAAGGTCAGCAGCAGGGTGCGGATGTGCGCGCCGTCGACGTCGGCGTCGGTCATGATGATGATGCGGTGGTAGCGCAGCTTGTCCGGGTTGTACTCGTCGCGGCCGATGCCGGTGCCCAGGGCGGTGATCAGCGTGCCGACCTGGTCGGAGGACAGCATGCGGTCGAAGCGCGCGCGCTCGACGTTGAGGATCTTGCCGCGCAGCGGCAGCACCGCCTGGTTCTTGCGGTTGCGGCCCTGCTTGGCCGAACCGCCCGCCGAGTCACCCTCGACGATGAACAGCTCCGACAGCGCCGGATCCTTTTCCTGGCAGTCGGCCAGCTTGCCGGGCAGGCCGGCGATGTCCAGCGCGCCCTTGCGACGGGTCAGGTCACGCGCCTTGCGCGCGGCCTCGCGGGCGCGGGCGGCATCGACGATCTTGCCGGCGATGGCCTTGGCCTCGTTGGGGTTCTCCTGCAGGAACTCCTCCAGGCGCGCGCCGAAGGCGTTTTCCACCGCCGGGCGCACGTCGGAGCTGACCAGCTTTTCCTTGGTCTGGCTGGAGAAGCTCGGATCCGGCACCTTCACCGACAGCACCGCGATCATGCCTTCGCGCATGTCGTCGCCGGTCAGGTTGATCTTGGCCTGCTTGGCGATGCCGTTCTGCTCGATGTAGGTGTTGAGCACGCGGGTCAGCGCGCCGCGGAAGCCGGCCAGGTGGGTGCCGCCGTCCTTCTGCGGGATGTTGTTGGTGAAGCAGTACATCGTCTCCTGGTAGGAGTCGGTCCACTGCAGCGCCACGTCCACGGTGATGCCGTTGTGCTCGCCGGTGACCGAGATCACGTTCGGGTGCAGCGGGGTCTTCAGCTGCGCCAGGTGCTCGACGAAGCTGCGGATGCCGCCCTCGTAGTGGAAGTCGTCGCGGCGGCCCTCGCCGCGCTCGTCGGCGAGCACGATCTTGACCCCGGAATTGAGGAAGGACAGCTCGCGCAGGCGCCGGGCCAGGATGTCGTAGTGGTACTCCACGTTGTTGTGGAAGGCCACCACCGACGGCCAGAAGCGCACGGTGGTGCCGCGCTGGGTGGTCTCGCCCAGCTTCGCCAGCGGAGCCACCGCCGCACCGTTGCTGAATTCCTGCTGGTAATGGAAGCCGCCCTGGAACACGTCCAGCAGCAGCTTCTCCGACAGCGCGTTGACCACGCTGACGCCCACGCCATGCAGGCCGCCGGACACCTTGTAGCTGTTGTCGTCGAACTTGCCGCCGGCATGCAGCACGGTCATCACCACCTCGGCGGCGGAAACCTCGCGGCCGAGCTTGGCGCTCATCTGCGCGTGCTTGCCGACCGGGATGCCGCGACCGTTGTCGGACACCGACACCGAGCCGTCGGCATGGATGGTCACCGCGACGTGGTCGGCATGCCCGGCCAGGGCTTCGTCGATGGAGTTGTCGACGACTTCGAACACCATGTGATGCAGGCCGGTACCGTCATGGACGTCACCGATGTACATGCCAGGCCGCTTGCGGACCGCCTCCAGGCCTTCCAGGGCGGTAATGCTGTTGGCGTCGTAGTTGCCGTTGCTGGGCGGGGTGTTCTGTTCGTCGGTCATGCGGGTGCCGTAGGCTCCACGAGGCGGCGAAGACAGGCGGGGGCCGGTTCGCGCCGCGGGATAGGGGATTGGCAGAAATTATAGCAGCCCGGGCCAGCGGACCCGCGGTGGCCTAGGAAACGGCCAGGATCCGACCATGTTCCACGTGGAACCGTGCAATCGGCAGGCCAGCATCTGCCAGTGCTTGCGGGGTTTCGGTCGCGGTGACGAAGACCTGCGCCGGGCCGGCACGCAAGCGCTCCAGCACCCGCGCCTGGTGGTGGCGGTCCAGCTCCGAGGCGAGGTCGTCCAGGGCGATCACCGGCCACTCGCCGCGCTGCTCGGCATAGTCCTCGGCCTGGGCCAACAGGCAGGCCAGGGCGGTGAGCTTGGCCTGGCCGCGGGAGAGGGCGTCGCGGCCGGGGATTTCGGCGAAGCTCAGGCCCCAGTCGGCCCGGTGCGGCCCCGCCGAGGTATAGCCCAGCTGCCGGTCGCGCTCTCGGTTGAGCAGCAGTGCATCGGCCAGCGAAATCTCCTGCCGGCGCCAGCCAGGCGCGAACTGCAGATGCACGATCCCCAGTGCCGGCGCCAATTGCGGGGCAAGGGCGAGCAGGCGTTGCAGCAGCCGGTCCAGATAGTCCTGGCGACGCGAGGTCAGCGGCTCGCCGGACTCGGCCAGCTCATGATCCCAGGCATCCAGCGCCGCGCCGCTGCCTCCGCTCTTCAGCAGGGCGTTGCGCTGCTTGAGTGCCCGCGCATAGCGCCGCCACAGCGATAGGAAGTCAGGTTCCACGTGGAACAAGCCCCAGTCGACGAAGCGGCGCCGGGGCTCGCCGCCACCGCTGACCAGCAGATGGCTGCCCGGTTCGAACGTGACCACCGCCAGCGCCGCACACAAGGTGCCGAGGTGGGCGACGTCCTGACCGTCGAGGCGGCCACGCCATTCCTGGCCACTGTGGCGCAGTCCGGCGCGCCGACGTCGCGCCGTGCCCGCATCGCCAGCCTGCTCCTGCCATTCGACGAAGACATCCAGCGCCTCCTGCCCCTGGCTGACCAGACCATCGCGCACTCGACCACGGAAGCTGCGGCCGTAGGCCATCAGGTGCATCGCTTCGAGGACGGTGGTCTTGCCGGCGCCGTTGTCGCCGGTGATCAGATTCAGCCCGGGCGCAGGCGCCAGTTCGAGCGTCGCGAACCGGCGTAGATGGTGGAAGTCGAGGCGGGAGACGTGCATGCAGGGACAGAGGCGAAGGCGCTCGTATCGGGCGCACGCAGATCAAGGCTGGGGGAGGGCGGCAGCATACCCAAAACGGCAGGCTGAGGTTGGTGAAACGCCACGTCAGGGAAGCACCACGCCGTGACCGGTCACGCTGCCTCCTCTCCGCTGGACGCCGCGACGGGCAAGGCCAGAAGAAGTGCGCGCAACAGGAGGCCAGCAGAGTGCGCAGAGACGCCAGGCGTCGCGCTGTCTCCCAGTTCACCGGGAACCAGCGATTGCTGGCGTCCCTGCCGGCGGCCTCAGTGGCGCTGCACCCACGGCGTTGTTCCGTCGATGACATCCCGCAGCCGATGGATTCGGCCTCTTGTCGTTGCCCGGCAGAAATCCACCCAAACCAGGCGAATTCGATGCGTCCTGCCCAGCCAGAAAAAGAAAACCCGGCACGAGGCCGGGTCGCTCTTCGCACGTGTTCCACGTGGAACACGAAGCGGAACGTCAGAGACGCAGCGGCATCACCACGTGGCGCGAGCGGGCGCTGCTGGCTTCACGGACCAGGGCGGACGAGTTGGCGTCGCGCAACTGGATCACCACGAACTCCTCGCGCAGCGCGGACAGCGCGTCGAGCAGGTAGTTGACGTTGAAGCCGATTGCCAGGTCGCTGACCTTGGTGTCGGCTTCCACTTCTTCCTGCGCTTCTTCCTGTTCCGGGTTGTGCGCGCTGATCTTCAGCTGGCCCGGCGAGACTTCCACGCGCACGCCGCGGTACTTCTCGTTGGACAGGATCGCCGCACGCTGCAGCGCCGCGCGCAGGGTTTCGCGATCCAGCTTGACCTCGCGGTCCGCACCAATCGGTATCACCGCTTCGTAATCGGGGAAGCGGCCGTCGATCAGCTTGGAGGTGAAGGTGACATCGTCGCGCTTGACCCGCACGTGTGCGCGGCCGACTTCCAGCTCGACTTCGCGCTCGCCGCCTTCCAGCAGGCGCTGCAGTTCGGTCACGCCCTTGCGCGGCACGATGATCTGGCGCTTGGCGCCGCCGGCATTCTCCAGTTCGGTCTCGCACAGCGCCAGGCGATGGCCATCGGTGGCCACGCAGCGCAGGGTCTGGTTGTGCAGGTCGAACAGCAGGCCGTTGAGGTAATAGCGCACGTCCTGCTGCGCCATCGCGAACGCCGTGCGCTCGATCAGCTCCTTCAACGCGGCTTCCGGCACCACCACGCGCTCGGTAGCTTCCACTTCGTCGACCGACGGGAAGTCGTTGGCGGGCAACGTGGCCAGGGTGAAACGGCTGCGCCCGGCCTGCACCGTGATCTTGTCGCCGGACTGCGAGACCGTGACCTTGCTGCCGTCGGGCAGGGCACGCACGATCTCGAACAGCTTGCGCGCCGGGATCGTGGTTTCTCCGTCCTGGGCATCGTCGACCGCAATGCGCGAGACCATTTCCACTTCCAGATCGGTGCCGGTCAGCGACAGCTGGCCGCCCTGCACCTGCACCAGGAAGTTGGCCAGGACCGGCAAGGTCTGGCGGCGTTCGACCACATTGACGACTTGCGCCAATGGCTTGAGGAAGGCTTCGCGCTGCAGTGTGAAACGCATGTGGTTCCGTGCCCCTATGCTTTAAAAGATGTGGAATAAATCAAAAGCTTGGTGGTGATGGTAGAGCGAAATTCGGTGCAAATGTAGCTCAACCCACTGAAAACAAAAGATTTTTACCGCCCTCAATCCCGTGTACTACTGTCCCGGAACTGGTGGGGAAACCTGTGGATAGTTTTGCCGTCGCCGCCGCGTCGCGCGTTATCCACAGTTTCTCCCGGATTTGTCGCGAAGTCATGCACCGATTTATCCGGCGTCCTCCGCACCGGCCGTCGCACTACTCGCTGAGCTTGCGGATCAGCTTGTCCCAATCCTCGCGCAGCTTGCCGTCGGTCTCCATCAGGTGCTTGATCTGCCGGCAGGCGTGCAGCACGGTGGTGTGGTCGCGGCCGGCGAACGCATCGCCGATCTCCGGCAGGCTGTGTTCGGTCAGTTCCTTGGTCAGCGCCATCGCCACCTGCCGCGGCCGTGCCAGCGAGCGTGTGCGCCGCTTGGACAGCAGATCCTTGATCTGCAGGCCGTAGTAGTCGGCCACGGTCTTCTGGATGTTGGGGATGCCGATCGCCTGCTGTTGCGCCCGCAGCAGGTCGCGCAGGGTCTCCTGGGCGAACTCGGTGGTGATCGCGCGGCCGGTGAAGTTGGCGCGCGCCGCCAGCGTGTTGAGCGCGCCTTCCAGGTCGCGCACGTTCGAGCGCATCTTCTTGGCGATCAGGAACGCCACGTCGTCGGGGATCTCCGCGCCGCGCTCGCGCGCCTTGGCCAGCACGATCGCCGCGCGGGTCTCGAAATCGGGCGGATCGATCGCCACCGACAGGCCCCAGGCCAGGCGCGACTTCAGCCGCGGCTCCAGCCCCTCGACCTCGCGCGGGTAGCGGTCGCAGGTCAGGATGATCTGCTGGCGGCCGTCGAACAGCGCGTTGAAGGTATGGAAGAACTCTTCCTGGGTGCGGTCCTTGCCGGCGAAGAACTGGATGTCGTCGATCAGCAGCGCGTCCACCTGCTGGAACTGGCGCTTGAACTGGTCCATGGTCTTGTCCTGCAGCGCGCGGATCATCGCGCTGAAGAACTGTTCCGAGCGCAGGTACATCACCCGCGCGTTCGGATTCTGCTCGCGCATGGCGTTGCCGGCGGCGAACATCAGGTGGGTCTTGCCCAGGCCGGTGCCGCCGTACAGCAGCAGCGGGTTGTGCGCACGGTCGCCAGGCTTCTGCGCGGCCTGCACCGCCGCGGCCAGGCCGAGCTGGTTGCTGCGGCCTTCGACGAAGTTGGCGAAGGTGTAGTGCGAATCGAGGTTGCCGGCGAACGGCTCCAGCAACGGCGGCGCCGGCGTGCGTGCGGCGGCGGTCTCACTGGGCGGGGCCGCCGCCGGTTCTGGCGCCCGCGGGCGCGACCCGACCTGCAGCAGCACCTCGCCGCTGCCGACGAAGTAGGTCAGCAGTTCGCGAATGCGCGGCAGGTAGCGCTCGCGCACCTGCTCGACGATGAAGGCGTTCGGGGCGTACAGCACCATGCTGTTGTCATGGCGCTGTTCGGCTTGCAGCGGTTTCAACCAAGTGTGAACGTCCTCGGCTGGAAATTCGGCTTCCAGACGTTCCAGGCAACGGGGCCAAGCATCCATCAGATCTAAATTCGTCGATAGACCGGGCATGAAGGGCGCGCTCGGGCGCGGCGCATTCGGCCGGTGGGAGAGGAAAGCGGATGGATCAGACTACCACCGGCGCGCAGGGTCGGGAATGGTTTTCCCACGGCTATTCACAGATCCATCCACAGGCGTGGCGTTGCCATCCCGCGTTCCCGTCGCGACAGGGAGTTGACCGCGGTGTGAGGGGTCCTATAGAATTTCCGGTTCTTTCCGCCCCATTCAGATCAGAGCGCCCCGATGGCCACCAAGCGCACCTTCCAGCCCAGCAACCTCAAGCGCAAGCGCGACCACGGTTTCCGTGCCCGTATGGCCACCGCCGACGGCCGCAAGATCCTGGCCCGTCGCCGCGCCAAGGGCCGCAAGCGCCTGAGCGCTTGATTGCTTCGCCGCCCCAGGCGGCGCCTGCAATCCGGACCGTGAATCTTCCCGACCCGCGTAGGCGATTTCCTCGCTCTGCGCGGGTTCGCACGTCTGCGGAATACCGCGTCGTGTTCGACGCCGCGCGCCGCTGTTCCGAGCCGCTGATGAGCCTGCACTGGCGCAGCGCGGCGCATCCGGCGCGGCTCGGCTTGGCCGTGTCGCGCAAGGTCGACAAGCGCGCGGTCGTGCGCAATCGCATCAAGCGGGTGCTGCGTGACGCCACGCGGCAGCTGCTGCCGTGGCTGGCGCCCGGCGATTACGTGGTGGTGGCGCGCAGTGCCGCCGCCCAGGCCAGTGGCGAACAGCTGCGTCAGGCCTATCTGCGCTTGCTGCGTCGCGCCGGCGCATTGCCGGCCCCGGCCGCGGACGGCACAATGCCGCCGCCCGATCGTCCTTCTTCCCCCACTTCCACGTCAGAACCCGCTTCTGGCTGAGCCGAGCTTGCCTGTCCGATGAACCAGACCCGCCTTTTCCTGATTTTCGCCTGGCTGATGGTCGCGGCGCTGTTGTGGATGGAGTGGAACAAGGAACACGCGCCGAACGCCAACGCGGCGACGGTCGCGGCGGCGACCACGGTGCCGCCGGCGCAGGACGCCGACGCCGGCGCCACGCATGTGCCGGCCGTGCCCCAGGCCACGGTGCCCGGTACCACGCCGGCCAGCACCACGCCCGAGACCGCCGCGGCCAGCGCCGCGCCGCGGGTCACCGTCACCACCGACGTGCTGCGCCTGACCCTGGACGGCCGCAGCGTGTTCGACGCCGACCTGTTGCTGTTCCCGCAGAGCAAGCAGCCCGGCAGCCCACCGGTGCAGCTGCTGACCGAGGACGCGGCGCATCCGTATACCGCCACCAGCGGCTGGGTCGGCGAGCACAATTCGCCGTCGCCGGGTCCGGGCGGCTTCCGCCCCGAGGAGCCGGGCAAGGCCTACGTGCTGGCCAAGGGCCAGGACAGCCTGCAGGTGCCGTTCGTGTGGAACGGCCCGGACGGCGTGACGATCCGGCGCGTCTACACCCTGCAGCGCGGCCACTACGCCGTGCAGGTGCACGACGAAGTCGTCAACCACGGCAGCAAGCCGTGGCAGGGTTACGTGTTCCGCAAGCTGAGCCGGGTGCCGACCATCGTCAGCCGTGGCATGACCAACCCGGACTCCTTCAGCTTCAATGGCGCCACCTGGTTCAGCCCGGCCGATGGCTACCAGCGTCGTGCGTTCAAGGACTATCTGGACGACGGCCCGCTCAACCAGACCATCTCCGGTGGCTGGATCGCGCTGCTGCAGCACCACTTCTTCACCGGCTGGATTCCGCAGGCCGACCAGCAGGCGTTGTACGTGCTGTCCAATGACGGCCCGCGGCATGTGATCGAAGCGCGCGGCCCGGGCTTCACCGTGGCGCCGGGCGCCAGCGCCAGCACCGAGGCGCGGCTGTGGGTTGGCCCGAAGCTGGTCAGCCAGATCACCAAGGAGAACGTGCGCGGCCTCGACCGCGTGGTCGACTACAGCCGTTTCTCGGTGATGGCGCTGCTCGGCCAGGGCCTGTTCTGGATCCTCAGCCATCTGCACAGCCTGCTCGGCAACTGGGGCTGGTCGATCGTCGGCCTGGTGGTGCTGCTGAAGCTGATCCTGTATCCGCTGTCGGCCGCGCAGTACAAGAGCATGGCCAAGATGCGCAAGTTCCAGCCGCGCATCCAGCAGCTCAAGGAGCGCTACGGCGACGACAAGCAGAAGTTCCAGACGGCGATGATGGAGCTGTACAAGAAGGAGAAGATCAATCCGATGGGCGGCTGCCTGCCGGTGCTGATCCAGATGCCGATCTTCTTCGCGCTGTACTGGGTGCTGGTGGAGTCGGTGGAACTGCGCCAGGCGCCGTGGTTCGCCTGGATCCAGGACCTGACCGCGCGCGATCCCTATTTCATCCTGCCGGTGATCAATGTGGCGGTGATGTGGCTGACGCAGAAGCTGACGCCGTCGCCGGGCATGGATCCGGTGCAGGCCAAGATGATGCAGTTCATGCCGCTGGTGTTCGGCGTGATGATGGCCTTCGTGCCGTCCGGCCTGGTGCTGTACTGGGTCACCAATGGCTCGCTGGGCCTGTTGCAGCAGTGGTGGATGACCAAGCGCCATGGCGAACCGGCCACCGCCGGCGGTGGCGGCAGCGGCAGCGGCAAACCGCCGGCCAAGGCCAAGAAGTAAATCCGACAACGCCCGCCCTCCGGCGGGCGTTGCGCATGTGGCCGGGGAAGGCGCCGGCGTGTGCGTTTCCCGCATCGTTTTGCTCGCGAGTCCGTGGTCATGCGCAAGCGCCGTCATCCGTTGTCGCCGTCCGTGGCCGTGATCGGCCTGCTCGCCTTGGCCCTGGCCGCCTGCGAGCGCCCGCCCGCCGGCAACGAAACGACTGGCGCCAAGTCGGCGTCACCCGCGCCGGCGATCGCCATCCCCGGCTCTCCGGCCTTGCAGATCCAGGCGACCACGCTGCTGCAGGGCCTGCAGGCGCAGCTGGCGGCGCAGCGCAAGATCATCGTGTTGCTGGCCGACGAGGCCAAGCAATCGCCGGCCGAGCGGCAGACCTCCAGCAGCGTCGGCCAGCAGTTGTTCCACGAGGGCCTGGAGCGCCGCGAGACGCTGGCCAGGCAGTTCGACGCGCTGCTGGCGCTGCCGGACCCGCAGCGTTTCGCCGCGGTCGGCAGCCTGCTGGACTACGTCGAATCGGCGCCGGACCTGTACGACGCCGACCGCCTGGCGTTCCGGGAGATTCTCGCCGACTGGCAGGTGCGCATCGGCAAGGACTCCTCGCTGCCGGCGATCAAGCTGCACCAGCGCATTGGCGAGGACCTGGAAGCGCTCGACGAGATCGAACGCACCTACAACCGCGAGATCACCGCGATCTTCAGCCGCTTCGACCGTACCCGCGCGATCGTGCAGAAGCGCGAGAAGTGGGAGGACTACGTCGCCCACTTGGGCACGCTGTACACGCGCGAGGCGATCCTGCGCGACTACGGCGTGATCAACCCGTACCCGATGTCGATGCAGGACAGCGACCGCGAAGTGTTCGGCCGCGACCTGCCGCCCAAGACCGTGGTGCTGAGCTTCGACGACGGCCCGCATCGCGAATACACCGACGAGATCGTCGCCATCCTCAAGCGCTACGACGTGCCGGCCACGTTCTTCGAAGTCGGCCGCAACCTGGGCAAGCTCGAGCCGGACGGCAAGGTCGAGCTGTCGCCGCTGGCCAGCGTCAGCCGCAGCCTGATGGAGCAGGGCTACACCGTCGGCAATCACAGCCTGACCCATGCGCAACTGTCCAAGGAGACCGGCGCCGCGCTGCGCAGCCAGATCCTCGACACCGACCGCATGCTGCGCGCGGTGGACGCCAAGCGTGCGCCGCTGTTCCGCTTTCCCTACGGCGCGCGCAACGCCGAGGGCATGCAGATCCTCGGCGAGGCCGGCCTGAAGTCGGTGATGTGGAACGTGGATTCGCTGGACTGGGCCGACCCGGTGCCCGAATCCATCGTGCAGCGCGTGCTCGAGCAGGTCGGCCGCGAGCAGCGCGGCATCCTGTTGTTCCATGACATCCACGAACGTACGGTCAAGGCGCTGCCGCAGATCCTGGACCGGCTCAGCGCCGACGGCTACCAGTTCGCCGCCTGGAACGGGCGCGACTTCAGCGTTGCGCGCGCGGCCAGCAACGCCGCCGCGCCGGCGGTGACCAGCGGCTACGACAAGTCCTGGGCGATCGTCATCGGCATCGACGACTACGCGCACTGGCCCAAACTGCAGTACGCGGCCAACGATGCGCAGGCCATCGCACAGACGCTGACCGGCAGCTTCGGCTTCCCGTCCTCGCAGGTGATCGTGCTGAAGAGCCAGGAGGCCACCCGCAACAACATCCTGGCCGCCTTCCACGACCGCCTGGCGCACGGCGGCGTGGGCAAGAACGACCGCGTGTTCGTGTTCTTCGCCGGCCACGGCGCGACCCGCAAGCTCGCCTCCGGGCGCGACCTGGGCTACATCATCCCGGCCGACTCTGACCCGGCGCAGTTCGCCACCGACGCGATTCCGATGACCGAGATCCAGGACATCGCCGAAAGCCTGGAAGCCAAGCACGTATTGTTCGTGATGGACGCGTGCTACAGCGGCCTGGGCCTGACCCGCGGCGGCGGCACCAGCGCCTACCTGCGCGAGAACGCGCGGCGCATCGCCCGGCAGATGCTCACCGCCGGCGGTGCGGACCAGCAGGTCGCCGACAGTGGTCCCAATGGCCATTCGGTGTTCACCTGGGTGCTGCTGCAGGCGCTCTCGGGCAAGGCCGATCTCAACGGCGACGGCCTGATCACCGGCACCGAGCTGGCCGCCTACGTGGCGCCGGCGGTGTCGAGCATCTCGCAGCAGACGCCCGCGTTCGGCAGCCTGCCCGGTTCGCAGGGCGGCGAGTTCGTGCTGCAGGTGCCGGAGGGCGAGGAATTCCTCACCGCCAGCACCCAGCAACTGTCCTCGGCGGCGATCGCGATGAACGATCGCGTCGATGCGGCCGCGCCGGCATCGACCGCGACGCCGACTGCCGGCGCCAGCAGCGCCGCCGCGCCGCCCGCTGCGTCCAAGCCGGCGGTGGTGGTCAAGGACCTGCAGGGCGGCGAACGGCCGCTGGCGGTGCCGGCGGCGGCCGGCCCGGTGTCCGATCGCCAGCGCGCGCAGCGCGCCAACGACCGCGGCCTGCAGCTGTACAAGGAGAAGCGCTACGAAGAGGCCGAGGCGCAATTCACCGAGGCGCTGAAGCTGCGCCCGGACTTCGCGCTGGCAGCCAACAACCTGGGCTTCATCTACTATCGCCAGGGCAAGTACGCGCAGGCCGTGCGCTGGCTGGAGAACACGCTGAAGATCGATCCCTCCCGTGCGGTGGCCTACGTCAATCTGGGCGACGCCTACCGCCAGCTGGGCGATGCGGCCAAGGCCAAGCGCGCCTTCCAGACGTACCTCGAACTGCAACCCAACGGGGCGTCGGCCGCTTACGTGCGCGGCCAATTGCAGACGCTGTAATCCACCACGCGATCGACCTGCTGCCCCCGCCATGCCGTCTTCTGCCATCGACACCATCGCCGCCATCGCCACCGCTCCTGGTGCGGGCGGTGTCGGCGTGGTCCGCGTGTCGGGTCCGGCGGCCGCGGCCATCGCCGATGGACTGGGTCTGGGCACCTTGATGCCACGCAGCGCGCGCTACGCGCGCTTTCGCGACGCGCACGGCGAGATCGTGGACGACGGCATCGCGCTGTGGTTTCCGGGGCCGCGCAGTTTCACCGGCGAGGATGTGCTGGAACTGCAGGCGCATGGCAGCCCGGTGCTGCTGCGGCACCTGGTGGCGCGCTGCTGCGAACTCGGCGCGCGGCCGGCGCGCCCGGGCGAGTTCAGCGAGCGCGCCTTCCTCAACCGCAAGCTCGACCTGGCCCAGGCCGAGGCAATCGCCGACCTGATCGCCGCCGGCGACCTGCGTGCGGCACGCGCGGCACGCCGTTCGCTGGACGGGGTGTTCTCGCGTCGGGTCGACGACCTGGCCGAACAGCTGATCCGCCTGCGCATCCACATCGAAGCGGCGATCGATTTCGCCGACGAGGCGCTGGACACGCTGGGCGGTGCGCAGGTCCGCGCTGGCCTGGCGCAGGCGCGCACGGATCTGACCCAGCTGCGTGCCGACGCCGAACGCGGCCGACGCCTGCGCGATGGCCTGCACGCGGTGCTGGTCGGCCCGCCGAACGCCGGCAAGAGTTCCCTGCTCAATGCGCTGGCCGGCAGCGACCGCGCCATCGTCACCGACATCGCCGGCACCACCCGCGACACCTTGCACGAGACCGTGCGCCTGGACGGCGTGGAACTGACCCTGGTCGATACCGCCGGCCTGCGCGAGGGCGGCGATGCGATCGAGCGCGAGGGCATGCGCCGCGCGCGCCAGGAACTGCAGCGCGCCGACCTTGCGCTGATCGTGCTCGACGCGCGCGACGCCGAGGCCGGCCATGCCGCGATCGCCGACGCCATCGCCGACGTGCCGCAGCGCCTGTGGATCCACAACAAGAGCGATCTGCTCGCCGCCGTGCCCGCGGCCAGCGCCGAGCGCGTCTATGTGTCCGCCGCCACCGGAAGTGGTCTTGAGCAGTTGCACGCGCACTTGCGCGCGATCGCCGGCGCCGCGGCCGGCGAGGGCAGCGACGGCGAGTTCTCCGCGCGCGCCCGCCACGTCGATGCGCTGCAGCGTGCCGCCAGCCACGCCGACGCGGCAGCGGCCGAACTGCAGCACGAGCGCCTGGAACTGGCCGCCGAGGAACTGCGCCTGGCCCACGCCGCGCTGGGCGAGATCGTCGGCACGCTCAGCGCCGACGACCTGCTTGGGCGAATCTTCTCCAGCTTCTGCATCGGCAAGTAGCGCGCACCGCACGCGCCGCCGAATGCGCTTACGGCTTCAGCGCCGCCAGCTGCGCACGCTGGTCCTGCAGCCACTGTTCGAACGGCAGCGGCGCCTGTCCGGTCAGCGCCTGGTAGTCGCCGGTGACGGTGGCGACGCGGCCGGCGGCGGTGTTGGTGTCGAACGAGGCATAGATGCGCGCGACCGGCTCGGGCAGGCCGGCGCCGACCATGCCCTGCACCAGGCCCTCCACCGGCACCGGCACCACCTGGATCTGCACGTCCAGCACCTGCGCGACCAGCGCGGCGATCTCGGCGGTGGTGTAGGCGCGCGCGCCGCTGAGGGTGAGCGTGCGCTTGCCATCGCCGCTGGCCAGGGCGACCGCGGCGGCGCGGGCCAGGTCGTCGCGCGCGATATGGGCGATGCCGCCGTCGCCGGCCGCGCTGTACCAGTGGCCCGAGGCCAGCACCGGCGGCAGGCTCATGAACAGGTTTTCGAAGTACCAGTGGTTGCGCAGCACGGTCCAGGCGGGCAGGGCGCTGGCGGCCAGGCTGTCCTCGGTGCCGGCGTGGTCGGCGGCCAGCAGCAGCGGCGAGTCGTGCGGTTCTGGGCAGGAGGTGTAGACCAGGTGGCCGGCGCCAGCACGCTCGGCTGCGGCGATCGCGGCCTGGTGCTGCTGCAGGCGGTGGCCGGGGCGGTCCAGCGCGTCGGTGCTGATCAGCAGCACGCGGCCGGCGCCGCGGAATGCGATGTCGAGCGACGTGGCGTCGTCGAAATCGCCGTGGCGCACGTCCACGCCGCGCGCGGCCCAGGCGGCCAGGCGGTCGGGCTGGCGGGTCATCGCCACCACGCGCGACGGCGCCACCTTGAGGGTGTCGAGCAGATGCGCGAGCACGCGCTGGCCGAACTGGCCGCCGGCGCCGGTGACGAGCAGGGAATCGGAAGATGCGGACATGACAGTCTCCTGAGAAAGGGAGGCGTCGCAGGACGCCATGGTCTGGAAAAGGAACCTGGTCTATCCTAGAGACCTTGGCCGGGCTGTAAAGACGGCACTTTTCCCGCCCCTGATTACCTCGAGGTAACCACCATGGATCGCGTCGTCCCGCCGGCCGCCGCTTGCGACGCGCTGCTGAGCCAGCAGCTGCAGGACTACCAGCGCGCCGGCATGGCCATCGACCAGTGCCCGGTGCGCGACGTGCTGGCGCAGATCGGCGACAAGTGGAGCACCCTGTTCGTGATGCTGCTGGCCGAGCGTCCGCACCGCTTCGGCGAACTGCGCCGCGCGGTACCGGACATCTCACAGCGCATGCTGACCCAGACCCTGCGCGACCTGCAGCGTGAGGGGCTGGTCGCCCGCGAAGTGCTGCCCACCGTGCCGCCAGGTGTGGAGTATCGGCTGACCGCGCTGGGCCAATCGCTGAGCGTGGTGCTGGCGCCGCTGGTGCGCTGGGCTGCCGATCACCACGCGCAGATCCGCAATGCGCGTGCTGCGTTCGAAGCCGACGCACCGGCGCGGGGGGCAAGCGCGGCGTCTGCCTGAGCGCATCAGGGCACGACGGTGGACGTCCCGCGAGTGGAAGCGGCTTCAGGGCGGCTCCAACAACGACGAAAGGCCATCTGTAGGAGTGGCTTCAGCCGCGACGGGCGTTGCTGGGAATGCCTGTCGCGGCTGAAGCCGCTCCTACAGAAATTCCCGCATCAACCGCGACATCGCGCAGCCCGCAAGCCCCAAGCCCCCGAACATCCGAGCCGGGCAAGCTGGGATCAGCCCTCCGCAACGACCCGCGCGCTATAGCTGTCGCCATCGCGCTGCACCCGCACCGGTCCGCCGAATACCGCCGACAGCGGCGCATCGGCCAGCAGGTCCTCGCGCGTGCCGTCGGCGTATACCTGGCCCTCGCGCAACAGGATCACCCGCGCGATCTCCGGCACGATCTCCTCGATGTGGTGGGTGACCAGCACCAGGGTGATGCCTTGGCGGGCGAGGTCGCGCATCGTCGCCAGCAGGTGCTCGCGCGCGACGAGGTCCAGGCCGGTGCTGGGTTCGTCCAGCAGCAACGCCTGCGGCCGGTTGACCAGGGCGCGCGCGATCAGCACGCGGCGGGTCTCGCCGGCCGACAGCTCGGCGTAGGGGCGTCGCAACAGCGGCAGCGCATGCGCCGCCTGCAGGGCCTCGCGTGCGCGTTCGCGCATCGCGTCGGTCACCTCGCGGTGCGGCGGCACCACATAGCTGGCGAAGAATCCGGACAGCACCGCGCTTTCCACGTCCAGCCCGGGCATGTCGGCGAGGTTCACGCTGAGATCGCCGGTGACGATGCCCAACTGGCTGCGCAACCGGTCCACCTGCCAGCGGCTCTGGCCGAGTACCCGTACCGCCGGTTCCTCGCCGGCGCGGGCCAGCGGATACAGTTCGCGGGTGATGAGCTTGATGAACGAGGATTTGCCGCAGCCGTTCGGGCCGAGGATGGCGGTGTGCTGGCCGAGCGCGATGCGCAGGCTCAGCGCATGCAGCACGCGGACCTGGCCGCGGACCACGCTGGCGCGGTCGAGTTCGATCAACGGCGCGGCCGCTGGCACGGGGGTTGCTTGGGGAGAGGCGGCTGACATGGAACCGACACCGTTCTGTGATCGGAAGCGCTTGGCGGCTGAATACCATACGCGAGCGCCGGGTGAAGTTTGCCTGCGCAACCCCCATCATGTCGTCATCCCCTCACGCCGTCCTACGCTCTGGAGCTTCTGGCAATGTTCGACGCGATCCTCGACTTCCTCGGCAACGGCCTGCTCGGCGTCGGCTGGTGGGGCATGCTGGCCGTGCTGCTGCTGTTTACTCAGCTCACCATCTTCGCGGTGACGCTGTACCTGCACCGCAGCCAGGCGCACCGCGGCGTGGATTTCCATCCGCTGCTGTCGCACTTCTTCCGCTTCTGGACCTGGTTCACCACCTCGATGATCACCAAGGAATGGGTGGCGATCCATCGCAAGCACCACGCCAAGGTGGAGACCGAGGAGGACCCGCACAGCCCGCAGACCAAGGGCATCAGCCGCGTGTTCTGGCGCGGCGTGGAGCTGTACCGCGAAGCGCGCACCCAGCGTGGCGACATCGAGCAGTACGGCAAGGGCGCGCCGGACGACTGGATCGAGCGGCACCTCTATACCCCGTACGCGAACCTGGGCCCGGTGGCGCTGTTCGTGGTCAACTTCGCGCTGTTCGGCCTGCCCGGTATCGCGCTGTGGGCCCTGCAGATGGCGTGGATCCCGTTCTGGGCCGCCGGCGTGATCAACGGCCTGGGCCACTGGTGGGGCTACCGCAACTTCGAGTCCGCCGACACCTCGACCAATCTGACCCCGTGGGCGCTGTGGATCGGCGGCGAAGAGCTGCACAACAACCACCATGCCTTCCCGAGTTCGGCGCGCTTCTCGATGCGCCGCTGGGAACTGGACATCGGCTGGATCGCGATCCGTGCGCTGGCCGCCCTGCGCCTGGCCAAGATCCTGCGCGTGGCGCCGACCCTGGACGTGCGCCCGAACATCGCCGTGCCCGACGCCGATACCCTGCGTGCGCTGCTGTCGCATCGCTTCCAGGCGATGACCGACTACCAGCGCAACGTGTTCAAGCCCGCGCTGAAGGAAGAAGCCGCGCAGGCCGGCGCCAAGCTGCGCAAGCTGCTGCCGCGGCGCCTGCGCAAGGGCCTGGTCGACGACGGCCGCTGGCTCAAGCCCGACGCCCGCGAACAACTGCAACACTGGGTGGCGCAGCGCCCGCGCATGCGCACGCTGGTCGAGCACCGCGCGCGCCTGGCGGCCCTGCTCGAAGCGCGCACCCATGACGCCAGCGAACGCCTCAAGCACCTGCAGGCCTGGTGCCACGACGCCGAAGCCAGCGGCATCGCCGCGCTGCAGGCCTACGCCGCGCGCCTGAAGGGCTACGCCCTGGCATGAGCCCCGGCGCATCGCGTACCTCGCCGCACGAACGCCGCCTTGCGCGGCGTTCGTCGTTACTGGCCGGGCTGACGCTGGGCATCGCCTGCGTTCTCTTTGCCGGTGGCATCGTCAGCGCCCAAGCGCAGGCAGTCGACAGCACCACCAGCTACCTGCAGCGCATGGACCGCGACGGCGACGGCCGCGTCAGCCTGGACGAATACCTGGCCTGGATGAGCTACGCCTTCGACGCGCGCGACCGCGACCACGACGGCGTGCTCAGCCCCGCCGAACTGCCCGGCGGCCGCGGCCCGCCGATCACCCGCGCACAGCACCTCGCCACCCTGACCGCCCGCTTCCGCAAGCAGGACACCAACGGCGATGGCTACCTCAGCGCGCGGGAACTGGCGGCGCCGCCGCAGTGAGCAAGGATCCGACGTAACCGCGATCTTTTGTCTCTACTGTCTGGCTTTAGAAAAATCTAAAACGTGGCGTGTTGATGCTTTGGTGTGCTGGGAATAGCGCAACCACAGCAAATGAAATCGATGACAGCCATTTTCCCTATGCTCACAGTCGCCGAGGGAGCACGTAACCGGATGAAGCCTATGGCTGCAGTGATTGGCCGAAGCATACGTGTTGCTAGGCGAAGTTCTCTACGAGATTCCGTTTGTGGGGCGCTCCGTTCCATCAGATAGCAGCGGTTTGGGCCAGCGCTTTCCTGTTCGCGACCAGGCCACATAAGTCACCACGATCTCCAATACCTGCCACCACCAATATGTGCCGCCCGTATGTGCATTCATTACCGACACGACGAAGTGCACCGCAATCAGTGCCGGTAGGCAAAGGAAGACGGCAATGAAAAATTCGGACCATGTCCGTGCTTTATGGAGTGAAAAAGCCAGATACAAGCAGAGCGTTATTCCAGGGAAGAAAATTAAATAGCGGAGATAGTCCCCTGCGGAATAGTCGCGAATCAAGTGTTTGTTAGCAAAAAAAGTATTTAATGAAATAACAGAAAAAACAAAAAAAGATAAAATAACCACGACCCATTTAATAATCTTCATCGTCTACCATCCTGCGTCGCAATCGTTGTCACGACTTGCCCCAATGGGTGTCTTTCCAAGTAATGATTGTATGATCCCTTCGGATCCATCCCCGACCTGCGGGACGTAATTAGGATACACCCCTCTAGGCCACAACGATCCTCCATAAAACAAAGGACTTATTCCTGCCTCTTGGAAAACCTTGTAGTGATAATCGTCGATTAAGTTTCCATATGGCTCTCTGACAACGCGTCCTTGTTCGTCTCTAACCGAATAGCGTCTATCCTCTCGAACAAGACCATTTCTAATTTTCGCTAGAATGACACTTTCTGAATCTGAACTTCTATTTGACGCCCACGCGTGAACTATTCCGGACCTTATCGCGGAGTTGATGAGGCTATTATTTCCTTTGCATGTTTCAAAGGCGCGCTTGTAATAAAGTGACCTCGTTTTTTTGTAAAGTGATTCATGGTAACTACACATTGACGTGTCTCCCGGACCATCAAAATCCCACTTGCGCAGTCCCTGAAGATCAAAGCTATTGAGCGGAGAAGATTCAACAAAGGAAAAAGTCGAAATCCCACCAGCGAACCCAATCGGATCACTCTGCACATACCGCCCGGTCACGGGCTCGTAGTCACGGAAGTAGTTCTGATTGAGTCCACTCAGTGCGTCATAGCGTTGACCCGGGAAACGCATGTCGAACACAAACACGGCGCCGTCCTTGTCCGGATCCTGATCCGGCGCGGTGGCGCCGAACGCTTCACCCTTCAGGTCCCAGCGCCAGATCGCCACGTCGCGGACCGGGTCGATCACCGCGCGCGGCGTGCCGAGATGGTCCGGCTGCACGTAGCGCAGCGTGGTTTTGGCCAGCACGCCGACCGGCAGGTCGTCCAGCCAGATCGCCTGCTGCACGACCGCACCATTGTTGTCGTAGTCGCCCAGCCAGTGGCCGCTCTCGTCGTAGAGGGTGTAGGTATTGGTCTTGCCCACACGCCGGACTTGCTCGCCGCGGCCGTTGTAGGCGTAGTTCGCCACCTTGGCGCCATTGCGATTGACCTGGGATAGCCGGCCGTTGGCGCCATACACGTACTGCACGGCCGTGCCACCGATCGCCGTGGTGTTGCCGGCCGCGTCATAGCTACGTGCGGTACCGGCCACGCTGCTCAGGCGGTGGCTGGTGGTCGGATAGCTGTAGGTCTGCGTGGTGGTATTGACCTTGGCGCTGAGGCGGTTGCCGGTGGCGTCGTAGGTGTAGCCGTCGATCACCGTATCGGTCGGGCCGTCCTTGAACGCGGTCAGCCGGCCCAGCGGGTCGTAGTCCAGTTTGATCACCGGCGCGGTGTTGCCCGGTGCGGTCAGCGCGCTGAGGTTGCCGACCGGGTCGAAGGCGAAGCCCATTGCCAAGCCATCGCTACGGGTGTCGTTGACCGCCAGCGGGTGGTAGTCCTGATCCAGCACCCGCTGCATCGGACGACCATTGCCGTAGGTCCAGCCGGCGACCGGGCCGAACGGATAGTAAGTCGCCTGGTTCAACAGTACCTGGCGAGTGCCGCCGGGCGGGGTCACCCCAACCTCGGTGGTCTGGCCCTGGGTGTTGCGCACGTAGTCCACCACTGCGCCGTCCGGGTAGGTCAGGCGGCTCAGTTGCCCGGCCTTGGTGTACGCGTAGCGGACGACGAACACCTTGCCGTTGGTGGTCTGCACCTTGCGGACCAGATCGCCGAAGCGGTCGTAGCAGTAGTCGGTGCTACCGCTGCCATCCTGCATTCGGGTCAGGCGGCCGATGCCGTAGGCCTCGCCGCTGGCGCAGGTGCTCTGGCTGACGTCATAGGTGTAGCTGACGTTGAGGCTGGTGGTCGGATAGGCGACCTGGGTCAGCCGGTTCAGCGCGTCGTAGCCGTAGCTGGTCTTGATGTTGCGCGCGTCGGTCTGGGTGGCGCGGTTGCCGGCGCTGTCGTAGGTGTAAGTCGTGCTGCCGGTGTCCGGGCTGGTGAGCTTGCTCAGGTCACCCAGGCCGTTGTAGGCGTAGGTGGTGTCCAGGCCCTTGGGATCCGTGACCTTGGTCAGGTTGTCCAGCGCGTCGTAGCCGAACTTGGTTTCGGCGGCGATGCCCCCCACGTCCTGCAGCGTACGCGCCAGGCGATTGAGCGGGTCGTAATCGTTCTGGGTGGCATGACCCAGCGCATCGGTGACGGTCTTGGTGTTGCCGTTGCCGTCATAGCCGAAGTCGGTCGGATCGCCCTGCGCAGTGGCCTGTGTCGCCAGTTGGCCGAGCTGGTTGTATACCCGCGAGAGCGTGCGCTTGAGCGTGCCCGACGCGTCCTTGGTGTCTTCCTTGGATCGGTTGCCGGCGTTGTCCAGCGTGTAGTGGATGGTGTCGCCGGCGTTGTCGGCGATATCGGTCAGCCGGTGCGCGGCATCGTAGGTGAAGCGGGTGAATGCGCCATCGGGCTGCGTCACCTGCTTGACCAGGCCGGTCGGCCAGTAGTCGATCGCGGTGATGCGATCGTCGCTGTCGCTGCTGTCGTCGGACCCGCGCACCTTGCTGGCGGTCAGCCAGCCACGAGGGTGATAGGTGTAGTCGATGACCACGCCGTTGGCGTCCTTCGCCGACAACACGCGGCCGGCACCGTCGTAAGTCAGGTACTCGGTGACCTGGCCGAGCGCGTTGGTCACCTTCCACAGGTCGCCCTTGCGATGCTGGCAGGTGGTCGGGGACATGGCGCAGGTGCTGTCGTCGGTGGGGTAGTAGGTAAAGCGGGTGATGTCGTTGACGTCGGTGCGTGAGCCATCGACCGTCTTGGGTAGGCCCAGGATCGGGCAGGTGCTGTCGGTCGCCGCCACGTCCGCCGCTTCGCAGTAGCTGTAGGTCAGCGTGCGTTGCTTGCCGGTAGCCGTATCTGTGCTGGTCATCTGCACCGGTTGCAGGCGATCGTTGTAGCTGTAGGACACAGTGCGCCCGCCGGTCTGCACCGACAGCAGGCGATTGCTGTCAGCCGCGGTACGCGTGGTCGTGGTGCGCTCCTGTGGTTGCCCGACCGCTTCGCGGACGGTATGGATGTTTACCGCAACACCATTCTCGGTCGCTTCGGCGTAGCTGTGCTGGGTTTGGATACCACGCCGATCAGTGACGCTGCTCAGCCGGCGGCGAAAGTCGCTGGACTGGTCGTTGTAGCTGTACTGCAGCGTCCCGTCGGTCCTGGCGACGGCGGCGACCTTGGGCGAGGCACCACCCGCCTCGGTCATCGTGTAATCGTTGACATCGCCCAGCGTATCGGTGACACGAGTGCCAGCCGCCGAGTACGCCAGGGTGATGCCATCGATGCCACCTGCGTGCTGGCTGGAGATCGCACGGCCAACGTCGTCGTAGGCGAAGGTGCTGAAGCGCTGGCCGTCTTCTCCAGTAAACCCGGTCAGATTTCCAGGAAATCGGGGGTCCTCATAGTGGTATAGCTTTTGGGTCCCGTCTGGGTATGTGGCGGTGTCCACTTGGCCACGTTGAGTATACGTATAAGTAACCAGTGGAATGCCGGATGTAGTGATCGCTCCGATCAACGCCCCACTTGTCGCTGACAGGTAGTGAAAATCGAGCGTACGACCACTGCTATGTATGATCGTGGTCAAGCGACCCAGATCGTCATAGTCGTAGTGCAGGAATGTACCGTCCCGGCTTTCCCGTTCAAGAAGCTTGCCATCGGCATCGAAGATAAGCACGGCATCTTTGCGGTAAAGCTTCCACAATGTGCCGTTGGCGATAAGCCGGTCGCCACTACTGTCCGAAGCGAAATATGCATCGCCGACGCGGTGGTACCGAGTGTGGAAGCCGCCACCATCGATCAAGCCGATGCTGGCGTCGCCAATGGTAAGCCTGATGGCATGCGAATGTGTCCAGCCATAGCCGAAGCCACCAGTGTCATTCGAGATGCCGGAGTGGTAGTGCCGTTCGAGTGCAATCCAGCCAAGATCGAAATCCGAAGCAATTTCATATTTGTCGCCTGTCTTGGTATCGCACGGATTTCCTTCGTAGCCGCAACCGCGCTCAAGGGTTTTGGTGACGACGAAAGCGACCGCATATTCGTTGACGCACGCCTGATACTTGTCGCGCCAGGACATCAGCTTTTCAACCGGGCACTCGGTCCTGCGATGGCGAGCAAGCTCCATCTCCTCACTTTTAGGCACGCACTCGTCGGCCCCCAGATAGTTATAGTCGAGCCTGTAGGCCTTCTCTCCCCACTCGCCACCATCGTTGCCATCGGTGCGGCTGTCCTGCCAGTTTCCCAACAGTGTGATTTTCGCCGTCGCTGGACAAGGACTGTTACTTTCGTTTGCTATTTGTTCAAGCGACCTTATCGCTTCCTCTTCAGTGGAGTAATCTTGATCACCGACATACATCCATTCTGGATCCGTTGGTAACTCCTTACCGTTCCAGTATGTGATTTTGACGTCGCCGTTCTCGAGGATTTCTTGGCTCCTTATCTGATCGGCGTATTTGTAGAATTCGGGAACATATGCATTGGGGGGCGGCAACTCCGTGATGGCGGCCGCAGCCTGCTCTTGTGTCGTGTACTGGCCATGGCTTGCCCCCTCGGAATCGACCAACGTCCATGTCCGCTTGGTTTCCTCCGCCTCCACCACATTGATCAGCATTGCCGCCAACGGCAAGAGCAAGCAAAGGCGCGGTAGCCACTTCTGCCGTCCTTTGACGGTGGCTTTAGCATGACAGCTTCCTTTCTGGCGCATTTCTTATCCCTAAATGAGGTGGCACTTGCGCATGGCAACGTGCAACTTCTTTCGCGCACGCTTCCGTGCGCGGCCAATGTCACTACTGGAGCAGCAGGTCACCCGCCGAGTGGATTGCTCCCTTCCCGTTTCAACGCCGCACCACGGCGACCTGCGTCCTGCTCGCGAAATGGATACCTATCACAGATAAAATTGTCAACCGCGGGTGTCGTGGTGACCGTTGCGTGTGGCCATGGCGACTCAACTTGAAGGCGCAGCCGTCAGGGCTAAACGGTTTGCGGTCGCCGCCCACATCGCCCAGCGCTGCCATTCACGGCTTCTGGGTGTGAAATGGGATGCTAGAGTTCGACGTCACCCGCTCCCTGATCACGCTGTAAACCCATGCCCGAACTCCCCGAAGTCGAAACCACCCGGCGTGGCCTGGAGCCGCATCTGTCGGGGCGGCGCATCCATGGGGTGATCCTGCGGCGGCCGGATCTGCGCTGGCCGATTCCGCCAGAGGTGGCGGAGCACTTGCCGGGGCAGCGTATCGACGGCATTCGTCGGCGCGCGAAGTACTTGTTGCTGGATACCGCGGTCGGCAGTGCGCTGCTGCATCTGGGCATGTCCGGCAGCCTGCGCGTGCTGCCCGGCGATACGCCGCCGCGGGCGCACGATCACGTCGACATCAGCCTCGAAGACGGACGGGTGCTGCGCTTCAACGATCCGCGCCGGTTCGGTTGCCTGCTGTGGCAGGCACCGGGCGAGACCCATCCGCTGCTTGCCGAGCTGGGGCCGGAGCCGCTGTCGGAGGCGTTCGACGGCGATCATCTGTTCCGGCTCAGCCGTGGCCGCACCGCGCCGGTGAAGACCTTCCTGATGGACCAGCGCATCGTGGTCGGGGTGGGCAACATCTACGCCGCCGAGAGCCTGTTCCAGGCCGGCATCAGTCCGCTGCGCGAGGCTGGCGAGGTCTCGCGTGCGCGCTATGCGCGCCTGGCCGAGGCGGCCAAGGCGATCCTGGGCTATGCGATCCAGCGCGGCGGCACGACCCTGCGCGACTTCATCAGCCCGGACGGGGTGCCGGGCTACTTCGAGCAAGAGCTGTCGGTCTACGGCCGCGAGGGCGAGGCCTGCAAGCGCTGCGGGCGCACGCTGCGCCATGCCAGCATCGGCCAGCGCGCCAGCGTCTGGTGCGGTCACTGCCAGCGCTGAGCGACGCACGCGATCGGCGCTGCGCGCACCTGACGCAGGCGGCGCGGCGCCCGCAGCGACAATGCCAACACCGCGTTCCTGCAGCGGCTCGGCGAGACAGGCCGTCGCCACCGCAAGAGCGACTTCGCCGCGACGGGCCCTACCGGTAACGCGTCGGCTCAAGCGCTCCTGTCAGTGGACTTTCAGTGGGCCTTATCGTGTCGTTAGAGGCTTCTGAAGAGGTCTTGCCTGCTCGGGCATGGCCGACGCGGAGGTGGTCGGGCCGCACAACCGTGGCGCCCGTGCTCGCCCGCCATCTCCTGCACCTCTGCGCCAGGGGCGCACTCCCATGGACACCCTCAACGCCACCTTCTGCGCCGCTTGTCTATGATGGGCGTCCTTTTCCGTTTCGATCCCGGCCATGCAACGACGCGATTTCCTCAAGAACGCCGCCGCCGCCTTCGCCGCCATGGGCTTGCCGGCGATGCCGATGCTCGGCCAGGCGGCCCCCGCGGTGGGCCTGCGCCGCCTGGGCAAGCCGCAGCCGTTCGACTACGCCTGGCTCAAGGGCCACGCGCGGGCCATGGCCGATGCGCCGTATCAGAGCCACAAGCGGGTGCTGCCGGCGCCGGTGGAAGGCTTGACCTGGGACCAGTACCAGTCGATCCGCTACCGCCAGGACCACGCGCTGTGGGCGGCCGAGCAGGGCCCGAAGTTCCAGGCCAAGTTCTTCCACCTGGGCCTGTACTTCAAGACGCCGGTGCACATGTTCGACCTGGTCGACGGGCAGGCGCAGGAACTGGCCTACGACAGCGCGGCGTTCGATTACGGCAGCAGCGGGCTGAAGGGCAAGTCGTTGCCGAAGGAACTGGGCTTCGCCGGCTTCCGCCTCAACACCAAGCAGGACACCGAGCGCGACTTCGCCGCGTTCCTCGGCGCCAGCTATTTCCGTGCGGTCGGCAAGGAGGGCCAGTACGGCCAGTCGGCGCGCGGGCTGGCGATCGATACCGGCACCGGCGGGCCGGAGGAATTCCCGGACTTCATCGCCTACTGGCTGGAGCAGCCCAAGGCCGGCTCGGACACGGTGGTGGTGTACGCGCTGCTGGATTCGCCCAGCGTGGCCGGCGCCTACCGCTTCGCGATCACCAACGGCGATGTGCTGCTGATGGACATCGACAGCGCGCTGTATCCGCGCAAGACCATCGAGCGCCTGGGCCTGGGGCCATGCACCAGCATGTACCAGGTCGGCGAGAACGACCGCCGCATGGATTGGGACTGGCGCCCGGAGATCCACGACACCGACGGCCTGGCGATGTGGACCGGCGGCGGCGAGTGGATCTGGCGGCCGCTGTGCAATCCGCCGCACCTGCGCTTCAACATGTTCGTCGACGAGAACCCGCGCGGTTTCGGCCTGCTGCAGCGCGACCGCAACTTCGATCATTACCAGGACGACGGCGTGTTCTACGAGAAGCGCCCGTGCCTGTGGGTGGAGCCGAAGCAGGGCTGGGGCAAGGGCTCGGTGCAACTGGTGGAGATCCCGACCGTCGACGAGACCTTCGACAACATCGTCGCGTTCTGGAACCCGCAGGACAAGCCGCAGCCCGGCCAGGAACTGCTGTTCGGCTACCGCCTGTACTGGGGCGCACAGCCGCCGGCGTCCTCGCCGCTGGCGCATTGCGTGGCCACCCGTACCGGCCTGGGCGGCGTGGTCGGGCAGAAGCGGCATTATTTCTCGTGGCGCTTCGCAGTGGATTTTGCCGGCGGCGAACTAGCCAAGCTGGGCAAGGAGAAGGACGCGAAGGTCGAGGTGGTGCTGCAGCTCAACCGCGGCCGTACCGAGATCGTCTCGGCGCGTCCGTTGCACGAGATTTCCGGCTACCGCGCCATGTTCGACGTGGTGCCGCCGGACGACGGCACCGAGCAGATCGATATCCGCCTGTACCTGCGCAGCGGCGAGCGCCCGCTCACCGAGACCTGGCTGTACCAGTGGACGCCGCCGCCGGCGGCCGAGCGCAAGCTGTACTGAGCACGCATGCGCACGTGGTGTCGATGCTTGGCATCGGCACGTGGCGCGCTCATCCGGACGTGCCGGCGCAGGCGCGGTGAGGCGATGTCGTCGCGCTTCGCTCGTCGGGACTGAAGTCCCTCCCACAAGGGAGGTTGCACTCGGTCGCGAGCATCGGTCGCGGGAAAACGCGCAGCCGTGCCAGCAAGCAGGACGACACACGACGTCGCTTGTGGGAGGGACTTCAGTCCCGACGCATTGCTGCGTGATGAAGCCGCTTGCGCTGCGTACCCGCGGCAGAAGTTTCACTCGCAAACGAGAACGGGCCGCGATGCGGCCCGTCTCTGTCTGCACGGCGCTGGGGCTTACTTCGCGCGTCGCTGCGCGTCGTCCCCTCATCCCAACCCCTCTCCCGGAGAGAGAGGGACTCAACAGCAGGCAGCGGACCAAGCTGGAGACAGTGTGGGAGGGATTTCAGTCGCGACACGCTTCACCTCGCGCGACACGCGCGAGGCTCGCACTCAGTGCTTGGCCGGCTCCTGCGGCGGCGGGGGCGTGGCTTGCGTGCTGATGTCCTCGACATCGCCGATGTCGACCCGGCCCGGCGTGCGGCCGTCCCACACCTGGTCCTGCAGCTTCCAGTACGCGCTCGGTTCCCAGAACTGCTTGGCGTAGAACACTTCCGGATCGATGCTGCCGCCGCGTGGGCCGTTGATCGACAGCGGACCGGCTGCACCGGAGTGGCCGAGCAGGCCGCCGGTGCTGCGCATCGCTTCGCGCCGCAGCACTGCCTCCTGGCGCGGCTTGGCGACTTGGTCGCCGTAGTCGGCGAGCATCGACTTGTCGAGCTTGGCCGCGCGCTTGCGCTCGTCCGGGGTCAGCTGATTCCAGTACTCCATCTTGCGCGCGCCGAACTGGTCGTAGCCGCGCTCGGCGGCCAGCGCCATCCACAGAAAGCCCATCGTGTGGTCGACGGCGCCGCCCTGGCCTTCCCAGTACATCTCGCCCAGCCGCGCCTGCGACGGCTTGTCGGCATAGCGCGCGGCCAGCTGGTACTGCTTCCTGGCCTCGGCGTACTCGCCCTTCTTGTCCGCACGGATGCCGGCACGGCGATAGAACAGGTCCAGGTGCGCTTCGAGGAAGCCGTCGGTCAGGACCTGCGCCGGGATGTCCTGGAAGGTGTGGTCGCCCGGGGCCGCAGCGGCGGGGCCGGGCAGGGCAAGCAGCAGGGCACAGGCCAATGCAGTGCCGCCGCCGGCGAAAAGTCCTTTCAACGAAAACATGTTCCTCATCCCATGAGTGCGATCGGCGCGATTCTAGGCCTGCCGCCGAAGCTGTCTCCATAGACTGATGGCATAGGCGCGGGCGCCGGCGCCGGCGCGGAAATCGTCAGCCGCGGTTCATCGCGTTTCGATGCGACGCACCAGCGCGGTGCGTCGACTGATGCAGTCGGGTTACAGCGGCAGCGCGATCTGCAGCGGATCGATGCGCCCTTCGCCGCGCATGATCTTCTTGAACTCGGGGCGGCTGACCGACACGTAGCGCTCGTTGCCGCCGATCTCCACCTGCGGGCCGTCCTGTACCGCATGGCCGTTCTCGTCCACGCGCACGGTCATCGTCGCCTTGCTGCCGGTGTGGCAGATGGTCTTGATCTCCTGCAGTTCGTCGGCCCAGGCCAGCAGGTACTGGCTGCCCTCGAACAGCTCGCCGCGGAAATCGGTGCGCAGGCCGTAGCACAGCACCGGGATGCGCAGCCGGTCGACCACTTCGCTGAGCTGCCAGACCTGCGCGCGGCTGAGGAACTGGGCTTCGTCCACCAGCACGCAATGCAGCGGCCCGTGGCTGGCGATGTCGGCGTCGATCGTCGCCAGCAGATCGGTCTCGGCGCCGAAGCCCATGCCGTCGGCGCGCAGGCCGATGCGCGAAGCGACCACGCCGCTGCCGGCGCGGTGGTCCAGCCGTGGCGTCAGGATCGCCGTGCGCATGCCGCGCTCGCGGTAGTTGTGCGCCGACTGCAGCAGCGTGGTGGTCTTGCCGGCGTTCATCGCCGAATAGTAGAAATACAGTTTCGCCATGCCGCCGATTCTAGCGCGGCGGCCGTGCGCGCTGGCGCCGCCAGACCGGTCCACGAACCGGTTCAGGGGCGGCGGACAGGCGGCGCTGAACCGCCGGCCGGCGCCCGGTACAATGCACGGCCAAGGGAAGTCTTCATGCACGGTCTCAATCCTCCCCAACGCGCCGCGGTCCTGCATTGCGAGGGTCCGTTGCTGGTGCTGGCCGGCGCCGGCAGCGGCAAGACCCGCGTGATCGTGGAAAAGATCGCGCACCTGATCGCCAGCGGCCGCTACCCGGCCAAGCGCATCGCCGCGATCACCTTCACCAATAAGTCGGCCAAGGAAATGCGCGAGCGCGTGGCCAAGCGCATCCGCAGCGAAGCCGCCGACGGCCTGACCATCTGCACCTTCCACGCCCTGGGGCTGAAGTTCCTGCAGATCGAACACGCCGCGGTGGGGTTGAAGCGCGGCTTCTCGATCTTCGACGCCGACGATGCCGCCGCGCAGATCAAGGACCTGATGCCCGGCGCCAAGCCCGATGCCATCGAGGACGCCAAGAACCTGATCTCGCGCGCCAAGAACGCCGGGCTGTCGCCGGAACAGGCGATGGCGGCGGCGCGCAGCAACCGCGAGCAGGAAGCGGCCAGCCTGTACGAGCGCTACCAGGCGCGGTTGAGCACCTTCAACGCGGTGGACTTCGACGACCTGATCCGCCTGCCGGTGCAGGTGCTGGAGGAGAACGAGGACATCGTGATGGCCTGGCGCGAACGCATCGGCTACCTGCTGGTGGACGAAAGCCAGGACACCAACGACGCGCAGTACCGGCTGTTGAAGATGCTGGCCGGCCCGCGCGGCAACTTCACCTGCGTGGGCGACGACGACCAGAGCATCTACGCCTGGCGCGGCGCCAACCCGGAAAACCTGATGCAGATGGGCCGCGACTACCCGGCCCTGCAGATCATCAAGCTGGAGCAGAACTACCGCTGCTCCAACCGCGTGCTGCGCGCGGCCAACGCCTTGATCGCGCACAACCCGCACGAGCACCTGAAGACGCTGTGGAGCGACCAGGCCGACGGCGAGCGCATCCGCGTGTGGGAGTGTCGCGACAGCGAGCACGAGGCGGAGAAGGTGGCCGCCGAGATCGCCTACCTGGGCACTGCCAAGCAGGTGCCGTGGAGCGACTTCTGCATCCTGTTCCGCGGCAACTTCCAGTCGCGGCCGCTGGAGAAGGCGCTGCAGATGGCCAGCGTGCCGTACCACATCACCGGCGGCACCGCGTTCCTGGAGCGGCAGGAGGTCAAGGACGTGCTGTCCTGGCTGCGCCTGCTGGTCAATCCCGACGACGATGCGGCGTTCCTGCGCGCGGTGCAGGCGCCCAAGCGCGAGGTCGGCGCGACCTCGCTGGCCAAGCTGGCCGAACTGGCCTCGGCCAAGCACCTGCCGATGTCGCGCGCGGCCGAGTCGGTGGGTGCGCTGCAGCAGTTGCCGCCGCGCGCGGCCAACGGCCTGAGCGACTTCGTCGACATCCTGCACGAACTGCGCACGGCCTCGACCACGTTGTCCTCGGCCGACGTGGTGCGCCAGCTCGCCGAGCAGTCGGGGTTGATCCGCGAGCTGCGCAGCCAGTGCAAGGACGAAGCGAGCTTCCAGCGCCGCCGCGGCAACCTGGAGGAACTGGCCAAGTGGTTCGAAGGCGGCCCGCGTGGCGCCACCGTCGGCGACCTGGCCGCGCAATTGGCGCTGCTGTCGCGCAACGACAAGGACGACGGCGGCAACCAGGTGCGGATGATGACCATGCACGCGTCCAAGGGCCTGGAGTTCCGCTACGTGTTCATCGTTGGCTGCGAGGACGGCGTGCTGCCGCACGAGGTCAGCCTGGAAGAGGGCAACCTGCAGGAAGAGCGGCGTCTGCTGTACGTGGGCATCACCCGCGCCAAGGAGCAGCTGTGGATGAGCTACAGCAAGCTCACCCGCAAGTTCGGCGAGCACATCCGGCTCAAGCCCAGCCGCTTCTTCGACGAGATCCCGGCCGAGGAAATGCAGCGCGATGGCGCCGACCCGGTGGCCGACGCGGCACGCAAGAAGGAACGCGCGAATGCGGGGTTGGCGGCGATCCAGGCGTTGTTTGATTAGAAGCGGGGATTGGGGAATCGGGATTGGGGATGATCAGCCATTCGGCTGCTGAAAAGCCGGGGATTGGCAGCGCTGGTCGTGCGTTGTGCTGCGGATGGTGAGGCATTCGTTTCGTAATGCCTGTAGTGCAGCTTTTCCCTTCTCCCTGCGGGACCACGGCCCCCTTTTTGGGGGAAGGTGCCCCGAAGAGGCGGATGAGGGTACGGGCGAAGCCTCGTGCACCCGCACTCCGCGGGTCGCTTCGCGCCGTACCCTCACCCCAACCCCTCTCCCGGAGGGAGAGGGGCTAGTCGGCTGTTCCTTCTCCCCTTGGGAGAAGGTGCCCCGGAGGGGCGGATGAGGGTCCGGGCGAAGCCTCGTGTGCCCACACTCCGCGGGTCGCTGCGCGCCGTATCCTCACCCCAACCCCTCTCCCGGAGGGAGAGGGGCTTGATTGCGGGCGCTCGCACACTGTCCCTTGTGTGCAGGGTTGGAGGCTTCCGGCTAGGCGCGTTCTCTGCGGTGTGATTGCTGGTTTCTTTCGCCGCGGCAGAAACACGCGCGGCTCCTACCGAGGCTTGCGGAGCACACAGCCAATGCACTGTGGGAGGGACTTCAGTCCCGACGCATCGCGGTGTGCCGAAGCCAGTTGCGCCGCGCATCGCGGCGGCAGCCATCTCCATGAAACGAGAACGGGCCGCGCGAGGCGGCCCGTCTCTGGTTCGACGCTTCTGCTGCTTACGCTGACAGGTGTTCGATCGCAGCGACGCTGCCGAGGCGGTCGCCCAGGCGCTTGAGCAGGGCCAGGCGGTTGCGGCGCAGCGCCGGGTCGTCAGCGTTGACCATCACCCCGTCGAAGAACGCGTCCACCTGCGGACGCAGCCGCGCCAGGAAGTTCAGTACGGTGACGTAGTCGTGCTGGCGCAACGCGCCGTCGGTTTCCACGATCGCCGCTTCCACCGCCTCGGCCAGCGCGCGCTCGGCCGGCTCGCGCAGCAGGCCGACGTCGACCTGCGCCGGAATCTCGCCCTCGGCCTTGCGCAGGATGTTGCGGATGCGCTTGTTGGCCGCGGCCAGCGCCTCGGCCTCCGGCAAGGCGGCGAAGGTGCCGATCGCGTCGATGCGGCGGTCGAAGTCGTACAGCGAACCAAGCGCGGCGGTCGCGGTTGCTCCTGCAGTGCCCGCGGTGCCACCTGTAGGAGCGGCTTCAGCCGCGACCGAGAACAACGCAGCCACTGCGTTGAACTGCGTCGCCGGCACGCCTTTGTCGGCGTAGTAGCCGCGCAGGCGGTCGAGGATGAAGTCGAACAACTCCGCGACCATAGCGGCTGTATCCGCTACCGCGACCGACTGACCTTGTTCGGCGAAGTGAGACTTCAAGAAATCGGCGACGAAACCTTTGCCGGAAGCCTTGGCGGCCATGGGGTTTGCGGCCGCTTGGCTGGCCGACGCGTCCTTCTTCGGACCTGATGCGGCGACAGCCAGCAGTGCCTGCAAGGTGGCGGCGCCTAGCAAATCGCGCAAATCCACATCAAACCCACTCTCAATCACCGTCCGCGCCAACCCCAGCGCATTGCGCCGTAGCGCGAATGGGTCCTTGTTGCCGGTGGGCTTCAGACCGGCTGCAAAGCCGCCAGCCAGCGTATCCAGGCGTTCGGCAATCGCCAGCACCTTGCCCAGCGGCGACAGGGCGATGTCGTCGCCGGCGAAGCGCGGCTGGTAGGCCTCGTCGATCGCCAGGGCGATCTCGCTGGGCTCGCCGGCGGCGACGGCATAGTGGCGGCCGGCGATGCCCTGCAGTTCCGGGAACTCGTTGACCATGCGCGACTGCAGGTCGTTCTTGCTCAGTTCGGCGGCGCGGCGCGCCTGCGCCGGGTCCACGCCGACCTGCGCCGCGATCGCTTCGGCCAGCGCGGCCACGCGCTGCACCTTGTCGGCGATGCTGCCGAGCTTGGCCTGGTAGGTGACGCTGGCCAAGCCGGCGCCCATCGCCTGCAGGCCCTGCTTGAGGTCTTCGTCGAAGAAGAACTTGGCGTCGGCGAAGCGCGGGCGGATCACCCGCTCGTAGCCCTTGGCCACTTCGGCGACATCGCGCGAGACGATGTTGGCGATGCCGATGAAGTGCTCGGTGAGCTTGCCGCCGTCGTCCAGCACCGGGAAGAACTTCTGGTTGCTCTCCATGGTCTCGATCAGCGCTTCCTGCGGCACCGCCAGGAACGCCGGCTCGAACTTGCACAGCACCGCCGACGGCCACTCGACCAGGTTCACCACCTGCTCCAGGTTGTCCTCGGCGATGCGCGCGCTGCCGCCGGCGGCGCGCGCGGCCTGTTCGACCTCGGCGACGATGCGCGCACGGCGCACGTCCGGGTCCACCAGCACCTGCGCGGCCTGCAGCGCGGCCACGTACTCGCCCGGTTGCGCCAGCGGCACCGGCGCATCGTGCAGGAAGCGGTGGCCGCGGCTGTCGCGGCCGGCCTCCACGCCGAACAGCGGCATCGGCACCACCTCGCCGCCGAACAGCAGCACCAGCCACTGCACCGGCCGTGCGAAGCCGTAGTCGTGATCGCCCCAGCGCATCGGCTTGGGGATCGGCATCGCCGCGATCGCCTCGCGCAGGATCTCCGGCAGCAGCGTGGCGGTGCGCGCGCCCGGGTTCACCGCGCGATGCACGAAGCGCTCGCCCTTGGCGTCGCTGGTGCGCTCCAGCGCGGTCCAGTCGATCCCGGCCTTGGCGGCGAACCCCTGCAGCGCCTTGGTCGGCTGGCCGTCGGCGTCCAGCGCGATGTTGAGGTAGGGGCCGAGCACTTCCGCGCGCTGCTCCGGTTGCTCGACGGCCACGCCCGGCAGCAGCACTGCCAGCCGGCGCGGCGTGGACAGCGGCTTGGCGTCGCCGCGCTCGACCGCGATGCCGCGCTTCTCCAGCCCGGCGATCACGCCGTCGAACAGCGCCTGGGCCAGGCCCGGCAATGCCTTGACCGGCAGTTCCTCGGTGCCCAGTTCGATCAGCAGGGGAAGGTGTTGGCTCATGTGTCAGACCTTGCTAGCGGTTTTTCCCTTCTCCCTGCGGGAGAAGGTGCCCCGAAGGGGCGGATGAGGGTGCGGGCGCCTGGGGAGTCGGGAGCATCCGGCCGTGCGTGCCGGCGCACCCTCACCCCAACCCCTCTCCCGGGGGGAGAGGGGCTTTGATCACTTCTTGACGCCGGGGAAGCCCAGCTTCTCGCGCTGCGCGTAGTAGGCCTTGGCCACCGCCTGCGCCAGCGCGCGCACGCGCAGGATGTAGCGCTGGCGCTCGGTCACCGAGATCGCGCGGCGTGCGTCGAGCAGGTTGAAAGCGTGGCTGGCCTTGGTCACCTGTTCGTAGGCCGGCAGCGGCAGCCCGACCTCGACCAGCGCCTGCGCTTCCTGCTCGCACGCGTCGAAGCGATGGAACAGCTCGGCCACGTTGGCGTGTTCGAAGTTGTACGCGCTCTGCTCCACCTCGTTCTGGTGGTAGACGTCGCCGTAGGTGACCGGCGTGCCGTCGGGGCCGTAGGTCCACACCAGGTCGTAGACGTTGTCGCAGTTCTGCAGGTACATGCACAGGCGCTCGAGACCGTAGGTGATCTCGCCCAGCACCGGCTTGCACTCCAGGCCGCCGGCCTGCTGGAAGTAGGTGAACTGGGTGACTTCCATGCCGTTGAGCCACACTTCCCAGCCCAGGCCCCAGGCGCCGAGCGTGGGCGATTCCCAGTTGTCCTCGACGAAGCGCAGATCGTGCACCAGCGGGTCGATGCCCAGCGCCTTGAGCGAATCCAGGTACAGCTGCTGGATGTTGTCCGGGTTCGGCTTCATCGCCACCTGGTACTGGTAGTAGCGCTGCAGGCGGTTCGGGTTCTCGCCGTAGCGGCCGTCGGTGGGGCGGCGGCTGGGCTGCACGTAGGCCGCGTTCCACGGCTCCGGTCCGAGCGCACGCAGGAACGTGGACGGATGGAAGGTGCCGGCGCCCACTTCCAGGTCCAGCGATTGGATCAGCACGCAGCCGTGCTGCGCCCAGAACTGGTTGAGGGTCTGGATCAGACCCTGGAACGTGATCGGTACGGACCGGGAAACGGACATCTCGCAGGGGCCGGTTGAGGGGTGCGCTAGTATAGCGACCGACTCGCGGGGACTTCCGCGCACCGGACCTGGACCATGGATTCGCGCCCTGCCGCGCCGCCCGCGTCGTTGCCCGCCGAGCCGGCCGTGGCGTTGCCGCCGGGCCGCCTGAGCTTCGAGCGGGTGGCCGCGGCGCTGCTCGCCGACGGCCTGGTCGCGCCGGCCGAACGCGGCCGCGTGCAGTTCTCGGCGCAGACCGCGCGCACCGCCAGCGACGTGCATCCGCTGGTGCTGTTGTCGAACCTGAAACTCGCCGCGACCCGCCCGCCGGGCAGCGAGCTGAGCCTGGAACGGCTGACCGAATGGCTGGCGCAGCGCTGCGGCCTGCGCTACCTGCGCATCGATCCGACCCGGGTCGACGTGGCCGCGGTCACCGGCGTGGTCTCGCACGCCTACGCGCGGCGCCACCGCATCCTGCCGCTGGCCCTGCAGCCCGAACGCCTGCTGGTGGCGACCAGCGAACCGCTGGCGCTGGACTGGCTGGGCGACGTGCAGCACCTGGCGCGGCGCCGCATCGAGGTGGTGGTGGTCAACCCGCTGGACCTGCATCGCTACACGATGGAGTTCTTCGGCGTGACCCGCTCGGTGCGCGGCGCCAAGGACGGGCGCACCGAGCAGAGCAGCGGCCTGCCCAGCTTCGAGCAATTGGTGGAGCTGGGCCGCGGCGGCGACGTCAACGCTGACGACCACCACATCGTGCACATCGTCGACTGGCTGCTGCAGTACGCCTACGAACAGCGGGCCAGCGACATCCACCTGGAGCCGCGGCGCGAAGCCGGGCGCATGCGCTTCCGCATCGACGGGGTGCTGCACAAGGTGCTGGAAGTGCCGCCGGCGGTGATGACCGCCATCGTCAGCCGCATCAAGGTGCTCGGGCGCATGGACCTGGCCGAGCGGCGGCGGCCGCAGGACGGGCGCATCAAGACCCGCTCGCCGGGTGGGCGCGAGACCGAGATGCGCCTGTCGACCATGCCCACCGCCTTCGGCGAGAAGTGCGTGATGCGCATCTTCGACCCGGACGCCGCGTTCAAGAGCGTGGATCAGCTCGGCTTCAGCGCGCAGGAAGCGGCCGGCTGGAACGCGCTGGTGGAACGCCCGCACGGCATCGTGCTGGTCACCGGTCCCACCGGCTCGGGCAAGACCACCACGCTGTACTCCACGCTCAAGCGCCTGGCCACGCCGGACGTGAACGTGTGCAGCGTGGAGGACCCGATCGAGATGATCGCCACCGAGTTCAACCAGATGCAGGTGCAGACCAACATCGACCTGGACTTCGCCAGCGGCGTGCGCACCCTGCTGCGGCAGGACCCGGACATCATCATGATCGGCGAGATCCGCGACCTGGAAACCGCGCAGATGGCGGTGCAGGCCTCGCTGACCGGACACCTGGTGCTGTCGACCCTGCACACCAACGACGCGCCCTCGGCGATCACCCGCCTGCTCGACCTGGGCGTGCCGCACTACCTGGTCGCCTCCACCCTCAACGGTGTGCTGGCGCAGCGCCTGGTGCGCACCCTGTGCGGCCACTGCAAGCGCCCGCACACCCTGGAGGCGCACGAGTGGGACGTCCTGCGTGAGCCGGGCGAGACCTTGCCCGAGCCGATCCAGGCCTACGCCCCGGTCGGCTGCCTGGAGTGCCGCCGCACCGGCTACCTGGGCCGGGTCGGCCTGTACGAACTGCTGCCGGTGACCCCGCGCCTGCGCACCTTGATCCGTGCCGACATGGACCTGGCCGGCTTCAGCCGCGCCGCCCAGGCCGAGGGCGTGCGCACGCTGCGCCGCGCCGGCCTGGAAAAGGTGGCCGCCGGCCTGACCACCATCGAGGAAGTGCTGTCGGTGTTGCCGCCGCGGGAGTGAGCGGGGCGGGGCGGCGCGTCGGCCTGCGCCTCCCCGGGCGCCGACTTGCCGGGCGCGGCGTGGACGATGGGCTGCAATCTCATTACGTCTGCGCGAACTTCTCAGGGGAAGAGCTACAGAGGGCCGTGCGTGCAGCGGTCCAGGCATCCTCATGACGCGCTTTGCCGCGACTCAGCACCACATGTCGTTGTCCCTGTAGCAGCGGCTTCAGCCGCGACAGGCGCTTCGGTTACGCAGGTCGCGGCCGAAGCCGCGATCGCGGCAACCGGGCATCTCGTCAGGTCGCCGCAAGGGCGATGAGGTGCTGTCGCGTCGGTGGGAATGCCGGATGCCCGTGTTGCGATCCGTACCGCGGCTATTTCTTCTTCCCGGCGAGCGGCGAGAGCCCGCTATCCGCGATGGCCCTGGCTGCAGCGGGGGACGCCAGGTACTCCAGCAACGCCTGCGCCGCCTGTGGCTGCGTGCTGGCGCTGACGACGGCGCCGGAGTACAGCGTCATCTGCTGCGCCTGCTTGGGGATCAGGCCGACGATGGCGATGCCCGGCACCGGCTTGAGTTCGCTCAGTTGCTGGAAGCCGAGTTGCGCCTCGCCGCGTGCGACCACCGCGCCGACCGGCTCGGCGGGAATCATCCGCGCCTTGGCGGCGAAGCCGTTGCCGAGCCGCATCCGCGGGAACAGCGTGCGCGACAGATAGACGCCGCTGGCGCTGTCGGAATAGGCCACCGATTGGCTGTCCAGCAGGGTCTTGCGGAAGGCGGCCATCGTGGAGATGTCCGGCTTGGGCGCGCCCTGTTTGACCGCCATGGCGATATAGGACTCGCCCAGGTCCACGCGGCTGGCCGGGCGCGCCTGGCCGCTGGCAATGAGCTTGTCGAGCGCCGCGCCGACCATCAGCAGCACGTCCGCCGGCTCGTGCCGGGCGAGGCGGTTGGGAATGGCCTGCGGCGTGTCGCCCATCGACGGTGCCGCCTCGATGTGCAGCGTGACGCCCGTGGCGCGTTCGTAATCGGGCGCGACGGCGCGGATCGCGCCCATGATGCCGCCGGAGCTGAGCACCGTCAGCGTCGTGGGCGGGGCGGGACGGCTGGACTCCGGCGCCGCCGCTACCGATGCGGATGCGCTCAGTAGAGTGGCCAGGACCAAGGAAATCAGGGGACTGCGCATACCGAACCTGCCAGGAGGGAAGGGCGACAGCCTGCGCGCCCCGCGCTGAAGCGGATGGGAAGCCGTGGCCATGCACCGACCCGACAGGACGCCACGCAGGATCGCTTGCGCGACCACCGTGCCGCCGTCCCACCGCGGCGCCACCGTGCCGTGAGTCAGGCCTGGGCGTCCCACCGCATCCCCTTGCTCGTAGTTATATGCTTATGCCATCCGCAGCATCGGTGCTTGAAAAAAGCCGCGCGCTGCCGTCTAGAATCCCAGCATGCCGTTCGCTTCTCCCGTCCGTCGCCGTGCTGCGCCCTTCCTGATCCTCGAAACCGGCGAACCGGTGGCGACGATGCGGCGCTACGGACGCTTCCCGCACTGGATCCGCGTCGCCGCCGGTCTGGCCGAGCGCGACACGGTGGTGGCCAATGTCGCCGCCGGCGAGGCCTTGCCGACGCGGGGCGACTTTGCCGGGGTGATCGTCACCGGCTCGGCGGCGTTCGTCACCGATCGGGCCGACTGGAGCGAGCGCTCGGCCGATTGGCTGCGCGAGGCAGCCGAGGACGGCACGCCGCTGCTGGGCATCTGCTACGGCCACCAGCTGCTGGCGCATGCGCTGGGCGGAGAGGTGGCCTACAACCCGGCCGGGCGCGAATCGGGCACGGTGCACATCGAACTGCACCCGCCCGCGGCCGAGGATCCGCTGTTCGCTGGCCTGCCTGAGCGCTTCCCCGCGCATGCCACGCATCTGCAGACGGTGCTGCGTGCCCCGGCCGGTGCCACGGTGCTGGCGCGCTCGGCGCAGGACCAGTGCCACGCGTTCCGCTGGGGCGAGGCGGCCTGGGGCCTGCAGTTCCATCCGGAGTTCGCCACCCACCACATGCGCGGCTACGTGCAGGCGCGTGCCGACTGTCTACGCAGCGCCGGACGCTGCGCCCGTACCATCGCCCGCGAGGTCAGCGCCGCGCCGCTGGCGCGCAAACTGTTGCGGCGCTTCGTTCAGCACGCACGCGGGCAGCACAGCAGCGGCCAGGCAAAACCGCGATAATCTGTGCAGTCGCCGCGCTGTACGGCGTCCCCCACTTCGGATTGGCAATGATCGAGATTCGCAAGCTGCCGGCCTCGGCCGGCGCGGAATGGCTGTTGGCCGGCATGTCCCTGCTGCGGCGCGCGCCCTGGGCGTTGGGCCGGCTCGGGCTGATCTGGGGCCTGGCGGCGCTGATCGCCCTGTTCCTGGGCGTGCTCAACCCGACCCTGGGCATGCTGGCGCAACTGCTGATGGGGCTGGCTGGTCCGCTGCTGTTCGGCGGACTGGTGTGGGCCGTGCGCGAGGTCGACCAGGGCCGCAGCGCCGAGCCGGCGCAGCTGCTGCAGGGGCTGCAGGGCGGCCGCACGCCGAACCTGCTGATGGCGCTGCTGCCGCAGGTGGTGGTCGGGCTGACGCTGGCCCTGCTGGCCGTGGTGGTGATCGGCCCGGGCGGGCTCGAGCAGCTGACCACCGTGATGAACAAGCTCAACGAGCTGGGCCAGTCCGGCGCGCAGCCGGATCCGCTGCAGGTCGAGCAACTGGTCGCGACCCTGCCGGCGCTGCGCATCCTGCTGTGGCTGATGCTGGTGGCGGTCGGGTTCGTGGCGGTGGCGCTGACCCTGTTCCTGTTCGCGCCGCAGGTGATGTTCGACGGCCGCAACGGCATCGCCGCCATCGGGCACGGCCTGCGGGCCTGCCTGCACAACCTGCCGGCGATGCTGGTGTTCTTCGTCCTCGCCTTCCTGGCCATGTTCGCGTTCTATTTCGCGCTGACCGTGGTGATGCTGGTGCTGCAGCTGCTCGTCGGCACCGCCGTGGCCGCGCTGGTCGCGCAATTACTGCTGATGGCGCTGCTGATGCCGGTCCTGGCCGGGACCGTGTACGCGGCCTGGAAGCAGATGTTCGTGCACGCCGGCGAGGCCGCGCCGGCGGTGCCGCCGCCGCCGTCCAACGTCTTTGTGGCGTAGAGCCGGGATTGGGGAGTCGGGATTCGGGATTCGCAAGAGCCACAGCCACAGCAAAACGGCCCCTCGGGGCCGTTTTGCTGTGTGCAGGTGCGCCGTGCGGTGGCGATCTGGTTCGAGGATGCGTAAGAGGCAGCGAACCGCTCTTGCGACTCCCTACTCCCGAATCTCCACTCCCGGCTTCTTGGTTACCGCTGCCGCGGCGATGATGCCCAGTTCGTACAGCAGGCACATCGGGATCGCCAGCATCAACTGCGAGACAACGTCCGGCGGGGTCAGGATCGCCGCCAGGACGAAGATGCCGACCACCGCGTAGCCGCGGCCCTCGCGCAGTTGCTGCGGGGTCACCCAGCCGAGCAAGGCCAGGATCACCAAGGCCACCGGCAGTTCGAAGCTGGCGCCGAAGGCGAAGAAGATCGCCAGGACGAAGTCCAGATAAGCACCGGCATCGGGGGTGAGCTGGATCACGTCCGGCTTGAACGTGGTCAGGAAGTGGAACACCGCCGGCAACACCAGGAAGTAGGCGAAGCCACAGCCCAGGTAGAACAGCAGCACCGCCGAGGCCAGCAGCGGCAGGGCCAGGCGCTTCTCGCGCTGGTACAGGCCGGGCGCGACGAAGGCCCAGGCCTGGTACAGCAGCCACGGCGCGGACACGAATAGGGCCAGGAAGAACGCCAGCTTGAGCGGAGCGATGACGGCGCCCGCCGGGTGCGTGGCGATCACGCTCTGGCCCACCGGCAACTGCGCCAGCATCGGTTCGGCCAGCCAGGAGTACAGGCGCTTGGAGAAGGGCAGCAGCGCCACCACCACCACGCCCAAACCGATCAGCGCGCGCATCAGCCGCGCGCGCAGTTCGATCAGGTGTTCGATCAGGCTGCTCTCGGCTTCGACGTTCATCGTGGCGCCTCCGGATCAATGGAGGGCGGTTGGCCAGTGGGCGCGGTCGCAGCAGCGGGCGCCGGATGTGGCGCGGCCGCACCGCGCGCGGCGGCTGGCAGCACGGAAGCGGCGGGCGCCGTCGACGGCGGCAGTGGCGTGGCCGTGTCGGGAGCGTGTGCAGTCGAGGCGTCTATTGTGGCAACTGTCGCTGGCGGCATGGTCGCCGTCGCGCTGTCGGGCGGCGGCACCGGCGGGTTCGGATCGATCTCGCGGCGCAGCGCCTCGGTCTGCCGCTGCAGTTCCTCGCTGCCGTCGCGGAACTGGGTCTCGGCCTGGCGCAGCGAACTCTGCACGTCGTGCAGGCTGCGCTTGAGTTCCTCGGCCTCCAGTTCGCGTTCCAGTTCCTGCTTCACCGAGTCCCACTGCGCGCGCGCGCGGCGCACCCACAACCCGGCGAAGCGCGCCGCCTTGGGCAGGCGCTCGGGGCCGAGCACCACCAGGGCCACCACCGCGATCACCAGCAGTTCGCTGAATCCGATATCGAACACGCCGGCGGGGTCCCGTCAGTGCGCGTCGCGGTCGCGCTCGGCCTGGGTCTGGCGGGACGGCTCGCTGCTGCTGCGCGTCTCGTCGCCGAGCTGGCCGGCGGGCTTGTCCTCGTCGCGCATGCCTTTCTTGAATTCCTTGACCGCGTTGCCCAGATCCTTGGCGCCGCTCGTCAGCCGCTTGGTGCCGAACACCAGCAGCACGATCACCAGCACCACCAGCCAGTGCCAGATGCTAAGACTGCCCATGATCCGCTCGCAGAAAAGTCGTAAGGAACCCGCAGGATAACGCACCGCGTCGCGCCGCGTTACCTTTCCCGGCCGTGCAGGCAAGCCTGCACGGCGCGATGGACAGGTGGCGTTGGGAACGGCGCTCAGCGATCGCCGTCGAGCTTCTCGGTGCGGATCTCGCCGTCGGACACCGGCTGGAAGCCCTGCTGCGCCGGCTGCGTCTGGCCCTGCAGGGGCGCGGTGCTGGCGGCGGCGTCGGGTGCGGCGGTCGGTTCCGGCGCGGCCTGCGGTGCCGGCATGGCCGGTGCCGGGGCGGCCGTCGGAGTGCCGCTGCTGTCGGTGCCGCGGCTCTGCCGCGCGGCGTAGGTGGCTTCCTCGAGCTTGTCGCGGAAGGCCACGATGTCGTTGGACGGCCGGTTGGTGGTGCGGCCCTCGAAGATCATCCGCGGCGTGGTGTTGCTGCCATAGGCATTGAGGTCGGCGGCATCGTCGATCTGCAGCGCCGCGCCATCCAGGGCGACGCCAGCGAACAGGCCGCGGGCGCGCGACCACGACCAGATCTCGGCCTTGAGCTGGCCGTCGGTGGCGGCGGCGGCGTTGCGCCCGACCGGGCCGGCGGCGACGCCGGCATCGGCGCCGAGGGTGAACTTGCCGTTGACGATGTTGTCCAGGCTGCGGTCGTTGCGGAACACCAGCACCACGTCGGAGGACTGCACGCCAACCTGGAAGCCGATGCTGCCGCCGGTGAGCTTGACGAACACCGGGTTGGACCAGGTGCCGTCGGGGCGTTTGACCGACATCAGGCCGTGGCCACGGCGCCCGCCGATCACCAGGCCGGCCTTGAGCGTGTCCGGGATCACCACGATGGCGCGGCCCTCGTCGAGCAGCTTGTCGGGGATGGACTGTTCGGGGATCTTCTGGATGTCGGTCAGCACGCGCAGCGCGTTGCGCGCGCGCTCGTCCTCTTCCGGACCGGCCACGGCGTGGCCAGCGAACAACACGGTGCTCAACAACAGGGCGAGGCGCGGCAGGAGGGGCATGGCGGGCTCCGAAGTAGGTCCGCAGCAAGATACTGCAAGTCCTTGAACTTAGTCACAGGGCAATGAATCGGCAATGAGTGGTGCCGGCGCTGCGCACAGGCGCCGTCGATCGCCGCGATCGAGCGTATCCACACGCCGCAACGCGCGCGCTCTGCCACAATGCGCGCATGTCCGACGCACCCGAGACCGCCATCCTGGTGGTGAATCTAGGCACGCCCGAGGCGCCGACCGCGCCTGCGGTCGCCCGTTATCTGGCCGAGTTCCTTGGCGACAAGCGCGTGGTCGCGATCCCGCGGCTGTTCTGGTGGCCGCTGCTGCACTGGGTGATCCTGCCGCGGCGCTCGCCGAAGTCGGCGGAAAAATACGCGCAGGTGTGGCTGGCGGACGGCTCGCCGCTGGCGGTGTACACCCGGCGCCTGGCCGCGGGCATGCAGCGCGAACTGCCCGGGCACCGCGTGGCCTGGGCGATGCGCTACGGCACGCCGGCGCTGGCGCCGGCCCTGGACGCGCTGCGCGAGGCCGGCGTGCGCCGGATCGTGGTGCTGCCGCTGTACCCGCAGTATTCGACCACCACCACCGCCTCGATCGAGGACGTGGTGCAGGCCTGGCAGGCGCGCCATCCGCAGCTGCCGGTGCACCTGATCGAGGACTACCCGACCGACCCGGCCTGGGTCGCGGCGGTGGCCGACAGCGTGCGCGCGCACTGGGCGCAGCACGGCCGCGGCGAGCGGCTGTTCTTCTCCTTCCACGGCCTGCCGCAGCGCGTGGCCAACAACGGCGACCCCTACCCGCAGCGCTGCGAAGCCAGCGCGCGGGCGATCGCCACTGCGCTGGGCCTGGAGCCCGGGCAATGGGAGCTCGGCTACCAGTCGCGCTTCGGCGCCGAGCGCTGGCTGCGCCCGTATGCCGAGCCGCGACTATGGGAACTGGCGGCGCAGGGGGTCAAGCAGGTGGACGTGATCTGTCCCGGCTTCGCCACCGATTGCCTGGAAACCCTGGAAGAAGTGGCGATGGGCTTCGTCGAGACCTGCGCCGAGCGCGGCATGCAGGTGCGCTACATCCCCTGCCTCAACGACGCCCCGGCACACGCGCGCGCGCTGGCGCAGCTGGCGGCCCGCGCCGCATGAGCGTGCGTCCCTTCGCCTGCCCGTCGCGGGTAGGCGCGCTGGCCGGATTGCGCAGCGGTGATCCGGCCGGGCCGAAGGCGCTGGCCTTGCACGGCTGGCTGGACAACGCCGCCAGCTTCGTGCCGCTGAGCCGGCACCTGCCGCAGCTGGATCTGGTGATGCTGGACCTGCCCGGCCATGGCCACAGCAGCGACCTGCCCGATGGCGCCGAGTATCTGCTGGCCAGCGCCCTGCACCCGGTGCTGGACGCGGCCGATGCGCTGGGGTGGGAGCGCTTCGTGCTGATCGGTCACTCGATGGGCGCGGCCATCGCCAGCCTGCTCGCGGCCGCAGCGCCGCAGCGCATCGACAAGTTCGTGGCGATCGAGATGCTGGGCGGCCTGGCCGAGAGCGAGGCGGGTGCGGTGGAACGGCTGCGCAACAGCGTCGCCAGCACGCGCCGCGCCACCGCCACGCCGTTGCGCGTGTTCCCCGACCTGGCCGCGCCGGTACGGGCGCGGATGCTGGCCAACCAGCTCAGCGAGCCGGCGGCACGACTGCTGGTGGAACGCGGCGTGCGCGCGGTGGACGGTGGCTACGTGTGGCGCAGCGACCGCCGCCTGACCCTGCCGACGGCGATCCGCGCGACCGAGTCGCAGATGCAGGCGTTGCTGCGCGGCATCGAATGCCCGACCGTGGTGGTGTTCGCCGATCCGGCCCAGGACATGCTGCCCGAGCCGCTGCGCCTGCAGCGCGCCGCGTGCCTGCGCGACGGCCGCGTGCACACGCTGCCCGGCACCCACCACCTGCACATGGAACAACCGGCGGCGGTGGCCGCGTTGCTGCACGGCTTCCTCTGACGCAGACGCGGCGCTGACCGCGCCGCCGTGCGTCTGCGCCGCCGCGACCATCGAATCCGGGCATCGCGCACGCGCACTGTGACGCAGTGAGCGCCGACGCTGCGCAGGCCGCCGCAGTTGTTTCTTACGCAGCGTCACAGTTCGACATGTTGTCGCGGTGCCGTCGCGTTTCGGAAAACTTCGGCGCACAGCGTAGCGCGCACCTCTCGCCCTGATGCTGCGCTTCCGATGATCCGCCTCCTTCGCCGCTACCGGGTCGGCCCGCGCCTGACCTTCGCCTTCGCTGCCCTGCTGTTGATCTGCGGCGCCCTGATCGTGGCCAGCCTGGCGTCGATGGCGCTGGCGCGGCAGCAGCTCGACGACATCGCCCTGGACAAGATGGAGAAGATCCGCCTGTCCAACGCCATGGTCGCGGCGCAGGCGCGGCTGGAGATCGGCCTACTCAACGACGTCATCCTGACCAATCCCGACGAGAAGCAGGCAGTGGTGCGCGCCATCGGCGACGCCCAGCGCGACTACGCGCAGGCGCGGGGCAAACTGTTCGCGCTGCGTCTGGACCCGGCCGACCGTACCGGCGCGCAGTTGCGTGCGGCGATCGACACGGCCTACACGCAGGTGCAGCCGTTCCAGTCGCAGGTGCTGGCCTTGGCCGCAGACAACCAGAACCTGGATGCGCAGACCCTGCATCTGTACACCCTGCAGCCGCTGCTGGTGCAGTGGCAACAAGCGATCCAGCGCAATGCCGCGCACCTGCGCACGCTCAGCGACGGATCCTATGCGCAGGCGGTGACCACCATGGCCCGCGCGCGCTGGCTGCTGCTGCTCGGCGGCGGCCTGTTGCTGGCGGTCAGCGCCTGGTTGGGCTGGTGCATCACTCAGAGCCTGGTACGGCCGCTACGCGACGGTACCCGCGTCGCTGCGGCGATCGCCGCCGGCCAGCTCGATGCCGTGGTGCCTGCACAGGGCAACGACGAGGCCGCCGACCTGCTGCGCAGCATGCAGACCATGCAGAGCCAACTGCGCGCGGTGCTGGCCGAGCAGCGGAAAATGGCGCAACAGCATGCCGACGGCGCCATCGCCTGTCGCGGCGATGCGGTGGCGTTCCCGGGCGACTACGGCCAGCTGCTGCGCGACGCCAATGCGCTGGTCGACCTGCATGTGGGCACCGCACAGTCGATGGTGGCGCTGATGCGGCGCTATGCCATCGGCGACCTCCGCGAGGACATGCCGCGCCTGCCCGGCGAGCAGGCCGCGATCTCCGAGGCGATGGATGCGATCAAGGCCAACCTCGGCACGCTCAGCCGCGACATCTGGCATCTCGCCGAGGCCGCCGCGGCCGGCGACTTCAGCGCACGCGCCGACCTGGGCGCGCACCAGCACGATTTCCGCATCATGCTCGAGAGCCTCAACCAGCTGATGGCGACGGTCGACGGCAACCTGGGCGAGTTGTCCGGGTTGCTGCGCGCCATCGCCAGCGGCGACCTCGGCGTGCGCATGCATGGCGATTTCCGTGGCGTGTTCGCCGACATGCGCGACGACGCCAACACCAGCGCCGACCAACTGGCGGCGATCGTGGCCGGCATCCAGCACGCGGCTGCGGCGATCGATGCCGAGGCCGGCGCCATCGCCGGCGGCCACCAGGACCTGTCGCAACGCAGCGCCGAACAGGCCGGCACGCTGGAGCGCACCGCCCGGGCGGCGGCGCGCCTGACCGAGACCGTGCGCCAGAACGCCACGCATGCACACCATGCCAACCAGCTGGCCGACGCCGCGGCGACGGTGGCCGGCCACGGCGGCGTCTCGATCGATGCGGCGGTCGGTGCGATGCAGGGCGTGGAAGCGGCGTCGCGCAAGATCGGCGAGATCATCGGGGTGATCGACGGCATCGCCTTCCAGACCAACATCCTGGCGCTCAATGCCGCGGTGGAGGCCGCGCGTGCCGGCGAACAGGGCCGCGGCTTCGCCGTGGTCGCCAGCGAGGTGCGGGCGTTGGCGCAGCGCTCGGCCGATGCGGCCAAGGAAATCAAGCGCCTGATCGAGGCGTCGGTGGACCAAGTGGCCGTGGCCTCGGCGCAGGTGCACGACGCCGGCCGCACCATGGGCCGCGTAATGACTTCGGTGAGCGAGGTCAATGCGTTGATGGCGGGGATCGCGGCGGCGTCGCAGGAGCAGGCCGCCGGCATCGACGAAGTCGGCCAGGCGATGGCGCAGATGGACCGCAGCACCCAGCAGAACCTGGCGCTGGTGGAGCAGGCCACCGCCGCGTCGCGTGCGTTGGAGCAGCAGGCCGGCAGCCTGAGCGAGGCGGTGGCGGTGTTCCGCCTGGCCGGCGCGGCATCGTCGGTTCTGCCCGCGGAGAACCAATTGCCGGTGCTGGCGATCCAGCCTGCGCCAGCCGGCTTCGACTACGCACGCAGTGCCTGACGCAAAGGCGTTCTGGAAGGATGGGATGCCCCATGCGCCGCACAGGCGGCACCGCGCGGGGTCTTCCGTCGCCCAGCCAGATATGCAGGCGTCAGGGGCCTGCGGACAGCCGTGTAGGTGTGTCCCCTACACACCCAACGTGAAGCTTGTGTGTAGAAAAATTTTCGCTTAAGTTGCGCCCACGCCTGCCGTCAACAGGCGTAGACGCGATACGTCCTGTGTTCGCGGCTCGATCCCGGCGTCCTGACATGCCGGCGTAGCGCCGCTCGGACCGTACCGCCTCGCTGGCGCCGGAGGACGCGCCTGATTTGCGGTAGGCGGGAGGAGAGGGGGCCTACCGGGCGCTGCATGGAGTTCTGCTTCCGCAGCGCTGGGCCAACACATTGCGATGCGCCCGTAGCGGCGCGCCCACCCGCCGTCTTTATCCCCCTTGTTCGCATCCCCGCGCGCGCCATCTCGTGCCGCAGCGCAGCATGCTTGCCCGATTCGCTACCCAACCGCACCCTTGCCGCCGGCGCCGATCGCCTTGCGATGTTCGGTGTTCAGCTGCGGTCCGGGCGTACAACGGCTGCAGGGTCTTTCCGGGTGCTTCGAAGAACAAGCCTATCGATCGGGTGCAGCTTGTCCTGTAGGAGCGGCTTCAGCCGCGATGCGCGTTATCGGTAAAGCCCGTCGCGGCTGAAGCCGCTCCTACGGCGCGTTTCCCACCGTTCGTGGATGCGCGCTTCAGTCGCGATCCGGACGCAGCAGCCAGCGCAGATGCGCCTTGAGCTGGCGGCCGTGCTGGTGGAACCAGGTGCGCTCGGCGCGCCAGTCGGGGAAGCGCGCTTCCACTTCGTGCCAGAACGCCGGCGAGTGGTTGGCCTGGATCAGGTGACAGAGCTCGTGCACCAGCACGTACTCGAACGCCGAGGGCCGCCCCAGCACCAGTGCCAGGTCCAGCGCCATGCTGCCGTCGGGCGCCAGCGAGCCCCACTGCGAGGACATCACCTTGTAGCGCACCGCGCGCGGGGCGCGCGGCAGCGATGGCAGGTAGTGCGGCAACCAGCGGCCGACGTCGGCGCGGGCCTGGGCTTCGTAGAAATCGCGCAGCGCCCGGCGCAGCGCCGCGTCGCCGCCGCGCGGCGGCAGGTGCAGATGGGCCACGCCGTCGGCGACCTCGATGCGCGCGTAGCGCGCGTCGTGCCAGGTCACCGGCAGCGACTGCCCGCGCAGCGGCAGTTCGCCCGCTTCGCCCGGCCGCAGCGGCGTCAGCGTTTCGGCAGCGACATAGCGCGAGAGCTGCTGCGCCAGCCACTGCCGGTTCTCCAGCAGGAAACGTTCGCCCGCGATCAGGCTGGCGCGCAGCGGCAGGGTCAGCCGCGCGCCGCGTTCGTCCACGCTGAGCTTGATGCGCCGCGCGCGCGGGTCGCGCACGCGCAGCACCTCGACTTCGCGCTCGTCCAGGCGGAAGCGGACGAGGTCGCGTTCGACGGCCGCCGGGGGCGGCGCGATCAGGCGACGGAGCAGATCGGGCATGGGCACAGCATACCGCCGGTGCGGGTGCGCACGGTGACAGCCGCGTGCGGCTGCCTCCGCCGCATCAGTCGGCCTTGCTCAGCTTCAGCGCCTCTTCCAGCAGCAGGAACAGCCGCCGCACCTCGGCGCTCATCAGCGCGAAGCGCGCGTCCAGTTCGGCGCGCACGCCGTCCTGGTCGGCATGCTCGAGCTGGTCCAGCGCGCCGTCGAGGAACTTCAGCTTGCGGATCACCAAGTCGTCGCCGAGCACGAAGGACACGTGGTCGTCGAGCACCAGCGCCAGCTTGGTGACCTGCTTGCCGGCCTCCAGGTGCTTGTCGATCTCGTCGCAGCGCAGTTCCTGGTGCTGGCACTTGACCACCGCGCCGCCTTCGATCGGATCCTTCATCTCGCACTCTTCGCCCAGGCTCAGGCCTTCGGGCAAAGGTTCGCCGGCGATCCAGCCGGTGAGGATCGAGCGCGGCGCCACTTCCGCGTTCAGCGGCAGCGCCGGGAAGCTGCCGAGCAGGCCGCGGATCTCCGACATCACGTTCTCGCCGGTCTTACGGCTGGAGGTGTCCACCGCGACGTAGCCGTGCTGCAGGTCGAGCATGGCGTCGGTGCGCGAGGACTTGACGAAGGCGCGCGGCAGCAGCTCGTGGATCAGGTCGTCCTTCAGCCGCTTGCGCGCGCGGCCGCCGGGGCGCCGGCCTTCCTTCTCCTCGATCTCGGCGACCTTGCGCGCGAGCAGGTCGTTGACTACCGAGCCGGGCAGGATCTTGTCCTCGCCGCCGACGGTCAGCCACAGGAACTCGGCGATGCGGTGCGACAGCGCTTCCTGCTCGTCGCGGCCGAACGGGGAGATGAAGCCGCGCGAGCTCATTTCCAGCGGGCCGACCGATTTGAGCTGGGCCTCCGGCAGGAGCTTTTCGACCTCGGAGAAATCGAGCGTGGTGGGAAAGCGGAACAGGGTCAGATTGCGAAAGAACATCGAGCATCCAGCTGAAGGAAACGGGACGGTCCGGCGGCGTGCGCCGGGGAGCGGCGGCCATTGTCGCATCGTGCCCGCCTGGGTACCGCATCGGGCGGTTCAGCGAGGTGGATCAGCCCGGTGCGTCGTCCGCCCAGGCGGCAGTCGCGGCCGTGGCGGCGCCGCCGAGCGCGGCGAAATCGAACAGCGTGCGGTCGGCCAGCTGCGCCGGATGCACGTTGCCCAGCGCCCGGGCGATCTGCTCCACCCGTCCCGGGTGCTCCCGGTCCCATTGCCGCAGCAGTTGCCCGACCTGGCGGCGCTGCAGGGTCTCCTGGCTGCCGCAGAGCGTGCACGGGATCAGCGGGAAGGCCTGTGCCTGCGCGTAGGCGGCGATGTCGTCCTCGCGCACATAGGCCAGCGGCCGGATCACCACGTGGCGGCCATCGTCGCTGCGCAGTACCGGCGCCATCGCCGCCAGCTTGGCGTGGAAGAACAGGTTCATGAAGAAGGTGGCGACGATGTCGTCGCGGTGGTGGCCCAGCGCGATCTTGGTGATGCCGTGCTCGGCAGCGTAACGGTACAGCGCGCCGCGGCGCAGCCGCGAGCACAGCGAACACAGGGTCTCGCCCTCCGGCACCACGCGGGTGACCACCGAATAGGTGTCCTGCTCGATCACATGCCAGGGCACGCCGCGCTGGCGCAGGTAGGTTGGCAGCACGTCGGCCGGGAAGCCGGGCTGCTTCTGGTCCAGGTTCACCGCCACCAGTTCGAACGGCACCGGCGCTTTGCGTTGCAGCTGCAGCAGGATGTCCAGCAGGGTGTAGCTGTCCTTGCCGCCGGACAGGCAGACCATGACCTTGTCGCCGGCGCCGATCATGCCGAAGTCGGCGATCGCCTGGCCGACCTGCCGGCACAGGCGCTTGCCCAGCGCTGCGGGGTTGCGGGAGGCAGGCAGTGCGGGGTCGGCGAGCGGTTGCGGCAGGGGCAGGGGCGAGGTCATCGACGGTAGTGTAGTCGGCGTGGCTGGCGCGGGCCGCGTTGCGTTGCGGGACACTTCAGTTCCGCCACCGCGACCGTCCCGAACGTGCCGGTCAGGCCGGTAATGACGGTGCCGAAGCAGCGCAGCCCCCGCTGCTGTTCGCGCAGAAGGACAGGCTCTCCGCAGTGCACTGCATCACCGCGGACGGCATCGGCCGCGTTGGCGCCGAGGCAGTGCCGTCCTCCGCGAAGGACGCGCATCCGGCGCCGTCCGTCCTCCGTAGTCATGCCGCATCGGGACCGGCCGGCTACACTCGCCGCTGGCCACGCAAGCAGGGTCTTCGCATGTTCAAGAACCTCATTCCCAAGATCTTCTACGAGCGCCTGCAGGATGGACTGGCGTTCTTCGTCGATGGCCTGGGCTTCCAGGTGCTGTACCAGGACGAGACGATGGCGGTGATCGCGCGCGACGGCGCCAAGGCCTACCTGGTGGAAAACGCGGAATGGGCGGCGAAGGACCGGCCGGAACTGGGCATCGAAACCGACCGCATCGACACGATCCATGCGGAATTGTCCGCGCGCGCACCGCAGTGGCTGCATCCCAACGCCCGCACCGTCGCGCTCAAGCCCTGGGGGGCGCGCGAATTCGCGATGCTGGACCCCACCGCGGTCTGTGTCGTGTTCCGTGAGTGGCCGGCGCAGCAGTGACGGCGCAAGGTCCGCTCATCGCACGGGCGCGTGATAGACCTCGGAGAGGAAGATCTTGTACTCGGCGATCGGCGGCAGGCCCATCGTCGCGCGGCGCGCATCCAGGTCATCGACGTCCTGCGTCCGGTCCAGGACCATCGTGCCGTCCGGCTCGGTTCTGAACTGCGTCCCGTAAAGTTGCGGCTTGCCCTGGTGCAGCAGCACGCGATCCTGCAGCATCGCAACGTCGGAAGGATCCGCTTCCATCTGCCCCAGGGCGGCCTGCACCAGCGCGAGCACCTGCTCCTGGAAGTCCGGGTCCAGCGTGGCGTGCTGGGCGAGCAGGAACGCGGCCTTGGATCCGTCTTCGCCCACCGATGTGCGCGTCGGCCATCCGTTCTTCGTCACCACCGTCTTCAGCCAGGCGGTGTTGGCCTGGTCAACCGCCACCGTCCGTTGCCATGACGCGTGGGTGTTTCCCTCGTCGATGGCCTTCTGCCGGACGGCCTGGTCCTTCTGCACACGTGCCAGCAACTCCTGCCGCATTGGCTGGTCGACGCGTGCCTGGTGCGCCGCATCGAGCGTCTTGGCACGTGCGAGCAGCGACGGCCGCGTCGGCGAGCTGCGCAACCGGTTGAGACCGGGCCGATCCTTGTGCATGAGCTCCTCTACATCGATGCGGCCTTGCGCCAACCGCGTGTCGAGCACCTTCAGGGCCGTCTCGGTCCTGCCGGCGGCGGCCAGGCATTCGACATAGAACAGATCCGCCCCGCTCGGCAGGCCGGCCGGCGCCGCGTCGATTCGCGCCAAGGTGTCGGCGCAGGTGCCGTAGTCCTTCGCGTCGTACGCCGCAACCGCGTCCGTGATGCGCGCAGGTTCCGCAGCCGAGACCGGCGCCGCGCTCGCGGCCAGCACTGCAACAAACAGCACGTATCCCTGGTGCATACCCGACCCACTCTGTCGTGACCGCGCGGCGCGCAGCGTGGGCGGACAGTAGCGCAGTCCGGTCTCAATGGCAGCAGCATCTGGTCGCCGTTGCGCTCTGCCCGCAGCAGAGTGTCCCGTCAGGGGGCAGCGGGGCACACTATGCAGACGCCGGTTGTCGGCTCCGGCCACGCCGGTCCATCCCACACCACCCGGGGACCGAGGATGCGCAAGAAACACGAGTTGCCGGAAAAGCCCTGCCTGCACTGCGGCCGGCCGTTCCGCTGGCGCAAGAAGTGGGAGAAGGTCTGGGACGAGGTGAAGTATTGTTCCGACCGCTGCCGTGGCGAGCGCATGCGCGTGCGCGCGCCGGGGTCGCCATGAGCCGGAGCGCGTTGCGTCACCTCGCGTGGTTGCACGTCTGCCGCGCTGCATGAGCTCGATGCAGCCCACTGCCCACACCCTGCGCCTGGTGCTCGGCGACCAGCTCGATCCCGAACACGATTGGTTCGACATGCGCGATCCCGGCGTGGTCTATGTGCTGATGGAAGTGCGGCAGGAGACCGACTACGTCCTGCACCATGCGCAGAAGATCCTCGCCGTCTTCGCTGCCATGCGCGATTTCGCCCGCCAGCTGCGGACGGCGGGCCACCGCGTGCGCTACGTGGCGGTCGACGACGCCAGCAACCGCCAGTCCATCCCCGCCAATCTCGCTGCGCTGATGGCGCTCTACGGTGCGCAGCGCCTGCAGTATCAGGACCCGGACGAATGGCGCCTGGACCAGCAGTTGCGGCAGTGGGGCGCAACGCAGGCCTTCGCCAGCGAGGCGGTGGACAGCGCGCACTTCTACACCCGTCGCAGCGAGCTGGCGGATTTCTTCCGCGGGCGTGGGCAGTGGTTGATGGAGCATTTCTACCGGCACATGCGCAAGCGCCATCGCATCCTGCTGGCGGATGACGGCACGCCCGAGGGCGGGCAGTGGAACTACGACCATGACAATCGCCAGCCATGGCCGGGCGATCCACCGCCGCCGCCAGATGCGCGTCCGAGCCACGATCACCGCGCGCTGTGGGCCAGCATCCAGGCCGCTGGCGTCGCCAGTTTCGGCGAGCCGCAGGCAGATGCGCTGCGCTGGCCACTGAACCGGGCCGAGGCGTTGGCCTGCCTCGATCGTTTCATCGCCGAAGGCCTGCCGCACTTCGGCCGCTACGAAGACGCAATGAGCACGCGCAGTCCGCGCCTGTTCCATTCGCAGCTCTCCTTCGCCCTCAACACCAAGATGCTGCGGCCGCAGGAAGTGGTGCAGCGCGCGCTGGCTGCCTACGGCGCGGGTACCGCGCCCCTGGCGGCGGTGGAGGGCTTCGTGCGGCAGATCCTGGGCTGGCGCGAGTACGTGCGCGGCATCTACTGGGCGCACATGCCGGGTTATGAAGCACGCAATGCGCTCGGCCACGATGTGCCGCTGCCGGCCTGGTTCTGGACCGGCAACACGCACATGCGCTGCCTGCAGCACGCCATCGGCCAGTCCCTGCAGGACGCGTACGCGCACCATATCCAGCGCCTCATGGTGATCGGCAACTTCGCCCTGCTCGCCGGCCTGGACCCGGCGGTGGTGCACCGCTGGTACCTGGGCGTCTACATCGATGCGTTCGAATGGGTCGAGCTGCCCAACACGGTGGGCATGAGCCAGTTCGCCGATGGCGGCCTGCTCGCGACCAAGCCCTACGTCAGCAGCGCGGCCTACATCGACCGCATGAGCGACTATTGCCAAGGCTGCCGCTACGACCGCAAGCAGAAGACCGGCGCGCGTGCGTGTCCGTACAACGCGCTGTACTGGGACTTCTTCGCGCGGCATCAGGACACGCTGGGCCGCAATCGCCGTCTGGACATGGTCTACCGCCAACTCGGCAAGCTGCCGGCGGCGCAGTTGCAAGCCTTGCGCGCGCATGCGCAAGACCTACGCGGACGCCTGGACACGCTCTAGCCCGGTCGCGGTGCCTCAGGTGCCTCTACAGCGGTCAGATGCGATGCAGGAACGTGCCCTACGACGCACCCCAACCGTGCCGCGCGCCGCGCATCGGCGCGCTGTCGCACGCAGTGTGCACACAATCGCGCGATCTGTTACCTGCGTTCTGGTCGATCGGCACGCGCTCAAGCACCCTATGCCGCCGGTCGGCGCAGGCTGCCGGTTGCACTCGAGGTGTCGACGACGTGGATGACAGTCGCATGACGGTCGCGCGTCGTGTTGTTTCCCCCGCAACCCTATCGAGCATGATCATGACCACGACGCGTTCCTTGAAAGCCAGCGCGCATGCTGCTGGTGTTATCGCCCTGATGACCGCCGCCACGGCGATCGCCGCCGTCCCCGCGGCGCCACAATGCAGCGTGCCGCATGCCTGGGCGCTTCCGACCGCGGCCACCGTGGTCGGCAACGGCACGCAGGCCAGTTGCACCGCCAGCGCGCTGGCCAGCGCCGCCGCGCAAGGCGGCTACATCACCTTCAATTGCGGCGCCAAGCCGACGAGCATCGCGGTCGCCCGTTCGATCACCATCGCGGCGGCGACACCCACCGTGATCGACGGCCAGGGCAAGATCACCCTGGATGGCCGCCAGTCCGCCCGGATCCTGCTGGTCAACGCCGGCAGCGCACTGTCGGTGCGCAACCTGAAACTGCAGAACGGCAGCTCGGTGCAGCCGGCATCGAACCAATCCTACGATCCGGGCACCTGGGGCGGCGGCGCGATCAAGGTCGGCTACCGCGGCAAGCTGGAAGTCATCAACAGCCAGTTCCTGGCCAACCGCAGCAGCATCGGCGGCGGCGCCATCTTCGCCGGCAGCGACGCCGAGGTGACCATCGTCCGCAGCGGCTTCTACAAGAACAGCTCCTGGCTCGGCGGCGCGCTGTATACCCAGCTCAGCCGGCTGACCATCGTCGGCTCGGAATTCGCCAACAACCAGGCGATCAACGCCCCGCAGGGCTTCCCCGATGCCGGCAACTTCGGTGGTGGCGGCGCGATCGACACCGATGGCGCGTCGCTGGCCGGCTATCTCAAAGGTGGCGTCGGCAGTGGCGGCACGCTGGCGATGTGCGGCACCGTGGTCCGCAACAATGTCGCCGCCAACGGCTCCGGCGGCGCCACGCTGTGGGCGTACGCGCCGGACACCATCGACGTGAAGTACTCGACCTTCGCCAACAACGTCGCCACCGGCGGCCCGGGCGGCGGCGCGCGCATCAGCATGGGCTTCACCGACACCTCGCATGCCGGCACCACCATCACCACGCCGGGCACGATCACCGTCGCCGAGACCAGCTTTCTGTCCAACACCGCCCAACATGGCAACGCCGGCGCGCTGTACCTGGATTGCTACGGCGCCTGCGACGTCAGCAACAGCACCTTCTACGGCAACTCTGCGAAAGGCGTGGGCGCGGCCATCCAGCATGTCGGCTGGCAGCCGGCCAACGGCGACCAGGGTAGCCCCAGTGTGCGCTTCAACAACGTCACCTTCGCCGAGAACACACCGTGGGTGACGCTGTTCGGCGACAGGTTCGACATCCGCAACAGCATCCTGTATTCCAAGACCGAGCGCGTGTTCTGCAACAACCAGAACAACACCGGCAACAACCTGATCGAGTACTCGGCCAAGGGCGCGGTCTGGCCGAACGCTTGTCTGGCCGCGGGCAACGTGAAAGCGGCCGATCCGCTGCTGTCGGCCCCCGCGAACAACGGCGGACCGACCCTCACCCAACTGCCGGCGGCCAATAGTCCCGCGCTGAACGCCGGCAGCAACTGCACGGCCATCGACCAGCGCGGCAATCCCCGCACTACCACCGTGTGCGATCTCGGCGCGGTGGAGGTCAAGTAATTCGGCTGGCCGTCGTTAGCTGCACGCCAGTGCGTGGTCGCGCCGGCCTGCCCGGTGCGACCGCGCGTCCGTCGCCGGGATGAGGAAAGCGTGCGGCAACGTCGCTTCCCGCGCTGATGCGCCGATGCGTAGATCCGGCAATGCGGCTCCGGGCGGCGCGACCGTGCCGTCGCACCACACCGCGCTGGTGTCGGGTCGCAGACCAGTCCGTGCCGCATGCGGCACGACGCCGAGCGATCGCGCCGCGACAGTGCGCTCGGCATGCCGCCGCACCCTGTCCGCTGCGCCTGCCGACGTCCGTCAGGCGGCGGCCGACGCCGCGCAGACCTCACCGTTGCAGGCAGGACGCGCGTTGCAGCGTGCGCCGACAACGCCGTTCGAGCCTGCCGCGCGCGCCGCGGGCAATACGGTGGCGTATCTTCTTTCGTGAGCATCGGCGGTGCCGCGCGATGGCGCGGCGCCGGCCACGTCTGTGCATGCGACTTTCCGGATTTGGGACCTGGGTCGCTCGCCGGGGGTCAAGTTCGCGACGCCGATACCGATAGAGGTACCCCCCCTCGCGAGTCCCCCCCGATGCACTTCTTCCACTCCTTCAAGGTGAGTCAGCGCCTTGCGCTGTCGTTCGGCCTGCTGATCGTGCTGCTTGGCGCGTCCTCTACCTTGGCGCTCTACCAGTTCCACACTGTGCGCCAGGCGGTCGACAAGATCGTCCACGAAAACAATCAGAAGACCGGCCTGCTGTACACCATGCTGCGCAACAATATGAGCGCGGAGCGCTACCTGCGCGACATGATGCTTTCGCCGGCCGACAAGCGCCCGGCGATCGCCGCCAAGATCCAGGAGATCCGCGCCGACAACGACCGCCGCCGCAAGGCCCTGGACGCCCTGCCGGGCACGCCGGAAGGCCTGGCCATGCGCAAGGAGATCCATGCCGCGCAGGCGGCCGCACGCTCGGTCAACAGCAGGGTATTGGCGTTGGCCAGTTCCGGCGAGATCGAGGCGGCCAGGCAACTGCTGTACGGCGATGCCGCGCCGTTGCTGGCGCGGCGCGTGGAGGTGATCCAGAACGCGGTCGATCTGCAGATCCGGCAGAACGCGCTCAGCTCCGAGCAGATCCAGGCGGCCCTGGTCTTCAGCAATCGTGCCTTGATCGGGTTCGGCCTGCTGGCGGCGGTGCTCGGCGCGACCTTGAGCGTGCTGATCACCCGCAGCCTGGCCGGGCCGCTCGGGCGCGCGACCGAAATCGCCGAATCCATCGCCCAGGGCCGGCTGGACCATCGGATCCCGCCGCAGCCCAAGGACGAGACCGGCCGCCTGTTGACCAGCATGGACCGCATGCAGGCGCAGCTGCAGGCGGTGATGGCGGCGCAGTCGCAGGTGGCCAGGCACCACGAGCGCGGCGACGTCAGCCAGCGCATGGACGAGCACGCGTTTCCCGGCGAGTACGCACGCATGGTGCGGGAGAGCAATGCGTTGCTGGACATGCACGTGAGCCTCCAGCAGCGCCTGCTGGAGATCATGGGGCGCTATGCGATCGGCGACTTGTCGCAGGACATGGATCGCCTGCCCGGCGAGCAGGCCGCGCTCACCGAGACCATGGACCAGGTCAAGCGCAATCTGTCGGCGATGAATGCCGAGATCGGGCACTTGGTCGACGCCGCGGCCGCCGGCGACTTCGCCGTGCGCGGCGACACCGCGTGCTTCCAGTACGGCTTCCGCGACATGGTCGAGGGGTTGAACCGGTTGATGGCGACCACCGACGGCAATCTGCAGGCGCTGTCCAAACTGCTGCAGGACATCGCGAGCGGCGACCTGACCACGCGCATGGAGGGGCAGTTCCAGGGCGTGTTCGCGCAGATGCGCGAGGATGCCGATGCCACCGTGGCCCAGCTGACCGGGATCGTCGACCGCATCCAGCATGCGTCCGGGCAGATCACCGGCGCCGCCGGCGAGATCGCCGCCGGCAACGCCGATCTGTCGCGCCGCACCGAACAGCAGGCCGCCAGCCTGGAGGAAACCGCTGCCTCGATGGAGGAGCTCACTTCCACCGTGCGCCAGAACGCCGAACGCGCCAGTCAGGCCAATCAGCTGGCCATCGGCGCGACCGCGGTGGCCTCGCAGGGCGGCGCGGTGGTGGCCCAGGTCATCGACACGATGAACGGCATCCAGACCTCGTCCAGGCGGATCGCCGACATCATCAGCGTGATCGACGGCATCGCCTTCCAGACCAACATCCTCGCGCTCAACGCCGCGGTGGAGGCAGCGCGCGCCGGTGAGCAGGGCCGCGGGTTTGCCGTGGTCGCCAGCGAAGTGCGGGTGCTGGCGCAGCGCTCGGCCGAGGCCGCCAAGGAGATCAAGCAGCTGATCGACGACTCGGTGAGCAAGGTGGACGCCGGCTCGCTGCTGGTCAACAGCGCCGGCAGCACCATGCACGAGATCGTCGTCAGCGTGCAGCGCGTGACCGACTTCATGACCGAGATCTCGGCCGCTTCGCAGGAGCAGTCGAGCGGCATCGAACAGGTCACCCAGACCATCACCCACATGGATCAGGCCACCCAGCAGAACGCTGCATTGGTGGAAGAAGCGGCGGCGGCGGCCCAGGCGATGGAGGAGCAGGCGATCCAGCTCAGCGAAGCGGTGAAGGTGTTCATCCTGTCCGGCGGCAACGGGGACCTGGCGGCGCGGAGCCAGGCCAAGCCCTTGGGCACGGCCGGTACCTCGACCTCCAGGCGTGGTCTGCGGCGGGTGGCACCGTTGCTGGTCGAGCAAGCCTGCTAGGGACGACGAGATGGCGCGCGCTGCTGACCGCAGCGCGCGCCATGCCTTCCCAGATTCCCGGGGAGGGAATGGTGCACGGGGAGCGTTCGCAGAAGCGCGGGTCCATGGTCGCGGGTGATGTTTGCTGGCAAACGCCAGTGTCCGTCGGGCCTCGGCCGCCTGCTGTTCCGTCGTGGTGCAGCGTCAGGCACCCATGCAAGACGAGGCTAGGCAGGCGACTCGCAGCAGGGACGCGCCTGCGTCAACAGTCAGCCAGTGCGTCGGTTTCCGCTCCTGCCGGTGCTTGCAAAGCGCGCGGGTGATGCGCGGATCCACCACGGCGCAGAGATTCCTGTGACCCATCCCGAGGCGCTGCAGCGACTGCTGACGTGTGGAATCATGGATGGTCCCGAAGCCCGCAGGCTCTGCCATGAACGACTCCGACGCCTACGTGTACGACGTAATCCGCAAATGGGTCTGGTCCGGGTTCTACTCCCAGGACGAGATCCAGGAGATGGTCGAGGACATCCTCGAAGACGACTGCGACGAGGCAATGCTGCGGGCCTCGGTCGCCAGCCAGTGGCAGGCCAAGCAGCAGGCGGAACAGACCTGGTCGGCGCAGACCGATTGCGACCGGCTGGATGCCCTGTTCGAGCGGTTGCACGCCGCCGGCATCTGCGCCCTGGCCAACGCCGGCTACACCATGTCCGACGGTCACGTCGAAGTGAACCAAGCGGTGGCCGACGCGCCGGACCGGCGCTATCACGGCTACTGCTTCTATCACGGCCAGGACATGGAGCGCGCCATCGATGGCGGTGGGCTGATGCTGGCGTTCGGCGATCTCGACGGACGCGAGGAGGCGGATCTGGCGGTCGGCCAGCAGGTCGCGGCGGCGTTGCGTGAGGCCGGCTTCACCGTGGACTGGGACGGCACGCCGCGCAAGCGTATCGATCTGCCGGCCTTCGTCTGGCAACGCCGTTTCGACTGGGATTGATGCACGCTGACGCGAGGCGCTGCGGTAGGCTGCGCGTCGCGGGCCCGCTGGCTACAATCCGGGTCCTGCCCGCCGCGCCGCGGTGTGCGGCAGGCGTTCGATGGAGATGCGCTTGATGGAGCAGATGTTTCCCCGCAGTCGCCGCGCCGCGCCGCGCTGGACCGGTCCGTGCCTGGTGCCGCGTGCGGCCCTGGTACTGGTCACCGCGTTGCTGGCCGCCTGTGCCGGCGCGCATTCCTCTTCCCCCTCGATCACCCCTGCAGACAAGGAGCGGGCCATGGCGGAGATGACGCCAGAGCAACTGACACAAGGCGTAGTACGGCTGATCCTGGCGATCGGCGGCAAGCAGGATCTGGCCGGCGCGCAGGTCGCCGCGCAGACCGGCGTGCAGGTCGAGGACGAGGGCGGGCATGCGTTCAGCGCCTCCGGCACGCTGGCCGGCGGTGGCGGCTACACGTTGGAATCGGTCGCCGATGCCGACGCTGTACCGCCGTCGCGGCTGGACCTGCGCTTCACGCCCGCCCCGGGCGCGGCGCCCACCCAATGCACGCAGTCGCTGGCAGGGTATCGGCAGGCGCTGGTCGCGGCCGGCTTCGTGCCGCGCTGGATCGCGCCGCCGCGTCAGGGCAGTGCGGGCCGCTGGCATTTCGAGCGCGGCGCGGTCGCCGTGTACGCCTTCGTCGGCAAGGACGCCGGCGAACACGACGCACAGGCGTGCGTGGAGATGCTGCAGATTCTGGTCGACGCATAAGGAGCGCGGAGATGGCACACGACGACGAACGCCTGAAGGGCATGGTCGACACCTTCGCGCAGGCGCATCCCAAGGAAGGCCAGGCGCTGCGGCGGATGCTGGACAACACGCCGGAATTGCGCTCGCGCGTGGAACAGGCGGTCGCGCAGGGCCAGGTGTCCGGCTTCGCGCCCAGCCCCGAGGCGGGCACCGGCTCGTACAGCCCGCGCACCGGGCAGATCGAGTTGCCCATGGACGTGCTCGGTACGGCCAAGATGAACGCGCCGCGCGACGATTCGGCCAACACCGCCCGCATCGTGCTCGGCCACGAAATCGGCCATGCGATCAACAAGGCCGCCATCGACCGCAGCGACGCCGCGTTCGCCGCCAAGGTGGACGGCATCGCCGCGTCGCCCTCGCCGCACGACTACACCGCCACGCTCCAGGCCTACGGGCAGGAGCAGCGCACTCGCGAGGCCAAGGACGAGATCGCCGGGGTCAACACGCTGTCCGATTACGTCACCCGCAACAACCCCAAGGCCACGCTGAAGGACCTATACAACGCCAGCAGCGAGATGGCGAGCTACATCGACAAGCAGGGCGTGGGCAGCAAGGCCACCTACACCGCCAGGGACGGGCTGAGCTTCGGCAAGGATCTGAAGATCGACGCCGACAACCCCCGCAACGTGGAGGCGATGGGCAAGCTGTTCTACGACGCGCGCGGCTATCCGCAGAACTACGGCGAGCGCGCGCTGGCGCAGATCGCCAATGCCGAGGACCGTGCGCAGGCGCAGCACCCCGAGCGCACGCCGCCGGCGGTGCATGCCGACCTGAAGGCGGTCGGCATCGATGCCGCGCAGGTGCCGCGCGACCTGCTGCCGGCAGGATTCCGCGACGGTCCCGCACCGGCGCCCGCGCCGGCACCGAAGCCCGAGCCGCAGGCGCAGCCGCCTGCGCCGCGTGCCGGCGAGCCCGCCGCCGCGCCGGGTGCCGCCGACTGCGCCCTGCACGACCGGGTGCGCGCTGGCGTGGCGCAAGCGGAACAGGCGATCGGCAAGGGCTGGGACGACAACAGCGAGCGCATGACCGCCAGCCTGACCCTGTTGGCCAGGCAGAACGGCTTCAGCGAGCGCGACCAGCTGTCGGTGGGCTTCAACCGGCCCACCGCCGCTCACCAAGGCGGCGAACTGGCGTTCGTGTACCGCAACGGCGGCGATGTCTCGCCCGATCCCTACGCCAACCGCGCGCACATGCCGACCAGCGAGGCGATCGCGCGGCCGGCCCAGGAAACCTACCAGCAGCTGCAGCAACTGAGCGCGCAGCAGGGCCTGGCGCAGCGCCAGGCGCAGGAGCAAGAGCAGGCATTGCAGCAAGGCCCGACGCGGACCGATCCGCCGCAGGTGCTGAGCCGCTGAGCGCAGCGCGCGGCGGGACGCACCCTGCGCCCGCCGCGGCGCCGGTCCGCCATGGTCGCGACAGGCCGCGGCCATGGCACGCGATTCGCGCCGCCTCCCGTCTGGTCGGCAGCGCGGCGCCAAAGCGCGCCGCAGCGCGCCCGGTTTACGGCTGCCAGACCAGGTTCTGGGTCTTCGGATCGGCGGTGACCTTCTCGACCTTGCCGGTACCGTCGAAGGACACCTGGAACTCGTTGAAGCTGTCGAGCCAGTAGCGCCACAGCGGCGCGTCCAGGCTCGGGTTCTCGCTGCTGATCGGATAGCCCAGCGCCATCAGCACCTGTTCGCGGGTCATGCCCTTGGTCACGCGGTTGGCGGCGATCGCCTCGCGGATCTTCGGCGGGTAGGCCGCCAGCTTCAGCGTGGGATCCTGCGCGACCACGTAGCGCTGGGCGAAAGCCTCGTTGCCCAGGTCGCGGCTGTAGTCGTTGCCGATCGACTGCTTCTTGCCGTCGATCAGCACATTGACCCGATAGCGACCGTAGCCGGTCACCTGCACCGGCGTGCCGGCCGGGATCACCCGCTTGCCGTCTTCGGCGTAGTTGCTGTCGCTGATCCAGCTGCCGTCGCTGCGCATGTTGCAGCACAGGAAGCCGGAGAACTTGGGATCGGCCGCCGCGGCCAGGTGCGGCAGGGCCGCCGCCAGGGCGAGGGCGAGAACGAACGGGGAACGGAACGAACGCATGCTGACTCCTTTCGGCGCGGCGATCCTGCCGCGGGTGGCACGAGGGTGGGAGGAAGCCGCCTCCGCCGCGGCCCCCGCGCGCATTGTGCCGCCTGGCCTGCGCCGGGCATAGCGGCGCGCTGCACGGTGACGGCGGACCGGTGGCCTGTGTATGCTCGAACCTCGTGGACACCCTGACGCCCGCCGAGATCTCCCTGCGCATCGACGCCCTGCGTCGCGAGCACCGCGCGCTCGACGAACAGCTGCAGCGCATCCCGGCCAATCTGGACGACGAGCTGGAAGCCAAGCGGCTGAAGAAGCGCAAGCTGCAACTGAAGGACTGCATCCTGCGCCTGGAGCATCTGCTGATCCCCGACGAACCGGCGTGAGCGCGGCGACCTTCTTCAGCGTCGGCCATTCCACGCGCAGCCTGGAGACCTTCCTGCAGATCCTGCAGGACGCGGGCGTCACCCACCTGGCCGACGTGCGCGCGTTTCCGTATTCGCGGCGGTTCCCGCAGTTCGACGGCAGCGCGCTGGCGCCGGCGCTGGCCGCCGCGGGCATCGCCTATCGGCATTTCCGCACCCTGGGCGGGCGCCGCGGCAAGCAGCCGGGCGTCGATCCGCAGCGCAATGGCTACTGGCGCAGCGTCAGCTTCCACAACTACGCCGACTACGCGCTTGGCGCCGAATTTGCCGAGGCGCTGACCGAGTTGCAGGCCTTCGGCGACGACGGCGCGTGCGCGGTCATGTGCGCCGAGGCCTACTGGCGCCAGTGCCACCGCCAGATCATCTGCGACCACCTGCTGCACCATGGTCATCCGGTGGTGCATCTGATCGATGTCGCCCGTAGGGAGCCGGCCACGTTGAATCCGGCCGCACGCAGCGATGCGCAGGGGCAGTTGGTCTATCCGCCCGAGGCCGCCGACGCCGGCCCGCGCACCGGGGATCTGTTCGACGCCTGAGTCGCGTCGCCGTGGTCGCAGGGCGTCAGGGTGTCCTGCGCCTTCTTCGATTCCCCGCGGAGCGCAACACGCGCGGCGGCGTCAGGCTCAATCCTGCGGGACCGACGGCACCGCGACCGCGTTGCTGCGCGGCGTATCGTCGGTGCTGACGAGCGTGGTGGTGTTCTGCCCGTTCGCTCCGTCCTGGGTGGCGGCGAGCAGGCGCAGGGGCTGGCCGCGGTAGCGGTACTCCAGCGCCTGCTGCAGCTGGTCCAGCCGGGTCACTCGCGCGCACAGCGCCTCGGCCTTGCGCTCGATGCCCTTGCTGCGCGCCTCCAGTCGCGCCTCCAGGGCGGCATCCATGCGGTCGGCGCGTTCGCCGATGGCGTCCGCGCGGCCGGTCACGACCTGCCAGAGCACGTGACGGGTGATGCTGCTCACGAAGCTCTCCGCCTGCGTCTCGACATAATCCTCGAACCGGTCGTCGAACGCCTCCTGGTCCCAGCGCCCCTGGCCGAGCGTGCCGTCGACATAGGTGTTGGCGTGCGTGCGCAGTCGTTCGATCTTGCGCGCGTTGCCGGCACTGCCGGTCAGCATCTCCACGACCGAGCCGAGCACGTCGTAGCTGAGATCGACCACCTCGTGCGAGAGGTCGGTCACCTGCGGCATCAGCGCGCGGGTTTCGCGTTCCATCTCCAGCAGCCGCTGCGCATCGGCATCGCCGATCTGCTGCACCCGATGATCCACGCTCAGTTCGCCGGCATGGAAGAAGATCTCGCGCGGCCCCTCGCCATCGCTGCGGGTCAGCCAGATGCCGCCGCTGTCGGCGAGTACGTTGAACGGCGTGCTCAGGCCGCACTGGCGCGAGGACACCTGCGGCCGATGGTCGCGCTTGCGGCCGTCGCTGTCGTCGCCCTGGTCGGCCGACGCGGTTCCGCTGGCGGCGGCGAGCAGCAACAGAGCGAAGAAAGGAGCTGTGCGCATCGCCGGAACCCATATCGGGGAATTCCGAGCATGCTCGCGGCGGCACCGGCCCGCGGTCGCGTGTCGGAAGTCATTGTGCCGCGCCGCAGTGATAGCGGGCGCCTTCGTGTTTGGCGCGTCGCCACGCGCCGCGCCGTCGTGTTCAGCGCGTCGCCACGCGCCAGGATCCCACCGCGTCACGACTGCAGGTGCAGCACCGCCGCCTCAGTCCTGCGGCACCGGCGGCTCCTCGACCTTCGCCGCTTCCGGGCTGACCCGCTCGATGGTGTGGCGCAGCTCACGGCCAAGAATGAACTTGGCGTCCTTCGCCCACGCATCCAGCCGCTCGTCGAACACGAGTTTGCTGTTCTCGTCCGGCCACACCAGCTTCAGTTCGCGCAGTTTCTGGATGAAGCCGCGGAACAGGGTCTTGTCGAAGAATTCCGGCGCGGCCGGCGCGTACAGCAGGCTCAGGCGTTGCGCGGCCTGCTGGCACAGGCTCTCCAGTTCGCCGGCGCCGAGCTTGCCCGGGCCGTTCTTCACCAGCACCGAGATGGCGATGTAATAGCGCTCGAACGCCTGTTGCAGCGAGTGGCCGATGGCGCGCAGGCGGAACACTTCGTCGGTCTGGCCGGTGTTCCGCGCCAGCACGCTGCCGTCGTCCTCGTTCAGCTGCAGCAGCAGGCCTTCGCGCACGAACACGTCGATGGTGCGTTCGATGCGCTCGGCGAACTGGTCCTCGCTCCACGGCAGGAACAGCTCCGACTGCAGGAACGGGTACACGGTGCGGCCCAGCCGCAGCAGGCCGGCGCGGCTCATACGGCGGTTGTTCTGGAAGCAGCAGGCCACCCACGAGGAGGCGGTGAACAGGTGCAGCACGTTGTTGCGGAAGTAGCTCAGCAGCACCGCGTTGTCGCCGTTGACGCTGAGCACGTCGCCCAGCGGGTGCGGCGTGCGGGTGAGCACGTTGATCTCTTCGGCGTGGGCGATGATGCGCTCGGGCGAGTGCGGGGTCACCGTGACGCGGTCCGAGTACGGCAGTTCCGCCAGCAGCTTCTTGCACAGTTCGATCTGCGCGATCAGGTCGGCCTCGCCCATGGCGTGCTTGGGCGTGGACAGCAGCGCCAGCGCCAGCAGGTTGACCGGATTGACGTCGGCGGCGGCGTTGATGTGCACCTGGATCTGCTGCGCCAGCGCATCGACGGTGCCGTTCAACCAGGCCGGCTTCTCGTCCTCGCCCAGCGGCCGGCCGTCCCATTCCGGCGCGCGCTGCGCCAGCACCTGGCTCAGCGGGATCGGCTCGCCGAAGTTCACCACCACCTGGCCGTAGTTCTGCTTGAGCACCTTGGGGATGCCCCACAGCAGCGCCCAGATCGATTCCTTCTCCTTGGGCCGGCCGCTGAGTTCGTCGAGGTAGCTGTTGCCCTCCATCAGCTTTTCGTAGCCGACGTAGATCGGCTGGAACAGCACCGGCTTGCGCGGCTGGCGCAGGAACGCGCGCAAGGTCATCGCGATCATGCCGCCCTTGGGCTGCAGCAGCCGGCCGGTGCGCGAGCGGCCGCCTTCGATGAAGTATTCGATCGAGTAGCCGCCGGCCACCAGCTGCGCCACGTACTCGCTGAGCACCGCCGAGTACAGCGCGTTGCCCTTGATCGAGCGGCGGATGAAGAACGCGCCGCCCTTGCGCAGCAGGGTGCCGACCACCGGCAGGTTGAGGTTGATGCCGGCCACGATGTGCGGCGGCACGATGCCGCGCTCGTACAGCAGGTAGGACAGCAGCAGGTAGTCCATGTGGCTGCGGTGGCTGGGCACGTAGATCACTTCGTGCCCGGGCGCGGCGTCCTTGAGCTTGTCCAGGTGGTGGACCAGCACGCCGGCGTAGATGCGGTTCCAGACGTGGGTCAGCAGGAAGCTGGCCGAGCGCACCACCGGGCTGGAGTAGTCGGCGGCGATCTCCCAGGCATAGGCATGCGCCTTGCGCCAGGCGTCCACCGGCTTGCTGTTGTCGCGCTTGGCCTGCGCGGCGATCGCCTCGCGCACCGGCTCGGCGGCCAGCACCTGGTCCACCAGCAGGCGCCGGGTCGACAGGTCCGGGCCGATCACCGCCTCGCGGATGCGCCGGAAATGGGTGCGCAGCACGCGCTGCAGCTTGCGCACGGTGCGCTCGGGCGGCAGCCCTTCCTCCACCGTCTGCCGCATCGACACCGGCGGGGCGAAGCGCACGATGGTGCTGCGGCCGTTGAGCAGCACGCCGAGCAGGCGCCGGAAGCTGCCCACCAGCGCCCAGTTTTCCGAGAACAGCACGGCGAACCAGCCGCTCTGCTTGTCCGGGGCGCGGCCGACGAAGATCGACACCGGCACCAGGTGGATGTCCAGGTCCGGGCGCTCGCGGTGCGCCTGCAGCAGCTTGGCCAGCGAATCGGAGTGGGTCTTGGCGCCGCGCTGCTCCGGCAGCAGGGCGTGGTTGCTGCTGCGCCGGGACAGCGCCAGGTAGGCGCGCTTGCGCCCCAGCGGGTCGCCGGGCAGCGGTACCAGCGGCGAGGGCAGGCCGGATTCGCGGCAGGCCTTGTCCAGGATCAGCGCGTTGGACAGGCCATAGTCCTCCAGCACGTACACCACCGGGCGGCCGTCGTTGTACTGGCCGGGCTCGGCTGGCTCGATCTTCAGGCCCAGCCAGGGGTCGGCCAGGCGGCCGAGCAGGCGCGCCCACAGCGGCCCCTTGGCCTGGCGTGCGGCGGTCGCCGCCACCGGCAGGTTGGAGGGAGCAGAGGTCGAGGAGGGGGAAGCGCCGGGGTCGGCCGGGGAAGCGTCGGCGGGCGCACGTGCCGCGTCGGCCGCGCGTGCGGCCGCGGCGTCGTCGGGAAACGGGAGGGGATTCTGTTCGGGCATCGGGGCCATTATCGCTTAGCCGGCGGGGCAGGGTCGGCGGCGGGTGCCGCGGCCGGGGCGGCGGGGCCGGCGCTGGCCGCCAGCACTGCATCCACCTCGCTGAGGGTGTCGCGCAGATACCAGTGCCCGCCGCGGCGCACCAGCACCGCGGTGGTGTCGATCTGTTCGCCGTCCAGCGGGTACTGGATGCGCACCACCGCCTGGTCGCCCTGCTGGTTCACCAGGCCGGTACGCAGCGCGCCGGCGCTGGCGTCCAGGTCCAGGCCGTAGTCGGCCAGCACCGCCTTGAAGTCGGCCAGGAACGGACCCAGCCGGCGCAGGCTCTCGTCCATGCCCAGGGTGCGCAGGTCGGCATCGCTGCGCACGCCGGTGCGGCGCGCGCCCGCGCACAGCCGCGCGATCGCGGCCTGGGCGCGCTTGCGCTCGGACAACGGTGCGCGCGCGGCCCAGGCGCTCAGCGCCTGCACCAGCTGCACGTAGTGGCCGCGCTGCTCGGGCGCGTAGTGGCCCTGGTTGCGCAGGAACTGCACGCCGAACAGGCCCAGCGAGTGCGCCGCCTGCTTCAGGCTGGCGGCCTGGCCGCCGAACTGCGCATCGAACGCGCGTTGTAGCTGGCGCTCGGCATCCGGCGCGGCGAGGGTGTCGAGCACCTCGGGCAGGCGTTCGGCCAGCGGCAGTTCGGTCAGCGGCCAGCGGCTGCGGTCCTCGCTCCAGGCCTGCTGCAGGCGCTGGTACTGGGCCGGCGGCACCGCAGCGTGGGCATAGCCGAGCAGGTCGTTGCGCTGCAGCGCGTGCGCCAGCGTGCGCACCGCTGCAGCCGGTTCGGCGCTGGCGCCGGGCAGTTCGGCGGGCGTGCGTTTGCATCCGCCCGCGGCCAGGGCGAGCATCGCCAACAGCAGGACGCATAGCGCGCGCGAGGAGATGACCCGGGTCGGGCAGGACGACATACGGTGCGGGCTCGTTCCCCAAAACGTCCCGCATCTTGCTGGGCGCGGGCGATTCCGGCAAGCCGGGCGGGGCGTCGGCGCGGGGGCGACCGGCCGGCATCGAGGGGCTGGGTTTGTCGCGGCAGGACATTTCATGACCCGGCATGGGACCCTCGGGACAGGCATGTCGGCGGATGGCCAGATGTGCCAGTGGATTGCGGATGTTGCAACGCATCATGTAACCGCTTGCAGTTGCTGCTAACGTCCGCCCACCTCGATTGAGGCGGTGCTGGCGGGGGAACCAGTGCGATATTCGTCTGACATCATCCGAGTGCTCGGTCACGGTGGCGCACGCCGCTGCGCCTGGCTGTTGTCTGCAGTCCTGTACGGACTTGCGATGACGGCCCCGGCACAGGCGCAGGACGGCCGCCTGCCGCCGCGTGCGCAATGGCAGGCGTCCAGCTCCTCCAAGCAGGTCAAGGCGCAGGCGATCGGCTATCTGATCGACGGCGACGCCAGCACCCGTACCGCCGGCGCCTTCAGCCCCGGGCATTGGTTCCAGATCGATCTGGGCCGTGCCGCGCAGCTCGGCGGCGTGCGCCTGCAGTGGGACACCTCCAATCCGGAAGGCTTCCTGCTGCAGACCTCGCGCGATGGCCAGCGCTGGGACACGGTCTACACGATGGCCGATTCGCTGGGCGGCACCGAGACCGTGTTCTTCGCGCCGCACCTGGCCCGCTACCTGCGCCTGGCCGCGCCCGCGCGCAGCGCCGACTGGGGCGTGTCGATCTACGAAATGGAACCGCTGGGCGCGGCTGCTGCGCAGCTGCGCGGCGTGTCGACGGCCGACGCTGCCGCACTGTGGCAGGGCGGCGCCACGGTGGCGATGCCGGGCAAGGGCGCGCAGGCGCGGCAATTGGACATCGCCTTCCCGCGCGCGTTCGACAGCGCCGGCTTGATCGTCGAGTTCGCCGGCGCGCACGGCGCGGCGCAGTTGCAGGCGCAGGATGCCGCGGGCCGCTGGCGCACGCTGGCCGACGACCCGCAGGCCGGCGACAGCGACAGCGCCTACCTGGCCGGCACCGCGCCGCTGCCGCTGCGCGCGCTGCGCCTGCGCGTCGACGCCGCGCCCGGTGGCGTCGCACCGACCCTGGCGCGCCTGCGCCTGCTCGGGCCGAAGGCGGTGATGACGCCGATGAAGCGCTACCAGGTCGCCGCGCAGCGCGGTGCCACGCGCGCGCTGTTCCCGGCTTCGCTGCACATGCAGCAGACCTACTGGACCGCGGTCGGCATCCACGCCGGCCGGCAGAAATCGATCTTCGACGAGTACGGCAACCTGGAGGCGTGGAAGGGCGCGCCGCTGGTGCAGCCGTTGTGGCGCGACGCCTCCGGCACCACCGCCGGCGCCGACGGCCATGCCCTGACCCACGCGCTGCGCGACGGCTGGAAGCCGATGCCGTCGGTGCGCTGGTCGCCGCAGCCGGGGCTGGAACTGCGCAGCGAGACCTTCGCGATCGAACGCGACGGCCAGCCGGTGACGCTGCTGCGCCATCGCCTGCGCAACACCGGCACCGCCCCGGTCAGCGGCACCCTGTCGCTGCTGGTGCGGCCGATGCAGATGAATCCGCCGTGGCAGAACGGCGGCCTGTCGCCGATCCACGCCATCGCCGTCGACGGCGGCACCGTGCAGGTCAACGGCCGCGCGCTGCTGACCTCGCTGAGCGCGCCCAGCGGCGGCGGCGCCGAGGCGTTCGGCGCGAACGGCGCCACTGAGATCACCCGCCACGTCGCCGCCGGCACGCTGCCGGCGCAGCGCCAGGCCAGCGATGCCGACGGCCTGGCCGCGGCGATGCTGAACTACACGGTGCGCCTGGCGCCGGGTGCGCAACAGGACGTGGTGCTGGCGTTCCCGCTGGGCACCGCCAGCGCCGACGCCCAGGGCCGCCTGCCACCAGCGCCGCCGCTGGACCGCGACGCGCTGCTCGCCGCCGGCCGCGGCGACGCGGGCCGCAGCTTCGACGTGCTGGCCGAGCAGGTCTCCGCGGACTGGCAGCAGCGCCTGGGCAATGTCGGCCTGCGCCTGCCCGACGCCAGCCTGGTGGACATGCTGCGCGCGCAGGCCGCGTACATGCTGATCAACCAGACCGGCCCGGCGATGCAGCCGGGGCCGCGCAACTACAACCGCTCCTTCATCCGCGACGGCATGGCCACCTCGGCGATCCTGCTGCGCATGGGCCAGGCGCAGGTCGCGCGCGACTACCTGCAGTGGTACAGCGACCACGCGGTGCACCCGAACGGGCTGGTCTCGCCGATCCTCAACGACGACGGCAGCGTCAACGACGGCTTCGGCTCGGACCTGGAGTACGACAGCCAGGGCGAGTACATCACCCTGGTCGCCGACGTGGCGCGGCTGGACGGCGGCCCGGAGAGCGTGCGCGCCTACCTGCCGAAGGTGAAGCTGGCGATGCAGTTCCTGCAGGAACTGCGTGAGCGCACCCTGGTGCCCGGCTACATGGCCGAGCAGCCGGCGCCGGAGCGCTTCCGCGGCATCCTCGCCCCGTCGATCAGCCACGAAGGCTATTCCAGCCCCACCCACAGCTACTGGGACGACTACTGGGCGCTGAAGGGCTGGCACGACGGCGCCTGGCTGGCCGACGCGCTGGGCGATGCCGCCACCGCCGCCTGGGCGCGCGAACAGTACGCAGCGCTGCGCACCTCGCTGGCCGCGTCCATCCGCGCCACTATGGCCTGGAAGGGCGCGGACTACATTCCCGCTGCGGCCGACCTGGGCGACGGCGACCCGACCAGCGTCTCGATCGCGCTGGATCCCACCGGCCAGCAGGACCTGCTGCCGGAGGCGGCGCTGCGCACCACCTTCGCGCGCTACCTGGAGGACGTGCGCCAGCGCAAGCAGCCCAACGCGCTGTGGGCCTACACCCCGTACGAGATGCGCAACGTACTGACCTACGTGCATCTGGACCAGCCGCAGGTGGCCGACGAGCTGCTGCAGGACCTGCTGCGCGACCGCCGCCCGTTCGAATGGCAGGTGCTGGCCGAGGTGGTGCAGTCACGGCTGCGCTTCCCGCGCTACCTCGGCGACATGCCGCATACCTGGATCGGCGCCGAGTACGCCCGCACCCTGTTCGGCATGCTCATGCACGAGGGCGACGACGCGCTGGTGCTGCTGCCCGGCGTGCCGCCGGCCTGGCTGGCCGACGACGGCCTGGCCGTGCAGCGCCTGCCCACCGCCTACGGCACGCTCGGCCTGCGCGCGCGCCAGCGCGACGGGCGGCTGCGGGTGGAACTCGACAGCGGCCTGCGCGCCGGCAGCGCCGTGCGCGTGGTCTGGCCCTCGCGTACGCGGCCGACCCAGGTGCGCGTGGACGGCCGCCGGATCGAGCAGTACGACGCCGGCGGCGTCACTCTGTCCACGCCGTTCCGGACCCTGGAGGCACGCTGGTGAGCCCGCCCCCCGTCCCGGCGCCCGATCCGCGCGCCAACATCACCATCAAGGACGTGGCGCGCCTGGCCAACGTGTCGGTGGCCACCGTCTCGCGCACCATGAACGGCCACCAGCACGTGGCCGAAACGGTGCGTGCGCGGGTGCTGGAAGCCGCGCGCACCCTGCACTACGTGCCGCACCACGCCGCGCGCAGCCTGAGCAGCCGCCGCACCCACACCATCGGCGTGGTGCTGCCGGACCTGCACGGCGAGTTCTTCTCCGAACTGATCCGCGGCATCGATACGGTGGCGCGCGAGCGCGGCCTGCACCTGCTGGTGTCCAGCTACCACGGCGAACCGGAACAGCAGCGGCTGGCGGTACGGCGCATGCCCGGGCGCGTCGACGGCTTGCTGATCATGTCGCCGTCCCTGGCCAGCGATGCCGAGGACCCGGCCGACATGCTGCCCGGCACGCTGCCGGCGGTGCTGATGAACTGCGCCGAGCGCATTGGCGAGGCGCAGGTGCTCAACGTCGACAACTACGGCGGCGCGCGCGCCATGACCCGCCACCTGCTGGACGTAGGCCATCGCCGCCTCGCCTTCATCGCCGGGCCGGACGACAACTTCGACGCGCGCGAGCGCCTGCGCGGCTACCGCGACGAACTGCGCGAGCGCTGTCCGCAGGTGGCGCCGCTGGTGCTGCCTGGCGCCTTCGACGAGGCCTCCGGCTACCGCGCCGGCGAGGCGCTATTGCAAGGCCAGCGGCCGGACGTGGTGTTCGCGGCCAACGACATGATGGCGCTGGGCTGCCTGTTCGCCTTCACTCACGCCGGGCTGCGCGTACCCGAGGACATCGCCCTGGCCGGCTTCGACGACGTGCCGATGGCACGCTACGTGCATCCGGCCCTGACGACCATGCGCGTGGACATCGCCGGCTTCGGCGCCCGCGCCATGCAGCTGCTGCTCGCCGCGCTGGAGCCGCATGCCGCTCCGGCGGCGGCGGCGGCGGCGGCATCGGCAGCGTCGGCCAGCGCGATCGCCCCGCAACTGATCGTTCGTGCTTCCAGTGCCCAGCGAGGGACCGCCATGGACTGACACCGACGCATGCCGCACCGATGTCGTTTTTTGCACCACCTAGAAGAACACAACAATGATCCCGTTTACCGCCCTGGGAGGGCTTTTGTCATGAAGAAACCGCGTTCCGCCTCCAACCTGCCCGCACGCAGCCTGCTGTGCTGCGCGCTGGCCACCTGCCTGTTCGCCACGATGCCGGCGATGGCCCAGTCCAGCAACGCCACGCTGCGTGGTCAGGTCGCCGCCGCCCAGGCCGGCACCGAGGTCACCGTCACCAACATCGCCACCGGCTCGGTGCGCCGCGCGCCGGTCGCCGCCAACGGCAGCTATACCGTGGTCGGCCTGCAGCCGGGCACTTACAAGGTCGAGGCCAACGGCGTCACCAAGACCGTGACCCTGCAGGTGGCGTCCTCGTCCACCGTCGATCTCGACGCCGGGACCACCGCCGCCGGCGGCAACGCGACCACGCTGGATACCGTCACCGTCAGCGCGCCGCTGCTGAAGGACGTCAAGACCTCGGAAGTGGGCAACGTGGTGTCGCTGCACCAGATCCAGCAGCTGCCGCAGGCGACGCGCAACTTCCTGGAATTCGCCGACACCGTGCCGGGCATGGTGTTCCAGGTCGATGGCAACGGAAACACCAAGCTGCGCGGCGGTGCGTCCAATGCCAGCGCCGGCAACCTGTACATCGACGGCGTCGGCCAGAAGAGCTACGTCAAGGGCGGCGGTATCGCCGGCCAGAGCGACACCCAGGGCAACCCGTTCCCGCAGCTGGCGATCGGCGAGTACAAGGTCATCACCTCCAACTACAAGGCGGAGTACGGCCAGATCAGCGGCGCGGCGATCACCGCGGCCACCAAGTCCGGCACCAACGAGTTCCACGGTGAGGCGTTCTATCGCTACACCGACCAGGATTTGCGCGACAAGCGTCCTGACGAGGAAAAGAACGGCAAGATTGATTCGCAGACCAAGGAGTACGGCTTCGCCCTGGGCGGCCCGATCATCCAGGATCGCATGCACTTCTTCGTCGCCTACGAGGGCAAGGAGAACGTGGTGCCCAAGAGCGTGCAGGCCGACGCCAACGCGCAGCCTTACATCGGCCTGCTGCCGTCGAACATCTCCAATCAGTTCGGCGCAGCCAACATGCCGTTCAGCGAGGATCTGTACTTCGGCAAGATCGATTTCGAGCCGACCGATCGCGACCGCATCGAACTGAGCGGCCAGTACCGCGACGAGACCCAGACCGGCAATGTCGGCGGTACCAGTGCGCCGGATCACGGCACCGACAAGATCAACAAGGACAAGCGTGCCAATATCCGTTGGCAGCACAGCGCCGACAATTGGTTCAACGAGTTGATCGTCGGCACCGAAGATTCGGAGAACAATCCGAATCCGAAGAGCATCGGCAATGGCATCGTCTACAAGTACTTGGCACCGCGCCCTGGCTCCACCACGGACGTGGATGAGTACACCTTCCTGGAAACCGGCTCCGCCGGCGGCCTGAACGTGCAGCGCAAGAGTCAGAAGGGCTGGTTCCTGCAGAACGACCTGACCTTCACCAGCTTCCAGTGGCACGGCGAGCACACCATCAAGATGGGCGTCAGCTACAAGGACATCAAGCTGACCTCGCAGGATGCCGCTGCGCTCAACCCGCAGTTCAGCTATGCGGTCAACAACAACGGCGTGGCGGCGACACCGTACCGCGTGGACTACGTCGCGCCGTACAGCACGCCGGGCCAGAAGGCCACGGTGGAGTCGCCCTCCAAGCAATACGGCATCTACATCCAGGACGACTGGGCGGCGACCGACAAGCTGATGATCAACGTCGGCGTGCGCTGGGACTACGAGGACAGCCCGGCCTACACCGACTTCGTCACCTCGCAGGCCTTTGTCAACGCGCTGTACGCCAACGATCCGGCCAACCCGGGCCAGCCCTGGGCCAACCGCCTGCTGCCCAGCGGCATCAATGTCGCCGACTACATCAGCACCGGCCGCAACCGCAAGAACTTCAAGGATGGCTGGGCACCGCGCCTGGGCTTCTCCTACGACTTCTTCGGCGACGAGAGCTCGGTGCTGCACGGTGGTGCCGGCCGCTCCTACGATCGCAACCTGTTCGAACAGCTGGCGCTGGAAACCAGCAAGGCCGCGCTGTCGCCGGTCGCGGTGTACTTCCAGAATCCGGCCACCGGTCAGTGCTATCGCGCCGACCGCGTCTGCACCGCGTGGGATCCGCGCTACCTCAATGGCGTGGATCAGTTGAACACGATCCCCGGCGTCAGCGGCAGCGCCGAGCTGTTCATGTTCAACAACCACCTGAAGACGCCGTACAGCGACCAGTACAGCCTCGGCATCACCAATCAGGTCGGCGACTGGCAGACCGACGTGACCTTCCAGCGCATCCTCAGCTATGACGGTTTCGCCATGTCGCTGATCAACCGCTATCCGAATGGCGCGTACTTCCAGGACGGCAACGCGCCGTGGGGTCAGCCGGTGCCGGGCTACCAGAACACGATCCTGGGCATGAACGGCCTCGAGCAGCGCAGCAGCCAGGTGCTGCTGTCGGCCGACAAGCCGTACACCAAGGAATCGGGCTGGGGCCTGACCCTGTCGTACACCCACACCAGTGCGCGTCAGAACCGCAACATCGACGAGCCGTACTCGTTCGACAAGGCGACCATCCACGACTATCCGTTCGTGAAGTCCGATGCGGTGTCGGCGCACCGTTTCGTCGCCTCCGGCTCGATCGACGGTCCGTGGGGCCTGACCTTCGGCGCCAAGCTGGTACTGGCCACGCCCGAGCCGGTCAACACCATCGCGTGCTACGGCAAGACCGATCCCGATGGGGCGACGTGCCAGCAGATCGGCTTCGTTCCTCCTGGCAGCGGCAAGTTCCTGGTCGGCGGCAAGATCTGGGGCTACCGCACGGTCGACTTCCAGGCGACGAAGGACTTCACCGTGTACAACGACTTCAAGTTGACGGCACGCGTGAACCTGCTCAACGCGTTCAACTTCAAGAACTACTCGAGCTACATCTACGGCGGTCCCGACGGCACCGGCAATTACTTCGGTACCGGCGGACGCCTGGATACGAGTTATGTCGGCTTGAACACCACTGGCGACATCAACTACGTCCCGCGCACCGTGACCTTCGAGATCGGCGCCAAGTTCTGATCCACTGCATGACCCACGCGCGTGCCCGACCGGCGCGCGTGGGGTTTCAACGGACGGGGCCGCGTGGCCCCGTCCGCGTTTGCGGTCGCCCCTTTCTTCGGTACAGGACCATGCACGCATGATCGCCGCCCCTCTTCGCAATCTGGTCATCGTCGGCGGCGGTACTGCCGGCTGGATGGCCGCTGCCGCGCTGGCACGTGTGCTGGGCTCCGAGTACCGCATCACCTTGATCGAGTCCGAGCAGATCGGCATCGTCGGCGTCGGCGAGGCCACCGTGCCGCACATCAAGGCCTTCAACAACCTGCTCGGCATCAACGAGGCCGAATTCGTACGCCACACCCAGGGCAGCTTCAAGCTCGGCATCGAGTTCGCCGACTGGCAGCGCCCGGGCACGTCCTACGTGCACGGCTTCGGTACCGAGATCGGACATCCGCTCGGGCTGCTGCCGTTCCAGCAGTACTGGTTCAAGCAGGCGCTGGCCGGCAAGGCCAGGCCGCTGGGCGCCTATACGCTCAACACCGTCGCCGCCAAGCGCGACCGGTTCATGACCTCGGCCACCGACGTGCCGCCGAATTCGCCGCTGGCCAACATCGCCTACGCCTACCATTTCGATGCGGCGCTGTACGCGGGATTCCTGCGCGGCTACGCCGAACAGCGCGGGGTGACCCGGCGCGAGGGCATCGTCGAGGAGGTGCAGCTGCATCCGGAATCGGGCGACGTGCGCGCAGTGCGTCTGGCCTCGGGCGAGGCGATCGCCGGCGACCTGTTCATCGATTGCTCCGGCTTCCGCGGCCTGCTGATCGAGCAGGCGCTGCACACCGGCTACCACGATTTCAGCCACTGGCTGCCCTGCGACCGCGCGCTGGCGGTGCCCTGCGCCAAGGTCGGCCCGCCCACGCCGTACACCCGCGCCACCGCGCGTGCGGCCGGCTGGCAGTGGCGCATCCCGCTGCAGCACCGCACCGGCAACGGCTACGTGTACTGCAGTTCGCACATCAGCGACGACGAGGCCGCCGCGACGCTGCTGGCCAACCTCGACGGCCCGGCCCTGGCCGATCCGCGGCCGCTGCGCTTCGTCACCGGCCGCCGCAAGCAGGTGTGGAACCGCAACGTGATCGCGCTGGGCCTGGCCAGCGGCTTCATGGAGCCGCTGGAATCGACCAGCATCCACTTGGTGCAGTCCGGCATCTCCAAGCTGCTGGAACTGTTCCCGCGCGAGGGCATCAGCCCGGTGCTGGTGCGGCGCTACAACGAGCGCATCGCCTTCGAGTTCGACCGCATCCGCGATTTCCTGCTGCTGCACTACCACGCCACCGAGCGCGACGACAGCGCGTTCTGGCGGCACTGCCGCAACATGCCGATCACGCCGGAACTGCAGGAGACGCTGGACCTGTTCCGCGACAGCGGCCGCTTCTACCGCAACGGCGATGAGATGTTCGCCGAGATCAGCTGGGTGCAGGTGATGGTCGGGCAGGGCATCCTGCCGCGCGCCTACCACCCGCTGGTGGATCAGGTGCCGCAGGCCGATCTGGAGCGCTTCATGGCCAGCGTCGAGCAGACCATCGGCCACTGTGCCGATGCGATGCCGCCGCACCAGGCCTTCATCGACCGCTACTGCGCGGCGCGGCCCGCCTGAGCGCGCCACGCGGCCACCAAACGTGGGCACAAAAAAAGAGGCCACGCGCACCAGGCGCGGGCCTCTTCAAATCCGACCGAAGCCGGAGAACGGTATGGCACATCTCCGGCAGAGCCGGACGCTGGGCATGCTACCGGCATGCCGAAGCTAAAGCAATGCTTTAGGATTTATTGGTTAAGTCATTGATTTGAAATCAGCGAGCGCCGCCAGCCAGCGTCGCCGCGATCTCCCGCTGGATCGCCTCGGCCGCTGCACGCGGGTCGGCAGCCTGGCGGATCGGCCGGCCGACCACGATCGCATCGGCGCCGTCGGTAAAGGCCTGGGCCACGCCCACCGTGCGCTGCTGGTCGTCGCCGACCGGGCCGCCCGGGCGAATGCCGGGGCAGACGATGGAGAAGCCGGCGCCGGTGGCGCGGCGGATCGGCGCCGCTTCCTGGCCGGAGGCGATCACCCCGTCGATGCCGGCCGCCTGCGCGGCCAGCGCGCGCTCCACCACGACGTCCTCAGGCGCGCGGTCGATGCCCATCGACGCCAGGTCGGCGCGGCCCATCGAGGTCAGCACGGTCACCGCCAGCAGGCGCATGTCGCTGCCGTTGGCCTCGGCCGCGGCCTGCATCATCGCCGGGTGCCAGCCGTGGATGGTGCAGTAGTCCACCGGCCACTGCGACAGTCGCCGGATCACCCCGCCCACCGTGGCCGGGATGTCGAAGAACTTCAGGTCCACGAACACGCGCTTGCCGCGCCCGGCCAGCGTGTCCAGCACGTCGAAGTACTCGCCGGAAGCCAGCAGTTCCATGCCGATCTTGTAGAACGCCACCGCATCGCCGAGCCGCTCGATCCACTCCAGCGCCTCGCTGCGTCCGGGCACGTCGAGGGCGAAGATCAGGCGCTCGTGCGGCGCCAGCGCCAGCGGCGCGCGGCTCACTGCGCCAGCTCCAACGCCTGCACCTTGGCCTGGTGGCGCGCGGCGCGCGACTGGGTGAAGTCGTTGTTGAACAGCGCCGGCTCCCAGGACCCGTAGCTGGGGTTGGGCAACATCCACCAGCGCTCGCCGAACCAGTCGTGGTACTGCTGCAGCAACTGCGCGCGGCCTTCCGGGGTGTTGGCCACCACCTGCGCGAAGTCGCCGAGCTGGTCGCCGAACTGCATCAGCACGCGGTACTGCTGGCCGACCAGCTTGCGCCGGCAGTTCTTCTCCGAGCCGTTCTGCTCGCAATCCTTGACCACCGTGCCCAGGCCCAGCAGCACGCTGTTGTCGGCCACTGGCAGGCCGGCGCTGCGCAGGTTGGCCAGGGTCGCGTCGGTCAGGTGCACGGCGCGATTGGTCACGTACAGCACGGTGATGCCCTTGGCGGTGGCGACCTTGGCGAAATCGACCACGCCGGGGACCGGTTTGGCCTTCTTCTCGGCCACCCACTGGTCCCAGGTGACCTCGTCGTATTCCTTGCCGTTGCGGATCAGCCGCGCCTGGTACGGCGAGTTGTCCAGCACGGTTTCGTCCACGTCCATCACCACCGCCGGCTTCAACCCGGTGGCGGCGTTGCCACGCTCCTCCGGCACCAGCGCGTCCCAGTTCGGTTCCTTCAGCGCCGCATCCAGGCGGTCGGCGGCGGCGCGATAGGTCTGCTCGGCCAGGGCCTGGTACTCGGCCGAGCGCTGCATCCACAGCACCGCGTTGAGGTTGTCGTCGGCCGCACCCGGCGTGGCAACTGCTGGCGTGGTGGCGGCTGCGGTGGCGGCCGGCTTGGCGGCAGGGTCGGCGACCTGCGCCTGCGGCTTGCAGGCGGACAGGGCGAGCACGGCGCAGGCCAGTGCGGTGCGGGCGATCGGCGTCATCGGGCGTGGCAACCTAGGCAAATGAACCGCGGATTTTAGCCGGTTGCGATGACAGTGGCGCACGACGCGCCGGCGGCAGGCGTTCTCGCTCACCATGCACAGACTCCCGTCGCTTTCCTTCGGGAATTCGTGACATCCGTATGGCGCCACAAACAGCATTGTGCGATTGCGATGTCCATTCATCACCGATACCGAACCGCAACGCTCCAGCAGTATGCTTTGCCTCACGTACGCCAGAAGCCCGCACGATGACCGACACTGCCGTCCCCGTCCTCTCCGCCATCGAAGCCCGCGCCCTCGGCTGCCTGATCGAGAAGGAGGCGACCACGCCGGATGCGTATCCGCTCACGGTCAATGCGACGGTGGTGGCCGCCAATCAGAAGACCTCGCGCGAGCCGGTGATGGCGTTGAGTCCGGGCGATGTCCAGCATGCGCTGCGGCAACTGGAGGGGCGCGGGTTGGTACGGCAGCAGTTCTCTTCGCGCGCCGAGCGCTACGAGCATCGGTTGGCCGCGGCATTGGATCTGACCCAGCAACAGGTGGCCTTGCTCGGCCTGCTGCTGTTGCGCGGCCCGCAGACGGCCAATGAGTTGCTGACGCGTGCCGAGCGCATGGCGCGCTTCGCCGATGCGGACGACGTGCGTCATCAGTTGGAACGGCTGGCGCAGCGCCAGTTGGCGCTGCAGTTGCCGCGTGCCAGTGGGCAGCGCGAGGACCGTTACATGCACTTGCTCGCCGGTCCGGTGGATGCGGAGGCGTTGGCGGCCACGTTCAAGACACGGCCGACGGCGTCGGGGCATGACGAATTGGAAAGCCGGGTGCAGGCGCTGGAGGCCGAAGTGGCGGAGCTGCGCGAGAGCGTTGCGCAGTTGCAGGCGCAGCTTGCGTCCGAGTGATGCAGCGCTGACGTGGCTCTAAAGAGAGCCTCCCCTTAACTACGAACGCTCACTTGTAGGAGCGGCTTCAGCCGCGACGCGCATCACCTGGATCGTCTGTCGCGGCTGAAGCCGCTCCTACAAGCGCGATGACAGACCCCCTGCAAAACCGCGGCAAAGGCGCGTTACTACAGGTGCCCTAAACATCAAGGCGCTCACCAAGCGCAGGGCACCGCGATCACCGGATCACCCGATCTCCACCTGCGGAATCACCGCCAGCATATCGGTCACGCCGACATCGGCACCCGCCTGGCTGAGCAGGGTGGTGGCCTGGCCGCGGTGGTGGGTCTGGTGGTTGAAGAAATGCAGCAGCAGGTCGCCGAAGCGCCGCCCATGTGATTCACCGCGGGTGTTGCGATAGCGCAGCGCCACGTCCAGATCGTCGGCATGCAGTTGCGAGATCCACTCGGCGATCGTCGCATCCAGGGATTCGCGCTGCATCCGCAGGTCCGCCAGGCAATCGGCCTGCGGCGCATCCAGGGCGGCGGGGACTGGCGTGGCGGCGATGGCCTGCAGCGCCGGGTGCCGCGCCGGATGCTGGGCGAAGCGCTGCAGCCAGATCGTGTCGGCCACCACCAGGTGGTTGAGCGTGCCCAATAGCGACCCGAAGAAGGCGCCGCGGGGCTCGGCGATCGCGGTGTCCGGCAGGGTCGCGGCCGCGGCGTAGAGACGCTGGTTCATCCATTGGCTGTAGTTGGCGAACAGCCGCAATGTGTGCAGGGTGTCCATGCTCAGGCGTGCTCCTCGGGCGCATCCAGCTCGCAACGATACAGTTCGACCTCGGCCGCCTCAGGATTCAGGCGCACCCGCCCCTGGGCGACAAAGCCCAGTGCGGCGAGCAGCCGCAGCGAGCGCGCATTGCCCGGTGCCACAATGGCGTAGACGCGCGGCAGCGCCAGCACGGTGCGCGCATACTCCAGCACCGCGCGCGCCGCCTCGCTGGCGTAGCCCTGGCCCGCATAGGGCTGCAGCAGGGCGTAACCCAGATCGGGGGCAGGCAAGGTGGGCCGCAGCACCAGTCCGGCCACGCCGAGCCAGGTGCCGTCGTCGCGCCGCTCCACCGCATACAGGCCGAAGCCGTGCTTGGCGTAGCTGTGCACCGAGCCGTCGGTGAGGTAGCGGCTGGCCTGCGCTTCGTCGCGCACGCCGCGGTCGCCGATGTGCGCCAGGAAGCCGGGGTCGTTGAGCAGGGCCAGCATCGGCGCGGCGTCGCGCTCGGGGGCCAGCCGGCGTAGCACGAGGCGCGCGGTCTCGATCACGATGGACATGCGGCGCTCCGGCGAGTTGGTGCGACAGCGTGGCGCCGCCGCCCCGGCTTGGCAAGGGCGCAGGCGCAGCGCGGTTCCTGGCGTAGACGCTCCAATGTCGTGAGTCCGGGAAGCACGAGATACCCCGCGCAGAGGCCGCCGCACCCGACATCCCGGTCACATGTAAAAAACGTCTAGTTAACAGCTTCACATGGGGTGTCGGTATTCTGACGCCCATGCGACCCATCCCCCGTCTCGCCACCGTCCTGTCCCTGCTCTCCCTGGCCGGCCTCGCCGAGGCCCGCGGCGTCATCGAAAAGGTACAGATCCAGGGCCTGAACAAGGACGACGACGCGGCGATGATCGAGAACATCCAGGTCTCGCTGTCGCTGTACGACGCCATCGGCAAGGACCAGGGCGAGTCGCGTCTGGAATACCTGTTGAGCCAAGCCCAGCGGCAGACCCGGGAAGCGCTGGAGCCGTTCGGCTACTTCACCCCCACCATCACCGTCGAGGCGCCGCGCCAGGACGACAAAGTGACCGTGGTGGTGCACGTGGACAAGGGCGAGCCGATCCGGGTGCGCAATTTCCATGTGGGCATCACCGGCCCGGCCGAGGACGACCGCTACCTGGGCGACGACCTGAAGAACTTCCGCCCGCGCAAGGGCGATATCTTCGTCAGCAGCGTCTACGAGACCAGCAAGGTCACCATCACCCGGCGCCTGGCCGAGCGCGGCTACTTCGATGCCGACTTCACCCAGCGCAAGGTGGAGGTGACCCGCGCCGACCACGCCGCCGACATCGACCTGAGCTGGGACAGCGGCCGCCGCTACAACATGGGCCCGATCCGCTTTCACCAGGACTACTTCAACCAGAAGCTGTTCGATCCGCTGGTGTACTGGAAGGAAGGCAGCTACTACCACGAGGGCAAGCTCGACCGCCTGCGCGAGTCGCTGGTCAAGCTCGACTATTTCAGCGTGATCGACATCCAGCCCAAGCCGGAAGAGGCCGACGCCGACGGCGACGTGCCGGTGGACGTCAACCTCACCCGCGCCAAGCGCAGCATCTACACCGCCGGCCTCAGCTACGGCAGCGAGAGCGGCGCCGGCGTGCGCCTGGGCGTGGACCGCCGCTATGTCAACGCGCGCGGGCACAAGCTCAGCACGCAGCTGGACTACGCGCAGAAGCGCAAGAGCTTCATCACCAGCTACCGGATCCCGGCGTTCCGCTGGCTCGACGGCTGGTACACCACCTCGCTGCGCGTCTACGACGAGCAGACCGATTACATCGACCTGCGCAACGTCAAGCTCACCGGCAGCCGCAGCGGGCAGATCAACGAGCACTGGACCGCCATCGCCTCGATCAACGCGCTGCGCGAGCGCTGGCGCTACGCCACCGACGAGGTCTTCGACGGCGCGCTGTACCAGACCTCGACGCTGTTCTATCCGCAGATCGAAGCCGACTACGTCGGCGTCGACGACAAGGTGTTCCCGCGCAAGGGCTTCAGCGGCAACATCAGCCTGCGCGGCGGCGCCGAGGGCGCGGGCTCGGATGCCAGCTTCGTGCAGGCGCACATGCGGGTGAACTGGTTCCACGGCATCGGCGACAACGACCGCCTGATCCTGCGCGGCGAAGCCGGCAGCACCTGGACCGACGCATTGGTGGCGATGCCGCCGAGCCTGCGTTTCTTCGCCGGCGGCGACAACAGCATCCGTGGCTATGCGTTCCGCGAGGTCGGCCCGCGCACGCCGCGGCCGGATCGCTTCGCGCTCGGCGCCAAGCACGTGCTCACCGGCAGCGCCGAGTACGAGCACTACTTCAAGGGCGGGCCATGGGGCGGCGCGGTGTTCGTCGACAGCGGCAGTGCCTTCGACGACACCCCGGACTGGCACACCGGCGTCGGCTTCGGCCTGCGCTGGCGCTCGCCGGTCGGCCCGGTGCGGGTGGACATCGCCCATGGCTTGAACGATCCGGACTCGCAGTTCCAGCTCTATCTCAACATCGGAGCCAATCTGTGAGCGCGCCGCTGGAGCCGACGTCGCCCGCCGCGCCGCCGCCACCGCGGCGCCCGCGTTTCTACCGGCGCAAGCGCTTCTGGTGGGGCTCGGCGCTGACCATTGCCGGCCTGGTGTTGCTGGCGGCGATCGCGCTGTACTGGCTGCTGCAGACCGTGGCCGGGCGCGACGTGCTGCTGGCGCAGGTGGTCGCACGGCTGCCGGCCGGTTCGACCCTGACCTGGGAGCGCGCCGAAGGGCCACTGGCCGGCCCGTTGATCCTGCACAACCTGGATTTCCGCTACAACGAGATCCACTTCACCGCCGAGCGCGCCTACCTGGATCCGGACATCCGCCCATTGCTCGGGCGCAAGCTGCAACTGGATGCGCTGGAGCTGACCAACGCCACGCTCAACCTGGCCAAGAGCGACGAACCGTTCGAACTGCCGCGCTGGCCGCAATCGTTGCCGCAGATCGAAGTGCCGCTTGCGCTGCAGGCAGACCGCATCGCCATCGATGGCCTGCGCATCACCCAGGCGCAGCAGCCGATGATCGACATCCGCACGCTGCGCGGCGGCGTGGAAGTGGCCAACGGCGAGTTCCGCGCCACCCAGGTGGTGGTGAACAGCGACCGCGGCGATTTCCGCGTCAATGGCGATTACCTCCCGGGCCAGGACTACAAAGCCGACCTCACCGCCAGCGCGGTGCTGCCGGCCGCGCGCGGGCGCACCCCGGCGCGCCTGGGCCTGGTCGCACGCGGCGATCTGGACAAGATGGAAGTGGCCATCGCCGGCAACGCACCGGCGCCGCTGCGCGCCACCCTGGTGCTCACCGGCCGCACCGATCCGGTGTGGGAGTTCGCCGCCAGCAGCAAGGCGCTGGATCCGTCGCTGCTGGTACCGCCGGCCGACGACGCGCCGGCGTCCGTGCCGCTGGCCTTCGACCTGCGTGCGAACGGCAAGGGCGGCAACGCCGATCTGCAGGGCGAGCTGTCGCGCGACGGGCAGAAGCTCGTGCTCGATCCCTCGCACCTGAGCCTGGACAACCAGGTGCTCACCGTCGCCCCGCTGCAGCTGCGCGCATTCGACGGGCAACTGCGCCTGCGCGGCACCGCCGATCTGCGCGACCCGAATAACACGCAGCTGCGCTTCGCGGTCAACGCCAGCGGCATGAGCTTCGCTACCGCGCCCGATCCGTCCACCCCGGACGCGCCGGCGGTGCCGATCAAGCTGGTCGAGGCCAATCTGGGCGTGGCCGGCACGCTGAAGCAATGGGCCACCTACGGCGAGGCCACCGTCGCCCGCGGCAAGGACAGCGCCAAGTTGCAACTGGACGTGCGCGGCGACGATCGCCAGGCGCAGCTGAAGCAGGTGCGCGCGACCATGCCCAGCGGCACCCTCGACCTGGGCGGCAACGTGGCCTGGGTACCGGAATTGAACTGGGACGTGCAAGGCACGCTGGCCGGGTTCGACCCGGGCTACTTCGCGCCGGGCTGGGACGGCAAGCTGTCGGGCAATTTCGCCTCGCAGGGCAAGCAGTTGCCGGCGCGGCCGGACGGCAGCGCCGCCGGCTACCAGGCCACGCTCGACATCCCGCGCTTGAACGGACGCCTGCGCAGTCGCCCGCTCGACGCCAACGCCAAGCTCGCGCTGCAGGGCAGCCAGGGCGAGGGCAAGCTGCAACTGAGCCTGGGCGACAGCCGCCTGCAGGCGCAGGGCAAGGTCGGCGACCAGCTCGACGTGGACGCGCAGCTGCAACCGCTGCAACTGGCCGACCTGCTGCCCGGCGGCGCCGGCAGCCTGCGCGGCAGCGTGCAGATCAAGGGCCGCCGCGACGCCCCCGACCTCACCGCCGACCTCACCGGCAGCGGCCTGAAGTGGGACAGCTACAGCGCCGACAGCGTCAGCCTGCGCGGGCGCCTGCCGTGGCGCGGCAACGGCGGTGAACTCGCCCTGCGCGGCAGCGCCATCAATGCCGGCGTGCTGCTGCAGACGCTGAGCGTGGATGCGCGCGGTGCGGTCGAAAACCTGCAACTCGACGCCAAGACCCAGAACGACATGGGCGCATTGGCTCTGGCTGGGCAGGTGCGTCGCGACGGCGCGCGCTGGCAGGGCGCCTTGAACACGCTGCGCATCGCCCCGGCCAAGGGCGAGCCGTGGCAGTTGCGGCAGGCGGCCAATTTCAGCGTGGCCGGCAGCGCCTTCAGCCTGTCCGAAAGTTGCCTGGCCCCGGGCAGCGGAGGTGCGTTGTGCGTGTCCGCCGACTGGCCGAAGCAGGGCCTGACCCTGCGTGGCGACGCCTTGCCGCTGGCGCTGGTGCAGCCCTGGCTACCGCCCAGCAACGGTCGCAAGATGTATCTGCGCGGCGACTTGGCCATCGACGGCAGCTTCAAGCCGGCCGGTAACGCCTGGCAGGGCTCGCTGCGGCTGGCTTCGCGCGAAGGCGGCCTGCGCCTGGGCGACAACGCGCGCGGCGAACTGCTGCGCTACGACCAGTTCAGTTTCGTCACCGACTTCAGCGCCCAGCACATCCACTCCAAGCTCGGCATCGGCTTCCAGGGCGACGGCTTCGTCGACGCCACCGTCGACACCGGCTGGGATGCGTATGCGCCGCTGACCGGCGAGATCTACATGAACATGGCGCGGCTGTACTGGCTGGAGCTGTTCTCGCCCGATCTGGTGCGGCCCAAGGGCCTGGTCGAAGGCCACGTCAGCCTGCGCGGCACCCGCTCGCAGCCGGCGATGGGCGGCGACGCCACGCTGAGCAACTTCACGGGCGAACTGCCGGCGCTGGGCCTGACCCTGAGCGAAGGCAAGGGCCGCTTCGACGCGCAGCCGGACGGCTCGGCGCGCATCGTCGCCTCGGTGAAGTCCGGCGAAGGCACGCTCAACGTCGATGGTGGCCTGTCCTGGTACGGCGACAGCACGCCGTTGCAGTTGAACATCCGCGGCACCAACGTGCTGGTGTCCAACACCGCCGAACTGCGCGCGGTGGCCAATCCAGACCTGCAGTTCGGCATCGCCAACAAGACCATGATGTTGAGCGGCCAGGTCACCGTACCGTCGGCCGACATCGACCTGGAGCGGCTGGACCGCGGCACCTCGTTGTCCGAGGACGTGGTGGTGCTGGACCCGGCCGACCCCGAGGCCACGCCGACCTCGCCGCTGGAGATGGACCTGCGGGTGACCCTGGGCGACCAGGTCAAGATGGCCGGCTTCGGCCTCAAGGGCGCGCTGACCGGCGCCATGCAGGTGCGCTCGCGGCCGGGCCGCGAAACCACCGCCACCGGCGGGCTGGACGTCAGCGGCAAGTACAAGGCGTACGGGCAAGACCTGACCATCACCCGCGGCCAGCTCACCTGGAGCAACAACATCGTCTCCGACCCGCGCATCAACATCCGCGCGCAGCGCCAGGTCGGCGACGTCACCGCCGGCATCGACGTCACCGGCCGCGCCACCGCCCCGCATGCGGATGTGTGGTCGGACCCGTCGATGTCGCAATCCGAGGCGATGTCCTACCTGGTGCTGGGCCGCAGCCTCAGCAACACCAGCAGCGCCGAAGCCGACCAGGTCACCGCCGCGGCCAGCGCGCTATCGGCCGGCAGCGGCCTGCTCGCCTCGCAACTCGGCGCCAGGCTCGGCTTCGACGACGCCGGCGTCAGCCAGTCGCGCACCCTCGGCGGTTCGGTGGTGGGCTTCGGCAAATACCTCTCGCCGAAACTCTACGTCAGCTACGGCGTGTCGCTGATCGGCAGCGGCTCGGTCTTGACGCTGAAATATCTGTTGGGCCGCGGCTTTGATGCCGAAGTGGAATCGAGCACGGTGGAGAACCGTGGGTCGGTGAATTGGCGGAAGGAGAAGTAGTGCGCCGTTTGCGCACGTCGCATGCTGCAACCGCAAAATCTCCTTGACAGCCTCCGGTGCGTTCTATCACAGTTCCGCCGGGGATCCAGACTGCGGCAGATGTGCAGCACTCGGCCGCGCCATGCGCCGGCCGAATGCGTGCGGTGATCCCCAGGCACGATGTTGAAACCAGGGGGAAACATGGATTGTCGCGTCGGCACCGGCTTGCCTGTCACACAGTTGCGCAATCCGTCGCGATTGCCACCCTAGCGGTCGATCGACCCATACCGGCGCCTGGTTTCAGGAGACTGCCGGCCTGCACCACACCCAGATTTCGACCGTGTCCCTGTCGCGCACGCCAGTCGCGCGCGGCAGCCTTCGCACTGGTTGCCGACTGCTTTCTTGAGACTTCTCTATGGATAGGTTCCAGACGTTCTTCCGGCTGCGTGCAGGCCTGGCGCTGTTGGCCCTCGGGTATGCGGCGACCGCCGGTGCGGACGAATTGCGGTACGACCAGAAGTACGTCGAGCGCATCAAGCAATCGCAGGAAATCGGGCGCCTGAGCGTCGACTCCTTCGGTGAGCAAGTCAGTCTCAAGAACGGCAGTGTTGTGTTCAACTGGACCGACATCGACATCCCCGGCAACAGCAAGCTGCCGGTCCGCCTGCAGCGCACGCATGTCGTGGAAGACGATGGCGCGGGACGCAGCGGAAAGCTTGACGGCTTCGGTGTCGGCGGTTCGTTCGATGTGCCGTACCTGATGGGCGTGTTCGGCGCGAACGGTTGGCAGGTGTCCGGCAACAGTCCGAATAGCCGCTGCAGTCAGCCCGCAGAGCCACCGAGCTACACCATTCCTGCGCGGGATTATTGGTCTGGCAACAATCTGCACATTCCGGGTTCGGGCGATCGCCAGATGCTCAGGGACCCGTCGACGCAGTTGCCTGCACCGAACAACGGCACCAGCTATCCCTGGATCACCAAGGATTTCTGGCGTTTCTCCTGCTTGGCGAGCACCAAGAACGGATATCCGGGCGAAGGATTCGTGGCGCTGTCGCCGGAAGGCGACAAGTACTACTTCGACTGGGTGGTCAGCAAGACACACCCGTCCATCTCCAAGCGGATGGGTAACTACTCCGCAAGCGCGTCGATGTCGCGCCTGGCGGTGTTTTTCCTGGCGACACGGGTCGAGGATCGCTTCGGTAATTGGGTCACCTACACCTACAACGGCGATCAGTTGTCGCGTATCGACGCCAGCGATGGCCGCTACATTCGGGTCACCGGAACCTCCGGTGCCAACATCACCGCGGTCGAGTCCAGCATCGGCAACTGGAGCTATTCGTACGGCGACAAGTCGTTGACGGTGACGCAACCGGATAATGCGCAGTCGCGCTACGTGCAGAGTGGCGACATGATCATTACACCGACGCCTGCCTTGCCGCTCTACGAAAATCCTCCGCGCTGCCCAGCGCCGGAGATGTCGACCGGTAATTTCACCTATGCCGTCACGCTGCCCAGCAATGCCACGGCAACCTATGCGTTCTCGGTGCAGCGGCATTTCCGCCACAACATCCCCAAGCAATGCAACAGCTTCATGGATGCGGCGGGTCCCAGTACCAGCTATCAGTATCTGACCATCCCCAACTTCTCGGACAACTTCACCCTGGTCAGCAAGACGATCAGTGGTCCTGCTCTGCCGTCGATGCAGTGGTCGTACACCTACGACATTGGCGCAGGCGCGCTCGCCTTTGCGGAAACATGCCAGCGGCCGAACCTGCCACCGACCGCGTGCAGAAAGTCGGTGCAGACCGAGGTGCGCGGTCCTGAGAACGACTTCAAGCGGTACACCTTCGGTGCGTGGTACAACTTGAACGAAGGGCTGGACCTGGGTGTAGAGGCCGGTTCGTACACGAGCAGTTCGTCCGGGGATACCGTGAATATCCTCAGCACGAGCGTGAACGACTACATCACCAGCGATGAAGTTGCCAATCAGCCGTTTCCGAACTTCGTCGGTTCTGGCCATGGATCGAACGAGGACGACGTGTCCATCGCGGGACTTAGGCCCCTGAAGCGCACCACCATCAGCCAGGATGGCGGCACCTTCCAGATGGCGGTGAACAGCTTCGATGTGTTCGCGCGCCCGACCAGCGTGACCCGCTCCAGCGCGTTCAATACCCGCACCGAGGCCACAGCGTATTACGACGACGACACCCGGTGGGTGATCGGTCAAGTCGCGTCCGTGACCAAGACGGCGCCTGGCGGCAGCCAGGAGATGTCGGCCAACGCCTACGACGCTGCCACCGCACTGCCGATACGCTTCTCGCGATTCGGCAAGACCATTCAAACGGTCGCCTACAACGCCGACGGCACAGTGTCCAAGGTCACCGATGGCAACGGCAATGCCACCAGCCTCAGCAGCTGGAAGCGTGGCATGCCGCAGGGCATCACCTATGCGGACGGTACCAGCGACACGGCCGTCATCGACGACCGCGGCCTGATCAGCTCGGCGACCGACGAAAACGGCTATGCCACCAGCTACGGCTACGATGCCATGGGGCGATTGACCAGCATCGCCTATCCCAGCGGCGACACCGTCGCCTGGGCATCGACGGGGCTGGCCTTCGAGCAGGTGAACGCCACCGAATTCGGTCTGCCTGCCGGGCACTGGCGGCACACCGTGTCGACTGGCAACGCCAGGAAGGTCACCTACCTCGATGGCCTGTGGCGGCCGGTGTTGACCCAGGAATACGACGCCGCGAACGTGGGCGCCACCCAGCGGTTCAGCCGGTTCACCTATGACCATCAGGGGCACACGCTGTTTGCCTCGTACCCCGGCACGTCCGATCAACTGTCGACCGGTACCTGGACGCAGTACGACGCGCTCGGCCGGACCACGGCGGTCTCCCAGGATTCCGAGCTGGGTTTGTTGACGACGAAGACCGAGTACCTGTCGGCCAGCCAGATGCGCGTGACCAATCCGCGGGGCAACCAGACCTTGTCCGGCTATCAGGTCTTCGACCGCCCGGGCTACGACGCGCCGGTCTGGTTCCAGCATCCGGAAGGCGCCACCACCGAGATCAACCGCGACATCTTCGGCAAGCCGCTGTCCATCCGCCGCCACGACGCCAACGGCACCGTATCGGTGACCCGCAGCTACGTCTACGACACCTACCAGCAGCTGTGCAAGACGGTGGAACCGGAGACCGGTGCCACCGCCAACGGCTATGACGCTGCCGGCAATCTGGTCTGGAGTGCGTCGGGCCTGGCGTTGCCCAGCACTACGTCGTGCGATGCGGATTCAGCCTTCGCCTCCGGCCGCCGGGTCGATCGCAGCTACGACGTGCGCAACCGGATCAAGTCGCTGAGCTTCCCGGATGGCAACGGCAACCAGGCCTGGAGCTATTGGCCGGATGGCGCGGTCAAGCAGATCACCACCACCAACAACGGTGTCGCCACCTACAACAGCTACGCCTACAACAAGCGCCGCCTGCTGATCGCGGAGAGCCAGGGCCAGGCCGATGGCGAGACTTGGGCGCTGGGCTATGCCTACGATGCGAATGGTGCCCTTGCCGCGCATCGTTATCCGTCGGGACAGACGGTCGGCTACGCGCCCAATGCCCTGGGCCAACCGACCCAGGCGGGCAGCTATGCCACCGGCGTGAGCTACTACCCGAATGGGGCGATCAAGCAATTCACCTACGGCAACGGCATCGTCCACACCCTGACGCAGAACGCGCGGCAGTTGCCGGACACCAGCCAGGATGCCTACGGCGGCACGGCGTTCCTCAGCGATGGGTATGACTACGATGCCAATGGCAATGTGGCGGCCATCAGCGACGGCGCCACCGGGCGCAATCAGCGCGGTAACCGCACCATGGCCTACGACGGCCTGGACCGCCTGACTTCGGCGGTGTCGCCGATGTTCGGCACCGCGAACTACAGCTATGACGTGCTCGACAACCTGACCCACGTCGTCGCACCGGGTCGCGATCACTATTACTGCTACGACGCCAATTGGCAGCTCACCAACGTCAAGACCGGCAGCTGCGGCGGCAGCACGGTCATCGGCATGAGCTACGACCCGCAAGGCAACCTCAGCAACAAGAATGGTCAGGCCTTCGTCTTCGACTACGGCAATCGCCTGCGCCAGGCAACTGGCAAGGAGACCTATCGCTACGACGGCAACGGCCGCCGCACGTTGGCGCTGCAGAGCGCCGGCAACATCGGCTCGCTGTACGACCAGTCCGGGGCACTGCGGTTCCAGAAGAACCAGCGTCAGTCCAAGTCCACCGATTACATCCTGTTGAGCGGTAGCCTGGTCGCTGAAGCCGACTGGCCGCTGGGTCAACTCGTCGCGGTCAAGGACTACGTGAACTGGAACCCGGTCTCTGGTGCGACCCGTTACGTAGTGGAAGAGAGCGTGGACGGCGTGACCTGGACGGCGGTGTACGACGGCAGCCAGGGCAACTGGACCTCGTTGGCCAGGCCGGCAGGGACCTATTCGTACCGGGTGACTGCGTGCACGGCGGACGGTAACTGCACCGCGGCCTCGAACGTGACGCACGACCAGCGGCCTGCGGTGGACATCGTGCCACTGCTGTATCAACTGCTTTTGAACGGTTGAAGATCGCGATGCCGGCAGATGGCATCCGCAACATAAATCTTTAATTTCCTAGGGTGGATTTTTTATGCGTTGGATCTTGATGTTGGGATGTGCGCTGTTCTGGATGTCTTACAGCGACTCGGCGAGTGCCTTACAGATCATCACGGGCAAGGTAACGCAGATCGAAGCGACCTACATGCCTAACCAGATCCCTTTTCTCTTGAGCGAGGGAAACGCCACGTGCCCCGCCGGAAAGCCGGTTTATTGGGCAAAGGATCAGGAGAACAACAAGGCGATCTACGCGATGTTGATGTCGGCATTCGTCAGTGGGAAACGCGTGACCTTGATCATGGACGACAACGATACGTCGTGTACGGGAAAGTTTATCTACATGGTTGAGTGAGTTTGTATACACGTAAGCCCAATATTCGGAAAGAACCATCCAGTAAAAAGAGAGAAGTCGAATTATGAGCGCTAAATGGAGTGTATTCGCAATTTTTGCTCTTTTGAGCTGGCAAGCATCGGCAAACGAATGGATGCAGAACGTCGAGGTCATACAACTGGGCAACTATCAAGCCAATGCGAGCCACTTCATCTGGCTATCCTCCATCCCTGCGGAGTGCAAGGCCGCTGCACCAGGAAATCCCGTCCTGCAATTTCAGGAGGATCAGCCGGGCGGCAAGGCATTACTTGCCACATTCATGACGGCGTTGGTTAATAAGCGAAAGATCGATGTGCAGACTAAGGATTGCGCTATCGTCGAGGTTTACTTGAAGTAAACCTGCTCTGGCGGAGTCTGCACTGTATGTTTCGTTGGGTACGTTGCACCAAAATGTTGCTAGGGGAAGCGTTGTCGATCCGACTTACATGAGAAAAGTCGACTCTACATCGCGTATCGATGGTTCCAACTCGCAAGGACGAGTGATGTCAAATTTCCAGGGGATTCGTGCGGCAATGCGCCTGATGGCTGCAGCCGGCCTTTCATTGCTCGTGGCCTTCGGCGCCTCGGCGCAGACGATTCGCTATATCCATACGGATGGGTTGGGATCTCCTGTGTTGGTGACGGACAAGGATCGCAACGTTGTTGAGCGTAGCGAGTATGAGCCGTATGGTAGTTTGCTAAATCGACCAGCGACAGATGGGCCAGGTTATGGTGGGCATATCATGGATGCTACAACTGCAATGAGCTATATGCAGCAGCGTTATTATGACCCTCAACTCGGATTATTTCTCAGCACTGATCCGATGGCTGCATACAGCAATCCAATAAAATTTTTCAATCGATATAAGTATGCAGCAAATAATCCGTATACATTTAAAGATCCGGATGGAAGAGCGGAATATTACAATTTTCCAGGAAACATCGTGGTAGTCGTGCAGACTTATGAAAATCGAAGCCAATTCACAAATGAGCAAATAGAAAGTGAGGCTTCAAAGTTTAATGGTCCGACATCAGATGGAAAAAGAATGATGGTTAAGTTCATTCCGGGAGCTGGTCGTGATGCAGCAAAAATTAAAACTAATAATTCCCTAAGTGACGCGCCGGGTTCAAATAATCGATCTAATACGGATCGTGTCAATGGAAGAGAGGTGAATGTTGCTCCTGACGCGGTGGGAAAAATTACTGTAGGGCATGAACTTGGGCATGTCATGGGCGCCGGTGATCAATATCAAGGGGGGGTGGATGCAAATGGACGTACTCTCACTGCGGATGTTCCGGGAACTTCACGTGCGATCATGAGAGACTACGGCGGAGGTAATGCAACACAGAAAACTCGAGACGAAATCATGAATAACGCTAATAACGCTGGGAATCGAACGTTTAACTGCGCGTCCATGGAGAAAAGTTCGTGTCGCTAAGAGGGAGGGTGTATAAATTATTAATTTTAAGCCTTTTTTTAATGGGGGGCTGTACGCAGAAAACTGTGCCGGGGACCAATAAGGCCGCTTCAATTGATGGCGAAATAAAATCCACTGCTCCGAAGGTTGCTTGTTCGATCAAATTGAATTATCTATGTATTATCCAGGCAGACGCTAGGCTTAGCATGGTGGATTCAAATGGTTATAGATTTTGGAAAATGGCTGTGCCAGGTCATGTGAAAAATGTTGTAATTATTCAGGAAAGCAAAAATTGTGAAACGCTGACTGACGTGCATCCACTAATATCACGTAAATCGATGGAAAAATCCGAATCAAACGATATCTTTCACGTTTTGGATTTTTCTATTGATCGTAATAACGAATGTCATTTAATAGTTAAGTATCTTGCAGGGGACACAACTCTAGCGAGAGAAGCGCTGCAATTAGCTGAAGATCGCTTGTACTTTTGCGACAAATATTCTTGCAAAAATTCGCTTTTAAAAATAAGGAATTAGAATTTACAGTGGTTGGGACGTAAGTGGCGAAGCAGTGCAAGAATGCGAGAGCGTCTGTGGTGTGGAATCAAACTTTCTACTCGCTGAAGATTCCGATGGCTTGATCAGGTTGCCGCTCCAGTATGAGCAGGCTAAGGTCAGGACCTGACTTGCTCCAGAACTGTTCTATGACTCTGCCCACTAACCTCACCGTCTCCCTCACCCTAAGTCTCGCCCTCACCGCCATTGCCCACGCCGACGAAGGCATGTGGATGCCCTCACAGATGCCGGAGCTGGCCAAGCCGCTGCATGAGGCGGGCTTCCAGGGCGATCCACAAACGCTGGCCGAGGTGACGCAGCCGCCGTTGAGTGCGGTGGTGAAGGTTGGAGGCGGGACCGGGGCGTTCGTGTCCGGAAACGGGTTGCTGTTGACCAATCACCACGTCGCCTACGGGGTGATCCAGTACAACACCTCGGCGAAGGAGAACCTGATCGAGAACGGGTTCATTGCGCGGGATCGCGCCGACGAGCGCGCGGCCAATCCGGATTTCCGGGTGCTGGTGACGGTGGGCTTCGACAAGGTCACCGATCAGGTGCTGGGCTCCGCCAAGGGTAAGATCGGGCGGGCCTACTACGATGCGGTGGATGCGGCGAGCAAGCGCATCGTCGCCGACTGCGAGCGCGAGGCTGGGGTACGCTGCAGCGTTGCCAACATGTACTACGGTACGGACTTCTATCGGATCCGCCAGCTGGAACTGCGCGACGTGCGCCTGGTGTATGCGCCGCCGCGGGCGATCGGCAACTATGGCGACGAGATCGACAACTTCATGTGGCCGCGGCACAGCGGCGATTTCACCTTGCTGCGCGCCTACGTGGGAAAGGACGGCAAGCCGGCGGACTACAGCGCCGACAACGTGCCCTACCAGCCGCCGGCGCATCTGCAGATCGCCACCGATGGGCCGAAGGCCGGCGACTTCGCGATGCTGGCCGGCTACCCCGGCATCACCTACAGGCATCGCACGGCGGCCGAATTCGCCGAGCAGGTGGAGGCGACGTTGCCACAGCGGGTAGAGGTGCTGGACCAGTTGATCGAGGTAATCGAAGCATCGGGCAAGGCCGATGCGGAGGCGCGCACGCGCTATGCCTCGCAACTGCAGTCGCTGAAGAACAACCGCAAGCGGGCGGCCGGCGAACTGGAAGGGCTGCAGCGCAGCGATGCGGTGCGACTGCGCGCGGAGGATGAGCGCGGCATGCTCGCGGCTACGCATGGCAGCGACGCGCGCGACATCGCGGCGCTGCAGAAGCTGCTCGGCCAGGCCTCGGCGCTGCGCGAGCGTGACCTGCTGCTGGGGTTGATCGCCACGCAGACCCAGGCGCTGCGTTCGGCGCTGACCCTGGAGCGGCTGCGGCTGGAGGCAGGCAAGCCGGACGATCGCCGCGAGAGCGGCTACCAGCAGCGCGATCTTGCGCTGATCGAAGGCATGCTCAAGCAGGTGCAGCGTCGCTATTCGCCGGCCGTGGAGAAGGCGCTGCTGACGACGCTGCTGATCCGCTACCAGCAACTGCCGGATGCCCAGCGGGTGCCGGAGTTCGATGCGGCGTTCGGGCGGACCCCGGCGCAATTGCAGGTGGCGCTGGACAAGGCCTACGCCGGCACCGCGCTGGGCACCGAGGCCGAGCGCCTGTCGCGCTTCGCCGCCGCGCGCGAGGGCAGAGTGCCTGCGGCCGATCCGTTGCTGGCGCTGGCTGCCACGCTGGTGCCGGCGCAGTTGCGGCTGGACGACGAGCGCAAGGCGCGCGAGGGTGAGCAGTTGCGGCTGCGCCCGGCCTACATGCGTGCGCTGTTCGCCTGGCGTAAGCAGCAGGGCCGTGCGGTGTATCCGGACGCCAACAGCACGCTGCGGATCAGCTATGGCCGCGTCGAGCCGCTGGCGCCGCGCGATGCGGTCAGCTTCGCGCCGCTGACCACGGTCGCCGGCATCGTCGAGAAGAACACCGGCAAGGAACCGTTCGATGCGCCCAAGCCGCTGCTGACGGCGATCGCCAAGGGCGACTTCGGCAGCACGGTCGATCCGCAGTCGAAGACGCAGCCGGTGAACTTCCTGACCAACCTGGACACCACCGGTGGCAACTCCGGCTCGCCGGTGCTCGATGCGCGCGGCGAGTTGATCGGGTTGAACTTCGACAGCAACTGGGAAGCGGTCAGTGCCAGTTGGTGGTACGACCCGCGCTACAAGCGCGCGATCCATGTGGACATGCGCTATTTGCGTTGGTTGATGGCCAAGGTGTATCCGGCACCGCAATTGCTGAAGGAGTTGAACGTTCCGCAGGAGTAAGTGGGGCAGGTTGGACATGCGGGCGTCGTTTGGCGTTGCTTCGAGCAGAATGGGGTAGGGCATGTGATGTGCCCTGTGCGCTTGTGCGGCGGCGGCATGGTGCTGGTGTGCGTCCGGCGCCGTCGCAGCGGCCGAACGGATCCCTGCGGCCTGCTGCTAGCCTCCTAAGACCTTCGCAGCTCACCGCGACCTACTGGGCCATCGGCGAGCAGGAAGACGATCGCGACCCTGGACACCTCCATGCGTCGGGACTGAAGTCCCTCCCACAAACAGCACGCGATGCGGGCGGTATCGGCCAAGCGTACCTGCCGTGAAGACGCTTCCGAAAGGGAAGCCGTCGCCGCTCACCGCGAGGCGCGACACTGTTGGGGACCAAGAAGACGATTCCGACCGCTGACATTCCATGCGTCGGGAATGAAGTCCCTCCCACAACTGGCAGCATGCATTGTGCCGTTGGAAGGCTGACGCATTTGATGCATCCATGCGTCCGGAAGCGCACCTGTCGCGGCTCACTACGCGACCTCGCTGCAGGGCTTACACTGACCCGATGGATCTGCTTGTCGCCAAGCCGTTGCCGCGTGCGTTCTATGCGCGCGATGCCCGTGTGGTTGCGCCGGAATTGTTGAACAAGCTGCTCATCGCCGCCGATGGTCGTTGCGGGCGTATCGTCGAGGTGGAGGCCTACTGCGGTGCGGAGGATCCGGCGGCGCACTCGTTCCGCGGCATGACCCCGCGTACGCGGGTGATGTTCGGCCCGCCCGGGCATCTGTATGTGTACTTCATCTACGGCATGCACTGGGCGCTCAATGCGGTGTGCGGCGGTGCGCCAGGGCATGCGGTGCTGATCCGCGCCCTGGCGCCGGTGGCCGGGATCGAGGCGATGCAGCTGGCACGCGGCGCGGTGCGCGCCGCCGATCTCACCCGTGGGCCGGGGCGCCTGGCCAAGGCGCTGGGAGTGTCGGGCGCGGACAATGGGCTGGATCTGACCACGCGACAGTCGCGCTTGTGGCTGGGGCAGGACGGGATGCCACCGCCCGTTGCGCCTGTCGTCACCACGCGAATCGGCATCAGCAAGGCGATGGATGCGCCGTGGCGCTGGCATGTGCCGGAGGAACCGAACGTATCGCGTTTCGTGGTGGGGCGGGTGAGGCGGCGCGGCTAAGCAGGTGCTTGCATGCATCGTCGCTCCGCGAGCTGCGAAACGACCAGTGCTTTGCCCGCCGTCATCACCAGAGGCATTGCAGAGCAGTGCCAGAGCAGGCGATATCAGGGGGCACTTCGGCTCGGACACGGGAGCGTCTCTCAGCCGCCTACTCTTCGTTCATCGCGGCTGAAGCCGCTCCTACGAAAGAGGCAGTTGGGGTTCGTAGGCGGGAGGGAGCACTCACGAAAAAAACGAGTCTCTCTCCACACTGCCTTAAAGCGCGGAAACTGTGGGGTGGCCGATCCTGTCAGCACTGGAGTGCACAGTAAAGCGGCTTGGCGTCCGAAGCACAGCATCACCGGCAGCGAGCATGATCATTGTAGGAGGGACTTCAGTCCCGACGCGAGGTTGCGTCAGGAGGCGGTGATTTTGCCTTAGGCAAAACTTTGCACGTAGGAGGACAAGAGCCGCATCCAGGTGTATCAACTCTGCTCAATGTCAGCTCAAGACGAGACAAAGCAGTGTGGCCGGCGGCGACAACGGGTTTCGCAAGAGAGTCCTGACAACACAAATATCTGCACATCGCACACGTTCATGCCCCGCATACATCGCACTCGCATCACGGGAATGCCGCGCAGCGCAGGCTGCAATCTCTTCCCCACGTCGAGATGCCGCCATGAAAGTGCTCAACATCGTCACACTTGTCCTGCTGATCGTCGGTGGACTCAACTGGGGCCTGGTCGGCCTGTTCCAGTTCGACTTGGTCGCGGCGTTGTTCGGCGGCCAGGACGCACCGTTGGCGCGTGTGGTCTATGCGCTGGTCGGCCTCTCGGCGTTGTGGCAACTGGTGCCGTTGTTCACCAATCGCCACGAACCGGTGCGGCACGCGGAACATGCGCCGCATCGCTGAATTGGATCCGGGCCATGTGGGTGATCCCGACGCTGCGGTGTCGGGATCACCCTGGTCACGCGCGGTGGCATGGTGGCGCCGTCTGGTACGTCCGATCCTGCGTCACCATCGCGACAGTTGCCGGAAGATTCGCTGAAGCGGCACCTGCGAGCTGCAGGCTATGCGATCGCGACGGTAGCATCCAGGCGCGCGATGGTATCGGCCACCACCGTGGCGAATGGCGCGTCGACGTCTACCGAAATCACGTCTGCTTCGTCCAGCGGTAGTTCCAGCGTGTCGATCTGGCTCTGCAGCAGCGCCGATGGCATGAAGTGGCCATGGCGCGCAGCCAAGCGTTCAGCGATCACATGCGCGGCCGCATGCAGGAACACGAAACGCATCGGCACGCCTGTCTCGCGCAATTGTTGCCGGTGTGCCTTGCGCAGGCCGGAGAAGGCCAGCACGACACTCTGCCCGGCATCGACCGACGCGCGCAGGCGCTGCGCCAGGGTCGCCACCCAGGGCGCGCGTTGCGCGTCGCTGAGCGGAATGCCGTGCGCCATCTGCGCCTTGGCGGCAGCGCTGTGGAAGTCGTCGGCGTCCAGGAAGGTCAGTCTGTAGTGCGCCGCCAGCGCCTGGGCGACGCTGGTCTTGCCGCTGCCGGACACACCCATCACGACGATGGCTTCGGCGTGTGGCGGCGGGGATGAGGTGGCGTGGGTCACGTGCTGCGTTCCCATGGGGTCCCAGACATGATGCCAGCGTGGGCGTTGTGTGGACGTGCAGCACTTCTCTAACCAGGTCCTGTGCTAATAACCCTGGCATCTGCTGTTGGTGTGCGCGCCGTGGCGCCTGAGGCCTGTGTCTGGATCCCGGCGTCGGGGCTGAAGCCCCTCCCACAGGGCCTCCGGCCAGCGTTTTTGGTGACGCACCGCATGCCTGCATCTTCCGGCTCGGCGTCTACGTCGTCGCGTTCGCCGTCTCGACCAGATCGTCCCACTGCAGCCGCGTGCCGGACGCATCGTCGCTGTGCTGCAAGGTGCGGCGGACGGCGCGGCGCATGGCGCGGCTGATCCAGTTGTGCAGGTCGCGACCGGAGTGGCCTTCGCTGCGGTCGGCGACCCAGGCCGCCGCGGCGTCCGCGTCGAGGTCCAGCGGTTTGCCGCGCAGCAGGCGCGCGACGATGGCGATACGGGCGTCGTGGTCGGGCAGGGCGATGACGATTTGCCGGTCCAGCCGCGACAGCAATGCCGGATCGATCGCGGTGGCATGGTTGCTGGCCGCCAGCAGGAACACCTGGCCCGCATGGCTGGCGACGCCGTCCAGTTCCTGCAGCAGCTGGCCGACGATCTCGCGGGTGAAGGCGTCGTCGCCGTCGGCACCGCGCGCCGGCGCGACGATGTCCAGTTCGTCGACGAACACGATGCATGGCGCCTGCGCCCGCGCGCGCTCGAACGCCGCCTGCACGCGCTGGCCGGATTGGCCGAGGTAGCCGGCCTTGAGGTCGGCGCTGCTCAGGGCGATGAAGGCCAGGCCGGACTGGCTGGCGAGGATCCGCGCGACCTGGGTCTTGCCGGTGCCCGGCGGGCCGACCATCAGGATGCCGCGCGGCACCGGCACGCCGAGCGTGGCCAGGGTCTCGGCATTGCGCAGTTCCTTGCCCAGGCCGACGAACTCCTCGATGGTGGCGGCCGGCAGCACAATGTCGTCCCAGCCGAGCGTGGCGACGGCGGTGGAGCCTTTGCCGCGCAGCGCGCGCAGTTGCGCGTGCAGGGTGGCGTTGTCCAGCGTGCCGTCGACGCACTCGGCAGCCACCCGCGCCACTAGCGTGTGCAGGTCGCGGCCCGAGAGGCCGCTGCTGTCGGCGATCACCTGCGTGCCCGGCTCCAGTGCGAAACCGGCCCGCCGCAGTTCGGCGCCGAGGATGCGCGCGCGCGCCGCGGCGTCGGGCAGGCCGATAGCGATGCTGGCGGTGAAGCGCGACAGGATCGCGTCGTCCAGCAGCGCCGGGCGGTTGGTCGCGCCGATCACCAGTACCTGGCCATGCGCGGCATGGAAGCCGTCCCATTCGGTGAGAAAGGTCTGCACCAGTTCGGCACCGAAGCTGTCGCTGTCGGCGCTGCCGCGGCGCGTGAACACGCTTTCGCATTCGTCGATGAACAGGATCGCCGGTGCGTGCTCGCGGCAGCGCTGCCAGATCGCCTGGACCTTGGGGCCGGTGTGGCCGACGTGCGCTGCCTTCAGATCGGCCACGCCCAGCGCCTCGAAATGGCAGCCGGCATGGCGCGCCAGCTTGCGCGCGATCAGGGTCTTGCCGGTGCCCGGTGGCCCGTGCAGGAGCATGCCTTTCGGCGCCGGCTGGCGTCCGGACACGAACAGGTCCACCAGTTTCAGGATCTGGTCGAGTGTGGCGTCGGGCAGGGCGATGTCGGCCCAGTGCCGCTGCACCGCATCCAGGCTCTGCAGCCGCTGCTGCAGCGCGCGTTGCTGGCTGCGCGCGGCCTCCCAGGCCTGCACGTGGTCGTGCAGCGCGGCGATCGGCGCGGCATCGGCGGCAGCGTCCTCGGCCAGTGCCAGCGCCAGCGGTTGCAGCGACGGCGGAGCGTTGGCAGCCAGGTCGGCGTCGAGGAGGATCAGGGCCGTTGCATGGCGGGCGTCGGGCAGCACGATCAGTGCCTGCAGGCGTGGGTCCTCGGTCCCGTCGTGCAAGGCCAGCAGTCGCGCACCGGACAGATCGCCATGCGTGACCGGCACCGTCCAACGGCCGTGCAGTGTGCGCTGCGGCCACGGCGCGCGGGTCACTGGATACGTCGACCCTGCATCGCGCTGCGCGGCGTCGGCCACCTGCACCAGCGCCAGCGGCATGCGTGCGAACGTCTGCAGCGCGCGCCGCTCGGCCTGGCTGTGGTGCCAGGCCAGCAACTGCGCGCCGGCGACGACCAGCAGCCCGTACGCCAGCAGCGAGGGCAGCAGGCTTTGCAGCAGCAGACCGCCATCGCCGTGCAGGCCGAGCTGGCGCCACCAGTCGAGGAAGCCGCGCGTCTCGCCCAGCCAGTGCGCGCTCGCCCATGGCAGGATCAGCACCAGCATGCCGATCAATGCCGCGCGCCAGCGCCAGTCCGGCAGCAGCGGCCGCAGCAGCAATGCCGGCCCCCAGGCGCGGCGACGCTCGCGCCGCACCGCCGCCCGTGCCGCACCTCTGGCGTGCACGGTGAAGCGGTGCCGGATTGCCGCCACCGCCTGCTCCACCGCCGGCAGATGCCGTTCCACCTCCGCCTCGGCCTGCGCCTGGCGCGCCTGCGCCTGTTGCACCTGCGCTTGCAGGCGCTGCGTCTGCTGTTGCAGCGACAGCGGGGGCGCCGGCAAGGCGGCCGGGACGCCGGACATCAGCAGGGGCGGGCACAGGTGGTCACCGCGCGCATCTTATCCTGAGCGTCGGGCGCGCTGCGGTGGGTGGATGGCGAAGTGGGCGGCCCGATGCGACCGGAGTGCCTAACGACGCGGGCGGTGCGTCGGTGGACAGGCTGGCATCGCGCAAGTTGCGATGGGGCTGGTGGAAGTGGGCCGTGATGGCGTCGCGCGTCGGGGCTGAAGCCCCTCCCACCAGGTGCGCACGCTCGTTGTGGGAGGGGCTTCAGCCCCGACACGAGGTGGCTACAGGGCAGGGGTGCTTCGCTTGACGCGGTTGCACCGGCTTTAACACGGGCACGCGTTGGGTGTGGTTGAAGCAGGCTGTCGCGCATTGGATCGCCGGCCGGTGTTTCCAGAGAAAGGGGCCACGCAACTACGCCTAAGCAACACGCACGCTCTAGACTGCACGCATCGTCGTGGGGGCTCGCCTTTGGTTTCCAGTTGGATCCTGCTGCTGGTGTCGGTCGGCTATGCGGCGCTGCTGTTCGCGGTGGCGTGGTGGGGCGACCGCCGACCGCTGTATCCGGAGCGGCCGTGGCTGCGGCCGGCGGTGTACAGCCTGGCGCTAGCCGTGTACTGCTCGTCGTGGACGTTCTACGGCGCGGTCGGCAGCGCGGTGCGCAATGGCGCCGGCTACCTGCCGATCTACCTGGGCCCGCTGCTGATGCTGTTGTTCGGCTGGCGCATCGTCGAGCGCCTGGCGCTGATCGCACGCAGCGAGAACACCGTGTCCATCGCCGACTTCATCTCCTCGCGCTACGGCCGTTCGCGGCGCCTGGCGGCGCTGGTGGCGGTGATCGCCCTGGTCGGCGTGGTGCCGTACCTGGCGCTGCAGTACAAGGCGGTGGCGATGAGCCTGCAGGTGCTCAGCGGCCAGTCCAGCGCCGGTGCGCCGTTCTATGCCGATCCGGCGCTGTACGTGGCCTTGGGGATGGCGCTGTTCGCCACCCTGTTCGGCACCCGCCAGGTCGATGCCACCGAACACCACCACGGCATGATGCTGGCGATCGCGCTGGAGTCGGTGGTGAAGCTGCTGGCGATGGTGGCGGTGGGCGTGTTCGCCTATGTGTGGCTGTCCGCGCGCGACGGCGGACAAGTACTGCAGTCCACGCGCACGCTGTTCCAGAACACCCCGCCGGTGGGCTTCATCTCGCAGACCCTGCTCAGCTTCCTGGCGCTGGTGTGCCTGCCGCGGCAGTTCCACGTGGCGGTGGTGGAGTGCAGCGACGTCGGCGACATCCGCAAGGCGCGCTGGCTGTTCGGCCTGTACCTGGTGCTGATCTCGGCGATGGTGGTGCCGATCGCCGCGGCGGGCATCGCCCTGTTCGGCGGCGGCGACGTGGCCGACGACAGCATCGTGCTGGCGCTGCCGCTGGCCGAAAGCCGCACCGCGCTGGCGCTGGTCGCCTACGTGGGCGGGTTCTCCGCCGCCACCGGCATGGTCATCGTCTCCAGCATCGCGCTGGCGACGATGATCAGCAACGACCTGGTGATGCCGGTGCTGCTGCGCCGCCGCGGGCACCAGGCTGCCGGCGCCGACGTGGCCTCGAAGGTGCTGTGGATCCGCCGCCTGGCGATCCTGCTGCTGGCCCTGATCGCCTACGGCTATTACCGCAGCAGCAGCAACGACACGACGCTGGCCTCGTACGGGCTGATGGCCTTCGCCGCGGTGGCGCAGTTCGCGCCGGGGGTGATCGGCGGCCTGTACTGGCGCGGCGCCAGCCGCAAGGGCGTGGAGACCGGCATGGTGCTGGGCTTCGCCACCTGGATCTACACGCTGCTGCTGCCGGCGCTGACCCAGGCCGGCTGGCTGGCGCCGGCGTGGCTGCTGGACGGGCCGTTCGGCATCTCCTGGCTGCGCCCGCAGCAGCTGTTCGGCATGAGCGGCTGGGACCCGCTGGCGCACGGCACGTTCTGGTCGCTGCTGGTCAACGTCGGCACCATGATGCTGGTGTCGGCACGCTGGCGCCCGGGCCTGGACGAGCGCCTGCGCGCGGCGCCGTTCCTGGAGCCGTACTCGCAGCGCCCGGCGGTGGCCGGCGACTGGCTCGGGCAGGTGCGCGTGGTCGATCTGCAGGCACTGGCCGAGCGCATGGTCGGGGAGCGTCATGCCCGCCGCGCGTTCGCCGAGCAGGCGCAACTGCTCGGCCGCGAGCCGCAACCCAATGCCGTGGCCGACCGGGTCTGGGTGCAGTTCACCGAGCGTCTGCTCGCCGCCTCGATCGGTGCGGCCTCCGCGCGTCTGGTGCTGACCAGCCTGCTGCGTGGCTCGGGCATGGACCTGGGCGAGGTGGTGGCGGTGCTCGACGAAGCCGGGCAGGAGCTGCGCTTCAACCGCGAGATCCTGTCGACCACATTGGAGAACATCAGTGCCGGGGTCAGCGTGGTCGATCCGGCGATGCGCCTGACCGCATGGAACCGCCGCTACCAGCAGATGTTCGGCTATCCCGACGGCATGCTCTACGTCGGCCGGCCGGTCGCCGACCTGATCCGCTACAACGCCGAGCGCGGCGAACTCGGCGGCGGCGAGGTGGAGGACCAGATCGCCCGCCGCATCGCGCACATGCGCGCCGGCACCCCGCACGTGTTCGAACGCACCCGCAGCGACGGCAAGGTGATCGAGATGCGCGGCCAGCCGCTGCCCGGCGGCGGCTATGTCACTAGCTACAACGACATCACCGACTACAAGCGCGCCGAGCAGGCGCTGCTCGAGGCCAACGAGACCCTGGAGCAGCGCGTGGCCGAGCGCTCGCGCGAGGCCGAGCTGGCGCAGCAGTCCAAGACCCGCTTCCTGGCCGCGATCAGCCACGACGTGCTGCAGCCGCTCAACGCCGCGCGGCTGTTCGCCTCGGCCTTGCGCGATGCCCACCAGAACGAGGAGCAGCGGCATCTGGCCGAGCGCGTGGATGCCTCGTTGCGCGCGGCCGAGGAACTGCTCGACGGCCTGCTCGACGTGTCGCGGCTGGACGCCGGCGGGCTGCGCCCGACCATCGAGGATGTGGATGCCGGCCTGCTGCTGCGCGAACTGGCCGCGCAGTACAGCCCGATCGCCGCCGGCCGCGGCCTGCGCCTGCACGTGTACGCGCGGCCGCTGTGGGTGCGCAGCGATCGCCGGCTGCTGCGCCGGGTGTTGCAGAACTTCCTCGCCAACGCGCTGCGCTACACCCGCCAGGGCCACATCGTGCTGGGCATGCGCCGCCGCGTCGCGGCGCTGGAACTGCAGGTCTGGGACACCGGCCCCGGCATCCCGCCGCACCACATGCAGCAGATCTTCGACGAGTTCCAGCGCTACCAGCAGCCGTTCGACTGGGGCGAGCAGGGGCTGGGCCTGGGCCTGTCGATCTGCCAACGCATCTCGCGCCTGCTCGGCCACGACCTGGATGCGCGCAGCCGCGTCGGCCACGGCAGCATGTTCTCCATCACCGTGCCGCGGGCGGCGCCACCGCCGCAGGCGCTGCAACGCGCGCCACGCGCAGCGGCCGCGGCCGACTCGCTGGCCGGGCTGCGCGTGCTGTGCGTGGACAACGATCAGGAAATCCTCGACGGCATGCGCGCGCTGCTCGGCCGCTGGCAGGTGGAGGTGATCTGCGCCAGTACCGTCGACGAGGCGCTGGCCCAGGCCGCGTGCGCGCCGCACGTGATGCTGGTCGATTACCACCTGCACGACCGGCTCGACGGCCTGGAGACCCTGGACGCGCTGCGCGCGGCGATGCCCGGGCCGGTGGCCGGCGCGTTGCTCACCGCCGACGGCCGCGACGAACTGAAGCTGCAGGCCCGCGAGCGCGGCTACCGGCTGCTGACCAAGCCGGTCAAGCCGGCCTCGCTGCGCGCCTTCCTCACCGCTTACCACGATCCGATCTAGGAACGCCGCCGGTCTTTGTAACGGCAATGTATGTGCCGTGTGACAAGCCGCGGCGCGGCCGGCGTGGCGCACGGCGCGGGCGGGCGGCTAAGGTGGAGGACCACCCACGATCCGCCTGCGCATGACCTCCCTGGACACCCCCGCGATGCCCTCGCTCCCGGACCTGCTGGCGGCGCTGGAGGCCGGCCAGGCGCAGACCCTCGAACACGGCGCCCGCGCCTACCTGCGGCAGCACCCCGACGATGTCCTGGCCAGCAGCCTGCTGGCGATGAGCCTGCAGATGCAGGGCCAGCCGGCGCCGGCCGCCGCGGTGTACCGCGCGCTGGCCGAGCGCGAGCCGCACGAGGTGGCGCACTGGAACAACCTGGGCACGGCGCTGCGCGAAGCCGGCGAGCCCGGCCCGGCCGCCGAGGCCTATCTGCGCGCCCGCGCGCTGGCACCGGACGATCCGCTGCCGCACCACAACCTGGGCCTGCTGGCGATGGACGCCGGCGATTACGCCACGGCCCGCGAACACCTGCTCGATGCCCACGCGCTGGCGCCGCAGGCGCCGCCGCTGTGCGTGCACGCGGCGATGGCCTGCCACGAATGCGGCGATTTCCAGCGCGTGCAGGCGCTGATCGCCGACTGGCGGCAGTGGCCGCCGCTGGATCCGGACACCACCGTGGAACTGGCCTGGCTGTTGTCGCAGGGTGGCGAGACCGACGTCGCGTGCGACCTGCTGCGCGCCTGCGCCGAGGGCGCGATGGCGCAGCCGGCGCGTGCCTGGTCGCGGCTGGTGCTGGTGCTCGAACGCGCCAATCGCCTGCCGCAGGCACGCGAGGCCGCCGCGCAGCTGCCGTCTCCGGAACGGATCGACGACCCGGACGTGCGCCAGGACGCCAGCAATGCGCTGGCGGTGCTGGCCATGCGCGAGGGCCACTGGCAGCAGGCGCATGCGTTGCTGCGCGGGCTGCTGGCCGACGGCAGTGCGGTCGACCGGCGCAAACAGAGCAACCTGTTCTTCGCCCTGGCACGCGTCTGCGACCGCCTGGGCCTGCATGACGAAGCGCTGGACGCCTGCGCGCAAGGCCATGCCGGCCAGGTCGAGGGCCTGGCCGCGCTGGTACCGGAACTGGCGGCGGCGGACGCGCCGCCATTGCCGGTGGCGCAATGCCGTTGGGATCCGGGGCGCCATGCCGCGGCGCGGCCGGTGTCCGCGCCGACCATGGCGGACTCGCCGATCTTCGTGATCGGCTTCCCGCGCTCGGGCACCACCTTGCTGGAGCAGATGCTCGACGCCCACCCGCAGTTGGTGGCGATGGACGAGCGGCCGTTCCTGCAGGGGCTGGCCGATCGCCTGGAAGCGCGCGGTGTGGCCTGGCCGGACGGGCTGGGCGAGCTCGACGATGTCGCCTGTGCCGAACTGCGTGCCGCGTACTGGCAGGCGGTGCGTGGGGTGGTGCAGCTGCAGCCGGGCCAGCGCCTGGTCGACAAGAACCCGTTGAACCTGCTGCGCCTGCCGCTGATCCGGCGCCTGTTCCCGGAGGCCCCGGTGATCCTGGCGCTGCGTCACCCCTGCGACGTGCTGCTGAGCTGCTACATGCAGGCGTTCCGCTCGCCGGCCTTCGCCCTGCTGTGTTCCGGTCTGCCGCGGCTGGCCCGCGGCTATGCCGACGCGATGGACTTCTGGCTCTACCACGCCGCCTTGCTGCAGCCGCGCGCGCTGGAGCTGCGCTACGAGGACCTGGTGGCCGATCCGCAGGCGCAGGTGGCGCGCCTGGGGCAGTTCCTGCAGTTGCAGCAGCCGGAGCGGCTGCTGGACTTCCAGCGGCACGCGCGGGCCAAAGGCTTCATCAGCACGCCCAGCTACGCGCAGGTGGTAGAGGGCATCAACCGCAAGGCCCTGGACCGCTGGCACGCCTACCGCGACGCCTTCGCGCCGGTACTGCCGATGCTGCAGCCGTTCCTGCGACGCTGGGACTACCGCGTCGACTGAGCGTTGCGTGTTGTCTGAACCGTTCCCGTCTGCTGGTTGAACGGCAAAAACGCAGCGTGCGCTGTACCGCGCTTGAAGCGGTGTTTTTGTCAGGGGCTGGCGCACGTTGGCACACCGAAACAACACCCTTCTTATAAAAAACTAACAAGTGCCTGACGGTCCTGTAATGGACCGCAGGCCCGAGGCATCCATTTCACCCGCCGCGCGTTTCCGCGCCCGGGACGGTTCGCGCCTGCGTGCAGCCGGCGCTTGTCGCACATCACATGAGGTCTTCCCGATGTCCGTAGCAAAGAACAGACTCGCTCACGCCGTTTGCCTGGCCATGGCGACGCTTCCCGCCACGCTCTATGCGCAGAGCGCCGCGCCGGCGGCGTCCGCGTCCGGCGACGCGCCGGTGACCCTGGACAAGCTCACCGTCACCGGTTCGCTGGTGCGCCGTGTGGATGTGGAGACCGCCAGCCCGGTCGCCGTGGTCGATCGCCAGCAGATCCAGCAGAGCGGCAAGCAGACCCTGGGCGACCTGCTGCAGGCGCTGCCCGGCATCGCCGGTGCCGCCACCAACCCGCAGGTCAACAACGGCGGCGGCGACGGTGCCTCGACCATCTCGCTGCGCGGCCTCGGCGACGAGCGCACGCTGATCCTGATCGATGGCCACCGCATCCAGAACAACGACGTCAACTCGATCCCGGCCAACATGATCGACCACGTCGAAGTGCTGAAGGTCGGCGCCTCGGCGATGTACGGCTCCGACGCCATCGGTGGCGTGGTCAACTTCATCCTGCGCAAGAACTTCGAAGGCGGCGAAGTCTCCGCCAACTACGGTCAGACCAGCCGCGGCGACGGCGCGCGCCAGGGCGGCAGCTTCACCTTCGGCAAGACCTGGGACCGCGGCAACGTCGTGGTCGGCCTGGACTACAACAAGCAGAAGGACGTCTCCACCGCCAACCGCGCGTTCTCCAAGTACGCGATGTACCTGTCCAGCGGCAGCGTCTACAAGGGCGGTTCCAGCCGCACGCCGACCGGCTACTACAAGCTGCCGGCGGCGACCCTGGCGGCCAACGGCTGCAGCGCCAACGGCGCACTGACCAGCAACGGCAGCGGCGGCTACAAGTGCTACAGCGCTTCGGCCGACGCCTACAACTACCAGGCGCAGAACCTGTTGCTGACCCCGCAGCAGCGCGTCGGCGGCTTCGTGCTCGGCAGTTTCAACATCACCGACTCGATGCAGGCGTACATCAACGCCTACCACAACCACACCATGTCCAACTTCGCGATCGCGCCGTTGCCGTTCGACGCGCAGAACGACGGCATCACCATCGCCGCCAACAACCCGTACAACCCGTTCGGCGTGGAGTTCGGCCCCAACGGCTACGAACTGCGTACGCGCTTCAACTCGCTCGGCCAGCGCGAAGGCTTCTACGACACCGCCACCGATCAGGACGTGATCGGCCTGAAGGGCGGCATCGGCGACAGCAGCTGGGTGTGGGACGCCAACTTCAACTACGGCCACTACCGCCAGCGCAACTGGAGCCACGGCTACGTCGACTACGCCGCGCTGCAGAACGCGATCAACAGCGGGCAGGTCAACATCTTCGACCAGGGCAATGCCAACACCGTCGCCTGGCTGCAGAGCAACGAGTCGATCCCGCGCCAGGAAACCACCACCATCATGCGGCAGTGGGAAGCCAGCGCCAACGGCAGCCTGTGGGACATGCCGGCCGGCGCCGCACAGCTGGCGGTGGGCGTGCTGTACCGCAAGGAGAGCCTGGGCTCGACCGTGTCCAGCAACGCGCTGATCAACAGCGGCAATACCTGCGCCATCTCCTCCGAAGCCTGCGCCTCGCCGCTGAGCGGCAGCTTCAACGTCAAGGAAGCCTACGCGCAGCTGTTCATGCCGGTGCTGGAGCAGTCCTCGCCGATCGGCGCGCTCAACCTGACCCTGAGCGACCGCTACTCCGACTACAGCAGCGTGCGCTCGGGCAACAACAGCGCCTCGTTCCAGGTGGAGTGGCGGCCGATCCACGACCTGATGGTGCGCGGTACCGCGGCGCAGGTGTTCCGTGCGCCGACCATCACCGACATCTACCAGGGCCCGACCGCCGACTCGCCGAACTTCGTCGACCCGTGCATCGGCTACAGCGGCAGCGGCAACGCCAATGCCTGCGCCGGCGTGCCGGCCGGCTGGACCGGTTCGGGCCTGTCGCAGACCAACGCGATCAAGTCCGGCGCCACGTACGTCGGCTACCAGCTCAAGCCGGAGAAGGGCACCTCGTTCGACTACGGCCTGGTCTACAGCCCCGAGTACGTGCCGGGCCTGTCGGTCAACCTCGACTGGTGGAAGGTCAAGCTCAACGACCTGATCCAGCCGATCTCCGCGCAGACCGTGGCCGACCTCTGCTACAACGACAACAACAGCCCGTACTGCAGCTACATCCACCGTTATCCGGCGGGTAGCGTCAGCGCCGGCAACATCGACTACATCCAGACGCCGGTGGTCAACATCGGCAAGCTCAATACCCAGGGCATCGACCTGGGCGCGAGCTACGCGCTGCCCGACACCGACTACGGCAAGTTCACCCTGGCCGTGGACAGCACCTACCTGCACCGCTACGACATCGACACCGGGGACACGGTGGTGCACATGGCCGGGCGCTACAACTCGTCCTACGGCAACTACGCGCACTGGCGCGCGCATGCCCTGGTCGGCTGGAAGCTGGGCAGCTGGGATGCGAGCTGGACCACCCGCTGGATCGGCAAGATGCAGGTCGGCAGCGGCGACCTGAGCCAGAACATGTCCGCCGATGCGGCAATCAAGGGCGTGGTGCTGGACTACGGCAGCTACATGTACCACAACCTGCAGGTGGGCTACGACATGGCCGGGGCCAACCTGCGCCTGGATCTGGGCGTGGACAACCTGACCAACAAGCAGCCGCCGATGATGTACCAGAACAACGTGTTGAACGCGAACACCGACGTGAGCACCTACGACACGCTCGGCCGCTACTACTGGATGCGGGCCACCTACCGCTTCTGAGTGGAACCGGCGCCGCCTGCCCGTGCAGGCGGCGCCGAAGCATGCGACACGGCGCGTCCATGCGGGCGCGCCGTTCTGCTGTTTGGGGGCAGCGTACCGATGCGCATGAACCACACCGACCTGCGTCACTATGTCCGTATCTACGATGCGGCGCTGGAGCCGGGCTTCTGCGCGCAACTGATCGCGCAGTTCGAACAGACCACCGCCCAGCACAGCCGCAATGGCGCCGGCCAGCGCGCCGGGCTGGACGACAGCGCCTGGACCGAACTCAACGTCACCCGTCTGGCCGATCCTGCGTTCCAGGGCTTCTTCATCGAACAAGTACGTGCGGCACTGGCCCGCTACAACGCCGATCTCGGCCTGACCGCCGAGGTGCCGTGGCGTCCGCGCCTGGCCGACCTGCGGATCAAGCGCTACCGCGCCGATGCCGGCGAACGCTTCCAGCCGCACTTCGATGCCTGCGATGCGGAGAGCGGCCGCTACCTGGTGTTCCTGTGGTATCTCAACGACGTGGCCGAGGGCGGACACACCCGCTTCCTCGACCTGGACCTTGAGATCGCGCCGCGCGCCGGGCGCCTGCTGGTCTTCCCGCCGTACTGGATGTTCCTGCACGCAGGGCTGCCGCCGCGCAGCGGCGACAAGTACATCCTGTCGACCTACCTCGAATTCACCGCCAAGCCGGCCTGATCCAAGGCGCCGTCATGGCGGGATGGGCACGCACCGCCGCCGCACATCCCCAATCCCGAATCTCCAATCCCGGACGACACGCGCCACCACGATCAACCTGCACCATGCAGATGCTCGAACAGGATGGTGCTGCCGATCGCGATCAGCAGCGCGCCGCCGACGATCTCCGCGCGCTTGCCGGCGAGCGCGCCGAGCGCGCGGCCGAGCATGATGCCCAGGGTGACCATGGTCAGCGTGCACAGGCCGATGATCGCCGCGACCTCGACGATGTTCACGTCGAGGAAGGCCAGGCCGACGCCGACCGCCATCGCGTCGATGCTGGTGGCGAAGCCAGTCGCGGCCAGGCTCCAGAAGCCGTGGCGCTTGGGCGCGGCATCCTCCGGCGTGTCGCTCTCCGGCTTGAGGCCGGCGACGATCATGTGCACGCCCAACGCGCCGAGCAGGCCGAAGGCGATCCAGTGGTCGAAGGCGGCCACGTACTTGGACGCGGCCTGGCCCAACACCCAGCCCAGCGCCGGAGTCAGTGCCTCGATGCAGCCGAAGATCAGGCCGGCACGCAGCGCGTCGGCCCAGCGCGGGCGTTGCATCGCCGCGCCCTTGCCGACCGCGGCGGCGAAGGCGTCGGTCGACATGGCGATGCCGAGCAGCAGAATCGAAAGAAACGACATGGGGAACCGTACCGGGACAGGCGACAACGACGAGCGCACGCGCCCGGCCTTCGCCTTGCGCACTCGCCGCTGGTCTCGCCAACCGAACTGGCTGCCCGTACCACGGCGCATCGGCCGAGTCTGTTGATACGGGCGCTGTCCGCGCAGGGCGGACAGCAGGCTACTCCCCAAGGGGACGCGCAGTCTAACAGCGGCCAACTGCAGCGAACATCCCTGGAACGCACGCGAACCTGCAGCTTATCTTGATAGCTGCTGCTATATCGGCGATGCCTCCGCGGCGGTACGGCAAGTGCGCTGGAGACGTCGAGGATGCTCGCCTCTCTACCCACGTCGTTGCCTGCGGTGGCGCTCAGCCGTGGAGCGTGAGCGGATGAATGTGCGCGCTCCTTCAGGACAGCGCCACGGACTGGTCCCCTGTTCCCGCATGCGGCAACCGATGCATCGCCTCCGCATGGAGTCGCTTCCGCCGCGCCGAAGGGAGCGACTGGCGCTCAGCGTTCAGCGCGTCGGGACTGAAGTCCCTCCCACAGGGAGGCGCCCAGCGCGCCGCGTGCGCAAGGACAATGGACGCGCACGGGCCGCATCCGCACCGCTCGCGCCTTCGCAGGCGTCGCCGCGGCTCAGTCTTCTTCCGGCGGCAGCACGATGGCGTCGCTGTCGATGGCCAGCTTGCCGGCCAGCAGCACCGCCTGGGTGCGGTTGGTGACGCCGAGCTTGCGCAGGATCGCAGTGACGTGCGCCTTGATCGTGGCCTCGGACACGCCCAGGTCGTAGGCGATCTGCTTGTTGAGGCTGCCGGCGCCGAGCATCTGCAGCACCCGGAACTGCTGCGGGGTCAGTTCGCGCAGGCGCTGCCCAACCTCGCGCTCGGCGCGGTCGGTGGGCGGGACGTTGTGCGCTTCCGGCGGCGCCCAGTGTTCGCCGTCCAGCACCGTGCCCAGGGCCAGGCCGATGGTGTCCGAATCGGCCGACTTGGGAATGAAGCCGAACGCGCCGTGGTCCAGCGCGCGCCGCATCACCGTCGGCTCCTCGCGCGCGGACACCACCACCACCGGCAACTGCGGATGCAGCGCGCGCATGTGCACCAGCGCGCTGAAGCCCTGCGCGCCGGGCATGTTGAGATCCATCAGCAGCAGATCGGCATCGGCGTGGCGGTCGGCCAGCGCGTACAGCGCCTCGACGCTGTCGGCTTCGTACAACTGCACCCCCGGCATCACCCGCTGCACCGCCCCGCGCAGCGCCTCGCGGAACAGGGGGTGGTCGTCGGCGATCAGCAGGGTGGGCATGGGGCGGGGATTCGGGAGTGGGGATTCGGGATTCGTTGGAGCAACGGCAAGAGCAGAGCGCGGCAGCGTCGGCGATCTCGGAAGTGGGAGGGGACCGCCTTGGCGAATCCCCAATCCCGACTCCCAAATCCCGACGCGCGTCAGCGCGTCAACCGTTCGTTCACCAACGAATCCACCACCGACGGATCGGCCAGGGTCGAGGTGTCGCCGAGCTGGTCGGGGGCGTTCTCGGCGATCTTGCGCAGGATGCGGCGCATGATCTTGCCCGAGCGGGTCTTGGGCAGGCCCGGCGCCCACTGCAGGTGGTCGGGGGCGGCGATCGGGCCGATCTCCTTGCGCACCCAGGCCACCAGTTCCTTGTGCAGGGCCTCGCTCGGCTGCTCGTCGGCGACCAGGGTCACGTAGGCGTAGATGCCCTGGCCCTTGATGTCGTGCGGGAAGCCGACCACGGCCGCTTCGGCGACCTTGGGGTGGGAGACCAGGGCGCTCTCCACTTCGGCGGTGCCGATGCGGTGGCCGGAGACGTTGATGACGTCGTCGACGCGGCCGGTGATCCAGTAGTAGCCGTCGGCGTCGCGGCGGCAGCCGTCGCCGGTGAAGTAGCTGCCCGGGTAGGTGCGGAAGTAGGTGTCGATGAAGCGCTGGTGGTCGCCGTAGACGGTGCGCATCTGCCCCGGCCAGGAATCGCGCAGCACCAGGTTGCCCTCGGTGGCGCCTTCCAGGATCTCGCCGTCGGCGCTGACCAGGGCCGGCTGCACGCCGAAGAACGGCAGCGTCGCCGAGCCGGGCTTCAGGTCTATGGCGCCGGCCAGCGGAGTGATCAGGATGCCGCCGGTCTCGGTCTGCCACCAGGTGTCCACGATCGGGCAGCGGCCGTCGCCCACGACGTCGTAGTACCAGCGCCAGGCCTCCGGATTGATCGGCTCGCCGACGCTGCCGAGCAGGCGCAGGCTCTTGCGCGAGGTCTTCTTCACCGGCGCCTCGCCCTCGCGCATCAGCGCGCGGATCGCGGTCGGGGCGGTGTAGAAGATCGTCACCTGGTGCTTGTCGATGACCTCCCAGAAGCGCGACACGCTCGGGTAGTTGGGTACGCCTTCGAACATCAGCGCGGTGGCGCCGTTGGCCAGCGGCCCGTAGACGATGTAGCTGTGGCCGGTGACCCAGCCGACATCGGCGGTGCACCAGTAGATGTCGTCCTCGCGCAGGTCGAACACGGTCTCGTGGGTGTAGGCCGCGTACAGCAGGTAGCCGGCGGTGGTGTGCAGCACGCCCTTGGGCTTGCCGGTGGAGCCGGAGGTGTAGAGGATGAACAGCGGATCCTCGGCGTTCATGCGTTCCGGCTCGCACTCGGCGGGCTGGGTGTCGACCACGTCGTGGAACCAGCGGTCGCGCGGGGCCTGCATGTCCACCGCACCACCGGTGTGGCGCACCACCAGCACGGTTTCCACGCTGGTGGTGCCGGGCAGTTTCAGCGCCGCGTCCACATTGGCCTTGAGCGGGATCTTCTTGCCGCCGCGCAGGCCCTCGTCGGCGGTGATGATCAGCTTGCTGCCGCAGTCGATCACGCGGTCGGCGATCGAGTTGGGGGCGAAGCCGCCGAACACCACCGAGTGGATCGCGCCGATGCGCGCGCAGGCCAGCATCGCCACCGCCGCGTCCGGGATCATCGGCAGGTAGATGGTGACGCGGTCGCCCTTCTGTACGCCCAGGGCGCGCAGGGCGTTGCCGAGCCGGCACACGCGCTCGTACAGCTCGCGATAGGTGACGCGATAGGACGGCGCGTCCGGGCTGTCCGGCTCGAACAGCAGCGCGGTCTTGTCGCCGCGGGTGGCCAGTTGCCGGTCCAGACAGTTGACGCTGGCGTTGAGTTCGCCGTCGTCGAACCAGCGGATATGAAAGTCGTCCAGGGCGAAGCTGACGTCCTTGATCCGGGTCGGCTTCTTGAACCAGTCCAGGCGCTCGGCCACCTTGCCCCAGAATGCCTCCGGCTGTTCGACCGATGCCTTGTACTGGGTCTGGTACTGGGTCTTGTCGACCCGCGCCCGGGCGGCGAACTGCGGATCGACGGGATAGAGATCGGCCATGGTTCCCTCTGCAATGAACGGGGCGCCGCATGCGGCGGCGCGTCAATGCGAAGTGTGCCGCATCCGGCGTCAAGCGCACACGCGCCGGGCCTTAGACGATGGTCGTAACTCAGCCGACGTTCGACTAATGGCCAATAGGCGCGGCCAGCGCGGTCGCGCACGCTGCGGTTCGGCCGCGCCTGTGCGTGCGGCATCCATTATTCGGGAGGGAGTAATGAGCAACCGCATCGCATCCTTGGCGCGTCGCCCGTTGGCGGCTGCGCTGTTGGTGGCCCTGGTCGCGCCTGGCGCAGCCTTCGCCCAAGGCAAACCCTCTGCCCGCGAACAGGCGCTGGAGACCCGCGTGGCCGAGCTGGAGCGGCAGGTGCAGCAACTGCTGTCCGCGCAGCAACAGCAGCAGGGGCAGATCGCGCAGACCCAGACCGAAGTCGCCGCGGTCCGCTCGACCCAGGCCGCGCCGCCGCCGGCACCCCCGGCGCCGCCGGCCGGCAAGGCGCCGATCCAGGTCACCACCATCACCCCGGGGGCCACGCCCGGCACCACTTTCAAGGTCGGCGGCTTCATCAAGGCCGATTTCCTGGCCACCCGTACCGGCGACGGCCAACTCGCCGACGACGCCACCGGCCGCGCGCTGTACCTGCCCGGGCAGACCCCGGTGGGCGGCGCCAAGTCCGGCACCGACTACAACGCCCATGCCAAGTTCTCGCGGATCAACTTCGGCGTGGACAGCGTCACCGAAGGCGGCAACAAGGCCGGCGCGCTGGTCGAGCTGGACTTCTTCGGCAACGCGCTGGGCACCCAGACCGCGACCAACACCTACGGCGCCACCCTGCGCCATGCCTACATGTACTGGAACCACTGGCTGGCCGGCCAGACCTGGTCCAACTTCATGGACCCGGCGGCGCTGCCGGAAGCGGCCGACTTCATCGGCCCCACCGACGGCGTGGTGTTCGTGCGCCAGGCGCAGGTGCGCTACACCAATGGCGGCTTCAGCATCGCGCTGGAGAATCCGGAGACCACCCTGTACACGCGCAGCGTGGCCGGCGTGGTCAGCACCGCCAGCTCCGACCGCGGCGCGCTGCCGGACCTGACCGTGCGCTATGGGTGGAAGGGCGACTGGGGCAGCTTCGGTGTCGCCGGCGTGGTCGGCCAGCAGAAGGTCGACAACCGCGCCACCGGCGCCGACGCCAGCAAGGCCTCCGGCGGCCTGACCCTGGGCGGCAAGTGGGTGGCCAGCGACAGCGACAGCCTGTTCTACCAGCTCACCGGCGGCGAAGGCATCGGCCGCTACATCGGCCTGGGCATCGCCCAGAACGCGGTGTACGACGCCGCCGACCGCGACCTGGACACGGTCGGGGTGGTCGCCGGCTACGTCGGCTGGCGCCACGCGTTCTCGCCCAAGCTGCGCACCAACCTGATCTACGCGCGCAGCGACTACGACAACGACACCGCGCGCACCGGCCTGGCTGTGACCAAATCCGTGCAGAGCCTCCGCGGCAACGTCTTCTACTCGCCATTGCCCAAGGTCGATATCGGCGCCGAGCTGATGGTCGGCAAGCGCGAGATCGAAAGCGGCGCCAAGGGCGACATCACCCGCCTGCAGTTCACCACCAAGTACAGCTTTTGATCCGCGCCGCGGCCACTTACCGGAGCCATCTCATGAGCCTCTCCAACGACGCGCTGATCGCCAAGATCGACGCCAATCCGAAGTACCACGCGCTCAAGCGCCAGCGCAACGCGCTGGGCTGGACGCTGACCATCCTGATGCTGCTGGCCTATTTCGGCTTCATCGGCCTGATCGCCTTCGACAAGGCGTTCCTGGCCCAGCCGATGGGCAGCGGCGTCACCACCATCGGCATTCCGATCGCCATCGGGGTGATGGTCTTCACCATCGCCATCACCGCGATCTACGTGCGTCGCGCCAACACCGTGTACGACCAGCTGACCGCCGACATCCTCGAGGACGCCCGCCAATGAGCAAGCACCTGCGCTTCCTTCTGCTGCTGCTGGCCGCGCTGCTGCCGGCCGGCGTGGCCCTGGCCGCCGGCGGCGATGTCGGCCAGACCGACAAGCAGCCGACCAACTGGGTGGCGATCGGGATGTTCGCCTTCTTCGTCGCCGGCACGCTGTGGATCACCAAGTGGGCGGCGAAGAAGACCCGCTCGGCGTCGGACTTCTACACCGCCGGCGGCGGCATCACCGGCTTCCAGAACGGCCTGGCGATCGCCGGCGACTACATGTCGGCGGCCTCGTTCCTGGGCATCACTGCGGCGGTGATGACCAACGGCTACGACGGCCTGATCTACGCCATCGGCTTCCTGGTCGGCTGGCCGATCCTGACCTTCCTGATGGCCGAGCGCCTGCGCAACCTCGGCAAGTACACCTTCGCCGACGTGGCCGGCTACCGCTTCGCGCCGACCGCGATCCGCAGCTTCGCCGCCTCCGGCACGCTGGTGGTGGTGCTGTTCTACCTGATCGCGCAGATGGTCGGCGCCGGCGCGCTGATCAAGCTGCTGTTCGGCCTGGACTACTGGGTGGCGGTGAGCCTGGTCGGCGTGCTGATGATGGTCTACGTGCTGTTCGGCGGCATGACCGCCACCACCTGGGTGCAGATCATCAAGGCGGTGCTGCTGCTGACCGGCGTGACCTTCATGGCCGTGGCGATCATGTGGCACTTCAACTTCAGCTTCGAGGCGCTGTTCGCCGAGGGCGTGCGGGTGAAGACCGCGGTGGCGGCCAGCGGCGGCGCCTCGCCGGAAGAGGCGGCCAGTGCCGGCCTGTCGATCATGGGCCCGGGCGGCTTCGTCAAGGATCCGATCTCGGCGATCTCCTTCGGCATGGCGCTGATGTTCGGTACCGCCGGCCTGCCGCACATCCTGATGCGCTTCTTCACCGTCCCCGACGCCAAGCAGGCGCGCAAGTCGGTGCTGTGGGCCACCACCTGGATCGGCTACTTCTACATCCTGATCTTCATCATCGGCTTCGGCGCCATCGCCCTGGTGCTGACCAACCCGCAGTTCGCCGACGTCGCCACCGGCACCATCCACGGCGGCAAGGGCGCGGCCAACATGGCGGCGGTGCTGGTCGGCAACGCGGTGGGCGGCAATGTGTTCATGGGCTTCATCTCCGCGGTGGCCTTCGCCACCATCCTGGCGGTGGTCGCCGGCCTGACCCTGTCCGGTGCCTCGGCGGTGTCCCACGACCTGTACGCCACGGTGATCAAGAAGGGCAATCCGGCCCCGGGTTCGGAGCTGAAGGTGTCGCGCGTCACCACCATCGCACTGGGCGTGATCGCGGTGTTGCTCGGCATCGTGTTCGAGAAGCAGAACGTGGCCTTCATGGTGTCGCTGGCCTTCGCCATCGCCGCCTCGGCCAACTTCCCGGTGCTGATCCTGTCGTTGCTGTGGAAGGACTGCACCACCCGCGGCGCGGTGATCGGCGGTTTCCTGGGCCTGATCTCCTCGCTGGTGCTGACGGTGCTGTCGCCGTCGGTGTGGGTGGACACGCTGGGCAACCCGACCGGTTCGGCGCCGTTCCCGTACACCTCGCCGGCGCTGTTCTCGGTGACGATCGGCTTCGTCGGCATCTGGCTGTTCTCGGTGCTGGACCGCAGCGCGCAGGCCGGCAAGGAACGCGCCGCGTTCAAGGCGCAGCAGATCCGCGCCGAGACCGGGCTGGGCGCCTCGCGCGGGTCGGGCCACTGAGCACGCTCGCCTAGCAGGCCGCGGCCATCGCCGCACGCGACGCCGGCCCTCGGGCCGGCGTCGTCGTGTCTGCGGGCAGGCGTACCATGGCCGTCCCCCACTTCACCGCCCTTGCGCATGCGCTACCCCTGGATCCTGTTCGACGCCGACGACACCCTGTTCCATTTCGACGCCTTCGCCGGCCTGCAGCGCATGTTCGCCGGCTACGGCGTGCAGTTCGGCGAAGCGGAGTACGCTGACTACACCGCCTGCAACCGGCCGCTATGGGTGCAGTACCAGAACGGTGCGATCACCGCGCTGCAATTGCAGCAGCGCCGTTTCGCCGACTGGGCGCAGCGCCTGCAGACCACGCCGGAGACCTTGAACACGGCGTTCCTGGCGGCGATGGCCGAGCTGTGCACGCCGCTGGACGGGGCGGTGGCCTTGCTCGACGCCTTGCGCGGACGCGCGCGCCTGGGCCTGGTTACCAACGGCTTCGGTGCACTGCAGAGCGCGCGCCTGCAGCGCACCGGCCTGCACGATCGTTTCGAGGTCATCGCCATTTCTGAGGTGGTGGGCGTGGCCAAGCCGCACCCGGGGATCTTCGCGCACGCGCTGGCACAGCTGGGCGATCCGCCGCCGGCGCAGGTGCTGATGGTCGGCGACAACCCGCAGGCGGATATCGTCGGCGGTCTGGCCGCGGGGCTGCACACCTGCTGGTTCAATCCGCACGGCGCCGCCGCGCCGGAGGGCATCGTGCCGCACCACGAAGTCGCCTCGCTGGCGCAGTTGCAGACGTGGTTGCTGGAAGAACCGGCTTAGCCGTGCGGATGCCCGGGAGCGCCTGGGTTCATCGCGTCGGGACTGAAGTCCCTCCCACAAGGGGCGCGTCAGCATCGCCGCAGACTGAAGGTTCCACCTGTGGGAGGGACTTCAGTCCCGACCCGGGGAAGGTGGACTGTCGGTCCAAGAAGGCAGGCGGCATCATCGTCGCCAGGTTGCTCCTGCTTCTCTGTGGGAAGGACCTCAATCCCGACCAGGGAAGGGTGGGCTGTCGGTCCCAAGACGGCATGCGGCAGCATCGTCGCCCAGTTGCTCCTGCTCCTCTGTGGGAGGGACTTCAGTCCCGACGCGACCAACCGTGAGCCCTGGGCTCTCGGTCGCGAACTCCCGACCCACGGCTGGCGCGCACGACAGCCGCAACCGCCGTCGTATAGTGCGCCCATGCCGACCTCCGCCGCCGATGCCGCTTCCGCCGACACGCCGCTGGCCGCCTTGCCAGCCACCCTGCAGCGCCTGCGCGCGGCCTGGCAGTCGGCCAAGCCGGAGCGGGCGCAGCGCCGCGAAGACCTGCTGCGCTTGCGCGCGGCGCTGAAGCGGCGGCTGCCGGAGATGGCCGATGCCATCGCCGCCGATTTCGGCCACCGTTCGCGCCACGAATCGCTGCTCGCCGACGGCATGACCGTGCTCGGCGAGATCGATCACCTGCTGCGCCACCTCAAGCGCTGGATGCGCCCGCAGCGGGTCGGCGCCGGCTGGCGGCTGTGGCCGGCGCGCGCGGAGGTGCGGCCGGTGCCGGTCGGCGTGGTCGGGGTGATCGCGCCCTGGAACTACCCGGTCAACCTGGCGCTGATCCCGCTTGCCACCGCCATCGCCGCCGGCAACCACGTCTACCTCAAACCCTCCGAGCACACCCCGCGCAGCGCGCAGTTCCTGCAGTCGCTGCTGGCCGAGGTGTTCCCGCCGCAGCGGGTGGCGGTGGCGCTGGGCGGTGCCGAGGTGGCGTCGGCGTTCGCCGCGCTGCCGCTGGACCATCTGGTGTTCACCGGTTCCACCGCGGTCGGGCGCAAGGTGATGGCCGCCGCCGCGCCCAACCTGACCCCGCTGACCCTGGAACTGGGCGGCAAGTCGCCGGCCATCGTCTGCGCCGACTACCCGCTGGAACAGGCCGCCGCGCGCCTGGCCACCGGCAAGTGGTTCAACGCCGGGCAGACCTGCATCGCCCCGGACTACGTGCTGGTCGACGCCGGCCGCGAGGCGGCGCTGGTGCAGGCGCTGCGCGCGCAGGTGCTGGCGCGCTACGGCGATTTCGCCAGCGCAGAGGACTACACCCGCATCGTCAACGAAGGCCAGTACCGACGCCTGCGCGGCTACCTGGACGATGCCCGTGCGCGCGGCCTGGAGGTCATCGAATTGGCCACGGTGGAGCGCGAACGCGCCGAGCGCGAGCGGTTGATCGTGCCGACGCTGGTGCTGCAGCCGGGCGACGACGCGCTGCTGATGCAGGAGGAGATCTTCGGTCCGATCCTGCCGGTGCGCAGCTACCGCTCCCTGGACGCGGCCATCGCCGAGATCAACAGCCGCGACCGGCCGCTGGCGCTGTATCCCTTCAGCCACGACCGTGCGCGGATCGAGACCATCCTGCACGCCACCATCGCTGGCGGCGTCACCGTCAATGACAGCCTGCTGCATTTCGCCGCCAACGCGCTGCCGTTCGGCGGCATCGGCCCCAGCGGCATGGGCGCCTACCACGGCCGCGCCGGCTTCGATGCCTTCAGCAAGGCCTTGCCGATCCTGTGGCAGGCGCGCCGTGCCGGCAGCGATCTGCTGAGACCGCCGTACGCGCGGATCGCGCGCATGCTCTCATTCCTGGTGCGGTGAGCGGGGCGTAGCCGACGTCCAGGGCATGCGTGCATGGCGTGGCGATAGGGCACCTGCGTGTAGGAGCGGCTTCAGCCGCGACGAGGCATTACCGGTAAAGCGTCGCGGCTGAAGCCGCTCCTACCAGGGACAGCGTGTCTCGCCAATGAAGCGATCACGAGAGGCCTGCCTCAGCCGCGACCGGCGAAGCCTCCGATGCGGCGCCACGCCCGGCCGCGATCCCAATGGCCCCGCAAGCGCGATCCACGCCTAGGCCGTGTCCGGAGCCCTGTCACTGGCAAGCAGTGCGACCCAAGCTGCACCAAATCGGGGCGCAGTCCACAGTCCATCACCGGGTCGCGCGCCGGAAATAAATAATTCACAGTAAGTTATTAGGTTCTCGTCCGACGCCGCCGCCGATCACGGTGGCTCAGGCTCCTGCGCGAGACGTCCGTGCGGAGCGCAGCACACGAGATGCCGCCATGCGTCGACCTGACCGGCGCTCGTTCCCCCGTGTCTCCCCTTTTCCTCAGAACCGGACGCAGCCCAATGAAGATCGCATTCGTTCCCTCGCCCCTGGCGCGCGCCTGTCGCGTGCTCGCCGCCCTGACGGTCCTGGCCGTCGTGCCGCAGCTGGCGATGGCCAACTGCAACGACACCGTCGGCACCAAGATGAGCAACATCCTGTTCGGCGACAGCAGCGGCGATGCCGTGGTGCTGGCCCATCGCGGCCTGTGGGGCAAGTACTCCGGCATCAACGACATGCCGGAAAACTCGCGCGGCGCGCTGCAGGTCGCCAACGACCAGTGCATGGATGGCGTGGAGCTGGACATCAAGATGACCAGTGACGGCGTGCCGGTGGTGCTGCACGACTGGAATCTCGGCCGCACCACCAACGTGTGGACCAGCCGTGCCGGCGAAACCAAGTACGACCCGATGAACAACCAGGGCTACAACCCGTCGATCACGGTGACGCCGTGGTCGGCGGTGAGCGGCCTGTTCCTGCTGACCCCCGACCGCCGCACCACCACTGGCTACCACGTGCCGCGCGTGGACGACCTGTTCGCCTACTTCAAGCAGCACGGCCTGAAGACCCCGATGGTGTTCGACATCAAGACCGCCGACGCGGTCCGCGCGGTGTCGCGTGCGGCCGATGCCGCGTTCTCGGTGGCCTCGGCCAGTTTCGTCGCGGCCAAGGTCAACGCCACCCTGTACCCGACCCGTTCGGCGTTCCGCGCCGACGGCAGCAGCATGGTCGGCATCCCGGTGTTCACCACCAACATGCTGACCAAGATCAACGTCAACGATGCCGTGTCGGCCTGGCTCGACACCAAGCAGGCGATGGAGATCAACGTCAAGCAACTGGGCGGCCTGTTGCAGGACGAGGCCGACCGCGTGCGCGAGCGCGGCGTGCGCGTGGGCGTGTTCCAGGCGATTCCGGACAGCCCGCTGGCCGGGCAGTTCTACCAGAACAGCGGCGCCTGCTGCTATCGCCTGTCGGACCTGTACTTCTCCTACTCCGGCGGCCGCGACACCGCCGACAACCGTGGCGATCTCAACTTCATCGTCAACCAGGAGGCGTTCAGCCTGATCACCACCGACGACCCGAAGGCGGCGATCGCGTACCTGAAGGCACGCGGCAAGCACGACTGAGTCCTTGCACGTCCTGGCGGCCGGCCCCGCGGTCGGTCGCCGTGTTGCGGCCGCGGCGCTTCGGCGCCGCGCGCCGCCCTCTCCTGGAGAAGCGCATGTCCCTTTCCCTTGCCAAGTCCACCCTCGCGCTGTCCCTCGCATTGGCCGCCTGCACGATGGGCGCCGTCGTCGCGTCCGCCACGCCGGCCGCCGCGCCCGCCCCCGCCGATCCGGTGGTGTTGCGTGTGGGCGCGCAGCAGTTCACTGCCAGCGAATACCGCGCGCTGGCCAGCGACGGCACGCGCGGCGACGCCGGCATCGACGACGCTTCGGTGGTACGCCGCTTCGCCGACCGCGCCATCCTGCTCGATCAGGCCCGCAAGCAGCACCTGCAGGACGACCCGGTGGTGGCCGCGCGCCTGCGCCGCGCCGCCGATGCGATCCTGGCCGAGGCCGCGCAGGCGCGGCTCGGCGCCGATGCAAACATCGACGAGGCGATGCTGCACCGGCAGTTCGCCGCGCATCCGGACGACTACACCGAATACCACCTGCGCCATTTGTTCGTCGCGTTGCAACCGCAGGGTGGGCCGCGCGCCGGGCATCGGCTGACCGAGGCACAGGCCCTGCAGCGCGCCGAGGCGCTCAAGCGCCAGCTCGACGGCGGCGCCGACTTCGCCACCCTGGCCATGCGCGAATCCGACGACACAGCCACCGCCGGCGAGGGCGGGCAACTGTCGCCGACCTTCGGCCGCTACCTGGCCGATGCGTTCGACGCGCCGATCCGCCAACTCGCGGTGGAGCAGGTCTCCGCGCCGGTGCGCGGACCCGACGGCTACCACCTGATCCGACTCGATGCGAAGACCGCGGCGCGCTTCGACGCGGTGCGCGGGCAGATCGACCTGCAGTTGCGCGAGCAGGCCGCGGCCGACGCCATGCAGCGCCTGCGCCAGGCGCAGCCGATGGCGTTCGACCGCGACGCCTACACCGCCGCGGCCCGCTGAGCATGGCGGCGATGCGGCGGGCGCTGCTTTGGTGCGGCGGCACGGCGGTGCTGGTCGCGTTCGCGCTTGCGGCGAAGCTGATGCCGCCGACGGCCGCGCCCGCCGTTGCCGCGAACAAGGCGCCGGCAACGGTGCTGCCGCGGTTTGCAGCACCATCGCCGCTGCCGACGTCAGCGACCACGTCGCCCGATGCGGCGCTGGCGGCCGGCACCAGCGAGGCGCAGCGCCTGTTCGCCACCGCGCTGTTGGCGCTGGATTGCCGGCAACGCGCGCAAGCGCCGCCGTCCCGCCCGGCAGTGCTGCCGGGCGCGGACGCCGAGGACGCCGCGGCCGCTGCGGCACGCCGGATGGCCGAGCGGCAACGTCTCGCGGCCTGTCGCCGCGTGGCCGTCCTCGATGCCGCGCAGATCGAGGCGATGTTGCGTAGCGCGGCCGCGCGCGGCGATGCCGACGCGCAACGCCAACTGCTGGCGCAGCGCGTGACGCAGTTGGTCGCGCGTGCCGGTAGCGTCGACGCGGAGGGGCTACGCACCCCGCTGTCGGCCGCCGACGAGCGCGATGCCGAGGACGTGGTGACGCAACTGGAAGACCGCGCCCTGCACGGCGACCGCACGTCGATCGACACGCTGGCACAACTGCTGCGCGCACCGTGGCTGGCGGTGGCCGATCCGCCGTACGCCGCGGCCTGGCAACTGGCGGCGCGGCAGGCGCCGGAGCGGCCGTTCCCGCCGCCGGACCAGGCACTCGGTGCCGAGGAACTGCTCGACGGCTTGAACGAGGCGCAGCGCCAGCAGGCCTTGAGCCTGGCGCCGGCGCTGTTCGCGCAGTGCTGCGCGCGGCGCTGAACGGCCGGGTGCCCGCGGTTTGGCCGCCGCCGCGGCTGCGGTCAGAATAGCGGCCGGCTTCCCCGTCCCGGATTTCCCTTGAAGATCGCCAGCTGGAACGTCAACTCGCTCAACGTGCGCCTGCCGCACCTGCAACAGTGGCTGGCCGCGTTCGCGCCGGACGTGGTCGGGATCCAGGAGACCAAGCTGGAAGACCACAAGTTTCCCGACACGGCGCTGGCCGAGGCCGGCTACCGCAGCGTGTTCGCCGGGCAGAAGACCTACAACGGCGTGGCGATCCTGTCGCGCCTGCCGATCGGCGACGTGCAGATCGGCGTGCCGGGCCTGGAGGACGAGCAGAAGCGCGCCATCGCCGCCACCGTCGGCGACCTGCGCATCGTCAATCTGTACGTGGTCAACGGCCAGGACGTGGGCACCGACAAGTACGCCTACAAGCTGCGCTGGCTGGAGGCGGTGCACGCCTGGCTGGCCGACGAGCTGCAGCGGCATCCGCGGCTGGTGGTGCTGGGCGACTTCAACATCGCCCCGGACGCGCGCGACGTGCACGATCCGCTGGTGTGGAGCGACAACCACATCCTCACCTCCACCGCCGAGCGCGGCGCCCTGCACAAGCTGCTCGCCCTGGGCCTGCACGACGGCTTCCGCCTGCACCATGCCGACGGCGGCATCTTCAGCTGGTGGGATTACCGCCAGGCCGGCTTCCGCCGCGACCTGGGCCTGCGCATCGACCTGACCCTGGTGTCCGAGGCGCTGAAGGCGCGCACCCGCGGCGCCGGCATCGACCGCGAACCGCGCAGCTGGGACCGCCCCAGCGACCACGCGCCGGCCTGGGTCGAGCTGGAGCCGGCGGCATGAGCGAGCGCCACGTGCGCCGCTGCATCGACAAGGTCGGCGACACCGCGATCGCGCCGCTGCACCGGCTCAGCTGCCACTGCGGCGCGGTGCAGATCGACCTGGAGCTGCCGCAGGGCATCGTCGACCCGCGCCGCTGCAACTGCTCGCTGTGCCGGCGCCGCGGCGCCATCGTCGCCTCGGTGCCGCTGGCCGCCCTGCATGTCCGCCAGGGCGAGCAGGCGCTGCGCCTGTACCAGTTCCACACCCACACCGCGCAGCACTACTTCTGCGGTACCTGCGGGATCTACACGCACCACCGGCGCCGCTCCGATCCTCGCCTGTACGGCTACAACGTCGGCTGCCTGGAGGGCGTGGACCCGTATGCGCTGGCCATCGCGGTGCCGGTGGAGGACGGCGTGCGGCATCCGGCCGACCGCGCTGCGTCGTGAGCCGGGCCGCAAACGCAAAACGCCCGGCGAACCGGGCGTTTGCGCAAGCGGCGAGGGCGACGCGTCAGCGTGCGCGGCCGCGGGTGAACAGGTTGACGATCGCCAGCAGGATGATCGCGCCGATCAGCGAATACAGGAACGTCCACAGGGTGATCGCCTGGTTGATGCCGCCGCCGAACAGCCAGCCGGCGATCAGCGCACCGACGATGCCGACCACGATGTTCAGGATGATGCCCTGCTGTGCGTCACGGCGCATGATGATGCTGGCCAGCCAGCCCACGATGCCGCCGACGATCAACCAGATGATGATGCCCATGCGTCAGACTCCTCGGTTCGGCCCGCACCAGGAGCGGTGGGGTGGGCGCCATTTAAGGAGCGCCGCCGTGAAGCGGCCGTATAACGCCGACCTCGTGGCGCAGCGGCCATTGCGCTTTGTGGGCGCCGCGTGAGCGCGCCGCTGCCGCCCGTGGCCGCCGGTGCCGCCGAGACGCCGGACTGGCGTTTCGGCCCGGTGGCGCTGTGGCTGCGCCCGCATCCGCCGCGGACCTCCGGCGAGGCCCAGGCGCGGCGCCTGCTGGCCGGCGAACTGGCGGTGCCGGCGGCGCAGCTGCCGCTGCGCCGCGACGCCCGTGGCCGGCCCGGGCTGCATGCACCGCTGGCGCACCTGGACACCGGTTGGAGCCACAGCGGCGATTACCTGCTGGTGGCGGTCGCCGCGCATGCGCGGCTGGGCGTGGACATCGAGCGCCAGCGGCCGCGGCCGCGCCTGCTGGAACTGGCGCGGCGCTTCTTCCACCCCGAAGAGGTCGCGTTGCTGGCCGCGCTGGCGGCGCCGGCACGCGAGGCGCTGTTCTTCCGCCTGTGGTGCGCCAAGGAAGCGCTGCTCAAGGCGCATGGCCACGGCATCGCCTTCGGCCTGCACCGGCTGCGCTTCGCCGAGGACGCCGGCGGTGCGCTGCACCTGGTCTGGTGCGATCCGGAACTGGGTGCGGCCGAAGCCTGGCACCTGCACGAATGGGAGGCCGCGCCCGGCTATCGGGCCGCGTTGGCCTGGTGGCCAGAGCTGCCGTAGTTTCCATGGCCTCTGGTTCGTGTTGCAGCCGTGTGACCCGATGTCGGCATCGGAGACTGGACAGGTCGTGCTTTGATGCAATTTGATGTAAAAAGATACATATGTTTTATAGGAAAGCACAATGAAGCTCCCTGTGCCGCCCCCAGACAGTTGGCGTCTTCTTGCTGAAGAACCTGAACGAATGATGAGAGTGTTCAGGTCGAAGATCGGCCCCGAGGTGGCCGGACGCTACGAGCACTGGGACAAACTCAGGCATAGAGTCGCGCCAGACGGCCTTACCACAGAAGAATGGTGGGCTGGCATAAAGTGGAGCCGTCAAGCGCTGGCGCGCGAACTTGATCTGGTGGACAAAGACGACGAGAACTTCGTCGTTTCCATCACCGATTCGATGCAGCGCAGACTTCACTACATTGATCGCGAGGCGGCTGGGGCGATCAAAGGAATGGAGAGCAGCGGTGGACAGAACAGGTTTCTGATCCGTTCGCTGATCGAAGAGGCCATGACCTCGTCCCAGCTCGAGGGAGCAGCCACCACCCGGGCGGTTGCAAAAGAGATGTTATCGACTGGCAGACTGCCGCGCGATCAGTCGGAGAGAATGATCTACAACAACTACCTCGCGATGAACATGATTCGCGAGAGGGGTAAGCGGCCAATCACGCCCGAGGAAGTGCTGGAACTGCATAGCATCCTGACGGACGGGACACTGGAAAGCGCGGAATACTCTGGTCGATATCGTTCGGTGGGAGACAATGTCGTCATCCACGACCGCGGTTCCCCGCCGACGCTGCTGCATGTCCCTCCGCCTGCAATCCAAGTGGCGGACAGGATGAGACGGCTTTGTGCGTTCGCGAACGACACGGCGGGCGAAACCTTCATTCATCCGGTCGTGCGCGCCATCGCAATTCATTTCCAGATCGGATACGACCATCCATTCGTTGATGGGAACGGACGAACGGCGAGGGCGCTCTTCTACTGGAGCATGATGAACTCCGGCTACTGGTTGACCGAATATCTGTCGATTTCGAGCGTGTTGAAGAAGTCGCCTGGGAAATACATGCGGGCCTATCTTTACACCGAGAGCGATGGTGCCGATCTGAGCTATTTCGTCTCGCAGCAGTTGGAAGCGATCGAGCAGTCCATCCAGGCGTTGCACACGTATATCGCGAAGAAGCAACAGGAAGATCGGCTTGCACGTCACGTGCTGCGCAAGGCGCATGTGGGCGACGCCGTGCTGAATCACAGGCAGCGCGCCTTGCTGGCCAATGCACTGAAGGATCCTGATCGGCCATACACCGTGGCCGGGCATCGGTCGGCGCACACGATCACCTATCCAACAGCGCTGGGCGACCTGAATTCCCTGGTCGCTGCGGGCCTGCTCTCCAAGCAACGGGTCGGCAAGGCGTTCGAATACTACCCGGTACCTGGCCTGGCACGTATGTTGGGAGCCTGACCGCCCCGGGCGGCGTGCTGAGCCTCCTATTCGTTCCGGGAAATGCTTTGGGTCAGAGTGCGGCAGCGGTGCCACCTGCGATAATCCGCCGATGACCGATGCCTCTCTCCCCGATTCCGTCCGTGTCGCGCTCGAGCAGGGCCTGCACGCGCAAGGCCTGGACGCCGCCGCGCTGGCGCCGCCGCTGCTGGCCTATCTGGCGCTGCTGACGCGCTGGAACCGCACCTACAACCTGACCGCGATCCGCGACCCGCACGAGATGGTGACCCGCCATCTGCTGGATTCGCTGGCGATGCAGCCGTTCGCCAGCGAGGGCGCGCTGGCCGACCTGGGCACCGGCCCGGGACTGCCCGGCATCCCGCTGGCGATCGCGCGGCCGCAGCTGCGGGTGACCCTGGTCGAGAGCAACGGCAAGAAGGCGCGGTTCCTGCGCGAGGCGGTGCGCCAGCTGCGCCTGGACAACGCGCGGGTGGCCGAGTCGCGCGCCGAGGCGCTGGACGAGGCCGGCACCTACGATCTGTTGACCGCGCGCGCGCTGGACACGCTGGCCGGCATCGTCGCCGTCGGCGGCCACCTGCTGCGCCCGGGCGGGCGCCTGCTGGCGATGAAGGGCGTGCGCCCGGACGAGGAGATCGCCGCGCTGCCGCCGGGCTGGGTGGCGCCGACCGTGCATCCGCTGCAGGTCCCCGGCCTGGGCGCCGACCGCCACCTGGTGGTGGTCGAGCGCGGCTGAGCGGCGGCCGCGGCCGGCCCGGATTTCCGCCACGGGGGCTGTGACCGCATAATGCCCGGTCCCACCCCATCGCCGACGAGGCTCCCGCATGGCCCGCATCATCGCCATCGCCAACCAGAAGGGCGGCGTCGGCAAGACCACCACCGCGGTCAACCTGGCCGCGTCGCTGGCGCGGCAGTCGCAGCGCGTGCTGCTGGTGGACCTGGACTCGCAGGGCAATGCGACGATGGGCAGCGGCATCGACAAGCGCGAACTGGCCGCCTCCACCTGCGACGTGCTGCTCGGCGAGAGCAGCGCCGAGCAGATCCGGGTGACCGCGCCGGAAGGCTTCGACCTGCTGCCGGGCAACATCGATCTCACCGCCGCCGAGATCCAGCTGATGGACCAGCCGGCGCGCGAGCAGCGGCTGAAGACCGCGCTGGCGCCGCTGCGCGAGGCCTACGATTTCATCCTGATCGACTGCCCGCCGGCGCTGTCGCTGCTGACCCTGAACGCGCTGACCGCCGCCGATTCGGTAATCGTGCCGATGCAGTGCGAGTACTACGCGCTGGAAGGACTGACCGCGCTGCTGGAGACCATCGAGGCGCTGCGCGCCGAGCTGAACCCGGCGCTGGAGATCGAAGGCGTGCTGCGCACCATGTTCGACGTGCGCAACAACCTGGCCAATGCGGTGTCGGCGGAGCTGACCAACCATTTCGGCGACAAGGTGTTCCGCACCATCGTGCCGCGCAATGTGCGCCTTGCCGAGGCGCCCAGCCATGGCCAGAGCATCGTCGGCTACGACCGCACCTCGCGCGGTGGCGTCGCCTACCTGGGACTGGCCGGCGAGATCGTGCGCCGCCGCAACGAACGCAATCGGCCGATGCCGGCCATGGAGACCGTCTGATGAGTGCCAAGCCCCCCGCCCTCGGAGCGAAGAAGCGCGGCCTCGGCCGTGGCCTGGAAGCGCTGCTGGGGCCGAAGGGCGCGGCAGCGCCGGCACCCACCGCCGAGCTGCAGCCCGGCGAGAGCCTGCGCCGCCTGCCGGTCGGGCAGCTGCAGCCGGGCAAGTACCAGCCGCGCCAGGAGATGGACGAGGCCAAGCTGCAGGAGCTGGCCGAGTCGATCAAGGCGCAGGGCGTGATCCAGCCGATCGTCGCCCGCGAACTGGCACCGGGCAGCTTCGAGATCGTCGCCGGCGAACGCCGCTGGCGCGCGTCGCAGCTGGCCGGCCTCAGCGAGGTGCCGGTGGTGGTGCGCGAGCTGGACGACCGCACCGTCATCGCCATGGCGCTGATCGAGAACATCCAGCGCGAGGACCTCAATCCGCTGGAAGAGGCGCAGGCGCTGCAGCGGCTGATCGACGAGTTCTCGCTGACCCACGCCGAGGCCGCCGAGGCGGTGGGCCGCTCGCGCGCCTCGGTGTCCAACCTGCTGCGCCTGCTGGAACTGCCGCCGGCGATCCGCGCGCTGCTGGAAGCGCGGCGCCTGGAGATGGGCCATGCGCGCGCGCTGCTGACGCTGTCGCCGGAACTGGCCAGCCGCCTGGCCTCCGACGCCGCCGACCAGGGCTGGTCGGTGCGGGAGGTCGAGCACCGTGCGCAGCAGTTCGCCGCCGGCAAGGTGCCCAGCAACCGCAAGGCCAAGCCGGCGCGCACCGCGCCGCAGGCCGACATCGCCTCGCTGGAGACCGAGTTGTCCGAGTCGCTGGGCACCAAGGTGTCCATCGCCCACGGCCGCGGCGGCAAGGGCAAGCTGGTGATCCACTACACCGACCTGGACACGCTGGACGGCGTGCTCGAGAAACTGCGTCCGCGGCAGGCCTGAGCGCCGCCGTCCGCGTCCGCCAGGACTGCCTCCGCCATGCATCCCAGCAAGGTCGACCGCCACCATCTGCTGCGCCTGACCGACCTGCCCAACGTCGGCCCGGCCTGCGAGAAGGACCTGCGCCTGATCGGCATCCGCGTGCCCGCGCACCTGCAGGGCCGCGATCCCTACGACATGTACGCGCAGCTGTGCCTGCGTACCGGCGTGGTCCACGACCACTGCGTGATCGACGTGTTCCTGTCGATCGTGCGTTTCATGCAGGGCGAGACGCCGCGCCCGTGGTGGGAATTCAGCAAGGAGCGCAAGGCGGCGCTGGCCAAGGACGCGCCGCTGACCCTGCGCTGAGGCCGCGCGCCGCGGCGCGGGCCAGCAACCGGAGCATTGCATGAGCAACCAGGACACGCAGATCAGCCCGGGCGGCAGCCCGATCCTGCAGCACCGCGCGGCGGGCGCCGTCGGTCCGGGCGGTGTCAACGCCGGCATGCCCTGAGCGTTGCCGTGCCGCGACGCCCGCCGTTTCTTCGCCTTTCGCTTTCCAGGATTCCGCCATGCCCATTCTCGTCACCGGCGCCGCCGGCTTCATCGGTGCCCACACCGTCCGCGCGCTGCGCGCCGCCGGGCAGACAGTGGTGGGCCTGGACAACTACAACGACTACTACGACCCGCAGCTCAAGCGCGACCGCGTCGCCGCGCTGTGTGCGGAGGCGGACATCCGCACTCTGGACCTGACCGACCGCGACGGCCTGGCCGCGCTGTTCGACGAGGTGCAGCCGACCCGCGTGGTGCACCTGGCGGCGCAGGCCGGGGTGCGCTATTCGCTGCAGAACCCCTACGCCTACGTCGACAGCAACCTGGTCGGCTTCGTCAACATGCTGGAGCTGTGCCGGCACCGCGGCGTGCAGCATCTGGTCTACGCCTCCAGCAGCTCGGTGTACGGCGATTCGGCGACGCCGCCGTTCTCCGAGGACCAGCGCATCGACCAGCCGCGTTCGCTGTACGCGGCGACCAAGGCTGCCAACGAACTGATGGCCCATACCTACGCGCAGCTATACGGCCTGCGCGCCACCGGGCTGCGCTTCTTCACCGTGTACGGCCCCTGGGGCCGCCCGGACATGGCGCCGCTGCTGTTCAGCCGTGCGGTGCTGGCTGGGCGCCCGATCGAGGTGTTCAACCACGGGCGCATGCGCCGCGATTTCACCTTCGTCGCCGACATCGTCGCCGGCGTGCTCGGCGCGCTCGATCACCCCTCCAGCGAGGCGGTGCCGCACCGTGTGTTCAACCTCGGCAACCACACCCCGGTGGAGCTGGAGCGCTTCATCGCGGTGATCGAGGCCGCCGCCGGGCGCAGCGCCGAAAAGCTGTACCGGCCGATGCAGCCGGGCGACATGATCGAGACGATGGCCGATACTGCGCGGGCCCACGCTGCGTTCGGCTTCGATCCGAGCACCCCGATCGAGGTCGGCCTGCCGCAGGTGGTGGCCTGGTGCCGGGCGTACTTCGGCGCCGCCGTCTGACGCTTCATGCGCGGATCATCGCTCCGCGGCACAATGCCCCGCTTTTTTCCCCCACGCGCCCCCGCGCCCAGCCCTGCCGAATCCATGAGCCAGCTTTCCCTTTCCGTCGTCGTCCCGGTGTTCAACGAGCGCGACAACGTCCCGCCGCTGGTCGCCGAGATCGTCGCCGCGCTGCGCGGCACGATCGATTTCGAAATCGTCTACGTCGACGACCATTCGCGCGACGACACCCTGGCCGTGCTCGAAGGGCTGAAGGCCTCCACGCCGGAGCTGCGCGTGCTGCACCATGTCAGCCAGAGCGGGCAGAGCACCGCGGTGCGCAACGGGGTCAAGGCCGCGCGCGGGCTGTGGATCGCCACCCTCGACGGCGACGGCCAGAACGATCCAGCCGACATTCCCAAGCTGCTGGCCGCGCGCGCCAAAGCCGCGCCGCTGGTCAAGCTGTTCGCCGGCTGGCGGGTGTCGCGGCAGGATTCGGGTAGCAAACGCTGGGCCTCGAAGTGGGCCAACGCGATCCGCGCGCGCATGCTGCGCGACGACACCCCGGACACCGGCTGCGGCATCAAGCTGTTCGAACGCGAGGCGTTCCTGGATTTGCCGTACTTCGACCACATGCACCGCTACCTGCCGGCCTTGATGCAGCGCGCCGGCTGGCAGACCCTGAGCGTGCCGGTGAACCACCGCCACCGCACCTCCGGCGTGTCCAAGTACAACAACCTCAACCGCGCCCTGGTCGGCATCCGCGACCTGCGTGGCGTGGCCTGGCTGATCGCGCGCAGCCGCCGCACCGCGGTACAGGAGCGCTGAGATGGACGCGCATTTCCTCAACGAACCGATCCAGGCGCTGTACTGGACCGGGCTGCACGTCACCGGCTGGAAGCTGATCGGCTATGTCGGCGCGCTGATGTTCGGCGGCCGCTGGCTGGTGCAGTTCGTCGCCTCCAAGCGCGCCGGCAAGCCGGTGATCCCGCGCCTGTTCTGGTACATGAGCGTGGTCGGCAGCCTGATGACGCTGAGCTACTTCATGTTCTCGGCCAAGCAGGACTCGGTGGGCGTGCTGCAGAACCTGTTCCCCGCCTTCACTGCCTTCTACAGCCTGTACCTGGACATCAAGCACCGCGGCTGGCGCCGCGACCGCGCCTCGCATTGAGCGCGCCGCGTGCCTGCGCGTGATCGCAGGCGGCGCGCAACACTTCCGATCGCGACCCTTCGCGACACTGCAACTGTGGGAGGGACTTCAGTCCCGACGCATGACGCCTCCACGTCTCGGCAATCCTGCCGGCCATTGCATCCGGTAGCGAGTACCCGATTTCTGACACTGCGCCCGCACGTTTCCCCACGCCTAAACCGGTCGATTCCCGATGGTGTCGACTGAGCCACCCTGCAACCCTGGTGCCATGTACACCAGACTTCCCAGAGGCTATCGCGCGCTGCGTGCAGGACGCTGGAGCGAGACGGGACGCATCTATCTGGTCACCACCGTGACCTGGCAGCGCCAGCGTCTGTTCGAGGACTGGCGATGCGCCTGGGCGGCCGCGTCCTGCCTGGGCCAGGTCGACACTTGGGCCGGTGCGCAGCTTTTGTGCTGGGTGCTGATGCCCGATCACTGGCATGGGCTGATCATGCTCGAGAGCGGCGCTGTGCTGTCGACCGTCATGCGCGACGCCAAGGGCCGCGCCGCGAGGGCGGCCAATCACGCGCGCGGCCGCGGTGGCGCAGTGTGGATGGAGGGGTTCCACGATCGCGCACTGCGCGACGAGCGGCAATTGCTGCCGGCAGCGCGCTACATCGTCGCCAATCCATTGCGCGCCGGTCTGGTGCGCCGCATCGGCGACTACCCCTACTGGGATGCGGTTTGGCTGTGTCCGGCCGCTACCGCGCCGTGCGCGGCATCATGCTCAGTTGCAAATGCGACGGCGTGATGCCGTGCAGACCGACGTTGAGGATTGCGGTCGCATGGTCGATGTCGGCACCAGCAGGCCTGCGGCCGGTGCAATGGCTGCAGTTGCTGCTGGATGCTGTCGCAGGCGGAGCGACCGCGCGTCGGGACTGAAGTCCCTTCCACAATGGGAAGCAATCCTGCGCAGTCGCAGCCGCAGCCGCAGCCAGCCAGAGCTACAGCTATAGCTAAGCAACGATCCAGTTCTTAAGTTGCAGCCAGGTACAACCGCTGCGAGGCGCGTTTCCGTTCTCTGCATCGCCCACACAGGACTTCCGGCCCACCCGCCAAGCCGGGTGGGGATGCGATCATCGACGATCCGTTCCCGCCGTGTGCCGCTCATGCCGATGTTCGCCAAGACCCCGCTGGCCGCTTCCCTGCTGCTCGCCTTCGCCGTGGCCGCGCCCGCGCTGGCTGCACCGCCGGCGTCAACGACGTCCAGCGCAGCGCCTGCCACGGCCGCTGCCAGCGCCGCCGATACGCGCTTCCAGGCCATCTACGAGAAGGAGTGGGCCTGGCGCCAGGCGCAGCTCGGCCAGGCCGACGAGGACAGCGACAGCAGCGGCGACAACCGCCGTCTGCCCGACGTCGGCGCGGCGGCGCAGGCGGCACACCTGAAGGTGTGGGAGGACGTGCTGCGGCAGCTGGACACGCTCGATGCGGCCCAGCTTTCGCCGGAGAACCAGGTCAACCTGGCGGTGTACCGGCCGCAGGTGGAGAACCTGGCCGCGTCGGTGCGGCTGCGCGCCTACGAGATGCCGTTCAACTCCGACAGCGCGTTCTGGTCGGACCTGGCGTTCATGGCGCGGCGCAACCTGCGCACGGCAGACGAGTACCGCGCCTACATCGCGCGGCTGGAGGACGTGCCGCGCTACTTCGCGCAGCAGACCGACAACATGCGCGCCGGCCTCAAGCGCGGCTTCAGCGTGCCGCGCGCGGTACTCGACGGCCGCGACGGCGCCATCGCCAATGTGGCCGAGCTGAAGGATCCGACTGCCGCGGTGCTGTACACGCCGTTCAAGCAGATGCCGGCGCAGATCCCGGCTGCCGAGCAGGCGCAGCTGCGCGCGCAGGCGCAGGCGGCGCTGCGCGACAAGGTGATCCCGGCCTATGCGCAACTGCTCACCTTCTACCGCCAGGAGTACATGCCGCAGGCGCGTACCACGCTGGCCGCCGAAGCCCTGCCCGACGGCAAGGCCTACTACCGGCAGCAGATCCGCGAATACACCACGCTGGACATGGACCCCGAGCAGATCCACCAGCTCGGCCTGCGCGAGGTGGCGCGGATCCAGAAGGAGATGGACGCGATCATCCAGCAAGTCGGCTTCCAGGCGCCGGCGGGGCAGAAGACCTTTCCGGCGTTCCTGCAGTTCCTGCGCACCGATCCGCAGTTCTACGTGAAGACCCCGCAGGAACTGCTCGATCGCGCCGCGTGGATCGCCAAGCGCGTGGACGGGGAGGTCGGCAAGTTCATCGGCACGCTGCCGCGCGGGCGCTTCACCATCGTGCCGGTGCCGGCGGACATCGCGCCGTTCTGGACCGCCGGCCGCGGCGGCGTCGGCACATACTGGCTCAACACCTACGATCTGCCGTCGCGGCCGCTGTACAACCTGCCGGCGCTGACCCTGCACGAATCCTCGCCGGGCCATTCGCTGCAGGGCGCGCTGGCCGAGGAGCAGGGCGCGCAGCCGGCGTTCCGCCGCGAGAACTACATCTCCGCCTACGGCGAGGGCTGGGCGCTGTACACCGAGAAGCTGGGCAAGGAGATGGGCATCTACGCCACGCCCTACGAGGACTTCGGCCGGCTCAGCTACGAGATGTGGCGCGCCTGCCGCCTGGTGATCGACACCGGCGTGCACCACAAGGGCTGGACCCGGGCGCAGGCGCAGGCCTATCTGCGCGAGCGCACCGCGCTCAGCGAGCATGAGGTCACCACCGAGGTCGACCGCTACATCTCCTGGCCGGGCCAGGCGCTGAGCTACAAGCTCGGCGAGCTGACCATCCTCGACCTGCGTGCCGAGGCCGAGCGCGAACTCGGCCCGGACTTCGACATCAAGTCCTTCCACGACGCGGTGCTGCAGCAGGGCTCGGTGCCGCTGCCGGTGTTGCAGCAGCAGATCCGCGCCTACATCGCCGCGCGCAAGAAGAAAGCCTGACCGCCGCCGCACAGGCCGGCGCCGCTTCCGTCGGGAAGGGCACCGGCCTGTGGCGGGTCAGCCGGCGTGGCGCGGCCCGGCCACGCGCGCGGCGAAGGTCGGCAGTACCAGCAAGGTCAGTGCAGTGGCGGTGATCAGTCCGCCGATCACCACCGTCGCCAGCGGTTTCTGCACTTCCGCACCGGACCCGCTGGCGATGGCCATCGGAATGAAGCCGACGATCGCCACCAGCGCGGTGGTCAGTACCGCGCGGATGCGGCTGCCAGCGCCGTCGATCGCCGCCTGCAGCGGCAGGTCACCGGCCTCCAGGCGCTCGCGGATCGCCTGCATCAGCACCAGGCCGTTCAAGGTGGCCACCCCGGAGACGGCGATGAAGCCCACGGCGGCCGATACCGAGAACGGCATGCCGCGCAGCAACAGGGCCAGCAGGCCGCCGACCAGCGCCAGCGGCACGCAGCTGAACACCAGCACCGCTTCCTTGACGCTGCGCAATGCCATGAACAGCAGGCCGCCGATCAGCAGGAACACCACTGGCACCACGGTCGCCAGCCGCTGCTCCGCACGCTGCAGATTCTCGAACTGGCCGCCCCAGGTCAGGTAGGCACCCGGCGGCAGCTGCACGCCGGCCACCGCGGCCCGCGCCGCGCCGACGAAGCCACCCAGGTCGCGGCCACGCACGTTGGCCTGCACCACCACGCGGCGGCTGCCGTTGTTGCGGCTGATCTGGTTCGGCCCTTCGCTGACGGTGATGCGCGCCACCGACGACAGCGGAATCACCTGCCCCGTCGGCGTGGCGATCGGCAGCGCGGCCAACTGGTCCGGATCGTTGCGCGCGGCATCGTCCATCCGCACCACCACGTCGAAGCGGCGGTCGCCCTCGAAGAGCTTGCCGGCGGCGCGGCCGCCGATGCCGGTGGCCAGCGCGTCGCTCACGTCCGCCGCGCTCAGCCCGACCTGCGCCGCGGCCATGTGGTCGATGGTCACATTGAGCGTGGGCAGGCCGGAGATCTGCTCCACCCGCACGTCGGCCGCGCCCTCCACCGCACGCAGCTTCAGCGCGATCTGCTCGGCCACCTTCTGCAACTGGCCGAAGTCGTCGCCGAAGATCATCACCGCCAGGTCGGTGCGCACGCCGGAGATCAGCTCGTTGAAGCGCAATTCGATCGGTTGGCTGAACTCGAAGCTGTTGCCGAGCTGCTGGCCTGTCAGCCTCTCCAGGCGGGCCACCAGCTGCTCCTTGCCCAGCGCCGGATCGGGCCAGTCCTTGCGCGGCTTGAGCACGATCACGCTGTCGGAGACGTTGGTCGGCATCGGGTCGATCGCCGCCTCGGCGGTGCCGGTCCGCGAGAACACGGTCGCCACTTCCGGCTGCGTGGCGATGGCCTTCTCCAGCGCCAATTGCATCGCCAGCGACTGTTCCAGCGAGGTGGACGGCACGCGCAGGGCCTGCATCGCCACGTTGCCTTCGTCCAGCGTCGGCATGAACTCGCGGCCCAGCAGCGTGAACGCGCCGATGCCCGCCAGCAGCATCGCCACCGCACCGGCGGCAACCGTGCGCGGATGCGCGACGGCCTTGCCGATTACCGGTTCGATGCGTGTGCGCAGTGCGCGGATCAGCCGCGTTTCGTGTGCCCCGTCGGCCGCATGCGCAGCATCGTCCCGCGGTTTCGGCTCGCGCACCAGCAGCGCGGCCATCGCCGGCACGAAGGTGAAGGACAACAGGAACGCGCCGACCAGGGCCAGCATGAAGGTGGCCGCCATCGGCTGGAACGTCTTGCCCTCCACGCCTTCCAGGGCGAGGATCGGCGCGAATACCAGCAGGATGATCAGCTGACCGAAGGCCGCCGGCCGCGCCATCTTGCGCGCCGCCTCGGCGGCCACGCCCAGGCGCTCGGCTGCGGTCAACCCGCGGCCCAGCGCGGCGCGGCGCTGGCCGAGCATGAGTAGGGTCGCTTCGATCACGATCACCGCCCCGTCCACCAGGATGCCGAAATCCAGCGCACCCAGGCTCATCAGGTTGCCGCTGATGCCGAAGCGCTGCATGCCGATCACCGCGAACAGGAACGACAGGGGAATCACCAGCGCGGTGATGGCGGCCGCGCGCAGGTTGCCCAGCAACAGGAACAGGATCACCACCACCAGCAGCGCCCCTTCGGTGAGGTTCCTGGCCACCGTCTTGATGGTCGCGTTGACCAGCACGCTGCGATCCAGCACCGGTGACGCCACGATGTCCGGCGGCAGCGACGTGTTCACCTGCGCCAGCCGCGCGGCCGCGGCCTGCGCCACGGTGCGGCTGTTGCCGCCGGCGATCATCAGCGCGGTCCCCAGCACCGCCTCGTGGCCGTTGCGGCTGGCCGCGCCCAGCCGCGGTGCCCGGCTTGGTGCGACGTCGGCCACGTCGGCCACGCGCACCACGATGCCGTTGCGGATGGCCACCGGCGCCTGCGCGAGATCGTCAGCGGTCAGCGCCAGGCCGTCGGCACGCACCACCAGCCCTTCGCCGGCACGCTGCACGAACCCGGCGCCGGCCTGCACGTTGGCGCGCTGCAGGGCGGTGACCAGGTCGGCCAGGCCCAGGCCATGCGCGGCCAGCCGCGCACTGTCCGGATGCACGCCGTATTCCTTGACGTAGCCGCCGACCGTATCGACGCCGGCCAGTCCCGGGCTGGAGCGCATCTGCGGCGCGATGATCCAGTCCTGCACCGTCCGCAGATAGGTGGCGCGCTCTTCCGGCGTGCGCAGCAGCTCGCCTTCCGGCGTGCGGTAGACCGCGCCGGCCTGCCAGCCCGCCGCGCCAGGCCGGGCCAGCCTGGCCGGGTCGAACGGGGTGAAGTCCACCGTCCACATCAGCACCTCGCCCAGGCCGGTGGTGACCGGCGACAGTTGCGGCGATGCTCCTTCGGGCAGGTCGTCCACGGCCTCGCGGATGCGTTCGGCCACCTGCTGGCGCGCGAAGTAGACGTCGGTCGCATCGGTGAAGATCGCGGTGACCTGCGAAAAGCCGTTGCGCGACAGCGAGCGGGTCGCGGTCAGGCCGGGGATGCCGGCCAACGCGGTTTCCAGCGGGTAGGTCACCTGCCGCTCGATCTGCTCCGGGGTCAGTGCCGGTGCCACCGTATTGAGCTGCACCTGGCGGTTGGTGATGTCCGGTACCGCGTCGATCGGCAGCCTGCCCAACTGGAACAGGCCGACGGCAGCGAGCAGTGCGGCCAGGGCCACCACCAGCCAGCGGTAGCGCACGGCGGTGTCGATGATCAGCTTGAACATGGTCGCCTCCTCAGTGGCCGTGCTCGGCGTCGCCCTTGGCCAGTTCGGCCTTGAGCAGGAAGGCGTTGGCACCGACGATGCGTTCGTCGCCGCGGAGCCCGCCGAGGATCTCGATGCGGTCGCCGGCGCGCCGTCCCGCCAGCACCGGCTGCGCCTTGAAGCCGCCATCGACCGCGACGAACACCGCGTTGCGGCCTTCGACGTTCTGCAGCGCATCGGCGGGGACGCTGAGCGCGCTGTCCTGGCCGTCGGTGACCAGCACGGCCGAGACCGGTGAACCGGCAGGCGGCAAGGGCGCATCGACCGGCATCGCGCGGATCACCGCCGCACCGCCCTGCTGGCGCAGGTCGGCCGCCGCCGCCGTGACCTTGGCAGCGAAGCTGCCGCCCGCGCTGCTCACCTCCAGCGGCATGCCCGGCGCGACCTGCGCCGCCAGCGCTGGCGGTGCGCTGAACACCAGTTCGTTCATCGCCGGATCGGCGACCTCGGCCACCACGCTGCCGGCCGCGACCACGCTGCCGGGCGTGACCTGCACGTTGCCGACGATGCCCGCCACCGGGCTGACGATGCGCACGCGGCCGCTGGCATCGGGTGTGCCGTTGGCGGCGGCCTGGGCCTGCGCGGCGGCGGCCTGGGCCTGCGCCGCCAGCGCCCGCGCATGCGAGGTTTCCAGCTCCTGGCGGGCCACGACGCCCTGCTCGACCAGGGCGCGGTCGCGGGCATGCGCCAAGCCGGCCGCCTTGGCCTCTGCCGCGGCGGCCAGCGCATTGGCACGGAACACCGCGGCCTCGCCGCTGACCACGATGGCCAGCGGTTGCTGCGCCTGCACCGCGGCGCCCGGCGCGACCAGCACGCGCTCGACCCGGCCAGTCACGGTGGAGGCCACCGAGGCGCGCGCGCCCACCGCCGGTTCGACCCGCCCGGCCAGGCGAACCGACGCGCCGCCGCCGCGGCCGACCGCGACCACGTCCAGGCCGGAGGCGGCGATCTGTTGCGGTGTCAGCCGCACCACGTCGTCGGCATCGGCGTTGGCCTCGGTCTTGGCCGCCGGCGTGCGCGCCGCGTCCTGGCGCTCGGCGCCATTGCCTTGCGCGTCGTCGGCCGTCGGGACGGCCTGCTTGTCGCCGGCGCACGCGGCCAGTAGGAATGCCAGCAGGAGCCCCAGCAGCACGCTGCCGGCAAGAGAGATCGGACGGGACAGGTTCATTGTGCCTCCATGAACGGCGCGCGCCCTTCCAGGCGGGCCAAATCGATTTCCGCAGCGACTCGCGCCAGGCGCGCGTCCACAGCGGTGCCACGAGCGGCGATGAGCGCAGCGCGCGTGCTGCGCAGTTCCAGTTGCGTGATGCGTCCGGCGTCGACGCCGATGCGGGCCAGGCGGTAGGCCTCCTGCGCCGCCGCCACGCTCGCGTCGGCGGCGCGCGTGCGGCTGCCGGCGGCCTTCAGCGTGGCGAGCGCGGATAGACGGTCGGCGGCGCTGGTGCGCCGTTGCTGGTCCAGGCGCGCCTCGGCTGCGCGCAGTTCGGCGCCGGCGGCACGGATGCCGCCGCGGTTGCGGTCGAACAGCGGCACGCTGAGGCTGACGCCGAGCGTGTAGGCGTGGGCGCGGTCTTCGCGGAAACGCGTCTGCGCAGCGGTCAGGCTCAGCGCGGGCAGTGCGCGCTTGCGCTCCACCTCGACCTGGCGGTCGGCGGCCTTGGCCTCCGCAGCGGCGATGCGTACCGGCAGCGCCGCTGTGTCGGCCGCACGCGGCGACGGTGGCGGGCGGTCGAGCAGGCCACTGTCGAGGGACTGCACCGGCGTCTCCAGCAGGGCGATGGCTGCAAGGCGCGCCAGTGCCGCGTCGCGGAACGCCAGGGCCTCGTCCAGTGCCGCGCTGGCGTCGGCCACTTCGCTGCGCGCCTGCACCGCGCGCAGTTGCGGCTCGCGGCCCTGCGCGACCATCGCGTCGACGGCGGCCGCATCGTCGCGGATCAGGCCCAGCGCTTCTTCGGCCAGCGCGTAACGGCGCAGCGCGCTTTCGGCCTGCGCGTAGGCCGACGCCAACACGCCGGCGGCATCGCTGCGGCTCTGCGTGCCGCGCATGGCGGCCGCGTCGGCGTCGGCGCGAGCCGCACCGATGCGTGCGCCGCGTTGGCCCCACAGTTCCAACGGTTGCGACAGGGTCAGGACGGTCTGCGCCTTACCCATGCCGGCGTAGGCGCCGCTGCCGGCGGCATCCTCGGTGGACCAGGACAGGGTGGGGTTGGGCAGCGCCCGCGCCTGTTCGGCACGGGCGTCTGCGGCCTCGGCCAGGGCCGTGCCGGCGCGGGTGCCGGGCAGTTCGTCGAGGCGTTGCAGCAAGCTGTCATAGGAAGGGGCGGTCTGCGCCATCGCCAGCGCGGCCGGGGCCAGGCCCAGCAGCACGGCGACGACCCGCCCGGCCGCGCGCGGCGGCCGACGTGTCGGAGTCGACATGAGGAAATTCCAGAGATGAGGGAAACGGAAACCCGCGATCGCGGGACACGCTCAACTCACGCTCTGGGCGGGCGCTTCAATCCGTCCTGGACGACGCCCGCAGGGGACGCGTCGCCGGCCTGCATCCAGCGTGCCGGTCGCGGCGCGCCGAGCAAGGCAAGGGCACTCGCCGGCAGGCTCAGATTCGAGTGGTGGCAATGGTTGTGGCTGCAGCTGCCGGCGTGCTTGCCGTCGCTGTCGTCGCCATCGGCATGCGCCGCGGCGGGCACGTGCACCGCATCGGCCGATTCCGGCTCCAGCGCGCAGGCCAGTGCATCGGCCACCGGCACGGCCACGAACGCCGCCAGCAGCAGCATCAGCAGGGAGGTACGCAGTGGACGGAACAGGCGGCGCATGACGATGACAGACTAACAAGCGCGTCTGCGCGGACACAATATCAACTTGCCACGTACTGCCGTGCGCTCAGGGCAGCTTCGCGATCACCTTGATCTCGAACTGGAAGCCGTACAGCCAGGTCACGCCAACGCCGGTCAGCGTCGGGTGCGGCGCCTCGCCCCAATACTCGGGCACGATCGCCCAGGCGGTGGCGAAGTTCCGTTCCGGATCGACCAGGAACACGGTCACGTCGATCACGTCGTCGAACGTGCAGCCCGCGGCCGCCAGCACCGCGTTGAGGTTGTCGAAGGCGCGGCGCACCTGCGCGGCGAACTCCGGCTCGGGCGAGCCGTCCTCGCGGCTGCCGACCTGGCCGGAGACGAACAGCAAGCCATTGCAGCGGATCGCCGGTGAGTAGCGGTTGCGGGCGTACAGCGCCTGGCGGCCGGCGGGAAAGACGACGTCGCGGTGGGACATGGGGACACTCCACACAGGGGCAGCGCGCTGCGCATGCCGGAGTCGCCATCGTGGCCGGCGCCGTTGTCTGGATAAACCGCGATGATCTGCCTAGATTGATTGCTGATTCCAAACAATCGCGAGACGCCGAATGGACCGATTCGAGGCGATGCGTGCGTTCGCGTGCGTGGTCGAGACCGGCAGCTTCACCCGCGCCGCGCACACCCTGCAGCTCAGCCGCACGACCGTGACCCAACTGGTGCAGCAGTTGGAGGCGCACCTGCAACTGCGCCTGCTCCACCGCACCACCCGCCGGGTCAGCGTCACCACCGACGGGGCCGCCTACTACCCACGCATCGCCCGCCTGCTGGCCGAGCTGGAAGAGGTCGAGGCCGGCCTGGGCCGCGCCGCGGTGGCGCCGCGCGGGCGCCTGCGCATCGACGTGCCAGGCCCGTATGCGCGATTGCGGCTGGTGCCGGCGTTGCCCGACTTCCATGCCCGCTACCCGCAGATCCAACTCGACGTGGGCGTGAGCGACCGCGAGGTCGACGTGATCGCCGACCAGGTCGACTGCGTGATCCGCGGCGGCGTGCCGGCCGATCCGGCGCTGGTGGCACGGCCGCTGACCAGCCTGCCGCTGGGCTTCCACGCCAGTCCGGCGTACCTGCACCGGCACGGCATCCCCGATCATCCGCGTGCGCTGGACGGGCCGACGCATCACACGGTGGGTTTCCTCAGCCCACGCAGCGGCCGCGCGCGCAGTTTTCAGGCGCGGCGCGGCGAGGAGCAATGCGAGGTGCAGGGCCGCTACAAGGTCGGCTTCGACGACGGCAACGCCTACTTGGCCGCCGGCCTGGCGGGGTTGGGCGTGGTCGTGTTGCCGTCCTACATGGCCGCACCGCACGTGGCCGAGGGCGCGCTGCGACCGCTGCTACAGGACTGGCAATTGCCGCCGATGCCGATGCACCTGATGTTCGCGCCCAACCGGCACATGAGCCAGCGGCTGCGCGCGTTCATCGATTGGGCGGTGGAGGTGCTGGGGCCCGACCCCGCCTAGCCGGCGATCGCGCCAGCCGGGCCAGCGGCGCGCAAGGCCGCGCGCTGTCCGGCTGGTCGAGGAAGGTGGGCTGCCTGTGGACAACTTGCACAAGCCCTTGATCGCCTGCATAATGCGCGGCTCGCTGTGCCCGACGAGGTCGGGGCCGGCGGCCGGATGCGCGATCGCCGGCCGGCCTTTCCAGCGTAACCGTTTGATTTCCCACGTCGCGTGGTGGCCGCAAGGCTGCCGGGGCCGCCGTCTCCCAGGCTATGGGCGACCAAACTACTATCGAGGTGCGCAATGTCCCGCGTATGCCAAGTGTCCGGCAAGCGTGTGCAGACGGGTAACAACGTCTCCCACGCCAACAACAAGACCCGCCGTCGTTTCCTGCCCAACCTGCACGAGCGCCGCTTTTGGGTCGCCAGCGAGAACCGCTGGGTCAAGCTGAAGGTTTCCGCGCACGCGCTGCGCACCATCGACAAGAACGGCATCGACACCGTTCTGGCTGAGCTGCGTGCGCGCGGCGAAAAGGTCTGAGGAGTAGAGCATCATGGCAGGCAAGCGCGATAAGGTCCGTATGATTTCCTCGGCCGGTACCGGCCACTTCTACACCACGGACAAGAACAAGAAGAACACCCCGGGGAAGATGGAATTCCTCAAGTACGATCCGGTCGTGCGCAAGCACGTCCTGTACAAGGAAGGCAAGATCAAGTGATCGGCTGATCCTCGGATCGCCGCCCACGCTGGACACGGAACCCGCCGCAAGGCGGGTTTCGTGCGTCTGGGGCATGGAAAAACCCGCTGTTGATGCGGCCATGGTTGCGTTTGCCGGCGCAGTCCGCAGAATCGGGCGACCTGGGTTGCGAGGATCGCGATGCTGCCGGTCTGGTTGGAAGGCACGTGGCTGCTGGCGCTGGACTGGCTGATCCGGCTGGTGGCGCTGTTGTGGATTCCCACGCGCACCACGCCGGGCGCGGCGCGCAGCTGGCTGTTGCTGGTGGGCTTCGTGCCGCTGCTGGGGCTGCCGCTGTACCTGTTGCTCGGCCACCCCTGGCTGTCGCGCGAGCGCATCCGCCGCCAGGCGCTGGCCTCGCAGGTGATCCGCGAGCAGCAGGTGCCGCTGACCGCGCTGCGCTGGGCGCCGCCGGCCGACACCGTGGTTGCCGAGGTGGTGCCGCTGGTCGAGCGCCAGGGCGACTTCATGCCGACCCACGGCAACAGCGTCGAGCTGCTCGACCGCTACGCGCCTTCGTTGCAGGCGCTGATCGACGACATCGACGCGGCGGTCGAGCGCGTGCACCTGCTGTACTACCTGATGTTCGACGACGCGGTCGGCGATGCGGTATGCGCCGCGCTGCTGCGCGCCGCTGCGCGCGGCGTGCAGTGCCGGCTGTTGCTGGATGCGCGCGGCGGCCGCCGCGGCCTGCGCCGCTACCGCAGGCGCCTGCACGCGGCCGGGGTCGAGGTGCAGGCGCTGTTGCCGGGCGGGCTGCGCTGGCGCCGCAGCGGCCGCATGGACCTGCGCAACCACCGCAAGATCGCGGTGATCGACAACCGTGTCGGCTACATCGGCTCGCAGAACCTGGCCGAGCCGCAGTTCGTGCCCGGCCATCCCAACCGTGAACTGGTGGCGCGGGTGCAGGGGCCGGTGGTGGCGCATCTGGAAGCGGTATTCGCCAGCGACTGGTTCATCGAGACCGGGCAGCGCCTGAGCGTGGTCGCGCCCGCCGCCATCCACGGCGGCGGTGTCGCCACGCAGCTGTTGCCCAGCGGGCCGGCGTACCCGTTCGAGAACGCGCGCGACACGGTCAACGCGTTGATCCATCTGGCGCGGCGGCGCATCGTCATGGTCACGCCGTATTTCGTGCCGGACGAGGCCACGCTCAGCGCGCTGCGCATCGCCGCGCTGTCCGGGGTGGACGTGCAACTGATCCTGTCCGAGAGCAACAACCAGCGGCTCACCGCCTGGGCGCAGGAGGCCTATTACGACGAACTGCTGCGCAGCGGGGTCAAGATCGCGCTGTACCGGCCGTGCTTCCTGCACGCCAAGCACCTGAGCGTGGACGAAGGCATCGCCCTGGTCGGCTCGATCAACCTGGACATCCGCTCGTTCGCGTTGAACGCCGAGGTCGGCATGCTGTGCTACAGCGCCGCGGTGGTGCAGCGGCTGCGCGCGGTGGAGGCCGACTACCTGGCCGATGCGCGGGTGCTGACGCTGCAGGACTGGCGCAAACGGCCGGCCTGGCGGCGCAGCCGCGAAGGCATCGCGCGCCTGGCCGATGCCCTGATGTGACGCATGCCGATGACAGGCGCATGACGCGCTCATGCGCGATCGGTGCCGGCACATGCGTGACGGTTCTCAGCCACGGGCCGGGTCGGTGGGGGCTTCCCTTACAATCGCCGCATGAGTGAGCTTGTCCCCAGCGACCCGGTCGACGACGACTGCGACATCGCCATCGTCGGCGGTGGCGCGGCCGGCGTGCTGGTCGCCTTGCAGTTGCTGCGCCAGGCCGGCGCGGCGCTGCGCGTGCAACTGATCGAGTCGCAGCCGGCGCTGGCACAGGGCGTGGCCTATGCGACGCCTTGCCCCGAGCACCTGTTGAACGTGACGGCCGGGCGCATGAGCGCCTTCGCCCAGGCGCCCGACGACTTCCTCGACTGGCTGCAGCAGCAGGCGCTGTATCCGCAGCTGTCGCGCGCGGCGTTGGCCGAGGCCTACGTGCAACGCCGCCATTACGCCGCCTACCTGCGCGCGCGCCTGCAGCAGGCGCAGGCCGCCGGGCCGGCGCGGCTGCAATGGCGCCAGGCGCGGGTGCTGGCGTTGCATCCGCAGCCGACCGGCGCGCAACGCCTGCAGTTGCACGATGGCCGCCAACTGCACGCCGGCGCCACCGTGCTGGCGCTGGGCAACAGCCTGCGCCCGTTGCCGGCGCGCGGCGCCCCCGGTCTCGATGCGCCGGCGCGGGTGGAGGCGTGGGACTACGCGCAGTTGCAGGCGATTCCGCGCGAGGCCACGGTGTGCATCGTCGGCTCCGGCCTGAGCATGGCCGACAGCGTGCTGACCCTGCTGGCCAATGCGCACCGCGGCCCGGTGCACGTGGTCTCGCGGCATGCCTTGCTGCCGTTGCCGCACGCCGCGCATGGCGCGCCGGCCGACTTCGATGCGCAGGCGCTGCTGGCGATGCCGCTGCGCCAGCGGATGCGCGCGTTGCGCCGCCACGCCGCCGCGGCGCAGGCGCAGGGCCAGCCCTGGCAGAGTGTGATGGACCGGGTGCGGCCGCTGAGCCAGGCGCTGTGGCAGTCGCTGTCGGTCGCCGAGCAGCGCCGCTTCCTGCGCCACGTGGTGCGCTACTGGGACGTGCACCGGCATCGCATCGCCGCGCCGGTGTTCGCGCAATTGCAGGCGATGCGCCGGGTCGGCCAGTTGCGCCTGCACCGCGCGCGGCTGGACACGGTGTTTCCGGTCGGCGCCTGCGTGCAGGTCAACGGCATGGGCGCCGACGGCGCGCCACTGCAGCTCGACGCCCACTGCGTGATCAACGCCACCGGCGTCGAACTGCGCGCGCAGACCATGCGCCATCCGCTGCTGCACCAGTTGCTCGGCTGCGGCCATGCGCAGCCGGGGCCGCACGGCATCGGCGTGGGCAGCGCCGCCGACGGCGCGCTGCTCGATGCCGATGGCCACGCTACGCCGCGCATCCGCGTGCTCGGCAGCCTGCGCATCGGCAGCCTGTGGGAAAGCCTGGCGATCCCCGAGCTGCGGGCGCAGGCGCAGCAGACCGCGCAGGCGCTGCTGGCGCTGGACTTGTCGGCCCGCGTCGCTACGCACTGAACATCGGGGAGCAGGCACCGTCACGATTCATGTCGGCGCGGCGGTGACATCCGCACACCTCGCATCGCTCTCGTTGCCACAGCGGACCGACGTGTGACCTCGTAGATACCGTCTTACCCCCTAGCAGGCAAGGGCCCTTTTCGGGTCGAACGCGGTGCCCGATTTGAGGACGCCGTAGGCGAGGTGCAGGAGCT